>JAEUHR010000004.1 GCA_016794425.1 Planctomycetota bacterium
CAGCCAGCGCAAGGTGCCGCTGCTGTTCCTGCAGAACATCACCGGCTTCATGGTCGGCAAGAAGTACGAGACCGGCGGCATCGCCAAGGACGGCGCCAAGATGGTGCAGGCGGTCGCGTCGACGACGGTGCCGAAGTTCACGGTGCTGATCGGCGGCTCGTTCGGCGCCGGCAACTACGGCATGTGCGGCCGCGCCTACCAGCCGCGCCTCCTGTTCACCTGGCCGAACTCGCGCATCTCGGTGATGGGCGGCGAACAGGCGGCCGGCGTGCTGGTGCAGGTCAAGAAGGACCAGCTCGAGGAGAAGGGCCAGAAACTCGCGGCCGAGGAAGAACAGAAGATGCGCGCGCCGATCCTCGAGAAGTACGAGACCGAGGGCCACCCGCTCTACGCGACCGCGCGGCTGTGGGACGACGGGGTGATCGATCCGCGGCAGACGCGCGCGGCGCTGGCGCTGGCGCTGGCGGCCAGCCTCAACGCGCCGATCGAGGACTGGCGCGCGCCGGTGTTCCGGATGTAGGGTTTGCCGCTGCGGCCCCTGCCTCTCGCCCTGCCCCGAACACGTCGTCGCCGGCGGGGTCGATGCCGACGAGGCCGAGCAGCAGATCGACGAACTCGCCCGGGCTGAAGCCGATGCCGATGCCGAGCAGGCCGACCGTCGCGTTCGCGCCGACGTCGGCGACGCGCCAGCCGCGGCGTTCGAGCGACCAGTCGGGTGCGTGTTCGCCGCCCAACTGGGGCAGCACGACCATCTGGCCCGGCACGATGTCGTACGTCCGGTCCCAGGTCGACGCGCCGCCGACCAGCGGCGCGGGCTCCACGTCGATCCGGTCGCCGACGATCCACGGGCCAAGGGCGACGGCCGCCGTGCCATAGCGCACCGCGTGGCGGCCGTGCACACCGACCATGTTGCCGGCGCTCGTGCCCTTCGCGCCGAGCCCCACGGCCGCGAAGTCCGTGGCGCGCGCGTCCGCGTAGAGGCCGAACTCGATGCCGACGTCGACCCGGAACGGGTCCAGCAGGTCGTTCGTGCGGTCCTTCAGGTAGCCGCAGGCGGCCGCGGACAGCGCGGCCAGGGCGGCGATGCAGCGAGCGGGCAGCGACATGGCTGCCGAGTCTACCGGCACGCGTGTGTCCGACCCCCGACGGCGCAGCGTCGTCCGCGGGCGCGAGGTGCCGCTGTGGAACCGGCGCCCCCGCATCGCGTCCACGCGTCGATGCGCCGCGCTCGCACCGCCCTCGCGATCCTCACCGCCCTCGTCGTCCACCTCGCCTGCAGTTCGCCGCCGGACGCTCCACCGCGGTCTGCGGTGGCGGCCGGCGCCGGGATCCAGGTCTGGAACCACACCGCAGCGTCCCGCACCGTGGCGGTGCATGCGATCGATGCCGACGGCGCGAACCGGCTGGTCGCGACGGTGGTCGTGCCGGATCGGCGCGACCGGGTCGACCCGAGCCTCGGCGGCGACCCACACGCGGTGCGCAGCGCGGCGCTCGACCTGCGCCATGGCGAGCAGCGGCTGCACGTCGTCGACGACCGCGGCCGGTCGACCACGGTGGCGCTGGCCGCGCCGGCGCACGGCTGGGCGATCGTGTTCGTCGGCGCGGACCGCCTCGAGGCACTGGCCGACAGTGGCCCGCGCGGCCTCGACTGACACCACCGCGCGTCAGTCCGTGGCGCGCACGTGGACGCCGTTCGTGATGTAGGGCGTTCCGCTGCCGGGCTGCTGGCACAGGCACTGCGCGAACAGCTCGAAGCCGAGCACGTCGGGCAGCTTCACGCCGACGCTGACCGTACCCGCGGCGTTGGCGACGGTGCCGAAGAGCGGATCGTCGTCGTTGATGCCGAGCTTGCAGTTGGTGCCGGGCACGGGCGTCTGCTGCTTCTGCTCGGCGAGCAGGAACACGACGAACGCGTTCGGCGCGTGGCCGGTGCTGACGTAGAAGACCGGGTCGCCCGGCACCGCGGTGCTGGTCGCGGTCAGCACCGCGTCGTCGCCGCACGGCTGGTCGAACGAGCGCACGGTGCCGCGGCGCAGTTCGCCGCCGCGCGCGTTCAGGCAGGCACTGCCCGGGATCAACGTCGCGACGCCGGTCAGCCGGTCGATCTCGAACAGCTGGTCCTGGCCGCCGAGCAGGCGGCCCTGCTCGTCGAAGGTCAGGAACTGGATGTGCGCGCCGCTGGTGCCGACGCCGGGGAACAGGTCGACCGCGGCGCCGTGCGCCATGCTGATGCGCACGAGGCCGAGCTGCACGTCCCACGCCAGCAGGTTCGAGCCGTCGCGCACCATCGCCTGGATGCCGGTCATGCCGGTCTGGAACAGGCCGACCGGCGACACCGCGCCGGTCGACGGGCGGATCCGCATCAGCCGATCGGCGTCGCCGGGCCCGTTGATCACGGCCAACAGTTCGTCGTCGTTCGGACCGTCGGCGAGCGCGCGCACGTCGATGTTGCCGAGCGAACGCGACAGGCCGCCGGTCGCGGACACCGGATCGACGGTGAACAGCCGCGTGCTGCCGTCCCGGATGCCGGTGGCGTAGTAGGTCGTGCCGTCGACGGCCATCGCGTTGCAGAACGGCACGTTCGAGGCGCCGAGCACGCGCGCTGTGCCGGTGGTCGTGTCGATCGCCAGGGCCTGGCCGCCGTGGCTCATGGCGAGCAGTTCCTGGGCGGCGGCGGGCAGAGGCAGCAGAAGAGCAGACGAGAGGAGCAGGCTGGAGCGGCGGGGGAGCATGGGCGGGTCTGGGGGCGGAAGCGTCGGGTGCCGGCGGAGTTGGGCCGGTGCAGGCAAGACGCAGCCGGCGGTCCGGGACCGACACGGGGCGCTGGCGCGGTGCCGCGCCGGGTGTGCGGACACCGAACCTTCACGGCAGCCCCCCTTGACCACATCGGCCGCGGCCCAGCACCATGCGGCGGCCACACCGGACCCGATGCGGGTCCGGCCTGCCGCCCGGTTGCCACGCCGGTGCTGTCGCTCGCCAACGAAGGGGAACCCATGCTCGTCGCTGCTCGCCACCCGACCGCCCTCGAGGCGCTGTCGTGCAGTCTGTTCGCGTTCGCCTGTGCCACGCTGCTGCCGGCACAGAACCCGATCGTGCTCGAGAACCTGAACCCCGGCACGCCGGCGGCGGTCTGGTACGAGCCGATGCCCGGCGCATCGCACATCCAGGGCTTCGCGACCGACTTCAGCGTCGACCGGGGCGAGACCGTCCGCTTCAAGATCGACACCGACGCGACCGCCTACCACATCGACGTCTACCGGCTCGGCTGGTACGGCGGCGACGGCGCGCGGCTCGTCGGCGCCGGCGTCGTCACGGCGACCTTGCCGCAGACCCAGCCGGCGCCGTTGTTCGACCCGGCGACGGCGATGACCGACTGCGGCAACTGGGCGGAGTCGGCGCACTGGGACGTGCCGCCGACGGCGGTGTCCGGCGTCTACTACGCGCTGCTGACACGCGACGACGCCACGCCGGGCCGGAGCCACGTGTTGTTCGTCGTGCGCGACGACGCCAGCACCAGCGACGTGCTGATGTCGACCAGCGACTCGACCTGGAACGCCTACAACCTGTACGGCGGCGCCAGCCTCTACCCGGCCGGTGGGGCCGCGCCGGGTTTCAACCACGCGACGAAGGCCAGCTACAACCGGCCGCTCGACATCCGCCACGCCGACGGCTCGCCCGGCGACGACCTGTTCCAGGCCGAGTACGCGATGCTGCGCTGGCTCGAGCGCAACGGCTACGACGTCACCTACACGACCAGCGTCGACACCGCGCGGCGCGGCAACCTGATCCAGCAGCACCAGCTGTTCGTCATGGTCGGCCACGACGAGTACTGGTCCGCCGAGATGCGGAACCACGTGACCGCCGCGCGCGACGCCGGCGTGCACCTCGGCTTCTTCAGCGGCAACGAGGTCTACTGGAAGGTGCGCTGGGAGCCGAGCATCGACGGCACCGCGACGCCGTGGCGCACGATGGTCTGCTACAAGGAGGGCTCGCTCGGCGAGAACGGCTGCGGCACGAAGTGCGATCCGTCGGTCGAATGGACCGGCCTGTGGCGCGACGGTTGCGCGCCGGGCTACGCGCCCAACGACGCGTGCCTGCCCGAGAACGCGCTGACCGGCCAGATCAGCTGGCAGGGCTCGTTCGGCATCATCGAGGTGCCCGACGACTTCAAGGACCTGCGGTTCTGGCGCAACACCAGCGTCGCGTCGCTGCTGCCGGGTCAGACCGCGCAGCTGTCGGACCAGTCGCTCGGCGCCGAATGGGACCCCGAACAGCCGGCCTTCGCGGCGTTCTACCCGCCGCGCCGCATCAAGTTGTCGCGCACGGTGCTCGGCGGCCTGACGCACCACCTGTCGCTGTACCGCGCCGACAGCGGCGCGCTGGTGTTCGGCGCCGGCACGATGCAGTGGTCGTGGGGGCTCGACGACTTCCACACGTTCGCGACCGTCGCGACCAACGCCGACATGCAGCAGGCGACCGTGAACCTGTTCGCCGACATGGGCGTCGCGCCGGGCTCGCTGCAGGCGGGGCTCGTGCCGGCGACCGGTTCGAGCGACACGCAGGCGCCGGGTTCGGCGATCGCTGCGCCGATCGACGGCGGTTCGGTGCCGCAGAGCAGCACCGTGATCGTGCAGGGCGTTGCCACCGACGCCGGTGGTGGCGTCGTCGCCGGCGTCGAAGTCTCGACCGACGGCGGGACCACGTGGCTGCCGGCGGCCGGCGGCGCGAACTGGACGTTCCTGTGGTCGCCGAGCGCGCAGGGCACGTTCGTCGTCAAGAGCCGCGCGTTCGACGACACCGGCAACCTCGAGGTGGCCGGCGCGCCGGGCGACGTCAACGTGATCACGCTGACCGTCACCGCGCCCGATTGCCCGTGCACGGTGTTCGCGAACGCGCAGGCGCCGACCACCGGCGTCGCCAACGACGGCCAGCCGATCGAACTCGGCATGAAGTTCCGCGCCGACGTCGACGGCCACGTCACCGCGCTGCGCTACTACAAGCCGGTCGGCGCCACTGGCACGCGCACCGGCCACCTGTGGACCGCCGCGGGCGCGCTGCTGGCGGAGCAGGTGTTCACCGGCGAGACCGCGTCGGGCTGGCAGCAGGTCGTGCTGCCGGCGCCGGTCGCGGTCACCGCCGGCACGACCTACGTGGTGTCCTACTTCAGTGCGTCGGGCGACTACGTCGCGACGAACTCGGGCTTCTCGCAGGCCTGGGGCAACGGCTTCGTGCACGGCCTCGCCAACGGCACCGACGGCGGCAACGGCGTCTACGTCTACACGCCGACCGGGGCGTTCCCGACGCAGACGTTCCAGGCCAACAACTACTGGGTGGACGTCGTGTTCGACGACGCGTTCGCCGACACGACGCCGCCCGCGGTCACCGCGCGCGTGCCGGGGCCGGGCGCGATCGGCGTGCCGATCGACACGATCCTGACCGCGACGTTCGCCGAAGCGCTCGCTGCGTCGACCGTGACCGCGGCGACGTTCGAACTGCGCGACGCGCTCGACCAGCCGGTGCCGGCGACCGTGTTCTACGACGCGGTGCTGCACCGGGCGACGCTGGTCCCGAACGGGTGGCTCGCGCCGCTGGCGACCTACACCGCGATCCTGCGCGGCGACCCGGGCAGCCCGCGCATCGAGGACCTGGCCGGCAACGCGCTGGCCGGCGACGTCGCCTGGACCTTCGCGACCGCGGCGACGGCGGCGCAGACGCACACCGTGTTTGCGCGCACCGACGTGCCGGCGGCCGGCGTGTTCAACGACAACCAACCGACGGTCGGCATGGAGCTCGGCATGCGCTTCCGCGTCGACGAGGACGGCTACGTCACGCGGTTGCGCTACTACAAGCCGGCCGGGGCGACCGGCCTGCACACCGGCCATCTGTGGACCGGCGCCGGCGCGCTGCTGGCGACGCAGGACTTCACCGGCGAAACCGCGTCGGGCTGGCAGGAGGTGGCGCTGACCGCGCCGGTGCCGGTGGCCGCCGGCACGACCTACGTGGTCTCGTACTTCTCGGCGTCGGGCGACTACGCCAGCACTGCGAACTGGTTCACGGCCATGACCGGCAGCGGCCTCGTGCACGGCCTCGCCGACGGCTTCGACGGCACCAACGGCCTCTACCTGTACACCGCGGCGCCGGCGTTCCCGACCCAGGGCTTCAACCGCAGCAACTACTGGGCGGACGTCGTGTTCGTGACCGCGACCGGACCCGACGTGACGCCGCCGGTGGTGACGGGCAGGGTCCCGGCCCCGAACGCGACCGGCGTGCCGGTCGCGACCGCGGTCGCGATCACGTTCAGCGAGGCGCTGGACGCGTTGTCCGTCGACGCGACGACGATCGAACTGCTGGATCCGCTGGCGCTGCCGGTGCCGGCGACCGTCGGCTACGACAACGGCACGCTGACCGCTCTGTTGACGCCGGCCGCGCCGCTGGCGCTCTCGACCACCTACACGGTCGTCGTGCACGGCGGCGCGAGTCCGCCGCGGGTCGCCGACGTCGCCGGCAACCCGCTCGCGGCCGACGTCACCTGGACGTTCACGACCGAAGCGCCGGCGCCGCCTAGCTTCACGGTGTTCCCGCCGGCGGCGGCCCCCGTGCAGCCGGTCGGCAACGACGGGCAGCCGATCGAAGTCGGCATGCGGTTCCGCGCCGACGTCGACGGCACCGTGACGGCGCTGCGCTACTACAAGCCGGTCGGCGCGACCGGCGTGCACACCGGCAGCCTCTACACCGGCGCCGGCGCGCTGCTGGCGCGGCAGCCGTTCACGGCCGAGACCGCGTCGGGCTGGCAGGAACTGGCGCTGACGACGCCGGTGCCGGTGGTGGCGGGCACGACCTACGTGGTCGCCTACCACAGCGCCTCGGGCGACTACGTCGGCACGCCCGGTTACTTCGTGCAGCAGGCCGGCAACGGCCTGGTGCACGGCCTCGCCGACGGCCAGGACGGCCCCAACGGCGTCTATGCCTACACGGCGACGCCGGCCTTCCCGACGCAGACGTTCCAGCAGGCCAACTACTGGGCCGACGTGCGCTTCGTGCCCGACACAGCCGACGTGACGCCGCCCGTGATCACGGCGCGGGTGCCCGCACCCGGCGCCACCGCGGTGCCGACCAACGCGCCGATCGTGATCACGTGGAGCGAAGCGCTCGACGCCAGCACCGTGAACGGTGCCACGATCACGCTGCTCGACGCCTTCGCGGCGCCGGTGCCGACCGTCGTCGACTACACGACCGGCGCGCTCGTGGTCACGGTCGAACCGACGGCGTGGCTGGCACCGAACGCGACCTACACGGTCGTCGTCCGCGGCGGCGCCAGCGCGCCGCGCGTGCAGGACCCGTCCGGCAACGCGCTCGCGGCCGACGAGTCGTGGTCGTTCACGACCGGCGCGGCGCCGCTCGGGCCGTTCACGCTGTTCGACGCCGGCGACGCGCCGGCCGGGCCGCGCTTCAACGACGGCCAGCCGACGGTCGGCATGGAACTCGGCATGCGCTTCCGCGCCGACGTCGACGGCTTCGTGACCGGCTTCCGCTTCTACAAGGCGCCCGGCACGACCGGCACGCACACGGGCCACCTGTGGACCAACGGCGGCGCGCTGCTGGCAGCGCAGGAGTTCACGGCCGAGACCGCGTCGGGCTGGCAGCAGGTCGGCCTGGCCACGCCGGTGCCGATCACGGCGGGCACTACCTACGTGGTCTCGTACTTCGCGGCGTCCGGCGACTACGTCGCGACGCTGGGCGTGTTCACCCAGCCGCTCGACAACGGCGTGCTGCACGGCCTCGCCGATGGCCAGGACGGCGCCAACGGGGTCTTCGCCTACACGGCGGCGCCGCAGTTCCCGACGTCGACGTTCCAGAGTGCGAACTACTGGGCCGACGTTGTGTTCGACACGGCGAGTGCGTCGCTGACGACCAACACGGTCGGCAACGGCACGGTCGCGCGGGCCCCGGACCAGCCGAGCTACTACCCGGGCAGTACGGTCGTGCTGACCGCGACCCCGGCGCCGGGCCACGTGTTCGACGGCTGGAGCGGCGACGCGACCGGCACCACGAACCCGCTGACCGTCGTCGTCGGCGCCGACACCGTGATCACGGCGGCGTTCTCGGCGGCACCGATCGCCTACGTGCTGGACACGAACGCGGTCGGCGGCGGCTCGGTCGCGCGCGCGCCGGACCTGCCGCTCTACCTCGACGGCAGCATCGTGCTGCTGACGGCGACGCCGGACGCGAACCGCACGTTCGTCGGCTGGAGCGGCGACGTGGTCGGTACCACGAACCCGCTGGCGGTGCTGATGGACGGCGACAAGACGGTCACCGCGACGTTCGTGCCGACCCCGCGCCGGCTCGCGGTCACGGTGGTCGGCGGCGGCACCGTGGCACGCGTGCCCGACCTCGTCGACTACCCGCACGGCACGCTGGTCGAGCTGACCGCGACCGCCGACGTCGGCTGGACGTTCGCCGGCTGGAGCGGTGCCGTCGGCGGCACCACGAACCCGGTGACGATCGTCATGGACGCCGACCAGGCGGTCACGGCCCTGTTCACGCTGAACAGCTACCCGCTGGCGGTGAACGTCGCCGGCGCCGGCAGCGTGGTCGCCAGCCCCGACCTGCCGAGCCACCCGCACGGCAGTGTCGTGCAACTGACCGCGGTGCCCGATGCCGGCCACGTGTTCGCCGGCTGGAGCGGCGACGCCACTGGCCTCGTGAACCCGCTGGCGTTGGTCATGGACGCCGCGAAGAACGTCACGGCGACGTTCGTGCCCGAGGTGCTGCCGGCGAGCAACACGCCGTTCGGCCGCGGCTGCTACACGCTGTCGAACTCGTTCTACCGGTCGTTCGCGACCGCCGGCGTGGCAGCCACGGCGCTGTCTGGCCAGTCGATCACGCTGGTGCCGTCGGGTGCGAGCTACGTCGTCACGCTCGGCGGCGGCACGTTCGTGCCACCGAGTCCGGGGGCGGCGACGATCCTGGCCGGCATCGACGACGGTGCGGTGACGATCGCACCGAGCGTGCCGGTGCCGTATCCGGGCGGCACCACGTCGACCCTGACCGTGCACAGCAACGGCATCGTCGCGGTGGCGCCGCTCGCGCTGCCGGACGTGCCGGACTCGCGCGCGCCCGACGTCGCGACCCTGCTCGCCGAGGCGACGACGGCCTGGTACCACTGGCACGACTTCGCCGTCGGCGAAGGCGGCGCGATCCGGTGGGAGGAGCAGGCCGGCGTGCTGCTGGTCACGTGGGCCGGCGTCGAGAGCCATCCGCTGTCGGCCGTGAACCCGAGCACGTTCCAGTTCCAGTTCGACCTGAACCCGGGTCCGACCCACGGCGTCGTGCGCCTGGTCTGGGACGACGTGACCGCGATCGGCGGCGCCGCGGTCGACGGGCGCGTCGACACCACGCTGGTCGGGTTCTCGCCGGGTGGGCCGTCGCTGGACGCCGGACCGCTCGACTTCGCGACGGACCTGCCGGCGGCGACGTTCGTGCCCGAAGTGCCGCCGCTGTCGCTCGCGATCGCGCCGGCACCGGTGTCGACGCCGAGCACGGGCTCGCTGGTCACCTACACGGTGGCGGACATCCCGGAGGCGGGCCCGGGCTCGGGGCTCTACGTCGCGGTGGTGTTCCTGAGCTTCGCGCCGATCCCCGGCGGCGTCGACCTCGGCGGCCTGCTCGGCGCACCCGGCTGCAGCGGCTACGTGCTGACGACCGACATCACGATCGGCGTCGGGCCGTTCACCGCCGCGACCGAGACCGGCGCGTTCCTGTTCCCCGCGGGGCTGCCGTACGGGCTCGAAGTGACGGCGCAGGCCGTGGCGCTGGTGGTCGCGGGCTCGCTGCCGAACGGCCAGAACCCGGGCGGCCTGCTGACCAGCAACGCGGTGCGGCAGTTCGTCAGCGACTTCTGAACGGCGCGCGCCGGCGCGGCTTCGCAGCGGCGTCGGCGTGGGCTGCTCGGGCTCCGTGTTCCGGCTGTTCCGGTGGCGCGCCCGGTCCGTATCCTGTCGGGGCATGGAGATCCGTCGTTGCGTGGGAATCGTGGTACTCGTGTCGGCCCTCGGTGCGCAGGATCCGCCGCCGAAGACCGAGGCCGAACTGAGCCAACAGGTGGCCGGCGCCCTGGTCGGCTTCGCGCGCTCTGCCGAGACCTACAAGGTCGGGTCGGCGGCGCGGCGCGCCTACGAGCAGGTGCTCGACCACTACGACCCGAACCACACGGCGGCGCGCGCCGGGCTCGGCTGGAAGCGCGTCGGTGACGAGTGGCAGGAGGTGGACCCGGCCGCGAAGCCGCCGCCGGACGCGGCGACGCCGGCGCAGCGCAAGTCGGTGCAGACCGCGTGGGAGCGCACCCAGAAGCGCGTCGGCAGGCTGCACCGCGACTTCGGGTCGCTGCTGCACGCGGCCGGCGACACGGCGCGGGCCACCTACCACTGGCAGCGTTCGCTGGTGTTCACGCCCGAAGACAGGGCGGTCCACGACCTGCTCGGCCACGGTGAGTTCGACGGCTTCCGCGGCAGCGCCGAGCAGATCGCGTTCGTGCAGCGCATGCGCGCGATCCTGGCCAAGGCGCGCGAAGTCGCCGAACTGGCGATCGAAGTCGAGACGCTGCCGCCGACCGCGCTGCCGGCCGAGCTGAAGCAGGTCGACTTCCAGTGGTCGGGAGCCCGCGGCCCGAACTGCCAGTGGTGGGTCGCCGGCAGCCAGCTGGAGGCCGACGAGTGCGTGCGGTGGAACGAGCGCGCGGTGCGCATGCTCGAGTTCCTGTTCGGCGACGACCCCGATCTGCGGCAGCGGCTGAAGCTGCAGCCGACGCGCTGGGTCGCGGTCGTGCGTACACCGGCGCAGCGGGATCGCCTGCTCGAGCGCAGCCCGTCGCTGCGCGACGGCGAGACGCTCGAGCGGGCGAAGCTGTTCGGCGGCGGCAGCTTCAAGACATCCAGCGGGCCGGCCGGGTGGCAGCACCACGACGTCGCCCACGACGCCGACTCGGCGGTCGGCCATGCGGCGAAGCGCGGCACGCCGTGGTTCAACTCGGGGCTCAGCGAGGGCTTCGTGCACGCGATGACGTGGCTCTTGTGCGGCACGGTGCAGGCCTGGTACATGCAGCTGCCGGCGACCGCCGGTGAGGAGGAGCAGCGTGTGCGCGACCCGGCTGCCTGGCTGAAGGCGCTGCGCGCCGACATCGAGGCCGGCGCGGACTGGCCGCTGGCGCAGGTGCCGCGCGAGCAGATGACGAACTTCCGGAACCCCGTGCGGCACAAGGCGTGGACGTTCGTCCTGTGGCTGCTGGCGCGCCATCCCGACGAGTGGGTGCACCTGATGGTCGAACTCGGCGGCGAGAAGCAGGACGTTGCCGAAGTGCAGCTGACCTTCGAGGCGATGCTGCACCGCGACTTCGGCGAGGTCGAGGAGGAGTGGCGCGAATGGGTGCGTGCCGGCTCCAGGATCGGCCGGGCCTCCGGCCTGCCCCAGTGAGGTCGCGCGCCGGAAGGCGCCGTGGCAGCGGAGGTTCCGGCGCGCGGAGCCTCGCTTCCCCGACGCCTTTCTGCAACACTGCCGGGGCGCGGCGCGTTCCTCCGGCTCCGAACGACCAACCCAACAAGGACGACGACAATGGCTTCCACCATCTTCTGCAAGATCGACGGCATCAAGGGCGAGAGCACCGACGCCAACCACAAGGACGAGATCGAAGTGATGTCCTTCAGCCACGGCGTCAGCCAACCGCGCTCGGCGGTGGCGAGCACCGCGGGTGGTGGCACGACCGGCCGCTGCAACCACACCGACTTCTCGATCGTGAAGCTGCTCGACAGCGCGAGCCCCGTGCTGAACGCGCAGTGCTGCAGCGGCAAGCACATCGCGAGCATCGTGATCACGCTGCGCCGCGCCGACGGCGACAAGAGCGTGCCCTACATGATCTACAAGCTCACCGACGTCGTGATCTCGAGCGTCAGCATCGGCGGTGCTTCGGACAGCATCCCGACCGAGAGCATCACCTTCAACTACGCCAAGATCGAGTGGGAGTACACGAAGCAGGCCCGCGCTGGCGGCGCCGGCTCCGGCAAGACGAACGGCTCGTGGGACCTGTCGAAGAACAGCGCCTGAGCCGGGCTGCTGCCTGAACGACCGCGGCGACCGACCTCGCAGGAGGTGGTCGCCGCGACTGCGTACGGGCCGAGGTTGCGTAGGCGGCGGCGACCGGCATAGTCGCGGCGATGCGCGCGCGCACCGACGACCTCAGCCCCGACCAGCGGCAGATCCTCGACGACGTCGAGGCCCAGGGCCTGCACATCGCCGTGGTGGCCGGCGACGACGGCGACGACGACGGGCCACCGCCGCACGTCGCGTCGGTCGGCCTGTGGGAGAGCTTCGGGCAGCCGGAGGTGGTCGTGTTCGGTCTGCCGACCGAGGTCGCGGCGGAGCTGCTGGAGTCGATTGCCGACGAGGCCGACGAGGGCCACACGTTTCTCGACGGCACGCGCCACGAAGGGCTGCTGCGCGACTACCCGGTGCGCTTCGTCGCGGTGCCGAAGGCGCACTACGCGGCGTGCTTCGGCGCCGCGTGCTGGGCCTACGAGGGCTGTGACTTCCCGGCCGTGCAGCTGGTGTGGCCCGACAAGCAGGGGCGCTGGCCGTGGGACCCGGCCGCCCGCGAGGGCTTTCGCGCGGCCCAGCCGGTGCTCGGGCGCGCGGACGCCGGCGCATGAGTGAGGTGCGCCGGCCGCAGCGCGTCGCCGCCGGCTGGTTCCTCGGCGTGATGGTGGTGGCGCTGGTGATCGTCGCGTGGCTGCGCGGCGCCGGCCGGTTCGTGGTGCCGCTGCTGCTCGCGGCGCTGGCCGGCTGGGCGCTGGTCAGACTGGTGCGGGCGATCCGGCGGCCGGTCGACTGACGCCGCGGGCCGCGGCCGCGTCAGGGGAACTGCGCCAGCATCGCCGCCGAATGCGAGAAGCCGTCGACGGCGACCGGGTCGAACACGCCCCACTGCAGCGCCAGCGGGAAGCCGTTCCAGATCGGATCGTCGGGCACGAACAGCGTGTGCGTGGCGCCGCCGACGAACGGACTCGTGTGCGACTTGGTGACGAACGGCAGCAGGATGTCCGGCGTCGCGTAGAGGTCGAGCCAGCCGAGCGGTACGCCGCCGGGGATCGGCGTGCCGAGCACCAACACCGCGAGCACGTTGCGCGCCGCGTCGTCGAGCCAGACGTCGATCGGGTTGCCGCGCGCCGGCCAGCCGTTGACGCCGATCGTGGGCACGCCGTACTGACCGGCCTTGCCGGTGCCGTAGGCGCTGACGAAGCCGGCCGCGTGCGGCTCGAACAGCCGGAACTTCGCCGGCACGTTCGCACTGGCGTGCCACGTGTTGCCGTCGGAGTAGCGCGCCTCGAACAGCACGTTCGCCGGTTCGGTGTCGGCGCTGACCGAATGCTGCGGGAACATGCCCTGCACGCGCCAGACGAGGAAGTAGTCCTGGCCGGCCGTCACGGCTGCCGGCTGCGCGAACGTCGCGCCCTGCCAGCTGCGCGCGTGCACCGACGTCCACGTGCCGGCCTGGCCGAGCAGCACGTCGGGCAGGCCGGTCGCGGCGTTGCGCGTGCGGATCTCGAGCGAGTGCGGGGCCGGCGTCTGGTTGCCGGTGAACACCTGCGCCGACGCCAGCGTCGTCGTCGCCGGCGCCGTGAACCGGAACGCGATCACGCTGCTGGGCCAGCCGACCGCGTAGGGGCCGTAGGAGAGGTTGTCGTTGGCCGAGAGCAGCAGCTTCTGGGCGGGAGCGGCCACCGCGCAGAGCACGAACACGAGCAGGAGGCGCATGGGCGCACCAGTGTCGCGCTGACCGGGCTCGGACGGCAAGGCCGGGGCGGCGAAGTCGCCGGTCACCGTGTGACCCGGCGCCATCGCAGGGCTATGCCGTGCAGCCTTGCAGCAGCGTCGGCAACACCTGCCATGAGAACTCGCCTACTCCCGTTGTTCGCTTCCTTGCTGTCGATCGGCACCGCGTCGGCACAGGACCCTTCGTTCACGCTGTCCGTCGTCACTCCCGCGACCCTGTCGGCCCAGGTCGGCACCGTGGTCGACACCGTCGTCTGGCCGGCCGGGGCGATCTCGTCGAGCTTCCCCGGCGGCTGGGTCCAGGCGGCACCCGGCACGCCCGGCGTATCGGCCACCATCGACTGGTACGTGTCCACCGACGCCAGCGCCCTGCAGTTCGCACTCGAGGCAGCTGCCCTCGTCGCGACCAATGGCGCCTCCTCGGTCGGTGACGTGCAGGTGCAGCTGCTGCTCGACAACCCGACGCAGGTGCCGCTCGAACTGCGCCTGGCGCGGTCGTTCGCGGCGTCGGCCGGCAGCACGGTGCCGTCCCTGCGCATCGACGTCGGCGCCGACGGCTCGTTCGAACTGACCGAAGCGGATGCCGAAGCGCAGAGCGTCGTGTTCCTCGCGGGCGGGACGTGGCCGCGGCCGGTGCGGTTCCAGCTCAGCGCCAGCGCGCAGTCGTTCGAGGTCATGCGGAGCCGCCTGTCGCTGACCGTCGTGCCGCAGGCGACTTCCGTGCTGCCGATCGCTCAGGGCTGTTCGACCGCGGACTTCCAGGTGCTGCCGCGCTTCGACGGCAGCCTCGGCTACGCGATCGACCCGCTGCACGCCGGCCTGTCGGCGGCGGTGTTCGGCCTGGGCCAGCAGCCGCTGTACCTGGGCAACCAGACCAGCGGCGGCGTCGTGCTGCCGTGCGTGCTGCTGCCGACGCCGGATGTGATCGCCTACATTCCGACCGCGGGCATGCAGCTGCTGCCGCTGCCGCCGGTGGTGCGGCCGGTCGTGTTCCGCGCGCAATCGGTGCAGCTGTTGCCGACCGGATTCGGCACGTCGGCGGCCAGCCTGGTGTTCGCCTACTGACCGCGGCGCTGCCGCGCCAGCACGCTGGCAGCGCCGACGCTGCCGACGATCAGTGCGCCGCCGGCCACCGCCAGCGGTGCCGGCCGTTCGCCGTGCACCGCGTAGGCGATCAGCGGGTTCAGCGCCGGTTCCAGCATCAGCAGCAGCGACGCCCGCACGGCCGGCACCTGCCGCAGGCCCGCGGTCAACACGACGTAGGCGAGGCCGACCTGGAACACGCCGAGCACCGTGATCACGACCCAGTCGCTGGCGCTGCCGCGGATCGGCGACTGACCGGCGAACGGCATCAGCGCGAACGCGAGCGGCAGCGCCAGCGCGTTGCCCCAGGCGAGCGCGGCGGCGCTGGCGTCGTCGTCGCTGCGCGCGAGCCAGCGCAGGCCCAGCAGCAGCAGCGCGAAGCAGACGCCCGACGCCAGTGCGAACAGGTCGCCGAGAGCCGGGTTCGGTGCGGTGCGCTGCACCTCGGTCGGCGCGAGGAAGCACAGCGTCATGCCGGCGGCGACGCCGCCGAACACGACGACGTCGCGCCGCGTCGGCCGCTCGCGCAGCAGCAGCGGCGCGAACAGCAGGATCCACAGCGGCGCCGTCGACTGCAGGAAGATCGCGTTCGCGGCGGTGGTCAGCGAGTTGGCGATCACGAACAACGCGGTGGCGCCGAAGTACGGCAGCACGAGCCGCAGCACGCGCGCATCGGGCTTCCGGCGCGCGGCCGGCAGCAGCACGAACAGCGTCAGCGCCGCGATCGCGGCGCGCAGCCCGGCGCGCTGCAGGGACGGGAAGTCGCAGCTCTTCAGCAGCGCTCCGCCGGACGCGAACATCGCGCCGGCGAGCAGCACGCACAGGGTCGGCGGCACGCGGGCTTTGTCGCCGATCGGCGCGCCCGATTCCACGTCCACTGGAATCGCGCGCCGTCGCGCGCCACCCTGCACGGCGCATGAGCACCTACCAGACTCTCGAGGTCGCGCGGGACGGCGCCGTCCTGCACGTGCGGCTGAACCGCCCCGACGTGCGCAACGCCTTCAACGGGACCGTGGTCGAGGAGCTGCAGGCGGCGTTCGCGGCCGCCTCGACCGACGCCGCGACCCGCGTCGTCGTGCTGAGCGGCAACGGCAAGAGCTTCTCGGCGGGCGCCGACCTGGCCTGGATGCAGGAGCAGGCCGCGCTGCCGAAGGACCAGAACCAGCGCGGCGCCGAACGCATGGCGCGCATGTTCCTGGCGATCGCCCGCTGCACGAAGCCGGTCGTCGGCCGCATCCACGGTCACGCGCTGGGCGGCGGCACCGGCCTGACCGCCGCGGTCGACGTCGCGATCTGCACCGAGACCTGCGTGTTCGGCCTCACCGAGACCAAACTCGGCATCGTGCCGGCCGTGATCTCGCCGTTCGTGTTGCAGAAGATCGGCGCCGGCCGCGCGCGCACGCTGTTCCTGACCGGCGAACGCTTCGACGGCAGCGAAGCGGAGCGGATCGGCCTCGTGCACCGCGCCGTCGACGAAGCGCACCTCGACGCCGCCGTGCAGCAGGTGGTCGGCGAGCTGCTGTCGTCGGGGCCGGCCGCGGTCGCCAGCGCCAAGGAGCTGATCCGCGCGGTCGCGCACCTGTCGCTCGAGGACGCGATCCCGGTGACCTCGCAGTGGATCGCGGCGCTGCGCGCGACGCCCGAGGCGCGCGAGGGCTTCGCGGCGTTCCTCGGCAAGCGCAAGCCAGATTGGATCGCCTGATCAGCGGCCGCGCAGCCGCTGCAGCGCAGCTTCGAGCACCGGATCGCCGGTCGCGAAGTCGCCCGGTTCGGCGGCGACGTGCAGGTGCGGCGCGATGCCCTCGCCTTCGAAGCAGCTGCCGTCGGGCCGCAGCGCCTGCCAGCTCGGCAGCAGCACGGTGAGGCCCGACATCAGCTCGATCGGCTGCGGGTTGCCGGAGCTGCCGAACGACGGCGCGCCGACCAGCACCGCGCGCGGCGACTGCTTCATCATCAGCAGGAACGCCTCGCAGCTGGACATGCACGCCGGGCCGGTCAGCACCGCGACCGGGCCTGCGAACGTGTCCGGCGCCTCGTTGCCGGTCATGCGCCGATCCTGGCGCGGGCCGAAGCCGTCTTCGGCGTTCGGGTCGACGACGCGCTGCGCGGCGTAGACGACTTCGCCTTCGACGAAGAACGCGGCCAGGCGCCGCGCCAGCAGTTCGTCGCCGCCGCCGTTGGTGCGCACGTCGAGCACCAGCACCTTGCAGTCGCGCAGGCCGCGCAGCGCGTCGAGCACGCGGTCGAAGTCGTCGCGCTGCTCGCGTGCGAACGTTCCCACCAGCAGGTAGCCGATGCCGTCGTCGGTGCGCGCCGCGAGGCCGATGCGGCCGATCGGCGACGGTTTCGGCAGCACGCGCTGCAGGCCGCGCACGTCGAAGTTCGGCAGCACGCGTCGCCGACAGGTCGGCAGGTCGGCGTCGCGCCAGCGCACGGTGACGTGCACATCCTGCGCGATCGCCAGCAGTTCGCCCGTGTGCAGTGCGAACGCGGCGCCGCTGCGGCAGGCCTCGAGTCTGTCGCGGTGCGTGCGGTCGACTTCGGTCCAGTCGATGCCGAGCCGGTCGCGGTACGAGTAGCGTTCGCGCAGAGCGGCGAACAGCCGCGCCGCGGCGGTCGCGGTCGCGCCGGCCGGCAGCTCGGGGCCCTTGGTCGCGATGCGCCACGGCACCAGCGGCAGCCGCCCGCCGTCGCGCGAGCGGAAGCCGCCCGACTCGGCACACGACAGGTCCATCGCATAGACGCGGTCGGGCTCGAGCGCCGCGTCGATCACGAACGACTGCTCGCTCTCCCAGTTCGGCTGGGCGACCTTCGGGAAGCTCGGTCCGCCGCCGCACAGCGCGTAGGCGGTCGGATCCATCGCGCGGTCGAACTGCACGACGAGGCTCGTGACCTCGAGCGGATCCACCGCGTCGGCGAGGTGGGGCGGCGACAACCGCACCACGTTCGGCGGATCCTGCGCGAGCAAGGACGCAGCCGTGCCGACGAGCGCGGACAGCCAGGGCGTCAGGTGGCGGGCGTTCACGTGGTTCCTCCGTCGCCCGCTGACGCGGGGCGACCGTATCGCTGGCGTTCGTGGTTCTGCACCGCGCGGTGCAGGCGCTGCAGTCGGGCCGCTTCGATCGCACCTGCGTCGGCGCGGCGCAGCAGCTCGCGCGGCGTCTCGCCTTCCAGCAGCGAGAGCCCGGCTGCGCGCACCGCACGTTCGTACTCGACGATCGCCGGCTCGTGCTGACGGCGACGGCGACGGTACGCCAGCAAGCCGACCAGTGCCAGCGTCGCGGCCAGGACCGGCGCGTTGGCCCACGCCTGCTGCGCGAGCGAGCCCGGCAGCGCCAGCAGCGTCTGCAGCCAGTCGGCGCGGCGGCGGCCGTCGAAGCCGACCACCTCGCTCCACAGGTCCTCGAGCCCGCGCCACGACGCGTCCCACCACGATGCCGCACCGCCGCGCCGCGCCGTGACGTCGGCGGCCGGCGTCGCGTCCAGCACGAGCCAGCGGCCGTCTTCGGCGAGCGCCTCGACCCACGCGTGCGCATCGCGCGACCGCACGACGACGCCGCCGTCGGTGGCGTCGGATTCGTGCGCGAGCCAGCCGCCGACGACGCGGCACGGCACGGCCTGCAGGCGCAACAGGATCGCCAGCGCCGTCGCGAAGTACTCGCAGTGGCCGGCGCCGGTGCCGAGCAGGAACTCGCCGAGGTTGCGCGCGAAGCCGGGTTCGCCGGGCAGGCCGTAGCGGCGGTTCTGCTGCAGCCAGTCGCTCGCGGCCGCGGCGATGGCCGGCACGTCGGCGTCGGCCGGCAGCGCGGCGCGCAGTTGCTGCGCCAGCGCATGCGCGGTCGGCGGCACGCCGCGTTCGGGCAGCGCTGTGAAGCGCTCGCGCGTGCGGCCCGTCACCGCCACGGCGCGCGGCGCACCGGCGACGTCGACGTCGTACTCGAACGCGTTGGTGGCCGCGTCCTCGGTCGTCAGCATCACGAAGCCGCCGAACGAGCGTGTGTCGAGCATCACGCCGGCCGCGGCGCGCGGGTGCACCGCGGTCGCCGGCAGCGGCAGCGGCAGGCGACCGGCCCGCACGTCGTGCAGCCGCACGCGGAAGCGCCGCTCGGCGGTTGCGTGGCCGCCCGGCTCGCCGCGCGCGGTGCGGCGCCAGCTGCCGTCGGGCTGGCGATCCCACGGCGGGTCGGTCGCGAAGCGGCTGCCGAGCGGGCCGGCTTCCTGCGGGAACCAGGTCGCGCCGTCGAAGGTCGCGAACGCGATCGCGCGCCAGTGCGACGGCACCTCGCCGCCGTCGGCGGCGCGGATCCGCACGACGACCTGTTCGCCGAGCTGCACTGGCCGCGCGTCGTCGAGGTGGATCCGTTCGGCGAGCCCGGCCTCGGCTGTGCCCGGGTCGCCGAGTGCGTCGCCGAGCCAGCCCTGGCGCGTGAAGTCGCGCGGCAGCAGCACGAACAGCGCGCCGGTCAGCACCAGCGCCGCGGTCGCCTGGCCGACCGCGTGGTGCACGGCGCCGCGCACGGCCGCACCGTCGACCGCGTCGCCGCGCCGCACCAGCACGTTGACCTGCAGCGCCGCGACCAGCGCGAACGCGTGCAGGCCGAACAGCACCGACCACGACAGGTCGGGCGCGAAGAAGCTGGTCACGAATGCGACCAGCAGCGAGTTGAAGAACACCAGGTCCGGGCGCTGCCGCGCACCGATGTTGTTCAGCAGGTG
This sequence comes from Planctomycetota bacterium, assembly GCA_016794425.1. Taxonomy (GTDB): domain Bacteria; phylum Planctomycetota; class UBA1135; order UBA1135; family UBA2386; genus JAEUHS01. The sequence goes on from JAEUHR010000004.1 coordinate 19,621, forward strand.
CACCTGGCACAGCACCGCCAGCACGAGGCCGTCTTCGAGCATGTGCAGCAGACCGCTGGTCGTGGCGTGGCGCACCAGCAGCGCGAACACGACCAGCACGCCGCCGTTCCACGCGATGCGGCACCAGAGCCAGCGCTGCAGCCGCCGCAGCCACGGTGCCGCCACCGTCAGCCCCCAGAGCGGCAGCAGTTCGGCCGTCGCGACGACTTCGGTGGCCTGCACGAACGCGAGGTCGAGCAGCGTCAGCACCAGCAGGAACGGCAGCAGGCGGTCACGCACGGGTGGCCTCCTGCGGCAGCGGCGCGCGGTCCGGCGGCGGCGCGTCGGCCGGCAGCGGCGTCGCGGTGGCGAGCCAGCGCAGCAGCTCGCGCGGCGCAGCGGTGCCCGGCGCGAGGCGCAGCGCGAGACCCTGGCTGCGGAACCAGGTCGTGCGTGTCGCGGTGCCCAGCGCCAGCACCGCGGCCGTCGCGGTCGCCAGCATGGGCTCGAGTTCGGCGGCGGTGCCGCGGCGGTCGACCACGATCGCCGGTTCGCGGCCGGCGTCGGGTTCGCGCTCCTTCGCGATCGGCGTGCCGCGCCGCGCGGTCGCCTTCCAGTGCACGTCGCGCACGGCGTCGCCGGCGCGGAACGGTCGCAGACCGGCGACGACCGCGGTGCCGCTGCCGGCGCTGCTGCTGCCGTCGCCACAGCCGCGCTGCGCCGCGCCGGCGGTCGCCGGGGCCGGAGCAGGATGGGTGATGCACTCGGCCGCCAGCGGCCAGCGGCGACGCACCTCGAACAGGCCGAACGGGAACCGCGTCGCGGCACGGACCGCGCGCGTCGTGCGGACGCCGCGCGGTTGCGGCGGCAGGTCCAGCGCCAGCGTCGTGAGGCCGACGACGGTCGCCACCGCCGGCAGCGGGATCTCCTCGCCGTCGGTCTCGAGCACGAATGCGAGGTCGAACGTGCGCCGCCGCACCGCCAGCGTCAGGCGCACCGGCCGCGCCGCGTGTGCCGGCCCGGGCGGCACCTCGAGCGCCAGCACCGACAAGGCGCGCAGGCTGCGCAACGCGCTGGCGAGCCCGAGCAGGCCCAGCACGGCACAGAACACGATCAGCAGGAAGAACAGGTTGCTGTAGCTGGTGGCCAGGAACGCCACCTCGAGCGCGGCCAGCAGCAGCAGGCCCTTGGCGCCGAGTTCGGTCAGACGGACGCGCATGGCCGCGCCGTCAGAGCGGCACCTCGGTCGCCTGCAGGATCTCGGCCAGCAGCGGCGCCGCGGCGGCGCCGTCGCGGCGGAACACGCGGTGGGCGAGGGCCGGCAGCGCCAGGGCCTTCAGGTCGTCGGGCAGCACGTAGTCGCGGCCGTCGAAGGTCGCGCGCCCCTTGGCAGCGCGCAGCCACGCCAGCGCCGCGCGCGGGCTGGCGCCGAGCTGCACGTCGGGGTGTACGCGCGTCGCCTGCACGACCCGGTAGACGTACTCGGCGATCGCCGGGCGCACCGCGACCTCGTCGACCTGCGCGCGCAGCGCGACCAGCTGCTCGCAGTCGACGACCGGCCGGACCTCGCGCAACCGGGCCTCGCAGTCGCGGCCGCCGTAGAGTGCCAGTTCGAACACTGCCTCCGGGTAGGCGAGTTCGACGCGCACCAGGAACCGGTCCAGCGCCGCTTCGGGCACCGGGAACGTGCCGTGGAACTCGACCGGATTGCGGGTCGCCAGCACCAGGAACGGCCGGCCGAGCTCGAGCGTGCGCCCTTCGATCGACACCTGGCCGCTCTCCATCGCTTCGAGCAGGCACGACAGCGTGCGCGGGCTCGTGCGGTTGATCTCGTCGGCCAGCACGACGTTCGCGAACAGCGGCCCGCGCACCAGTGCGAAGCGGCCGAGGTCCGGCCGCCACACGGCGCTGCCGGTCACGTCGCCCGGCATCACGTCGTTGGTGAACTGGATGCGCCGGAACTCGCCGGCGATGCTCTGCGCGATCGTGCGCGCCAGCAGCGTCTTGCCGATGCCGGGGATGCCCTCGAGCAGCACGTGGCCGCCGGCGACCAGCGCGCACAGGATCGGTTCGACCGCCGTCGGCGGCACGGCGACCACGTCGGCGAGGTTGCGCGTGAGGTCGGCGCGCAGCGCCGGCGCGTCGAGGGTCCGAGGGTTCGCGGGCGGCACGGTGCGGTCTCCGCGGCCCTTTTCGGCTCGATGCGGCGGACCCGTGAGCTGCGTTCGCGGCGCGCCGGTGGCACCGGTGCTTCAGTTGTTCTCGGGCGCCGGCGCGTCGGGATCGTCGTCGACGTCGTCGTCCGCGCCAGCGTCGGCGCCGCCGGCCGCATCGCGCAACAGCGCGCGGAACCGCGGGTCGGTGCGCAGCGCGTCGAGGTCGGGCTCGTCGCGCGCGAAGTCGCGGAACTCGGCGCTGAGGCCGCAGGCCAGCGTGACCGCGTCGATCGCGCGGTCCCGTTCGCCGGCCAGCGCCAGGTAGCAGGCCAGGTTGAAGTGGCCGATGTCGGAGCGCGGGCTGCGCGCCAGCAGCTGTTCCATGCAGCGGATCGCGCCGCGCAGGTCGCCGGTGCGCTTGCGACACCACGCCTCGGTCAGCTCGATCCAGTCGTCGGTCACCTGGCTGCGCCGCAGTTCGCCGAGGTCGTCGAGCGCGGCCGCGTAGTTGCCGAGCCGCACCTGCGCGCGGATCCGCAGGCTCAGGCCGGCGGGTCGCGCCTCGGGGTCGGCCAGCAGCGGCGGCAGCAGGTCCAGCGCGCGTTCGGGGCAGCGCAGGTCGAGCCAGCCGTCGATCTGGTCGGCGAGGCGGCGCAGCGGCGGGGGCACGGGGAACACGGGCGGCGGAGTCTCGCCGCCGCCGGCGCCGGCCGCAACGAGGCGACGCCTAGTCCGGCAACAGGGCGTCGAACCGTGGCCAGATCCGGTCGGCGACGTCGGCGAGCCGGTGGTCGCCGGCGGGCACGAGCCACAGCTGCTTCCGCGGGTGGGGGATCGCGGCGAACAGCCGCTGGCCGACGACGGCCGGTACGACCGGGTCGTCGCTGCCGTGCACGATCAGCGTCGGCATCGACAGGCGCTCTGGCAGCCGGGTTTCGTCGAGCGTGCGGGCGTCCGCGAGCACGCGCTCGGCGACCACGAAACTGATGCCTTCGCTGGTCCACAGCCGGCCCTCGGCGTCGAGGCGCTGCGGCAGGTTGCGCAGGAAGCCGAGCGCGGGCGCGATCAGGCACAGCGCCGGCACCAGGTCGGGCCGCCGCGCGGCCGCGAACGCCGCGACGAGGCCGCCGAGGCTCGAACCGACGACGCGCCGCGGTCCCGTGTGTGCGAGCACGCGGGTCAGGTCGTCGATCAGTTCGCCGATCGTGACGTCGCCGAGGCGGCCCGTCGACTCGCCGTGGCCGCGCTGGTCGTAGCGCAGGAACGCGCGCCCGCGGCCGAGGGCGTGCGCGAGCAGCGACTCGCTCTTGGTGCCGGTGCGCACCGAGCCGAGGCCGTGCAGGTAGAGGTAGCCGGGTTCGGCGCCGGCCAGCGTGCAACCGCGCAGTGCGCCGCCGTCGGGCAGCGGCAGCTCGAACGGCGCGGTGACCGGATCCGAAGCCACTCGATCAGATGATGCGTTCGATCGCCTCGATGCGCACGCGCACCGGACCGTGGGCAGACGGCATCTCGGCGGCCTCGCCGACGACCTTGCCGAGCAGGCCCTGCGCCATCGGCGCGAGGTAGTTGATCGTGTGGTCGTCGGTCAGATCCCACGGGCCGAGCACACGGTAGGCGCTGCGTGCTCCGGAGCCTTCCTCGACCAGCGTCACCTTGGTGCCCGGCGCGACGCGGTCGCTCGGCACGTCCTGCTCCTCGATCAGCCGCGCGCTGCGGATCTGCTGGTCCATGTCCTGGGCGCGGCCGGTCAGGTTGCGCTGTTCCTCCATCGCCGACTCCCACTCGCTGTTCTCGCTGAGGTCGCCCAGCGCCGCGGCGGCGCCGATCGCCTTGCTGTTGGCGGGGATCTTGTCCTCGACCAGCACGCGGTACTCCTCGCGGATCCGGCGCAGGCCGTCCCGCGTGGTGAACGTGAAGTCGCGCTCCCAGAACGGCAGCTCCGGCGCGGCGTGGATGTCCGGGTAGTGGTCGGCGACGACCCGGTCGATCATGTTGACGATCTCCGGCGGGAAGTCCTCACCGGCGCGCACGCAGATGCCGACGTAGTGCGCGAGGTCGTCGCGCGAGATGCCGTCGAGGGCGCGGTTCATCAGGCCGCGCTTGCCGGTCAGCAGGCTGGTCAGGCGGCCGAGCAGGCGGCCGTGCATCTGGTTCTTCTTGCGGTCGGCGTTCAGGACGCGGCCGAGGTGCAGCAGCACGCGGCCGACCGCGACCGGCGTCGGCGCCTGCTCGTTGTCGTCGAACACGCCGTCGCAGTAGAGCTTGCCGAACAGGTAGGTCTGCAGCGGGAAGCGGTTCGGGTACGGCGCGACGCGGTCCCACATCGGCAGGCACAGCGTGCCGTTGCCGGTCGCGACCAGCTTGTCGACGACGTTCTCGAGCACCGAGTTCGGCCACTCGGTCAGCGCGACGGCGCACTGGTCGGCCCAGTTGTCGCCGAGCGCGGTGGGCAGCAGTTCGATCGCGTGCGCGCGCGAGGCCTGCGTCGCCAGCCGGTCGATCGCGTGCGGCACCAGCGTGCCGTCGTCCTTGCGCAGCAGAGCGCGCAGCTCGGCCGCGGCCGGGATCGACGCCCGCATGCCGTTTTCCTCGAGGAACAGGATGCCGTCGAGGATGTGCGCGTGCGTCGCCTTCTTCTCCTCGATCGCCTGTTCGACGATCTTGCCGGCGAGCCCGAGGATCTGCGTGCGGACTTCTTCGTCCTGGCCGCGCATCAGGTAGTCGCGCAGCACGCCGATGCGCTGGCCGAGGTCGTTCTGGTGGTGCAGGGCGGCGGTCGCTTCTTCGACCAGGCCGACCGGCTTGCCGCGCACGACGAACACCGGCCGCGTCGGCGTGCCCTCGACCTTGAGCCACGGGTCCTTCGCGGTCGCGGTCTTGACGCGCTTCCAGAACGTCGGCCAGGCCTTGGCGTCGACCACCGACGGGCACAGCTCGGTCTTCACCTGCGCGCTGGTGATCGTGCCGCGGTAGAGCGCGGCGGCGCGGCGGATGAGTCCGCTCGGATTCTGCTCGGCTTCCTGCTTCAGGCGGTCGAGCTGCTTCAGCTTCATCGCGCGCAGGTCGTGCGCATCGAGCGCCTTGAAGCTCGTCAGCAGCGTGTCGAGCGGGAACAACTCGCGGCGGCCGGACGAGAAGCGGACCGCGGTCTCCTGCGACTGCGGCACGAACTCCTCGACCTGGCCTTCACCCCAGCCGCCGCCGTGGTAGACGACGTTGCCGCGCGTGTAGCGTCGCAGCCGGTCGAACTCGAGGATCGCCTGCACGCTGGCGGCCGTGAGGCCGGCGCGGTCGCGCAGCAGCGGATACCAGGTCTCGCTGCCGTAGCGCTTCTCGATCAGGTCGACCACCGTGCGCGCCAGCGCGTCGTTGTGCGCGCTGCGGCGCATGACGCGGAAGCCGAGTTCCATCGCGGCGTCGGCGGCGCCATTGCCGACCAGCGCTTCGATCATCGAGCTGGCGAGGCCGAGTGCGCGGCTGGCCATGTCCTGCTCGCAGAGCAGGTCGATCGCGGTCGCGTAGGCGTCGGTCGCCGCGGCGTCGGGGCTCTTGGTGGCCTGCCCCCAGGCGGACTCGAGGGCGTCGAATTGGAGGGAACGCGCGAGTTGGACGAGTTCGTTCGTCACCGTCGTGGCCAGAGCTGGGGTGGAGCGAGGAAAAGGGCGCAGGACGATAACGGTCGCCCCGGCCCGTAGCCAGTTCCATCCCGATCGACGGCCCGGATCGGCGTCACTCGGCCAGGCGCGCGATCAGCGTGTTGACGTTCGTCGACGAGCAGGACTCGTCGAACGTCGCCAGCGGCACCTCGTCGAGCACGTCGTCGGTGGCGACCAGGATCACGTAGAACTCCTGGCCGTATTGGGTGCGGAACGCCTCGATCTTGCGCAGGATCGGCGCCTGCGCCTCCTCGACCGCCTCGATCACGACGCTCTTGCCCTCGCGGCCGCGGCCCCGCAGCACGATCATCGGCGCGTAGGCCGCCACGCGGCCCTCGGCGAAGCGCACCTCGTAGTGGCGCGGGCTGTGGCTGTGCACGACACCGGCGATGCCCAGGCGGTTGCACAGTTCCTGCTCGAGCCGGCTCGACAGCAGGCGGCCGCCGCAGCGGCCGAAACCGCCGCCGCCGCCGCCGCCGTGCGCCATCAGCACGTCGTCGTCGTCCAGGTTGGCGACGGCGCGCGGCACGAACGCCGGGCGCGCGGGCGCCCGGGTCGTCGCCGACCGGGCCTTCGCCCGCGGCTCGTTCTTGTCGGACCGGTCGGTCTTGGCCGGCTCGCCGGTGCTGCGGCGCTTGCTGCCGCTGGTCTTCGAGTTCTTGGCGGCCGGGGTCTTGGTCGTGGACGACGGGCGCGGCTTCTTGGCCGGCGACGCCGACTTGCGGGGGGCTCGGGTGCTCATTGGGCGGGGTGGCAGCGGAACTCGCCGGCGGACCTCACTTTTCATGCGCCCCGGCGCAACCGAAGGCGGTGGCGCGGGGAGACTTCGGCTGTGGCTGGCGCGCGTTCGCTGTCGGATTGGCAGCGCCGCACTCTAGCAGAATCGCCGATTCCCGAAAGCCCCGGGAACTGACGGCAAGCGTGGGGTGCGCGCGTCGATGCGCCGGTACGGCCGATGCTGCGGGGCTTTGTGGTCGCGGCGTGTGGTGCGCTGGCGTCGCCCCACGCTTGCCGTCAGTCCCCTGGCGGTGCGAGACTGCGGCGCGATGGAACCGGCGCCCGCCTCCGCCCACCCCGCGCCGCGCGAGCGCGTGCTGACCCTGCCGCTGGTCCTGTTCCTGTTGGCGGTGGCCGCGGTGTTGGCGATCGGCATCGTGCCGCGGCTGCAACGGCCGGCGCCGGCCGACGCGATCCGCCTGCTCGCCGACGGCGACCTCGACGGCGACGAACGCCGGGCGGTGCTCGACGTGCTGGCCGTCGACGGCCGCGGCAGTGCCGACCTGGGCGAACGGTGGGCGGCGGCGCTTGCGGCCGTGGCGCTCGGCGACCGCGCTGCGCTGACGGCCGCGCTGCAGACCCTCGGCGGCGGCGAGGTGCCGAGCCCGGCACCCCCGGTCGACGCGCGCGAGTGGCTCGGCCTCGGCGACCCGCTGCTGCAGAACGTGCTGGGCGCCTGGCTCGCCGAGGCAGCCGGCGACGCGGCCGGCGCCGCCGTGCACTGGCGCCGTGCCGCGGCGCTGTGTCGCTACGTGCCGCACGCGCTGGCCGCCGAACTGGCTGCGGCGGGCAGCCAGCGCACCGCCGCGAAGTAGACGCGGCGGGCAGTCGCCGGCTCAAGGCGGGTGTGCGGCAGCGCCGATGTCGTGGGCCGGAGGCACGTCGGCGATGGAGCACATCAGGTTGGGAGCGATCCTGCTCGAAGGCGGGATCGTGGACGAAGCCGGGCTGGAGCGGTGTCTGGCGATCCAGGCACTGACCGGCGGTTCACGGCCGCTCGGTCAGATCCTGGTCGAGCAGGGGCTGATCACGGCGCCGGAACTCGAGCGGATCCTCGACCTGCAGCGCACGCGGGTTGCCGCGCGCAACGCCGACGTGGCCGACACCGACGTCGGTTGCGCGTCGCTGCTGGCTGCCGCGCAGGCGCAGAACGCGACCGAGATCGTGGTCAGCGAAGGCCGGCCGGTGCGCATGCGCGTCGCCTGCGAGTGGCGCCGCCTGACCAACGAAGTGCTGCGCGGTCCCGAGGTCTGGGAATTCGTGCGCGAGCTGATGGGGCCCGAGGTGCTCGAGGAACTGGCCGAACGGCAGTTCGTCGTGCACGCGTGGAACCGGGGCGCGCTCGGGCGCGGTTCGGCGACGGCGTTCCGGCAGTTCGACGGTGTCGCGGTGCGCGTGACGTTCGCGGCCGCGACGGCGCCGACGGCCGAGGCCGCGGGCCTGCCGTCGGCGTTCCTCGAGACGCTGCGCGCCGGCAAGGGTCTGATCCTGGTCGTCGGCGAGCGCGGCGTCGGCCGCGCCGACACGCTGGCGCCGCTGGTGCAGCTGGTCGCCCGCGATCCGGACCACTACGTCGTCGTGGTCGACGACGAGCCGATGCCGCTGCCGACCGAAGGCTCGCTGGTCGTGCGCCGGCGCTACGGCATCTCGCCCCAGGCACGCGCGGCGACGCTGCGCAACGTCGTGCGCGAGGATCCGGACACGCTGGTGGTCGCCGACGTCGGCACGCCGGAGACGTTCGAACTGGCGCTGCGGGCCGCCGAGGGCGGCCGGCTCGTGATCGCCTACCTCGACGCCAGCAGCGCCTCGGCCGCACTGGTGCGTGCGCTGAACTTCTACCCGGGCTACGACCTGCCGCGGGTCCGCGCGACGCTCGCCGCGGTGCTGCGCGCGGTGTTCGTGCGCCACCTGCTGCCCGACGTGCGCCGCGAGGGCACGGTCGCCGCGACCGAGCTGCTGCTGGTCGACGACGCGGTGCGCGAAGTCGTGCGCGGCGGTGAACTGGCCGACCTCGGCCTGCTGATCCGCGCCGACGGCAGCCGCTGCGGCCACTCGCTCGATCGCAACATGCTCGAGCTGCTGGTCGCCGGCCGCGCGCGCCTCGAAGACGTGTTCGCCCGCGCCGAGGAGAAGGCGTGGTTGCTCGAACGGACCAAGGAACTGCAGATCGACCCCAGGTGACCCGTGGACACCCAACGACTCGAGACCCTGCTCGCCGCCATGACCCGTGTCGGCGCTTCGGCGCTGCACCTGGTGCCGGGACGCAAGCCTTCGCTGCGCGTGCAGCGGCGGTTCGTCGCCGGTGACGAGGCGGTCGTGCAGCCGACCGACATCGACGAACTGACCCGCGACATGCTGTTCTCGGACCACCGCGAACGGCTGGCCACGGACGGCCACGTCGAAGTGCTCTACGTCTCGCGCAGCGGGCGCCGCTACCGCGCGACGATCGCCAGTGCCGCCGAGCAGTGCTCGCTGGTGCTGCGGCCGCTGCCCGAGGGCACGCCGAAGCTCGAAGTGCTCGAGCTGCCCGAGCAGGTCGGCGCGTTCGCGCGTGGCCGCAGCGGCTTCGTGCCGGTGGCCGGCTTCTTCGGCTCCGGCAAGAGCACGACGCTGGCCGCGATCACCGGCGTGCTGAACCAGGACCCGTCGCGGCACGTCGTGACGATCGAGGACGCGATCGAACACGTGCACGACAACGGCGCCGCGCTGCTGCACCAGCGCGAGGTCGGCGCGCACGTCGCCACCGCGGCGGACGGCATCCGCCAGGCGCTGGCGACCGGCGTCGACGCGATCGTCGTCGGCGAGATCCGCTGCGCCGAGACGCTCGACGCGGCGATCGCCGCCGCCGAGTCGGGCTGCCTCGTGTTCGCCGGTGTCGAGGCCGGCTCGATCGTCGGCGCGCTGGCCGATCTGACGCTGCTGGTGCCGAGCGAAGAACGGCCGCGGCTGCGCGTGCGGCTGTCGCGCGTGCTGCGCGGCGCGATGGCGCAGAGCCTGCTGCAGCGTTCGCACCGCGCCGGCCGCGTCGCCGTGGTCGAGATCCTGGTCGGCAACCAGGCCGCGCGCGCGGCGATCCGCAACGGCAACTTCCACGAACTGACCGCGATCATGCAGCGCTGCCGTGGGCTCGGCATGCAGACGATCGACCTCGCGCTGCGCGCGCTGCTGGCGCACCACGTGGTCACGCAGGAAGAGGCGCTGCTGCACGCGACCAACCGCGACGAAGTGCTGACGCGCGGTCCGGTGGTGCCGACGCGCTGAACCGGCCGTGCCACCGGCGCCAGCACGCGCGCCGGCGGCCGAGGCGCCGGTGCCGGTGTTCGCCGCAGCCGCGGGTGGCGCGCCGATGGCATCGGGAAGATCCGGAGGTGCAAAGTGCGGAAAGCGCGCCGACGGCGCTCAAGCGCGTCGGTGACGGACCGAAGATCCCCATGGAACCGGCGGATCGGCGCCGGTTCGGGTTCGGCGAAGGCAACGGAGAGGCAAAGGAACCATGGGACTCAGAGTCAACACCAACATCGCGTCGATCAACGCGCAGCGGAACACCGCTCGCGTCACGACGGCGCTGGCGCGCAACTACCAGCGGCTGTCGACGGGTCTGCGCATCTCGACCGCGGCCGACGACGCCGCGGGTCTGGCGATCTCGGAGCGGCTGCGTTCGCAGGTGCGTTCGCTGTCGCAGGCGTCGCGCAACGCCAACGACGGCATCTCGCTGGTGCAGGTCGGCGAAGGCGCGCTGAACGAGGTCAGCAACATCCTGGTGCGGTTGCGGGAACTGGCGATCCAGTCGGCGAACGGGTCGTCCTCGAACCAGGACCGCAACACGATCAAGGAGGAGTTCGACAGCCTGATCGGCGAGATCAACCGCATCGCGCAGTCGACCGAGTTCAACGGCGTGCGACTGCTCGACGGCACGGCCACGACCGTGACGTTCCAGGTCGGCATCAACACGGTCGCCAACATCGACCAGCTCAGCGTGTCGCTGACGCCGGCGCTCAGCACGACGCTCGGCCTGTCGACGATCGACGTCGGCTCCGGCGGCAACACGTCGTTCGCGATCGCGCAGATCGACGGCGCGGTCAACGCGGTGTCGGCGCTGCGCGGCAAGTTCGGTTCGCTGCAGAACCGGCTGCAGTCGACGATCGCCAACCTCGGCGTCGCCGCCGAGTCGCTGTCGGCCGCCGAGAGCCGCATCCGCGACGTCGACGTCGCCTACGAGACCGCGGAGCTGACGCGCAACAACATCCTGCAACAGGCCTCGATCTCGATCCTGGCGCAGGCGAACGCCCAGCCGCAGGCCGCCCTGCAGCTGCTGCAGGGCTGATCGGCCCTGACGCGCGCCGACCGGTCCACCGGCCGGTCGGCGCTTGCACGTACGGCCGGCGCCGCGTCCGATCGTGGGCGTGTCACGGCCCGCTCCGACCGACTGTCCACCCGCGTTCCAGGCCTACGTCGACCGCGTGCCCGACGGCGACGTGCTGCAGCACCTCGCGCGCCAGGCCGAAGCCTCGGCCGCGCTGCTGGCGCGGGTGCCGGCGGCGCGCGAGGGCTTCGCCTACGCGGCCGGCAAGTGGTCGATCCGCCGCGTCTGGCAGCACGTCGTCGACGGCGAACGGCTGTTCGCCTACCGCGCGCTGTGCATCGCGCGCGGCGAGACCCGCGACCTGCCGCCGTTCGACGAGGACGCCTACGCGGCGCAAGACGGCAGCTGTGGCCGCCGGCTCGGCGACGTGCTCGAGGAATACGCGGCGGTGCGCCGCGCGACGCTGCTGCTGTTCGCCGGCTTCGACGGCGCCGCGTGGCAGCGCGTCGGCACCGCCAACGGCAAGCGCACGGCCGTGCGCAGCCTGCCGTGGATCGTCGCCGGCCACGAACTGCACCACCTGGCGGTGCTGCGCGAGCGCTACGGCGTCGCGTGACGGCGGTTCAGTCGCGCGCGGCGACCGCCTCGGCGCCGCCGAACCCGCCGCCGAGCGCCTTGTAGAGCGCGATCAGGTCGATCGCGACCGCGGCTTCGCTGGCGGCCAGGTCGTCCTCGATCAGCGCCGCGCTGCGCTCGCTGTCCAGCACCGACTGGAAGTCGCTGAGGCCCTCGCGGTACTGCGTCTGCGCGAGTTCGACCGCACGGCGCGCCTCGGTCGCGGCAGCCGCCAGCGCGGCGCGCCGGGCCTGTTCGCGCACGAACGCGGTCATCGCGTTCTCGGTCTCCTCGACCGCGCGCAGCACGGTCTGTTCGTAGGCGATCTGCTGCGCCTCGGCCGACGCCTCGAGCGACTGCACGCGGTGCTTCAGCCGGCCGCCGTCGAACAGGTTCCAGCGCACCGACGGGCCGAAGCCGGCCAGGTCGCTGCCGTCGTCGAGCACGTCGCTGGCCGTGTTGGCGGCGAGGCCGAGCTGGCCCGACAGCGTGAACCGCGGGTAGCGCTCGGCCTCGGCCACGCCGATGCGGGCGACCGCGGCGGCGAAGCGCCGTTCGGCCGCCAGCACGTCGGGCCGGCGCCGCAGCAGGTCGGCCGGCACGCCGACCGCAACCCGGGCCGGCAGCGTCGGCACCGCGCCGCCGTCACCGAGGTCGACCGTCGACTGGCCGGGCACCTCGCCGAGCAGCACCGCGAGCCGATTCTGCGCGATCGTGGCCGCCGCTTCGAGCGACGGCAGCCGCGACCGCGTCGTCTCGACGTTGGTCGCGGCCTGCGCGACGTCGCGTTCGACCACGAGGCCCGCGGCCAGCCGCGCGCGCACCAGTTCGAGCGTCTGCTGCTGCAGCGTCAGGTTGGCGCGGCCGATCGCGAGCCGCCGCTGCGCCGCGCGCAGATCGACGTAGCTGCGTGCGACCTCGGCCGCGACGCTGACCGCGACCGCGTGCACGTCGGCGGTGCTGGCCTCGAGGTCGCGTCCGGCGGCCTCGACCGAGCGGCGCACGCGGCCCCACAGGTCGAGTTCCCACGCGGCGTCGAACGTCGCCTGGTGGATGTCGGTGCGCGGGATGAACGCGCCGAACGGCGTGTTCTCGCTCTCGCTGCGGTAGGTGTAGCCTGCGTTGGCGTCGAGCTGCGGCCAGCGATCGGCGGCAGCGACGCCGTGCAGCGCGCGCGCCGACGCGAGCCGCGCGAGGCTCGCGCGCAGGTCGTGGTTGTGGAGCAGCGCGCGGTCGACGAGCTCGCCGAGCTTCGGATCGCCGAAGCCCTGCCACCAGCGTACGTCGGCGGCGGGACCGTCGGCGAGGCCGGCGGCGCGCGTTTCGGCGAACGTCGCCGGCAGGGAGAGCTCCGGCGCCTCGTAGTCGGGGCCGACCGTGCAGGCGGCCGCGAACAGCGCGGCGAACGACAACGAACGGACGGCGTGCATCAGGCGAACTCCGGCGTCGCGGCGGGCGACGAGGTCAGGGACTCGGGGGCGGGCCGCCTGGCGTGGTCGGCCGCGAGCAGCAGGTAGAACACCGGCACGACGAACAGCGTGAACACGGTGCCGAGCAGCATGCCGGCGACCAGCACGATGCCGATGCTGTTGCGAGCCTCGGCGCCCGGGCCGGTCACGAACACCAGCGGCAGGTGGCCGAAGATCGTCGCCGCCGTGGTCATCAGCACCGGCCGCAGGCGCGTCGCCGCGGCCTCGCGCAGCGCGGCGAGCTTCTGGTGGCCCCGCTCCTGCAGCGTGTTGGCGAACTCGACGATCAGGATGCCGTTCTTCGCGATCAGGCCGACCAGCGTGATCAGGCCCACCTGCGAGTAGACGTTGATCGTCGTCAGGTCGACGTAGGTGAACACCAGCGCGCCGCTGATCGCCAGCGGCACCGAGCCGAGCAGCACGATCAGCGGATCGCGGAAGCTGCGGAACTGCGCCGCGAGCACCAGGTAGACCAGCAGGATCGCGAAGCCGAGCGTCGCGACCAGCGAGCTGCCCTCGCGCCGGATCTGGCGCGATTCGCCGGCGTGGTCGATCGTCACGTCCGGGCCCGCGATCGCGCGCGCGGCGTCCTCGAGCACCTGCAGGCCTTCGGCCTTCGTGACGCCTGGCAGCACGCCGCCGTAGATCTTCACGGCGTTGCGCTGCTGGAAGCGGTTCAGCGTGCGCGGCGCCGCTTCGGCTTCGATCGTCACGAACGACGACACCGGCACCAGGTCGCCGGCCGGCGTCTTGATCTTCAGGTCGAGCAGCGGGCCGGTCGTGGCGCGGTCCTCGCGGCCGATCTGCGGGATCACCTTGTAGCTGCGGTCGAACCAGTTGAACCGGTTGACGTAGCCGCCGCCGAGCAGCGCGCCGAGTTCGCGGCCGACGCTCGCGAGGTCCATGCCGAGGTCGGCGACGCGTTCGCGGTCGACCTTCACGCGCGCCTCCGGGCGGTCGATCTTCAGGTTCGTGTCGACGTACTGGAACTTGCCGCTCTGCCAGCCGGCGCCGACGACGGCCATCGTCGTCGCCAGCAGGTCTTCGAGCGGCTGCGCGCTCTGCAGCACCAGTTCGACGTCGAACTGGCCCGAGGTCGGCAGCGGCGGGTCGAGGCGCGGGTAGGCGATCACGCCGGGCACGCCCGACACGAGGCCGAACAGGTGCGGCAGGATCTCGGTGGTCGGCCGGTCGCGTTCGTGCCAGTCCTTGCACACCATGCCGCCGAAGCCGCCCCAGTTGGCGACCAGCGACCACATGAACTTGGCCTCGGGCAGCGACCGGACCTGGTCGACGACCTGGCGCGAGGCCGCGTCGACGGCTTCGAGCGTCGCGTCGGGCGCGACCTCGAAGAACATGCTGACGTGGCTCTGGTCCTCGACCGGCGCCAGTTCGCGGCGCGACCTGCCGTACAGCTCCCACGCCGCGACCGACACCAGCAGCGCCGCGCCGACGACGGCCCAGCGGATCGCCAGCGCGCCGTCCAGCAGCCGCGCGTAGAGGGCGCGCACGCGCGCGAAGGCCTTGTCGACCAGGTTGGTCAGCCGCGGCTGCTTGCCGTGGGCGCTGACGAACCAGGCGCTCATGATCGGCGACAGCGTGATCGCGACCACGCCCGAGACCAGCACCGCGGCCGCCAGCGTGATCGCGAACTCGAGGAACAGCGCGCCGGTCAGGCCGCCCTGGAAGCCGATCGGCGTGTAGACCGCCGCCAGCGTGATCGTCATCGCGATGATCGGGCCGACCAGTTCGCGTGCGGCTTCGGCGGCGGCCGCGAGCCGGCTCTTGCCCATGCGCACGTGCCGTTCGACGTTCTCGACCACGACGATCGCATCGTCGACGACGAGGCCGACCGACAGCACGATCGCGAGGATCGTCAGCAGGTTCAGCGAGAAGCCGAACGCCGACATCACCGCGGCGGCACCGATCAGCGACACCGGCATGGCCACGAGCGGCACCAGCGCGGTGCGGATCGAGCCGAGGAACAGGAACACGATCAGGCCGACGATCGCGATCGTCTCGACCAGCGTCTTGCTGATCTCGGCCAGCGCGTCGCGCATGAACACCGTGCCGTCGTAGGCGAGGTGCATCGACAGGTCGGCCGGCAGCGACGGCTGGATGCGCGCCATCTCGGCGACCAGGCTGCGCTGCACGTCGATTTCGTTGGCGCCGACCAGCGGCCAGACGCCGAGGTAGACCGCCGGCTCGTCGTTGTACTTCGCCATGAAGTCCGGCTCCTCGGCGCCGAGCTCGACGCGCGCGACGTCGGCCATGCGCACGACCGCGCCGTCGCGGTCGGTCACGATCAGCTGCTCGAACTCCTCGACCGAACGCAGGTCGGTGTCGGCGAGCAGGTTGACCTGCACGAGGTTGCCCTTGGTCTGACCGACCGCGGCCAGGTAGTTGTTGCGCTGGATCGCCGCGAACACGTCGCCCGGCGCGAGATTGACCGCGGCGAGCCGGTCGGGGTCGATCCAGACGCGCATCGCCAGCGGCCGTCCGGCCTCGACGGTCACGCGCTGCACGCCGGGCACGGTCGACAGCTGCGGCTGCACGTTGCGCGCCAGGTAGTCGGTGACCTCGGCGAGGTTGCGCTGGTCCGACGTGAAGCTGATGTAGAACGACGCGTACGGCCGGTCGGCGCGCTGCACGTCGACGGTCGGCGGCTCGGCGTCGGCGGGCAGTTCGCTGCGCACCTGCTGCAGGCGCGCCGTGACCTCGGCCAGCGCGCGCGTCGTGTCGTAGCCGAGCTCGAGCCGCACGGTGACGGTGCTGAGGCCCTGTCGGCTCTCGGACTCGACGTGGTCGATGCCGCCGATCGACGACACGGCGCGTTCGATCGGCGTGGTCAGGAAGCCGCGGACGGTCTCGGCGCTGGCGCCGGTGTAGACCGTCATGATCACGACCGAAGCACTGTCGAGCTTCGGGTACTGCTGCACCGGCAGCGACAGCGCGGTGCGTACGCCGACCAGCACGAGCAGCAGGTTGACGACCAGCGCCAGCACGGGGTGCCGGACGAACACGTCGGTGATGGATCGCATGGGTGGCCTCAGTTGGGCTTGGCCGAAGCGGGGGCCTGCGGCAGCGCGACCAGCACGCCCTCGCGCAGCTTGAACGAGCCCGTCGTCGCGACGTTCTCGCCGACCTCGAGGCCGGACTCGATCACCACGTCGTCACCGAGCACAGCGCCGCTGGCGACGCGTCGCTCGTGGGCGCGCAGTTGCTGCTGCGGGTCGGGCTGCACGACGAACACCGTCGTGCCGGCCGGCCCGCGGCGCAGCGCGCTGACCGGCACGACCGCGACGTCGCGCGGCGCCGTGACCGGCACCCGCACGCGCACCGAGGCGCCGGGCTGCGGCAGCGGCTGCGCGCCGCGCAGTTCGGCGCGGATCCAGGTGTTGCGCGTCGCCGCGTCGACGCGTGCGTCGATCGCGGCGATCGTCGCCGGGACCGGTGCGGCGCCCGGCGCCGTCACCAGTTCGACCGTGCGGCCGGTCTGCAGGCGCGTCGCGACGTCCTGCGTCACCGAGAAGTCGACGTGCACCGCGTCGTCGATGCCCTGCAGCGTGGTGATCGTCGTGCCCGGTTCGAGGTACTGGCCCTCGTGCAGGTCGACGAGGCCGGTGCGCGCCGCGAACGGGGCCCGCAGCCGCTTCTGTTCGATCAACGCCTGCAGCCGCTGCACGTTGGCGACCGCCATGTCGCGCTCGGCGCGGGCCCGGTCGACGTCGGCTGCCGACGCGCCCTGGCTCTCGAGCGCGCGCTCCATGCGCCCGAGCATCGTCTCGGCGAGGCGGGCCTCCGCCTGCAGCGCGGCGAGCTGGGCCTGCTCGACGGCGACGTCGAGTTCGACCAGCAGGTCGCCGGCGGCGACCACCTGCCCGGTCGTCAGGTGCACCGCGCGTACGGTGCCGGGCAGTTCGTTGCGCAGCGTGATCGAGCGCAGCGCCCGCACCGTGCCGATCGTCGTGCTGGTCTTCGTGTAGGCCCGCGTGCCGACCGGCGCGGCTTCGATCGCGACCGACCACTCGGGCTGGTTGGCGGCCGCGGCGGCGGCGGCCTGCTGCTGGCTGCGCTTCCAGAGCCAGAGTCCAGCGCCGATCGCGGCGAGCACCAGGAACAGGAACACCGAGCCGAGCACGGTGCGGACAAGGGAGGATGGGCGGCGGGATGGCATCGGGGGCAGGCGGGTTGGCGTAGACCGGTCGACTAGCAAGGCGCCGGAGTTGCGGACGCAGTGCCAGGACGAACCTGACGTCACAGGGGTTGGGGTTTCGACGGGGAGCCGGGCGGGACGCAGCCGGCGGGGAGCTCGCGGCGCTAGCGCCGCGGCGGCAGCAGCGAATCGAAGACGAAGTTCAGGAAGTCGTTCAACGGAGCGGTGTTGCGGTCGATCTGCATGCGCACGACAGCGCCTTCCCACATCATCACCAGCACGTTCGCGAGGCGGTCCGCATCGCTGCGGGTGTCGATCTCGCCGAGCGCCTGGCCTTCGCGGATCACCTGCGCGAGCAGCGAACTCCACTGCTGGTAGGCGCACTTCACCGCGGCGTGCACCGGATCGCTGAGGGTCGCGGTCTCGAGCGCGAGCTTCGGGATCAGGCACTCGACGGTGGGCCCGTGCGCCTGGCACTCGTCGCGGCCGTGCTCGAAGACAGCGCGCAACCTATGTAGAGGGCTTAGTTTGCGGTCGCTCAGCAGGGGCCGCAGTTCGGCCAGGTACTCGTCCCGGGCACGTTCGATCAGCACGACACCGAACTCCTCCTTGGAGGCGAAGTAGTGGTAGAAGGAACCCTTCGGCACGCCGGCCTGGGCCAGGACTTCACTGAGGCCGCAGCCGTTGAAGCCCTTCTTGCCGAACAGATCGGCGCCGGCAGCGAGGAGGCGATCGCGGGTGTCGGTGTCGCGCGCCAGCAGGTCACGTGGTGGGGTCATGGGCAACGAGTAGACCGGTCGGTCTATAGCGAGCCCATCGGCAGGCGTCAACGCCGGCCCTCACTTCTTCGCCAGCTCGTTGCGAACGCTCTTCACCACGGCCTCGTGGAACTTGTGGCCCAGGTCGTTGCCGATCTGGGTGTGGAAGTCGCGCTGCGAGGCGAAGCCGAGCATCGTCCAACTGCCCTCGAAGGTCACGGTGCCGAACAGCATCACGACCACCGCGACGTCCCCGGCCCCTTCGGCGACCAGGGCGGCATCGACGGTGCCCGTGCAGGTGGCCGACTTCCAGAGCGGCCACGGCACCCACGGCGCCGCCACCTCGACGGTCAGGCGGCCGCGCACGCGCGCATGCGGCAGGTCGGCCGCGACGGCACGCAGCTGCTCGGCGATGCGGTCGCCGAGCGGACCGTCCTCGACGACGACGGTCAGTTCCGTGGCGGCGACGAGTTCGGCCGGTTCGACCAGCGTGCCGTTCGGCGTGCGGGTCGAGCGCCAATTCGTGTTGCTGGTGAACCGGCTCTCGGTGCGCGCCAGTCGGGCGCCGAACAGGCCGGCTTCGCGCGCTGTGATCCAGAGTCCGAGCACCAGCGCCGGCACCGCCAGGGCCATCGCGCCCGGCAGGATCGCGCGCCGGCCGACGTAGAGCGCGGCCGGCTGTCCGCGCGCGAGCCGCACGGTCGCGCGGGCGGCCAGCAGGCCCGCCAGCACGGCCGGCACGTGCACGAGGCCGAGCACGGCGAACCACTGCAGCCCGACCAGCGCCAGCGACAGCACGACGACGATCGCCAACGCCACCGCGAGCCAGAGCCTCAGTTCGTCGCGCGGTGTCGCCGGGCCGGGATCGTCAGTCGAGTTCGAGGCCACGTTCTTCTTCTTCGGTGATGCCTTCGCCGAACGAGCTGCCGAGGTAGACGCGGCGGACCTGTTCGTCGTTGACGATCGTCTGCGCGTCGCCGTCGGCGATCACCTTGCCCTGGTTGATGATGTAGGCCCGGTGCGTGATGCGCAGCGTGGCGATGACGTTGTGCTCGGTGATCAGGATCGCGATGCCGCTGCGTGCGAGGGCGGCGAGGATTTGCTGGATCTCCTCGACCGTGATCGGGTCGACGCCGGCGAACGGCTCGTCGAGCAGCAGCAGGCTCGGCTCGGTGGCCAGCGCGCGCGCGATCTCGAGCCGGCGCTTCTCGCCGCCCGACATGGTCTCGGCGATCGAGCCGGCGACGTGCGTCAGCTGCAGGTCCTGCAGCAGTTCGCGCGCGCGCTCGTCGCGGGCCTTGCGGCGCATGCCGCGCGCCTCGAGCACGCTGCGGATGTTGTCCAGCGCCGACATCTTCTTGAACACCGATTCCTGCTGCGCGAGGTAGCCGAGGCCGCGGCGCGCGCGGCGGTACATCGGCTGCCGCGTGACGTCCTGGCTGCCGAGCCAGACGCTGCCGGCGTCGGGCGTGACCATGCCGACGACCATGCGGAACGTCGTCGTCTTGCCGGCGCCGTTCGGGCCCAGCAGGCCGACGATCTCGCCCTCGCGGACGCGGATGCCGACCTGGTCGACGACGCGGCGGCCGCCGTAGGCCTTGATCAAGCCCTCGGTGCGCAGGATCTCGTCGCCCGGCGTCGCGGACCGTTCGGCTGCCGGAGCGCTCATCGCACGAAGCCGAACCGGTTCGGCCACGCGCTGCCGAACAGCCACGCGAACGGACGGCACGGGTAGAACACCAGCAGCGCGCGGCCCTGGATGTCCTCGCGCGGCACGAACGCGACCTTCTGCTCCGGCGGCGACCAGTCGTTGCGGCCGTCCTGCGCGCCCCAGGCCTGGAACGACAGCTTGCCGTTGCCCCAGTCCGGGCCGGTGCGGGCGTCGAGGCGCAGGATCTCGCCGTACTCGTCGATCATCACGATGCAGTCTTCGCTCGGGATGCCGATCGGCGTCTCGTCGCGGTCCGGCGCCCGGTCGAGCGGCATCGCGCGCTTGTTGCCGCGCACCTTGCGCGCGCCGGGGGTGTCGGGCGGCACGACGCGGTTCTGGTCGTCGACGGCGATCTCGATCGCGGTCCAGCCGCGCGAGTCGATCGACTGGCGCGTGTTGTCGCCCATCATGAAGTAGTGCCCGTCCGGCACCTCGATGACCTCGGGCGCGTCCGAGCGCGTGTAGTGCTGGTCGCGGTCGATGCGCAGGTCGGCGAGCTGCACTTCGCCCTTGCCCTTCAGCACCACCTGCGGCGTCACCGCCTGCGTGCCGAGCACCGCCTTGAAGTTGTTCAGCTCGCAGCCCTGCCGGCACGACCATGCCGCGCTGTCGAAGCGCTGCACCTCGTCGCCGTCGTGCCACGCGATCAGCTGTTCGTCGACGTGGGCGAAGCCGACCGCGGTCGCCGTGCCGGCCGGCAGCGCGAACGCGAACTCGGGCGACTCGCCGAGCACCTGCGTGTCCTTGCTGCGCACCTGCAGCCGCGCCCGAGCGCCGCGCACGACCAGCGCGTAGGTCAGCTTGTCGAACTTCGGCCGCACCACCTCGATCTCGAGCGCCAGTTCGTCGAGCGCCCGTTCGGGCCGCACCTGCACCTGCAGCCGCGCGTCGGGCACGATCTCCTGGTCCGGCATCTCGCGGCTCGTCTTCTCGCGGATCGCGCGGGCGGTCGCCGTCGGATACCCGTCCCAGACCCGGTCGATGAAGCCACCGTCCTCGTCGTCGCGGAAGAACAGCCGCGCCGTGCCGTCCAGCGCGACGGCGATGGTGCCGCCTTCGTCCTCACGGAACGCGCGCGGCGGCGAGCCGGCGAGCGCGCCGCCGAGTGCCTTCGCCTCGGCGCGGACCTGCTGCCGCGCCGGGAACACGTTCTTCCACATCGCCGCCTGCAGGTCGTCGGGCTTGCGCACGACCTCGAACCGCCGCGCGTCGCCAGAGCCCTGGACCTGGTAGAGGTTGCCGCCGCCGATGTGCAGGCGGTCGTTCGGCATGCCGCCGATGCGCTTGACGTAGAGCTGGTTCTTCTGCAGCGGGTACTGGAACACCGTGATGTCCCAGCGCTTCGGTTCGCGGAACGTCGGCAGGATCTTGTCGACCACGATGCGGTCGAACACCTGCGCTTCGCTCGAGCCCATCAGCGTCGGCTGCATCGACGAGGTCGGGATCTGGTAGGCCTCGAGGCAGAACCACTTCAGCAGCACGGCGGCGAGGATCGCGACGCCGAACGCCTCCAGGTTGGTCCGGATCGGCCCCATCGTCGGCGTCTTCTTCTTGCCGCCGGGCGCGGCGGCGGGATGCATCGGGTCGTCGGCCATCGTCGCAGTGGGAGGGGGCTCGCGGTCTCGGCGGCGCAGTGTCGTCGGACCGAACGGCAGGCGCCAGTCCGAGGTCGATTCCCCTCGTGCGTCCGGCCTGCCACGATTCCGGCCGACTCCGGATGACTCCGGCATGCAGCCCGACGAACGACTCCTGGATGCGGTGCGGCGCGGCGACGCCGGGGCCGTCGCGGCCGCGCTGCGGGCCGCGGCCGACCCGAATGCGAACCATGCCTTCGAGGAGAGCCTGGACCGCGAGTGGCTGGCCGGCACCTGGTCGACGCTGCACGTGGCCGTGCGGCTCGGCAACCGCGCCGTGGTCGCCGAACTGCTGCGTGCCGGCGCCGATCCGAACGTCGCCGACACGGTGCGCGGCCGCACGCCGCTGGTCGAGGCGGCGGCCAGCGGCCGGCGTGACCTCGTCGACATGCTGCTGGCGGCCGGCGCCAGCCCGCTGGCCGACAGCGCGCGGCCCGACCGCGACGTGCTGGCCGCAGCGGCCGACGGCGGCCACGCCGAAGTGGCGGCGCTGCTGGCCGCGGCCGGCGCGCAGGCGACGGCGCGGGCGCTCGAGATCGCCGCGTTCCGCGGCCGGGTCGACCTGGTGGCGATCTGCCGCGACCGCGGCGCGGACCTCGCTGCGCCGGCGGCCCTGGCCGCCGCGGCGCGCGCCGGTGCGGTGGCGGTGCTGCAGTGGTTCGTCGATCAGGGCGTCGACGTCGGGGGACTCGGTGGCGACGCGCTGTGTGAGGCCGCGAACGCGAGCCAGGCCCCGGCGGTCGCGTTCCTGCTGGCCGCTGGCGTGCCGGTCGGTTACCGCAACTCGTACCGGTGGACGCCGCTGCACTTCGCCGCCTGGCAGGGGGACCTCGCGTCGTGCGAGGCGCTGCTCGCTGCCGGCGCGGACCCGACGGCCACCGACGGCCACGGCCGTACGCCGCGCTCGTGGGCCGAGGAAGCTGCGCGGCCGGCCCACGTCGACCGGTTGCTGCGCGCGGAGACCGGAGGGTGAATGGCAGCCGACCCTGACTTCGGCGCGCCGCCACCGACGCGCGTGATCGGGCGGCTCGGCGATCTGGCCCGCCGCGAACGGCAGGCCGGCGAGCAGCGCCTCGGCGACGCGCTGGAACGCTGGTCGCTGGCCGCCAACCGCGCCTGGCTCGCCGACGGCGTGCGGGCCGGCGAGCCGTTCCTGCAGATCTCGCCGGCGGCCGCCAACTCGGTGCTGGCGTGGGAGATCGAGCAGTTGCAGGCCGACGGCTACGTCGGCATCGGGCCGTTCTGGGTACCGGTCCGCTGGCTGCGGGACCCCGCGTGCTACCGGCGCGTCGTCGGCCTCGTCGCCGACCACCTGCTGGCGGCGCCGCAGCACGGTCCGCCGGTCTACGTGCCGAAGGCGCGCGGCGAACTGCCGGCGCTGCTGGCGCTGTGGCCGTTCGTGCTCGTGCTGCCGACCAGCCGTCGGCTGTCGATCGACGACCTGATCGTGGCGCGCGCCTGGCCGGTGCACCCGCTCGGCGTGCCGGGCGGGCCGGCGCGCGCCGACGGCGCGGTGCGGGCCCCGGCGGAGTACTTCTTCCACGACGTCGACCACGCGCGCTTCAAGGTGCGGGCCGACCTGCTGGCGCGCGGCGTCGCCGTGCCCGATCCGTACGTCGACGGCACCACCTTCGACCGCGACCGCGGCGTGCACCGCAGCGTGCTCGCGGCGGTGGTCGGCCACGCGGCCGCGGTTGGCTGGCGCGGTGCGGCGGCGCGGTCGGCCTGCGCGCACGCGTGGCTCGAGGCGATCCGCGACGCCGGCGAGCCGGCGTTGGCCGAGGCGGCGCGCTGGCTGCTGTTCGAGCTGGTGCACGAGAAGGGCCTGCCGATCGACGCGGCGGTGCTGCACGGCGCCCTCGCGACGCCGGTGCACGAACACAAGCTCGCGGCGAAGTGCCGGCGCGGCTTCTACGGCGCGCACGGGCCGTCGCCGGCGGCGGTCGCGCGGCTCGCCGCGGCGCGGCCGTTCCTGCAGGCCGTGGTCGAGGCCGGGCCGTGACGCTGCCGGTCGTCGACGTCGGCGCGACCGACCCCGATCGGCTGCTGGCGACGCTGGTCGCCCACGGCGCGATCCTCTGCGTCGACGCGAGCGTCCCGGCGGCGACCTGCGACGCGATGCTGCGCGACGCCGCCGAGTTCTTCGCGTTGCCGGCGCCGGCCAAGGCCGCGCTCGCGATCGAGCGATCGACGTGCTTCCGCGGCTACAGCCGCATGCACGGCGAGCGCGACTGGCGCGAGCAGATGCACTTCGGTCCCGAACGCGCCGCGGCCGCCGCGCCCGGCGAGCCGCCGTTCGACCGGCTGCTCGGCCCCAACCTCTGGCCGGCCGGTGCCGGCTGGCGGCAGCGCGTGCTGGCCTACGTCGCCGCGGTCGAACGGGTCGGCGCGCGCCTGCTCGGCGGCATCGCGGCGGCGCTCGGTTGCCGCGCCGAGCCCTGGCTCGGCGCCGAACCGTACGTGCTGACGAAGTGCATCGGCTACCACCCGCAGCCCGGCGCCGCGGTGCGGTTGCGCGGCGTGGCGGCGCACCTGGACTTCAGTCTGCTGACGCTGACGCTGCAGGACGACGTCGGCGGACTCGAGACGCGGCGGCCCGACGGCAGCTGGGCGCCGGTGCCGACGCTGCGCGGCGGCTGGCTCGTCAACATGGGTGAGCTGCTGCAGTACGTGACCGGCAACCGCCTCGTCGCGACGCCGCACCGCGTCGTCAACCCGTCGACGGTGCGCCGCCGCGTGTCGGTGCCGGTGTTCGTGAACCCGTCGCTGGACACCGAACTGCGCTGCGAACGGGCGCCGGTCGCATGGAGCGCGCCGGCGGCCGAGCACGTGCACGCCGTGCTCGACCCCGCGGCGCCGCCGCCGGCGCTGCACTTCGGCCGGGCCGAGTGGGCGCGGAAGGGACGCGGCGTCTGGTGCCGTCAGTGCGTGGCGGGCTGAGGCCGCGCCGGCCGCAGCATGTCGTTGCGCCGGCTCGTGTAGCAGGCGAAGTGCAGCGCGGCGATCGCGACCGCGTAGACCGAGGCCGCCGCGGCGGAGTCGCCGGACCAGATCGCGTTGCCGCGCAGCGCCACGAACATCGCGGCAGGGGTCGGCAGCACGACGGCGGCGAGCCAGCCCAGCGCCTGCGGTGCGACGTGGTCGCGCGCCACGCGGTCGACGCAGCGCTGGAACAGCCGGCTCGAGGCGAGCCCGAGCAGCGTGTGGCCGCCGAGCAGCCAGATCCGTTCGCCCTCGGCCCCGACGGCCAGCAGACCGATCGCCAGCGCGCCCCAGCGGATCACGAACAGGATCCACATCGCCGCGAAGCCGCCGAGGCCCGACTTGCCGTGCCCGGGCCGGATGCCGCACAGCTCGCCCCAGCCGGCGGCGATCTGGGCGCTGATCAGCAGCGTGAACACGAGGGCGAGGTCCACTCCGATGGTCGCGAGGATCTGCACGGACCGGTCATCCGGAGCCGCGGCCGGCCGTGGCAGCGGACCTCGAGCGAGCGGTGGAAATCCGCGCCACGGTCGCCGCGCGATCCGGATGACCCTGGCATGAGCAACACCAAGACCGTCCTCGAGTCGTTCGAAGTGAAGGACCTCGAAGACAACTCCATGATCCGTGTCCTCGTCGAGCACTGCACCGAAGTCGGCAACGAGGGCAAGCCCGGCATCCAGGTCCACTACATGGGGAACATCGTCTGCTTCGAGCCGCTGATGGCCGCTCGGCTGGCCTACCAGGCGCGCAAGGCCGGCAACACCGAACTGCTGCTCGAGGACCGGTCGTGGCTCGTGCACCAGGACCAGTTCGTGAAGCTGTTCCTCGTGCTCGACGGCAAGCCGCAGGTGCGCGTCGAGGTCAAGACGCGGTCGAAGTCGAAGCCGGTCGTCAAGACCTACCCGCTGCCGTTCTCGCTCGACGAGGAGTGAGCCGAACCGTCGTCCCGCCCGCGAGGTACCCATGGTCACCGAAGCCCCGATCGTCGACGTCGTCCGTTCGTTCCTGCGCGCGCAGTGGACCGGCGATCGCGCCCTGCTGGCGCGCGTCTGCCGGCCGCATGCCGGCCTCGAAGCGCTGGCGGCGCCGCGCGCTGAGCGCACCGGTGTGCCGGGACCGGAAGTGCTCGACCGTCTGCAGACGTCGGTGCACGAACTGCGCCTGGACCGGCACCTGGTGCACGCGTTCTTCGGCGGCACGGTGCACCTGCTGGTGGTGCAGCGCGACGGCGGCGAACTGCGCGTCGACCCGCGCTACGCGCTGGCCGCGCTGCAGCCCGACGACGAGCGGCGCGAACTGATCCGCCGCTACTACTACGCGCTGCTGCTCGGCGACGGCGAGGCGCTCGCCGAGCTCGCGTTCGATCCACGCGGCACCGAACTGCTGGTGCATCCGGCGCCGCCGCCCGGCGACCGCGGCCAGCTCGAGCACGTCGCGGCGACGATGGGCCTCGTGCGCCTCGAGGCGGGCGAGTCGTTCGTCGTACCCAAGGGCGTCGAGTTCGTCGGGCCGCGCCACGCGGAGCTCGGCATCGAGGTCTGGAGCGCGCTCGCGCCCGACGGCGAGATCCCGTTCCTGTTGCGGCGCCGCGACGGCGCCTGGAAGGTGATCCCGTTCCACTTCATCCAGGCCGCCATCGTCGCGCGCGGCGGTCCCGTCGTCGGCTGAGGTTGCACCATGGTCTCGTTCCGCACGTTCGTGAAGGAAGGCGCGCTCGCGCAACTCGACTTCCGCGTCGACCATCCCGCCGACTGGGTGTCGGTGCCGGCGCCCGACGCGGAGAACGACTTCGAGGATCCGCTGCACGTGGCGCCGATCGCGCTGCTGATGGCGCCGTACGCGGCGATCGCGTTCGCGGTCGCCGCGCGCCCCGTCTACGAGGACGGCACGGTCGCGCAGTGGCTCGGCTGGATGGCGCGCCAGCGCGGCCTCGACCCGGGCGGCATCGAGGCGCAGAAGCTCGGCGCGCTGGACGGCGTCGCCTGCTGGGGCATGCAGACCGACGGCGACGCGGTGATCCGGACCCGCCTCGTGATGTGCGAGGACGGCGGGCGCGTCCTGCACCTCGCGTGCATGGCGCCCGACGCGCTGTGGACGAGCGTGCAGGCGACGTTCGTGCGCATGCTCGAGTCGTTCACGCTGGCCGCGCCGCGCGGCCGCACCAGGCAGCTGGCGTCCGACGACGAGCCGCTGCAGGCGAACACGCTCGCAGTGCCGGCGGCGCCGGCGCCGGGCCGCGGGCCGCTGCCGATGCCCGATGTCGACGGTGCCGACGCGAAGATCGAGCCGGGCGAAGTGGTCGCCGCCGACGTGGCGCTGGCCGCGACGATGGCGACGTTCGCGCCCGAGCATCCGTTCAACGTCCGCATGCGCGACACGGACTCCGGCCGCGTGCCGGACGTGCTCGACTACCACGACCAGGAGCGCTGGGCGACGCTGGCCCCGGCGACGCTGGGCGCCACGCTGCGCGTGCCGTTCGGCTGGCACGTGCTCGACGACGGCAGGCGCGTGCTGGTGTTCGACGCCGACGGCCGCACGCAGGTCCACCTGGGGCTCTTGCCGCGCGAGGGCCGCGCCGACGCGGCGATCCTGGCCGCGAAGGTGCCCGACCTGCAGCGACAGTGGCCGCAGATGCGCCACCAGCGCACGACCGTGCAGGGCCGCGAGTGCCTGCTGGTGCGCGACGCGGTCCTCGACGGAGCGCCGATCGAACAGGCCTACCTGCTGCAGGCGGCGCCGGGCGAGCGCGTGCTGCAGGTCCGTGTCACCGCGACGCCATCGGACTTCCGGCGCGCGTGCGACCTGGCCTCGGTGCTGCTGCGCGACCTGCGGTTCGACACCGCGACGGACGGCTGATCCCGGTGCCCGCGGGGCGCTAGCATGCGCGGCCAGATGGACGAACCGACGCGCCCTGGAGCCGCACCGGAAGACGAGCGAATCCACGACGCGCTCGCCGCCTGCATCGACGCGTGGCACGACGGCGGGCCGGCGGCTGCCGAGCGCGTGGCCGCGTCGCGCGGCGACCTCGCGCCGGTGCTGCGCGAACGGCTCGAGAAGCTGCAGCGCGCCGGACTGCTGCCCGCCGACGACGCGCCGGCGAGCGAACCGGCGATCCCGACCGTGCTCGGCGAGTTCCGGCTCGGCAAACGCATCGGCGGCGGCGGCATGGGCGTCGTGCACCTCGCCGAGCAGATGTCGCT
The DNA here is from genome assembly GCA_016794425.1 of Planctomycetota bacterium. Taxonomy (GTDB): domain Bacteria; phylum Planctomycetota; class UBA1135; order UBA1135; family UBA2386; genus JAEUHS01. The sequence goes on from JAEUHR010000004.1 coordinate 47,017, forward strand.
GGACCGCGTCGTCGCGCTGAAGCTGGTGCGGCCCGAGCTGCGCTTCTTCCCGGGCGCCCGCGCGCGCTTCCGCCGCGAGGTCGAGGCGATCGCGCGGCTCGGCGACGCCGGCATCGTGCCGATCTACAGCGTCGGCGAGGACCAGGGCATCGACTTCTTCGCGATGGAGTACGTGCGCGGCGCCTCGCTCGGCTGTGTGCTCGCCGAGCGCCTCGGCACGCCGCCGCAGCGGCTGACCGGCCGCGACGTCGCCGCGGTCGCGGCGCGCCGCGCGGACGTGCCGGTGCCCGAACCGCTGCCGGAAGTGTTCGCCGGCACCTGGGTGCAGACCTGCTGCCGCATCGTGCTGCGCATGGCGCGCGCGGTGCACCACGCGCACGAGCGCGGCATCGTGCACCGCGACCTGAAGCCCAACAACACGATGGTCACGCCGGACGGGCGCGTGCTGCTGCTCGACTTCGGCCTCGCGGCCGCCGCCGGCACGGCGCGCATCACGCGCAGCGGCGCGGTGCTCGGCACGCTGCACTACATGGCGCCCGAGCAGCTGCAGGACGGCAGCGTCGACGTGCGCACCGACGTCTACGCGCTCGGCGTCACGCTGCACGAACTGCTCGCGCTGCGGCCGCCGTTCCACGACCAGAGCCAGGAGCGCCTGCGCCAGCAGATCCTGCACGGCCGGGCCGCGCCGCTGCGCCAGCAGAACCCCGACGTGCCGCGCGACGTCGAGACGATCGTCGGCGTCGCCCGCGACCGCGACCCGACGCGACGCTACGCGACCGCCGAGGCGCTGGCGACGGACCTCGAACGGTTCCTGCAGCACCGGCCGATCCAGGCGCGCCCGATCGGCGCGTGGCTGCGCTGCGTGCGCTGGTCGCAGCGGCATCCGGCGCTGGCGACGGCCGCCGGCCTCGTGCTGCTCGGCTTCATGGCGACGCCGCTGCTGGTGCGCTGGACGCGCGACGCCGCGCTGCAGCAGTCGCAGAACAACCTCGACACGGCGTTGTCCGGCGTGCGCGGCCTGCTGCAGCAGGCCGGTTCGAAGGTGCTGGCGCGCGTGCCCGGGCTCGACGCGGAGCGGATCCGCAATCTCGACGCCGCGACGGCCCTGATCGAACGGCTGTGGCGCGAGAACCCGACCGAGCCGCGCGTCGCGATCGAGTACGTGCGGACCATGTGCCGCGTCAGCGAGCTGCAGCGGCTGACCGGCGACAACGACGCCGCGTTGCGCGCGATCGCGGCGGCCGAGCCGGTGCTGGCGGAGCTGCGCTCTGCCGCCGCCGACCCGGCCGTCCATCTCGGCGAGGTCGTCGGCGTGCGGCTGGCGCGCGGCCTGTCGCTGGTCGAGCTCGGGCGCCTCGATGAAGCCGAGGTCGAATGGCTGGCCGTGCTGGACGCCGCGGCCACGGTGCCGGAAGCGGCCTGGAACAAGCAGGTGCGGCTCGGGCTGTCGAGCGCGCACCACAACCTCGCGCGCGTCGTGCGCGAACGCGGCGACCTGGCCGGCGCGATCGACCACATGCAGCGCAGCTTCGCGATCGAAGCGGCGTTGGCCGAAGCGGACCCGAGCCTCGATCTGACGCTGAACCGCGCCCGGTCGCGCATGAACCTCGCGGCGATGCTGCGCGACAAGGGCGACGACGGCGCCGCGCGGACCGAACTGCGGCAGGTGCGCGAACAGCTCGCTGCGATCGGCGCGGCGGACGCCAAGGAACCCGAGGTGCGGCGCGAGTTGGCGCGCGTCGACGTGGCGCTGGCCGCGATCGAGGTCGTGGCGGGGCAGTTCGAGCAGTCGCTGCCGATGCGCGAGGCGGCGATCACGGCGATGCTGGCGCTCTGCGCCGACTTCCCGGACCGCGTCGTCTACCGCCAGGAGGTCGACCTGATGCTGCACGACCTCGCCGTCGAACGGCAGCGCGCCGGCGACCCCGAAGGCGCGCTCGAGGCGGCCAGCCGCGCGATCGCCGGCCACGAACAGCTGATCGGCGCGCGCACCGACGCGTTCGAGTACCTGTCGGAGCTCGCGATCTTCCTGCACCACCGCGGCTACCTGCGGGCGCAGACCGACGAGACCGAGGCCGGCGCCGACTTCACGCGGGCGGCCGAGCGGATCGAGGCGGTCGTGCACCAGCGGCCGAACGACCTCGCGTTCCGCATGCAGGCCGGCCAGGTGCTGCAGTCGGCGGCGACCCACGCGGCGCGGCAGCAGCAGTGGCCGCGGGCCCGCGACACGTTCCGGCGTGCGGCCCTGCACCTCGAGCACGTGCACGCGGCGGGTGGCCGGCGCGCGGCGGCGGCCGGACGCGTGCTGGCGCCGCTGTTGCAGAAGCGCGCGCAGGCCGAGCTGCAGTGCCACGACTTCGACGGTGTGGTCGGCTGTCTGCGCCGGCTGCACGAACTCGCCGCCGTGCCGGTGCGCGAACTCGAGCGGCTCGGGCGCGAGCTGCACGTCCTGGACCGCGAGGACTTCCGCACGCTGCTGCGTGACGCCGGTGCCAGCGGCAGCACGCGCTGACCGCGGCAGCGGCCGGGTGCGTGGTAGCATCCCGCCGCGATGGCCGACGATCTGAACCAGTTGCTGCAGGCGGCCAGCCGCCACGACGCCGCCGCCGTGGCCACGCTGCTGCAGCAGCATCTGCCAGCGCTGCGCGCGTTCGTGCGGCTGAAGGCCGGGCCGTCGCTGCTGGCGCGCGAGTCGTGCAGCGACCTGGCGCAGTCGGTGTGCCGCGACGTGCTGGAGAACGCCGACCGGTTCCGATTCGGCGGCGAGGCCGAGTTCCGCAAGTGGCTCTTCACGACCGCGATGCGCAAGATCGCCGACCGTGCCGAGCACTGGCGGGCCGGCAAGCGCGACCCGCGCCGCGAGCAGGGCGGCCTGGACGAGCAGGAGATTCAGGGCCTGCAGGGGCTGTGCACACCGAGCCGGCAGGCGGCGGCCCGCGAGGAGCTGGCGCGCGCCGAAGAGGCGTTCGCGACGCTCGCGCCCGAGAAGCAGGAGGTCGTGCTGATGGCGCGCCTGATGGGCATGAGCCACGCGCAGATCGCCGGCGAACTCGGCAAGACCGAGGTCGCGGTGCGGTCGATCCTCAGCCGGGCGCTGGCCGAACTGGCCGCGCGCCTGTGACGGCGTGACGGCCGCGGCGGTCCCGCGCGAACGCGCGCGGCGTCAGTCCTCGTCGCCGGTGCGCAGTACCGACAAGAACGCCTCCTGCGGGATCTCGACGCTGCCGACCATGCGCATGCGCTTCTTGCCTTCCTTCTGCTTCTCGAGCAGCTTGCGCTTGCGCGAGATGTCGCCGCCGTAGCACTTCGCGGTCACGTCCTTGCGCATCGGCGCGATGTTCTCGCGCGCGATGAACTTGCCGCCGATCGCCGCCTGCAGCGCGACCTCGAACTGGTGCCGCGGGATCTCCTTGCGCAGCTGCTTCAGGATCTTGCGGGCGCGGCCCTCGGACTGGTCCTTGTGGCAGAGGAACGACAGCGCGTCGACCTCGTCGCCGGCGACCAGGATGCGCACCTTGACCAGGTTGCTGGCCTCGAAGCCCTCGACCTCGTAGTCCATCGTGCCGTAGCCGCGCGTCAGCGACTTCAGGTGGTCGTGGAAGTCGAAGATGATCTCCGCGAACGGGATCCGGAAGCCGATCATCACGCGCTCGCGGCCGTAGTAGTCGGTCTTGACGTACTGGCCGCGGCGGTCGGTGCAGATCTTCATCACCGCGCCGATGTACTCCGCCGGCACGACGACGTTCACGTGCGTGATCGGCTCCTGGTACTCCTCGATCATCGAGCCATCGGGCAATTCGCTCGGCGAGCGCACTTCCTTGATCTCGCCGGTCGTCAGTTTGACGCGGTAGCGCACCGTCGGTGCCGTCTGCACGAGGTCCATGTCCTCCTCGCGCTCGAGCCGCTGCTGGATCACTTCCATGTGCAGGAGGCCGAGGAAGCCGCAGCGGAAGCCGAAGCCGAGCGCGTCGCTGGTCTCCGGCTCGAACGTGAACGAGCTGTCGTTGAGCCGCAGCTTCTCGAGCGCCTTGCGCAGGTTCTCGTACTCGCTCGGCACGGTCGGGTAGAAGCCGCAGAACACCATCGGCTTGGGCTGACGGAAGCCCGGCAGAGCCTCGCTGCGCAGCTTCTCGTCCTGGTGCGTGATGGTGTCGCCGATGACGACGTCCTGCAGCTTCTTGATGTTGGCGATGACGTAACCGACCTCGCCCGCGTGCAGCTCGTCGACGGCCTGCATGTCCGGCTTGAGCTTGCCTACCTCCATGACCTCGTGCTGGGACAGCGTGCCCATCATCCGGATCATGTCGGTCTTCTTGACCGTGCCGTGGAACACGCGCACGTAGACGACGACGCCGCGGTAGTCGTTGTAGACGGCGTCGAAGATCAGTGCCTGCAGGTGGCCCTTCGGGTCGCCGCTCGGCGCCGGGATCTTGTGCACGATCGCCTCGAGCACCTGCTCGCAGTTCAGGCCCGTCTTGGCGGAGATCGGGATCGCGTCCTCGGCCGGGATGCAGATCGCGTCCTCGATCTCGGTGGCGACCTGCTCGGGCCGCGCGTGCGGCAGGTCCATCTTGTTCAGCACCGGGATCACCGCGAGCTTCGCCTGTTCGGCCAGGTGCGCGTTGACGACCGTCTGCGCCTCGACGCCCTGCGACGCGTCGACCAGCAGCAGTGCGCCCTCGCACGCCTGCAGCGACTTCAGCACCTCGTAGTTGAAGTCGACGTGGCCGGGCGTGTCGATCAGGTTCAGCTGGTAGGTCTTGCCGTCCTGCGCGCGGTAGTTCATCGCCACGGCGCGCGCCTTGATCGTGATGCCGCGCTCGCGCTCTAGCTCCATGTCGTCGAGCAGCTGCTCCTTCATCTGGCGCTTCTCGACGGTGCCGGTCAGCTCCACCAGGCGGTCGGCCAGCGTCGACTTGCCGTGGTCGACGTGGGCGATGATGCTGAAGTTGCGGATCAGGCGGGTGTCGGTCACGTTCGTTGCAGGCGACGCGGCGCGCCCGGCGGGCAAGAGGTCGGCCGGGGGCGCGCCAGGGTTGGCGGGCGGAGCATGTTAGCCCGGCGCCGGCACGGCCACCACGCCGGAACGCGCGGAACGGCGCCGCGGCGCGCCGTTCAGGCCGGTTCGCGCACCAGCGAGTGCAGCCGCTGCCACAGTTCGCTCGGCGTGAACGGCTTCGGCAGCACCGGGATGTGCGGCGGCAGGCACGCGCCGCGTTCGGCATAGCCGGTGACCAGCAGCACCGGCTGGTCCGGGACGAGATCGTGGATGTGGCCGACCAGTTCGACGCCGTCCATGCCGGGCATCAGCACGTCGCTGACGACCACGTCGAAGCGCCGTTGCGCCAGCGCCGCCAGCGCTTCGTCGCCCGAGCCCACGTCGACGACGTCGCAGCCCAGCGAACGCATGCCGGAGCCCATCGCGCGCCGAACGGCGGTCTGGTCGTCGACCAGCAGCACCGTGGTCGGCCGGCCGTTCGCGCGCGGCGACGGGGCGTCGGCGACCGGTCGCGCGGCCTGCGGCTGCGCCGTGGTCACGGGCAGCGTCACGACGAAGGTCGAACCGCAGCCGGGCTGGCTGGTCACCGCGATGTCGCCGCCGAGGTGCGAGACGATGCCGTAGCAGATCGACAGGCCGAGGCCGGTGCTGCTCCCGTCGCGTTTGGTCGAGAACAACGGCTCGAACACGCGGGCGCGGACCTTGTCGTCCATGCCGATGCCGTCGTCGGTGACCGCGAGCTCGGCCAGCCGGCCGCCGCCGGGCCGCGTGCGTTCGCCGACCGCGATCGTCAGGTGGCCGCCGCGCGGCATCGCATCGCGCGCATTGGCGACCAGGTTGCGCAGCACCTGCAGCAGCTGCGCGCGGTTCGCTTCGATCGGCAGCGACGCGGCCCGCTGGACGACCGCGAGCCGCACGTGTTCGCCGGCGAGGTGCGCCAGTGACTGGCGCGCCTCGGCGACCAGCGCGACCAGGTCGACGGCCTCGGTCTGCAGGGGCCGCGGCCGCGCGAAGTCGAGCAGCTGGCGCGTCAGGTCGCTGGCCTCACCGACCACGGCCAGCAGTTCTTCGGCCTGCGCGCGCACCGGCGAGCCGACCGGCGCCTCGAAGCGCAGCATGTCGGCATGCCCCATCATCGCCGTCATCAGGTTGTTGAAGTCGTGGGCGATACCGCCGGCGAGCAGGCCGAGGCTCTCCATCTTGCGCGCCTGCAGCAGCCGCTGTTGGGTCGCCTCGCGCGACAGGAACGTGGCCAGCAGGTCGGCGACGGCGCGTGCGAACGGCAGCTCGGCGCGTTGCCAGTCGGTCGGCCGGTCGGCGTAGAGCATGAACTTGCCGAGCAGCCGGCCGCCCGCGACCAGCGGCAGGAATGCCAGCGCGGCGATGCCCTCGGCGGCGAACACCGCGGCCAGGTCGCACGTGACCGGATGCGTGCGCACGTCGTCGACCAGGATCTCGGCCGGCTCGAGGCAGTCCGGCGGCCACGGCGAATGCCCGTCGACGCGCGCCCGGTAGGTGTCGGACAGGCCGCGGAACGCGCGGAACCGCATCGCGCCGGTCGGGTCGAGCGTCAGTACCGACGTGCGCTGCAGACCGGTGCCCTCGGCGAGTGCGTCGACGACTGCATCGAACATCGGTTCGAGCCGGTCGGCGTTCGCCAGCGTGTGGCACAGCTGCACGATCCGCTGCAGTCGTTCGTGCTCGGTGGGCACGCCGGGCAGCAGGACCGTGCGTGACGACGCCGATCGGCCGGTCTCGGTCATCCCTGCATGTTACGCACCCGGTCGCCCCGGACATCGGCCCAGGCGTGGATCCGCGGCCGGCTCACGGTCCGAGGCGAAACGCGCGCGCCTCGATCGTCAGCGGCGCGTCGGCGTCGCTGTCGGCGTAGAGGCCGATGCGCGGGTCGCCGTTGTGCAGCAGCTTCGGGTCGAGTTTCAGCTCGGCGCCGGCACCGCGCAGCACGCAGCCTTGTGGCGTCCGGGCGAAGGCGATCGGCAGCCAGCCGTCCAGCTGCCACGCGTCGACCCGGACCTTCACGCGGCGCAGTTCGGTCCACTTGCCCCCCGCGAACCTGTAGGCGTGCAGCCACAGGTCCTGGCGGTCGCGGCGCAGGAAGCCGGCCGCGTAGTCGTGCGGGCCGGCCGCGTCGAAGCACAGCCCGGCCGATGCCCCCGTCGCCGGCAGGCGCACGTGCACCGCGACTTCGGCCGGCGGCGGCATGTCGGCCTTGGACATCAGCACGCTGAGCGAGCCTGGCGCGACGTCGATGCGTGCCGCCGGCCCTTCGACCGTCCATGCCGGGCTGCGGCTGTCGAGCAGCCGACCGTTCGCGAACCACTCGCGCAGCACCGCGCCGTCGTCGGCCGGCGGCGCCAGCTCGGCCGCGCGAGCGGTCGCCTGCGCGAGGTTCCACGCCTGCACGGCCTCGGTGGCGGCTTCGAGCCGCGCGGTCGTGCCGCCGGCGTCGAAGCGTGCGGCGGCCGCCACCAGCACGAAGGCCGCGCGTACCTGGCCGGCGGCGGCGTAGCGATCGGCGAGCCCGACCAGCTGCGCCGCGGCCTCGAGCGCGGCCTTCTTGCGGCGGGCGGCCAGCGGGTCGGTCTGTTCGAGTTCCTGCTCGATCACCTTGTCGAGGCTGTCGCGCAGCCGGCCGGCGGGCATCTGGCGCACTTCGGCGAGGGCGCCGCGCAGGCGCCAGGCTGCCGCTTCGGCCTGCTTGTCGGCGCGCAGCTTCTTCGCGGCATCGACGGCACCGGCAATGGACTGCTGCAGCGCCGCGAGCCGCTGTTCGCGCAGTTCCTCGTCGGTGGGCTGGTCGGCGGGCAACGGATCGATGCGCAGCGTGCGCAGCTGCAGCGCGCCGGCCGGCGTGTCGACGACGCCGATGCTGAGGCCGACGAGGCCGCGGGCCGGCTGCGGCCACGTCGCGGTGACCGCCGGCTCGCCGTCGAGCTGCAGCTGCACCTGCGTGCCGGCGACGCGCAGCGCGAGGCGGCGGAAGCCGTCGGTGGTCGCAGTCGGCCGCACCCAGTTGCCGGCCAGTTCGGTGACGGCCGGCGGCGGCGTGAACAGGCGCAGATAGTAGCCCTTCATCCGGGCGTCGAAGATGCACTCGGCGCGGGCGCCGTCGACCGTGGCGTCGACGAAGCCGCCGAACACGATCGCGATGTTGTGCGGCTCGTCCGGCGCTTCGGGCCGGAACTCGAGCACGATCTCGTGGTCCTCGTGGCTGGCCTTCGTCATCCACATCGCCAGCGGTCCGTTGGCCGCCAGCGCCTCGGTCCGCAGCATCCCGTCGGCTTCGGTCCAGGTGCCGAACACGTGCAGCGTCGCGGTGCGCTGCAGCAGCGCCGCGGTCGCCACCTTCGGCGGCGCTGCCGGCACCGCCGGCGCGGTGGCGGCGGGCGTGGGCCGCGCAGCGAGCAACGCCGCTCGCGCCTTGTCGGCCTGGAAGCGGTCGTAGTGCTGCGCGACGTCGACGCGCGCGAGCGCCGTGTCGAACCACTTGCGGCCGCGGTAGGCCTGGGCGAGGTCGAGCTGCTGGCGGGCGATCGCCTCGAAGGCGCGGCGGCGGTCCGGCTCGATCGGGTCGACCTCGCGCAGCAGGTCCCACGCCGCCAGCCGCGTCGCGCCGCGCACCGGATCGTCGGCCAGCGTCGCCAGGGCCGCGAGGGCTTCCCAGGCCAGCAGCACGGCGGCCTCGCGGTCGCCCTTGCGTGCCTGTGCCTCGGCGCGAGCGACCAGCGGCACCGGGTCGGCCGCGGCCGGTTCGGCCGGAGCCTGGCCGACGAGCAGGGAACTTGCCGTCAACAGCATCGGGATCAGGCGGGCACGCGGCATCGTTCGTCTCCTGCGAGAGCGGGCCATGCTAGGCAGCCGCGGGCACGGCAACCAGCCGCGCGGGAACAGGTTCGGGAGGGTGTCGGCGCCCGGACCGGAGTGGCGCGAGGGACTGGAACTGCCCTGCGACCGTGGCATCATCGCGCCGACGAGAAGAGGCCTGCTGAGATCCGGGCCTATTACCGACGCGCAGCCAAGCCGCGTCTCGCGACCCATGACTGCGCCGGACCAACCAAAAGGGGACGAGGAGATCGTGGCGCTGATGCGAGCCGGCGAGCCGGGGGGCCTCGAGCTGCTGCTGACCGTGCATGGCGGCCGGGTCCGGGCGGTACTCGGTGCCATGCTCTGCATCGCCGACGACCACGCCGTCGAAGATGCAGTCTGCGATGCCGGTCTGGTGATGTTCCGACGTGCTCACAAGCTGGATCCGCAGCACAACCTGGGCGGCTACCTCTACGTGTCCGCGCGGCGCCTGCTGCGGCGACGCCTGAAGCGCACCAAGTGGTGGCACAAGCCACTCTGGGACGGCGCCGAAGAGCAGGTTGCTGCCCCGGCCGAGGGGATCACGCCGCCCGCCGGCCGGCTGGCCGAGCGCGTCCGCAAGGTGCTCGAGTGCCTGCCGACGGCCGAGCGCGAAGTCCTCGGCATCGACCTGGCGCACGACTTCCGGATCAAGGCCAAGGACGTCGCGCGGATGCTCGGCACCACGCAGAAGACCGTCTACTCGACTCGCAACCGCACCAAGGGCCGGCTGCAGCACCTGCTGCCGCCGCCCTCCTGACAGGAGGCTCGCATGCACACTCCCGACGACGAACGGAACCACGCCGAGGCGATGCGCCGGCTGCTTGCCGACGCTGTGCCGGAAGTGCCGATCGCGGCGACCAAAGTGCGCGCGACCGCCGCGCGCGCCGTCGCCGAGGCGGCGGCCCGCCGCCGGTTCCGGCGCCTGGGGGCCGTGGCCGCCAGCGTCGCGGTCCTGGTGGCGCTGGTCGCTGGCTACCGCTGGCGTTGGAGCGGCGACCACATCGACGACTTGTCGTTCCGGCAGGCGATCGACATCACGCGCGTCGACGACGGGTACGAGAAGGGGCGGGTCCAGGCCGCCGCCGGCAAGGTCAGCATGGACATCACGCGCATGCTGTCGCGCTTGATCGAGCGGGGCGCGCTGACCGACGAACTGAAGGCGGCCATGCTCGAGGCGCTGGACAGCCCCGTGCCCATCGCGGTGCCCTACGCATGGGGTGTGGAGGATCTGCGACGGAAGCTCGAGGCCGGCGTGGCCTTGATGCCCTCCGAAATGGCGCAGTTGAAGCAGGCCATCTACGCGGCGGTGCACACGATCCGTGCGCTCGGCGAACGCCGCGAGGACATGCGCGAAATCACGGATTCGATCTGCTTCATGTTCCGCCGATACGTCACGGTCATCCCGATCGAGCGGGAGCAGGAACGGCTGCGCCAGAAGGAACCGCAGGCCGAAGGGGGCCTGCAGGACCCGCAGAGCGTACGGGACCCGCAGGACCACGAGGACAAGAAGGACCTGTAGCAGGCGCTGCCGGGGCGATCGCTACTGGATCGTCCGGAACTCGGGCGAGTGCCCCGGCGCCGTGAAGGTCGCGCTGCTCCAGCCGGCCGGCGGCATCCAGGTGATCGTCTGGCCGGCGGGGACCTCGACCGTGACCACTTGGCCGCCGGAGCCGGTGATCGTGACGGTCAGGTTGCCGGTGCCCGCGTGGCTGATCTTCGCGCCGACCCCCTGGCGGATGACGGCCGGCGGCTGGACGTCGAGGGTCGACGTCGCGGGGCGCAGCACGAGGTCGCCGGACGTCGCCGCGGCCGGGTGGGCCAACGGCGCCGACAGCGCCACGCACAGCAGGGGAACGAACAGCTGCCGCAGCAGCGAGACAGTGATCTTGAGTTGCATGTGTGCCTCCTCCGACTGCGTCGGAGTCACACCTGCAGGGGGCTGCCGCCGGGACCCGGAACCGGATTCGCGCGCCGGACCGTGGCGATTTCTTGTTGAGACCCGCGGCTATTGCCGGTGAAGACACGTTCTTCGCTCGGACTTCGGGACCGGCGGAAGAAGGAGAGTCATCCTCGCGCGGGTGGGCGATCGCCCCCGCGCGAGGTCCGGCGCCGCGGGATTCGGTGTCGGCGATGGAACGGCTGGTCGTCGCTCGGTTGGCCGCTATCGTTCCGCCTCCACGGTGGCACCGAAGCACGCAGACGGATCGCAGACGGTGCTGCCGCCGCACGGTGTCGGCCGCCGCCGTACCTTGGCGCTGCTCGGCACCCTCGCGTTTGCCGCGGTCGCGGTGCGGCTCGCGTGGGTCGGCGACGACGCCTACATCACGCTGCGCAGCGTCGAGAACTGGGTGCAGGGCAACGGCCTGCGCTGGAACACCGCCGACCGCGTGCAGACCTTCACGCATCCGCTGTGGATGCTGCTGCTGGCGCTCGGCCGGCTGGTGTCCGGCGAGGTGTTCTACACCGCGATCGGGCTCGGCCTCGCCTGTGCGACTGCGGCGGTCGCATGGCTGCTGCTCACGGCGCGGTCGCTGGTCGGGCTCGGCTGCGTGGGCCTCACGGCGCTCTTGGCGCACGCGTTCGGCGACTACGCGACCTCGGGGCTCGAGACCTCGCTGACCTACCTGCTGCTGGTCGCCTTCGCCGGCGCAGCCACCGCCGGGCCGTCGCCGCGGCACTGGCTGCTGACGGCGCTGTTCGGCGCGCTGGCGGCGACCAACCGCATGGACCTGGCGCTGCTGTGTGCGCCGGGCGCGCTGTGGGCGATGCGCGCGCTGCCGTGGCGCACGCGGTTCGCGCGCGGGCTGCTCGGCGCGCTGCCGTTCGTGCTCTGGCTCCTGTGCGCGGCGATCTACTACGGCTCGCCGCTGCCGGTCACGGCGCACGCGAAGGCGTTCGGGCTCGGCGTGCCGGCCGGCGAACTGGCGCTGCAGGGGCTGCGCTACCTGTGGCAGGCCTGCACGACCGACCCCGTGCTGCCGGCGACGATCGGGCTCGGGTTCGGGCTCGGCGTGCGCGACCGCCGCCACCGCTGGCTCGCGCTCGGCATGCCGCTCTACCTCGCCTACGTGGTCAAGGTCGGCGGCGACTTCATGCAGGGACGGTTCCTGCTGCCGCCGTTCGTGCTGGCGCTGTGGTGCATCGCGCGCTGCGAACGGCTGCCGGTGGCGTGGCTCGCGCTGCCGTGTGTCGGCGCGCTGCTGGCGCCGCCGCACTGGCTGCGGCCGCCGAGCTTCGACCCGCTGCAGTACACACCGGAGCAGATCGCCGCCGCGCACGGCATCGTCGACGAACGGCGCAACTACTACGGCACGCAGGGCCTGTTGAGCCCGCTGCGCAACGGCACGCTGCAGTTCGGGGCGATGAACTCGTTCCCGGTGGTGTGGCCGGCGCCGCGCACCGAGCCGTGGCTCGCGGTCGGCGGCGCCACCGGCGCGTTCGGTTACGGCGCCGGTGGGCTCGGCCGCATCGTCGACCCGCTGCTGTGCGATCCGCTGCTGGCGCGGTTGCCGGCGTACCGGCCGGACCAGTGGCGGATCGGCCACGTGCTGCGGCGCATCCCCGAGGGCTACCTCGAGAGCCTCGCGTCGGGTGAGAACCGCATCCTGCACCCGGGGCTGCACCGCTACTACGAGGCGCTGCGCACCGTGACGACCGCGCCGGTCTGGGACGCCGCGCGGTGGCGCGCGGTGGTCGCGCTGTGGAGCGGCGCGCTCGATGCCGACCTGCGCGCCTTCGTCGCCGAACACTACCGCACGCCGCCGCGCGTCGACGTGGCGCCCGCGGCCGCCATGCGGCCCGTCGCCGGCGGCGTCTACTGGTTCGACGAACCGGCCGCGATCCTCGTGCACGACGGCGGCGTCGCGGTGCGCTTCCCGGCGCCGACCGTCGCGAACGTGCTGCGCGTCTCGATCGCGGGGCTGTACGCGTTCCGCTTCACGTTCCGCCGCGAAGGCGCCGAACTCGGCACCGCGACCGCGCTGCCGACCGGCCATGCGCTCGAGATGCAGCGGTTGCAGGCGGTCGAGGTCGCGGTGCCGGCCGCGGCGATCGGCTTCGACGAACTGTGGCTCGACGTCGTCGAGCACGCGGCGTCGCACCTCGGCGTCACGCGGCCGGCGTTCGGCGGCCTGCAGCTGCCTCAGTGAGCCGCCGCGCGGCGCACGCGCCGCGGCGCGCTGGCGGGCATCGCGTCGAGCCGTTCGCCGGCGCGCCAGTCGGGCACGCGCCGCAGCCGCAGCCACACGTCGCGGTCGGTCGGCAGGAACGAAAAGGCGCCGTCGGGCAGCACGGCCTCGCTGCCGGCGAGCGGGAAGAACCACTCGTGCGACGCCAGCCAGACGCGGCCCGCGGCGTCGAACGCGTACAGCGAGTAGCGCGCGTCCGGCGGCGCCGACGCATCGTGCCAGCGCAACTGCGGCGGCGCCGTCAGCGGCGCTGTCGGCGGCGGCGAGCGCCACTCGATGCCGTTGGCCTCTGCGTCGGGCGCGACGACGATGCCGTCCACCAGCGCCGCGTGGTGCGCGTCGGCCGGCGCCAGCGCGGCGTCGAACTGCGGCGCGAACCAGCCGAACAGCACCCAGGCCGCGACCGCGGGCGGCACCAGTGCCAGCGGCCACGCCGCGCGGCCGAGCCGCGCGACCGTGCCGAGGTGCACGAGGCCCGCCGCCAGCAGCATCGCACCGGGGCCGATCGCCGGGAACAAGAGCCGCGCCTGCGGCTGCGGCGACGACAGGTTGAACCAGGCGGTGCCGGCGAACACGAGCGCCGCGGCGGCGAGCAGCAGCGGCAACGGCTGCGGCCAGGTGGCGCGCACGGCGCCGAGGCGGTGCGCCGCGAGGCCGGCGCCGGCGAGCCCCACCGTCGCGGCGCCGGCGGCGACCAGCGCCGGGTGCGGCGGCAGCGCGAACCAGCCGAACGTACCGAACAGCGACGTGCACACCTGCGGCAGGAAGCCGCCCCAGAACCACGGCCAGCGGTACTCGGCCGGGATGTTCGCGAACGCGGCATCGTGCACGCCCATTGCCAGCGGATCGCCGTACAGCAGCGCGTTGCGCCAGAGCACCGGCGCCGTAGCGGCAGCGGCCAGCAGCAGCGCCACGGCACCCGGCAGCGCCGCGCGGCGGTCGCGCGCGACCGTGACCGCGACGGTGCCGAGCGCCAGCACACCGAGGAAGCCGGTGGTCAGTTTGGTCAGCGCGGCGAGGCCGAGCAGCGCACCGAGCGGCAGCGCGCGGCGCCACGGCAGCGCCCGTTCCGTCAGCGTGCGCGCCAGCAGCACCAGCACGGCGGTGCTCAATGCGATCGCCAGCGCGTCGCTGTTCAGCACCGCGTGCAGGAACGACCACATCGGCAGACAGGCGACCAGCAGCGCCGCGACGTCGGCGACCAGCGGCCGGTCCGGGCACGCGATCGCGCCCAGCCGGTGCACGGCGACCAAAGACAGGAGCCCGAGCAGCAGCGACACCGCGCGCAGCCACGCCAGCGTACGTTGCGCCGGCGAACGCGGCGGCAGTTCGTCGCCGCCGTGCTGCCAGCGCAGGTGGTTCTGCTGCTGGAAGGCCTCGCTGGGCACGGTCGAGAACACCGTGTCGCGGGCGCCGAGCGCCGTCAGCGCCGTGGCCAGCAACGCGTAGTAGAGCGGCGGATGGTGTGCCAGCACCGCCTCGTCGAGCTGCTGCGCGCCGTGGCCCGGCGCGACCGGCAGCGTGCGCGCGTTCGCGAGGTGCCAGGCGTACTGGTAGTGCGCGTTCTCGTCGGGGCCCTCGAAGCTCGGCGTCCGCAGCAGGTAGCCGAACGACAGGAGCAGGTGGCACGAGAGGGCGAGCCAGAACAGCGGGCGCCGCGTCACGGCGCGAACTCTACGCCGCGCCGCGTAGGATGCGCCGCGTGAACTCCGTGTCCCTCGTGCGCTGCGTCCTCGTCCCCCTGCTGGCCCTCGCCGTCCCGGCGCAGGCGCCGAACCCCGACTGGCTGCCTGCCGTCGACGCGCTGGCCGCCGAACACCTGGCCCGCCCCGGTGCGGTCGGTTTCTCGGTCGGCATCGCCCGCGGCGGCCAGGTGCTGCTCGAGAAGGGTTACGGCCTGGCCGAGGTCGAACACCGCGTGCCGGCGGCGCCGTGGACGCGGTTCCGCATCGGTTCGGTCACCAAGCAGTTCACGGCCGCGCTGGTGATGCGCCTCTGCGAGCAGGGCAAGGTCGCGCTGGACGACCCGCTCGAGAAGTTCGTGACCGACCTGCCGCTGCAGGGCAAACGCGTGACGGTGCGCATGCTGCTCGACCACACCAGCGGCATCCCGAGCTACACCGACCTCGGCGAGCCGTGGCAGAAGGTCTGGCCGATCGAGCTCTCGCACGCGGAACTGCTCGCGCTGGTCCGCGACAAGCCGTTCGACTTCGAGCCCGGCACGGACTGGCACTACAACAACACCGGTTACTACCTGCTCGGCATGCTGCTCGAGCGCGTGCACGGCGAGCCGTTCGCGGCGGTCGTGCAGCGCGAGATCGCGGCGCCGCTGGCGCTGCGCCACACGCTCTACGACAGCCAGCGCGACCTGATCGAAGACCGCGCGCAGGGCTACGGCTTCGAGAACGGCAAGCTGTGCAACGACCTGCACCTCGGCATGAGCCAGCCCGGTGCGGCCGGCGCCCTGCTGTCGACCGGCGGCGACCTGGTGCGCTGGTCGATGGCGCTGGCGGCCGGGAAGGTGGTGTCGGCGGAGTCGTACCGGCGCATGACGACGCCATGCGTGCTGCCGAACGGCCGCAACACCGGCTACGGCTTCGGCCTGATCCTCGGCGAGATCGAGGGGCGGCCGGCCGTGCACCATGGCGGCGGCATCTTCGGCTTCAACTCCGAACTGCTGCACGTGGTCGGCGACGACCTGCACATAGCCGTGGTCAGCAACGCCGAAGAGGTCAGCGCGCAGAAGCTGGCCGAGGCCATCGTGCGCGAGGTGCTGGCGATCCCCGCGTTCACGCCGAAGGACCTGCCGCTGCCGGCCGAACTGCGCGACGCGCTGGTCGGCGACTACGAGCTCGACCTCGGCATGGTGCTGGCCGTCAGCGTCGACGGCGAACGGCTGCGCGCGCAGGGCAAGGCCGAGGGCCAGGCCGCGTTCCAGCTGCTGTGGCAGGGCGAACGCGAGTTCCGCGCCGCGTTCGACCCGAGCGTCAAACTGGTGTTCGCGGCCGATGCGCAGTCGCTGACGCTGCACCAGGGCGGCGGCGTGTTCGCGGGCCAGCGCCGGTGACGCAGCCCCGCGCGCGCCGGCTTGACCGCCGGACGGCCGCCGATAGCGTCCGCGCACCATGAGCGCGCCGCCGAACGCAGGGTCGAACACGCGCGTCGGTTGGCGCGAGATCGCCTTCGCGCTGGTGGTCGGTGCGATCGCCTACGCGGTGTCGTGTGCCCTCGTGTGGCCGGATCCGGCCACCAAGGGCTTCGGCGCGCAGTTCCAGCTGATGTCGACGGCGCCGTTCGACCTGCTGGGCCAGTTCCCGCACCGCATCCTGGTGTCGCTGCTGGCCTGGGTGTGCGGCCTCGGCGGACCGGTGCCCGGGTCCGGCGAGCCGGAGCGATTCCTCTACTTCATGCGCGGCCTGTACGTCGTGCTGCTCGCCTGTGTCTGCCTCTACGCGCGCTGGCTCGGCGCGCGGCACCGCGACGGCCTGCTGATCGCGCTCGCGGTCGCCGTGACGGCGCCGGTGCAGATGTACAAGCAGCACTGGGTCGGCCTGTGCGACCCGCTGGCCTACGCGCTGGCGCTGGTGGCGGCGATGTGCGTCCGCAACCGACGCGTGTTCTGGCTGTTGTTCCTGGCCAACCTGCTGACGCACGAACTGGCGATCTTCCTCGCGCCGTGGTTCTGGTTCCTGCGGCGCCAGGTCGACGACCGTTGGCGGGGCGACCTCGTCTGGTTCGCCGCCGTCGTCGCGGCCTACGGCGCCTTCTACCTCCTGGTGCGGTCGATCGCGCAGCCGACCTACGCGGTCGACTTCTTCCTGGCGAACCCGCTGTTCCCGTGGGGTGCGCTCGGCTGCTGGATGATGGCGCTGACGCACCTGCTGCTGGCCTACGGGCCGGTGCTGGCCGTGCTCGGCTGGCACTGGCACTCGCGGCAGTACGGCCGCGAACGGTGGCAGCTGTGGCTGGTGGTCGCCGGCATCGGGATGATCCTCGCGATCGCGTTCGACTTCATGCGCCACGCGAACCTGGTGCTGCTGCCGTTCGTGCTGGCGTCGGTGCGCTTCCTGACCGCAGGCCACCGGCTGCTGTATGCGGGCCTGGTCGTCGCGTCGGCGGGCCTGCTGCTGTGGGTGCCACCCTGGAGCGGCCACGCGCCGCCCACCTACGAGCTGTGGGGGGCGATCGACGAACACGTGATCGCGGCGCGGGACTTCTCACGCGTCGTCACGCACTGGATCCCGGCCGTCTGGCCGACGCTGGCCGTGATCTACGCCCTGCTCGCCGCGGTCTGGCTGCTCGGCTTCGCCATCGCGCGCTGGACGCGCCGTGCGGGCCAGCTGCCGGCGGCGTAGCGCCGGGCGCGGATGCTATCGCGCGAACACGTCGTCGAGCGTCGCGGCGTCGAGCACACGGTCGACCCAGCGGTCGAGTTCGGCCTGCGAGCCGCCGGCCACGCGCGCCGTGACCGCATCCGGCAGTTCGCCGAACCGCCGCCGCAGCAGCTGCAGCAGCACGGTCGTGGCGCCCTCGATCCGGCCCTCGATCCGGCCCTCGAGCTTGCCCTCGGCCTTGCCCTGCACGACGCCCTCGCGCTTGATGCGATCCCAGGTGCTGACGAACTTCTTCTTCATCGAACCGGCTCCGATGTGCTGCTCGAACAGCACGACCAATCGCTCGCGGCCGAGCCGAGTGGTCTTCAGGATGTAGGAGGATAGCGTCTCGAACGCGGCCTGTCCGGTCGGTGCCAGCAGCAGGCGGCGCACGACGTCGGCCCATTCGGCGATTGCGTTCGCGGCGGCATCGTCGTCGTCGCCGACCGGGGCGAGGAACTGCTGCGCCGCCACGGTCCACAGACCCATCAGCGACAGCCCCATCGCGCGCACCTCGGTCGGCGTGCGCCCGACGAAGTCGTGGGGTTCGAACCGGAACTGCGGCAGTGCCGGCAGCAGCGCTGCACGCTGTGCCGCGGTGAGACCGCCGAGGTCGAGCAGCGCCTGCAGGTCGGTCGCCGCGCGCCACCGGCGACGGCCGAACGACACCACGACGGGCAGGATCGGCGGCAACAGCCTCGGCGCCGGGCGAGTGCGCCGCAGGCCCTTCCAGATGCCGACCATGTAGGCCAGCACGCGCAGCGACAGCCAGCGGTCGGGCCGGGTCGTGTGTTCGAAGACGACGTGCAGCAGCGCCGGGCGACGACCGAGCCGGACCGCGAACAGCGCGTCGGTCTGCTGCGTCTCCTGCTGCTCGTCGACTTGGGGTGTCGGCCGCGGTTCGAGCGAGTCCCAGTCGATCGCTGCTGCCAGCACCGGTGGCAGCAGTGCGCGCAGCAGGGGGCCGGCGTGCTCCGCCTTGCCGAACGTGTCGCGGAACAGGCTGTCGTGAGGTGTGCCCATGGCCCCACCTCGAAGTGGGGCACCGGGGGCATCGGTCACCTGCAGCCGGCGGCCGGCGGCCGGCGGTGATCCACGCAAGTCATCAGTTCGGGGTCACAGCAGGCCGCGGCGCTGCAGCAGTGCCTTGGTGTCGAGGTCGCGGCCGCGGAACGCCGCGAACATCGACATCGGCTCCTGCGTGAGCCCGCGCGACAGCACCGCCGCGCGGAACGCGGCGCCGTTCGCCGCGGTCATGCCGCCGCGCTCCATGACGGCGGCGAACGCGTCGGCCGCCAGCGCCTCGCTCCACAGGTAGGCGTAGTAGCCCGCCGAGTAGCCGCCGGGCCAGACGTGCGCGAAGTAGGCGCTGCGGTAGCGCGGCGGCACCATCGGGTGTGCGACGCCGGCCTGCGCCAGCGCCTCGGCCTCGAACGCCTCGACGTCCGCGACCTTCGCGCCGGCCGGCAGTGTGTGCCACGCCATGTCGAGCAGCGCCGCGGCGATGTACTCGAGCGAGGCGAAACCCTGGCCGAACGTGCGCGCGCGACGGACCTTGTCGACCAGCTCCTGCGGCATCGGCGCGCCGCTCTGCCAGTGCACGGCGCAGCGCTGCAGCACCGCCGGGTCGAACGCGAAGTCCTCGTGGAACTGGCTCGGGAACTCGACGAAGTCGCGCGGCACGTTGGTGCCCGAGATCAGCGGGTAGCGCACCCGGCTGAACAGGCCGTGCACGCCGTGGCCGAACTCGTGGAACAGCGTCGTGACCTCGTCGAACGAGAGCAGCGTCGGCTGGCCCTGGCCGGGTTTGCCGATGTTCATCACGTTGACGACGACCGGCAGCGTGCCGAGCAGTTCGCTCTGGTCGACGAACTCGCTCATCCAGGCGCCGCCGCGCTTGCTGGGCCGCGCGTAGTAGTCGGCCAGGAACACGCCGACGGCGCTGCCGTCGCGGTCGAACACCTCGAACACGCGCACGTCGGGGTGGTAGACCGGCAGGTCCTTCCGCTCGCGCAGCGTGATGCCGTAGAGCTGCTGCGCCATGAAGAACAGGCCCTTCTGCAGCACCGAGTCGAGCTCGAAGTACTGCTTCACGACCGCCTCGTCGACGTCGTAGCGCGCCTTGCGCACCTGCTCGGCGGCCCACGCCCAGTCCCACGGTTGCAGCTTCGTGCCGGGCGCCGCGCCGTCGAGGTGGCGCTGCAGGTCGGCCGCTTCCTGGTTCGCCTTGGCGACGATCGCCGGCGTCATGTCGCGCAGCATCTTCAGCACCGCCTCGGGCGTGCCGGCCATCTGGTCGGCCAGCACGTAGGCGGCGTGGTTCGGGTAGCCGAGCAGCTGCGCGCGCTCGGCGCGCAGCTCGGCGAGGCGCAGCACCAGGGCCCGCGTGTCGTGCGCGTTGCCGCGGCTGCAGCGCTGCAGCGAGGCTTCGTGCACGCGGCGGCGCGTGTCGCGGTCGTCGAGCGACGACAGCACGCCCTGCGAACTCGGCAGCTGCAGCGGCAGCAGGAACTTGCCGGCATGGCCGGCGGCCTTGGCGGCGTCGGCCGCGGCCGACACGCCGCTGTCGCCGAGGCCGGCGAGCCCGGCCGCGTCGTCGACCAGCACCGCGAGGTCGTTGGTGTCGGCCAGCAGTTCGTCCTGGAACCGCGTCGTCAGCTTCGACGACTCCTCGTTGATCGCGCGCAGCCGCTGCTGCGCCGTGGCGTCGAGCAGCGCGCCGTTGCGCACGAAGTTGAGCCGGTAGCGCTCGACCAGCCGCACGGCCTGCGGGTCGCTCAGTTCGTGGCGCCGCGCGTGCACGGCCTCGATGCGCCGGAACAGCGCCGCGTCCAGCCAGATCTCGTCCTGGTGCGCCGCGAGCTTCGGCGCGACCTCGGTCTGGATCGCCTGCCGCGCGTCGTTCTTGTCGGTGCCGATCAGGTTGAAGAACACCTTGCTGGTGCGGCCCAGCAGGTCGCCGCTGCGCTCGAGCGCCTCGATCGTGTTGGCGAACGTCGGCGGCGCCGGGTCGTTCGCGATCGCCTTCACCTCGGCCAGGTGCCGGCGCATGCCGGCCGCGAATGCCGGCAGGAAGTGCTCGTCGCGGATGCGGTCGAACGGCGGCATCCGGTACGGCAGGGTGCTCTCGGCGAAGAACGGGTTCGTGGCCGGGTCCAGGACCTCGGCGGTGGCGGCGGTGGCGGGCGGCATGGCGTTCGGGGTGCTGTTCGGCGTGGAGCAGGCCGCGAGGGCCGCGGCGACGACGGCGCAGGGAGGTATCGGTCGCATGGCCGCAGTCTACGGAGCGCCGTGGTGCGCCGAGAACCGGCAACCGGCCCGGCGGCGCGCGGGCGGCGGAAATCCGCGGTCGCGGCTGCATCGGATTCGGCGGCTCGCGCCAGTTGTGCGTGGACCTGCACCG
Source organism: Planctomycetota bacterium (assembly GCA_016794425.1). Classification (GTDB taxonomy): domain Bacteria; phylum Planctomycetota; class UBA1135; order UBA1135; family UBA2386; genus JAEUHS01. The sequence goes on from JAEUHR010000004.1 coordinate 67,846, forward strand.
CGCGCCCACCGCGGTCGCCGTGGTCCGTCGCCCGCCAACGCCGAACCTCCCGATCCGCATGGACCTCCGCCGCCTCCCCGCCCCGTTCGCGCTCGCCGTCGCCCTGGCTGCCCAGGTGCCGAACGACAGCGTGCTCGTGCTGACCACCCAGAGTGCGTTCTCGCCGCCCGAATGCGCGCTCGTGGACCCGTTGGGCGGCGGCGTCACGCCGGTGCCGCTGCTGTTCGGGCCGCTGGCCTTCGTGCCGCCCGCCGGCATCGCGGCCGACCCGGTCGATGCACAGTACCTCTGGTTCCTGAACGGCGAGACCAGCCTCGAAGCCGGCATCCGACGCGTGCCGATCGGCACGCTGGCGCTCCCGTCCGGCCCGTCGGCCGGCGCGGCCTGGACGCAGGTCGGCGGCACGCGGATCCGCGTCGGTGCGAACCGGGTCTTCACGCTGCGCGCCGGCGGCATCGTCGAGGCGACGCCGAAGACCGGCGGGGCGCCGTTCCAGCTGCTGGTGCGGCCCGACGCGGTCGACATCGCGGTGCTCGGCAACCTGCTCTACGTCGCGTGCCGCGACGCGGCCGATCCGACCAACCCGGCGCCGCTGCTCGAACTCGACCTGCAGACCGGCGTGCAGCGCACGGTCGGCAGCTACGCCGACGTGCGCCGCGTCGCGGCCGCGGACTCGTTCGGCCTGATCGCGCTGGCGATCGACCTGCCGGGTGTGCTCGAGGTCGACGCCGTCAACGGTGCGATCGTCGGTGGCTTCCCGACCCCGGGTCCGGTCGAGGCGGTCACCTACGGCCGCTTCGGCACGCTGGTCTACGGCATCACGCGGCCGGGCGGCTGCGACGTCTACAGCGTGCTGCGCAGCACGCCGGTGTTCTCGAGCACACAACCGGTGCTGATCGACCTCGACGCGACGCTGGCCAGGACCGCGTCGGTGGTGCCGTACGGCGCCGGCTGTGGCGCCGCAGCGGCGACCGCCTGGGTCGCGCCGACCAGCCCGCGGCTCGGCAACACCGGCTTCACGCTCGGCCTCGCCGGTGCGCCGGCGAATCTGCCGATCGGCCTGTTCCTCGGCGAGAGCCGCCTGTTCGCGTCGCTGCTCGGCGGCGCCTTGCCGATCACGCTGCAACCGCTCGCGAACGGCTGCGAACTGCTGGTCGACCCACTGGTGCCGGTGACCCTGGTCGCCGACGCTGCCGGCACGGCATCGCTGCCGATCCCGATCCCGCTGGCGGCGACGCTCGCCGGCGTCGAGTGGGTCGGCCAGGCGTTCGTGTTCGATCCGACCGTCGGCCCGCTGTCGTTCGCCGGCACGGCCGGCGTGGCGCTGCGGCTGGACTTCTGATCCCCTCTCCCTGCTTCCCGGAGCCTCGCGATGAACTCCCTGCGTTGCCTCGTCCTGCTCGGCCTGACCGCGGCGCCGACCGTCGCCCAGATCCCGCACGACACCGCCGTCGTGCTCGAGACGTCCGTGCCGCAAGGCCTCAACTACACGTTCGTCGACGTGTTCGGCCGCGGCATCACGCCGGTGCTCGGGCAGAACGTGTTCCTGACGCCGCCGCCGGTCAGCGTCGCCACCGATCCGGTCGGTGCCGACTACTACTGGTTCCTGTCGACGGTCGGGCTCGCCGGCACCTGGCGCAGCAGCGTCGGCGCGCTCGGTCGGATCCAGCAGTCGGTGTGGGGCGCCTGGCTGCGCCTGCCGGGCCAGCGCCTCGAGGTCGGCGCGTCGCAGGTGTTCAGCCTGCGCGGCGATCTGGTCGAGGCGTGCCCGAAGCCGTCGACCGGACCCGGGCAGCCGGTGACGCTGTTCCAGCTCGCCGGTGCGGTCGATCTCGCGGTGGTCGGCACCAACCTCTACGTCGCGAGCTGGAACGGCGGCGCCCCGGCGCCGGTGGTCGAGTACCACCTGCCGACCGGCCAGCAGCGCACGGTCGGCAGCTACGCGGACGTGCGGTGCATCGCCGCGTCGCCGCTGGTGCCCGAGCTGTGCCTGGGCCTCGCCAACGGCACCGTGCAGCGCGTCGACGTCGCCACCGGTGCCGTCACGGCGACGACGGCCACCGGCCTCGGCAGCCTGGTCGCGGTCGGCTACACGCGCTTCGGCACGCTGCTCTACGCCGATGGGCAGCAGCTGTGGAGCGAACTGGTGCCGACGGCGCCGATCCACGTCAGCACCAGCTCGATCGTCGACTTCGGCGTCGCGACGCACCTGGTCGCCACGGCGACGCCGTTCGGCGAAGGCTGCGGCCGCGGCCGGCTCGCCGAGTGGGTGGCCAACGGCGTGCCGTCGCTCGGCAATGCGACGTTCTCGATCGGCGTGCGCAACGCGGTGCCGACGAGCTTCGCGGTGCTGGCGATCGGCGCCGACCGGGCCGCCACGTCGGCCGGCGTGCCGCTGCCGCTGGACCTGCAGCCGATCGGCGCGCCGGGCTGCAAGCTGCTGGTCGATCCGGCGGTGCTGGCGCTGTGGCCGACGAACGTGTTCGGCGATGCCGACCAGCCGCTGCCGATTCCGAGCAACCCGGCGTTCGCCGGCATCGAGTGGAGCGGCCAGTGGATCGTGCCCGACCCGCTGGTCGCGCCGCTGGGCCTGGCGATCACGCGCGGGCTGGTCTGCGCGATCCGCTGAGGCTCTGAGCGAACGCGGGAGCGGCGATGACCGAGAACGAGATCCACGACCTGCTGGGCGACGTGCACTGGCTGCGGGCCCTGGCCCGGCGGCTGGCGCGCGACCCCGACACCGCCGACGACCTGGTGCAGGAGGCCTGCGCGATCGCGCTGCGGCAGGACCCGCCGCCGCAGCACTGGCGGTCGTGGCTGGTCGGCGTGCTGCGCACGCTGGTGCGCGCCGAGCGGCGCGGCACGGCCGTGCGGCAGCAGCGGCACGCGGCCGCCGCGCGCGATGCCGAAGCCGAAGCGACCGAGACGCTGGTGCAGCGCGCCGAAGTCCAGCAGCTGCTGGCGCAGGCCGTGCTGCAGCTCGACGAGCCGTACCGCGCCACCGTGCTGCTGCGCTACTTCGAGGGCGAGCCGCCGCGTCGCATCGCCGCGCGCCACGGCGTGCCGGTCGCGACCGTGCACAGCCGCCTGCAGCGCGCCGTGCAGCAGCTGCGCGAACGGCTCGACCGCGACGCCGGCGGCCGCGCGCGGTGGCTCGCGCTGACCGTGCCGTTCGCCTGGCCGCGGCGCGCTCCGGCCCCGACTGCGGCCGCTGCCGGCACGCTGCGGCTGTCGTTCGCGGCGGTGCTGGTGCTCGCGGTCGGCGGCGCCGTGTGGTGGTGGCGCACCGCGCCGGCGCTGCCGGCGCCGGCGCCCGCAACGACCACCGCGGCCGTGCCCGCAGCCGCGCCGGTGCCGCCGCCGGCGGCACCCACGGTGGCCGCCGAACGCACGGCCGTGCCGCCGCCGGCAGTCGATGCGGCTGCGCCCGCACTGCACGCGGTGCGCGGCCGGGTCGTCGATGCCGACGGCCGCGCCGTCGCCGGCCTCGCGATCTCGGCGCTGCTGTCCTCGTCGCCGGCGGTCGCCGACGCGCGCGAGCTGCGCGCGCGCTTCGCCGAGAGTGGCGCCGACGGTGGGTTCGTCGGCGAGCTGCCCGGGCCGGTGGCGTTCCTGATGGTGCAGGACCGGAACCTCGCGAACGTGATGATCGGCACCTGGACGCCCGGTTCGACGGTCGTGCCGCTGCTCGTCGTCGCGCCGCGCCTGCGGCTCGCCGGTCGCGCCAGCACGGCCGACGGTCGCCCGCTGCTGTCGGGCCGGATCCAGCTCGAGCTGCCCGAGGACTTCTGGACCCGGTTGCCGGCGCGCGTCGACCGCGCGCAGGCGCTCGACTGCGCGACCGAGATCGCCGCCGACGGCGCGTTCGCGTTCGACGAAGTGCCGCTGGTGGCCGGCGCCGGGCTGGTGGCGACCGCCGCCGGGTGCACGCCGCTGCGGCTGCCGCTGCCGCCGGCGTCGACCGCCGACCTGCGGCTCGTGCTCGACGTCGCCGAAGCGCCGCGCGATGCGGTGCACGGCCGTGTGCAGGACGCCTTTGGCCGGCCGGCGGCCGGCGCGATGGTGGCCTGCGGCGCCGAGGCGACGCGCAGTGGCAGCGACGGCACGTTCGTGCTGTTGCGGCCCCGCGCCGGCGCCGCCGCCGCCGTCGTCGCCGCGGTGCCGGGCTTCGCGCCGGCGCACGGCACGCTGCCGGCGCCCGGCGCAACCGACTTCGTGCTGCAGCTCGGCGCCGAAACCGCGACCCTGCACGGCCGCGTCGTCGATGCGGCGGGTCCGGTGGCCGGCGCGCGGGTCTGGATCGCCGATCCGACGCCGTTCGGCGCCTGGGCCGGCAGCGCGATGCTGCTCGAGTACTTCGTCGGCGGTGCCCCGCTCGCGGCCGGCGTCGAGGAAGCGCGCAGCGCGCCGCCGGCGGCCGAACGCAGCCTCGGCACGAGCTGGACGTTCGCCAGCGCGCCGACGGCGGCGTTCGCGTTCGCGACCACCGACGGCGACGGCCGCTTCACGGTGCCCGGCCTGCTCGACCGCGCCTACGTGCTGCGCGCATTCGATCCGCGCACCGGCCGCTTCGGCGAACGCGCGGCGGTCCGCGCCGCGACCGACACCACGCTGGTGCTCGACGACGGCATCGTGCGCGACCTGCGCGGCCGCGTCGTCGCCGTCGACGGCACGCCGATCGCCGCGGCGCGGCTGCGGCAGCGATTCGAGCTGTTCCGCCACCGTGCGCGGCTGCCGGCCGGCACGCGCGAGACGATCCACATGCTCGACGGCCCGTCGGCCGCGACCGACGCCGACGGCCGCTTCGCGCTGCTCGGCGTGCGGCTGCCGGAATCGATGTTCGTCGTCGAAGGCGACACGATCCTGCCGACGCAGCACTCGGTCACGGCCGCCGGGCAGGAGCTGCAGGTCACGGTCGAGCGGCGCTGCGCGGTCGAGGTCGTGCTGCCCGCTGCCGGCGAGGCCGACGCGGTCCGGTGCCGCGACGCTGCCGGCAAGGCCGTGTGGCTCGCGCGCGTGCACGGCGGCGGCATGGACGCGCAGCCGGTGCTGCCGCTGCACGACGGCCGCAGCGGCGTGTTCGTCGTCGGCGAACGGGCCGCGACGCTGGTGCTGATGCGGTCCGACGTGCCGGTGCGCGAAGTGCCGATCGTGCCCGATCCGCAGCGCACGACCTTCGTCCAGTAGCTTCCTGCCATGGTCCCGCTCCGCCTGTTGTCGTGGTTCTTCGGCGCACTGCTGCTCGCCGCGTCGCCGCTGCGCGCGACCTGGTCGATCGTGATCGTCGACCTCGCGACCGGCGAAGTCGCGATCGGCATCGCCACCTGCCTGACCGGTTTCGACCTGCGGCCGGCGACCATCGTCGTCGTGCCGGGCTACGGCGCCGCGGCCGCGCAGTCGTTTATCGGGCCGCTGGCGCTGCGCGAACTGATCCGCAGCGGCCTGCTCGCCGGCACGCCGGCGGCGCAGATCCTGGCGCAGCTGGCCGCGGCCGACGTCGGCCACCAGGGCCGCCAGTACGGCATCGTCGGGCTCACGCACGGCGAGGTCACGTTCACCGGCAGCCAGGCGTTCGCGTGGGCCGGCGGCGTCACCGGCCAGGTCGGCTCGCTGCGCTACGCGATCCAGGGCAACGTGCTGACCGGCCAGCCGGTGGTCGCCGCGGCGGAACTCGCGCTGCAGACCACGCCGGGCTCGATCGCCGACCGGCTGATGGCGGCGATGGCCGCGGCGCGCCAGTACGGCGGCGACGGCCGCTGCTCGTGCTCGGTCAGCCAGCCGACAGCGTGCGGCTCGCCGCCGGCCAGCTTCACGAAGTCGGCGCACATCGCGCAGATGGTCGTCAGCCGGCCCAGCGACGTCGATGCGCCGTGCACCACCGCGCTGGGCTGCGGCGCCGGCCAGTACTGGCTCGACCTCAACGTCGCCAACCAGCCGGCGACGGCGCTCGATCCGGTGCTGCAGCTGCAGGCGCTCTACGCGAACTGGCAGGCGCAGCAGGTCGGCCGCGCCGACCACTTCGCGTCGGGCGTCGCGCTGAGCACGAGCACGCTGCGCAGCAACGGCAGCGACACGCTCTACGGCACCGTCACGCTGCGCGACGCGAGCGGGGCCCCGATCGCCGGCACGCCGACCGTCACGGTGGGCCTGCGCGCGGGCTCGACCGCGACCGGCGTGGTGTTCTCGCCGGTCACGCCGCAGGCGAACGGCACCTACACGTTCACGATGCGCGCCGGCTTCGGCGCCGGGCAGGCGATCCTCGACGTCGCCGCGGTCGACGCGGTCGGCCGCGTCGGCATCTGGCCGCAGCCGGTGGTCGCGATCGGCGATCCGTTCGGTCCGTGCGGCCGCGGCGCGATCGCCGACGGTGCCGGCGGCGTGTTCGACGCGCTGTCGGTGTCGGGCAGCGGCGGCAGCAACCGCGTCGTCGAGGTCGGCTACGGCCAGCCGTTCTCGCTGGCGCTGGCGCCGCCGGTCGGCGTGCCGACGGGCTTCCCGGTCGGCCTGTTCGCGCTGTGGCTGCACGTCGGCGCCAACCCGGTCGGCTTCGAGGTGCCGCTCGGTGCCGGCAACGGCGCGCTGTGCTTCACGCCGGCGCCGTTCGTGCCGGCGCCGACGCTGGTGCTCGCCGACACGTTCGGGCTCGGCGGTCTGCTGCCGGCGGTGCCGGCGCCCTGGTCGCTGAACCTGCCGGGTGTGCCGGCGGTGTTCGACGCGGTGCTGCAGGCGGTCATGGTCAGCGATGCGGCGGCGACGTTCGCGGCGACCAATGCCGTGCTGCTGCGGTTCGTGCCGCTGCCGGCGCCGGTGATCACGCAGGTGCTGCCGATCGCGGCGGTCGCCGGGCAGACCGTGACCGTGACCGGCACGAACTTCGTCAGCGGCATGCAGGCGACGCTGGCCGGCAGTCCGCTGGCGCTCGGCCCGGTCGCGCCCGTGCAGACGTCGTTCGTGATGCCGCCCGGCGTGCCGTGCGACGCGCCGCTCGTGCTCGTGAACCCGGGCTCGGGGCCGGCGCAGCGCGTCGTCAATCCGACGCCGCTGGTGACCAGCGTGCAGCCGGCGTCGGGCACGCGCTTCGGCGGCACGACGGTCGTGCTGGTGGGGCAGAACCTGCTCGGCACCACGGTGACGTTCGGCGGCGTGCCGCTGCAGGTGGTGGCGCAGACCGCGACCACGATCGTCGGCACGACGCCGGCCGGCGCACCGGGCGCGGCGGCGGTGCAGGTCGTGCATCCGAACGGCTGCCAGAGCGCGGCGACGTTCACGTACTTCTGAGCTCGGCCTCTGCCGCCGGGACGCGGATCCGGGTTCGCGCTTGCGCCGGCGGGCGCGCGGCGTCCAATGCGGCGCGCCACACACGGCGAGGTATTCGCATGACGGAAGGAAAGCGCCCCGGCGGACTCACGGCCCTTGCGGTCATCAACCTGATCTGGGGCGGTTTGAGCGCGTTCGGCGCCGCGGGCATGCTCGCGATGCCGAAGCTCGCGCAGATGATGAAGGACTCCGGCGACGCGGCGGCTGCCGAGCAGGCGGACCAGATGCTGCAAGGCATCGAACAGGCGGGCAGCGTCTGGTCGCTGATCATTGCGCTGACGTTCGTCTCGGCGCTGCTGCTGATCACGTCCGGCATCGGCTACCTGAAGCAGAAGCGCTTCCTCGGCCGCACGCTCGGCAACGCCTGGGCGATCCTGTCGATCCTGGGTTCGGTCGCCAGCGCCGTGATGCTCGCGGCGGCGGTCGGCGGCGGCTTCCACTTCGGCACCATCATCGGCCTGGTCTACCCGGTGCTGACGCTGGTGCTGCTGAACGGCACCTTCAAGGAAGACTTCGTCCGCTGACGCGCGTGAAGCTCCGCCACGTCCAGTTGATCGCCGGCTACTCCGCGCGCCACTCGGTGCGCGGCGGCATCGGCCTCGTGTTCCTGCTGCTGTCGCTGACGTTCGGCTTGATCGTCGCGCACACGATGCTGCAGCCGGTCGAACTGGCCGCGGCGCAGTTCGCCAAGCACGGCCGCGAGGCCGATCGCGCGCAGGCCACCGAACGCGCGCTCGCGGCGATCACCGACCAGGCGCACCCGGTCGTCAGCTGGATGCTGACGCCGGGCGGCAGCGCCGAACCCGACGCGGACGCGAAGGCCGCGGCCGAGCGCTGGGCCAGCTACCTGCTCGACGACCAGCCGGCGCTGCTGTCGGCGATCTTCCTGATCCTGCTGTTCGGCTGGCCGTTCGTGCTCGCGTTCGGCGCCTTCGACCTGTTCGCCGGCGACATCGGCTCGCGGCAGCTGCGCTACCAGCTGCTGCGCGCCGACCGCAGCAGCATCTACTTCGGCCGTCTGCTCGGGCTGGTGCTGACCTTCGTGCTGGTGCTGCTGCTGCTCGGCGCGACCGTGACGCTCTACATCGGCCTGAAGCTGTCGCTGTACCCGTGGTCGGCGCTGCTGCTGTGGGCCGCCTACGGCACCGCCGCGCTGATCGTCGTGTCGCTGCCGTACGTCGCGCTCTGCGCGTGGCTGTCGACCGCCGTCGGGTCGTCGTTCGGCTCGCTGACGTTCGCGTCGCTGGCGATCGGCGGCGTGCCGCTGCTGGCGATGTTCGGCCGCGCGCAGCACGAGGCGGTCGGCTACGTCAACTACGTGCTGCCGTGGGGCTTCCAGACGCGCCTGTTCCACGACGATCCGCTGCAGGTCACGCTGGCGGTGGCCGGCTGCGCGCTGCAGACCGCCGTCTACACGTGGCTCGGCCACCGCACGTTCACCCGCCGCGACCTGTGAGGCCATGAGCGAACCCGCCCTGCGCATCCAGAACCTGAGCAAGTCGTTCGGCACGACGAAGGCGCTCGACGACGTCGGTTTCGACGTGCCGCAGGGGTCGATCTTCGGCCTGCTCGGCCCGAACGGCGCCGGCAAGACGACGCTGTTCTCGATCGCCGCCGGCTTCCTGCGCGCCGATGCCGGCTCGCTGCGCGTGCTCGGCGTCGACATCGCGCACATCGCCGAACTGCAGGGCCGCATGACGATCCTGCCGCAGGACGCGTCGTTCCAGAAGAACGTGCCGATCCTCGACCAGCTGGTGTTCCTGCGCCAGCTCGACGGCAGCGACCGCGCGACCGCCGAACGCGAGGTCACCGAGGCGCTCGAGGCGGTCGGCATCGCGCAGTACCGCAAGCGCGGCATCCACGCGCTGTCGCACGGCATGCTGAAGCGCATGGGCATCGCGCAGGCGTTCCTCGGCCGGCCCGAGGTGATCCTGCTCGACGAACCGACGTCGGGCCTCGATCCGAAGAACGCGAGCCAGATCCGCGAACTGGTGCGCGAGCTGCAGCGCTCGCGGCGTGTGACGACCGTGATCAGTTCGCACTACCTGCTCGAGATCGAGGAGCTGTGCGACCACGTCGCGATCCTCGACAAGGGCAAGGTCGTCGTCAGCGGTTCGCTCGACGAGATCCGCGCGCAGGGCCGCGTGCTGAAGCTGGAACTGCCGCGTGTGCTGACGGAGGCCGAAGTGGCGCGGATCGCGGCGGTGGCCGGCGTGGCCGCGGTCGTGCCGCGGCACGCGCGGCGCTACGAGCTGACGCTGGCGAGCGGCGACGACGCCGTCGTGAGGGACGCCCTGCGCGCGCTGCTCGACCTCGGCATCGCGCCGCGGTCGCTGTCGCAGGGGAATTCGCTCCTAGACTTCTTCCTGTCGGTGACCGGCGACGGCGCGGCCACCGCGCCGGTCAGTGCTTGATCGGCACCGCGCAGCCGCCCTTGCCCTTGCAGCTGTTCTTGGCCTTGCAGCCGTTGTCGCCGGAACCGCAGCCGCCGAGCCCCTTGCAGGTGTTCTGACCCTTGCACGAGTGGTGCGCGACCGTCGCGCAGCCGCCCTTGCCCTTGCAGGAGTTCTTGCCGGCACAGCCGTTGTCGCCGGCCTTGCAGCCGCCCTGGCCCTTGCAGGCGTTGTGGCCCTTGCAGGCGTTCTTGGCGGCGTCCGCGACCGGCGTCGGGTTGGCGGCCGGCGCATTGGTCGGCGTGCTTTCCTTGCTGCACGAGGTCAGCGTGGTCGCGGCGGTGCCGAGCAGCAAGCCGGACACGGCGGCGGAGAGAAGGACGGACTTGGTGGTCTTCATGCGAGGTTGCGACGGTCGGGAGTGGCCGCGCCGGAGCGGCGCGGCGCGCGGATTACGAGCCGCGGTTGCGGACGATCCGTGCAGTCGCGGATTCTGCGATGGTGGCCGCGCGATTGCACGCGGCTCGGCGCGTCGCAGTGGAACGGCGCCGGCGGGGGCGAGTATCAGCCGCGCCTTTCGCCGCCACACCCTCATGCCCAGCACGCCGTTCGCCGCCCGTCTCGTCGCCCTGTATCCGCTCGCCGATCGCTTCGTGACACCGCTCGCCCAGCTGGCGACGCGCATCGTGTTCGGCCAGGCGTTCCTGCTGACCGGCCTCGGCAAGCTGCGCAACCTCGCCGACGTGACGGCCTTCTTCGAGAGTCTCGGCATCCCGCTCGCGCAGGTGCAGGCGCCGTTCGTCGCCGCGGTGGAGTTCGCCGGTGGTGCGCTGCTGCTGCTGGGCCTCGGCACCCGGCTCGCGTCGGCGCTGCTGGCGTCGACGATGGTGGTCGCGCTGCTGACGGCACACCGCGGCGACTTCGCGTTCGACGCGAGCCTCGCCGACATCGCGCCGCTGCCGTTCCTGGTCGCCGTGCTGTGGCTGCTCGCCAAGGGCGCCGGCCGCTTCAGCGTCGATCACCTGCTGGCGCGGCGCGCGCCGCGCGTGACCGACTGAGTTCAGCAGGGCGCCGCGGTGGTGGCCGGCTGGAACAGCGCGAACACCGCGCCGGCCGGGTCAGCGAGCAGCGAGAACGCGCCGATGCCGGGGATCGGCTGGTTCGCCATCATCACGCGGGCACCGAGCTGCGCCGCGCGCTGCGTCGAGGCCGCGAGGTCCGGCGCCAGGAAGTAGGCCAGCCAACTGCTCGGCGCGCCGTTCTCGGGGTTCTTCATGATGCCGCAGGCCTGCTTGCCGCGCTGCGTCTGCACGCGGTAGGTGCCGAACGGTCCCATGTCCTTCGGCGCGTCGCGCCAGCCGACCAGCGACGAGTAGAAGCGCTGCGCGGCGAGGTCGTCGCCGGTCAGCAGTTCGTTCCAGCAGATGCGCCCCGGCACCGCGAGGTCCGGATCGCAGCCGGGCGACTCGGGCCGACCCTGGAACAGCGACACGTAGGCGCCCTGCGGATCGGCGACGACCGCGAATCGGCCGGTCGCGGGGATGTCGGTCGGCGGCACACAGACGGCGCCACCGAGCGTCTGCACCTTGTTGTGCGTCGCGTCGACGTCGTCGACCGCGAGGTACGGCATCCAGTGCGACGTCGGGATCGCCTTCTCCTCGACGATGCCGCCGATCGGGCCCGGCCCGCAGTGGATCATCCGGTAGACGAAGCCGGCCATCGGCCGCTCCTCGAGCCGCCAGCCGAACAGCGCCGTGTAGAACGGCACCACGCGCGCCGCGTCGGTCGTCATCAGGTCGTGCCAGACGAAACGGCCCGGCCACGGGCCCTGCACGGTGGACATCGCGTTCTCCCGAAGAGGTGCGCCGATGCTACCGCGGGGTCGGCGCGGCGGTGGGGCGATCGTCGGTGGGCCGATCGTCGGTGGGCCGCTTCTGACGCTTGTCCGAAGCGAGGCGCCTGCTACCATTCCGGGCCCCCTGGGGCCTGCCGGCCCCGAACGTCGGTCCTTCGGTCGGAGCGTAGCGCAGCCTGGTAGCGCACCTGCATGGGGTGCAGGGGGTCGGAAGTTCAAATCTTCTCGCTCCGACCATCTTCCACCGCGTTCCGCGGCGGAGATGGCAGGAGCGAGAGCTTTGGGTATGTCGCCCTCGCGGCTGCGCCGCGACGGCTCCAACGGCAAATCTTCTCGCTCCGACCAGTTTCTCGCGTCGGGAGGCAGCTCGTGCGCCGGGGCCTGGACGGTGCGCATAGGGCCGATGGATCCCGAGTCGGCTCCACGTTGCGCCCTGCTTTGGCAGCATGACGCGTGCTGGCGGCCACTCGGGGATGTCGTGCGGCCTGCTGAGGTTGCGTTGTTGCGGGGAGCGGCACCCATCCCGGCGCCCGACAACTGAGCCTAGCCGCGCCGAAGGACTGATGCCCCATCCGTCGACGCACAGGCTCCCCCGGCTTCCCCACAGGCGGCTGGCTCGTTCACGACATCTCGTGCTGCTCCGCTTCCCCCGGGTCCCCAGCGGGCGGCGCGAGATTTTGTGCAACGCTGTGAGCCCTTGCGAGAAGAGCCGCGTGCAAGGGCAGGCCAAGGTCTTGCGGCTGCCCTGGTCCAGACCACCTGATTCCCATGACGAAGCCGACAGTCTGTCTGATGCTCCTGGCCGCCCTCGTGACCAGCGCCCTGGTGCCTGCCCAGTGCTCTCTCCACTACACTAACAACGCGCCGCTTGCGGCCTCGGACGGAACAGTGGCAGCTGTATTCGAGTGGGATTCGGATGGTCCTGGGACTGCCACGCCAATCCTCGTCTTCGGCGGCGCGTTCAGCAGGATCGGCCACATCGCAGCCAACAACGTCGCGACCTTCGATCCGGTGACCGGCGTCTGGTCGCCAATGGGTGCGGGAATCCCGGGTTCACCGAATTACCCAGCGGTGTTCGACTTCACGGTCTACCAAGGCAATCTGATTGCTTGCGGAGCGTTCTCCGGCGGATTCAGTGGCATCGCTGAATGGAACGGCTCTTCGTGGCTTCCGTTCAACGGAGGGGTCTCTTCGGGAGGGGCTCCCGGGGTGGGCCAGGCAATTGTAGTGGCTCCGAACGGAGATCTCGTGATTGGAGGAGTATTCGACAATGCTGGCGGTGTCCCCGTCAACAACATCGCGCGCTGGACCCCGACAGGGTGGGCTGCCATGGGCAACGGCCTTCCGGGCAGTGTGTTGGGGCTTACGATAGACATCAACGGTGATGTCGTGGCTTGCGGCAATTTCGGTGCAGCCGTTCGGCGGTGGAACGGTGCGACTTGGGTCTCCGTTGGCGCTGCCGGCAGTCCGGTCGAGAGCGTGGCGACATTGCCTAATGGTGCCGCAACGCTTGTTATGGCGGCCGGAGGCCACGTCTTTGCTTATGGTGCCGGCGCATGGACGCAGTTGGGCACAATCGCGGGAGTGAAGAAGATCGTCACCATGGCAAGTGGACTCGTAGCCATGGGCACCTTCCCCGGTGGCGGGATGGCACAATGGAGCGGTGTCGCGTGGACACCGCTCAACACGCCAGATGACGCAACGACCGCGGTAGTGCAATCGCAGGCCATGGGAACCATGGTGGCCATCGGATCGCACTACGGGCTTTCGTCCGCGTACGACACGATCCGGGTGCTTCGCGGGACCTGGGATCCACTGATTGATGGCGGTACGAACGGCGCCATTCACGACATGGTGACCTTGCCCAACGGTGACGCCGTTGCTGTTGGTGACTTCACGGTGATTGGTGGTGTCGACGCTCGGTTCGTAGCTCGATACGACGGTACGGCGTGGCATGCACTCGGCGCTGGCCTGAACGGGGCTGCCTTGACGGCCGTTGTCCTGTCGAGTGGTGATCTGGTGGTCGGCGGTGCCTTCAGCAAGGCTGGTGGAGCATTGGCCAATCACATTGCCCGTTGGGATGGCTCGGCGTGGTCAACATACGGTTCAGGCTTCAACGGTTACGTCTACGCGCTCGCTCGTTCTCATACCACGGTATACGACTTCCTGATCGGTGGCGACTTCACTACAGCCAATGGCTTCAGCGCGCCGTATTTCGCATTCGCAAGTGGAACAGCGATTGGCGGAGTCGGCCTGAACTCCGTCAATGGAATTGTGCGCGCCATCCTGCCTCTCGCCAACAACACCGCCTTGGTGGGTGGTGATTTCACTGGCGCTGGAGCATCAGTTGCAAGTCACGTCGCGCAGTTCAGTGGCAGTGCCTTCTACGGCTTGGGCAGCGGCATCAATGGCAGTGTCTACGACCTGGCCTTGCTGAACAACGGTGATGTAGTGGCGGGGGGGCTGTTCACGGTTGCCGGTGGTGTGGCCGCGGACAAGGTTGCTCGTTGGAACGGGAGCTCGTGGTCTGCTATGGGCTCGGGTTCGAGCCCGTCCGGAATACCGGGGGCTGGATGGGTGCAGGACTTGCACGTCCTTCCCGGCGGAGATCTGCTTGCTGGCGGTCTGTTTGCGAGTGCTGGCGGTGCGGCGGGGAGTGCCAATGTGGCTCGCTGGAACGGACTTGCGTGGTCGGCGTTGGCGACGAACGGAAGTGTAGAGGAGCCGCATCTGCCATACATGGCTGCTCCAATAGCCATCGCTCCTCTGGCGAACGGCCGCCACTTGCTGGGGGGTGGTTTCGCCGGGGTTTCCGGTGCAGTCGCAGGCTACATGACCGAGATCGAGTCGACCTGTCCTGCCGCCTCCATTACCTATGCTGCCGGTTGTCAGAGCTCTGGCGGCGCCAATCTGCTCCGTTCGGTGACGCTGCCATGGGAGAACACTGATTGGGTGACGGAGGCATCGGGACTGCCTTTTGGGGCAAGTGTATTCGCGTGCATTGACATGATCGTAGGGGGTCCAGTCGACTTGGCATCGGCCTTCCCCGGCTCTGGGACAGCCGGATGCAACTTCTACGTGGGAGCTTCCATTGTCCTGCCGTTCTTTCCAGTCTACGAAACAGTCAGGTCTTCACTCAGGGTTAACCCTACACCGTCACTGGTCGGTGTGAGCTTCTACGAGCAGATGCTGGTGTGGGATTTCGCTGGACCACTCACTGCAACCAACGTGTTGCAGGTTACAGGCGGCGTATTCTGAGCCATGTGACTCGCCGATAGGCAATGTGCGTCAGCAAGGAAGTAGCCGTCGCGTGACGCACATATGTGTCACCGGATCGATCTGGGGCCATGGCACTGGCCACAGAGCCCAAGGCGCGTCCCACGGTCACGCTCGAGTGAGTGCGCGAACGTCACCTAGTCTGAGCGCCGGATGGCTGCGAGCTTCGATTGCGCATCACCCGCCGCGACGAACAGCGGCGCCTACTACGGACCCGCCGCGAACGCCGCGCAGATCACCGGCGTCGTCTGCGGTGTGCGCGTCGAGACGATCGCCGACGCGACGACGCGCAAGATCCGCTGCATGGACAAACTGATCGACGAACTCGCCAAGGGCAGGCCGATGGCGAAGATCCTGCGCAGCTGACCGCTGCACTCCATGCACCCTGGTTCGATCCACGTGCTGCCCTGTCCCGGCCCGCTGCGCGCCAGTGTCGTGCTGCTGCACGGCTACGCGTCGCGCGCCGCCGTGCACCTGGGCGAGGCCGAGGCGTTCGTGTCGCGCCACGTCGAGGTCGTGCTGCCCGATGCGCCGGGGCACGGCGTGCGCGACGACGGGCGGTTGGCGCGCATCGGCGCGCTGGCCGAAGCCGAACGGCCGGCGGCGATCGTCGCGATCGCGCGCGAATGGTGCGGCGAACTGCCGGCGCTGGCGGCGGCGTGCCGCGCGCGCGGCGCGCACCACGTCGGCCTCGTCGGCATCTCGATGGGCGGGTTCGCGGCGCTCGGTGCGCTGGCGACGCCGACCGCGGTCGACGCGGTGGCCGCGCTGCTGGCCGCGCCGCTGCTGGCCGATCCGGCGCGGCTCCGGCGGCCGCTGCCACCGCTGCTGCTCGGCCTCGCCGGCCGCGATCAGGCCGTGCCGCCCGAGCCGGGACGCGCGTTCGCGCGTGCGCACGGCGCCGAACTGCACGAGTACCCCGCGTCGGAGCACGTGATGCGCGGCGAGGACTGGCGCGACTTGTGGGCGCGCACCGCGGCGTTCCTGCAGCGCCACCTGGCCGCCGGTTGAACGGCGCCGCGGTGCCGCTTCCGATGCCGGCATGCCGACGAACCCGCACGTGTTCGTGTTGACCGGCGCCGGCGTCAGCGCGGACTCCGGCGTGCGCACGTTCCGCGACGCCGGCGGCCTGTGGGAAGGCCACCGCGTCGAGGACGTGGCGACGCCCGAGGGCTGGGACCGCGATCCGCGCACCGTCTGGCGCTTCTACCAGGAGCGCCGCGCGCAGCTGCGCGAAGTGGCGCCGAACGCCGCGCACCGCGCGCTGGCGCTGATGGAGGGCGCGCTCGAGGAGGCCGGCCGCGGCTTCACGCTGGTGACGCAGAACGTCGACGACCTGCACGACCGCGCCGGCAGCACCGTGTTGCACATGCACGGCGAACTGCGCCGCCTGCGCTGCGAACGGTGCGAGCTGGTCGTCGAGGACACGCTGCACCTCGATCCGGGGCGCTTCGTCGAGTGTCCGGAGTGTGCGCATCCGCGGCTGCGGCCGCACATCGTCTGGTTCGGCGAAGTGCCGTTCCACCTCGACGCGATCGCCGCCGCGATCGCGCGCTGCACGCACTTCGTCGCGATCGGCACCAGCGGCCAGGTCTGGCCGGCCGCCGGCCTGCTGGCCGAGGCGCGCGCACGCGGCGCCGCGACGTTCGTGCAGGCGCTGGAAGCGCCGGCCAACCTCGATCCGCGCGACCGCTTCCATGCGGGCCGGGCCGCCGACGTCGTGCCCGACCTGCTGGCCGCGATCGCGCGCGACATCGGCCTCGATGGGCTGACGCCGAGTTGAGCGATCGCCGCGTCCTGCCCCGGTCAGCGAGTGCCGCGGCGCCGCAGCGCCTCGAAGCCGAACAGGCACGCGCCGACCGCCGCCAGCGCGGCCAGCACGCCGCCGACGCCGAGCGTCGCGCGTTCGCTGTGCAGCGTGCCGAACAGCTGGCCGACGCACAGCACCGCGACCACCGCCAGCGTCGGCTTGCGGCCGATCCGCGCGACCACGAAGGCGCCGAACGGCGCGCCGACCACGACCACCGGCGCCGCGGCGAGCCAGTGCGCGAACACACCCGGCTGCAGACCGCCGGTGGCGAGCTTGGTCACGAGGCCGACGACCGAGGCCCACGCCATCGCGCACACGGCGGTCGGGATCGCGATGCGCAGGTCCGCGCGGCCGAGCAGCACCAGCGCCGTGTAGAGCATCATGTCGGTGCCGACGCCGGCCACCGCGACCACGGTCGCGCCCGACAGCAGGCCGACCACGAAGCCGGCGCGCGGTGCCCACGCCGCGTCGGCGGGCACGGTCTCGGTCTGCGCCGCGATCGAACCGATGCGCCACAGGTGCAGCACGCCGAAGCTGCCCCACAGCGTCGCGAACACCAGCTTGATCCACAGCGCGCTGACGTGCGGCGCGACCAGCAGCACGCCGATCGGCACGCCCAGCGTCGAGCCCGCCAGCGCGCCGCGCAGCGCCGGCCACGCCAGCGGCTGCCGGCGCGCCAGCACGAACAGCGTCGCGCTGACCATGCCCACCGACTGCGCGGCGAAGCTGAAGTCGCGGCCGAGCTGCGGCGATTCGCCGAACAGCAGCACGAGGATCGGGAACGCGACGGTGCCGCCGCCCATCGGCGTCGAGCCCGCCGCGTAGCTGCCGGCCGCCATCGCGACCGCGATCGGCCAGTGCGCCAGCGCCGTCGCGGTGTGGCCGAGGCCGAACACGACGAATGCCCACGCCGCGTAGAACGCCGCCAGCCAGACGTACCAGGGCCGCAGGTTCGGCCGCGGTGTCGTCGCCTGCGGCAGCGACGGCGGCGCGGACCGCCTCGGCTCGGCGCGCGCAGCCACGGCGTCAGAAGAACCTGAGTTCGTGCGCGTCGGTGGCCGTGAACAGCGGATTGCCGCTGATCGAACTCGGCTGCCAGGCGATGCCCTGCGCCAGCAGCGACAGGCCCGGCCACGTGAACGGCAGCTGGTACGACAGCACGAGCGGGCTGCCCAGCGTCAGGCCGGGGCTGATCAGCGACCGGCCGAGGTCGACGCGCACTTCCGGCCACAGCGGCTGCGGGCCCGGCGGCGCGGTGGTCGGGAACAGGTCGATCAGCAGCCAGCCGATCGCGCCGTCGTAGACGTGGTTCATCGACCGCATCCGCGCGCCGGTCAGCGTGCCGGCCGTGATCGGCTTCACGGGATCGGCGGTCCAGGGGTCGGTGCCGGTCGCGGATTCGAGCAGCAGGTGGTCGCCCGAACCGGGGAAGCGGCGCTGCGCCGGGGCCGCGCACTGGTCGGCCAGGCCGGCCAGGTGGTTCCAGGTCGCGAGGCCGATGCCGTGTGGCGTCAGCATCTGCGACAGCGGGCTCGTCGGTGCGAAGTCCGGCACGAGGTCGCAGACCCGCTGGCCGTAGATCGACGAGAAGATGCACATCGCCGCCAGCAGCGTCAGCGTCGGCCGCGGGTGCGACAGGTCCGGGTCGTACCAGACGGGATCCCACTCGAGCAGCGCCACCGCGTCGCCGACCGCGGCCTTGACCGCGGTGTTGGCGCCGTGGGCGGCGACGATGTCGGCGACCGCGAGGTCGTAGTTGCCGCGCACCGTCTGGTGCATCTGCAGCGGCGTCGCGAACGGCGTCGGGTAGTAGCCGTGGCCCCAGGCCCGGGCCCAGGTCTGGTAGAGCACCGCGCGCGCGTTCGGGCTGTGGCTGCGCACGTTGCCGACGATCGCGACCGCGGCGCTGCGGAACGTCGTCGGGTTGAAGCCGAAGTACGGCGTGGCCTCGAGCGAGTTGCCCTGGATCACCACGTGGTCCCACGACTGCCCGGCGGGCAGCGCGTTGGTGATGTAGGCGACCTGCGTCGCGTTGGTCGCGTGGTACTGCAGCTGCGACCCGCCGACCAGCGCCTGCACGATGACCGGCGCCGGGTTGCCGGCGTCGATCGCGAGGCGGCGCACGAGCTCCGGCACGCCGTAGCCGAACGAGAAGAACGAGTAGCTGTTGCCGTAGAACAGCAGGTTCTTGGCCTGCGCCGTGACGCCCGAAGCGAGCCACAGCAGGAACAGCGCGCGGACGAGTCGGAGCATGGTGGGGCGAGGGCGGAGCGGGACGACGCCGAAGCGGCGCGACGGGCCGCGCGCGGGGGCGCGAAGCCTAGCGGCGTGACCGGGTCGGCGACAGCGACCGGCGGCAGGACCCGTGCGGCCGCGGTCCGGCTGCGCGTTACGGCCGAAGGTGCAAGCGCCGGCGAGCACCGCTAGAACGGCGCCATGCAGGACCGCTCGCCGCCGTCGCCCCAACCGTGGTTCGTCGAACTGGTCGGCTGGTACGGCATGGCCGCGGTCCTCGCCGCCTACGCGCTGTCGACGTTCGAGGTGATCGAGCAGCGGTGGCTGTTCCAGTGCCTGAACTTCACCGGCGCGGCCGGTGTCGGCTGGGTCTGCTGGCGCAAGCGCACCTGGCAGGCATTCTGGCTCGAGCTGATCTGGAGCGCGATCGCGCTGGTCGCACTGGTGCGGCTGGCGCTCTGACCTCAGCCCTGCCGCAGCAGCCAGGCGTCGAGCACGACCTGGGTCTCGGTCCACTGCAGTTTGTACTGCATCCTCGGTCCCATGTCGTACCGCTCGGCGCGCTCTTCGACGAGCCAGCGCAGTTGCTCGAGCTGCAGCAGATTGCCGATCGACAGCGCGGCGAGTTCGTCGTCGAACGAGAACTGCTGGCCGCGGTAGACCGCACCCGCCATGCCGCCGAACACGAAGCCGACGTCGCGTTCGCCGCGCCGCGCGAACACCACGCGGCCGGCGCCCGCCACCGCGAGCCGCCGCAGCATCGCCGCGTAGAACTCGCGCGACGGCGACTCGGCCATGCCGCAGCGACCGATGCCCTTCCAGCTGCGCTGCTCGACGTCGAGCATGCGGCGGTAGACCGCGGCGCTCTCGGCCGCGCTGCGCGGCACGTGCCGCTCGAACCCGATGCCGTGCGCCGCCGCGCGCCGTTCGGCCTGCCGCAGGTTGCGGCGGAAGCGGCCGCTGCGCCGCGACCACCAGCCGTCGAGGCCGCCGTCCAGCGAGGCACTGCACACGACGACCGGTTCGAGCCACCGCACGCGGCCGCGCGGCAGCAGCACCGCGGCGATCGCATCGCGGCGCTCGGCACTGGCCGGCAGGCCGCTGACCAGCACGCAGGGCCGTTCGCCGCGGGCCGCGAAGTCGTCGAGCAACTGGCCGAGCAGCGCCGGTGCGCCGGGGCCGAGCAACGGCGAACCGAACAGCCAGTGCGCCTCGACGGGCGCGAGCAGCGGCCCGAGCTGCGGCTGCTGCACTTCGGCCAGCGCGAGCAGGCTGCGGCCGTCGCTGCGCAGCCACAGCGGCCGTGCCGGCGCGAAGGTCTCGTGGAACGACAGCTGCCACTCGGTGCGGCAGCAGAACGGGTCGCCCTGCGGCTCCAGCGCCGCAGCGCGGTTCCAGACGGAGTCCGGGTGGTCGTGTTCGGCGGGGCTGATGGCCGCCGTTGTAGCGCGGCCGCGCGGTGCGGTCGCGGTCAGACGTCGCGGCGCGCTTCGCCGGGGGCCGCGGGTGCGGCCGCGGGGACGCGCTTGCCGATCGGCAGCTGCACCTCGAAGTAGCGGCGGTCGTCGCCGACCGACGGGCTGTTGTAGGTCATGATGCGCAGCGGCGCCGTCGCCTGCCACTCGGGCGATGCCGCGAGCCAGGCCTCGAGCCGCGCGCGCATCGCGGCGAGGCGATCGGTCCGTTCGTAACCGCGCGAGCCCAGCGTCAGCACCGTCATCGGCGGCACGTCGACCACTTCGGTGCGGCCGTCGCTGCCGAGCGGCCCGAGGTCCTGCGAACCGTACAGGAACGCCATCGTGTCCGGCCGCGCGCCCTCGGCGTCGTAGTCGACCTGCACCGGCGTGGTCATCGCGATCTCGCGCTGCGTGATGTGGCTCAGCAGCGGCCGGAACGCGACGAAGCTGCCGCGCCGCATGCTGGCGCGGACCATCCGGTAGGCGGGGTAGGTGCGGATCTCGAGTTCGTCCAGCGCCGCGAAGCCGGGCACACCGTCCGGCAGGGGTGCTTCCTGGACCGGCGCGAACGTCAGGTCGGCCGCGAGGTCGCGCACGGCCGCGGCCAGGGCCGGGCCCACCGGCGGGTTCGCGACCAGCCCGGCCGCGCGCGTGTGGGCCATCGATCCGACCGGCAGCCGTTCGGCGGCGGTCTGCAACGCGGCCAACAGCCCGGTGCGCGGTTCGCCGTCGGTCTGCAGCGCCGTGGTCAGTGCGGCCGTGGCGGCGCGGCGCTGCTCCAGGTCCTCCGGCTGCAGCACGCGGGCAGGCGGCGGCGGCTCCTGGGCCGGCATCGGGGCGAACAGAAGGACGAGGAGCGGCAGCAGCGCGTGCATGGCGCGATGCCGTTCGCCGGGGCCGCCGCAGCGGATGCGCCGGTCAGCGGGCCGCGGCGGTGCCGAGGCGGCAGCTCGCCGCCCAGCCGTCGGGCAGCGCCGTCAGCGCTGCGTCGGACACGACCAGTTCGGCGGGGTCGCCCTGCGGCCGGTGGCGCGTCGCGTCGAGCGGCTCGCCGGCGCCGATCGCGCGCAGTGAATCGCCGGCCAGTTCGACGTCGAAGCCCGCGAACACCAGGCGCTGACGCCGCATCGCCCACAGCACCTCGTCGAGCCAGCGCGACAGCAGCTGGCCTTGGGTCGGCGCCGAGCAGGCGAACGCGACCTGCCGCGCGCGCCGCACGCGCGCCGGGTCGGCGACCACCTCGGCCAGCGCCAGCGCCAGCTGGCCGAACGCCTCGGCGCGTTCGGCGGCCGTCGCACGCAACACGACGCCGTGGGCGTCGACCGTGCGTTCGCGGCGCGGCGCCGGCTTCGCGTGCACGAACGGCACGAAGCGGACCTCGAGCACGTCGCGCGTGTGCACGTCGCCGTGTGCGTCGCGCTGCACGTCGAGCAGGCGCTGGTCGTCGCGCGGCCCGACCGGCATCACGAGGTGGCCGCCCGGGGCCAGCTGCTCGAGCAGGGCCGGCGGCACCGCGGTGCCGCCGCAGGCGACCAGGATGCCGTCGTACGGGGCGTGTTCGGGCCAGCCGGCGCCGCCGTCGCCGCAGCGAACGTGCACGTTGGCGTGGCCGAGCGCGCGCAGCCGTTCGGCCGCGGTCGCGGCGAGTTCGGGCACCCGTTCGACCGTGTGCACGTCCTGCACCAGCCGACCCAGCACCGCGGCCTGGTAGCCGCTGCCCGTGCCGACCTCGAGTACGCGGTGGTGCCGCTGCGGGCGCAGCAGCGTCGTCATCAGCGCGACCAGGAACGGCTGCGAGATCGTCTGGCCGCAGCTGAGCGGCAGCGCCGCGTCGTCGTAGGCGCGGCGGCGCTGTTCCGGCGGCACGAACTCCGCGCGCACGGTCGCCGCGATCGCCGCCTCGACGCCGGGGCCGGGCGCGGCGAGGCCGGTCCGCGCCGCGGTGCGGGCGAACTGCTGCCGGATCGTGTCCAGCATGCGGTCACGTTGGCTCGGGTTCATGCGGCGCGCGCCGAACGGGGCCGTGGTTGGGCCAGCGCGCCGCCGTGCGCAATACCGCAGCGCGGCCGCGCCGCGCCGGCCGGGCCGGTACGATCGGCGGGATGCGCGACGACCTGTTCTCCTCGCTGCGCGTCGAATACGGCGACACGCCGCTGACCCGCGCCGAGATGCCGGCCGACCCGATCGACCTGTTCCGGCAGTGGCTGGCGGCAGCGACCGCCGCCGGCCTCGACGAGCCCAACGGCATGGCGTTCGCGACCTGCGGCGCCGACGGGCAGCCCCATTGCCGGGTGGTGCTGCTGAAGGTGCTCGACGCGCGCGGCTTCACGTTCTTCACCAACCGCGACAGCGACAAGGGGCGGCAGCTGGCCGAGAACCCGCGCGCCGCGGCGACCTTCTGGTGGCCGCGGCCGCGCAACCGGCAGGTCCGCGTCGCCGGCCGCGTCGAGGTCGCCGACGACGCGGTGTCCGACGCCTACTTCGCCCGGCGCCCGCGCCGCGCGCAGATCTGCAGCGCCGCGTCGCCGCAGAGCCGCCGCATCGACGGCCGGGCCGAACTCGAGCAGCTGGTCGCGCAGCTCGCCGCCGAAGCCGGCGACCGGCCGATCGTGCGGCCGCCGCAGTGGGGTGGCTACGTGCTGGTGCCCGAGGTGGTCGAGTTCTGGCAGGGCCGCGATGGTCGACTGCACGATCGGTTCCGCTACCGCCGCGACGGTGCCGTCTGGCAGCTCGACCGCCTGGCGCCGTGACCGGTCGTCATGCGCGCCCCCGGCGGCGCGCCGTCGTTCCGGCCTCGGCGGCGGCCAGTTCGCGGACGCGGTCGCACATCAGTTCGCACAGCGCGAACGTGCGCTCGTCGGCGAGCCGGTAGACGACGTTGAGCCCGTCCTTGCGGCGGGTGACCCAGCCGACGTCGTGCAAGAGGCCGAGGTGCTTGCTGGCGTTGGCCAGCGACAGGCCCGACGCGTCCGTGAGTTCGCCGACCGTGCGTTCGCCGTCGAACAGCAGGTTCATCAGCACCAGCCGCGACGGCTCGCCGAGCGCGCGGAACTGCTCCGCCACGCCGGCCAGCATCGTCGGGGTCATCTTCGCGTGGCGTGGCACGAGCGCCTCACTTCTCGCCGGTGACGGCCGGCAGGTCGGCGCGTTCGGCCCACTCGGTCCAGGAGCCCTGGTAGTAGCGGACGTGCTCGTGGCCGAGCAGGTGGCGCAGCACGAACCAGGTCTCGGTCGCCGTGTGGCCGGTCCGGCAGTGCACGACCAGCGGCTGGTCCTCGGTGATGCCGAGCGCTGCGTACTCGCGTTCGAGTTCGGCGCGCGGCCGCAGCCACTGGCCGTCGGCGGTGCGCGTCAGGTCCTTGCTGAAGACGCGGTTCTTCGCGCCCGGGATGTGGCCGGCGCGCGCTTCGGTCGTCTTCTCGCCGCGGAAGAACTCGGGCGGGCGCACGTCGAGGATCGGCGTGCCACCGGCCGCGACCTTGGCGGCCAGCTCGTCGATCTCGATCGCGAACGCGCTGGCGCCGGGCGCCGGCTCGTAGGTCGCGGGCTTCGGCGTCGTCGCCGCGGCGACGAGCGGCCGCCGTTCGGTGGCCCAGCGCAGGATGCCGCCCTCGAGGATCGCGAGCTTCTCGTGACCGAGCCGCAGCAGCGCGACCGCGGCCATCGTCGCGTCCTGGAACTTCGCGTCGGCGTAGATCACGACCGGCGTCGAGCGCGTGATGCCGAGCCCGCCGAAGTGCGCCGCGAGCTGTGGGTCGGGCACGAAGAACAGGTCGCGGTCGCCGTGCTTCTGGCGGATCTTCGCCAGCGACAGCGGCAGCGCGCCCGGCACGTGCAGCGCCGCGTACTCTTCGGCGGAGCGCAGGTCCAGCACGACGGTGCGGTCGAGCCGTTCGTGCAGCCAGCGCGGCGACACCATCGTCGGCCGCGTCAGTTCGGCGGGGTCGGTGGCCCAGGCCGCGAGCGGATTCGGCTTCGGGTCGCCGAGGAAGAAGGCCTGCACCAGCGCCTGTTCCGGCGCCGCGGCCTTGCTGCCGGCTTCGGTCGCGCCTTCGCGCAGCGACGGCGGCGTCAGCACCTGCGCCTTGAAGTCGTCGAGGCCGCCGGCCAGCACCTTGACGTTGTCGCGGCCCTGCCGCTTCAGCTCGACCCAGGCCTGGCCCGGGTGCGCCGGGCCGTTGCTGTAGAGCACGACGAGCCGCGGGTTGGCCGCGAACAGCGCCTTGCCTTCGTCGCCGCACACCTGTGGCACGGTCAGGTTGACCGCGCCCGGCAGGTGGAAGCCGGCGAACTCCTCGGCCGGCCGTAGGTCGACCAGCACCAGGTCCTTCGGCGCCGCGAGGATCTCGCGCGCCAGTTCGCGCGGTTCGATGTGGTCCTGACCGGTCTCGACCGCCTGCAGCCAGGCCGGGGCAGAGGCAGCGGTGCCGGTTGCGGTCGTGGGGGCGAGGTTGCCGACGGCGAGCGCCGCGACCAGCGCGACCGCCATCACGCCGATGGCGACCACCTGCCTGCCGGATTCCGATTCGTGCAGATTCATCCTCAGGTCCTCCGAGACATGATGTGTTCCACCTTGGTGGCGCCGGCGAACGCCAGCAGCGCCACGACCAGCAGCACGATCGCGCCGGTTGCGCCCGACACGCCGAGCTGTTCGGGCAACGAACCGATCGCGCAGGTGCCGGCGTGCAGGAAGTCGGTGATGCGCGGCTGCAGGCCCGCGAATGCCAGGCTGCCGGCGCCGGCGCCGAGCAGGAACACCAGCGCGTCGAGCTTGCCGCTGGCGAGGCCGACCGCGGCGGTGCCGGGGCACCAGCCGCCGACGACGAAACCGGCGCCGAACACGAGCCCGCCGACGAGCTGCGGCCAGACGATCGACTCGGGCACGTAGAGCGCGGCCAGGTCGACCTTGCCCAGCGCAGCCAGCAGCTGCAGCCCGAGCGCCGCCGTGACCATCGCCGAGAACATCACCTTCAGCACGGCGAAGTCGCGCAGGTAGAAGATCGCGGTCAGCTTGCGGCTGCTGCCGAAGCCGGCGCGTTCGAGCCAGAAGCCGAAGCCCGTGCCGACCAGCAGCGACAGCAGGAGTCCGATCGGGCTCGACAGCAGGTCGTTCGCGTAGAGGTTCATCGCCACTCCTTCTGCACGATCGGTGCCAGTGCGAACGCAGCCGCGAAGCAGGCGCCGGTGAACACGAAGCTGCCGGTCTGCAGCATCGCACCGCCCGACAGCGCCTGGCCGGACGTGCAGCCGAGCGCGAAGCGCGCCCCGAGGCCGGCGAGGCCGCCGCCGACCAGCGCCAGCGCGAGCCGCAGGGCCGCCGGTGCGGTCGGGCCGCGTTCGACGACGAAGGTGGTGCGTCCCGCTGCGAACGCGGACAGGAACCCGCCGACCAGCGTGCCGACGAACATCGTCACCAGGTAGTAGGCGAGCGGGTTGCCGTCGGCGAACCAGCCGCCGAGGTACTCGTTGCGTTCGACGGCCGCGGGCGCCACCGCGTGCGCGGCGCTGGCGGCGAGGCGCGTGATGCCGCCGGAGGCGCCGAGGCCGGTGCCGAGCACGACGTAGGAGACCAGCAGGGTCAGGCCGAGACCGATGCCGGCGAGGTAGGGGTTCCAGTAGGGCTTCTGCATGGTTGCCTCAGCAGCCGGCGCTGCGCTTCTTGGCCGGAGTCGGGGTCTGGGTCGGCGGCGTGGTCGGGGTCGACGCGGGTGCCGCCGCTGGCATGGCGGCCGGCGGCGCGCCGCCGCCGAGCACGACCCCGCGGTGGAACGCGATCGCGCCGCCGAGCAGCACGCGCAGCACGCGGTCGGTGCGGCCGTTCATCAGCGCGCCGGCCACCGCGAACGCCAGCGTGCCGTCGCGGTCGACCAGCACGACGCGCGCGTCGGCCGGCAGGGTCGCCAGGTGGGCAGCGAGGTCGTCCGCGGCCACGTTCTTGGCGCCGGGCACCGTCCACTCGGCGAACTGCCACGCCGGCCGCAGGTCGACCACGGCGTAGGCGGCGGGCTGGTCGAGCAGCACCTTCGCCAGCAGCACCGCGTCGATCGGCTCGGGCAGCCGCAGCGCGCCACCGGCCACCGCGGTGGTGGTCGCCTTCGCCATGCGGCCGGTGGTCGGCAGGCCGGCGGCGACCCAGGCATCGAGGCCGCCGTCGAGCGAGCGCACGTCGACGAAGCCGAGCCGTTCGGCGAGGCCGACGGCCATGCTCGACCGGTAGGCGGAGTTGCAGACCATCACGATCGGCGCGTTGCGATCGAGCACCTTCGCGAAGCGGTGGCTCTCGGTGACCGGGATGTTGCCGACGTCGCCGAGGCGCAGGTCCGCGTACTCGTCGGCCGAGCGCACGTCGACGATCAGCGGTTCGGTGTGCGCCTGCATCGCGGCGGCGAGTTCCTGCGGCGTGACGACCTTGCTGCTGCGCACCGGCAGGCCGGCCGCGCGCCAGCTGTCCGGGTCGGCCGTGAGCCGGCCGGCGATCCGGTCGTAGCCGATGCGACGCAGGCGGAAGGCGCCTTCGCCGACCTCGGCGTCGTCGCCGACCAGCAGCAGCGGGTCGGCGAACGGCACCACGATGCCGGTCCAGGTGTCGAGCCGGCCGCGCAGCGCTATGTGGATCGCACCGGTCACGTGGGCCGCCGCGTAGGCGGGCTCCTCGCGCAGGTCGACGATCCAGGCGCCCGCCCCGAGCAGCCGCCGCAGTTCGGCCGTGGGCAAGACCGCCGGCAGCGCCACCTCGCGTTCGACCAGCGGCGGGCCCTTGCGGTTCAGTTCGACGTTGAACGCGAAGTAGGCCGGCGCGACCGGCTGGTGGCTGATCACGTTGGCGACGAACGTCGCTTCGCTGGCGATCCGCAGGTACGGGTTGGTCGCCTTCTCGCGGCCGATCGTCGACGTCGTCTCGGGGCTCAGGTGCGCGCCGCACAGCGATCCGGCGCCGTGTGCCGGCAGCACGATCGTCGCGTCCGGCAGCTGCTTCAGGCGCTGCACCGAACGCCACGACGCGGCCGCCAGTTCGGCGGGCGGCACGTCGAGCAGGTCGGGCCGGCCGATGCTGCCGACGAACAGCGTGTCGCCGGTCAGCGCGAAGGCCGGTTCGCTGCGGCCCGGCACACGCAGCAGGAACGTCGTCGCGTTCGGCGTGTGGCCCGGCGTCGACCAGGCCTCGAACGACACGCCGCCGAACTCGACGCGGTCGCCGTCGCCGAGCGCGCGGTGCGGGAAGCCCGCATTCGCGAGCGCGCTGACCGCGATCTCGGCGCCGGTCCGGTGTGCGAGTTCGGTGTGGCCGGCGACGAAGTCGGCGTGCGGGTGGGTCAGCAGCACGTGTCTGACCTCGGCACCGGCGGCGGCGGCATCGCGCAGGTAGTGGTCGACGTCGCGCTGCGGGTCGACCACCGCCGCTTCGCCGCCGGCCGTGATCAGGTAGCTCAGGTGCGACAGGCAGCCGAGCTGGTACTGCCGCAGCGTCCAGCCGGGACCGCTGGCCTCGTAGGCGACTTGCGGCGTCGCGGCGCTGTCGGTGTGGGCGGCGCGTTCGGCGTCCTGGGCCGGCAGCGGCAGGGCGAGCAGCAGCGGGAGGAACCGGGCGACTGGCGGGCGCATTACTCAACTATGCAGTTGAGTAGTCGGAATTCCAACTGCGCCGTTCGCCGGGGGCGGAACTGGGTCTCAGGCCGGGAGGCGCGTGCCGTGCTCGGCCCCGTGTGGCCGGCGTCGCCGGTGTTCGTCCAGTTCGTCGCCGGCGCCGGCGACCGCCATCCGCACGTGCACCAGTTCGGTGGCCAGCAGGTCGCACTCGAGCTGCAGGTCGCGGCACCGGTCGAGCATCCGCTCGGCCGCGGCCGGCCGGGTCGCGCGCAGGAAGTTCGCCTCGCGTTGGCAGCACTCGAGGTCCTGCGACACCTCGGCGAGCAGCCGCACCATCGCCGCCTCCTGGGTGCGGAAGGAGCGCAGCAGGTCGTCGAGCCGCTGCGCGTGCGGGTCGCGGTCAAGCGCTCGCAGCATGGTCCCCTCCTTGCGGCAGTCCGCCGAGCACGCGGCGCAACAGGCGCACCTGCTGCCGGCAGGCGAGCCGCTGCTCGAACACCGGGAACGGGATCGGCTGCTGGGCGCGGTGGGCGGCGGCCGTCGCCGCCTGCAGGTTGCGCTCGGCCTGTGCCAGGCGCCAGCTGGCCAGCGCCAGCTCCGCGTTCAGCCGCGCAGCGAGGTCCGCCGCCGCGCAGGCGGCCGACTCGCACGACTCGTAGGCATCGTGGTCCATGCTCCCAGCATCGGCCAGGGTCGTGAACCCGTTGCAAAGCCGCCGAGAATCCCCCGTGCGCTGCGCCGCACGTCTCAGTCGACCCACTCGGCGACGAAGATGTTGGTCTCGCCGGCCTTGGCACCGTGCCGGTTGCTCGCGAACGCGAGGTAGCGGCCATCGGGCGAGAACATCGGGAACGAGTCGAACTCGGGGCAGAACGTGACCTGTTCGAGGTTGCCGCCGTCTTCGTCGATCAGGAACAGGTCGAAGTTGCGGGCTGCGACGTGGTTGCCGGTGGTCCGCATCTCCTCGAGGCCCTTGACGTTGCTGGCGAACAGGATGCGCTTGTCGTCGGGCAGCCAGTACGGCGCGAAGTTGGCGGCGCCGTTGTTCGTGAGCTGGCGGAAGCCGCTGCCGTCGCGGCGGCACACCGTGATCTCCATGTGCGACGGCCGCACGACCTGCTGGCCGAGCAGCGCCGCGTCTTCCTTCGCCTCGGCCTCGTCCTTCGGGAACGCCGAGCGGAACACGAACTTGCTGCCGTCGTGCGAGAAGAACGCGCCGCCGTCGTAGCCGGGGCGGTTCGTGATGCGCTTCACGTTCGAGCCGTCCGGCTCCATCGTGTAGAGCTCGAGGTCGCCGTCGCGCACCGACGTGAACACGATCGTGCCGGTGACCGGGCAGACCGTCGCTTCGGTGTCGTAGCCGGGCGTGTCGGTGATCTGGCGCAGGTCGCTGCCGTCGAGGTTGGCCGTGAAGATGTCGTACTCGCGGTGCACGGCCCACTGGTAGCCGCGGCCCGTCAGCTTGACGACGGGCGGTGCGTCGCCGTGGTGGTGCGTGGAACCGAACAGGATCCGCTGGTCGCCCTGCAGGAAGTAGGCGCAGGTCGTGCGGCCCTTGCCGGTGCTGACCATGCGTTCCTCGCCGGTCGCGAGGTCCAGCACGTGGATCTGGTCGGCGTCGGCCGGCGTGGCGCGGCGCTGCCAGATCAGCCTGCTGCCGTCGTTCGACCAGTAGGCCTCGGCGTTCTCGCCGCCGAACGTCAGCTGACGCACGTTGCGCAGGCGCTTCTCGCCGGGCAGGGCTTCGACCGGCTTGCCGGCGCGGATTTCGAACGGGGTGCGCGGGGCCACCGGTTCCTGTGCTTCGGGAGCCGTGGCGCAGGCGGCGAACCACAGCACCGAGCAGACCATCGGACGCAGAACGCTCATCCGTGCATCCTGGCGCGGCCGCGGCAGCGGGGCAACGTTCTGTGCGCCCGCCGTCGTCACGCCGGTGTCATGCGCCGCGTCCGCGGGGCCGCGGTCAGTTGCCGGCGATCTGGCCCATCGCGCCGCGCGGCGCGTCGAGCAGGCCGAGGAAGCGGCGCTCGTCGGGGCTCAGGTCGGGGCACAGGCGCAGGAACTCGTCGCGGTGGTGCTGCACGAACCGGCGCACGTGCTGCAGCAGGTGTTCGGGGTCGTCGACCTGCAGGAAGCCGGTCCGACCCAGCGCCTCGACGATGCGGCTGCGGTCGGCGCGGTCGTGTTCTTCGGGTGCGAGGCGCCGGTCGTCGAGCCAGAACTCCGCCCGTACCTGGAAGAACGACACGAGGTTGCGCAGGTGCGGCAGCGTGATCGCCGACCGTCCCTTGCAGATGTCCGTCGCCGTCTGCGGCGACACCCCCAGTGCCCTTGCCAGATCTCTCTTCTTGAGGCGACGCTGCTCGAGCAGAGCAGAGATCTTCTCGTGGATGAGGACCATGGGTTGCCTAGGATAGCTGCGGCGTGCGCGCTGCTCATCAACGAACCCTGAGAAGCTCGGCGTCGCCGGTCGCCGCGTCGCTGTTGCTGGTGCTCGGCGCGTGCACCAGCAGCGCGCTGCCGGAGTCGATCTGGCCGCCGGCGGACTTCGAACTGGTGGTCGAGGAGCGCGATCTCGACGACCCGGCGGCCGCGGCCGTGCGGCGCTTCCGCGCGCTGGCCGACGGCGTCGTCACCTACGCGACCGCGGCGCGCACCGTCGCCGATGCCGCGACCGGCACGGCGCTGCCGGTCTACGAACGCGCGTCGGTCTACCGGCTGGTGCCGACCAGCGTGCGTGCGCTGGCGCGGCGCATCGACCGCTGCGGCATCCTCGAACTCGACCGCGTGCAGGGCGAGCGAGGCGCGCTCAGCGGGCCGAGCCTGGCGCTGACCTGGCGGGCGTTCGGCCAGGAGCGCGTGATCACCGCGCGCGGTCGGCTGCACGGCGCGATGGCGGACGTGCTGGCGGTGGTCGCGTCGCACCTGCCCGAGGGTGAGGGGTTCGCGCTGCAGCAGGCCACCGGGCGCCCGGTCGTACCGGTGCTGCGCGGCGTGCCGGCGCCTTCGGCCGACGCTGCGGCGGCGCTGCAGGTCTTCCGGCAGCTGGCGGCCGAACGGCCCGACGACGACGGACTGACGCTGGACGCGTTCGCGCTCGCCTGTGCGCTCGGTCAGCGCAGCGAGGCCGAGGAACTGCTGCGCGGCTGGCTCGAAGCCACGGCCGGCCGGCGCCGCCAGCAGCAGATGTTCCCCGAGCAGGAGCCGCAGCTCGAGGCGGCGATCCTGGAGCGCATGCTGCCGCCGACCCACTGAGGCCGGCGGCGCCGCGCGGCGGTCACTTCGCCGAGTGCGGCTGGATCGACAGCATGCCGGACATCTTGCCGAACGACAGGTAGACGCCGGCGCCTTCCTCCTCGGCGTAGAGGCACAGCAGCAGGCGCTTGCTCTCGTGCTGGCTGTCGCTGATCTGCAGCTTCGTCGAGGTGACCTTCTCGCCCATCTTGAAGTTGATCGACCAGGTCATCTCCTCGTCGACCGTGAAGTAGACCTGGTACTCGCCGGCGGCGAGCACGGCGTCGCCGCACTTGACGTCGATCGAGGTCTTGAACGTCGCCAGCGGGCGGTTCGCCGAGCGCTCGTTCATCATCGCGCGCATCTCCTTGCCGCCCTCCTTGTCGAGCAGCATGCCGATGGTCTTGCCTTCGCCGTAGGACAGCGACGTGTAGTTCAGGGACATCTTCGTCTCGCCGACCGTGATGGTCTGCTCGAGCTTCGGGCCGCGCTGGGCGAAGACCGGCAGGCAGAGGGCGAGGGACAGGGCGACGGTGAGCAGCTTCTTCATGGGTATCTGGTGGGTTGGACCGGTGGTTTCCCGGGGGGCGGGAGTCTACGCGCGGCCTGGCGGATTGGTCGTGTCCGGGCCGGATTCCCGGTCGCGCAGGCGCAAGAACAGCTCGTACGCCAGCAGCAGGTAGAGGCCGTGGCCGAGGTTGCTGCGGCCCGACCGGTGGCGGTCGACGGCGCCGGCGAGACCGCCGGGCCGCAGGTGCGGCCGCCCGCGCGACCGCGGCTCGGCCAGCAGATCGAGCCACGGCGACGCGGCGCGGAACCAGCGGTCGAGCGGCAGCGCGAAGCCGCGTTTGGGTTGACGGAAGACCGCCGCGGGCAGGTGCGCCGCGAACGCGTCGCGCAGCCGTCGCTTGCCGAGCGCGTCGGCATCGTGCGCGTCCGGCAACGTGCCGTCGAGGAACGGGCAGCGGGCCTCGACGCCGGCAGCGAGCGTGGCGAGGTCGACCTTCGGCAGCAGGTCGAGCGGCAGGTAGGCGGCGAGGTCGTGTGCCTGCGCGAACGCGAGCCGGGCTGCGGCGGAGCGGCCGGCACAGCGCTGCGGCGCGTCGTCGCGCCAGCAGCGCCGCTGCGCGAGCGCCGGCGCCAGCACTTCGCTGCCGAATGCCGGCGGCGTCACCGCCAGCAGCGCGAGCCACGGCTCCGGCGCCGTCGCGGCGCGCAGCCACCGCGCGGCCGGGTGCATCGACCAGCGCGGCGCCAGCGCGCGCAGCCAGCGCAGGTCCGGCAGCCGCGCGAAGGCGCGGTAGCGGCGGTAGCCGAGGTGGCGTTCGTCGGCGCCTTCCCCGCCGAGCAGCACGCGGACGCCGTCGGCCGCGGCCGCCACAGCGGTCGCGTGCACGGCGAGGACCGACGGGTCGCC
Source organism: Planctomycetota bacterium (assembly GCA_016794425.1). GTDB lineage: Bacteria > Planctomycetota > UBA1135 > UBA1135 > UBA2386 > JAEUHS01. Next base: position 100,427 of record JAEUHR010000004.1, read on the forward strand.
GAGCGGTGTGCCGGCGAGCGCGGTCAGCCGCGGCAGCGCGTCGAGCAGTTCGGTGCCGCCGTCGACCGGGCGCAGGTCGAGGCCGCACCGGGCCGCGACGGCGCGTGCGACGTCGCGTTCGGCCGCCGGCTCGCCGTTGGCGCGGAACTGGTAGGCCGGCACCCGGCGGCCGAGTGCGCCGAGGCTCGCGGCGAGGCAGCTGCTGTCGATGCCGCCGGACAACAAGAGGCCGACCGGCACCGGCGTGTCGACGCAACCGCGGACTGCGCCGACCAGCGCCGCCCGCAGGTCGGTCGCGGTTGCCGCGGCCGGCGGTGCCGCCGGGGCGTGGTGCGCGAGCACCAGGCGGCCCGGCAGCCGGCGCGGCAGCGGATCGTGGAAGCCGCAGCGGAACCACTCGGCGCGCCGCCGCGGCCGCCGGAGCGCCGGCACGCCGAACGCCGCCAGCGCCGGCGCGGTCGACGCGAACGCCAGCAGCGGGCGGCCGGCGGCGCCGGTGTCGTGCAGGCAGACCAGCGGCTTCTCGCCGTAGCGGTCGCGGCCGGTCACCAGTTCGCCGGTCACCGTGTCGACGACGGCGAAGGCGTGGTGGCCGCGCAGCGTGGCGAGCAGCGCCCGTTCGCCGCGCGCGACGGCCAGCAGCGGCAGCCAGGCGTCGTTGGGCAGCACGGCGCGGCGTTCGGCGCCCGGCAGGAGCCGTGCCCACAGCTCGCGCGCGTTGGTGATCGCCCCGTTCAGCACGCCGACGTGGCGGCCGGAGCGCTGCACGACCGGCTGCGCCGCGCGCGCCGGGCCGATCGCGAGCCGCGCGCAGCCGAGCCACCAGGCGCCGGCGCGCACCACGCGCTGGCCGTCCGGCCCGCGCCAGCCGAGCGCTGCGACGGCGGCGTGCATCGCCGCCGCGGGCGGCAGTCCGCGTCGTCGCAGCCAGTCGTCGCGCGCGCCGACGATGCCGCACATGGCGCGCGGTCAGCGGCCGCCGGTGCGGCGCACGCGATCGAGGTAGTCGACCAGCGTGTGCCACTGCCGGTGCAGGTCGTGTTCGGCGCCGTCGAGCGGCTGCTTGAAGAAGCACGCCAGCTGCGGCATCGGCCCGGACTCGCCGCGGCGCGCGGCGAGGTCGGCCAGCCGCACCATGTCCAGCACCAGCGGCGCCGCGAGGATCGAGTCGCAGCCCTGCCAGACGAACTGCAGCGCCATGCGGAAGCCCAGGAAGCCCTCGAAGTGCACGAAGTCCCAGGCGGTCTTCAGGTCGTGCAGCGACGGCACGTAGTCGATGCCGACGTGCGTGTGCAGCGGGTAGCCGAGGATCGACGGCAGCAGCGCGTCCTTGCTGCCGACCTTGGTCAGCTTGTTCTCGCGTTCGGCGAGCACGCGGCCGTCGCGGTCGCCGAGGATGTTGTAGCCCTGCCACGTCAGCACGCGCAGGTTGCGGTACTTGAACATCGGCGCCAGCGCCGACTTCACCAGGGTCTCGCCGGTCTTGCCGTCCGAGCCCATGTAAGGGGCGCCGGTCGCGGCGAACAGTTCGCGGATCGCCGGCAGGAACGCGCTGTTGCTGGGCGTGAAGTGGATCAGCGGCAGGCCGAGGCTCGCCGCCGCGTACGCGTACAGAGCCGACGGCCGCACCGCCCGCACCAGGTCGCGGTCGAGCGCGCGGTCGAACGCGGCCAGCGACGCGTGCGCCGCGTGCGGGCGCAGCGCCGGTTCGGTCGAGGTCAGGTTGACGCAGACGATGCGGTCGAGGCGGTGGCGGCGCGCGAACGCCTGCAGGTCGGCCTGCACCTGTTCGACCTGCGCGCGCAGCTTCGGCGGGCGCTTCGGCCGCGCGTCGGCCAGCGCGGCGATCGCCTTGCCGGGGTTGGGCAGCACACCGGGCACGACGTTGCGGCTGGCGGCGGCGAGGTCGGCGCGCAGCCGCGCCAGCAGCGGGTGCGGGAACGTGGCGGTCCGCTGCTGGATCTCGGCCGCCTGCGCCGCGTAGTCGCCGGTGCGGATCTCGTGGCCACCGAACACCAGGCCGTCGATCGGCTGCAGCTCGATGCCGCGCGCGACGTCGGTCTCGGTCATCAGCCCGTGGGCAGGCGCGAGCCCGCGCGCGATCGCGCGGGCGCCGACGACCAGCGTCGTCGCGAGGCCGCCGTAGGCGCCGAAGAGCCACACGCCGAGGCGCGGGGCCGGGGTTCGCTTGCGTGAGCTGGCCAAAGCAGGGCGCGGAGGATACCGCACTGGTGCGCCGCTGCCGACGGTCCGGCCGAGGTTCCGGCGCGCGATGGACAGCGCCCGTGCCACCGGCCATAACGGCGCCGTGCGCACGTCGCGGTTGTGGTGGTTGCCGTTGCTGCTGGCCGTCATGGTGTTCGGCAGCTGGTGGTCGCGCGACCGGGCCGGCAGCAACGACCGCGAGTTGCCGGTCTACGTCACCGGCGGCGAACGCATGGCTGCGGGCGAGGAGATCTACCGCCGCGGTGCCGACGCCAAGCCGTTCACGTACCCGCCGTTCGCGGCGCTGCCGTTCGTGCCGTTCGCGCGGTTGCCGGCCGACTGGCAGGTGCCGGCGTGGTTCTGCCTGAACTTCACGATCGTGCTGCTGGTCGTGCGCTGGCTGCACGCGTTCGGTCGCCGCGACGTGCCGGGTGCGCCGCCGCCGCGGCTCGTGTGGTTCTGGGGGCTGACGCTGCTGCTCGGCCTGCACCACGTGCTGTCGGTGTTCGCCAACCAGAGCCACGACCTGCTGATCCTCGGCACCGTCGTGCTCGCCGCGGCCGCCTGGTGCCGCGGCCGGTCGACCGCGGCGCTGTGGGCTGCCGTCGGCGCCGCGACGAAGGCGACGCCGCTCCTGTTCGTCGGGCTGTTCGCGCTGCGGCTGCGGCTGCTGGCGGTGACGCTGCTGCTGGCGGCGACCGCGGGATTGACGTGGCTGCCCGACTGGTGGTTCCCGCGCGGCGACGGCCGCAGCTGGGTCGCCGTCTGGTACGACGTCAACCTCGCCGGCCTGCAGGTCGGCGGCACCGCCAGCGCCGACGGCGCGTGGAACGCGCACAGCTGGCTCAACCAGAGCCTGTCCGGCACGCTGACGCGGCTGCTGACGGCGCCGCGGATCCCGGGCGCCTTCGTCGACGAGCAGGTCGCGCTGGTGCACTGGTCCGATGCGGCCTGCAAGGTCGCGACGCTGGTGGCGCAGGGTCTGGTGCTGGCCGTGATCGCGCTCGGCGTGCTCTTTGCCGCCCGCGCGGTGCGGGCGGCGACCGACCGCGCCGCGATGCAGCGCACGGTCGGTCTCGGCGAGGTCGCCGCGATCGCCTGCGGCATGGTGCTGCTGTCGCCGCAGAGCAGCAAGTCGCACTTCTGCGTCTGGCTGCTGCCGGCTGCGTTCCTCGCCGACCGGCTGCTGCGCGGTCGCCGCGATGGCTGGCTGTGGCTGCTGCTCGGCCTCGCCCTGCTGCTCGGGCCGCTGACCGGCAAGGACCTGGTCGGCAAGCGGTTCGCCAACGCGCTGAACGCGTGGGGCAACGTGACCTGGTGCACCGTGGCGCTGCTGGCGGCGACCGTGCGCGGCCTCTGGACCAGCGGTCAGCCGCCGACGGGCATCACGCGCAGCAGCACGACGACCAGCGCCGCGTAGGCCAGCCCCGACACGACCAGCGGCAGGTCGCGGAACAGGAGTTGCGCCGGATCGCCGCCTTCGCTGCGGCGGTAGACCAGGAACAGGTAGCGGAACACGCCGTAGGTGACGATCGGCACCGTGAACATCAGGCGGTCCGAGCCGTGTGTCGCGACTGTCTCGGGGCTGACGGTGTAGAGCGAGTAGCTGAGGATGCTCAGCGCGGCCAACGGGCCGATCAGCATGCTGAGGAACGACGCCGAGTACTCGGACATCGTCGCGCGCGTGCGACCGCTGGCTTCGGCCTGGCGGCTCAGTTCCTCGTAGCGTTTGCAGAACGCGAGGAACAGCGAGAAGAAGAACGTGCACAACAGCAGCCAGTGCGACGCGTCGACGTCGATCGCCGCGGCGCCGGTCTGCACGCGCAGCTGGAAGCCCAGCGCGATGCACATGCAGTCGATCACGACCAGCCGCTTCAGCCAGAACGAGTAGGCGAGGTTCAGCGCCAGGTAGGCGAGCGGCCAGACGACGAACGGCACGCCGGCCGTGGTCGGCGGCACCAGCCAGCCGAAGCCGAACGCGCCGGCCAGCAGCCCGAGCAGCTGCACGCGCGCGACTCCGACGGGCAGGCGGCCCGACGCGATCGGCCGGCTCTTCTTCTTCGGGTGCCGCGCGTCCTCCACGCGATCGACGATGTCGTTCAGCAGGTAGATCGACGACGCGGCGCAGCAGAACGCCGCGAAGGCGAGCAGCACCTGCAGCCACGCCGACGGCTGGTAGAGCAGGCCCTGCGGCGTGAACAGCAGCGGCGCGAGAACCAGCAGGTTCTTCACCCACTGGTGCGGTCGCATGGCTTCGATGAACGGTGGCATCATCGGACGGGGATCATGGTCGCGGCGTCGGCGCAGGCAAGCACGGCACGGACGTTCCGCTCGCCGGTCGGCGTCGCTACGCTCGCGCGCAGCACGATGACGACGGTCCGCACTCGAGGGTTGGATGGCATCTTCCGGCCGCGTTCGGTCGCCGTGATCGGCGCCAGTCGACGAGAAGGATCCATCGGCCGACAGGTGGTGGCGAACTTGATCGCCGGTGGCTTCCAGGGGCCGGTCTATCCGGTCAATGCGCGCGCCGAGGTCGTGCTGTCGATCCCCGCGTTCGCCAGCGTGCTGCAGATCCCCGGGCCGGTCGACCTGGCCGTCGTCGTGGTGCCGCCGGACGCGGTGCTGCAGGTGGCGCAACAGTGCGGCCGCAAGGGCGTCAAGGGCCTGGTGGTCATCACGGCCGGCTTCCGCGAGATCGGCGGCGTCGGCATCGAACGCGAAGAGAAGCTGCGCGCGATCGCGGACCGCTACGGCATGCGCGTGATCGGCCCGAACTGCATGGGCATCGTCAACACCGACCCACGCTTCGCCTGCAACGCGAGCTTCTCGGCCACGCCGCCGCCGATCGGCAGCGTGGCGATGGTGTCGCAATCGGGTGCGCTCGGCGAGGCGATCCTGGCCGACGCCGCGCAGGCCGGCATCGGCGTCGCGATGTTCGCGTCGGTCGGCAACCGCGTCGACGTCACCGCCGCCGATCTGGTCGCCTACTGGGGCGACGACGATCAGGTCAAGGTGATCCTGCTCTACCTGGAGAGCGTCGGCGAGCCGCAGGAGTTCCTGCAGGTCGCGCGCGCGGTGGCGCGCAAGAAGCCGATCATCGCCGTGAAGTCGGGCCGCAGCGACGCCGGCGCGCAGGCTGCCAGCTCGCACACCGGCTCGATCGCCGGGGCCGACGTCGCCGCCGACACGCTGCTGCAGCAGTGCGGCGTGCTGCGCGTCGACAACTTCCGCGACATGTTCACGCTGGCGCAGGCGCTGCTGCACCAGCCGCCGCCGCAAGGCCGCCGGATGGCGGTGGTGACCAACGCCGGCGGGCCCGGCATCCTCGCCACCGACGCGCTGGTGTCGGTCGGTCTCGAGATGGCATCGATCACGGAGGCCAGCGCGAAGGCGCTGCGCAAGGTGCTGCCGCCCGAGGCCAGCGTGCACAACCCGATCGACCTGATCGCGTCGGCCGACGCCGGCCGCTACCGCGCGGCGCTGCGCGTCGTCGCGCGCGATCCGGGCATCGACGGGCTGGTCGTGCTGTTCGTGTCGCCGATCATGATCGACGCTGCGGCGGTCGCGCAGGCGATCGTCGACGAGACGCGCCGGCTCGCCAAACCGGTGCTCGCCTGCGTGATGGGCCGCCAGCGCGGTGACGAAGCGCTGGCGATCCTGCAGCGCGCCGGCATCCCGGTGTTCCGCTACCCCGAGGACGCCGCGACCACGTTGCGGCTGATGGCGCGCCGGTTCCGCTGGCTGCAGCGTCGCCCCGCGAAGACGCCGAAGCTGCGCGTCGACCGGGCCGCCGCGGCGCGCGTGCTGCGCGCGCACCGCGCGTCCGCCTGGCTGCCGGCCAGCGCCGCCGAAGCGGTGCTGCAGGCCTACGGCGTGCCGTTCGCGGTCAGCCGCCGCGTGCGCGACGCCGGCGACGCGGTGGTGGCGGCGCACAAGGTCGGCTTCCCGGTCGTGCTGAAGGCGGAGGCCGCCGACCTGCTGCACAAGAGCGAACACCGCGCGGTCCGTACCGGGCTGCGCACCGGCGACGAGGTGCTCGCGGCGGCGCAGGACCTGCTGGCGCGGCTGCGGCCGCACTTCCCGGACGTCGCGCTGCAGGTGCAGCGGCACGCCGAAGGGCACCGCGAAGTGCTGCTCGGCATGACGCGCGATGCGCGCTACGGGCCGCTCTACGCGGCCGGTCTCGGCGGCGTGCAGGTCGAACTGCTGCGCGACGTCGTGGTGCGGATCGGGCCGCTGGACGGCCGTGATCCGGGCGAGATGTTCGCGGCGCTGAAGGGGGCCGCGCTGCTCGGCGAGTTCCGCGGCAGTCCGGCCGTCGACGTCGACGCGGCGATCGAAGTGTTGTTGCGCCTGCAGCAGCTGGTCGGCGACTTCCCGCAGGTGCAGGAGGTCGAGGTCAATCCGTTCATCCTCGCGGCCACGGGCCGCGGCAGCGTGGCCGTCGACGCGCGGCTGAGGATCGGGACGTGAGCGGCGCCGGGCCACTGCGCTTCTCGTTGGTCGTGCCGATCTACAACGAGGAGGAGAACGTCGCAGCGCTGCTCGCCGAGGTCGCGGAGGTGCTGGCGCCGCACGGGCCGTTCGAGGTGCTCGCGGTCGACGACGGCAGCCGCGACGCGAGCCTCGCGCGCATGCGCGCGTGGAAGGCCGAGCGGCGCGCCGACTGGCTGCGCATCGTCGTGCTGGCGCAGAACGCCGGCCAGAGCGCTGCGGTCATGGCCGGCGCCGAACAGGCGCGCGCACCGATCGTGGCGACGATCGACGGCGACATGCAGAACGACCCGCGCGACCTGCCGGCGATGCTGGCGATCGTCGAAGCCGGGCAGGCCGATGCCGTGGTCGGCGTGCGGCGGCACCGCCGCGACACGTGGACGCGGCGCATGTCGTCGCGGATCGGCAATGCGGCGCGCAACTGGCTCACCGGCGATCGTGTGACCGACGCGGCCTGCGGCATCAAGGTGATCCGGCGCGACTACTTCGTGCGCGCCCCGCACTTCAAGGGCATGCACCGCTTCATGGCCACGCTGGTCCGCTACCAGGGCGGCACCGTCGTCGAGCGCGACGTGAACCACCGGCCGCGCGCCGCGGGCACGGCCAAGTACGGCATCGGCAACCGCATCTGGCGCGGCCTGCGCGACTGCTTCGCGATGCGCTGGCTGCGCACCCGCATCCTCGGACACCGTGTACGGGAGGAACTCTGATGCTCGCGAACGTCGTCGTCGAGGCGGTGGACCAGGGCACGCCGTGGGGCTGGCTGGCCCTCGGCTACGGCGGCCAGATCGTGTTCGGCAGCCGGTTCTACGTGCAGTGGGTCGCCAGCGAACGGCAGCGCCGCAGCGTGATGCCGGTGGTGTTCTGGTGGCTCAGCCTCGCCGGCGCCCTGATGACGCTGGCCTACGCGATCTACCGCATGGACGGCCCGTTCATCATGGCGAACCTCGGTGGTCCGCCGATCTACGCGCGCAACCTGTGGCTGATCCACAAGGCGCGGCGGGGCGAACTGCCGCCGCCGACGCCACCGATCGCGCCGGGTGCCTGAAGCTTCCCCTGGCGCGATCCGTAGGTAGCCTGCGCAGCGTGCTGGCCCGAGCCCTCGCACTTGCCTGCCTCACGATCGTCGGCGCGCTGCCCGCGTGGTGGCTCGACGGCTGGACCGGCACCGAGGGGCGCCGCGTGCAGATCGCGCTCGAGATGCTGCGCGCCGGCGAGTGGATGGTGCCGACGCTCGGCGGCGAACCGACCTGGGCCAAACCGCCGCTGCACTACTGGCTGCTGCGGCCGATGCTGGATTGGTTCGGCGTCGTGCCGTGGGCCGCGCGGCTGCCGTCGGTGCTGCTGACCGCCGTGACCGCGGTCACGGCGATGGAACTGCTGCGCCGCTGGTTCGGGCGCGGGGCCGGCTGGATCGGCGGGCTCGGCATCGCGCTGTCGCCGCTGGTGCTGTTCGAGTGGCCGACCGCGGAGATCGATCCGGTGTTCGCGTGCTTCACGGCGATGTCGCTGTGGATGCTGGCGACCGGCGTCGGTCGGCAGAGCCGCGGGCTCGTGGTCGCTTCCGGCGTGCTGGCCGGTCTCGCGCTGCTCAGCAAGGGGCCGCCGTTCTTCCTGTTCGCGGTCGGCGCCTACCTGGTCTGGTGGCGCCGGCGTGGCCTGCGCTTCGCGCTGGCGCACTTCGCGCCGATGCTGGCGGTCGTGGCGGCCTACTTCGCGCCGTTGTGGCTGTTCCACGTCCCGCCGTCGAGCATGCTGGCGGTGGCGAGCGACGAATCGGTCGGCCGGCTCGCCTACCTCGACTGGGACCACGTCGTGTCGATCCCGAGCTACTGGTTGCGCGCGGTGGCGGTGCAGGCGCCGTTCGTGTTCTGGTGCTTCTGGGAGTGGCGCGGCGCGCGCGACGCGCGCATGGACGACGGCGACCTGACGCTGCGCATGTGCAGCGGCGCCGCGGTCGTCGCGGTCGTGCTGCTGACGTTCTTTCCGGGGCGGCCGACGCGCTACCTGCTGCCGAACGTGCTGCTGTTCACGTTCGCGGTCACGCCGGCGGTCGCACACTACGCGCGGCTGCCGATCCCGGTCGGGCCGGTCGCGCGGCGCTGCGTGCGCGGGGTCGGCATCGCGGCGGCGGTCGCGATGCTGGTGCTGCCGTTCGTGCCGGCCGTGGGCGTCGGCGCCGTGGCGCTCGCTGCGGCCACCGCCCTGGCAGCGGCCTTCGTGGCGCGGCCGTGGCACGTCGTCGCGCTGTGCCTGGCGGTGCCGCTGGTCGCGGCGTGGACGGTCGGGCTCGAGCGCGCCTGGTCGCGGCCCGACAACCGGCGTGCGCAGGAGCCGGCGGCCGTCGTGCTGCGCCGCGAACTGGACGCCCTCGGCGCGACGCCTGGGCTCGGCATGCACGGGCACGTCGAAGGACCGCTGCTGCTCGCCGCCGACCTGCTGCCGCGCGGCGACGAGTCAGGGCGCACCGTGCCGACCGCAGCGTGGGTCATCGCCGAGGTCCCGCCTGGCAACGAACCGGTGCCGGGTCCGTACCGCGCGCGGCTGCGGCTGTGCCTGCCGACGAAGACGTTCGTCGTCGCCGAACGCGTCGACGCGCCACGGTGAACTCGATCCTGCTGGTCCGGCTGTCGGCGATGGGCGATCTCGTGCAGGGGATCGGCGCCGTGCGCGCGCTGCATGCCGTGCGTCCCGACCTGGCGATCACGATCGTCACGCAGGCGCCGTTCGCGCCGCTGTTGGACGGTCTGCCGGGTGTGCGCCGCGTCGTGCCGTTCCGCCGCGACGGTGGCCTCGCGGCACTGTGGCAGGTGCGCGCGGCGCTGCGCGCCGACCGCTACGACCTCGCGCTCGATCTGCAGGGCAACTGGAAGAGCGCGCTGGTGGCGCGCCTCAGCGGGGCGCGGCGCCGGATCGGTGCCGAGGCGGCGGCGCGCCAGGAGCCGGCCAGCCGGATGCTGCTGCACCGCACCGTGGCGGTGGACGGTCCACCGCACCCGGCGCGGATCGCCTGGCACCTGGTGCGCGAGGTGGCGCCCGGCGCGCCGTTCCTGCCGCCGCGGCTCGTGGCCGCACCCGCCGAACTCGCCGCCGAGCGCGCCGCGGTGGCGGCTGCGGGCATCGACCCGGCGCGCCCGTTCCGCGTCGTCGTCGCCACCGACCCGGCCGATCCGCGCGCGCTGCGGCCGGCGGTGGTCGACCGGCTGGTGCACGCGGCCACTGGCCCCGCGCTGCTGTTGGTCGGGCCGGCCGAAGCCGGCCTCGTGCTGCCGCCCGGTGTGCCGGTGCTGCGCCACGGGCGCGGCGAACCGCGCCGGCTCATCGCGCTGGGCGCGGTGATTGCCGCCGCCGACGGGCGCGTCGTGGCGCCGGACACCGGCGCGGTGCACGTGCTCGCGGCTGCCGGCGCGGCGTGCGAGGTCCGGTTCGGCTCCGAGGATCCGCGGCGGACCGCGCCGCCGACCGCCACGGCGCTGGTCCACGCGGCGCCGCCGGGTTGTGCGCCGTGCCGGCAGCGCCGCTGCACGCACGCGAACGGTCCCGTCTGCATGGAGTTCGATGCCGCCAACGCGCGCATCGTGCCGCTCGGCCTGCCGCCGTCGTCGCCCGGCGCGGCCTGACCGCCGGCGATCGCGCGCTGCGGCTTGCCCCGTCGCACCGTTCCTGCTTTCGTGCGGCGGATGCCGCTGCCGCCGCCGAAACCGCACGATGCCGCCGTGCTCGAGACGTTCCCGAATCCGAAGCCCGGGCGCGACTACGAGATCGCGTTCGAGTGCCCGGAGTTCACCTGCGTCTGTCCGAAGACCGGCCAGCCGGACTTCGCGACGATCCGGATCGAATACGTGCCGGGTGCGACGTGCGTCGAGCTGAAGAGCCTGAAGCTCTACCTGTGGAGCTTCCGCGACGTCGGCGCCTTCCACGAGCGCGTCACCAACGACATCTGCGACGACCTGGTGGCGCTGCTGGCGCCGCGGCGACTGGTCGTCACCAGTGAGTTCCGCGTGCGCGGTGGCATCACGACGCGGGTCGTCTGCCGCCACGGGACCTGACGCTTTCGCATAGCCGTCGGCGGGGCTACAAGGTCCGCGTGAAGGCCAAGTGGTGGCGCCGTGGGCTGTGGCTGGCCGGGTTCGGCTGCCTGTGGATCCACGCGTTCGACGATCCGCCGCTGGCGACCGGCGCCTACGTGCAAGACGTGCGCGGCGATGCCGCGACGCTGGCGATGGTGACCGCCGCGCCGCAGCGGGTCGGCGGCACCGTGCGCGACGATGCGGGCGCGGTGGTCGCCGAGCTGGCGGCGCCGTCAGCGCGCCGCCGCCACGCACTGCGGGCCGAGGGCCTGCGCGCCGGGCGCAACTACACCTACGAGCTGCGCGACGCCGGCAATGGCGCGCTGCTCGATCGCGGCGGCTTTCGCACGCCACCGGCGGACGACCGGGCGCCGGTGCGATTCGCGTTCCTGGGCGATTCCGGCGGGCTGCCGGGCTGGATCTGGCTGCAGCGCACGGCACTGCTGCAGCTGCCCGCGCGTCTGGGTTGGCTCCCGGACGGTGCCGAGGTCACGGCGATCGGGGCCGCCGTGGCCGCCTGGCGGCCGGACTTCGTGCTGCATCTCGGCGACGTCGTCTATCCGAAAGGACAGCACGCGCACTACGCCAGCGGCTTCTTCCGGCCATTCGCGGGCGTGATGCGCGACGCGCCGCTCTACGCGGTGCTCGGCAACCACGACCAGATGGACAGCGCCGGGCTGCAGATGCTGGCGAACCTGCGGCTGCCGCCGTCGGACCAGACCGGCGACGGACGCGGGTTCTCGTTCGCGTGGGGGCCGGTGCGCATCGTCGGCCTCGACTGCAACATCGACCGCATCGGCGACCACTTCGCGGCCGACCATCCGGCGCTCGAGTTCCTGGCGGAGCAGCTCGCGGTGGCGACCGAGCCCTGGATCGTGGTGGCGAGCCACTTCCCGCTGCGCAGCCAGTCGCGGCAGCGCAACCGCGGCGACCTGCTGCTGCACCTGTTGCCGTCCCTCCGCGACCATCAGGTGAGCCTCTACCTCAGCGGCCACGACCACTGCTACCAGCGGCGCGACGCCCTGCCGCCGGCCGGCGAGCCACCCTTGGTGGTCAGCGGCGGGGGTGGCAAGAGCCTCTACGAGGTGCGGCCCGGCGAAGGCTTCGTCGTCGAGTCGGCCTACCACTGGTGCAGTGCCGAGGTGCGCGGCGACCGGCTGCGCGTCGAGGCGCACGGCATCGACGGCCGGCAGATCGACGCCTTCGAAGTGGGGTTGCCGGACGGGGAGCAGCTGGCTGCGCTGGGGCGCAGCCACCCCGCGCGGGCGGCTCGGATCGCCGCGCTGGGGCGCGGCCGCTGAACGATCCCGTCGCCGTCGACGATCGGCTGCAGCGTCGACGTAACCATCCGCAAGAAGGCAGTTTGCACCTTCGGTGAAAAATCATGAACGAGCGCTTGCAGGGCTTCGGGCAGCTCGCTACTGTCTCCCGCCCCTCACACGGCAGAGTTCGCGTCCGGAAGGACAGTGGACGAGCTGGAGTCGAGGCGATCTTTGGCATTCTGGGTGGCCTCGAAAGAAGCGTGTGAGCGAGGGTTGGCCTGATTTTGCGAGC
>JAEUHR010000005.1 GCA_016794425.1 Planctomycetota bacterium
GCTCGCAAAATCAGGCCAACCCTCGCTCACACGCTTCTTTCGAGGCCACCCAGAATGCCAAAGATCGCCTCGACTCCAGCTCGTCCACTGTCCTTCCGGACGCGAACTCTGCCGTGTGAGGGGCGGGAGACAGTAGCGAGCCGAGGTCGCGCGTCAAGTTCGCGTGCGGGGTTTTCTCGCGGCTGGGCGAATGTGTCGCAACCTGTTGCCTGGAAACGAGAACGGCTTGCCTGCAAGGGGCCCGTCCGGTAGACGCGAGGCGTGCTGTACGCCGTCTTCGCCTTCGTGCTGCTGCAACTGGTAGTCGGCGCCCTCGCCGCCCGGCGGGTACGCAGCCAGGACGACTTCCTGTTGGCCGGCCGGCGCGTCGGGCCGTTCCTCGCAGCGGCCAGCATCTTCGCGACCTGGTTCGGCGCCGAGAGCTGTCTCGCCGCGGCCGGCGACGCCTACCGGCACGGCGTTTCGATCTGGTCCACCGAACCGTTGGCCTACGGGATCTGCCTCGTGCTGATGGGCCTGTGGTTCGCGGGGCGCCTGTGGCACCTGCGCATCACGACGCTGCCCGAGTATTTCGGCCGCCGCTTCGGCCGCGTTGCCGAACGGCTCGCCGCGGTGTTGTTGCTGCCGTCGTCGGTGTTGTGGGCCGCCGCGCAGATTCGCGCCTTCGGCCACGTCGTGGTCGAACACGCCGACGGCGCCATCCACCTCGAGGCAGCGATCGCCCTGGCCGCCGTCGTGGCCATCGCCTACACGATGCTCGGCGGCCTGCTCGCCGACATCTACACCGACGTCGTGCAGGGCTTCGTCCTGATTCTCGGCCTCGGCGTGCTGGCCTGGGCAGTGCTGGCCAACACGCCGGCGGACGGCGGCGCGCCGCCGACGCCGACCGAACCGCCGACCGGTTCGATGCTCGACCTGGTCGAGGCCTGGGCCGTGCCGATCTGCGGCTCGGTACTGGCTCAGGAAGCGCTGTCGCGCAGCTTCGCGGCGCGCAGCGCCACGGTCGCACGGACCGCGGCCGTCGCCGGCGGCCTCTGCTATCTGCTGGTCGGTCTGGTGCCGCTGTCACTCGGCGCCGTCGCACCGACCCTGTTGCCCGGCCTCGACGAACCCGAATCGGTGCTGCTGCGACTCGCCGGCGACCACCTGCCGACCGTCCTGCGCGTGCTGTTCGTCAGCGCGCTCGTGGCCGCGATCCTGTCGACGGTCGACAGCTGCCTGCTGGTCGCCGCTTCCGTCGTGACCCGCAACCTGCTGCCCACCCGCTTCCACGCCGGCATCTGGCCCGCGCGCCTCGCCTGCGGCTGCGTCGGGCTCGTCGCGTTCGGCCTCGCGCTGAGCAGCGACACGGTGCACGACCTGGTCGAGGAAGCGTCGGGCTTCGGCAGCGCCGGCGTGTTCGTGCTGGGTGTGCTCGGCCTCTACACGCGCTTCGGCGGGCCGTGGGCCGGCTGCGGTGCGCTGCTGGCCGGGCTGGTGGTGTGGGTCGGAACCCGCCATCTGACGATCGTGTCGACTGACCACCCCTACCTGTGGTCGCTGGCGGCCGCGGCGGTCGGCGCGGGTCTCGGCGGTTCGATCGACCGCCGGCGACGCGCACGACCCGCCGGGCCCTAGCTGCGGCACGCACTGAGCACGGCGACGCCCTTCGCGCCGGCCTGCAGCAGCTGCGCCGCGCACTCGCGCGCGGTGGCGCCCGACGTGAAGACGTCGTCGACCAGCACCACGCAGCGGCCCACAGCGCGCGCGGGCCGCGGGACCAGGAACGCACCCTCGACGTTGCCGGCCCGCGACAGCACCCGGGGATCACCCTGCGGCAGGGTCTCGCGGCGGCGATGCAGGATGCCGACGCCCGGTTCGAGCCGGAGGGCGCGGGCAAGCCGCCCCACGAGCCACGCCGCCTGGTCGAAGCCGCGCTGCCGGCGGCGGCGCGGGTGCAGCGGCACCGGTACCAGCAGCGCGTGGCGCCAGGCCGGATCCGCGTCCGGCTGCCAGGCGGCAGCCATGGCACGAACCAGGAACCGGGCTGCCGCCGGATCGGCGTCCAGCTTGAACCGCCGCACCAGCGCGCCGCCGGTGCCGGCGTAGTGCAGCGGCGCCACCAGCCGCCAGATCCGCCGCAACTCGGCGTGGTCTCCCTGGCAGCGATCGCCGGCCGCAAGCACCGGTTCACCGCAACGGCCGCAGGCCGGTCCCGTGCGCCAGCGCAGGGCGCGACGGCACGGACCACAGAACTGCCGCGCCGGCACCCCGCAGGCAATGCACGCGGGCGGCAGCAGCAGGTCGAGCGCCGCGCGCCTGAGTTCGCGCCACGTACGTCGCCACGCCGCCGATCGCAGCTCCATGCCCCCGCATGGCACGGCACCACCGCGAAATCGGCCGGATTTCGGTCAGCGGCCGGGCAGCGCGATGCGACGCGCCCGTTCGGCGGCGTTCTGCGGTCGCGGCTGCGCCTGCACGCCCAACGCCTGGCGCACCCGATGGACGTAGACCTCTACGGTCATGTCCTTTGCGTGGGGCACACCCAGCGCTTCGCCGATCTCCTTGGTGAGTTCCATGTCGTCGGTGAACGACCAGTCCTCACTCTGGAAGAACTCGCGCAGCAGCTTGCGGAACGCGCGCCGGGAGCTGTAGGCGCCGATCGCGTAGACGGCGCCGGCGAACACGATGATGCCGGCACAGAACGCCAGCGTCGTCACCCCCATGTCCCACTGGGCGACGACCTGCAGCAGGAAGCCGGTGGTCAGGAACAGGAAGCCGATGATCACCTGCATGTTGTTGAGCGCGGTATCCCGCACTCGCAGCAGGCTGCGGCCGCCGACGCCGAGGGCATCCTGGAGCGCCTTGCGGGGCTCGCGGAAGCGAATGGAGTTCGCCAGGAAGAAGACACCCACCACGTTGCAGGTGAGGCCGATGACCGCGAGCTCGGGGTTTTCCATGGTGGGCGGCGGCGGCCGACGCCGGGTCTCCCGGCAGGGCTGACCGACCCCGCCGAGCGCACCGGACGGCGGACGCTTGCGGCGAGCATGCTAGCCCGCCCACCGCGCCCACGCCAAGGCATCGCCACCGGCGCTGGTCAAAATCCACCGCCTGCGGTCAGCCCGCCCCCCGCAGATCCCGCTGGCACCGGCACTTCGTGTCACTAGGATCCCAGCGCCATGACCGCCGAGCCCGACCTCGATCGCGCCCTCGTGCAGCACCTCGCCGACCTGGCGCGGCTGCACCTTCCGGCCGAGCGTCTGGCCACCGTGCTGCAGAACGCGCGCCGGATCGTGGCCGCGTTCGGCGCCCTGGGCGACCTGCCGCTCGAATCCGGCGGCGACCCGGACCTGCAACCGGTGCGGCTGCGCACCGACACCGCCGAGCCGCCGCTGCCGCTCGACCAGGTCCTGGCCAACGCGCCGCGAACGGCCGGCGGCATGTTCGTCGTGCCGCGCGTGGTGGACGGATGACCGAACTCTGGCAGTTGTCGGCGGCCGGACTCGCCGACCAGGTGCGCCGCGGCAGCGTGTCGGCCCGTGACGTCGTGCGCGCGAGCCTCGATCGGATCGAGCGCGTCGACCCGGCGCTGCACGCCTTCGTCGACCACCGCGGCGAACGCGCGCTGGCCGACGCCGACGCGATCGACGGCGCGCGGGCCCGCGGCGAGCCGCTCGGGCCGCTGGCCGGCGTGCCGATCGGCTGGAAGGACAACCTGGTGGTGGCCGGCGAACGCACCAGCGCCGGCAGCCGCATGCTGGCGGACTACCGGTCGCCGTTCACGGCCACCGCGCTGCAGCGGCTGCAGGCCGCCGGCGCGGTGCTGCTCGGTCGCACCAACATGGACGAGTTCGGCATGGGCAGCTCGACCGAGACCTCGGCGCACGGCCCGACCCGCAACCCGTGGCACCGCGACTGCGTGCCCGGCGGCAGCAGCGGCGGCAGCGCCGCGGCCGTCGCTGCGGGCCTGTGCCCGCTCGCGGTCGGCAGCGATACCGGCGGTTCGGTGCGGCAGCCCGCGGCGCTGTGCGGCGTGTTCGGCCTGAAGCCGACCTACGGCCGAGTGAGCCGCTACGGGCTGATCGCCTACGCCAGTTCGCTGGACTGTGTCGGCGTGCTGGGCCGCTCGGTCGACGACCTCGCGCTCTGGCTGGCTGCCACGGCCGGGGTCGACCCCGCCGACCCGACTTCGGTTGCCGCGGCGCCGACGACGGGCGCTGCCGCACCAGCAGCCGACCTGCGCGGCGTGCGGATCGGCGTACCGTGGCAACTGAACGGGCCGGGGCTCGATGACGAAGTGCTGGCCACCGTGCAGACGGCGCTGGCCACGCTGCGCGAGCTGGGTGCCGAACTGGTCGAGTGCTCACTGCCGTCGGTCGCCCATGCGGTGCCGACCTACTACCTGCTGGCGATGGCCGAGGCGGCCTCGAACCTGGCGCGCTACGACGGCGTGCGCTACGGCGCCCGCCGCGGCGAAGGCACCAGCTGCGACGCGATGACGACCGCGAGCCGCAGCCGCGGCTTCGGCGACGAGGTCCAGCTGCGCATCCTGCTCGGCACGTTCGCGCTGTCGGTCGGCTACCAGGACCGCTACTACGGCCAGGCGATCCGCGCCCGCGAACTGCTGCGCAGCGACTTCGCGCGCGCGTTCGCGGCCTGCGACCTGCTGGTCAGCCCGACGTCGCCGGTGCCGGCGTTCCCGCTCGGCAGCCGCATCGACGACCCGCTGGCGATGTACCTCTGCGACGCGCTGACCGTGCCGGCGAGCCTCGCCGGGCTGCCGGCCCTGTCGCAACCGTGCGGCTACACGGCGGCCGGCCTGCCGATCGGTCTGCAATGGACCGCCCCTGCCTTCGGCGAAGACCGGCTGTTGCAGGTCGCCGGCGCGTTCGCGGCGGCCACCGACCACCACAGCCGGAGGCCACCGGCATGAACGGCTTCACGACGGTGATCGGACTCGAGGTCCACGTGCAGCTGGCGACGCAGAGCAAACTGTTCTCACCGGCCCCATCGGGCGCCCTCGGCGACCCGAACACTCGCGTGCACGCGATCGACCTCGGCCTGCCGGGCGTGCTGCCGCGCCCCAACGCCGCTGCGGTCGAACTGGCCGTGCGCGCCGCACTGGCGCTCGGCGGCGACGTGCAGCGCGTGTCGCGCTTCGCGCGCAAGAACTACTTCTATCCCGACCTGCCGAAGGGCTACCAGATCAGCCAGTTCGAGTCGCCGGTGTGCCTGGGCGGCGCGGTACCGCTCGGCGCCGGCCGCAGCTGCCGCCTGCAGCGCATCCACATCGAAGAGGACGCCGGCAAGCTGGTGCACGGCGAACTGGGCACGCTGGTCGACCTGAACCGCGCCGGCATGCCGCTGATCGAGATCGTCGGCGAACCGGATCTGCGGGCACCGGCCGACGCGCAGGCGTTCCTGCTGCACCTGCGCGAGATCCTGCGCTACGCCGCGGTCAGCGACTGCGACATGGAACTCGGCTCGATGCGCTGCGACGCGAACATCTCGCTGATGCCGATCGGCAGCGACCGCTACGGCACCAAGGTCGAACTGAAGAACCTGAACTCGCCGAAGATGGTGCAGCGCGCACTGGAGTACGAGGAACGGCGGCAGGCCGCGATCCTCGCCGCCGGCGGCCGCATCGCCGCGGAGACCCGCGGCTGGAACGACGAAGCCGGCGAGTCGCGCCCGCAGCGCAGCAAGGAGTCGGCACCCGACTACCGCTACTTCCCCGATCCCGACCTGCCACCGCTCGTGATCGACGACGCGCGCATCGAGGCCCAGCGCGCGCGGCTCGGCGAACTGCCGCAGCAGCGCCGCGACCGCTACCGCAGCGCGTTCGGCCTGCCGGAGCACGATGTCGTCGCGCTGACGCAGGACCGCGCGGTCGGCGAGTGGTTCGAGGCGGCGGTGCAGACCGGCGTCGACGCCAAGACCGCCAGCAACTGGATCCAGAGCGACGTGCTGCCGGCGTGGCGCGACCGCGGCGGGCCGCTGGCCGAGTTCCCGGTGACGCCGCAACGGCTGCACGAGCTGTTGCAGCTGCTGGCGCAGGGCACCCTGACCCAGGTGACCGCGCGCCGGGTGTTCCGCCACATGGTGGCCCACGCCGGCAGCGCCGCGACGGCCGTGCAGCAACTCGGGCTGTCGCGCATCGACGATGCGGACACGCTGGCGCCGTTGGTCGCGGGGGCACTGGCAGCCTTGCCCGAGGCGGCAGCCGCCGTCCGAGCTGGCAAAGAACGTGCACTCGACGCCCTGAAGGGGCACGTGATGCGGGCGACCAAGGGCCGCGCCGACCCCGACGCGGTGGACCGGCTGCTGCGCGCGGCGCTGGCCGCCGACTGAGCCGCGGCGGCGGCCTGATCTGCGACTTTCCCCAAGCGCCGCCGCGCCTGCTGCGTAGCATCCGCGCTCCCCAACCGAGGAATCGATGCTCCGCACTGCACTGTCGATCGCGTTCGTCTCCGTCGCCGTGGCCCTGCCCGCGCAGGAAACCGGCTGGATCCAGGACTTCGCCGCCGCCAAGGCGAAGGCCAAGGCCGAGAACAAGCACCTGCTGCTGGACTTCACCGGCTCGGACTGGTGCAGCTGGTGCATCCGGCTCGACAAGGAAGTGTTCTCGCAGGAGGCCTTCACGGCCGCGGCGCCGAAGGACTTCGTGCTGGTCAAGCTCGACTACCCGAACGACGAGTCGCTGGTCACCGCCGAGGTCAAGGAGCAGAACGCGAAGCTGCAGGAGCAGTACGGCATCCGCGGCTACCCGACGATCCTGCTGGCCGACGCTGCGGGCCGGCCCTACGCGCAGACCGGCTATGAGCGCGGCGGCGCCGAGAAGTACGTCGAGATGCTCACCGGCATGAAGAAGCGCGGTGACGCGTTCATCGCCGCGATGCTGCGCGCCGAGCAGAAGCAGGGCGCCGAGCGCGCCACCGCGCTCGACGAGGCGCTCGCCGCGCTCGACGAGGAAGTGGTCGGCAACCACCACCTGGAGACGATGCAGGAGATCGTCAAGCTCGACGCCGACGGCAAGGCCAACCTGAAGGCGAAGTACGAACCGAAGATCGAGCAGCTCGCCGCCGCCAAGGACCTCGACCGCGAGGCGCAGGCGCTCAGCAAGGCGATCGGTCCGTTCATGCAGGCCGGTGAGGCCGACAAGGCGCTCGCGCACCTCGACGGCGTGATCCAGGCGCCGAAGAACAAGGCCCAGCACCAGCTCGCGCTCTACTTCAAGGGCATGGTGATCATGGACTCGACCGAGGACGCGAAGGCCGCGATCGCCGCACTCGAGGCCGCGAAGGCGATCCTGCCGTCGTCGCCGCTGGTGCAGCAGATCGACATGGTCCTGCCGCAGATCCGCAAGCAGCTCGAGAAGGGCGGCGAAGAGAAGGACGGCGAGGAGAAGGGCGGCGAAGAGAAGCAGGAAGGCGGCAACTGAGGCCGCCGCGCCGTCACCGCACGGCGCGGAATCCGACCAGCTCGATGCGCGGCGCCAGGTAGTCGTCGCGCACCGGTTCCTCGCGGCACAGGTCGGTCGACAGGTACTTCTTGTTGCTGTCGCAGAACAGCGTGACGACGGCACCGTCGTCGTAGCGCTCGACCAGCTGCGCGGCGCCGAGGAAGTTCGCGCCGGAGCTGATGCCGACCGCGAGCCCGAGCTGGCGCGCCAGCGCCTGCGCCATCAGGATCGCATCGCCGTCCCAGACGTCGACGATCGCATCGAGCCAGCCGAGGTCGACGACCGGCGGCACGAACTCGTCGGAGATGCCCTGGATCCGGTGCGTGCCGGCCTTCTTGCCGGTGCGCAGCGTCGGCGAGTTGGCCGGCTCGAGCGGGTGCACGCGCACCTCGGGCATCGCCGCGCGCAGCGCGCGCCCGACCCCCATCACGGTACCGCCGGTGCCGACGCCGGCCACGAACGCGGCCGGATTGCGACCGTAGGCCTCGAGCTGCAGCAGGATCTCCGGCCCGGTGGCGAGCGCGTGGGCGCGCACGTTGGCCTGGTTCTCGAACTGGCGCGGCAGGAACACGCGCTCGTGTTCGCACGCGTAGCGCTCGGCGAGCCGCACCGAACCGACGAAGCCGCCCTGCGCCGCCGACACACCGACGATCTCGGCACCGAAGCCGCGGATCAGCTGCACGCGTTCCTGGCTCATCCAGTCGGGCATGAAGATCCGCACCGGGTGGCCGAGTGCGGCGCCGAGCGCGGCGAACGCGATGCCGGTGTTGCCGCTGCTCGCCTCGACGATGGTGTCGCCGGCGCGCAGCTGCCCGCGCTGGTAGGCCTCGGCCAGGATGTGGCACGCCATGCGGTCCTTGACCGAGCCGGTCATGTTCAGCGACTCGTACTTCGCGTAGAGCCGCCGCTCGCGGCCGTCGAGCCGATACAGCACTTCGAGCAACGGTGTGTTGCCGACCAGCTGCCGCACCGCTGCGATGGAACGGGCACCCATCGGCGCCGAGCAGTGCATCGTCATGCGCCAGAGCTGAGCGGCGCCGGCGACGGGTCGCATCCGGCGATGTGCGTAGGCGCCTAGCCGGCCGGCTCGACGGCCGGTCCGTCGAGCGCCGCCACCGGGCGGCCGAACCGTGCCGCGACCCGCTGCAGCAGCGTGGTCGCGGCGGCCGCGCCGAGCACGAACAGCACCGGCCGGATCGGCTGCAGGTAACGCGGATCGGGGATCACCGGCAGGTAGGCGACGGTGCCGACAACGGCGGTCAGGCCGAGCACGTGCGCCGCGAACGGCCAGCGCCGGCGCCGATTCCAGGCCGCGGCGATCGCACCGCACGCCGCCAGCACCATGCACGGCAGGTGCAGCCAGCGCATCAGCCAGTGGCTCGCGGCCATCACCGGCTGCCGTTCGTACGGCGAATTGCCGACTTCGTAGACCAGCACGTCGCGGCCCTGCACCAGGTCCCACCGCCACAGCCACAGCGGCTTCTCGAGCAGGTACCAGCTCAGGTAGCGCCACGGCTCGTCGGCGACGCGCCGCAGCAGCACCTCGCGCAGGCCGCGCCACGAGGCGCCGAACGCCGGCTGCTCCGGATCCTCGCGGTACGGGAACCCGCACAACCGGGGATCGCGGAACACCATGCCCGGGTAGCTGCCGTGGCTGATCGACGCGGTGACGCGTTCGCCGCCGGTGCGCGCGAGGTCCTGGCCGGCGTTGCGCGCATGCCACGCCAGCACCGGCGCCAGCGCCGCGAGCGCGAACGCGAGCGCTCCGCCGCGGCCGTACTGGCGCCAGGTCGGCCAGGCCAGCACCAACGGCAGCAGCACCAGCGTTTCGTTCGCCAGCGCCGCCGCGCCGAGGGTCAGACCGGCAGCCGCGAGCCGGCCGGGGCCGCGCGCCGCCACCAGCAGCACGAGTCCGGCCGTGACCAGGAACGTGCTCCAGCACTCGGTCAGCACGTAGGCGCTGGCGACCACCAGGTGCGGACTCAGCGCGCACGCAACCGCCGCCGCCAGCGCCGCCGCGAACGGCAGCCAGGTACGCGCGAGCCGGTAGCACAGCAGCACGGTCGCCGCGCCGAGCACGACCTGCACCGCGTGCACGAGGCCGTACCAGCCCGACGCGCCGGCGCACCAGCGGCACAGCGCCAGCAGCAGCGGGTAGCCCGGCGAGCGGAACGAGTCCGGCGCCGGCGGCACGGTGGCGGCCAGCGAATAGACGCCGTGTTCGACCAGGTTGGCGGCGTAGGCCGCGTACTGACCCGCGTCGACGCGCAGCGGCGCCTGCACGACCGCGGTGCCGACGAACCCCCAGCGCAGCGCGAGACCGGCCGCGACGACGATCCCGACCAGCACCGCACGCTCGGACGTTCGCACACCGCTCCATCGGCACGGCACGGCATCGCACTCGAGCCCGACGCGCCGGTAGCATGGCGGCGATGCCCCGGCCCACCGCCCTGCTCGCGCTCGCGGCCCTGCACCTCGTGCCGTCGGTCGCGGCGCAGACGCCCGATCCGGCGCTGCTGCGCGCGGCGGTGGCATACGCCGCCAAGGTGGCGGCATCGGCGCAGTTCGTCAGCGGCCGGTCGCTCGATTCGGTGCTGGCCGAGGAACTGGCGCCGGACCGCCCGCTCGAAGCGCTGCTGCGGCCGCTGCTGCGCTTCGACGTCGACCGCGAGCGACGCACCGTGACGTGCCGCGCGCTGACCGCGACCGCGACGGCGGCGGCGACCGGCAACCTCGGCTGCACCCTGGTGCCGCCGGACGGCACCGCAGCGGCACTGCGGGACCGCGCTGCGCCCACGATCGCGGCGGCGTCGCGCGACGCCACGCGCGCGTGGCCGCTCGGCGACCGCGCCGAACCGGGCCTGGGCATCGACGCGGCAGCGATGGCGCGCGCGGTCGATGCCGCGTTCGCCGAGGCGGACGACGGGCCGCCGGTGCGCACGCGCGCCGTCGTCGTCGTGCACGGCGGCCGGCTCGTCGCCGAACGCTACGCGGCGGGCTACGACGCGGCGATGCCGCTGCCCGGCTGGTCGATGAGCAAGACGCTGGTCAACGCGCTGGTCGGCCGCCGCGTGCAGCAGGGCGCGCTCGACCTCGACGCCCCACCGGCGGTCGCCGAATGGCGCGGCGCCGACGACCCACGCGCGGCGATCCGCTGGCCACACCTGCTGACGATGACGGCGGGGCTGGCGTGGAACGAGTCGTACGACGAACCGGCCAGCGACGTGCTGCGCATGCTGTTCGCGGCGCCGGACCACGCGGCCGTCTACGCCGAGAGCCCGGTCGCCGCGGCGCCCGGCACCGAGTTCCGCTACAGCAGCGGCTGTTCGAACCTCGTCTGCCGGTTGCTGCGCAGCACGTTCGCGAACGACGCCGACTACTGGGCCTTTCCGCGCGACGCCCTGTTCGCGCCGCTCGGCATGCACAGCGCGGTGCTCGAGACCGACGCCAGCGGCACGTTCGTCGGCAGCTCGTACGGCTTCGCGACCGCGCGCGACTGGGCGCGTTTCGGGCTGTTCCTGGCCGACGACGGGGTCGCGCCGGACGGCAACCGGCTGCTGCCGCAGGGCTGGCTCGCGCGTTCGACGACGCCGGCACCGGCGAGCCGCGGCCGCTTCGGCTGGCACGTGTGGCTCAACGCCGACCCGGACGGCGACGGCCCCGCGGCGCGCCGCTGGCCCGACCTGCCGGCCGAACTGCTGCTGCTCGAGGGCCACGAAGGCCAGCACTGCGTCGTGCTGCCGAGCCGCCGCTTCGTGCTGGTGCGGCTCGGCTGCACCAAACGCGGCGGCTTCGACCTGCACGGGCTGGTGCGCGGCGCACTCGCCGCCGGTCGCACCTGAGCGCGCGGCTCAGCCGCCGCGCGGGTGCAGCTCGCTCCACGGGCCGAGCGGATCGCGCAGCGTCGCTTCGCGCGGCTGCAGGAAGTCGCGCCAGCGCCGCGCCAGGCGCAGGTCGCCGGCGACCAGGCCGGCGAGGCCCGGGTGCGCCGCGAGGATGTTGGTCAGCACGGTCGCCTTGGTCGCCGTCGGCACGCGCGGCAGCACGCTGTCGACCGGACGGTCGTAGGCGAAGATCACGCTGCCGCCGTCGGCGCGACGCAGCTTGACCCGGATCTCCGGGTAGCTCGGACCGCGCAGCCAGCGCTCGCCGAGGTTGGTGGCGTCGATCTCGAGCAGTGCGGGACAACCGTCGACCAGCGGCGCGAGCTGATCGCGCCACTCGACGGCGACCGCGGCGGCTGCGCGCACGCGGCCGTCCTGGGCCGGGCGCCCCGGCTCGAACGCCATCGTCGGTGCGCCGCCTTCGTGGTAGAGGAACGTCTGCGGCAGCGGCGTCTCGACCCAAGGCAGCGTGGTGCCCTCGCCGTCGACGAGGCACAGCGGGTCGCCCTCAG
Source organism: Planctomycetota bacterium (assembly GCA_016794425.1). GTDB lineage: Bacteria > Planctomycetota > UBA1135 > UBA1135 > UBA2386 > JAEUHS01. The sequence goes on from JAEUHR010000005.1 coordinate 11,838, forward strand.
CGGAGCGCACCGCGAGCACCGGCCGGCGCAGGTCGACCTGCAACTGCAGCCGATCCGGCACCAGCCGGTCGAGCGCGACGCTGCGCACCCACGGGGTCGCGCCGAGGGCCGCGCACAGCTGCCGCGCAGCGGCCTCGTCGTGCAGGGGCATCTCGCCCTGCAGCAACGGCGACAGCGACGCCGAGACCGCCAGCAGCAGCTCGCGATCGAGCCACTCCGGCTGCGCCGCGAAGCCGACCCGGTCGAGCGCGACCAGCGGGCCGTTGGCCGCAGCGAGGTCGAACCGCGCCGCCAGCACCGCGACCGCGCGCGGGCCGAACCACCACACCGTCGCTGCGAACGCGCCGAGCACGAGCACCCGCACCACCCACCGGGTGGTGGCGGGGCCGGCGTCCGGGAGTTCGGGTTCGGTGGCCAACGGCGCGTGCCAAGGGCGCGGCGCGGCGGCCCCGCGGCCACCGCGCCGTCACCGGGACTCCACGTCGATCAGTTCAGGCGCGCCACGACCGGCTTCTGCTCGGTCTTGCTGCGATCGCGGCCGCTGCCGCTGACGTTCTCGCAGTCGTCGGTGAAGATTTCGAGCATGTCGAGCACGCTCTCCATCAGGTGGCGGTCGACCGTCACCTCGCGGTTGCCCTTGGCCGCCTCGAGCTCGTGCTCGAGCACGCGCGAGAGGACCTTGAGCTGCGAGAGGTGGCGACCGACGAACTTGCCGACGTTGACTTCCGTCTTGTTGTCCATGGCTGACTCCGAGTTGGGCGTCAGGGTGACCACCCGACGCCGAAGGGACCGCGGCCAGGCGACCGCGGCAGGACCGGTTGCGAAACGCTCCGCCGAAGTGACGGAGTGCGGCGCAGCATAGCCACGCTCGCACGACGCGCCAGCGCGAGTTTCGAACAACGAAGCGCGCGGCAGTGTTGTGCTGTGGACAGCCATCCACACTGTGCACGAAGTGGCGTTCGCGCATGCATCGTTCCCAAGCCACTTGCCATGTGGGATGCTGCGCGCGTGCGCTCTCCTGCCTCGCAGTCGCCTCCGACGGTCTGGAAGGGCTACACGCTGAACGAGTTCCAGGTCGAGGCGGCCCGCGCGATCGAGGCGGGGCGCAACGTGCTGCTCGCCGCGCCGACCGGCGCCGGCAAGACGCTGGTCGCCGAGTATGCGATCGACCGCGCGGTGCTGGCCGGTCGACGGGCGATCTACACGAGCCCGATCAAGGCGCTCAGCAACCAGAAGTTCCGCGACTTCAAGCAGGCCGGCATGCGCATCGGCCTGATGACCGGCGACCTCACGCTCGACGCCGATGCGCCGATCGTGATCATGACGACCGAGATCTTCCGCAACGCGGTGTTCGAGGATCCGACGCGCTTCGACGACACCGACTTCGTGATCTTCGACGAAGTGCACTTCGTCGACGACAAGGACCGCGGCACGGTCTGGGAAGAGAGCCTGATCTTCGCGCCGCCGCACGTCCGCTTCGTCTGTCTGTCGGCGACGATCGCGAACCTGCAGGAATTCGGCGGCTGGATCCGTTCGGTGCGCCAGCAGGAGCTGGCCGTGATCGAGCACACACGCCGTCCGGTGCCGCTCGCCCATCGGCTGTTCCACCAGGACGCCGGCGTGTTCCAGCTGGCCCAGCGCCCCAAGGCGATCCAGTTCCACGAACGCGCCGCCGCGCGCGACCAGCGGCACGGCAACCGCACCGGCCGGCGTGAACGCGAGCGCTCGCGCTGGGGCGACAAGCGCGAACGCGGCCAGGGCCGGCGCATCGCGTTCGGGCCGCGCCCGTACGTGCTGCTGCTCGACGAGGTGCAGCACCGCCAGCTGCTGCCGGCGCTGTACTTCTGCTTCTCGCGCAAGGAGTGCGAGATCAAGGCCGAACGCAGCATGGGCCGACGGCTGCTCGACCGCGTCGAACGGCACCGCATGCAGGCGATGTTCGACGAGGTCTGCGCGCGCTTCGAGCTGCAACCGGACCAGGACCCGGGACTGCGCGGCATCCTCGGCCGCGCCTTGCAGGGCGTGGGCTACCACCACGCCGGCATGCTGCCGATCCACAAGGAGGTCGTCGAACGGCTGTTCACGTCCGGCCTGCTGAAGCTGCTGTTCACGACCGAGACGTTCGCGCTCGGCATCAACATGCCCGCGCGCACCGTCGTGTTCGACCTGCTGCGCAAGTTCGACGGCGTGCAGATGGACTACATGAAGAGCCGCGACTACCTGCAGATGGCCGGTCGCGCCGGCCGGCAAGGACTCGACAAGAGCGGTCTCGTGATCGCGATCCTCGAAGACGAGGATCTGCTCGAGGCGCCGCTGTCGCGCTACCACAGCGGCAAGGTCGAACCGATCACGTCGCGCTTCAATCTGTCGTACTCGACGGTGCTGAACCTCTACGACCGGCTCGGCGGCAAGGGCCTGCTCGACGCGTACGACAAGAGCTTCGCCGCCTACCAGGCGCAGACCGGCTCGGCCGCGGCACGCGCGAAGAAGCGCAACGCGGCGCGCGCGGCGCTGCTGGCGCGCGTGCAGATCCTGCGCGACGCCGGCTACCTCGGCGACGAGGGCCTGCTGCCGCGCGGCAAACTCGCGCAGCGCATCAACGGCTACGAGATCCAGGCCACCGAGCTGCTGTGGAGCGGCGTGCTCGACAAGATGGACCTGCACCAGCTCGCCTGCACGTTCACGGCGCTGATCCACGAGGAACGCCGCCGCGGCGCCGAGCCGCGCGCGCACCGCCGCACGCTCGGCCCGCTGATGCAGGAGGCCGGCGAAGCGGTCCGCCGGTTCGTCGCGATCGAACTGCTGCAAGGCGTCGAGCAGACGATCAAGGAACCCGACTGGGGCATCGCCGCAGCGGTCGACGCGTGGAGCCGCGGCGCCTCGGTCGACGACCTCGAACGCCTGGCGCACAGCGACGCCGGCGACGTCGTGCGCACGCTGCGCATGGCGATCCAGATGATGCGGCAGGTGCGCATGACCGTCGGCAGCAAGGAGCAACTCGGCGCCCGGCTCGAGGAAGCGGTGGTCGCGATCAACCGCGACGTCGTCGACGCCAAGCGGCAGTTCGAGCTCGGCTAGCGCCGCGCCGCGGCGGTCGGAGCTAGCTGCCGCGCGACCGTGCCATGCCGGCGAAGCCGAACTTCGTCGCCAGCACCTGGAAGAACTGCTCGCGGCTCTGCACCAGATGGCGGAACCGGAACGGCGCCGGCCGCAGCCGGATGCGCGTGCCGACCGCGACCTTGGTCTGCACCTGGCCGTCGACGATGCAGTAGGCGTGCGGCGGATCGCCGATCTCGACCACCTCGAGTTCGATGCCGTCGCCGACCGGCAGCACCAGCGGCCGCGCGCTCAGCGAGTGCGACGCCAGCGGGGTCAGCACCAGCGCGTCGAGGTCCGGCGCAACCACGGGCCCACCGGCGGCCAGCGAGTAGGCGGTCGAACCGATCGCGGTCGCCGCGATCACGCCGTCGCCGCGGTAGGTGCCGAGATCGGCCGCGCCGTGGCGCGCGCGCACGATGATCATGCCGCCGGCCCCGGCGCGGCTGACCACGACGTCGTTCATGCCGAATGCGTCGGTCGGCCCTTCGCTCGGCCCCTCGATCGTGCAGCGGAACATCAGCCGCGGTTGCTCGACCAGCCGACCGCCGAGCAGCAGCGTCAGCGCCTGCTCGCACTGTTCGTGTTCGAACGCGGTCAGGAAGCCCAGCCGCCCGCGGTTGATGCCGAGCGTCGGCAGCTGCCGCGGCCCCATGCGGCGCGCGGTCGACAGCAGCGAGCCGTCGCCGCCGAGCACGACCACCGCCTCCGCCGCGGCGACGTCGAGTGGCAGGTCGCGGTCGGTCGCAATCGCCACTGCGACTCCGCGCCGGCGCAGCCAGTCGCCGTGCGATGCGACCAGCTCCTCGGTGCCGCCCTTGCGGGCGTCGCCGATCAGCAGCACGCGCTGGAACGCGCGGTCGGCCATCGTCACCGCGCCAGCGGCGCGCCCTTGGCAGTCAGGAAGCGTTCGGCGACGTGCGCCGCGGTCAGACCGCAGTGCTCGACGACCTGGTTGCGGCTCATGTGTTCGAGCAGGTCGTCGGGCACACCCATGACCTGCACGTGTGCCCGTACCGGACCGTGTGCGGCCACACACTCCAGCACGGCGGTGCCGAAGCCGCCGACGCGCGAGTGGTCCTCGAGCGTGACGACGCGGTCGTGGCGGTCGCACAGCGCCAGCACGCCGGCCTCGTCCAGCGGCTTGCAGAAGCGCGCGTTGACGACCTCGATGTGCACGCCGCGGCGGTCGAGCAGCGCCGCCGCTTCGAGCGCGGTCTGCACCATGTGTCCATAGGCCAGCACGGCGCCGTCGGCGCCGTCGCGCAGCACCTCCATCTTGCCGACCTCGACCGGCGTCGACCGCCCGTGCCAGCCGACCAGGTCGCTCGGGCTCGGCGCGTTGCCGCGCGCGTAGCGGATGCCGCTCGGGCCCGGCAGCCGCAGGGCCAGGCGCATCATCTCGTGCAGTTCCGGCCCGTCCTTCGGCGCCATCAGCACGATGCCCGGCATGCAGCGCAGGTAGGCGATGTCGTAGAGGCCGTTGTGCGTGGCGCCGTCCTCGCCGACGAGACCGGCGCGGTCCATCGCGAACACCACCGGCAGCTTCTGCAGCACGACCTCCTGGAACACCTGGTCGTAGCCGCGCTGCAGGAACGTCGAGTAGATCGCGCAGATCGGCTTCATGCCGGCGGTCGCCATGCCGGACGCCAGGGCCACGGCGTGCTGCTCGGCGATGCCGGCGTCGACGAAGCGATCCGGGAAGCGGTCGCGGAACTCCATCAGGCCGGTGCCGTCCGGCATCGCGGCGGTGATCGCGACCACGTGCGGGTCCTGCTCGGCCAGCTGCTGTACGCCCTCGCCGAACCACTCGGTCCACGACCGGCCCGGCTTGACGACCGGCACGACCGGCTGCAGCACCGCGGGCTCGACCGGCACCTTCTCGGCCTTCTTCTTCGCCGGCTGCGGCTTCGCCGCGTGCGCACGGTCGTAGCGGTCCTCGCTGCCGGGCACGCCCTTGCCCTTCTCGGTCATCACGTGCAGCAGCACCACGCCGTCGAGCTTCTGCACGTTGGCCAACGCGTCGAGCAGTTCGTCGGTGTTGTGGCCGTCGATCGGACCGAAGTAGCGGAAGCCGAGCTCCTCGAACAGGTGGCCGGGCACCACCATGTTCTTCAGCATCTCGACCGTGTCGCCGAGCCGCGCGCTGAGGTCCTTGCCGACCAGCGGGATCGACTCGATCAGGCCGTGCACCGTCTCCTTGGCGCGGTTGTAGAACGTGCCGGAACGCAGCTTGTTCAGGTGCCGCGACAGCGCGCCGACGGTCTTGGCGATCGACCAGCGGTTGTCGTTCAGGATCACCAACAGGCGGTCGTGCTCGAGCGAGCCGGCGTGGTTCAACGCCTCGAACGCGACGCCGCAGCCCATCGCCGCGTCGCCGACGACGGCGACCGAGTGGCGCTTGCGGCCGAGCATGCGGTCGCCCATCGAGATGCCGAGCGCCGCCGAAGCTGCGGTGCCCGCGTGCCCCATCAGGTAGACGTCGTACGGCGACTCCCACTTGTTGGTGAAGCCACTGAGCCCGCCCTTCTGCCGCAGCGTGTGGAACCGCGCCTTGCGTTCGGTCAGCAGCTTGTGCGGGTAGCACTGGTGGCCGACGTCCCAGACCAGGCGATCGTCGCGGAAGTCGAACAGGTAGTGCAGCGCGACGGTCAGCTCGACCACGCCCATGCCCGAGCCGAGGTGGCCGCCGGTCACCGAGACCGTGTCGAGGATGACCTTGCGGAGCTCGGCGCAGAGGGCCGGCAACTGCTCGCGCGGCAGGCGCTTGAGATCGGCCGGGTTGTCGATCCCGTCGAACAGGGGGGTCAGCGAGGTCTGGTCCAAGGGCCGGCTCCGCGGCTGGTCGGAAGGGCCGTCGGCGCCGCCGAGCCGAAGCTCAGGAGCGGCGATCCACGGCGTAGGACGCGACATCTTGCAGCAGGGCCCGGGTGGCGTCCAGAGCGGGCACGGCTTCCGGGCGCCAGGCCGCCACGGCGGCGGTGGCACGGGCCGCGTGTGCGCGCGCCGACTCTGCCAGGTCCCGCGCCGCGGCCAGGCTGCGTTCGAGCCCCACCATGGCGGGCCAGGTCAGCTTGCCGAGCGCCACGTCGGCGAGCGGGTTCTTGCCGAGCTCCTGCGCGGTGCCGGTCAGGTCGAGGCAGTCGTCGGCGATCTGGAACGCGCGGCCGAGCTGTTCGCCGTAGGCCCGCAGCGGCGCGTCGACCGCCGCCGGCAGCGCGCCGGCCCCGGCGGCATGGGCGCCGACCAGCACCGACGCGGTGATCAGCGCGCCGGTCTTGTGGTCGTGGATCCACTGCACGCGCTCGAGGCTGTGCTGGCGCGGATCCCCCTCGACGGCGAGGTCCTCGACCTGGCCGCCGACCATGCCGAGGCTGCCGGCGGCGCGCGCCAGCTCGACCACCGCTCCGCTGCCGGCCGACGCGGCGCCTTCGAGGGCCAGCGTCAGCAGCGCGTCGCCGGCCAGCAGCGCCAGCGCTTCGCCGTAGACCTTGTGGCAGGTCGCGCGACCGCGTCGCAGGTCGTCGTCGTCCATGCACGGCAGGTCGTCGTGCACGAGGCTGTAGGTGTGCAGGCACTCGAGCGCCGCCGCCGCGCGCAGCGCGCGGGTCGGGTCGCCGCCGGCCGCCTGGCAGCCGAGCAGCACCAGCATCGGCCGCAGCCGCTTGCCGCCCGGGAACAGCGCGTAGTGCATCGCCTCGTGCAGGCGGCACGGCGCCGCGGTGACCGGCGGCAGCAGGTCGCGCAGCGCCTGTTCCACTGCCGGCGCCCACTGCCGGCAGAACGCGAGGAACGCGCCGGTCGGCGACGCGGCGCTCACTTGCGGACCACCATGCCCAGCATCAGGTCGGCGGCCTTCTGGATCGTGACGTTCGGCAGCAGCATGCGGTAGCCCTCGGCGGAGATCGTCGAGTCGACACCACCGCGGCGCAAGTTGCCATCGACGAGCCGCAGTGACACCACGCCGGCGGCCGCATCGAGCTCGACGCACAGCCGCTGCGCGAACGCCATCGACACGACGTGGTGGCGCGCGTCGGTGCCGATCACCTCGGCGTCGAGGAACCAGCCGTCCTGCATGCCGCGGAAGCGCGTCACCTGCAGCTGTTCGACCGCGCCGGCCGTGCCCAGCAGCGCGTCGAACCGCTCGAGCCAGCGCCGCCGCGTCAGCGGGTCGACGTCGGCGGTGCTGCCCGCCGGCGCCTCGTCGGGGTAGGCGCCGCTGGCGTCGATCAGGTACGGCAGCCGCCGCTCGAACACGCGGCCGTCGACCGGCGCGAACACCAGCGCGAAACCGTCCGCGGGCAGCGCCGTGCGTTCGCCGTCCTGGGTGCGCTGGCCGTCGAAGAAGCGCAGCTCGAGGCGGCCGGTGCCGCGGTCCAGCGCGGCCTGCATGCGGCCGGCGCGCACGAAGGCCGCGCCGAGTCCGTCGCTCTGCAGGTCGAGCAGTTCGACGTCGTGCAGGCCGTGTTCGTCGAGGGCGCGCGCCGACAGGAACCGCTGCGCCGTGAAGCCCTCGCCGCGCAGGCACTCGTGCAACGTCTGCAGGCACAGCCGCACACCCTCGGGCATCGCGCGCAGGCTGGCCGCAGCCTCGGCTTCGGCGCGCTCGGCGGCGCGGCGCAACGCCTCGCTGCGCTGGTCGACGACGTCGCTGACCGCCTGCAGCTGCTGCTGCGCCGCGCGCAGTTCGCCGGCGAGCCGGTCGGCGTCGGCCCGCACGGTGTCGCGCTCGGCCGCGGCGACCTGCGCCGCCGCGCGCGCGGTGCGCGCCTCGGCCTCGAAACCGCCGGCCAGTTCGGCGAGCCGCCGCGTCTCGACGATCAGGAACAGGATCGCGCCGAGGACCAGCACGACGGCGGCGAACCGGACGAGGCGGAGCATGCGGGCAGCTGTGACGGGGCGACCTCGGCCCGGCTTCCGGCGCCGGAGCGCCGGCCGGCGATCACCAGGCTTCGCCCTTGTTCTTGTTGTACCAGGCCTGCCACTCGCGGAACTTGGTGAAGTTCTGCCGGGTCAGCTTCGCCAGCGTCGTGTTCCACTTGTCCTGCAGCGCCGCGAGCCGGTCCTGCGCGTTCTGCGCCTCGATGTTGGAGGAACCCATCTGCGACGCCAGCTCCGCCAGCTCGCCGTAGCGGACCAGCAGCTGGCCGACGATCTCCTTGCGGATCTCCTCCTTCGCGTCGTCGAAGTTGCCGAGCGCTTCGCCGGCCGCGGCCTGCAGCGCCGCCTCCGGCTGCCGCCGCGCCTCCTCGATCAGGAACTTGACCGTCGACTCGTCCTTGCAGCGGCCGAGGTTCTTCAGCAGCTGCTCGCGCAGCGGCACCCAGTCCTTCTTGTCGGGGAAGCGCTTCTTCTCGTAGGCCTTCTTCAGCGCCGCGGCGCCGTCCTTGCCGCAGTAGCCGAGTGCCGCCGCGGCGCCGCTGTAGAGCTGCGTGCGGTCGGTGGGCCGCAGTTTGCCGTTGAAGAACACGCCTTCGAGCGCCTTCGCGATCGCGGCGCGGTCCTTGTCGTTGACGCCGGCCTGCAGCTTCTGCAGCAGTTCGTCGATCAGGCGCAGGCCTTCCTCCTCGCGCTCGAGCTTGCGGTCGCCGACACACTCGGCCAGCGTCGCGATCTTGGCGGCGATCTCCTTGTCCGGTTCCTTCGGCGGATCCTGCGCCGGTGCCACCGCGGCGAACGCGAACAGCAGGGTCGGGATCAGGGCGAAACGTTGCATTGCTACCTCCGTGCGCAAGGGTGTCGTGCGGCGTGGACGCATGCCGCCCGGGAGCGCCGCTCCTGACAATAGCCGTGCCGCCGCCGCGCGTCGACCGTGCCACCGGCGCGGTGGCTCCACCATTGCCGAACCGACCGCGCGGCGCCAACCTCTGCCGCTGCCGATGCCGCCGCCGCCGATCCCGCGCCGCCGCCTGCTCGCGCCGCTGGTCGCGGTCGCGCTGCTGCTGCTCGTGCGCTGCGCCCACGCGCCGGCGGCCCCGCGAGCATTCGGCACGCTGTGGATCTGCGACACGGCGCAGCCGATCGCCGCGAACGTCGTCACGTTCCGCGACGCCGGCGGCTACGACGCTGGCCGCGGCGTGCCGTGGCTGGCCGCCGAGCCCCCGCGCGCGGGCCAGGCCAGCCACTCGGCGCGGCGCGGGCTGCCCGACCGCGCGACGCTCGCCGACCTGCAGCGGCACGTGCACCAGTTCGTGCTGCACTACGACGCCACCGGCACGTCGCGGCAGTGCTTCAAGGTGCTGCAGAGCCGCAACCTGTCGGTGCACTTCCTGCTCGACGTCGACGGCACCATCTACCAGACGCTCGACCTGCGCGAGAAGGCGCACCACGCGACGATTGCCAACGACGGCTCGATCGGCGTCGAGATCGCGCACCCGGGTGCCTGGCCGCAGCCGATGAACGCCGACATGCGCCGCTGGTACGAGGCCGACGCGGACGGCTGGCGCATGCGCTTCCCGAACTGGATCGAACACGGCGTCGCGACGCCGGGCTTCACGGCGCGGCCGGCGCGGCCCGAGATCGTGGCCGGCACCGTCAACGGCCGCGTCTGGCACCAGCTCGACTTCACCGAGGCGCAGTACCGCTCGCTGGCCGCGCTGTGCGCCGCGCTCGCGGCCGTGTTCCCGCGGCTGCGGCTCGAAGCGCCGCGCGACCAGCAGGGCCGCATCGTCGACCACGCGCTGCCGCCCGAGCAGCTGCGCGCCTTCGACGGCATCGTCGGCCACTTCCACGTGCAGGCCGACAAGCAGGATCCCGGTCCGGCATTCCAGTGGGAACGGGTGCTCGCCGAGGCGCGGGCGTTGCGCTGACCGGCGCCAGCGCGCGCTCTCGATCCTCGGCCTCTGCGGGCTGTCGACGCTGCAGTACCTGCCGCCGGCGGCGCGCGATCCGCTGGCGTTCGCCGCCTGGGTCGAGGCGTGGCGCGACGTGCTGCAGGCGGCCTCGTCCTACGCCGACGCGACCTCG
>JAEUHR010000032.1 GCA_016794425.1 Planctomycetota bacterium
GACGTCGGCCAGGATCCGGTCCGGGTGCGCCGCCGCGGTCAGGTGCAGGTCCTGGGCCGGCAGGGCGCAGAGCAGCGAAGCGAGCAGAAGACCACCGAGTGCAGGTTGCGTGTTCATGCCCTCAAAGGGGCACCGCCACCGCCGGCGGAACGGCAGGCGGCGGAATCCGGCGCGGCTACTCCGGGCAACCGACGTACCGGAACGGCGCCCAGTGGTACGGGTCCGGGTACTTGGCGCGCAGCGCCTGCCGGGCCTGCGTGAACGCCTGCAGCTGGTCCGCGCCGCCGGCCAGCAGTCGACCGTAGAAGTCGACCATCAGTTCGCGCGTCGATGCATCGTCGACCGCCCACAACGAACTGACGACCGCCGGGGCCCCGGCGCCCAGGAAGCCGAGCGGCAGCGCCTGCGGCGCGTCGTCGCGGTTGGTCGGCCCGACGTTGGTGTGGCACGCCGACAGCACGACGAGCCGGCTCGCCGCCAGTCGGCCCTGCCAGCCGTTCCAGAGGTCGCCGAGCTGCAGCAGGCCGTCGTCGCCAGCGGTCACGCGTTCGGTGCGGGCCAGCACCAGCATGCTGAAGCTCTGCTCGGCGACCTCGTCGGCGATGCCGTGGCAGGCGAAGTGCAGGAACTGCGCCGCCGGCGCCGCCGCCGTCACCACCGGCTCGGTCGCGGCATCGCCGAGCAGCACGGTGGCCGGGCGCCCGGCCGCGGTGAACGCCGCGCCGATCGCCGCCGCCTCCGCCCGCGCGCCGCCGAGCTGCCGCAGCCTGCCGAGCGCCTCGATGCCGCCCGAACGACCACCGCGGCCAGGTTCGCCGCCAGAGAGGCGCAGGGTCGGATCGCCGATCGCCAGCAGGCGCGCGGCGGCCGGCGGTTCGGTGCGCGGGCGTCGGCGCAGCCAGTGCAACACACTGCCCGACGGCACGTAGGCGACCGGTGGGCCACGGTCGAGCCAACGCACGGCGCGGTCGGCTTCGGTCGCGACCACCAGCAGCTCCAGCGGCAGCCGGTGCAGTTCGCGATGGCCGACGACGAACACGCAGCGCGCCGGCTGCAACCGCGCCCACAGCGCCGGCGGCACCAGCGCCGCGAACAGTTCGCGCGCCGCCGCCTCGGGGTCGCGTTCGGCCGCCATCGCCGTGCGTTCGCCCGTCGCGGCAGGATCGCGGCCGCGCGCAGCGAGGCCCGGATCCCGCGCCGCGTGGCCCACCAGCGCGGGCAGCAGGCGCGCCAGCGCGGCGACCGCGTGCGGCAGTGCGAACGTCGCGACCGCACCTTCGGGATCGAGCAGGTAGGCGTAGCTCGCCTCCTGGTCCAGCGTGTAGGACAGCAGCAGTTCGTCGGGCCGCAGCGAAGTCCGCACCTCGGCAGCGGGCAGGATCCGGCCGACCGCCGCGGCGTCGCCGAGCAAGCGCGCGCGTTCGTCGCCGAGCCGGCGGCGCTGCGCCGCCAGCTGCTGCAGGCGCGCCAGCAGGTCCGCGCGCACCGCGGCCCGTTCGTCGGCCGACCAGGCGGCTTCGGCGAGCGTCGCGAGTTCGTGCAGCGTGCCGTCGACCGCGGCGTCGACCGTCGCCTGCTCGGCCAGCAGTGTGCCGAGGCGCGTCTCGGCCGCGTGATCGCCACGGTCGCGCAGGCGAGCCTGCGCGACCGCTATCGGGTCGAAGCCCTGCTGCTCGAACCGATCGAGCAGCCCGCGCGCGCGGCCGCGCTCCGCTGCGAACCACGCCTCGGCGTTGCGACCGGTCGCGACCGCGAGTTGCTGCAGCTGCTCGAAGCCACCGGCGTGCTTCAGCTCGTCGAACAGGGCCTGCCGCTGCTCGCCGGCGACGCGCCCGCGTTCGCGCAGCCGTTCCAGCATCGCGACCGAACGTTCGCAGGTCGCAAACGCCTGGTCGAGCCGGCCGAGCGCGCGCTGGCAGTCGGCGACGTTCTGCAGGCAGCGCGCGACCTCGACGTGGTCCGCGCCGCCGCGCACCGTCCAGTGCATGCGCAGCGCCGCCTCGCACTGCGCGAGCGCCGCCTCTGCTTCGCCGAGCCGCAGCTGCGTGGCGCCGACGTTCTGCATGCAGATGGCGACGAACGGATGGTCCAAGCCCTCGTGCAGTCGGGCGACGATCGCCAGCGCCTCGCGGTACGACGACAGCGCCTCGGCGTCGCGCTGCAGGCCGCCGAAGCAGGCGGCCTGGTTGTTCAGGCACATCGCGACATCGGGATGGTCCTGGTCGCCGTAGGTGCGGCGCCAGATGCCGAGTGCCTCCGCGTGGGCCGCCAGCGCCTCCGCATGGCGATCGAGCCGGTGCCGGCAGGTGCCGACGATGCTGAGGCAACGCGCGAGGCGTTCGTCGTCGTCGCCGTGGGCCGACCGCCGGCACAGCGCCAGCGCTTCCTCCGCCAGCGCCAGCGCCCGCACGTTGCTGCCGAGCGCCAGCTCACACGTCGCGAGCGAGGTCAGGCAGACCACGACCGCCGCCGAGCCGCGGTCGCCGACCCGCCGCCGCTCCGACACTAGTGCCGCCTCGATCTGTTGCACTGCTTCGTCGGCGCGGCCGAGCGCCAGCAGGCATTCGCCGATGTTGTGCAGCAGCACCATGACCTCGGCGGCACCGTCGCCGCCGGCCAACCGGCGCACCATCGCGAGGGCGCGCTGGTACTCGGCCAGCGCCTGCTCGGGGCGACCCAGGCTCGCGAAGCACGCGCCGAGCCCCGCGTGCGCGTCCGCGACCAGCGGCTCGTCGCCACTGCCCAGCAGGCGCTGCCGCACCGCCAGCACTTCGCGCAGCAACGGCAGCGCCTCGTTGCCGCGGCCGTGCCGGCTCAGCGCCGCGGCGACGTTGGCCATGCTGGCGGCGAGTTCGAGTTCGTCGCACTCGTCGCCGAGCCGCCGCAGCAGCGCCAGCGCGTCTTGCATGTGCACGAGCGCCTCGCGCGGACGACCCTGGTGTTCGCAGCACGCGCCCAGCAGGTCGAGGCACGCCGCCGTGCTGCGGTCGGGCGTGTCGCCGTGCAACCGGCGCCGCATCGCCAGCGCGCGCTCGGCCAGCGCGGTCGCGGTCGGTACGTCGCCGGCCAGCAGCTCGCACTGCGCCAGCGCCTGCAGGCTGTCGGCGACCGCCGGATGGTCGCCGCCGAACAGCCGTTCGCGCATCGCCAGCGCCTCGCGCAACGGCGCCAGCGCCGCGTCGGTGCGGCCGAGCAGGTCGAGACAGAAGCCGAGGTTGTGCAGCCCGCTGGCGAGGTCGGCGTGATCGCCACCGGCGTGGAGCCGCTGCAGCATCCCCACCGCTTGCTGCTGGCGTTCGAGCGCGACGTCCAACTGCTCGAGCGCGACCAGGCAGAACGACACGTCCTGCAGCCGCAGCGCGGTGTCGACGCGGTCGGACGGATCGCCGCGCAGCGCCTTGGCCGCCAGCGATCGTTCGTAGGCCTGCAGCGCCAGCTCCGGCCGGCCTTCGCGTTCGAGGTTCCGGCCGAGGTCGCCGAGCAGCGCGTCGAGTGCCTCGCGCTGCGGCGCATCGAGTCCGCCCAGCGGCAGGTCGAGCAGCACGGTGAGCGACTCCGGCCAGCGCCCGTCGGCCGCGTGCGCACGGGCGGTCTGCAGCGCGTCCGTGGCCGCCGCTTGCGCCGGCGCTGCCACAGCCGCGATCAGCGCGGCGAGGCACGGAAGGCCGAGGCTCGGCCGGAGCCGGGACGAAGCGGCGGGCACCATGCGACGGGATGCTACCCGCGCCGGAACACCGCCGTCCGTACACGAAACAGCGCGGTGCGCGAGCCCCTCTTGCGTCGCGCACCGCGCCCCCGACTTCCCCGAGTGTTCGATCAGCGCCGGCCCGGCGGGTCGGCCGCGATGGACAGCCGCGTCACGTCCGAGACGCGGATCGCCTTGCCGTCG
>JAEUHR010000033.1 GCA_016794425.1 Planctomycetota bacterium
CGCCAGGGTCACCGCGGCGGTCGGCGTCGTGCTCGTGCACGGCACCATCACGTCGAGGGACTGCAGATGGAGGCTGCAGCCCGCGATGCCGAGCAGACCCAGGTCGATGCCCGACACCAACGGGGCCGGCGAGAAGAACAGCACGCTCAGGCCAATGCCCAGCGGCGGGACCGCGTCCGGCACGTTCGCCAGCGTCCACGTGATCGGCACGGATGGACCGCTGCCGCCCGCCGTGATCAACGGCGGCGGCGCCGCTGACAGGGACAGGCTCGGAATGTCGGTGCCGAGCAGGTCGAACGGCACCGCAACCGAGAGATCGATGCTGCCGCCGTCGATCAGGGTCGCACTGCCCGGCGCATAGCCGACCATGTACTCGACATCCGCGCCGGGCATTCCCACCCAGACGTAGTGCACACTGCCCGTGGTCAGGTTGAACTGGATCTGGAACGTGTGCGGGAGACCGTAGTAGTTGGAGCGGACCGCGTCCCAAGTCACGTAGGCGACACCGCCCATCTCCTCGAACTTGACATTGCCCACGGTTGGGTCGTAGTCGTGCCACGCACACCGCCATGCGTCGTCCGGCGAGTTCAACATGTCCACTGGATTCGCGTCGCCCGCGGGAGCGTTGCCGGCCCCACTCGACACGAAGCCGTTGTCGCACACATACAGCGTCGTCGTGACTCCGCCGGGATATGAGAAGGCCTGGGACAGCGACACGGGCACCTGGCTGTTGTCGGTGAGGGGCAGCACCGCAGCACCCGACGACGGCGGCACGAACGACGTCGTGCCGCTCGCTACGGAGTAGCCGGTACCCAGGAAGGCCATCGTCAACGAGGAGCCGGCGAGATCGAATGCCGCCGTGCCGGCCCAGAAGTCCTCGTAGAACGAACGCCCGGCGATGTCGTAGCAGCCCGAGCCGTAGGCTTCGTGGGTCGCAGGGGAGCACACCACCGACGATCGGAAGCCGCCCAGCCCGTTCGGCGTGAACACGACCTCGCGACCAGCGATGTCCGGCGTGGTGGTGTAGTCTTCGTACAGCAGCCCGAGCGTGCCCGAGTCGGCCCCGAGGCTCAGATCGGATACTGGCGGGGAGTAGGAGAACACGCCATCGCCGATCGACACGCCGCACAGGAGATACGCGTCGGGGACTCCGGGACCAACGCGCATTCGGATGCGGCCCGTCGCTTCCAGCGTGATGGCGAAGCTGAAGCTGCCGGCCACATACGTGAACTCGACGTTGTGCCAGTGGACCGTGATCTCGCCGCTGACGGAAGAGTCGACGTAGACTCCCCAGCCCCCCGACCCGGCGGCGCGAAAGTCACCGCTGAACCCGATCCGCGGTGAGGCGCCCACGGTTCCCACCATGAGCCCCGGCTCGAGACCAGCCCACGCGGGGTAGATCGGCCTGGCCAAACCGTAGTATGCATTGGTCAGGTAGATGTCCCCATCGGCCTGCACGAACATGTGGGTGGCGAAGCCCGGGTTGGGCCCCAGCTGAAGTGCGCCCGCCATGGGGAACGCAAACCCCAGCGGGATGGCCGGCACCGTACGCCCGGCGTCGTCCGCAACCGGGTTCGACCAGTCGTACGGAACCAGAGCCTGCAACGCGCCGGTCGGGGCGCCGAGACACTGGGCTGTTGCGGTGCCGCACGGGACGACCAGCATGGCGATCGGCGCAAACACTGCAGCGAGAACAGCTGGCAGAACGGAGGCTCTTCCGGGAGTCAAGGGCATGCGCAAGGAACGTGCGGAGGGAGTGAAACGGCGTGCAACGACCGCGGGTCTTTCGTCCTTGCGGCTGCCTCTGTTAGAAAATCCGGACGACTTGGCTCCTCCGAGCCCCCCGCGTCGATCGGTGTGCCGCAAGCAGGTGAGAGCCACAGGCGACGCCGCCGGGCCAGAGTGCGCACCCCTTGACACCCTCCAGATGCGGCGGCACGGTCGGCTGCGACGATGACCGATGCACGCGAGTTGTTTCTGCGGCATCGTGCCGGCGACCCCGGCGCGCTGAACGAGCTGGTTCAACTCCTGACCCCCGGCCTGCTGCGCTTCACACGGCGCACGGGACTGCCGCCAGATGCCGCGGAAGATGCGGTGCAGGAAACCTGGATCACGCTGATCCGCTCCGCGGCGCACTACGACGCGTCCCAACCGTTCTTGCCGTGGTTGCACGCGGTATTGCGGCACGTGATCGTCGATCATCGACGCCGAGAGCAGACGCGGGTCCGCGTCCTCGCGACGGCCTGCCCGCGCGTCGCAGCCTCGCGCCACGAGACCATCGCCGCGGTCGCCGCCTGCAGGGAGACCGCGGCCGCGCTCACCACCGCGATCGCCGGGCTGCCGAAGACCCTGCGCGAGCCGATGCGCCTGCACCTGGTCGAAGGACTGACGCCCAAGGCCGTCGCCGAACGACTCGGCCTACCGCGAACACTGGTACGCGTGCGGCTGTTCCAGGGTCGGAGCTGGCTCCGTCGCCGCCTGCCGCTCACGCTCGGAGTCTCGGCGCTGGTGCCTGCGCGCGACCCGCGTCCACGGTCCTTGCCGGCCCGGCTCCTCACTCGACGTGGCCTGCTCGCAGTCGCCGCCGCCTGCGTGATCGGGCTGCCGGCGCTGCTGCTGTGGCAGACCGCCACGAACGCGACGGCTGCGCGATCGGCACCGGCCGCCACTCAGGTCGCGAAGACGACCGCCGACGAGTCCGGCCCGGTAGCGGTCACCAGGACCGACCATGCCGTCCCCGTGCCGCCAACGCCGCCGCGCCTCGCGATCTTCGTGCGGGATCCGAACGGGAACGCCGTACCGTCGGTCGCGGTGACGACGGAACCCGACGATGGCCGTGATCCGCGACTGCACCGGGAGACCGTGGTCACCAATGCGGACGGCATCGCGTGGTTCGCCACCGCCGACACGCCGCGGTACGTGTTCACGGACCGCGGCGACAGCATGCGCATCGCCGCCGGCGCCACCCGATCGGAGATGCGGCTGTCGACGGATCGCATCGTCGATGTGATCGTCGTCGACTCGATCGATCGCCCAGTGGAAGGCGCCGCCATCTGGCTCGGTGCACGCGACGACGGCCACGGCGCCGTGGTCGCCACGACTTCCGCCGACGGCAAGGCTCGGTTGAGGGCGGTTGACGACGGCGCCATGGTCGCGGCATTCGCGCCGGGTTGCCTGCGGACGGCACGTGTATCCACCGACGGTGCCGGCCCCGTGAAGCTCCGAGTCGTAGCTGGCGATACAGCCGTCCGGCTGCGTGTGCTCAATGCAGCCGGCATACCGATCGAAGAGGCCGTCGTGATAGCCGGACACTCGCTCGACGGCATCCGGGCCGCCATTCCGGTCGACGTGCCGTTGCTGGTGCCGCCGGCGCAGAGGACGCGCACCGACGCGCGCGGTGAAGGGACCGTGTGTGGGCTCGAGCCCGGCAGACACCCGATCCTCGTACTGGCGCCAGGTCACGCGCCGTTCTCGACGGATACCGTCGTCCATCCCGGCTGCAATCGAATCGAGTGCCGTCTCGCAGACGCGACGCCGCTGCACGGGCGCATCGTCGATCCTGCCGGGGTTGGCATCGCCGGGGCCCGTGTGCTGCTCCAGACCGACGCGCGCACCGGTGACATCCTGCTCCGATCCGCCGCCGATGGAACGTTCGTCGCCGAGTGTCCGCCGCGGACCGGCCAGGTCGTTGCCGCCAGCGATGACACCGAGGTCACGATACGAGCGTTCGACATGGCGATTCCGGCGGCATGCACGTTGACGCTGGTGCCGCTGTTCCGCTGGCAGTGTTTGCTCGTCGACTCGAAAGGGCTGCCGCTGGCTGGCCACGAGGTCCGCTTCGCCAGCTCGGAGGAATGGGTCGAACGACCCGACCGTGTCGCGATCAGCGACCCGATCGGTGCTTTCTCGGTCGTCGCACCCGGCACACGCTACTGCCGCATCAGCGTCCGCGGCGCCGACTGGCCATTCGCGATCGAGATCCCCGCCAGCAACGTGCATCGCGTCGGCGCGAACTTCCGGCTGACGGTCGATCGACAGTTCATTCCGTCGGCGCGACTGCGTGGCCGCTTGCGCACTCACGACGGAATGGCGCTCGCCGAACGCAGCCTGTCGTGTGTCATCACGCATCCCTCGGGTTGGCACCTCACCAAGGTCCGTGCCAGCACGACCGATCAGGACGGGTGGTTCGACCTCGGCCTGTTGCCGCCGATGCCCGTCACGCTGACACTCGATGCTCCGCCCGATGGCAGCGTGACCGGCATCGTCGGGACGTTCGAGCTCGCCCCCGACGCGACCCAGGAGGTGGATCTCCTGCTACCGGCACCGACCCGCGTTTCCGGCTCCTTCACGCTGCCGGACGGCTCGACCCCCAACACGACGACGGCCACGCTGCGGGTCCCGGGCAGCCAGGTGGCGATGGTGAGCCAACTGCACCGACTCAACCAGCTCGTTCTGCCCGGCACCTACTCGCTGGTCGTCGCCGGCGAAGGCCACGCGAACCACGTCGAGGTGCTGCGTTTGGCAGGCAAACAGACCTGTGTCGATCGCCAACTCGAACGGACCATGGTGGTGAACCTGCATCTGGTCGACTGGCGAGACGATGCACGCGAGGGCGCGGAATTCTGGGTCGTCACGAAGCGTGGTCGACTGCTGCTCCGCCACGTGATCGATCCGCACCTGCTCGAGCTGCCCACCATCGTGGACGAACTGCCCGCGGGGGCGCACACGGCCGAACTGCGCTACAACACTGGCCGCGTCGCGACGGCCGCGCTGCAAGTCGAGGCGACCGATGGCCCGCAGGATCTCTGCGTGGTGTTCGAGCCACGCTGACGTCAGCCGCCGCCAACACTGCGCGCACGCCTCGGCGTCAGTGCACTGGAGCCGCAGATCGACCCGCGCCCGAGGCGATGCGCGATTCGGTCTCGGCACCCGGCGGCGCCATCGCGCCCCGCCGTCGGCCACGCTGCCGAGCACGCTGGTGATCGCGCTGCCGCAGCTCGGCGGCCAGCGCAACGTGGCACTGATCGAACTGGCGCCGCCGCCCGCCGCGAAGTGACTCAGCGCCGGCGCCAGCGCACGACGACCTCGCCGGTGTCGTCGGCGACCGCGACCGACGCGGGCTCCAACACGAGGTCGTCGGGGAACGCGCACAGGCGGTAGCGCCCGGGAGCGAGGGCCCGCACCGTCGCCACGCCGTTCTCGTCGTTGGCGATGCGCTGGTGCAGCAGCGTCGGATCGTCGAGCCGCAGCGGCACGCTGCCGACCATGGTGACCGCGCCGATCGGTTCGATCGGCCCGGCGACACCCGCCTGCTGCGCTTCGGTCAGCACGAACAGCGCGTGCGGCGGCAGTTGCGCGAACGCCTCGGCGTCGGCGAACCGGAGCCGCAGATCGACGCCGCGCACGAGAGCGACCCGCAGTTCGGTCGTCGCCCCGTCCGCCGTGACCACGATGCCGGTGCGGCGCAGCGGCGCGTAGCCAGCCGCCGGCAGCGCCACGTGCAGATCGATGCGCCCGGTCGGCACGCGTTCGCGCCACAGCCCGGTCGCGTCGATCGCCGCCGCCGCACGCACGAAGTGGTCGCTGCCGGTCTCCCGCCACAGTATCCCCCACTGTCCTGGGCCAACCTCGCGCAGCGGCGCCGAGGTCGCGGCATCGACGAACTGCACCCGCAGTTCGCCGAACGCAGACAACACGAAGTCGACGCCGGTGGCACCGGGCGCGACCGCCGCGCGGTGGCGCTCGACGCGTTCGTGTTCGACGGACACGTCGTAGTGCCAGGCGGCCGGCACCTCGAGCACGTAGCCGCCGTCGGCACCCGTGCGCACCGTGCGCAGCACGAAGCCGTCGGCGCCCAGCACCGCGAACGCGCGCACCTCGATGTCGGCGAACGGCCGGCCGTCGGCGCCGACGACGCGGCCGGCGATCGTGCCGCTCACTTCGCTCCAGACGAAGTCGTGGCGCAACGAGGCGCCCGCCGTGAGCCGCAAGGTCGTCGGCGCGAGCTTCGGCCCGACCCGCGTGTCCGTGGCCCAGAGCTCGACGTCACCGGCCGGCAGCTCGAGCAGTTCGTAGTGGCCGCCGTCGGCGGCGACCAGCCCGGCGCTGCTGCCCGCGCGCCAGTGCACGTAGCCGTCGTACGGGGCGCCGTTCCGCCGCAGATCGCCGGCCACCACGGCGCAGGCGACGAGCACGAGGTCGCACGGCACTGCGGTCGCTGCGTCGCCGACCGTGAGCGGCGCCGACGCGGTCGGCAGGAAGCCGGCCTTCGCGGCGTGCACACGCAGCGGCTCGCCGCCGGCGGCCACCTCGAGCGTGAACTGCCCGTCGTCGCCGCTCTGCCGTTCGGCTTCGGGCAGCAGATCGGCGACCTCACCGGGCAGCGCGGCGGCGGCGAGTTCGGCCGGCGTCCATTCGCGCTGCTCGACGTCGGTGCCGACCTCGCCCGGCGCGACCCGCGCAGCGGGCACGCCGTTGCCGTCGGCATCGAGCACGCGGCCGACGATGCGGGCCGTGCGCGCCAGCGGGAAGCGCAGCGGCGGCGGCGGCGGTTCGGCGGCAACGGTCCAGCGCCAGCGCAGCGGCACGTGGTCGGGTGCCCGCACCAGCAGTTCGAGTTCTTCGCCGGGACCGGCGGCGATCCGGGCACCGCCGTCGCGATCGGTGACGACCGGCAGGTCCGCACCGTCGGCGCGGCGCAGCTCGGCGCCGGCGAGTGCGGTGCCGGTGGCGCGATCGACGACGCGGAGCGGGAACGCCTGCAGCGGCGCCAGCTCGAAGTCGCGTTCGAAGCGGCGCGCCTCGTGCAGCGTGAACCGTTCGGCCTGCGCCGCATGGCCGGACGCGGTCGCCTCGAGCAGCACCTGGCCGTCGACCCGCACCGCCTCGAGGCGGTAGCGGCCGTTGCCGTCGGCGGCCACGAGCGAGTAGCCGTCGCTGACCATCGCGCCGGCGAGCCCGGCGCCACGGCGCGACCGCACCTGGCCGACGACGACCACGACGGCCGGCAGCACGAACCGCACGCTGCGCGAGGCCTCGGCGACGGCACGCTCGACCCCGCCGTGGCCGGGGGCGTGCGCACGCAGCAGGAACGGCGGCGGCACATCGGCCGGCGCCGTCAGCTGGAACCGCCCCTGCGCATCGCTGACCGCGACCGCGAGCGGCGCCGGACGACGCGCCGCGTCGGTCAGGCCGTCGGCGAACAACTCGACGTTGGCGCCGGCGAGCGCCCCGCCGCGCAGTTCCGTCACCGTGCCCGCGAAGGTGCACGGCTCACCCGGCGTCGCCGCCGCGGGCCACGGCAGACCGTGCGGCAGCTCCGCCTCGACGCGATCGGGCGGCGGCGCCGGAGTGGCGGCGGGAGCCGTCGTCGCGGCGTGGTCCGCGGCCACGGTGCCCGACCAGGTGGCCGGGACGACGTCGCCGTGGCACCACGTCAGCACCGCGAGGCCGGCACCCAACGCGAGGGCGATGGCAAGCAAGGAGCGAGAACGCATGCGACGGAAGCGCGGCACGATAGCGATAGGCGGCGCTGCGGCACGGCCGCTGCGCGAGACTTCGCCGTGGTGGCGCTGCATGATGCCGCCCGCGATGCCCGTCCCTGCCGAAGCCCCGCCGACCGACGCGCCCCGGTTGTCGATCGTGATCGTCAACTGGAACACGAAGGACCTGCTGCTCGCCCTGCTGGGCCGACTGCTGCCGGCACCGCTGCCGTGCGAAGTGATCGTCGTCGACAACGACAGCAAGGACGGCAGCGCCGACGCGGCGGCCGCAGCGTTCCCGCAGGCGATCGTGCTGCGGCAACCCAAGAACGGCGGCTTCGCCTACGGCGTCAACCGCGGCCTCGAACGCGCGCGCGGCACGTGGGTGTTGTTGTTCAACACCGACGCCGAAGCGCCGTGGTCCGAGTTCGAACGCTTCCTCGCCGCGGCCGAGCGCTGCCCCGGCGCCGCGGTGTTCGGTCCGCGCATCGTCGACGAGCACGGCCGCGCGCAGCAGAGCGCGTGGCAGCGCACGTTGCCCAGGCACGCGCTGCGCGAGGCGTTCGTGCCGGGCGGCGTCGCCAAGGGACCGATGCCGACCGTGGCCAGCGACGTCGACGTCGTCAGCGGCTGCGTGTTCCTGATCCGCGGCAGCGTGCTGCGCGAACTCGGCGGCCTCGACGAACGGTTCTGGATGTACTTCGAAGAGGCCGACTTCTGCGACCGCGTGCGGCAGGCCGGCCACACCGTGCGCTGGCTGCCCGACGCGACGTTCCTGCACGTAGGCGGCCTGTCGGCCAACCTCGCCGCCGAGCGGACGTTCCTCGCCTACCTCGAGAGCCGGATCCTCTACCACGCCGCGTGGCACGGGCGGCTCGCCACCGAATGGGTGCGCGGCTGGCTGCTGTTCGGGCACCTGTGGCGCCTCGTCGCGTGGAGCGGGCTCGCGCTGTTCGGCCGCCGCAACCGGGCCCGGCTCTACCGCAAGGCGGTGGCGCTGCTCGGCCGGCCGGGGCTGGTGGCCGCCGCGTGCCGGCGGCCGCGCGAAGTGCCGCCGCTGCGCGCGCTCGCCAACTGATGACTGGAGTGGATCACCGCCGATCCGCTGCCTCGAGCGGCAGCACGCGGCCGCGTTCGCAGCACAACCGATCTCGCGGTCCGGCCGTGCGGCGCGGGCTGCGCGCGGAGCACGGTCAGGCATCGCCCGCGCGCCGCAGGTCGCCGAGGCGCAGCGCCAACCTCGACAGGCCACGGTGCACGAGGTTGCGCACCGCACCTTCGCTGCGCTCCATGCGCACGGCGATCTCGCCGTATTCCATGCCGCACAACCGCTGCAGGCTGATCGCCTCCTGGTAGTCCGCGGGCAGTTCCGCAAACGCGCGCTCGATGCGCTGCACCTCCTCCTCACCCTGCACCACACCGCTCGGCGTCAGCAGGTTCGCCAGCCCGGCGGCACCCGCCGATGCGTCGAGCGGCAGTTCGCGTTCGCGTGCCGGCGAACGCCGGTCGGCGCCGGCGAAGCGTGCTTTGTCGACGAGCTTGTGCTGCGCCATCTTGTAGAGCCAGTGCCGGAACGCCGCTTCGCCGCGCCATTGGAACGTCGGCAGATCGGCGAGGACTTCGCGCGCGACCGACTGCACCAGATCCTCGGGAGTCTCACGGGAACGGAGCGCGGCCCCCATGCGAAGGCGCAGCCAGCCCTGCAGTCCGGGCAGGTGCCGGACCAGCAGCGCTTCGATCGCCGCCGAATCCCGGCTCGCAGCCCGTGTGACGAGAGGGAGACTGGATTCGCTCATTGTGGACGTGGACAGTAACCCAATCCCGGGACGCGTGCGTTGAACGAAGCATCGAGCCACCACACCGACCACGATGCCCTCGAGCTCCTGCTCGCCGAAGCGCTGGCGGCGCTCGAGAACGGCGGCGAAGCGGCGCTCGAGCAGTTCCTCGCCGGCCGGCCCGCTGCCACCATGCGGCTGCGTGAAGCACTCGCCGATCTGAAGGCGGCCGACCTGCTGCTGCCGCCGGCCACCGAGGTGCCGCACCAGCTCGGCGAGTTCCGCATCCGCGAAGTGCTCGGCCAAGGTGGCATGGGCATCGTGTACCTCGCCGAGCAGACGTCGCTGGGCCGCACCGTGGCGCTCAAGGTCGTGCGCCCCGAGCTGCTGTTCTTCGACGGCGCGCGCGAGCGCTTCCGCCGCGAGATCGACGCCGTGGCGAAGCTCGAGCACCCCGCGATCGTGCCGATCCTCGCGACCGGCATCGCGGATGGCATTCCGTACTACGCGATGCCGCGCATCCGCGGCCGCAGCGCCGAAGCGGTCGTGAAGGCCATCGCCGACCGGGATCCCCGCACGATGCACGGCACGGATCTGCAGGCAGCGCTCATGGGCCCGGTCCGCGCGGAAGAGACGGACACCGACGGCACGTTCGCCGGCAGCTGGTGGCGCGCTGTCGTACGGCTCGTGCGCAAGGCTGCTCTCGGCATCCACCACGCCCACGGTCGCGGCGTGCTGCACCGCGACCTGAAGCCGTCGAACCTGATGCTGACCGCCGACGGCCGCGCCATCGTGCTGGACTTCGGGCTCGCACACGGCCGCGGCGACCAGAGCCTCACGCGAACGGGCTCGACGCTCGGCTCGCCGGCCTACATGGCCCCCGAGCAGGTGCGCGGAGAATCGGCTTGCGAACGCACCGACGTCTACGGCCTCGCGGCGACGATGCTCTGCCTGCTCACGCTGCGCCCGCCGTTTCCGGCAACCGACCCCGAAGTACTGCGCGGCCAGATCCTCGCCGGAGCACGAACCGACCGGCGCGCCCTCGCCGCTCTGCCCACCGAACTGCGGCTCGTGCTCGAAACCGCGATGGACGTCGAACGCCGCCACCGCTACGCGACGTCGCAGGCGTTCGCGGACGACCTGCAGGCCGTCCTGGAGGGCCGCCCGATCCTGGCGCAACGCCTGCCGGTGCGGGTGCGGGTGCGGCGCTTGATCACGCGACACCGCGCGCTCGCCACCGCAGCGGCGGCGCTGCTCGCGTTCGTGGTGCTGCTACCCTCGATCCTGCTGTGGCAGCAGCACGCCGCCAACACGGAACTGGCAAGGCAGGCGACGCGCGCGGACCACAGCGCGCAAGTGGCCGTCGATGCCGTCGAGCAGGTGCTGGCCAGGTTCGCCATCGAACGCATGTTCCACGTGCCAGCCGCACAGGACGTCGCGGCGGACATGCTGCGCACCGCGCTCGAGCAGTTCGACCGGCTGGCCGCCGACGCGAGCCAGGCAACGAACGTGCGCCTGTTGCGCCTGCGCGCGCTGCAGCGGCTGGCCAACGTCGAAGCCGCGCGCGGCCGCGACGACGAGGCGATCGCTGCGGCGCAGCGCGGCAGCGACCTCGTCGCCGACGACGAGCCGGACCCCGCGATCCGGTTGCAGCACGCCGTCGGGCGACGCATCCTCGCCGGCTTGTGGCTCGACAGAGGCAACACCGACGCCGTCGAACCCATGCTCGCGGTGATCGCTGCGGGCCTGGCCACGCTGCCGGGGACGCCGGAGTTCCAGCAGCCCGTGCGAGACGAACGGGCCCACCTGCACGCCTATGCCGCGGCGCTGGCAACCAAGCGCGGTGACACCGCGACGGCAGAAGCGGCCTTGCGCGACTGCGTGGCCGCGTACCGGCAAGCGGCGAATTCGCTGGCAGTCGCGAGCGCGCAGATCAACCTCGGTCAGTTCCTGAAGCAGCAGCAGCGCGTCGACGAGGCCATCCCGTGCTTCGAGACCGCGCTGCAGATCGCGGTCTCTGCCGACGCACGGCCGAACGCATGGCCCGTGCCCGTACGAGTCGAAGCCAGCGCACACCGTGAACTCGCGGCATGCCGCCGCCTGCAGGGCCGCGACCGGGACGCGATGGCTGCCTACCACGAAGCGCTGCGCGCGTTCGACCGCTTCGTGGCCGGCTACCCGGATGAACCCATGGCGCGCGTGGCCCGCGGTTGCACCTCCAACGACCTCGCACAGATTCACGTGACGAAACGGGAATGGGCCCCCGCACGGGCGCTGCTCGAGGCGGCTTGCCGCGACCAACTCGCGGCCGCCGTCAGCGTGCACACCGCCGAGGTCGCCCAGCGATCCCTCGCAGAACACCGGCTGAGCTTGAGCGTCTGCCTGCGCGAACTCGGCGACCTGGCAGCCCTCGAAACCGTCGCCCGGGAACTCGGCGCGATGACCGGCCGCTCGCGCCTCACGCTGAGTGCGGCGCGCAACCTGCTGCGCTGCGCCGAGGCCGCGGCAGCCGCCGAGCCGGCCCGCGCCGCTTCCTTGCGCCAGGAAGCGCTCGACCTGCTGGTCGAAACCCGGCGCCGCAAGGGTCAGGTGACGCTCGACGATCCGCTCTACGCGCCGCTGCGCAACGAGCCGCGCTTCCTGGCGATCGCCACCGTGAAGACCGACACGAGCGACGACGGCAAGTAGGCGCCTGCCGCGTCGGGAATTCCGGCGCCGCGGTGTGACAGGGCGGCCGCGGTGTCGCTCGTGGGGTCGCCATGCACCCCTTCCCGCAATCCCCCCGGCGCCGCCTTCCCCCAGTCGCCTTCTTCCTCGTCCTCGCCGCCGCAGTCTCCGCGTCGTTCGCCCCGCCCGCGACCGCGCAATGCGTGCCCTCGTGGCAGCCGGGCGAGGGCGTCCCCGGTGTCGGCGACGACGTCCATGCGACGACGACATGGGACCCCGATGGTGCGGGGCCGGCGGGCCCGCTGCTGGTGGTCGCCGGCCACTTCACGTTCGCCGGCACGGTCGCCGCGAACCGCATCGCCACTTGGGATCCCGCGACCGGCGCGTTCGCGGCACTCGGCACCGGCATGAACAACAGGGTGCGCGCACTCGCCGTGCTGGCGACCGGCGAACTGATCGCAGCGGGGTCGTTCACCACCGCGAGCGGCAGCGCCGCCCTGCGCATCGCGAGATGGAACGGCACCACGTGGTTGCCGCTCGGCACCGGGCTCGGCGGAACGGCGTACGCATTGTGCACGCTGCCGGGCGGCGACCTGATCGCCGGCGGCGACTTCACGACCGCCGGCGGTGCCGCCGCCAGCCACGTCGCCCGCTGGAACGGTTCCGCGTGGTCCGCGCTCGGCTCCGGCACCGACGCGGCGGTGTTCGCGCTGTCGGGACTCGGCAGCGACCTGGTCGTCGGCGGCGACTTCACGACGGCCGGCGGGATCGCGACCGACGGTGTCGCGCGCTGGAATGGCACCGTGTGGTCGGCCCTAGGCAGCGGGCTCGGCAACGGCAAGGAACGCGTCAGCGCGCTGTGCACACTGGCGAACGGGGACCTCGTCGCCGGCGGCACCTTCACGAGCGCGGGCGTCGTCACCACCAACGGCATCGCGCGCTGGGACGGCACCGCGTGGTCTGCACTCGGCTCCGGCATGGCCGGCACCGCGACGCTCGTCGACGCGCTGCAGGCGCTGCCCAACGGCGATCTGATCGCAGCCGGCGGCTTCACCACCGCGGGCGGCACCGGGGCCGCGCACATCGCACGCTGGAACGGCACGACGTGGTCGGCTCTCGGCTCGGGCACGGACGACTCGGTCCTCGCCCTCGCCCTGCTTCCGGGCGGTGACCTCGCCGCCGGCGGCCTGTTCACGAGCGCGGGTGGCATCGCCGGCAAGCGCATCGCGCGCTGGAACGGCGTCGTGTGGTCGGCCCTCGGTGTCGGTTTCGACGATTCGGTGCGCGCGACCTGTTCGCTGCCGAACGGGGACCTCGTCGCGGCGGGTCACTTCGTCACCGCCGGCACCACGGCGGCGAATCGCATCGCGCGCTGGAACGGCTCCGCGTGGTCCGCACTCGGCTCCGGCCTCTCCGACTACGCGCTCGCGGTCTGCACGATGCCGAACGGGGACGTGGTCGCGGGCGGCGTGTTCACCAGCGCCGGCGGCGTCGCCGCCAACCGCATCGCGCGGTGGAACGGTGCGTCGTGGGCACCACTCGGCGCCGGCATGAACGGCGACGTCGATGCGCTGTGCACGATGCCGAACGGTGACCTGATCGCCGCCGGCTGGTTCACGACCGCCGGTGGGGTCGCCGCCAACCGCATCGCGCGATGGAACGGCACGACCTGGTCGCCACTCGGCACCGGCACCGACAGCGGCGTCTACGCGGTCGTCGTCATGCCGAACGGCGACCTCGTCGCGGGCGGTCAGTTCACCGCCGCCGGCGGGGTCCCTGCCAGCCGCGTCGCGCGCTGGAACGGTTCCGCGTGGTCGTCGCTCGGTGCCGGCACCGGCGGCAGCAATCCTTTCGTCAACTCACTCGCGTTGCTGCCGAACGGCGACCTCGTTGCCGCCGGCGGCTTCACGACCGCGGGCGGGACCGGCGCCAACTACGTCGCCCGATGGAACGGCCTGTCCTGGTCGGCGCTCGGCACCGGCACCAACAACAACGTGCTCGCCGTGCTGACCCTGCCGAACGGTGATGTCATCGCCGGCGGCGACTTCACGACGGCCGGCGGCTCCGCAGCCAACCGGGCGGCGCGATGGAACGGAGTCGCGTGGTCGGCAGTCGGCACCGGCGTCGACGACTCGGTAGTCGTGTGGTTGCTGCGCCCGAATGGCGAACTGGTCGCCGGTGGCGACTTCCGTACCGCGAACGGCGTCGCATCCGCGCATCTCGCCCGCCTCGCGACGCCGTGCCCGGCCAACTCGATGGCCTTCGGCACGGCCTGCCCCAGCTCGGGCGGCAGCAACACGCTCACCGCGACCACGCCACCGTGGGTCGATGCCACGTTCCGCGCCGAAGGCACCGGCCTGCCCGCGACGGCACTCGTGGTGACGGTGACGAGCGTCACGCCGGTGCCGCAGGGCACGGTGCCGCTCGGCGGCATCTTCGCGCAAGGCGGCGCCGGTTGCGATCTGCTGGTCGTTCCCGACATCCTCGGCGCGCTGGTGACGACCACGGGCAACGCGCAGTCCGAACTCTTCCTGCCGAACGCACCGCCGCTCGTCGGCGTGACCTTCTATCACCAGATGATCCCCATCGAAATCGATGGGATGGGCAACTGGGTCGCGGTGACCGCGACCAATGCACTGCAGCTCACGGCAGGGATGTTCTGACCATCGGTGCTGGCGGCAGACCGGAGCCGCACTCCCGGAAGGGGCTTCCGTCCAGTCATCCGCCTCAGCTGATCCGCCGGCGCGCCACCTGCCACAACAGACCCAGGTGGTCGCGCACGGTGCGCAGCACGCGCAGCTTCGACACGCCGAACAGCCGCGCTTCGAGCAGACACGGGTGCTCGGCTACGCGGCCGCCGCGGCGCAGCAGGCGCACCAGCAGTTCGGCGGTGCCGAGGAAGCCCGGATACGCCTGCGGCAGGTCGACCACGGCCGCGCGCCGGTAGACGCGGAAGCACGCGGTCCACGTGTGCAGGTCGCTGCGCAGCAGCCACCGGTAGCACCGCGACAGCGTGCGCGAGAGGAACAGCCGCCAGCCGGGCACGTTGTGCACGCCGCCGCGCGGGTGGTACGGCGACGCGGTGACGACGTCGGCGTGCGCCAGCAGCGGCAGCATCGCCGCCAGTTCGCGCGGGTCGTACGACAGGTCGGCGTCGATCGAAGCCGCGGTCTCTGCATCGGTCGCCGCGAGGCCGGTGCGGATCGCGGCCGCGACGCCGCGGTTGCGGTCGTGGCGCACGAGTTGCGCGTGCGGCCGCGTGCGCACGGCGGCGGCGAGCAGCGCCGCGGTCGCGTCGGTGCTGCCGTCGTCGACGAACACGAACTCGAGCGCCGCGCGGTCGGCGAGGTCGGCGGCGAGCGCGTCGAGTTCCTGCAGCAGCGACGGCACGCCGTCGGCTTCGTCCTTCAGCGGCACCACGACCGCGAGCCGCGGTGCCGCGGCCGAGCGCGCGGGTGCCGGGCTCGGCGCCGCGTTCGCCGCATTCGCCGCCGCCGCCGTCGGCGCCGCCGGCCGCACGACCGCACCGGCCACCGGATCCGAGTCGCCCGGACCGGCGGGCGCGGCCCACGGTCCGGCCGCGAGGCAGCGCTCCCAGCGCGCCGCGGCCCCGACCAGCCGCGCTTCGTGCCGGTGCCGCACGCGCGCCGGCAGGCCGAGCAGGCGCGGCTGGTCGCGGTCGAGTTCCCACGCGACCAGGACCTCGGCGTGCGACGGCAGGTCGCCCCGATGCGCGGCGTCGAGCGGCAGCACGCGGCCACAGGCCAGCACCTCGGCCGCGTAGCCGGCGGCGCGCAGGGCCTCGCGCCACCACGGGTCGCCGCGCGCGGGCCACGGCGCGCGGAACGTCCGCACCGCGCGGCCGGTCACCGCTTCGAGTGCTTCGCGCGCGCGCGCGAAGCCGGCCAGCACGGCTGGGCGCGCGGCCGGCGCCACGGTGTCGAGGTCGATCGGCTCGTGGCCGGCCGACGCGACGTCGTGTCCCGCCGCCACGACGCGCCGCAGCAGCTCCGGCCAGCGCGCCGCGGTCGCCGCGTCGACGCAGAACGTCGCCCGCACGTGGTGCCGTTCGCAGGCCTGCAGCGCCGCGGCCAGCGCGACGTCGGCGCGGGCCGGCAACCGGCGCCAGTGCCGCCGCGGCACGTGTGCGGCCCACGCCGGATCGTGGAACCACTCGCTCGCGTCGACCACGAGCGCACGCGGGTCGGGCGCAGCCATCGTGCCGGCGTTGTAGCGGCCCGGCCGCGGCGGGCTAGCGCGTTCCGTCGGCCGGCCCGGCCCAGGCCGGATTCGGCGTCGGCATCGCGGCGCCGACGCGGCGCCGCCACGCGGCCAGCACCTGCTGCAGCGCGCGCGCGCGGTCGGGTTCGCGCGCTGCGAGGTCGGTGGTCTCGCCGGGGTCGCTCGCGAGATCGAACAACACCACCGCGCCGGTGCCGAGGTCTTCGATCAGCTTCCAGCGGCCGTCGCGGATCGCGCCGCGCGGACCGACCGTCGCCGACTCGGCCTGCGGGAAGTGCCAGCAGATCGGGTCGCGTTCGCGCACCGGCGCCCCGAGCCACACCGGCAGCAGGTCGAACGCGTCCGCCGCGACCTCGGCGTCGATCGGCACGCCGGCGGCGGCGCGCAGCGCGCGGTGCACGTCCTGGGTCACGGTCGGCACGTCGCACACGACGCCGGCCGGCACGTGGCCGGGCCAGCGCACCAGCAGCGGCACGCGCAGCCCCCCCTCCCACAGCGAACGGCGGCCGCCGCGCAGCGGCGCGTTGTCGCTGTGCGCCGTGGCGCCGCCGTTGTCCGACGTCAGCACGACCAGGGTCTCGCCGGCGATGCCGGCCTCGTCGATCGCCCGCAGCACCGTGCCGACCGCCGCGTCGAGGTGTTCGAGCATGGCCGCGAACACCGGCAACGGCCGCTTCTCGTGCAGCGCCGTGCGCTGCCACGCCGGCGCCGCGGCGATGCGCTGCGCGCGCGCCGCGGCGTGGCGTTCGACGTCGGCCGGCCGCGCCTCGATCGGCGGCTGCATCGCGTGGAACGCCAGGTGCAGGAAGAACGGGCGCTGCTCGCCCGCGGCGGCGCGGATCCGTTCGGCGGCGGTGCGCGCGGCGACGTCGGCCAGGAACTCGCCGTCGGCGGCACCGCCACCGTCGGTGCCGGCGCCAGCCGTTCCGGCCGCAGCCGCCCGCGGCACGAAGTGCGACGCGGGGCGATCGCCGCCGCCGGTCCACAGCACCTCGAAGCCCTGGTCGGCCGGCCCGAAGCCGGCATCGCCGAGCTGCCACGCGCCGACGTGCCAGGTCGCGTAGCCGCGCGCGCGCAGCAGCTCCGCCAGCGTGACCTCGGCCAGCGGCATCGCGTCGCGTTCGAGCGGCGGCAGGAACGGCCCGTCCAGCGTGCGCACGTCGGGGCCGTGCTCGGCCAGACCGAGGCGCGCCGGATGCCTGCCGGTCAGCAGCGCCGCGCGCGACGCCGGACCGACCGGGCTCGCGGCAGCGGCGTGCGACAGGCGCATGCCCTCGGCGGCGAGCCGATCGATGCTAGGCGTCGCGACCTTGTCCTGGCCGCAGCAGGCCAGGTCGCGCCAGCCGAGGTCGTCGACCAGCAGCACGACGAGGTTCGGCGGCCGCGGCGCCGGCGGCGCGACACTGCCGCAGGCGGCGGCGGCGCAGGCCGCGAGTCCGAGCCAGCGGCGCGACGGCACGGCTACAGCAGCTTCTGCACGAGCGTCGGCACCTCGTGCACGAGCTCGTTGACGACCGACCCGAGCACCGGCGTGCCGAGCGATCGCAGGTAGGTCAGGTTGCGCTGCACGACGTCGGCGCCGTGGCGGTTGGCCTCGACCACCAGCACGACGGCGTCGAGCGACCGCACGACGAGGCTCGCCTCGGGCGCGCGGTTCAGCGACGGCACGTCGACGATGCAGAGGTCGCGTTCGACCAGCAGCTGGCCGAGGATGCCGCGGAACGTCTCGTCGGTGAACCCCCAGAACGGATCGTTCGAGTGGCCACCGGGCACGAGGTCGACGCCGGGCGCGACCTGCAGGCGCAGCACGTCGCGCAGCACCGCCTTGCCGGACAGCAGGTCGGCGAGGCCGGGCACCGGCGTGGCCTGGAACACCATCGCCAGCGCCTGCAGGCGCAGCGAAGCCTCGACCAGCGCGATGCGCCGCTGCTTGCTGCCGAGGAACAGCGCCAGGTTCGCGGCCAGCGTGTTCGAGCCTTCGTCGTCGCCGATCGCGCAGAAGCCGATCGAGCGATGCGTGTCGAGCACGCCGCGCTGCAACAGGTTGGCCCACAGGTAACCGAGCTCGGTCGCGATGACCTCGCTGCGGCGGCTCTTCGGCGGGTGCTTCTGCAGGGTCTCGCGCATGGTCACCACCCCTGCTCGCGCAGCCACATGTGGCGG
The DNA here is from genome assembly GCA_016794425.1 of Planctomycetota bacterium. GTDB lineage: Bacteria > Planctomycetota > UBA1135 > UBA1135 > UBA2386 > JAEUHS01. The sequence continues at coordinate 18,329 of JAEUHR010000033.1, forward strand.
CGCAGGTTGCTGCCGTCGAGGCGCGGCATCACGCCGATCACGGCCAGCCCTTCGATGCGCTCGAGGTCGTCGCGCGTGCGCACGACGTTGTCGGGCAGCGCGCGCAGGATCACGATCGCGAGCCCGGCGAACAGGCCGGCGAACAGGCCGCCGAGCAGCAGCTTCGACCGGTTCGGGCCCTCCTTCTCGAGCGGCATCGACGCCTGCTGGATCGGCTTCAGCGAGCTGAAGTTGCCCTGGCCCAGCGCGCGCTTCGACTGCGCGGCTTCCCACTTGGTGCGCGCGAAGCCGGCGTGTTCGGCGGCCTTGTCGAGGTTCTCACTGAGGCGCGAATACTCCGGCTCGAGGTCGAGCAGCGTCTTGAGCTTCGCGCGGGCGTCGCCGGCGACCTGGTCGACGAGCTTCAGCTGCGCCTCGAACTCGACCATCTCGACGGTCACGCGCTGCCGCACCGTGAGGTACTGCAGGTACTCGGGATTGTCGACTTCGACCTGCTCGAACGGTGCGTTGCGCGTGTCCTCTTGCGCGCGCAGGATCGCCGCGCGGATCGTCTCGAGCTCCTTGGTCTTGCGAACGATGTCCGGGTGGTCCTTCTGGCGATACAGGGCCTCGAGGTTCAGCAGCGCGATCAGTTCGTCGCCGTACTTCGTCTCGAGCTGCTGCTGCACCAGACTCCCGACCATCTGGCGGCGCTGCTCCGTCCTGGTCGGCTTCACCGACTTGTCGACTTCGAGCCGCTGGTGGATCTCGGCCAGCACGCGCCGCGCGCCTTCGAGCTTCTGCCGCATCTCGGCCTGGTTCTCGGCGGCGTCCGACGCCGCCTTCTCCAGCGACGCCTTCTCGATCACGAAGTCCGGCACCTGCGCCTTCTCGTCGAGGAACGTGCGCAGCGCGCGCCGCGCGGTCTCGAGCGTGATCTTGCTGTCCTCGAACACCTGCTGCGCCTCGTCGTAGGCGCGCTTGTCGTCGTACAGCTCGATGTGCCACAACACCGCCTCGGTCATGTAGGTCTTCAGGACCTCCTGCGCGAGTTCGGGGCTGTTCGCCGTGTAGGTCGCCACCAGCACCGGCTGGCCGCGCGGCGTCTCGATCATCAGCGACCGGCGCAGCATCTTCAGCGCCTCTTCGTCGGTGGCTTCCCTGGTGGTCGCATTCCAGTCGCGCTGCACCTGGTAGAACCAGGCCCGCGCGCCGGTCTCGACGCCGGTGCCCGGCTGGTACGGCGCCAGGATGCGGTCGGCGCCGAGCTTCTGGATCACGCGCAGCAGCAGGTCGTCGGTGTTCAGGATGTGCGGCGCCGTGTTGCCGATCGTCTCCTGCGTCAGCGCGGTCGCGCGCGACGGGTCGACCAGCTGGGCCTCGGCGCCCGACGCGGTGAACTGGAACTTGCCGACCGAGCTGTAGGTGTTCGGCGTCGTGATCGCGAGGAACGACCCGATCAAGAGGCCGAACAGAGTCGTCGCGAACACGAGGTAGCGCGCGCGGAACATCGCGGCCAGCAGGCGCCGGAACGGCAGGCCACCCGGTTCCTCGCCCTGCGCAACCGGGCTGAGGCTCGACAGGGCCTGGCGCGCGGTGCGCTGCAGGTCGTCGGCTAGGTTCTTCGTCATGCTCGCAGTTTCTCCGGTGCCGTCCACGGGACGGTGCGCTGGCGACCACGCGTCGGGTCGCTCGTCGAGCCGACCAGCTTACCCGATGGCACGGCAGCCTCGCCCCCACGCAGTCGGTCGGGTTTTTCGGCTCGCGCGGGGTTCGGGCTGAGGCGACGGCCGCATTCCGCGGGTCCGCACCGGCCAACAGCCCAGGCTGGGATGGCGCCGGGCCGGGGCTAGGCTCTCCGGATGCGCATCCGCCGTCGCCGCACCGCCCCGACGCTCCGCCTGCACGCTGCGTGCCTGTCGCTGCTCGCGGCCTGCACCGGTGCGCCGGCCCGGCGGGACGCGACGCCGGACGGACCACCGGCGACGGCGCCGGTGCGCGACGGCCTCGCCGACGACGTCGACCAGCAGGAGCTGCGCTCGTCGCTGTTCGCAAACTGGGACGCGTTCGCCGATCCCGAGGGCTTCCCGGTCGTCTACGAATGGGCGGTCGGCCGCTTCCCCGGCGGCACCGACGTGCTGCCGTGGACGTCGGTCGGCGGCGCGACGCGCGCCAGCCTGCACGAACTCGATCTGCCGATGGGCTTCGCGCTCTACGTCAGCGTGCGCGCAACCGACATCGCCGGCAACCGCAGCGCGACCGCAACCAGCGACGGCGTGCTGCTGGGCCAGCAGCCCGAACCGGTGGCCACCGGCGAGACCGCGGCCGGCGACGGCCAGACGTTCGCTGCCGTCGAGCGGTTCGGCATCACCTGGACGTTCGAGAAGGCGGTGCGCTGCGGCCGGTTCGTCAACGGTGACTGGTGGGTCGTCGGGCCGGTGCACGTCATCGCGGTAGCACCGGCGAGCGGCGCCGACGGCGGCCGCGTGCGGCACGGGTCGATGGTCGATCCGGACCCGACCGCGACCGTGCAGGGCTACGACAGCGCGATGTTCGGCGCCGAGGGCAAGAACCGCTTCGATGCGGCGCAGAACCGCGCCCTCGGCCTGTCGCGCACGCACCCGCTGCGGCTCGAACCCGGCATGTCGCTGGTGTCGACGATCAGCCATCCGCAGCCCGGCGAATTGCCGCAGCTCGAGACCTGCGCGGTGCTGACCTGCGTCGCCTCGCCGCCGGCCGACGACGCGTTCCGCCCGCCGTACTGCGGCAAGGACAAGCGCCCGCGCTGGCGCGCCGGCCAGCTCGACCTGGGTCGACTCGCGCGGCTGCCGGCGCCGCCCGGGTCACCGGACCCGGCCGAACTCGCGCCGCGCTTCGAACGGCCGTGGCTCGACCACGTCGGCGGCTGGACCGGGCGCTACCTGCACCCGCGGCTCAACATGCCCGACTACGGCCGCGACATGGCCGACCTGGTCGGCCTCGCCGCGGTCGTGCTGCAGCTCGACCTCGAGCCCGAGCAGAAGCGGCCGCTGGCGATCGGCCTCGTGCAGCTCGGCATCGACCTGTACGGCATCGTCGAGCACGGCGGCCGGTTCGTCGCCGACGGCGGCAGCGGCAGCGGCCGCAAGTTCCCGATCCTGTTCGCCGGCGCGCTGCTGAAGGACGAGGCGATGCTGCGGCTCGCGCGCGAACAGGGCAGCGCGTTCGCCGAGGACGTGCAGACGTTCTACGTGACCGAGACCGCACCCGGCGTCTGGAACCGCGGCCACGGCGGCTACGGGCCCGAGGACTCCGGCCTCGCCGAATGGGGCAACCAGCACGGCGACGACCCGCGCTTCGACCAGAAGTCGTGGACCGGCGATCCGTACCGGCGCTGCTGCACCGCCAACGTGTGGCTCGGCTTCGTGCTGGCCGCGCGCATCATGGGCCTGCGCGAGGAATGGGGCCACGACGCGCTGTTCGACTACGTCGACCGCTACACGCAGGTCGAACCGGCGGGCGCCTGGACGCGGGCGTTCCAGCCGTTCGTCGAGCGCATGTGGGACCGCTACCGACCCGACTTCTGACCACCGCCGGCAACTGGTGCTTTCCGTGGCACGGCGGCGGATCGAGCCGCGGAACGGCGCTGCGCCCCGGGTCGGTCCGGCGTGCGCGCCACCCGTGCCACGGAAAGCACCAGTCCCGGGGCCTAGCGGAGCAGTTCGCGGAACAGCGACAGCGCGTCGCGCTCGGCCGGCACGACGCGGCCGTCGGCCAACGCGACCTTCTCGGCCGCCGCCAGGAACAGCTGGCGGTGCGCGCGCGGCACCTCGGTCGGATCGATTTCGTCGACCGGCGGCGGCGTCTTCAGCCAGGCCGCGACCTGCCGCACCTCGGTGTCGTCGAGGCGCAGCATGCCGGCGATGCGCATCACCAGGTCGCGCTCCTTCTGCGTGACCTGCAAGTCGGTCCACGCGAACGAACAGACGAAGCGCATCAGGTTGCGGCGCTCGACGGGCGTCAGGTCCATGGCGCCAGTGAAGCAAACCCCCGGACCCGACGCCAGCGCGCGGCGCTCACGGGCAGCCGGTGCCGCCGACGCGCAGCTGCAGGCCGTTGGTCGGCGCCAGGAAGCCGAGCAGCGGACCACCGTCGACGACCTCGAAGCCCTGGCAGAACCAATCGACCGGCGTCATGCCGGCGGCCAGCGGGATCGGCCGCAGCGCCTTGCCGTCGGCCGGGTTCGGCACCAGCAGTTCGACCACGCCGAGCTGGTTGCCGTCGAGGTACTGGAAGCAACCGCCGCCGAGCGGCAGGTTGGCGCCGGCGAAGCCGAACGCGGCGATCACCAGGTTGCCCGGCGTGACCGAGAACTCGACGCCGAACGCGGCATTCGGGATCGTCGGCTGGCCGGTCGCGACGACCGTCGGCGCCGGCGCGCCGCAGCCCGCACCGAGCCACGCGACGTTGAACAGGCCCGGCACCTGCGCGGGCACCGCGACCGTCAGCGCGCCGGCACCCGGCCGCGCCGCGTCGACCTCGAACAGGCCGGCGGCCGGCGCCGCGTCACTGTCGAACCAGACGTTGTAGAACGTGTTCCAGTCGAGCGGGTTGTTGGCGCCGGCCAGGAACTCGAGCGCGTCGCCGTTGCGCACCGGCGTCCAGTCGTTCAGCGCGTCGCTGTCGATGTCGTGGAAGCCGACGTTCTCGACCCGCGCCTCGGCGCAGACCGGGATCCGGAACACGGCGCCGCCGCGGTGGTTGTCGACGTTCTGCACCGCGTACTCGTAGTGCCACATGCCGTTCACCGGGCCGGTCACCTTGACCGCGACCAGGAAGCGGCCGTCGTCGTTGCCGTTGCCGGCCATCGCCGTCGTAGCGCCGGTCCAGCGCGTCAGCACCGAGCCCTGCGACGCCGTGCCGGTCACCGCCACCGACCACGACGAACCGCTCCAGGTGAACGACAGCGGCCGCGAGATCTGGTTGTTGCCGCGGTTGGCGACCGGCTCACCGAGGATCACCAGCTGGTTCTGGCCGTAGATCGTGCCCGGCGTCACGAGATCCTGTTCGAGGACCTGCATGCGGTTCTTAACGCTGCCGAAGCCGGTGATGCTCAGCGATTGCACGCCGTCGGCCGCCGCCGGATAGCCCGTCTGCGCCGGGTCGCCGATGTCGAAGTAGCTGCCGACCGGGTTCCACGAGCCGAGCCACGGGTTGATCTCGGTGGTCGGGCCCAGGTTGCCCTGGCTGCCGTTGAAGCCCGAGCTGTAGACGTCGTAGCAGCCCATGCGGAACGTCTGCGACGGGCCGGACTGGCACGGGCCGCACGGGTTGGTGCCGCTGAAGTTGAAGGCGGTGCGCGAGTGCTTCAGGAAGCTCTTGCCGCTGATCTGCACCATGCGGCCGTTGCTCTCGCGCGCCAGCAGGAACGCGATCTTCGGATAGGTCTCGACCATGACGCCGCCCGAGGTGCCGAACCACGGCAGGTTCACGGTGCCTTGGTTGCACATCGAGTGGCCGATCGCCATGCCGACGAGGCCGTTCGGGTAGGCGGCACCGGTGCGGCCGAACACACCGGGTCCGTTGACGTCGAAGACGGCGATGTCGGTCCCGGGGACGGCGTTGGCCTGCGCAGCGAGCGGCAGGCCCAACAAGGAGACGAACGCGACGGAGAGGGTACGCATGCCGAGATGGAACGCCGGCGCGGTGCCACCGGTCAATCCCCGACGGCGACTTGCGCGGCCGGCCGGCGCGGGCGCACAATCCCGCCCCATGAAGAGCTTCGTCCGCGCCGTGGCGGTGTTCGCCGCCGTCTCCCTGTTCGGTGCCTGCAGCCAGCAGGCCCAGACCGCCAATTCCGGCATGCTGAACTCGACCTGCGCGATCTCCGGCGAACCGCTGGACGCCAGCAGCCCGACCAGCGACTTCGCGGGCGGCAAGGTCGGCTTCTGCTGCGAGAAGTGCCAGAAGAAGTGGGACGCGCTCGACGACGCCGGCAAGAAGGCCGCGCTCGACGAGCACAAATAGCGACGGGCGAATCAGGGCGGCGGGGCCGCCTGCGTTGGAGCCGACGGCCGCTGCGCGGCCGCGGCTCAACGGCGGGTCTCCCGACCCGGCGCCCGCGGAATGGCAACGCAGCCCGGCCGTGTCGCCGCGGGGATCCGGATTCACCACTGGCGAAGATCTGCGGGCGAACTATGCTGCATATTGGTGTGTGGTTCGCGGCACCGATGATCGCGCCGTCGCCCCCCCACCTTGCGAAGCGTCCAGGACGGCACTGCCGCACGAGCCTCGCAGTCGGTTCCCCTCCACGCGCTGGCCGGCCTGCGATCCGTCGTGCCGCGCCATTCGACCGCGACGGCAAGGCATCGACTTTGATCACCGAGGTGCAGACCAGCAAGGGAAGCGCGGCATTGACGTCCGATCAATGGCACGTCGTCCACTCACGCTTCATGTTCCCGGGCACTCGACACCCGTTCCGTCGCAGCATCCACAGCGAATGGAGCGACGAGGCCAGCTGCAAGACGGCCGCACGCGCATTGCGGCGGCAGCTGCGCGCGGACGGCAAGGCCGCTCCCGTGGCCGAACAGGACGAAGTGTTCGTACGCAAGCCGCAGTTCAAGTCGCTCGCAGTGGCCAGGCACGGGGCGGATCGAGGCCGTCGCCCCCGCGGCAGCTCAGAACTGCCTGAGTGAGCGCTGGCGGCGCACCGACACTGCCCGATCGACTCGGGCGACCGACACGCCCAGCAGGCGGGCGAGAGCGTGCACCGTGTGGAACTCGGTAGCATGGCCCATGCCAGCCCGAAGGCGGCCGAGGGACTGCAGGGAAACGCCCGCGGCGACGCACCTGGCCAGCACCTGCTGCTCGCCGCCCAGGCCGGCCAGCAGTTGCTCCAGATCTTCTTCCTCGGGGCGCACCATCGCCGCAGTGTAGTCACTCACACGCCGTCGCACAATGCGCCGTCCCGCGAACGGTGTTCTCCACGGGACCAGTGCAGCAATCGGACACGATCCGCAACGACCCGTGCCCTGCGCACCGCCCGGCCGAAGCATGTGAAGCCTCGGTATCAGGCAATCGCCGTCGGCGTGACGGATGCGACAATTGCCATGGTCATCGGCTGGCGGAGCACTATGGGGCAGTGTTTCAGCGTCGAGGACATCGCCCTCGGCCATCGGGACCCGAGCGATCCACATAGCAATGAGCATCGGAGCCACCATGAACGTAGTCGACCGGATGACCCACGTAGTTTTCACCTGTCGCCGCGACGACACCTTGGAGCACGCAGCCAGATTGCTCTGGGATCACGATTGTGGTTGCTTGCCCGTGGTCGGCGAACACGGGCACCTGCACGGCATGATCACCGATCGGGACATATGCATGGCCGCATACACGTCCGGCAGACCCCTCGCCGACCTCCTGGTGCTCGAGTCGATGGCCATCGATCCCGCCAACGTGCGGCCGGAGGACTCCCTGTCCGACGCCGAGCTGGCGATGCGGCACCATGCCGTCCATCGCCTCCCGGTGCTCGACGAACAGGGCCGGGTGATCGGCATCCTCACCAGCAACGACCTGCTGCAGCGTGTCGACGGCGCGACCGACGCCGAAGTCGCCCACCTCATGACGACGCTGGCGAGCATCGGCCGCCCGCGCCGCGGGCTGCCATCCCGCCGTTGCAGCACGCCGCCACCAGCGCCCGCTCCCGAGGCCAGGCCTGCCCAGCCGGCGGTCGGCGACCCCCGGCCCTCGCCGATCGCAACCGCCGCGGCCCGAGCCTGACGCGGTAGCCCCACGGCCTGCAGGCGGGTTCGCCGCCGCCACGACGGCACGGGGGATCGAGGCGCAGCGCACCTCGCCCGCTCGCCGATCGGTATTCGTGCCGCTTTTTCCGGGTGTCTCGTGCCTAGGGGCATGGAGACACGAACGCACCGCCGGCGCGCCGCGCGCGCCTTCCGCCGGATCCTGGCCGCGCTGATCGGATCGAGCCTGCTCGCGCCGGTCGCGGTGGCGCAGGGTGGCTGCCCCGACTTCGGCTCGACGCCGGTGGCCGCCAGCATCACCGCGAGCCCGCTGCCGATGGGCTGCGCAGGAGCGCCGACGTGGCCGCACTGGCACCTGTTCACGCCGGGCCATCGGGCACCGGGGCCCCACGCTGGCTTCACACCCGGCCATGCGCACGCCCTGCCGCGGCTCTTGGTGCGCTACCGCTGCACGGGCCTCTTGCTGGTGCCGGTCGTGCCCGACGGCGTGCGCGTGATGGGCTACGTGATCGACCAGCCCGAGTTCGCTTGCGCGGTCAGGTCCTGAGCGCGTGGCCTTCGCGGCGCGACAGCCAGAGGCTGCAAACCAGGTCGCTGGTGACGTTCGGGATCGTGCGCGTCATGTCGACGAGCCGGTCGACGCCGAGGATCAGCGCCAGCATCTCCGGCGGCACGCCGACCTGCGTCAGCACGACCGCGAGCAGCGGGATCGAGCCGCCGGGCACACCGGCGGCACCGATCGCCGTCAGCACCGCCATGCCGACCACCAGCGCCTGCGCGCCGAGCCCGAGTTCGACGCCGTAGACCTGCGCCAGGAACAGCACCGAGACGCCCTCGAACAGCGCGGTGCCGTTCATGTTCATCGTCGCGCCGAGCGGCATCACGAAGCCCGCGATCTCCTTCGGCGCGCCGAACTCGTCGACCGCGGTGCGGATCGTGGTCGGCATCGTCGCGTTCGACGACGACGTCGAAAACGCGGTGACCAGCAGCGCCCGGCTGCCCGCGTAGAAGCGCCGCGGCGACAGGCCGGCGAACACCTTGGCCAGCAGCGTGACCACCACCAACTGGTAGAGCACGAGTCCGCCCATTGCGGTCAGGAAGTACCAGCCGACCAGCTTCATCACGTCGAAGCCGAGCTTCGCGGTGGCGTGGAAGATCAGGCAGGCGACGCCGTACGGCGCCAGCTCCATGACCCAGTTCAGCACCTTGACGCACAGTTCGTAGACGCCCTCGAGCAGTTCGCGCAGCACGCGCGTGCGGTCCGGCGCGAGCCGCATCGAGGCGGCGCCGAGCACCAGCGCGAAGAAGATCAGCCCGAGCACCTTCGTGTTGTCGGCCGCGGCACCGACGACGTTGCGCGGCACGATGTCGACCAGCATCTCGAGCCAGCCCTTGGCCTGCGCGCTCTGCGCAATGCGGGTCTGCGCCTCGCCGAGGTACTGCGCCTTGATCTGCGCCGCGACCTCGGGCGTGACGCGCCGCCCCGGCTCGACCAGCGACACCAGGCCGATGCCGATCATCGCAGCGGCCGCGGTCGTGCCGAGAAACCACGCCAGCGTGCGGCTGCCGAGCTGGCCGAGCTTCTGCACGCTGCCGAGGCCGCTGACGCCGAGGAACAGCGAGCTGAACACGACCGGCACGACGACCATGAACAACAGGCTCAAGAACACGTTGCCGAGCGGCCGCACGACCGTGTCGGCCCAGTCTTCGATCCGCAGCCACGTCGGCGACTTCTCGGCACCGAGCGGCGGCGCGTAGAGCACGTTCAGCGTCACGCCGACCGCCGCACCGACGACGAGGCCGAGCAGGATCCGCGTCGGCAGGGACAGGCCGCGCGCACGGGGAGCTGGTTCCATCGCGGACGAACCTTAGCGACGGCACGCCGCGCCGGCGCCAACGACTGCCGCGAAACGCCCGTCCCGGCGACGATCGCGGTCGTACGCGGCCATTCAGCGGCTGCGCGCGACGACACGGCTGCGGCCGCCGCCGGTCGGCACGACATCGACCACGGCGCCGATGCGTTCGGCGATGCCCTCGACGTGCGAGATCACGCCGACCTGGCAGCCCATCGCCTGCAGCGCGTCCAGCGCGCCGAGCGCGGTCTCGAGGTGCTGCGCATCGAGCGTGCCGAAGCCCTCGTCGAGGAACAGCGTCTCGACGCGCGACCGCGGCGCCGCGAGCGTCGCGAGCGCCAGCGCGAGCGCCAGCGACACCAGGAACGTCTCGCCCCCCGACAGCGTGCGCAGGCCGCGGCGGCTGCCGCCGAGATCGAGGTCGACGACGACGAAGTCCATCTCGCCCCCGGGATTGCGTTCGAGCCGGTAGCGTCGCGCCAGTTCGGCGAGGCGCGCGTTCGCCTCGATCAGCAGCAGGTCGAGCGTCAGCCCCTGCGCGAACACGACGAACGCATCGCCGTCGCTGCTGCCGATCAGTTCGTCGAGCGCCTGCCAGGTGACCAGCGCCGCCGCCGCCGCCTCGAGTCGCGGCGCGATCTCGGCGCGCTGGCGCCGCGTGTGGTCGTCGACGGCGAGTCGGCCGCTCAGCTCGCTGCGGCGCTCCTCGGCCTCACGCTGGCGCGTTCGCGCGAGCTCGAGTGCGGCGCGCGCATCGGCCTCGTCGAGCGACGGGCGCTCGCGCGCTTCGTGCTTCTTGCGCTGTTCGACGCGCTCCTGCAGCACCGCACGACGGCTGTCGACGGTGCGCTGCAATGCGTCGAGCGCGGCCGCCTCGTCTGCGAGTTCGCGCGGCCCGAGCCGCACCGCGTCGGCGATGTCGTCGGGCGACACGCCCACCGCCGCTGCCGCCTGCGCCAGCGCCGCCGCCTCGTCGTCGGCCGCCGCCGCGGCCCGCTGCGCCGAGGCCACGGCGTCGGCTTGCTGCTGCTGCGCCTGCGCCACCACCTGCTCGGCCTCGAACACGCGGCGATCGAGTTCGTGAGCCCGGTGCACCGCGGCGAGCCACGCCGCGCCGCCGGCCACCGACCGCTGCTGCCAGTCGTCGACCGTGCCGAACGCAGCCGCCAGCGCCAGCGCCTGGTCGACCAGCACGCGGCGCAGGCCCTCGACGCGGGCCTCGGCCTGCGCCAGCGCCGCGGCCGCCTCGGCCGCAGTGCGCTCGGCGCGCTGCTCCGACGTGCGCGCGGCGAGCAGCCGATCGTTGGCCTCGGCGGCGGCGGCCACCGCCGCCGTGTGCACCGTCGCCAGCTCGCGCGCACTCTCGTCGAGCGCGTCGAGTTCCCGTTCCGCCGCCGCCGCTGCCACCGCGCGCGGTCCGAGCAGCTCGCGCAGCCCGTCGAGCGTCGGCGCCGCCGCGAGTTCCTCGTCGTCGGTCACCGCCTGGCGCAGCGCCGCGTCCGTCTGCCGCGCGACGCCGCGCAGCCGCTCCGCCTCGCGCAGAACCGCGGTCCACGCAGCCTCGGCCTGCCGCCGCTGCGCTTCCGCCTCGGCCGCGGCCGCGACCGCCGCGTCGAACGCCCGCTGCGCCGCCGCCGTCGCCGCTTCGGCGGCCGCGACGTCCGGCAGCGGCGCCCCGGCCGCCGGATGCTCGTGCGCGCCGCACAGCGGACACGGGGCACCGTCGACCAACTGCGACCGCAGGCCGCCGAGGCCGGCGATCGCGCGTGCGTGGTCGAGTTCGCCGCGCGCCGTGCGCAGCGCCGCCGCCGCCGCTTCGCGCGCCGCGACCAGCGCCGGGAACGCCTGCGCCAGCCGTTCGCGCGCGGCCGCCTGCGACGCCAGCCGTTCGTCGGCCGCACCCGCCGCGGCCGCCGCCGCGCAGGCCTCGTCGAGCGCGCGCTGCACGCGCTGCAGCGCCTCGCGCTGCAGCGCCCCGCGCCGCCGCCGGGCCGCCCGCTCGGCCAACGCCGGTTCGGCGAGTGCCGCCCCGGCCCGCCGCACGGCTTCGGCCGCCTGTTGCTGTCGCGCCGCCGCCGCGGCAGTCGCCGCGGTCGCTGCCGCCACCGCCGCTTCGGCCGCCTGCCGCGCCGCGGCGCGCTCGGGCAGGCGCTGCAGCAACGCGGCGAGTTCGGTCGCCGCATCGACGCGGCGCTGCAGCAATGGCTCGTGCCGCGCGAACTCGCGCACGACCGGCGGCACGGGCACCGCCTCGGCGCCGCTGCCGAACGCCGCCACCAGCGCCGGCGCCAGCGCCGCGCGCGCCCGGTCGGCCTCGGCCGCCGCCGCCGCGAGGCCGCGCCCGGCGGCTGCCACCGCCGCACCCGCGACGCCCGCCGCGTGCCGCTTCTGCTGCGCGCGCTGCCACGGTGCCTGCAGCCCCGCCGCCTGCTGCAGCCGCTGCAACCGCGCCCGGCACGGCGCCGCCGCCGCGTTCTGTTCGATCGCGGCGTTCAGCTCGACGGTCGCCCGCGCCTCGTCGTGCAGCCGTTCGGCCGCGGTCGCGTACCAGGTCACGTAGCGCTGCGCGACCTCGACTACGGTCGCACAGGTCGCCACCTCGGCCACCAGCGCCACGTGCTCGCCCTCGAGCGCGGCGCGCGCCCCGGGCTCGAGCAGCGCCTGCCCGTCGATCTGCGCCTGCAGCACCTCGACGCGCGCCGCGGCCTGCTTGCGCCGCGCATGGGCCGCGCGCGACAGCTTGCGGTAGACGTCGGCACCGGTCAGGTTCTCGAGCAGGCGCGCCCGTTCGTCGGCGCTCGCGTGCAGGAACGCCGCGAACTCGCCCTGCGCCAGCAGCACCGATCGGCAGAACTGGCCGAAGTCGAGGCCGAGCCGCTGTTCGATCGCCGCCAGCACCTCGGTCTTGCGGCCGCCGGCGACGACGACGTTGCGGTCGAGGTCGACCAGCGCCATCTCCTGGTCCTGCACGCGGCCGTCCGCCTTGCGCCGCGCCCGCCGCACCGACCAGCGCGCCCGGTAGCGGCGGCCGTCGCGGCCCGTGAAATCGGCTTCGGCGAAGCCATCGGTCGCGTCGCGCCGCAGCAGCGTGCGCACGTCGTTGCTGCGCAGCCATTCGTCGCGGCCGGCCGCGTCGTCGCCGACCGGCACGCCGCCGCGGTTCGACAGCCGCGGCGTGCGGTCGAACAGCGCCAGGCACAGCGCGTCGAGCAGCGTGCTCTTGCCGGCGCCGACCGGACCGGTGATCGCGAACAGCCCCGCGTGGCGCAGCGGGCCGTGCTCGAGGTCGACCTCGAACGACCGCGCCAGGCTGGCGAGGTTCTGGCCGCGGATCGCCAGGATCCTCACGTGCCACCGCCGTGCTCGACCTCGTCGAGCAGCTGCCGGAACGCCGCCAGCAGCGCCGGCGGCACCTCGCCGCGATGGTCGCGGGCGTAGCGGCGCGCGAACACCTGCTCGGGCGACAGCGACGTCAGCTCGGTGCCGCGGGGCAAGGCACCCGCCGGCGCACCGTCGCCGGTCAGCTCGACCTCGACGCGGACCAGCCGTACGTCGCGGTCGGCGATGCGCTGCGCGATCCGTTCGCCGATGCCCGGCGCCGGCTGCTCGAGCCGCACCGCGACTTCGACCAGCGGCCGCAGTTCGTCGTCGTGGCTCGGGTCGCGCGGCGGCAGCGCGTCGATCGCCGCCAGCGCCGCGTCCGGCGCCAGCGCGCCGCGTTCGGGCACACGCACCAGCGGCACCAGCCGCGGCACGCGCAGCGACCACACCTTCTGCAGCCGTTCGCCGGCGAGGTCGACGAACACGACGTGGTGCGCGTGTTCGCGTTCGGGCATCGACAGCGGGATCGGCGAGCCGCTGTAGCGCACGTGCTCGCGGCCGGCGAGCTGCTGCGGCCGGTGCAGGTGGCCGAGCGCCACGTAGGCGCACTCGTCGGGGAACAGGTCCAGCGGTAGCGCGTGCTGGTTGCCGCCGAGCACCTTGCGTTCGCTGAGTTCGCTGAGCGCGCCGCCGACCAGGTAGCCGTGCGCCAGCGCAACCAACGCCTGGCCGGGTAGCCGCCGCGCGCGCGCCGCCGCGAACAGTTCCGCGTGCAGCGTCCGCATGCCATCGAGCAGCGGGTCGCCTTCCGCTACGGTCGGCGCGTCGACGACCGGCCGCGGCAGCACGAAGTCGCCGGCCGCCGGCAGGCCCGCGGGCGGCGGCGCGTCGGCCGGCAGGGGCGGTGGCACCAGCGCCAGCACGTCGCTGCTGCGCAGGAACGGGATCGCCGCGCACCACGCCGCCACCGCGCCGTCGCGGCCGCGCAACGGCACCAGCAGGTCGTCGACACCGAGCCGTCCGTCGGCACCGCGGGCGATCGCCCCGACGATGCGCACGTCGAACGCCGCCAGCAGGTCCTGCGGCGCTTCGAGCCGCGCCGCCGAGTCGTGGTTGCCGGCGATCACGACGACCTGCAGCGACGGCCGCGCGCGCTTCAGTTCGCCGAGGAACCCGAACCAGAGCCGCCACGCCGGCGCCGGCGGGTTCGCGCTGTCGAACACGTCGCCGGCGAGCAGCAGCGCATCGACCTCGCGTTCGACGACGGTTGCGACCAGCCAGCGCAGGAAGTGCGCGTGCTCGGCGTGCCGCGAATGGCCGCGCAGCGTGTGCCCGAGGTGCCAGTCAGCGGTGTGCAGGATGCGCAAGAGGGCAGTGTGCCCCGAACCGCCGGCGACGCCAGGGAGCAGCGGGCGTTCAGGGCGGCTGGAGACCGGGCAGTGCCGCCGAGGCCGACGCGAGCGAAACGCGGGGATCTCGGCGCGATCCGGTCATCGCCGTCGGTCCGGCTCACCGATCAGCTGAGGATCGCGAGGATCTCGGGGCAGAGGTAGAGCACGGGTGGTCGACCGCGGCCGCGCTGCCGGATCTTGAACTTGGCGCGCTCCAGGATGCCGTGTTGTTCGAGGACTTCGATCGCATCGGCGGTCGCGGCCCCGCTGATGCCGAGGAAGTCGCGCGCGGCCTTGACGGTCACGAACGGGTACTCCTCGAGCTTGGTCAGGAGGTTGGCCGGATGCGGCGTATTGCAGTGCCGCAGCTTCACGCGGTAGCTCCGCATGGTGTCGACGATGCGGTGGATCTTGGCGGCAGTGTCCTCCGCAGCGACGATCATCGCCTGCGCGAAGAATGCCACCCACTGGCTGAACTCGCCGCGCTTGCTGACCGCCAGCAGGCGATCGCAGTATTGGCGTTTCTTCGCCTCGATGCCGGAGGAGATGAAGAGGAGGGGTTGTTGCTGCAGGCCTTCTTGAATGGTCTGCAGGGCGATGAGGGCCCGGCCGATGCGGCCATTCCCGTCTTCGAACGGGTGGATCGTCTCGAACTGGTAGTGGACCAAGGCTGCTCGAACGATCGGGTCGTCCGGCGACGGCGTGTCGAGGTACCGCTGCAAGCCCTCCAGGCATTCCACCACCTTGAGTGGCGGTGGCGGAACGAAGCGCGCCTGGAGGATTCCGTCGCCCTCACCGCTGACGTAGTTCTGCACTTCGCGGACCTTGCCTGCGGCACTCTGCTCGCCACGCACGCCGGCCAGGAGGGTCTGGTGCAGCGCCTTGATCATCGCCGTGTTGATCCGACGTCCGTGCGAGAGTGCGGCCACGCCTTGCCGGAGCGCCTTGACGTAGTTGGCGACCTCGTTCGCGTCAGACTCGTTGGGGATCTCGATGGCAGCGACCTGGCTGGCGAGCGCCTCCTCGTTCGTCGTTCGCGTTCCTTCGATGCGGCTCGAGGCGGCAGCCTCTCTGGTCTGCAGTCCGTGCACGAACAGCGCGGGGTTCTGGCACAGGCTGCCGATCCCCTTCAGCTGGCCGAGCCGGTCGCGGGCCGTGCCCACGAGACGGTGGACATCGGGCGGAAGGTCGAGCCCGACGGGGAGAGCCTCCGGCACGAAGGCCATCGCACCGTCCGTGGTTCGGACGAGGGCGCCAGGAGCGTCCTCACGGATGCCATCCCACCAAGCCATTTGTTGTCCGCTGGAACGACAAATGCCCGATTTTTCCGGCGCATCAAGCTATTAGCCGGAAAAATCTTCCGCGACCGGGAATCGCCGATTTCAGACACTTCGGCGACCGCACCTCCGGCCGCTCGGTCGAGCTTCGCCGAAGCCCGGACGGATCGCACGCGCAGGACCGTGGCCGCTCGCAAGCCCCCTCCCGCCGCTCAGAGCCGCAGCTCCATGTCGTTCGACCGCAGGCGGAATCCGCAAGTCTCGTAGAGCGCTCGGCCCGGCTCGGTCGCGTGCAACCGCACGCGGAACAGGCCTTCACGGCGCGCCTGCGAGGCGATCGCGTCGACCAGCGCCGAGCCGATGCCGCGGCGGCGGTGCGCCGGCGCGACGTAGACGTGCGACACGTAGCCCTCGGCGGCGCACGGGTTCGAGTGCGACGGGAACCGCGCGAACGAGTGCAGCGCCGCCGATCCGACCACCGCGCCGCCGCGCTCCTCGGCCAGCCAGACCCAGGTGCCGGGCCCGCCGACCAGGCTCGCGAACGCTGCGCGGTTGCCGGCGGCCAGCCGTTCGCGTTCGGGACCCACGTCGAGTCCGTGTGCTTCGGCGAACAGCTCGAGCCGCTGCGCGACGAACGCGTCGACGTCGGCGGCACTCGCCAGCCGGACCCGGAACGAAGCGGCGGGCACCATGCGACGGGATGCTACCCGCGCCGGAGCACCACCGTCCGTACGCGAAACAGCGCGGTGCGCGAGCCCCTCTTGCGTCGCGCACCGCGCCCCCGACTTCCCCGAGTGTTCGATCAGCGCCGGCCCGGCGGGTCGGCCGCGATGGACAGCCGCGTCACGTCCGAGACGCGGATCGCCTTGCCGTCG
>JAEUHR010000058.1 GCA_016794425.1 Planctomycetota bacterium
GAAGAACCCGGCGAAGTTCGCGCGGCTCGGCGGCTCGATCCCGCGCGGCGTGCTGCTGGTCGGCTCGCCCGGCACCGGCAAGACGCTGCTGGCGAAGGCGATCGCCGGCGAGGCCGAGGTGCCGTTCTTCTCGATCTCCGGGTCGGACTTCGTCGAGATGTTCGTCGGCGTCGGCGCCAGCCGCGTGCGCGACCTGTTCAAGCAGGCGCGCGAGGCGAGCCCGTGCATCGTGTTCCTCGACGAGATCGACGCCGTCGGCCGCAAGCGCGGCACCGGCATGGGCGGCGGCCACGACGAACGCGAGCAGACGCTGAACGCGATCCTGGTCGAGATGGACGGCTTCGACTCCGACAAGGGCATCATCCTGGTCGGTGCGACGAACCGCCCCGACGTGCTGGACCCGGCGCTGCTGCGGCCGGGTCGTTTCGACCGCCAGGTCGTGATCGACCGGCCGGACGTCAAGGGTCGCGAAGCGATCCTGAAGGTGCACGCGCGCAAGGTGAAGCTCGCCGGCTACGTCGAACTCGGCGTGATCGCGAAGGCGACCGCGGGCTTCTCGGGCGCCGAGCTGGCCGCCGTGATCAACGAGGCCGCGATCCTCGCGGCGATGAAGAACAAGGACGCGGTCGACCTGGCCGACCTCGAGGAGGCGCGCGACCGCGTGCGCTGGGGCCGCGAGAAGCGCAGCCGCGCGATCGAGGAAGAGGACAAGAAGGTCACCGCCTACCACGAGGCCGGCCACGCGATCGTCTCGATCAAGACGCCGGACCAGGATCCGGTGCACAAGGTCACGATCGTCTCGCGCGGCCGCGCGCTCGGCGCGACGCTGTCGCTGCCCGAGAAGGACGACTACAACCACTGGCGCCGGAAGCTGCTCGGCCGCATCGCGGTGTGCTTCGGCGGCCGCGTCGCCGAGGAGATCGTGTTCGGCGACGTGTCGGCCGGCGCGCAGAACGACATCGAGCAGGCCAGCAACCTGGCGCGGGTCATGGTCTGCGAGCTCGGCATGAGCGCCAAGGTCGGTCCGATCAAGTACACGGCCGACGACGAGAATCCGTTCCTGGGCCGCGAGTTCCGCGTCGCCGCGACGGTCAGCGAACGCACGCTCGAGCTGATCGACGAAGAGGTCAAGCGCATCGTCGACGAGCAGTACCAGGCCGTGACCGCGCTGCTGCGCGAGCACCGCAAGGGGCTCGACGCGGTCGCGCAGGCGCTGCTGAAGCACGAGACGCTGTCGGGCGACGAGATCGCCGCGGTGCTACGCGGCGACGACCTCGAGGAGTTCCGGCAGGCGCAGCTGCGCCTGCGGCCGGCCGTCGAACGCGCGCAGAAGCGCGGCGAGGCCAGCACGTGGTCGCCGGCCGACGGCTCGACGGAACACAAACCCGACGTCGGGCTCTCGGGGGCCTGACGTCGCCGCCGCTTCCCGCCCCGCTCTCGCCACCGACCCGCTCGCCGCCGCCCTCGATGTCCGCCACAGCCTCGATCGCCGTCCTGCCAGCCGTCGTCGACGGCCAGCTCGACGACGCGGTCGGCATCCTGAAGATGCTGATCGAGGTGGCCGTGTTCGCCGCGATGATCTACGCGGTGCTGCGGTTCCTCGGTGAAACCCGCGGCTCCGGCGTGCTGCGCGGGCTCGCGGTGCTGCTCGGCACGGGCCTGGTCGCGTTCGTGCTGCTGATCCAGGCGCTCGAACTCGAACGGCTCGGCTGGCTGTTCTCGGCGGTGGCGCCGTCGGTGGTGCTGGGCCTCGTCGTCGTGTTCCACCCGGAGATCCGCCGCGCGATCGTGCACCTCGGTGACGCGCCGATCTTCGGTCGCTTCTTCCGCAACGACGGCAAGATCGTGCCGCGGCTGTTGCGCGCGATCGCGCGCATGAGCAAGGAACGCATCGGCGCGCTGATCGCGATCGAGCGCGAGGCCTCGCTGTCGGAGCTGACCGAGAACGGCATCACGATCGACGCCGAGCTGAACAGCTACCTGATCGAGTCGATCTTCTTCCCGAAGAGCGCGCTGCACGACGGCGGCGTCGTCGTGCGCAACGATCGCATCGTCGCGGCCTCGTGCCTGTTCCCGCTCAGCCAGAACCCCGAGGTCGACAAGCGGCTCGGCACGCGCCACCGCGCGGCGCTCGGCCTCAGCGAGGAGACCGACGCGCTGGTGCTGGTCGTCAGCGAGGAGACCGGCAAGATCTCGACCGCACAGGGCGGCAAGCTCAACTTCGATCTGACGCTGGAGCAGCTCGAGCAGCAGCTCGAGGACCTGCTCGGCCGGAGGCAGGCCGCGTGAAGTGGCCGCGGATCCGGGTGCGCGCGATGCTGGCGGCGATCGTCGCCGACCCGTACCGCAAGCTGATCGCGCTCGGGCTCGCGTTCGGCCTCTGGTTCCTGATCAACCTGCAGATCCGCAGTTCGATCGATCGCACGCTGACGCTGACCTGGGGCGCCAGCAGCAGCGAGGGCGTCGACGGGCAGGTCAACCGGCTCAAGGTCGTGCTGCCGACCGAGCGCGTGATCGGCCGTCGGTTCCTGGTCGGTGACGCCGAGGTGCAGAACCTGCGCGTGCGCGTCAGCGGCTCCAGCTTCAAGGTCGACGCACTCGGCGACGATCCGATCGACCTGCAGATCACCAGCTTCACCGGCCTCGACTGGGCTTCGCGCCGCGAGGTCGAGTTCACGGCCGCCGACATCCGCCCGGACGTGCGCGCACTGCAGGGCCTCAACATCGAGTTCCTCGACCACGCGCGCGTGCGGCTCGAGGTCGAACGCGTCGAGAACCAGACGCTGCGGCTCGGCATCGACGAGAACGTCGCGGTCGAGGTGGCCGACGCCGAGACGCGGCGCCGGCTGCGGTTCGACACCGCCGAGTTCCAGCCGCCCGAAGCGGTCGTGCTCGGGCCGGCCGGCGCGATCGCGCGGCTGCGGCAGCCCGGCGACAAACCGCTGGTGGCGCGCGTGCGCCCGGTCGGCAACAGCGAACGCCAGGTCGCGGCGACGGTCGAGCTGGCGCTCGGCAAGGAGCTCGGCCTGCAGCTCGACGAACGGCCGACCGTGACGTTCCAGCTGCTGCCGGTGCTGGAGACGTTCCAGTTCGAGCTGCCGCTCCTGGTCGACGACAAGTCGCTGCCGGCGGCGCAGCGCGGCACCTACAAGCCCGAGCGCGACACGCTGCTGGTGCGCGTGCGCGTCGGCGGCCAGCTGCGCACGCAGCTGTTGGCGTTCGAGGACCACCCGCGCCGCCAGCAGTGGGCCGCCGAGAACCTGCGGCTGCTGGTCGTGCTGCCGAAACCGGAGCCCGGGGCGGCGCCCAAGGCGGAGCTGCAGCAGGAAGCGCGGCTGATGGTGCTCGAGACCGCCCAGCTGACCGTCGACCACACCGAGCGCTTGCTCGACGAAGGCGTATCGGTCACGCTGCGTCGGCAATGAGCACGATCGAACGGCCGAGGTTCGGCACCGACGGACTGCGCAGCCGCGCCGGCGAACCGCCGATGGACCCCGAGACGTTGCGCCGCGTCGGCGCCGCGCTGGGCGTCGTGCTGCAGGGCCGTGGCGCGGCCCAGAAGCGCGTGCTGGTCGGCAACGACGGCCGCGAGTCGGCGCCGTGGATCCTCGAGGCGCTCGGCCAGGGGCTGTCGGCCAGCGAGGTCAGCCTCGCCGACGTCGGTCTGTGCACGACGCCGGCGCTCGCCTACCTGACCCGATCGCAGCCGTTCGACGCCGGCGTGATGATCAGCGCGTCGCACAATCCCGCGCACGACAACGGGGTCAAGATCTTCGCCGCCGACGGCACCAAGCTGCCGGCCGCGGTCGAGACCGAGATCGCGGACCTCGCGGTGCAGCTGCGGCCCGCCGAGCTGCGCGCGCCGCGCGTGCGCGACCGCGTCGACCTGCTCGGCAAGTACGAAGAACTGCTGGCGGAGCGGTTCCCGTCGCTGGACCTGACCGGCCGCAAGGTCTGCATCGACGCCGCGAACGGCGGCGGCGCCGAGCTGGCGCCGCGGCTGTTGCGCGCGTTCGGCGCCGAGGTGGTCGAGGTCGCCTGCGAGCCCGACGGCTTCAACATCAACGACGGCGTGGGCGCGCTGCATCCCGAGGTGCTGCGGGCGGCCGTGCTCGAGCACCGCGCCGACTTCGGCATCTGCCTCGACGGCGACGGCGACCGCGGCATCTTCGTCGACGAACTCGGCACCGTGCGGGACGGCGACGCGGTGCTGAGCCTGTTCGGCCGCACGCTGCATGCCGCGCACGCGCTGCCGGGCCCGGTCGTCGTCGCCACGGTGATGAGCAACCTCGGTCTGCACCGCTCGCTGCGCGAGGCCGGCATCGAACTGTGCGTGACGCCAGTCGGTGACCGCCACGTGTTCGAGGCCATGCAGCAGCGCGGCGCCGCGATCGGCGGCGAACAGTCGGGGCACGTGCTGTTCGCGGACCACGACCTGGTCGGCGACGGGCTCTACACCGGGCTGCGCATCCTGGCACTCGACGCGCCGGCCGGCATCGCGGCGCTGTTCGCCGGCTTCCGCAGCTACCCGCAGCAGCTCGTCAACGTGCCGGTCGCACGCAAGCCCGACCTGGCGACGGTGCCGGCGATCGCGGCCAAGGTCGCCGAGGTCGAGCGCACGCTCGGCGCCGACGGCCGCCTGCTGCTGCGCTACTCGGGCACCGAACCGAAGTGCCGCGTGATGATCGAGGCCGCCGACGCGGCGCTGTGCGAACGCCTGTGCCGCGAACTCGCGGCCGTCGTGCGCGCGGAGCTCGGCGCGTGACGGCCGGCACCGTGCTGGCGCTGTCCGGCAGCAACGTGACCGGCGACGCGCCGTTTTCGTGCGCGTTGCGGCTGCGCGGCGCCGTGCACGAGGCGCGGTCGCCGGCCGGCCAGCGCGGCGACCTCGCCGCGCTCGTCGACGCGGTGTGCCGCGCGCACGGCGTGCGGCCGGCGGACCTGACCGAACTGCGCCTCGACCTCGGCCCGGGGTCGTACACCGGTCTGCGCGTCGCGGTGACGTTCGTGCGCTTCCTGCAGCGGTTCGGCGGCGTGCCGGTGCTGGCGACCGACAGCCTGTCGCTGCTGGCGACCGCGGCGCTCGGCGCGGGTACCCGGCTGCGGCCGCTGCTCGACGCGCGCCGCGAACGGTTCCACACCGCACTGCTGGCGGCGACGCCCGGCCTCGGCGTGCTCGAGGCGCCGACGGCGCTGCCGCTCGGCGAGGTGCTCGCCCGCGCCGCGGCCGGCGACACGTTCGTCGTGCCGGCCGCGGTTGCGGCGCAGCACGGCGACGCACTGCGCGCGACCGGCGCGGCCCTGTTGGTCGCCACCGGCGTCGCGGCGCGCGACCTGTTCCGCGCCGAGCTGCCGCTGCTGGCGGCGACGGCCGCCGAGCTCGAACCGAAGTACCTGATGGGCAGCTACGCCGAGTGAGCCGGACCGGTCAGTTGCCGCGTGGCGCCAGTTCGACGACCCGCACGGCGCCGGGCCCCAGGCCGACGGTCTCGGCTCCGCCGTTGCCCATGACCAGGTAGTTGCCGGGCGGGAGGCCGGTGATGCGAGCGCGCCCGTCACGATCGCAGACCAGCGTCCGGATCCGGTTCGGACCCCGGCCGTTGTCCATGACCCTGGCGACCGCACCCGCCACCGGATGGGTGGCGTCACCGACCAGCCGGACCTCGAGCGCCGCGCCGGGATCGAGCCGCAGCGAACCGAGGTCGAGGCGCGGCTCCGCGGCGGTGCGCAACGTGTGCACGGCGTAGCCGTCGGCGCCCTCCGCGACGCAGTGCAGTTCGACGTCGTCGGGGAGGTTCAGGCCGTGCAGTTCGAGCGCGCCGTCGGTGCCGGTCCAGCCGATCGCGATCGACTCCACCTGCTCGTGCTCGGGCAGCTCGCTGAAGGCCGGCGACCACGCATCGCCGCGAATCAGGTGCACCCGGCAGCCCGCAGCCGGTGTGCCGTCGTGCCGCTGCACGCGCACGCGCACGCGCTGCGCCGGCGCCAGCGCCAGTTCGCGTTCGTGCTCGGGGTCGACCGTGTCGTACCACCAGACGCCGCCGGCCTCGGCGCCGCTGCAGAACAACCGCCAGTCGGGGTGCAGAGCGCGCAGCGCGAAGCGTTGGCCCGCGGCGGCCGGCGCCGGCAGCGCGAACCTGCCGTCGGCGGCGACGCGGCCGAAGCTGCGGCGCCCCGGCGCTTCGATCGGCTCGGCGACCAGCCAGGTGCCGTCGGGCAGGGTGCCGGCCGGCACGCGGCCCCGCACGCACGGCGGCTCGGCCACGAACGAGAACACGTGCCTGCCGCCGGAGCGATCGGCGGGCACGGCGATCGTGCCCGGCCACGCGCCGCCGGCCAGCGTCAGCCGCGCCGTCAGCGCGTCGTCCACCGGCCAGCCGTCGACGACGAACGCGCCGTCGACCGCGGCCGTCTGCCGCAGCGGCGGCGGCAGCGGCAGCGGTCGGCCCGCACGGGTCGCCGCCACGACGAGCCGCGCCGAGGCGAGCACGGCCGGCGGCGCGCCGAGCAGCTCGAACCGGCGCTGCTCGCGCGCCGGTCCGTCGAGCGTGCAGGCCAGGTCGACGTCGTCGGTGCCGCCGATGTCGTGCTGGGCGCAAGCGAAGCCTGGTGCCCAGACGCGTACGAAGTTGGCGCCGATCGGCACCTGCTCCAGCGTGAACGTGCCGTCGTCGCCGGTGCGGGTCAGCACGCCGGCGACCGCGAGCAAACGGTCGTCGGTCGGCGCCGACACGAGCCAGGCCCCGGCCACGGGCCTGCCGTCGTGGTCGCAGACGCGGCCGCGCACTGCGCGCGCGGGCTCGGCGGTCAGCAGCGCGAACTGCCGGTCGAGGCCCAGCAGATCGAGCCACGCGGCACCGACCACGGGTCCGTCGCCGGTCGCGCGCACGGTCACGACGCGCTGCGGCAGCCGCCCGAACACGAACAGGCCGCACCCGTCGGCGTGCGTGTGCGCGACGACCTCGCCGTCGATCGATGCCGTCAGCTCGGCGTTCGCCACCGGCTGCTGCAGCGGGTCGAGCACGCGACCCTCGAGCCGGCAGGTCGGTTCCTGGGCCACCACGACGGCGGCGAACAGCGCCGCGCACAGGGACACCGAGCGCATGCGGCGCACGATACCGCGCCGGCGTCGTCAGGTGGCCAGCAGCCAGACCGCGACCGCGGCCCGGCCCGTCCAGGCGACCGTGCGCAGCCAGTTCGTCGCGACCAGGCGCCGCAATGCCGCGCCGTCCGCCGCACGGCTCAGCCGCGCGTGGCAGGGCACCTGCAGCAGGAACGTCGACGCCCACACGACCGCGAGCAGCGCTGCGCCGAGCCAGGCCGCGCCGCGCGCGGCCGGCGGTGCGGCCAGCCACACCCAGCCGGTCAGCAGCACTTCGGCCAGCATCGGCGGCACGACCAGCGGGCCGATGCGGCGCTGGTGTTCGCGCGCGAAGGCGACGCGCTGGTCGGCGCCGACCGCCGCGAACAGCGGGTAGTGCACGAGCTGCACCAGCCAGATCAGGCCGGTCAGGAACAGCGTCGGCACCGCGTGCAGCACACAGAGCAGGTGCCAGTCCATCAGCGGGTGCGCGGGTGGTGGTGCCGCCATGCCGCGCGCAGCAGCAGCGCGAACGGCAGCCACCAGATCAGGTCGTTGGTGACGATCAGCCAGCCGGCACGCCAGGGCAGTTCGCTGCGCAGCGCCGCGTCGACGAAGCCGATCGGCCCGAGCACCTTGCCGCACAGCCCGACCAGCACGATCGGCCAGTGCCGCAGCGGCGCTCGCGCCGCGCAGGCGTAGCCGACGCCGTAGGCGCCGACGATCATGCCGATGCACTGCCACAGCGCCGGCAGGTCGGGCGCGGGCATGCCGGCCGCGGCGAACCACGCCAGCGGGAACGCGACCACGAACGCGCCGAACAGCAGGTTGTACGCGGCTGCGGCCAGCAGCACCGGTGCGGCCCAGCGAGGTCCTCGTTCGGCGGACACGGCCGTGGCTTCGCCGCCACCGCCGCACCGGATGCGGTCAGCGCCGCGAGCGGGCGCGGTGCTCGATCGCCGCGTGCACGAAGTCGCGGAACAGCGGGTGGGGCTGCAGCGGCCGCGTCTTGAACTCGGGGTGGTACTGCACACCGACGAACCACGGGTGGCCCGGGATCTCGACGACCTCGACCAGGTCGAGCTTGGGGTTGACGCCGGCCATCACGAGGCCGGCGGACTCGAGCCGCGCGCGGTAGGCGTTGTTCAGCTCGAAGCGGTGGCGGTGGCGTTCGTGGATCGTGCCGGTGCCGTAGGCGAGGCGGCTCTTGGTGCCGTCCTTCAGCTGGCACTCGAACGCGCCGAGCCGCATCGTGCCGCCCTTCTCGTTGGTGCGCTTCTGCTCTTCCATCAGCGAGATCACCGGGTTCGCGGCGTTGGCGTCGTACTCGGTGGTGGTCGCGTCGGTGATGCCGAGCTCGCTGCGCGCATACTCGACCACGGCGGCCTGCATGCCGTAGCAGATGCCGAAGAACGGGATCCCGTGCTTTCGCGCGTAGCGGATGCTGGCGATCTTGCCCTCGAAGCCGCGCTCGCCGAAGCCGCCCGGCACCAGGATGCCGTCGACCGAGGCCAGCAGCTTGTCGGGCCCGTCGTTGGCGACCTGCTCGGCCGAGACCTTGCGCAGGTTGACCTTGCACCGGTTGGCGATGCCGGCGTGGTGCAGCGACTCGTAGATCGACTTGTACGCGTCGTGCAGCTCGATGTACTTGCCGGCGACCGCGATCTCGATCGTGTGCTCGGGGTGCTTGACGATCTGCAGCAGCTGCTGCCAGTCGGAGGTGTCGACCTTCTGCCGCGGCTCGATCTGCAGGTGCTTCAGGATGCGCTGGTCGAGCCCGGCCTCGATCAGCATCAGTGGCACCTCGTAGATCGAGAACGCGACGTCGCGCTCCTCGATGACCGCCTCGGGCCGCACGTTGCAGAACAGCGAGATCTTCTTCGCCATGTCGGCGTCCATCGCGATCTCGGTGCGGCAGATCAGCACGTGCGGCTGGATGCCGATCTCGCGCAGCTTGCCGACCGATTGCTGGGTCGGCTTGGTCTTCAGTTCGCCGGACGCGCGCAGGAACGGCAGCAGCGTCAGGTGGATGAACATGCAGTCGTTCTGCCCGTGCTCGAGCGAGAACTGCCGGATCGCCTCGAGGAACGGCAGGCTCTCGATGTCGCCGACCGTGCCGCCGATCTCGGTGATCGCGACGTCGGGCGGCGGTTCGCCGGGGCTCGGCGACGCACCGGCGCGGATCGCCATCTTGATCTCGTCGGTGATGTGCGGGATCACCTGCACGGTCTTGCCGAGGTAGTCGCCGCGGCGCTCCTTCTGGATCACCGACTTGTAGATCTTGCCGGTCGTGTAGTTGGAGTCCTTGTTGACGCGGGCGTGTGTGAAGCGCTCGTAGTGGCCGAGGTCGAGGTCGGCCTCGGTGCCGTCGTCGGTCACGTAGACCTCGCCGTGCTGGAACGGCGACATCGTGCCGGGGTCGACGTTGATGTAGGGGTCGAGCTTCTGCATCGACACGCGCAGGCCGTGCCGCTCGAGCATCCAGCCGATCGCGGCCGAAGTGAGGCCCTTGCCGAGGGACGACACGACGCCGCCGGTCACGAAGATGTACTTGGTCATCGGTCAGGTCTCGTCGCAGCGGTTCGTGGTGGTGCCAGGCGGCGCAGGAACGCGTCGTAGTCGGCGCGCGTCTCGATGCCCCACGGATCGCCCTGGGCGTCCAGCACGTGCATCGGGATGTCGTTCTCGAGGAAGCGCAGCTGCTCGAGGCTCTCGGCTTCGGCGAGACCACTCGACGGCAGGCCCGGCACGCGCAGCAGCGTGTCGCGCGCGAAGCCGTAGACGCCGATGTGGCGCCGCAGCGGGAACGGCCCCTCCTTGACGAAGGGGATCGTCGCGCGGCTGAAGTAGAGCGCTTTGCCGTTGTGGCCGCGCACGACCTTGACCACGTTCGGGTCGGCGATCGCCCCCGGGTCGGTCAGCGGCACGCACAGCGTGTTGCAGACCGCCTCGCCGCGCAGCAACTGGGCGACGACTGCCTCGAGGTCGCGCGGGTCGACTTCCGGCCAGTCGCCCTGGATGTCCAGCACGGCGCGGCACGGGATCGCCGCGGCGGCTTCGGCGCAGCGCTCGCTGCCGGTGCGGCACGCGGGGCTGGTGCGGACTACCACGAAGCCGTGCTCGCGCGCCGCCGCTTCGACGCGGTCGTCGTCGGTTGCGACGCAGACGCGGTCGATGTTGCGCGCCAGCCGGGCCTGGTCGCAGGTGTGCAGGAACAGTGGCTTGCCGCTCTCGGCCAGCAGCGCCTTGCCGGGCAGCCGCTGGCTGCCGACGCGCACCGGCACGATCGCGAGGGCGGCGACGGCGGTCATCGCGGTTTCTCCTGCAGCTGTTCGAGCCGGTTCCGTGCCGCGTCGGCGTCGCGCTGCGCGCGTTCGCGTTCGGCCTTCAGGCGCTGGCGGTCGACCGCGGTGCCGGTGTGGTAGGCGATGCTCTGGTTGTAGAGCTCGAAGAAGTAGGCGCGCGCCTCATGGAACGCGGCCTGGTCGGGCGCCGTGGCGGCAGCGCGCCGCGCCCAGATCCAGCTGCGGCCCGCGTGCTCGACGGTCAGCACGTCGCGCGCGTCCGCCGGCACGGTGCCCGGCCGCGGCGTGAACATGCCCTTCTCGGCGAAGATGTCGAGCAGCACCTGCAGCCGCGCGTCGGGCGCGATCTTGGCCAGCGGCGGCATGTCGCCATCGTAGAAGTCCACGGCCTCGGTGCTGCTCGCGTTCTGCAGCAAGAACGTCTGCCGCTCGCGCACCTGGTGCAGCGTCACGCGCGTAGGCCTGCCCGGCTCGAGCTGGATCGCGCGCGGCAGATCGGGGTCGCTGGCGCAGCCGACGAACACGGTCGCGGCGAGCAGCACGGCGGTCCTGGCGAGCGCGAAGGCGGTCATCCAGTGCGCCGACTCTAGCGCCGCGCCGGCGAAAGAAAACGAACCTGTCGGCGACCCGACGCGGTGCCGAGTGCCCACGGCGGACCCACCCGGCTACGATCCGGTCCGCGTGACCCTCGCGCGCGATCCCCAGGACCAGGAGCGGCTGATCGGCCTCGTGCGCCAGGCGCTCGACCGGATCGACCGCGGCGCCCCGGTCGACCCGGTCGAGCTGTGCCGCGAGGCGCCGCACCTGCTGCGACCGCTGGCCGAGGTGCTGGGGCTCGCCGCCGAGCTGCCGGAATTGCAGCAGGGCGCGCTGCGCGAGGACCCGCTGGCCGGGCTGCTGCTCGCCGGCCGCTACCGGCTCGAGGGCTGCCTCGGCCGCGGCGCGATGGGCGTCGTCTACCGGGCCGCCGACCAGGATCTGCGCCGCACCGTGGCGGTCAAGATCCTCGATGCGCGGCTGTTCCACGATCCGCAGGCGGAGCAGCGCTTCCAGCGCGAGGGCGAAGCGCTGGCGGCGCTGCAGCACGCGAACGTGGTCGCGGTGCACGACCGCGGCCGCACGCCGGAGGGCATCCACTTCCTGGTCATGGAGCTGCTCGACGGCCGCTCGCTGGCAGCACTGCTCGACGGTGCCGACCCGGCCGCGGCCTGCCGGACCGAGGGCATCGTGCTGGCCGAGGCGCACTGGCCGCGGCAGGCGGCGGCCTGGGCGCGCGACCTCGCGACCGGGCTCGCGGCCGCCCATGCGCGCGGCCTCGTGCACCGCGACGTCAAGCCGTCGAACGTGTTCGTCGCGCGCAGCGGCCGGCCGGTGCTGCTGGACTTCGGCATCGCGGCGCGCAGCACCGACCAGCGCCTGACCGCGACGCAGACGACGCTGGGCACGCCGTGGTACATGGCGCCCGAGCAGGTCCGCGCCGGCGGCGTGCAGCGCGCCGAACCGACGCTCGACGTCTACGGCCTCGGTGCGACGCTCTACCACGTGCTGGCCGGCCGCCCGCCGTACCAGGGCGACGCGGCGGCGGTACTGGCATCGCTGCCGGTGCGCGATCCGGATCCGCTGGGCGCGGTGGCGCCGGAGCTGCCGCGCGACCTGCGCGCGATCGTCGAACGCTGCCTCGAACGCGACGCGGCGCGGCGCTACCCGACCGCCGCGGCGCTGGCGGCGGACCTCGACGCGTTCCTGCGGCACCAGCCGGTGCAGGCGCGGCCGCTCGGCGCCGTCGCGCGGCGGCTGCGGCGGTGGCGGCGTGCGCCGGCGCGGCCGGTCGCGGTGTTCGCGTTCGCGGTCGCGCTGGCGACGGCGGCCGTGGCGCTGCCGATCCTGCAGCACCAGCGGCGGCTGCAGTGGTTGGCCGACAAGGCCGACCTCTACGCGTCGCTGCCGTCGGTGCTCGCGATCGAAGGCTGGCCCGACGAGCGCGTGCTGGTCGAGCTGCACGGCGAACACCGCGCCGCGATCGCGCTGCTCGACCGCATCCTCGAGCTCGACGCGGCCGATCTGCCGGTGCGGCTGTGGCGCGCGTGCCTGCGGCTCGACCTCGCCGACCCTGCCGGCGCCGCGGCCGACCTGCAGGTGCTGGCGCAGAACCGCGACAGCGCCTACCTGCGCGCGCTGGCCGGCCGCTACCTGCAGCTCGCGCCGGACCAGCCGGGGGCGATGGCGGTCGACACCGACGGCCTGCCGCCTCCGGAGTCGGCCGAGGATGCCTACGTCGCCGGCTTCCACGAACTGCGCGCGCGCCACCGCAGCGGCTTCGCGGCGCGCGCCGACGCGCTGCTCGAGCGCGCCGCGCGCGGCTACCTGCCGGCGCGCGACCTGCGCCTGTTGGCGATCGCCGAACTGGCCGGCCGCAAGCCCGAGCTGCGGCAGCTGCTCTACGACGAGACCGTCGCGCTCGAGCAGATCTACGGCCGGCCGACGGCGCGCACGCAGGCGATGCGCGGCCTCGCGCTGCTGCAGCAGAAGCGCTACGCCGACTGCATCGAGCCGTTCGAGCAGTCGCTGCGGTTGCGGCCCGAACGCCACGGTCCGCACCAGAACCTCGGTGTCGCGCTGCTGCGGCTCGGCCGCTTCGACGAGTGTGGCCGGCATCTGCAGCAGGCGCTGCGGTTGCGGCCGTTCGCGTGGAACACGCGCCAGGCGCTGGCGCAACTGTGTGCGGCGCGCGGGCAGTTCGCAGAGGCCTACGAGTGGGCCGCCGGGCTGGCCAAGACCGGCCACCGCGGCGAGGCGTCCGAGCAGCCGAAGCTGGTCGGCATGATCGCATTGGCCGAAGCGACCAGCCTGTGGCGCAGCGACCCGGCTATGGCGCGTGAGGCCGCGGGCCGCGCCGTCGCCGCCTACGACGAATCGCTGGCGGTGCGCGACGCCGACGACGTGCGCAGCAAGCGCGCGATCGCCGCGGCGCTGGCCGGCGAACGGCTCGCCGACGGCATCGTGCCGCTGGCGGCGGCGCTGCTGGCGGAGCCCGACGACGCGCGCCAGCTCGCCAACCTCGCGTTCCTGCTGCCGGCCGAGGGCCTCGGCCCCGAACCGACCGCCTGGCTGGCGGCGCTGCTGCGGCGGCTGGCGATCGCTCGGGCCGGTGGCGACGCGGCTTTGCAGGCGCGGCTCGAGGCCGAGATCGAGCAAGGTCTGGCCCCGTGGCGCTCGCGCTAGCGCAGATTCCACCTGGGGTCCGGCGCCGCTGCTACGCTGTGGTCCGCGCCATGTCCCGTTCCCGCTGCCTCGTGGTCGCCGCGGCGGCCGTCTCCTTCCTGCTGCCGCTGGCGGCCCAGGTGCCGTCCGGCGGCGTGCTGGCCGGCGCGCCGGCCGCGATCCTGGTCGACGGCGGCCTGCCCGGCAGCACCGACGTGCAGACCCGCGTGCACAAGAACGGCTTCGTCGGCCCGACGTCGGCGCTGCCGGCAGCGGCACATCCGGCCGACCTGCAGGCCGTGTTCACGAGCCTCGGCGTCGTGATCGACTTCGACGTCGACGACCTCAGCACCGGCCGCGACGACGTGCTGTTCGCCGGCGACGGCACCACCGCCGTGCCGCCGAGTTCGTGGGGCGTGCTGCAGTTCTCGCTGCGCAACGGCGCGGTCGGCGACGCCACCAGCGGCGGGCCGCGCATCGTGCAGCAGGCGCTCGAAGGCGACGTCGGTGCGGCGCTGTTCAGCTGGATCCTGCCGGGCAGCACGGTGCCGCTGCCGCTGGTCGGCCGCACCGAACGGTCGCACTCGCGGCGCGAACTCGGGCTGCCGCTGGCCGGTGCGCTCGAGGTCGACGGGCTCGACGTGCCGCTGGTGCTCGGCCTCGAACAGGGGGCGCTCGCGGTCACCGACCCGAACTTCGCCGCGCTCGTGCCGACCACGCCGGCGATCTACTTCACGGTCTCGCACGCGACGCGCGGCCAGGTGCCGCCGTCGTGGTGGCTGTTCGGCTCGGCGATGACGGCGCCGAGCGGTGCGTCGATCCTGCGCACGCAGCGCAACCCCGCGAGCGGCCAGTGGTCGGTGCCGCAGGTGTTCGTGCCGTACTTCGTGCTGGGCCTCGGCCAGGACGAGGACATCGACGGCCTCGCCTACGACCAGGCGCGCGAGATGCTGCTGTTCTCGTGCACCGGGTTCGCGCGCGACCAGCTGCTGGTGTTCGACCTCGGCAGCGACGGGCCGCCCGGACCGCAGGACGCGAAGCTGCCGAACGGCGGCGGCAAGGTCAGCGAGAAGATCGGCAAGGCCGACAACGACGACGTCGACGCGGTCTGCACGCTGGATCCGCGCATCGGCTCGATCGGCGCGCCGCCGCCGGCCGGCGACGACTTCGGTTCGTCGTGCGGCACGCCGGTGGCCGGGCTGCTCGGCGTGCCGCAGCTGCACGCCTCGGCGTTCCGGCGCCGCGTCGGCAACCAGAACCTGTTCGACTCGTGGCTCGTGGGCTGGCCGCCGCTGACCGGCCAGGGCAACGGCATCGCGGTGCTGTTCGTGACCTTCGATCCGGACCTGACGCTGTACCCGTTCTCGATCCAGCTGCGCGATCCGGCCGACGTGCTGCCGGGCAACCCGATCCAGGCCTCGGTCGTGGTGCCGGACCTGCAGGGCTTCCAGGTCACGTTCCGTTGGGCCGCGATGGACCTCGCGCTGACCGAGATCGCGGAAGCGTGGCCGCAGCGGGTGTTCCTGTGACGATCGACTGGGCGGTGCTGCAGCCGGCGATCGTCGCTGCGGCCGCCGGCGACGGCGCCGCGCGCGAACGCCTCGTCGCGACCTGCCTGCCCGAGGTGCGCGCGCTGGTGCACCGCGAGCTGCAGCAGGACTTCCGGCAGCGGCACCGCTGGATCCTGCCGCTGTTCAGCACGCAGGACGTCGTGCACGAGGTGCTGGTGGCGGTGGTCGCGGACCTCGCCGACACGCAGTTCGCGGGGCCGGGCCCGTTCTGCGCCTACCTCGGCACGCTGGTGCAGCACCGGCTGCTCGACGCGGTGCGCTTCCACGAGGCGGCGCGGCGCGACGGCCGGCGGCAGGTGGCCGAACCGACCGCGGGCCTCGGCGGCGTCGCCGCGGATCCGCGCGAGGCGACGCCGACGCTGGCCGCCTCGCTCGGCGAACGGGCGTCGCTGGTGCGCGACGCGCTCGGCGAACTGCCCGAACGGCAGCGCCGGCTGCTCGAACTGCGGTTGCTCGACGACGCGACGTTCCCGCAGATCCGCGCCGCGCTCGGCTACGCGTCCGACGAGACCGCGCGGCAGGCGTTCCTCGACGCGCAGGCGAAGCTGCTGGTGAAGCTGCGCGTGCGCGGCTTCGGCAAGACGCTCACCGGCTAGCCTCGAGCCAGGCCCAGCCCTCGGCGCGGCCGGGGCCGAGGTCGCGCGGTGCCGCCGCCGGGTCGGCGGTCCAGAGTTCGAGGCGGAACGTGCCGTCGACCAGCCGGCACGCGGCGGCGAAGCGGCCGTCGGGGGCGGCGACGAGGTCGGCCGCGGTCTTGCCGCTGCGCGGCACCGACCGCAGCGCTGCGTCGGTGCCCAGGCGCCGCAGTTCGAGCGTGTCGTCGAGCGTCGCGACGGTGAGGCCGGTCGACGGCAGCTCCGGCTGCGGCAGGCGGTGGTAGAGCTCGAGGCCCGAGTAGACCGTCTCGTCGACGATCGCACCGGTGCCGACGTCGCGCCGGACGTGCACGAAGCTGCCGTCGAGGCCCCGCGTATCGCCGCGCGACTCGGAGCACACCACGTGCGTCGCATCGTGCCAGGCGACCTCGAGCGTCGGCGCGAAGCTCGACAGCGGCGACAGGCCGATCGGCAGGTCGTCCCACTGCTGCTGGCTGCGGCCGGTCGCGGCGTCGACGACGCGCAGCCGGCCGCGGCCGTTCTGGGCCACGCTGCCGATCGCGAGCCGCGCGCCGTCGGGCGACAGCGCGACGCGCGCGCTGTGGTCGCCGTCGGGCAGCGTGGTGAGGCGCCGTTCCTGCAACCGGTTCAAGCTGATCGCCCAGAGCTCGCGTTCGCTGGCGTCGAGCGCGATCGCGAGGTTGCCGGCGACGATCGGCACCGTGGCGAAGCGCTCGGCGCCGATCCGCCGCCGCGGCGCCGTGCCGCGCCACGGCACGGCGTAGAGGTGGTTGTCGGGCAACCAGGGTGCCTCGCCGCGCGCGTCGCCGAGCACCAGCACGTCGTCGCCGTGCACCGCCACGAACCGGTCGGCCGTGGTCGCGAGCAAAGCCTGCATCGCGCCCGCGGCGGCGTCGAGCAGCACCAGTGCGTCGCCGGTCGAGAGCAGCAGGTGGTCGCGGTCGAGCCGCTGCAGCACGCGCACGGGCGCCGGCGAACGGCACAGTTCGCGCGGGGTGCCGGGCGGCTCGAGTTCGACCGCGGTGAGCCGGTGCACGCCCTCGTCGACGACGACGTAGCAGAGCAGCGGGCCGCTGCCGAGTGGCGCCGGATCCTGCGCCGGGGTCACCGCGCAGAGCGCGAGCAGGGTCGAAGCCGACAGCCGCATGGCGGCACTCTGCGCGCCGCCGCGCGGCGCCGCAAGCCACCGTGCAGTTCGTGCATGGTGCCCGGCAAGAGTTGCAAACCACCGCGGGAGAACCCGTGCAGAGTTCTCGACGCTGGCGCACGAAGTGCCTCGAAACGGGATCCGTCGGCCGCCGGTGGCGCCGCCTGCGTAGGGAAACCGACCGAATGGCAGGCCAGATTCCTGACACCGGCAGCCGCGCGGCGCTTGGCATGTCCCTTGATTGCATGACATCTGCGTGAACTGGCTCGCCCTTGCCGTTCCGGTGGCGCTCGTCGCCCTCGTGCTCGCTGCGCTGCTGCGGCGCCGGCTCGAGCTGCGTACGCAGGCGGCCAACCTCGGCGAGCGGCGCGCCGCGAAGGCGCGCGGCAGCCATCAGGCGCGGCTGCAGCATCCGAGCATCGACCTGGCGAAGTGCATCGGTTGCGGTGCCTGCGTGCGCGCCTGCCCCGAGGACGGCGTGCTGGCCCTCGCCTACGGGCAGGCGGTCGTCGTGCACGGTGCGCGCTGCGTCGGCCACGGGTTGTGTGCCGCGGCGTGTCCGACCGCGGCGATCGCGCTGACGCTCGGCGACCTGAGTGCGCGCCGCGACCTGCCGGCGATCGACGACACCCTCGAGGCAGTGGGGGTGCCGGGCCTGTTCCTGGCCGGCGAGATCACCGGCTTCGCGCTGGTGCGCACCGCGGTGCAGCACGGTGCCCAGGTCGCGCGCGAAGTCGCCGCGCGGCTCGGGCCGCGCCCGGCGTCGCCGGCCAAGGGGGCGCCCCGCGACTTGCTGGTGATCGGGCTCGGGCCCGCCGGCATCGCCTGCCTGCTCGGCGCGAAGGCCGCCGGGCTGCACGCGCTCGGCATCGACCAGGCGGCCGAGATCGGCGGCACGGTCGCCGCCTACCCGCGCAAGAAACTGGTGATGACGCAGCCGATGGAGCTGCCGCTGCACGGCCGCCTGAACCGCCTCGAGTACGCGAAGGAGGATCTGGTCGAGCTGTGGCAGCAGCTGGTCGCGGAGCACCGGCTGCCGGTCAAGACCGGTGTCGTGGTGCAGAAGCTCGAACGGCACGGCGACCACTTCGCGGTCACGACGGACCGCGGCGTCGTGCACGCGCGGCACGTCTGCCTGGCGGTCGGCCGCCGCGGCTCGCCGAACAAACTCGGCGTGCCCGGCGAAGACCTGCCGCACGTCGCCTACTCGCTGCTCGACGCCGAGAGCTACCACGAGCGTTCGGTGCTGGTTGTCGGCGGCGGCGACAGCGCGATCGAGGCGGCGCTGGCGCTCGCCGAGCAGGGCTCGAACCGCGTCACGATCAGCTACCGGCGCGCGGCGTTCGCGCGGCTGAAGGCGCGCAACGAGCAGCGCATCCTCGCCGCCGTCGAAGCCGGCACCGTGAACGTCCGCTACGGCACCGAGGTCGCGGCGATCCTGCCCGACGCCGTGCAGCTGCGCGCTGCCGCGCCGGCGGCTGCCGACGCCGGCGGCGTCGCGGTCGTGACCGAGCTCGAGGCGCTGCCGGTCGACGACGTGTTCGTGTTCGCCGGCGGCACGCCGCCGTTCCCGCTGCTCGAGGCCGCCGGTGTGTCGTTCGATCCGGCGCTGCGGCCACAACCCGAGGTGGCGACCGACCGCGGTACCGGCCTGCTGGTCGCGCTCGCCGGCACCTTGCTCGGCATGGTCGCGCTGCTGGTGCACCGGCTCTGGCGCGCCGAGTACTACGACCTGCCGGCGGCCGCGCGCGCGAGTTCGTCGCTGCACGACGTGCTGCGACCGCAGGGCGAACTCGGGCTGCTGGCCGGCCTGGCCGCGGTCGGACTGTTCGTCGCCAACCTGCTCTACCTGTGGCGGCGGTCGCCGCGCCTGGGGCGCCGGCTGCCGGGCTCGCTGAAGCTGTGGATGGACGCCCACGTCGCCACCGGCATCGGCGCCTGCCTGCTGGCGATGCTGCACAGCGGCTTCCTGTTGCGCGACTGCGCCGGCGGACACGCGATGCTGGCGATGATCGTGGTCGTCGCTGCGGGCGGCGTCGGCCGTTGGTTCTACGCGTTCGTACCGCGGGCGCAGAACGGCCGTCAGCAGTCGCTCGAGGAGCTGCAGGCGAAGGTCACCGCGATCGCCGGCGAGTGGGACCGCACCGGCCGCGGCTTCGGCAGCGAGGTGCGCGCGCTGGTCGAGCAGCTCGCCGAACGCGCGAACCTCGGTCAGGGGCTGTTCGCGCGCGTCCGTGGTCTGCTGCTGTCGCAGCTGCAGCTGCGCCGCGAACTGGCGCGGCTGCGCACCAAGGCCCGCCATGAAGGCATTCCGCACCCCGAGATCCAGCACGTGCTGACGCTGGCCTGGCAGTCGCACCGCGTCGCGATGCAGTTGTCGCACTACGAAGAGGTGCGCGGCCTGCTGTCGACCTGGCGCTACCTGCACCGCTGGCTGGCGCTGTTGCTGCTGCTGCTGCTGGTCGTGCACGTGGTGACCGCGGTGCGCTGGGGCGGGGTCGACTTCGGCGTGCTGCCGGGCTTCGGAGGTCCGCGATGAAACTCGCCCGCTGGCTGCTGCCGCTGCTGTCGCTGGGGATCGTGCTGCTGCTGACGCTGCGCAGCACCGAGGGCCGGCGGCTCGGGCCCGGTCCGCTGCACCCGGCGCACGCCGGTGTGGCCGAGCTGGCCGACGGCGCCAACTGCGAAGCCTGCCACCGCAAGGGCCAGGGCATCGCCCAGGACGGTTGCACGCGCTGCCACGAACCGATCGCGGCGCAGCTCGCGACCGAACGCGGGCTGCACGGCAGCCTGCCGGCGGCGCAGCGGCAACGCTGCGAACAGTGCCACTCGGAGCACCACGGCGCCGGCGCACCGTTGATCGCCGGGCACGCGTTCGCGCTCGCCGGCTACCCGGCCGGCACGCCGTACGACCATCGCCACGTCGCGTTCCGGCTCACCGGCGCGCACGACGGCGTCGCCTGCGCGAAGTGCCACATCGGCGCCGACGCCGCAGCGCCGCCGGCCGGCGGTCGCTTCCTCGGCATCACGCAGGCCTGCACCGAGTGCCACGACGACGTGCACAAGACCGCGTTCGGCCGCGACTGCGAGAGCTGCCACGGGCAGCAGCAGCCGTGGCGCGAGGCGCCGGGCTTCGCGCACGCGACGTTCCCGCTGCGCGACTCGCACCGCAAGGTGGCCTGCGCCGAGTGCCATGCGACCGGCACTGCGCACGACGTAGCGGCGCTGCAGCAACAGAGCCTGCCGGCGCGCACCTGCGTCGAATGCCACGCCGATCCGCACCGCAGCGAGGCACCGAAGGCGTTGCAGCTCGCCGGCACGGCCGACTGCGCGCGCTGCCACGACGCCAGCAGCTGGGGGGCCGCGAAGCCGACCGCGGCCCAGCACGAAGCGTTCGGCTTCGCTCTGCGCTCTGCCCACGCGACCGCCGACTGCGCCGGGTGCCACGGGTCGGCGACGGTCGCACCGCGCTGGACCGGGTTGCCGCCGACCGTGGCGGCCTGCGCGGTCTGCCATCGCGAGACGCCGCACGCCGCGGCCGTGGTCGCGACGGCGACCGCGGCCGTGGGACCGGCCGACGGCTGCGCCGACTGCCACCGCGACGCCGATGCGTCGTTCCGCGGCGCGACGATGGCGCCGCTGCAGCATGCCGCGACCGGTTTCCCGCTGTCGGTGCCGCACGCCGCCGTCGAGTGCGCGCAGTGCCACACCGGCGATGCGTGGGCGCAGCGCTTCCCGGGCCGCACTGCCGCCGCCTGCCGCGCCTGCCATGCCGACGTGCACCGCGGCCAGTTCGACCACGAACCGCGCTACGCGCAGTGCACGGCCTGCCACGAGCCGACGCAGCCGCAGTTCCTGCCGCACGGCTTCGGCGTCGGCGACCACGCCGCGACCGCGTTCCCGTTGACCGGTGCGCACGACGCGGTCGCGTGCAGCGGCTGCCACCGCGACACGGTCGACGGCGCCCGCACGTTCCGCGGCACCGCGTCGCGCTGCGCCGCGTGCCACGAGGACGTGCACGCCGGCCGGTTCGATCGCAAGGGCCTGCCGGCCACGGTCGCCGGCCGCGAAGGGTGCGCGCGCTGCCACGACACCGCCGCGTTCGCGCCGGTGGCCGCGGCATTCGACCACGCGCGCTGGACCGGCCACGCGCTGCGCTCTGCGCACGCGACGCTCGCCTGCGCCGCCTGCCACCCGGCGGGCGGCGGCGGTCCCGGCACGGCCAACCTCGGCAAGGCCGCGGGCACGACCTGCGCCGCCTGCCACCAGGACCCGCACGCCGGCCAGTTCCGCGTCGGTGCCGCCACCGACTGTGCGCGCTGCCACGGCGAGCAGCGCTGGTCCGAGTTGCACTTCGACCACCAGCGCGACTCCCGCTTCCCGCTCGACGGCCAGCACCTCGACGTCGCCTGTGCGCGCTGCCATGCCGCCTACGCGACGCCGCGTGGACCGGTCGTGCGCTACAAGCCGCTCGGCACCACCTGCGGCGACTGCCATCGCCTCGGTGCCGGTGGGGAGGTGCTGAAGTGAACCTCGCGAGCCGTTGCCACGCGATGTGCTGGGCGCCGTTCGTGGTCGCCGCGGCGCTCGGCGCCCAGGACGGCGCGCAGGAGCGCCTCGTGTCGGTCACCGTCACCTCGGTCGGCGAACAGAGCGTCTACCTCGACGCCGGCCGCGACCAGGGCCTGCGGATCGGCACGACCGTGCGGCTGTTCGCGCCCGGCGTCGGCGAGGTCGAGGTCGAGGTGCGGTCGGTCAGCGCGACGTCGGCGCGCGCGGAAGTGCCGCCGGGCGTGCCGCTGCCGCCGGTCGGCACGCGCGGCGAGGCGCGCGTGACCGTGGCCGCGGAGCCCGTGCGCCGGCCGGCAGTGGCACCCCAGCCGCCGGTCGAACACCCGCCGTGGACGCGGCAGGAGCCGGTGCGCGCGCCGGACCAGCCGCTGCTGGTGCCGACCTACGGCCAACGGCCGGACGAACGGCCGGCCGACCTGCAAGGGCGTCTGTTCGCCACCGGCCAGTGGAACCGCGACCTCGGCGCCGGCCGCGACAGCGACTACCTGCTGGCGCGGCTCGGTGTGCGCGCCGACGCGACGAACCACTTCGGCGTCGCCGAACGCGTGCGGTTCGCCGGCGAAGTCGCCGACCGCCGCGTGCTGCTGGCCGACGCACCGGACCAGGTCGACGACACCGGCCGGCTCGACCTGTTGTCGGTCGCGTTCGGCACCGAGCACTGGGCGCCGACCGGCGTCGAGATCGGTCGGTTCCTGTCGCCGCACCTGCCGGAGATCGGGCTCGTCGACGGTGTCGAGGTCGTGCGGCGCATGCAGGGCGGCGTGCGGTTCGGCGCCGGCGTCGGCGCCTACCCGCGGCCGTTCCCGTCGCACGAGACCGGCGAGGACACCGGTGTGCACGTGTTCTTCGACTACACCGCCGACGTGCGGCGCACGTTCGCGTTCGGCCTCGGTGCGCAGAAGACCTGGCACCACGGCGACCCGGACCGCGACCTGCTGCTGCTGCGCGCCGAAGGCCGGCTCGGCGACCGCGTGCGCGCCTACGGCAGCGCCAAGGTCGACGTCTACACCGGCAGCGACACGGTCGAGACCAGCGACCTCGAGCTGACCGAGGCGCTGGCGACCGTGCAGTGGGACGCCGGCGGCGGCAGCGGCGTGTCGGTCACCGGCTCGCACTTCGCGTGGCCGGAACTCGAGCGCGCCGAGTACCAGGCGCTGCCGGTCGAGCTGGTGCGCGACGGCCACGTCGACCGCGTCGGTCTGCGCGGCTGGCTGCGACCGTGGCAGTGGCTGCGGCTCGCCGGCCGCGCCGACGCCTGGCGCGACCAGGATCGCAACGGCGACCACCTCGGCCTCGACGCCGACATCGCCGGTCCGCTCGGCGCCGGCAGCAGCCTCGGCATGTCGGTGTTCGTCAACGACGGCGGCTACTCGGCGGGGCCCGGCGCGCGCGTGTCGCTGCGCGGGCCGCTCGGCGCCGGCAGCTGGCGCCTCGGCTACCGCTGGTACCGCTACGAACTGGCCGACCTCGTGTCCGGTCCGGAGAGCTACACGCGGCAGTCGATCGAACTCGGCGCGTCGGTGCCGCTCGGCGACCACTGCGACTTCGACGTCGCGGTCGAGCGCTGGTTCGGCGACCGTGAGGACGCGTTCGCCCTCGACCTCTACCTGCAATGGCGGTTCTGATGCGCAACACGGATCGACGGACGCGCCGCGGTCGCGCGCGGTGGTGGCTGCTGCCGGGGCTGGCCGTCTGGCTGCTCGTCGTCGCCTGCGCGACATTCGTGCCGCAGCAGGGCTGGGACCCGAACTTCGGGCCGGTCGTGCCGCACGACTCGTTCCCGGCCGACTGCTCGCTGTGCCACACCGGCGGCAACTGGCACACGCTGCGCGCCGACTTCGCGTTCGACCACGCCAAGCAGACCGGCGTGGCACTCGAGGGCGCGCACGCCAGCGCCGGTTGCCTGTGCTGCCACAACGACCGCGGCCCCGTGCAGCAGTTCGCGGCGCAGGGCTGTGCCGGCTGCCACGCCGATCCGCACCTCGGCCGGCTCGGCCGCAACTGCGCGGACTGCCACGACGAGCGCAGCTGGTACCCGCGCGAAGCGATCGTACTGCACGACCGCACGCGCTTCCCGCTGGTCGGTGCCCACGCCGCGACCGCGTGTTTCCGCTGCCACCCCGGCGCGCAGGTCGGCAACTTCGCCGGCGCCGACAGCAACTGCCACTCGTGCCACGCGGCCGATCGCACGCGCTCGACCAATCCGGACCACGTGCAGCTCGGGTTCTCGCTCGACTGCGAACAGTGCCACCTGCCGGTCGGCTGGCAGCCGGCGCGCTTCGCGCACCCGGCGTCGTTCCCGCTGACCAACGCGCACGCGGGCCGGCTGTGCAACGAGTGCCACACGACACCGAACCAGTACGGCGGCCTGTCGACCGACTGTGTCTCCTGCCACGCCGCGGACTTCGCCGCGACCACACAGCCGAACCACGGTGCCGCCGGCTTCGCGACCGACTGCCTGCAGTGCCACGACACGCGCACGTTCGGCCGTTCGTCGTGGCTGCACCCGGACGAGTTCCCGCTGACGTTCGGCCACGCCGGCCACCAGTGCACCGAGTGCCACACCGGCCAGGTCTACGCCGGCACGTCGAGCGACTGCGTGACCTGCCATCAGGCCGACTACCAGGCGACGCAGAACCCGAACCACGCGACCGCGGGCTTCGGCACCGATTGCCGCCAGTGCCACGGCACCGCCGGCTGGAGCGGCGCGACCGGCCACCCGGCTTCGTTCCCGCTGACCAATGCGCACGCGCGCGCGTGCACGGAATGCCACACGACGCCCGGCGTCTACACCGGACTGAGCCCGGCGTGCGCGACCTGCCACCTGTCCGACTACACGGCGGCGACCGATCCGCCGCACGCCGCGTTCCAGATGCCGCAGACCTGTGAGCAGTGCCACGGCACCGTCACCTGGGGCCAGGGCAACTGGAACCACCAGTTCCCGCTGAACGGCCCGCACAACGAGACCTGCTTCGAGTGCCACAACAACCCGGCCAACCGGCTGCAGTTCTCGTGCACGCACTGCCACGAACACCGCCAGTCGGCGATGGACGCCGACCACGACGAGGTCAACGGCTACGTCTGGGCGTCGGCGAACTGCTACCAGTGCCACCCGGACGGCGACAACTGACGCGGCGCCTCAGAACGCGCCGGCCGTCAGCACCAGCGCGTTCGTCGCCGTGACCTCGACGAACGCCAGCAGCGCGTCGACTTCGATCACCAGCATCTGGTGGTGGAAGGTCAGGCCGATCAGCGTCGGCGAGCCGGCCAGCAGCAGCGACGAACGCGCAGCGCCGGCGTCGGCGACCAGCAGCTCGAGGATGTCGGGCAGCGCGTACAGGTCGCAGCCGGGTGCGGCCTCGGCGAACAGCGTGTCGAGCGCGATCGGCGGTACCAGCGCCGGCACGCTGGTCAGCGCCAGCGCGAACGCGGTCGCCGGCAGGCCCGCGGCGTCGGCATGGAACACGGCATCGACCCACGGCGGGGCGGCGGCGGCCAGCGTCTTCGGCGCGCCGCTGCCGCTGCAGCCGGTGCCGAGCTCGCTGACGGTCGCCGGGCACGTCGTCGTGAGCCGCGCGACGCGGCGCGACGGCACGCCGTCGGCGGTCGCGAAGAAGCCGCCGACCAGCAGATCGCCGGACGGCAGCGCCGCCAGCGCCAGCACCAGCGCGTCGGTGCCGGCGCCGAGCGGCGACCACGTGCTGCCGCTGCAGCGCGCGACGTTGGCGGCCGCGACGCCGCCGGCGGTCGCGAACGAGCCGCCGACCACGAAGTCGCCGTTCGGCAGCGCGGCCACCGCGTAGCCGGTGCCGCCGAGGCCTTGGCCGCAGGCGGCCCAGGCGGAGCCGTTCCAGCGCGCCACGCCGGCCGCCGGCAGGCCGTCGGCGAACGCGAACGACCCGGTCGCGACCAGGTCGCCGTTCGCCAGCCGGCCCAGCGCGTAGACCGGGCCGTCGGTGCCGGTGCCGAGCGCGGACCAGCTGGTGCCGTCCCAGGCCGCGACGCGCGGCGCGCTGCTGCCGCCGGCGGTCGTGAACGTGCCGCCGACCAGCACGCGGTCGGTGTCCGGGTCGTAGGCCAGCGCGTGCACGGTGCCGTCGGTGCCGGTGCCGAGCGTGTGCCACACCGCGCCGTCCCAGCGCGCGATGCGCGCCGCGGCGGTGCCACCGGCCTGCGTGAACGAGCCGCCCGCCAGCAGCGAGCCGTCGGGCAGCACCAGCAGCGCGTGGGCGGCGCCGTTCAGGCCGGTGCCGAGCGGCAACCAGGTGCCGGCAGGCGTGCGCCGCACGATGCCGAGCGTGCCGGACTCGTGCTCGAACGCACCGCCGACCACGAGGCTGCCGTCCGGCAGCCAGGCCAGCGCGTAGGCGTCACCGTACGAGCCGCTGATCGGCAGTTCGCGCAGGCCGAGGTCCGACCAGCCGGGACCGTCGCTGCGGGCCCGCGCGACGCGCGTCCAGGCGTCGTCGTCGCCGCCGGTGGCCGCGACGGCGCTGCCGTCCTGCGGATCGGCCGCGAACGCGAACACCACCGGCCGCAGGCCCGCCGTTGGCGGTTGCCAGTCGGTGCCGTCCCAGGTGGCGAAGCCGGCCGCCAGGGTGCCGCCGATCGCCTGGAACGAGCCGGTCGCGACCACCGAACC
Source organism: Planctomycetota bacterium (assembly GCA_016794425.1). Classification (GTDB taxonomy): domain Bacteria; phylum Planctomycetota; class UBA1135; order UBA1135; family UBA2386; genus JAEUHS01. The sequence continues at coordinate 26,137 of JAEUHR010000058.1, forward strand.
GTCCGGCTGCGGCGCCACGTGCACGACCGTGAGCTGCGGTGCCGACGCGGCCAGCGGCAGCCACTCGCTGCCGTCCCAGAGCGTCACGATGCCGCCGCCGGTGTAGCCGGCGCAGACCAGATCGCCGGTCGGGGTCGACGCGAAGTCGACCGGCACGCAGTCCGGATCGCCGAGGGCGCTCCACGTGCTGCCGTTCCACACCGCGGCGCCGTCGACCGTCTGGCCGCCGGCGGTCGTGAACAGGCCGCCGACGGCGAGGTCGCCGTTCGGCAGCACCGCGAGCGCGGTGACGAAGCCGTCGGTACCGGTGCCGAGCGGCTGCCACGCGGTGCCGTTCCAACGCGCGACGTGGTTGGCACCGACGCCGCCGGCGACCGTGAAGTCGCCGCCGGCGACGAGGTCGCCGTTCGGCAGCTGCACGAGCCGGCGCACCTCGCCGTTGCAGCCGCTGCCCAGCGCCGACCAGGTCGTGCCGTCGAAGCGCGCGACGCGCGCCGCGGCCGTGCCGCCGGCCTGCGTGAACGCCCCGCCCGCGACCAGGTCGCCGTTGGCCAGTGCCAGCAGTGCGTCGATCGAACCGTCGGTGCCGGCGCCGAGCGCGGCCCAGCTGCTGCCGTTCCAGCGCGCCACGTTGGCGGCCGCGGTGCCGCCGGCGCTGCTGAACGTGCCGGCGACCACCAGATCGCCGCCGGCCAGCACGGCGGCAGTGCGCGCGTAGCCGCCCAGCCCGCTGCCGAACGTCGTCCAGGTGCCGGCGGTCGTGTCGAGCGCGGCGATGCCGCTGGCCGCGATCGGCCCGGCCTGCGTGAACGCGCCGGCCAGCACCAACACCGCGGCGGCGGGGCCGGCGCCGTCCGGATCCCACCGCACGGTGCGGTTGACGATGCCGTCGGTGCCCGGGATGCCGCCGTTCGGCAGCCACGGTGTGGTGCATTGGGCCAGCGCGGGCACGGCGACGGCCAGCGCGGCGGCGAGATCGCGCAGACGTTCGGCGAGGTCGGACATCGGCGAGGCGTGCATGCTAGGTGGTGCGGGCACCGGCGCAAGGTGTCGAACGTCGCCGCAGTCGCGCCGCGGATCTTGGTCGCTGCTTCATCGCGGAGGCCGACGCCGCCGAAAAACCGCTTCGATCGCTTCGTCCGCCCTCGCCCGCTCGCATACCTTCGCTCGCATGGAACCTCGCCCCTTCCACAAACTCCTCTGCGCCAACCGCGGCGAGATCGCGATCCGCGTGTTCCGCGCCGCCTCCGAGATGGGGTTGCGCACCGTCGCGATCTTCAGCGAGGAGGACGCGACCAACCAGCATCGTTACAAGGCCGACGAGAGCTACCTGGTCGGCCGCGGCAAGGGACCGGTCGCCGCCTACCTGGACGGCGACGAGATCATCCGCATCGCGCGGCGCGCGAAGGTCGACGCGATCCATCCCGGCTACGGCTTCCTGTCCGAGAACCACGCGTTCGCGGCGGCGGTGCGCGCGGCCGGCATCGCGTTCCTCGGCCCGCGCGCGAACGTGATCCAGTTCCTCGGCGACAAGGTCGAGGCGCGCAAGGAGGCGCAGCGGCTCGGCATCCCGATCGTGCCGGGCACCGAACTGCCGGCCGACGAGGCCGAGGCGTTCCGCCGCGGCGAGGAGTTCTTCCGGGCCCACGGCACGACGATCGTCAAGGCGGCGCACGGCGGCGGCGGCCGCGGCATGCGCGTGGTCGAAGACCTGCGCGAACTGGCGCCGCTGCTGCGGCAGGCGCGCAGCGAGTCGCTGGCGGCGTTCGGCAGCCCGGTCGTGTTCCTCGAGAAATACCTGCCGAAGGTGCGCCACATCGAGGTGCAGATCCTCGGCGACCTCGGCGGCAACGTCGTGCACCTGCACGAACGCGACTGCTCGGTGCAGCGGCGCCACCAGAAGGTCGTCGAGATCGCGCCGGCGCCGAATCTGACGCAGTCGGTGCGGCAGCAGCTGTTCGCCGACGCGCTGAAGCTCGCACGCGAGGTCGGCTACCACAACGCCGGCACGTTCGAGTTCCTGGTCGCCGGCGACGAACACTTCTTCATCGAGGTCAACCCGCGGCTGCAGGTCGAGCACACGGTCACCGAGCAGGTCACCGGCATCGACCTGGTGCAGACGCAGATCCGCATCGAGCAGGGTTACGAGCTCGGCAGCCCCGAGATCGGCATCTACTCGCAGAACGACGTGCGGCCGCGCGGCTTCGCGATCCAGTGCCGCATCACGACCGAGGATCCGCAGAACGACTTCCTGCCCGACACCGGCACGATCCTGGCCTACCGCGCGCCGGGCGGGTTCGGCCTGCGGCTCGACGGCGGCGACGGTCTCGCCGGCACCGTCGTGTCGGGCCACTACGACTCGCTGCTGGTCAAGAGCATCACCTACGGCCCGACGCTCGAAGGCGCGGCGCAGAAGGGGCTGCGCGCGCTGCGCGAGTTCCGGATCCGCGGCGTCAAGACCAACCTCGCGTTCCTGCAGAACGTGCTGCAGCATGCGGCCTTCCTGCGCGGCGAGACCTGGACGCGGTTCCTCGACGACACGCCGGAGCTGTTCGAGATCAAGCTCGGCAAGGACCGCGCGACCAAGCTGCTGACCTACCTGGCGGACCTGGTCGTCAACGGCCACCCGACGATCCGCCGCGAACAGCGGCTGCAATCGCAGGCGCTGCTGGCGCCGCCGGTGCCGAGCGTGCCGGCCGGCGCGCCGCCGTTCGGGACCGCGCAGATGCTGGCCGAGGGCGGGCCGCGCAAGGTCGTCGAGTGGATCAAGAAGCAGAAACGGCCGCTGCTCTGCGACACGACGATGCGCGACGCGCACCAGTCGCTGCTGGCGACGCGCGTCCGCACCAAGGACATGCTGGCGGTCGCGCATGCGACGGCGCACCTGGGCCACCAGCTGTTCTCGCTCGAGACCTGGGGCGGCGCGACGTTCGACGTCGCCTACCGGTTCCTCGACGAGGACCCGTGGGACCGCCTGCAGCAGCTCAAGCGCGCGATCCCGAACGTGCTGCAGCAGATGTTGCTGCGCGGCGCCAACGCGGTCGGCTACACGAGCTACCCGCAGAACGTCGTCGAGGGCTTCATCGACGAAGCGGCGCTGGCCGGCATCGACGTGTTCCGCGTGTTCGACAGCCTCAACGACCTCGACTCGATGCAGGTCGCGGTCGAGCGCGTGCTGAAGACCGGCAAGATCGCCGAGGTCGCCGCCTGCTACACCGGCGATGTCGACAACCCGGCGCGGTCGAAGTACGGGCTCGACTACTACGTCGACCTGGCGCGCCGCATCGAGGACATGGGGGCGCACATCCTGTGCATCAAGGACATGGCCGGTCTGCTGCGGCCGCAGGCCGCGCGCATGCTGATCGGGCGGCTGGCCGAGGTGACGTCGCTGCCGATCCACCTGCACACGCACGACACCTCCGGCAACGGCATCGCGACCTACATCGCGGCGATCGAGAGCGGCGCGCACATCGTCGACGTCGCGCTGGCGCCGATGGCGGGCCTGACGTCGCAGCCGAGCATGAACGCGCTGATCGCCGCGTTGCGCGGCCACGCGCGCGAGACCGGCCTGACCAACAAGGTCATGCAGCCGCTGGCCGACTACTGGGAGGCCGTGCGCGAGTACTACGCGCCGTTCGAGTGCGGCCTGAAGAGCAGCACCAGCGAGGTCTACTACCACGAGATCCCGGGCGGCCAGTACAGCAACCTGCGGCCGCAGGTCGCGTCGCTGGGCCTGCTGCACCGCTGGGGCGACGTCAAACACGCGTTCGCGGTCGTCAACCAGCTCTGCGGCGACATCCCGAAGGTCACGCCGAGCAGCAAGATGGTCGGCGACTTCGCGATCTTCCTGGTGCAGAACGACCTGCTGGCGATGCGCGCCGACCTCGCGGCGTCGACCGAGGCGACCAAGCAGCGCCTGCTGGCGGAGGCGAGGCGGCTCGACTTCCCGCAGAGCGTCGTGCAGTACTTCCAGGGCTTCCTCGGCCATCCGCCGGGCGGTTTCCCCGAAGACCTGCGCGCGGCGGTGCTGAAGGGCCTGCCGCGGCTCGAAGGCCGGCCCAGCGACGGCCTGCCGCCGTTCGACTTCGCGAAGGCGACCGAGCACGTCGAGGCGCGTACCGGCCGGCGGCCGGCGATGCGCGACGTCGTCAGCTACGCGCTCTACCCACGCGTGCTCGACGACTTCTTCGCGTTCCAGAACCGCTGCGGCGACGTGTCGCTGCTGCCGACGCCGGTCTACTTCTACGGTCTGGCGATGGGGCAGGAGGTCTGGATCGAGATCGAACCGGGCAAGACGCTCGTGATCTCGCTCGAGGCGATGAGCGAGCCCGACGAGGAAGGGCACGTGACGGTCTACTTCAAGCTGAACGGCCAGAACCGCCAGGTGGCGGTGCCGGACCGGTCGCGCACGAAGGAGACCGAGCAGCGCCGCCGTGCCGATCCGGCGCTGCCCGGCGAGGTCGGCGCACCGATGCCGGGCCGCGTGATCGGCCTGCACTGCCGCGAAGGGCAGGTCGTCGCCGCCGGCGAGCCGCTGGTCACGCTCGAGGCGATGAAGATGGAGACCGTCGTGCGGGCGCCGATCGCCGGCACCGTGCGCGAGCTCTGCACCGACGTGAAGGCGCAGGTGAAGGGCCAGGACCTGCTGGTCGTGCTGGACCCGCAGAAGTGACCGCGCGGCGCCGGTCGCGCCGATGGCAGCGCGGTGGCGCCGGCGGTGGCGGCACGCCCTAAAGCACCGCCCGGCGCGCCGTCGATGGCCGACCCGGAGCCCCCGGGAAACCGGGGTCCGGTCGCCCGCCGCCCATGACCGAGCCACGCCGCAAGATCCTGATCGTCGACGACGACGAATGGAACCTCGATCTGCTCGAGCAGGTGCTCGGCGAACGCTTCGAGGTGCGCCGCGCGTCTTCGGGCGAGGCGGCGCTGGCGTCGCTGCGCGAGTTCCCGGCCGAACTGGTGCTGCTCGACGTCGTGATGCCCGGCCTCGACGGCTACGCGACCTGCGAACGCATCCTGCAGGCGCCCGAGACGCGGCGCCTGAAGGTGATCCTGCTGTCCGGCAACGGCGGTCGCGCCGAACGCCTGCGCGGCTACGCGGTCGGCGCCAGCGACTTCCTGGTCAAGCCGTTCGACCCCGACGAACTGCTGGCCAAGGTCGACGTGTTCCTGGCGCTGAAGACCGCCCAGGACGAGTCGCGCGCGAAGAGCGACTTCGTCGCCAACCTGAGCCACGAGATCCGCACGCCGATGACGGCGATCCTCGGCTACTCGGAGAACCTGCGCGACGGCAACCTGACGCCGGCAGCGCGGCAGGAGGCCATCGACACGATCTGGCGCAACGGCCAGCACCTGCTCGAGCTGGTCAACAACATCCTCGACCTGTCGAAGATCGAGGCCGGCTGCATGACGGTCGAGCCCGGGGTCTGCGACCCGGTCGAGATCGTGCACGAAGTGGTCGCGATGATGCGAGCGCGCGCGGTCGGTCGCGGTCTCGCGCTCGACGCGGTGCTCGAGTCGCCGGTGCCGGAGCGGATCGTCAGCGACCGCACGCGGTTGAAGCAGATCCTGATCAACCTGGTCGGCAACGGCCTGAAGTTCACCGAACGCGGCGGCGTGCGCATCGGCGTGCGTTTCGTCGACGGCGAGCCGGGTCGCGAACCGGCGCTCGAGTTCGTGGTCGCCGACACCGGCATCGGCATCGATCGCGCGACGATCGAGACGCTGGGCCGGCCGTACGTGCAGGGCGACGCCAGCACGACGCGGCGGTTCGGCGGTTCCGGTCTCGGCCTGTCGATCAGCCGCCAGCTGGCGCGCCTGCTCGGCGGCGACCTGACGATCGACAGCGAACCGGGCCGCGGCAGCCAGTTCACGGTGCGGATCGCCACCGGCCCGCTCGACGGCGTGCCGCTGGTGCGGTCGCTCGACGCTGGCGGCGCGCGTTCGGCACCGGTCGCCGAGACCGGCGCCCCGCGGCGGCAACTGGCGCAGCGTCGCATCCTGCTGGCCGAGGACGGCGCCGACAACCAGCGGCTGTTCCGGTTCGTGCTGCAGAAGGCCGGCGCCGAGGTGGTCGTGGTCGAGAACGGGCGCGAAGCGGTCGACTGCGCGCTGGCGGCCGCCGGCAGCGCGCAGCCGTTCGACGTGATCCTGATGGACATGCAGATGCCGGTGCTCGACGGCTACTCGGCCACGGCGGAACTGCGCGACGTCGGCTACACGGGGCCGATCATCGGCGTGACCGCGCACACGATGGCCGCCGACCGGCAGCGCTGCCTCGACATGGGCTGTGATCGGTACGCCGCGAAGCCGGTCGACCGCGAGGCGCTGATCCGCACGATCCTGGAGGTCGTGGAGCGGCGATGAACGACGCCGCCGCCTACCTGGCGATCGTCGCGAGCGACCGTCTGCCGACGCCGGGGCCGGTGGCACTCGAGCTGACGGCGCTGGTGCAGCAGGTCGACGTCGACTTCGCCGACGTCGTGCGCGTCGTCGCCTCGGATCCGGCGATCTGCGCGCGCGCGCTGCGGGCTGTCAACTCCGCGGCGCACGGCGCCGGCCGCCGCGTCGCGACCGTCGACGACGCGGTGCGGCTGCTCGGCCTGCGCGGCATCGCGCGGCTCGCGATCGAGGTGTCGGTGCTGGAGCGCAACCGCGGCGGCATAGCCGAGTTCGACTACGGCACGTTCTGGGCCGACGCGCTCGCGCGTGCGGTCGCTGCCCAGGTGCTCGGTCGGCTGACGCGGCGCGTACCGGCCGACGAGGCGTTCACCTACGGCCTGCTGTCGACGATCGGTCGGCTCGCGCTGGTCTCGGTGCACACGGACGTCTACCGGCAGATGCTGCTCACGCTCGGTCGGGCGACGGCGGCCGAACGCGAGGAAGCCGAGCGCGCCGTGTTCCAGGTCGACGTCGAGCTGCTGTCGGCGCTGATGCTGCGCAGCTGGGGGCTGCCGGCGCTGCACGTGGCGCTCGGCGCGCCGATGGCCGACGGCGAGACGCTGCCGCGCACCGAACGCGACACCGCGACGCTGCGGATCTGCCGCGCTGCCGGCCACGTCGCCGGCCTGCTGACGGCCGGGTCGGTGTCGCGCCGGCAGCTCGCTGCCGCGATGCAGGCGCTGGCCGACGTCTCGGTCGGCGCCGAACTGGCGGCCGAAGCCTTCCCCGACATCGTCGAGGGTTTCCGTGACAGCGGCGCCCTGCTGGCGATCCGCACGCCGGTCGTCGGCACGCTGGCCGAGATCTACGCCCACGCCACCGAAGTCCCGGCCCAGACGAATCCATGACCACCGGCATCGACACGTCCGTCCGCATCCGTCGCGGCGCCTCGACCGCGACCGACACCGCGACCGCGGTGCACGAACTGTTCGCCGCGCTCGACCAGCCCGATCTGCGGCTGGTGCTGTTCCACTGCGCGCCCGAGCACGACCTCGAGGTGCTGGCGCGCGAACTGCGCCGACTGTGGCCCGGCCGCACGGTCGTCGGCTGCACGACCGCCGGCGAGATCACGCCGGTCGGCTACCTGCGCGGGGCGCTGACCGGCACCAGCCTCGCCGGACCGGAGTTCCACGTCATAGCCGAACGCTTCGACGGCGTGTCGCAGCTGCGTGCCGCCGAGATCAGCGATCGCACGCGCGACGCGGTCGGGCGGCTCGAACAGGCGACCCAGCGGCCGGCGCGCGAGGACACGTTCGGCCTGCTGCTGATCGACGGCCTCTGCATGCGCGAGGAACTGGTCGTGTCGGCGGTCTACCGCGGCCTCGGCAACCTGCCGGTGTTCGGCGGTTCGGCCGGCGACGGCACCCGTTTCGCGCAGACGTTCGTCTACGCCGACGGCGAGTTCCGGCGCGGCGCGGCGGTGCTGCTGCTGGTGCGCACCGAGCGCCCGTTCACGGTGTTCCGCACGCAGCACTTCGTGCCGTCGTCGGAGAAGCTGGTCGTGACCGAGGCCGATCCCGCGAACCGCATCGTCACCGGCATCAACGGCGCGCCGGCCGGCCGCGAGTACGCGCGTGTGCTCGGTGTCGAGGTCGAGGAGCTGACGCCGCTGGTGTTCGCGACGCACCCGGTGGTCGTGCGCGTCGGCGGCCAGTACTACGTGCGCTCGATCCAGAAGGTCAACCCGGACGGCAGCCTGACGTTCTTCTGTGCGATCGACGACGGCATCGTGCTGACCGCGGCGCGCGGTGTCGACATCGTCGAAGACCTCGAGCAGACGTTCGCGCGCGTGCGGTCGCAGGTCGGCGAGCCGGAGCTCGTGATCGGCTGCGACTGCATCCTGCGGCACCTCGAACTCGACCGCGAAGGCCTGAAGGGCCGCGTCGGCGAGATCCTGGCGCAGAACCACGTGATCGGCTTCAGCACCTACGGCGAGCAGTTCGAGGCGATGCACGTCAACCAGACCTTCACCGGCGTCGCGATCGGCGCCGCGCGCGGCTGACGACGATGGCGACCGCCGAGGAACGGTGCCGCGAGCTCGAGGCGGAGCTCGCGCGGCTGCGCCGCATCAACCAGGTGTTGATGGACCGCGTCGAGCGCAGCATGGACCTGCAGGACGACGCATTCTCGTTGTTCCAGGCCGCGACGACGCTCGAGGGCATGGTGCGCGAGCGCACGGCCGCGCTCGAGGCGGCGCTGCGCGACATCGAAGGCACCAACGCGCGGCTGACCGTGGCCAAGGAGGCCGCCGACGCCGCGAACCGCGCGAAGTCGGAGTTCCTGGCCAACATGAGCCACGAGATCCGCACGCCGATGAACGGCGTGATGGGCATGGCCGAACTGCTGGCCAAGACCGGTCTCGACCCGCGCCAGCGCGAATACGTCGCGACGCTGCGGCGGTCCGCCGGCGCGCTGCTGCACATCATCGACGACGTGCTCGACTTCTCGAAGATGGAAGCCGGCCGGCTCGAGATGGAGGCGCTGGACTTCGACCTGCGCGACGTCGTCGAGGACGTGGTCGAGTCGCTCGGCAACCAGGCCTGCGCGCGCCGGCTCGAGCTGGTCTGCGACTTCCCGCCGGCGGTCGACACCGGCGCACACGGCGACGCGCGGCGCACGCGGCAGGTGCTGACCAACCTGGTGGGCAACGCGCTGAAGTTCACGGCCGCGGGCTCGGTGGTCGTGCGCATCACCGACGCGGCGACGCCGGACCAGCTGCTGGTCGAAGTCGTCGACACCGGCATCGGCATCCCGGCCGCGGCGCAGCAGCGCATCTTCGAGGCGTTCACGCAGGCCGACGGTTCGACGACGCGCGTCTACGGCGGCACCGGCCTCGGCCTGACGATCGCGAAGGGCTTCGTCGAGGGCATGCGCGGCCGCATCGGCGTGCGCTCCGAGGAGGGCAGGGGTTCGACGTTCTGGTTCGAGCTGCCGCGGGCCGTCAGTCGCACGACTGGCGCTGCCGGCACCGCGGAACCGCGGCTGGCGCAGGTGCGCACGGCGCTGCTGGTGCAGGACGGCATCGTGCGCGCCGGGCTCGAGGCGATGCTGCGGCGCTGGCAGATCGACGTCACGTGCCTGGAGAGCGACCGCGACGTGGCGGCGTGGGCCGCGCGCGGCGCGGCCGGCGGCTGCATCGTGCTGGTCGACGGTCCAGCCCAGGCGTGGTCCGGCTGCGTCGTCGTCACGCTGGCGGCGCTCGACCGGCCCCCGGGCGGCAGCCGGGAGGGCACGCGGCTCGACAAGCCGGTGACGCGGCGTCGCCTGCTGGAGGCGCTGAAGCAGGCGGTCGGCGTCGTGCCGGCGGCCGACGGCAGCGCCGGTGGCGCGGCACCGCAGCGCACGTTCGCCGGCGTGCGCGTGCTGCTCGCCGAGGACAACGAGGTCAATCAGGAAGTCGCGACGGCGATGCTCGAACTGCAGGGCTGCCTCGTCGAAGTCGTCGCCGACGGCGCGGCTGCGGTCGCGTCGGCCACGACGGGGCGGCACGACATCGTGCTGATGGACTGGCACATGCCGGGCATGGACGGCCTCGCGGCGACGGCACGGATCCGGACGATCGAACGCGAACGCGGGTTGCGGCACACGCCGATCGTCGCGCTGACCGCGGCCGCGATGGCGCGCGACGATCTGCGCTGCCTCGAAGCCGGCATGGACGACTACCTGAGCAAGCCGTTCACCGAAGTCGCGCTGCTGGCGGTGCTGGCGCGCTGGGCGCCGGCGTCGCCGGGCGCCGCGGCGCCGCCCGCGCTCGACCGCGAGGCGCTGGCGCGGCTCGAACGCATGCAGCAGCTCGGCCGTGCGGGCTTCGTCGACCGCCTGCTGGAGCGCTGGCTCGCCGACACGGCGCGGCTGGTCGAAGCGGTGCGGCGCGGCATCGAAGCCGGCGACCGCAGCGCGGTCGGCGTCGCGGCCCACACGCTGAAGTCCAGCAGCGCGAACGTCGGCGCGACGGCGCTGGCGGAGGCCTGCCGCGAGCTCGAACGGGGTGCGCGCGACGTCGCCGAGTGGAGCCGCGTCGCGGCGATGCTGCCGGAGCTGCAGCGCCGCGCCGAGGGCGCCGCGGCGGCCGTGGCGGCCGTGCGCGCGGAGCGGGCCGCAGCCGGGACGGGCGCGCCGTCGCCGCGCGGGTAGACTCGGCGCCGCGTGAGGATCGCGGACCTGCCGTGGTACGACCTGCCGGAGCTGCAAGCCGCCACCGATGCGTGGTGGCGCGGCATCGCGGCACACCTGCGCGACCGCGGCGTCGATCGCGTGCCGGACGTGCTGTCGCGCGACGGTGACCACGCAGCGCGCTGGCGGCACCCGGACCTGCTGCTGAGCCAGGCCTGTGGCTACGACGTGCTCTACGACGCGGCCGCGTGGATCGTGCCGGTGGCGACGCCGTGCTACCGGCTCGGCGGCGCCTGTGGTCCGCACTACGACAGTGCGGTGGTCGTGCGCGCCGACGCGCCGTGGCGGCGCGTCGGCGACCTGCGCGGCACGCGCTTCGTCGTCAACGAAGCGTCGTCGCACTCCGGCACCAACGCCGTGCGGCCGCTGGTGGCCCGGCAGAGCCGTGCCGGTCGGTTCTTCGCCGACGTCGCCGCGACCGGGTCGCACACCGACAGCCTCTCTGCGGTGCAGCGCGGCGAAGCCGACGCCGCCTGCATCGACCGCGTGGTCTGGACGCTGCTCGAACGCGTGCGCCCGGCGGCGCTGGCCGGGCTGCGCGTGATCGCGACCACCGCGCGGGCCTGGGCGCCGCCGTACGTGACGTCGCGGCGGACCGAGCCGGCGCTGCGCGCGGCGCTGGCGGCGGCGCTGGTGGCAGCGGCCGGTGATCCGGCGCTGGCGGCGCCGCGGGCGGCGCTGTGCCTGGAGGGCTTCACGGTGCTGCCCGACGACGCCTACCGCGATCTGGCGCAGTTCGAGCGCCCGGCGCTGGCCGCCGCCTACTTCGAACTGCCCGCACCGGACGCGTCGCCGCTGTCGCGCGCGTGCGGCCGCGGCCGGGGCGGCGGCGCCGCGTCAGTCTGACGCCGGCGGCCGGTCGCGCGGCTCGGCCTTGCGCGCACCTTCGGCCAGGATCCGGCCGAGCAGCGCCGGCGAGGCCTGCAGTTCCATCAGGCAGCCTTCGTCGGTGTAGAACTCCGACAGCACCGTGGCCTTGGCGCGGATCTCGCCGTGCAGGTTGCTGGCCGAGTGCGGCAGCAGGATCTCGACGCGGTTCTCGACCGACGCGAGGTGGCTCTGGATCGCGCTCATCAGCTCCGGCATGCCGTCGCCGGTCGCGACCGAGACCGCGACCGCGCGCGGCTCGAGCTGCCACAGCGGCGCCAGCGCGGCGCGGTCCGGCACCAGGTCGATCTTGTTGAACACCGTGATGCGCGCCAGTTCGCTGGCGCCGAGCGTCTCCAGCACCTCGTCGACCGTGCGCAGCTGTTCGGCGGCCTCGGCCGAACTGCCGTCGACCATCACCAGCAGCAGGTCCGCGTGCAGCGCCTCTTCGAGCGTCGCGTGGAAGCTGGCGACCAGCTGGTGCGGCAGCTTGCGCAGGAAGCCGACCGTGTCGGTCAGCAGCACGGTGCGCCCGCCGGTCAGCCGCCACGGCCGCGTTCGCGTGTCCAGCGTCGAGAACAGCCGGTTCTCGGCCAGCACGCCGGCGTCGGTCAGCCGGTTCATCAGGCTGGACTTGCCGGCGTTCGTGTAGCCGACCAGCGCGACCGTGAACAGGTCGGGCCGCGCCTGCACCTCGCGCACCTTGTGCTGCTCGATGCGCTTCAGTTCGCGCGTCACCGCGGCGATCCGGTTGCGCAGCAGTTCGCGGTCGACGTCGATCTGCTTCTCGCCGGCGCCGCCGCGCACGCCGATGCCGCCGCGCTGACGTTCGAGGTGGGTCCAGCGCCGCCGCAGGCGCGGCATCTCGTACTGCAGTGCCGCCAGTTCGACCTGCAGCCGCGCCTGCGGCGTGCGCGCGTGCATGCCGAAGATCTGCAGGATCAGTTCGCTGCGGTCGATGCACGGCACGCCGACCGCGGCCTCGATCGCCTTGCCCTGGTTCGGCGTCAGCGAGTCGTCGCAGATCACGATGCCGCTGTGCGCGAGCTTCACCACGTCGATCAGCTCGGCGAGCTTGCCGCTGCCGAGGTAGCTGTGCGGGTCGGGGTGGCGGCGGTGCTGCACCATGCAGCCGGCCGGCACGTAGTCGGCGGTCTCGGCGAGCTGCTGCAGCTCGTGCAGCGCCTCGGCGGCGGTGCGCGGATCGCCCATCGGCACGATGCCGAACAGGATCGCCTCGTTGGGATTGCCGCGGCTCTGGATCTGGTCGTTCTTCACGCCGTGGCCCGATCGGTCGGGGAATGGGCGGGGCCGAGCGTGGCGAGCACGCCGCCGTCGCCCGAGCGTTCGAGGAAGATACCACGGCAGAACGCCGCGTCGTCGCGCGCCGGGAAGTCGCTGCGGAAGTGCGTGCCGCGCGATTCGCGGCGGGCGATGGCCGACTCGGCGACCAGCGCCGCGACCGTCAGCATGTTGGCCAGCTGGCAGGCGCGCAGTTCGCGCAGCGGCGCGCGGACCAGGTAGTGGTGCCAGAACGCGATCCGGGCCCGTGCGTCGGCGAGGCCAGCCGCGTCGCGGCGCAGGCCGACCTGGCGCCACATCAGGCTCTTCAGCGAGTAGAGCAGGTCGTCGTGCAGCAACCGCGGCGGTTCGGCGGCGGTCGGCGGCCCGTCGCCGAACTGCGGCAGGCCCGGGGAGCGCGTGCGGCTGGCCTCGGCGGCCTGCAGGCCGGTGCGGCGGCCGATCACGGCGCCTTCGAGCAGCGAGTTCGACGCCAGGCGGTTCGCGCCGTGCAGGCCGGACGCGGCCGCTTCGCCGATCGCGAACAGGCCCGGCACCGAGGTGCGGCCGTCGAGGTCGGTGGCGGCGCCACCGACGAAGTAGTGCGCGCCCGGTCGCACCGGGATCGGGTCCTTCGCGAGGTCCAGGTCGAACGACGCGCAGATGCGCGCGATCGACGGGAACAGCGTGCGCGGATCGCCCTGCACGGTGCCGAGGTCGAGGTAGACGTGCGTGTCGTTGGTCTCGACCATGCGGTCGAGGATCGCGCGGCTGACGACGTCGCGCGGCGCCAGCTCGGCCATCGGGTGCGCGCCGAGCATGAAGCGGTCGCCGTTGCGGTCGCGCAGCACCGCACCGGCGCCGCGCACGACCTCACTGATCAGGAAGCGCGACGCGCCGGCGATGTAGAGCGTCGTCGGGTGGAACTGCACGAACTCGCAGTCGGTCATCCGCGCGCCGGCGCGGAAGCACAGCGCGTGGCCGTCGCCGGACGCGCCGGTCGGGTTCGTGGTCTCGCGGTAGATCTGGCCGGTGCCGCCGGTCGCGACCACGGTCGCGCCGGCCTCGACGGCCAGTTCCATGCCGTCCTGCAGGCACACGGCGCCGACGCAGCGGCCGTCGCGCAGCACGAGGTCGCGCACGAACGTGTGCGCGCGCAGCGTCACGCGCGGGTGGGCCCGCAGCGCCGCGACCAGCGCGCGCTGGATCTCCTGGCCGGTGGCGTCGCCGTGCGCGTGCACGACGCGCGCGTGGCTGTGGCCGCCCTCGCGCGAGACCTCGAACGCGTCGTCGCCCTCACGCAGATCGAAGTGCGTGCCGAGCCGCTGCAGCCACTCGACGGCATCGGTGGCCGCCTCGACGACCTCGCTGACGACCTCGGGGCGCGCGATGCCGGCGCCGACGCGCAGTGTGTCGGCGACGTGCGTCGCGATGCTGTCCTCGGCCAGCGTGACCACCGCGATGCCGCCCTGCGCCCACGCGGTGTTGGTGTCGACCAGTTCGCCCTTGGCCAGCAGCAGCACCTGGGCGCCCGCATCGGCCGCGTGCAGCGCGGCGGCGGCGCCGGCGATGCCGGAGCCGATCACCAGCACGTCGGTCCGCAGCAGCGGGGTCGTGCGCAGGTCGAAGGGCGCGAGCCGGTGCGGGAACTGCGGGACGGCGTGGGAGGCGTGCATGCGACCGGCCGACGGCGACTACGGCGCCGGCGGCGCGTCGCCGGGGGCCATCGTGCCGGCGGCGACCGGCACGGCCGCGCCGGCCGGGTTCGCCGGCGTCGGCTTGTGCATCCAGATCAGCATCGGCGCAGCGATGTAGATCGTCGAATACACGCCCGAGATCATGCCCGCGATCATCGCGAACGCGAACGACTCGAGGTCGGACTCGCTGCCGTAGTTGACCGCGAACTGCGCCACGACGACCAGCAGCGTCAGGCCGCTGGTCAGGATCGTGCGCGACATCGTCTGGTTCAGCGCGCGGTTGATCAGCACGCGGAACGGCTCCTGCAAGCCGGTGCGGGCGTTGTCCTGCACGTTCTCGCGGATGCGGTCGAAGATGACGATCGTGTCGTTGACCGAGTAACCGATGATCGTCAGGAAGCAGGCGATCATCGCCAGGTTGATCTCGGCGTGCACGAGGCCGAGGTGGTTGCACACCGCGACCACGACGAACGCGACCAGCACGTCGTGCACGAGCGCCACGACCGCCGCGATGCCGTACTTGTACTCGTGGAAGCGCACGCGCAGGTAGAGCACGATCAGCACCCAGGCGAGGATCAGTGCGCCGATCGCCGCGTTGCGCAGCTCGTCGACCAGGCGGCCCTGGATCTCCTGTGCCTCGGGGAACGGCGACGACAGCCGCATCGGCTCGTTGTCGACGTCGCGCAGGCCGGCCAGGGCGTCGCGCGCGAGGTCGCCGAGTTCCCATTCGCGCACGCTGACCGAGGTCGTCCATTCGACGCGCAGGTCCTTGGTCGAGGTGGCCGCCGGGTCGTTGCCGAGCACGGTGGCCTTGGCACCCTTCAGGCGCTCGGCCAGCAGCTTGGTCGCCGCTTCGACCGGCACCGGCGAACCGAAGTGCAGGTCCACTTGCGCGAACACCTGGGTCTTGCTGTCCGGCAGCGGCACCCGCTGCGTCTGGCCGAACGCCGGCTTGACCAGGTCCGAGCCGAGGATCCGCTGCAGCTGCGCCACGTACGGCGGCTCGTAGGCCGGCGGCGGCGTGGTCTTGGCCTCGATCGCCGCGCGGCGCTGTTCGCCGTGGGCGCGGCGCTCGGCGACGATGACCGCACGCTGGGCGTCGGTCAGCTTCAGGCGCACGTTGAACTCGGTGAAGCCGCCGTTGGCGCTCGCCTTGCCGATCGTGTTGACCGTCGCGTTCGGGTAGTCGCGGTGGAACTCGGCGTCGCCGCCGAGCCGCGCGCGCACGTCGTCGGCGCTGAGCGCCGTCGAGGTGACCATGCGCAGGTTGGCGCCGCCGGTGAAGTCGGTGCCGAGCAGCACTTCACGCGGCACCATCGTGACCGTGTAGATCAGGCCGCCGACGATCACGACCACGCTGACGGTCATGCACTTGCGGATGTGGCGCACGAAGTCGACGTTCAGGTGCGTCAGCAGCTGGCGCGGCTGGTAGTCGACCAGCCACTTCTTCTCCAGCGCGTAGTGGAACAGCAGCCGCGTGACGAAGAACTGCGTGAAGACGGTCGTGACGATGCCGACCATCAGTGTCACGGCGAAGCCGCGCACCGGGCCGACGCCGACGTTGAACAGCACGATGCCGATCAGGAACGTCGTGATGTTCGAGTCGAGGATCGCCGACATCGCGCGCTCGAAGCCGGCGCGCACCGAGCGCAGCAGGTCCTTGCCCTTGGCCAGTTCCTCGCGGATGCGCTCGTAGATCAGCACGTTGGCGTCGACCGCCATGCCCATCGTCAGCACGATGCCGCCGAGGCCGGGCAGCGTCAGCGTCGCCTGCATGAACAGCATCGCCGCGTAGAGCAGGAAGCCGTTCATCACCAGCGTCACGCACGCGATCGTGCCGGCCTTCCGGTAGTAGCCGAGCATGAACACGAACACGAGCACGCTGCCCGCGATCAGCGACAGCACGCCGTTCCAGATCGAGTCGGCACCGAGCGTCGGGCCGATGATCAGCTTGCTCTGCTGTTCGGGCTCGACGCGCAGCGAGCCGGTGCGCAGCACCTTGACCAGCTCCTCGACTTCGGCGCGCGTGAAGTCGCCCTGGATGATGCCGTGGCCCGGGATCTTGCCGAGGAACACCGGCGCCGACTTGACGATCCCGTTCAGCAGGATCGCGCTGCACTTGCCGGTCCACTTGTCGGACCAGGTCGCGTAGTCGGCGGTCAGTTCGCCGACGATGCCGTAGGCCACCGCCATGCCGCCGTCCGGGCTGGTCGTCGGCTGCACCTGCGCCGGATCGAGGTCCTCACCGGAGAAGAACCGTTCGTGCAGGTTGACCGCGATCAGTTCCATCAGGAACTGCCGCTCGGTCGGCAGCTGCTTGATCTCGTCGGTGACGCCGGCCGCCCATTCGGCGTCGGTGAACACCTTGACGACCGCGGGTTCGAGGTTCGGCGAGTTCGCGTACGAGCCGTCCCAGCGCTTGTCGTCGGTCTGGCTGGCGCGGATCAGGCGCGGGAACCAGGCCAGGTTGCCGAACGCCATCGGTCCGGCCTGGCTGTCCTCGTTGAAGCGCCGGATCGTCGCCGGGTTGGCGAGCAGGTCCTTCTTGTTGTCACCCTGGCCGAGCCAGGCGTTGAGCCGCGCCTTCTCGGCCTGCAGGTTGAACTTCAGGTCCGGCGAGCCCGATTCCTCGCCGGCGACGATCCGCATCTCGAGCTTGCCGAGGTTGGCGATGCGATCTTCGACGCGGCGCAGGTCGAGCGGGTCCGGAAAGAAGGGCAGCTCGATCAGGATGCCGGTGTCGCCGCTGCGCGTGACCAGCGGATCGATCGTGCCGGTCGGGTCGATGCGCTCGATGATCACGTTGATCGTCTGCTGCATGACCTCGTCGATCGAGAGCTTCTCCTTCTCGACGATGCGCTGCAGGACGTCGCTCGGCACCTCGTAGCGCAGCTGCGTGCCGCCCTTGAGGTCCGGGCCGAGGGCCGGCTTGAGCACCAGCACGCAGGCGAGGCCCGCGAGCAGTGAGAGCAGGACCAGGAACAACTGTCGACGGGCGTTCTCGAGCATGGCAGTGGGCGGCGCGCCGTCGGACGGTGGGCCGCGATCCGGTCAGGCGGGCTCGGCAGGGTGCCGAGCCCACGAAAGCAGGGGGCGCGGGGCGACGGAACTACTCGGCGGCCGGAGCGGCAGCCTTCGACAGGCCACTGCCCTTGCCCGAGCGCGGGAACTGCAGCTTGCCGAGGTTCGGCTTCAGGCGGGTCGCCTTGCCCTCGCGGTCGCGCAGGTAGTAGAGCTTGGCGCGGCGCACGATGCCGCGGTCGCGGACCTCGATCGTCGCGACGCGCGGCGAGTGCAGCGGGAACGTGCGCTCGACGCCTTCGCCGGCGACCAGGCGCCGCACGGTCGCGGTGCGGCGGATGCCGCTGCCCTTGAAGGAGATCACGGTGCCGGAGAACAGCTGTACGCGCTCCTTGTCGCCTTCCTTGATCAGGTAGTGCACGTCGACGGTGTCGCCGATCCCGAAGTCGGGGATCTCGGCCTTCATTTGCTCGAGCTCGAGCTGGTGCAGCAGGTTCATGGTCGTGTCTCGTTCAGGGCGTCTGCGTCACGCCGCGTGGCGTCGGTCGCAGCAGCGGGTTCGGTTCAGGTGGGGTTCGGATCGGTTCGGCGGTGCTTCTCGGCGGTCAACAGCTTCGCCTGTTCGAGGCGCCAGCGCGCGACGGCCGCGTGGTCGCCGGACAGCAGCACGTCGGGGACGCTGCTGCCGCGGAACTCGCGCGGTCGCGTGTACTGGGGGTAGTCCAACCATTCGCCCTCGAACGACTCGAGCACGGCGGACTCGGCACAGCCGAGCACGCCGGGGATCGATCGCACCGCGGCTTCGAGCATGCACAGCGCGGCGAGTTCGCCGCCGGCCAGCACGAAGTCGCCGAGTGAGATCTCCTCCCAGGCGAAGCCCGCGCGGATGCGTTCGTCGTAACCTTCGTAGCGACCGCACAGGAACAGCAGCCGCTCGTGCCGGCTCAGTTCGCGTGCCTTCGCCTGGTCGAACGTGCGACCGCGGGGGCAGGGCAGGACCTTGTGGAACGGACCATGCGTCCGCTCCACGTCCTCGATGGCGAGAAAGATCGGTTCGGGTTTCAGCACCATGCCCGGCCCGCCGCCGAACGGTCGATCGTCGACCGTGCGGTGCGGGTCGAAGGCGTGGTTCCGGAAGTCGACCAGGTCGATCCGGAGCTTGCCCTGGGCTTGAGCGATCCCGAGGATGCTCTCGTCCAGGTACGGCCGGATGGCGTCCGGGAAGAGACTCAGGATGGCGCAGCGCAAGGTGCCTTGCCGCGAAGAAAGGGTGAGCACACTACGGGCCAGCCAGGGTGTCGGTCAAGATGACGGATGGCCGGAACCCGGGGGCGGCGGCTAGGCTGCGGCCATGTTCACCGGGCTGGTGCAGGCGGTCGGCAGCGTGCGGGACCGCGTTCCGACGGCGACCGGCCAGCGGCTGCGGGTCGATCTCGGCGCGCTGGCGGGGCCGTTCCGGCTCGGCGACTCGATCGCGCTGTCGGGGGTCTGCTGCACGGTGGTCGGGCTGGAGGGCCGGGTTGCGGCATTCGACCTGAGCCCGGAGACGCTGGCGAAGACCTGGCTCGGCGGGGCCGCACCCGGCACGCGGCTGAACCTCGAAGCGGCGCTGCGGGCGGGCGATCCGCTGGGCGGGCACCTGGTCCAGGGGCACGTCGACGGCGTCGGCGCGGTCGTGGGGGCGATCGACCCGGCCACCGGCGGCGAACTGTGGGCGCGCGTGCCGGCCGACCTGCAGATGTACTGCGTGGCCAAGGGCTCGATCACGCTGGACGGCGTGTCGCTGACGATCGCCGGCCAACGCGACGGTGCGGTCGGCATCGCGGTGATCCCGCACACCGCGCAGGTGACGACCCTCGGCGGCAAGCGGGTCGGCGAGCCGCTGCACGTCGAGGTCGACGTGATCGCGAAGTACGTCGAGCGCATGCTGGCGGCGCGTGGGCTGTCGGGCTGAAAGCAACGGCGCCGCTGCCGGCGGCGCTGGGGGCGGATGCCCTCGATCGCCCAGCGCCTGCGTCCGGTCCTCTGCCTGCTGCCGCTGCTGTGCAGCGGCTGTGCCACCATGGGGCTCTGGGGCCACGAGTGGCGGCCCCGCATCGACCGGGCCACCGGCGAGGACGAGGGCGCCTACGTGCCGGTGCTCGGCACGCGCTGGGAGTGGTGGCGCATCGCGCTGCGCGTCGTGGCCACGCCGGTGACGCTGGCGGCGGATGCGGTGGCAGCGTTGCCCGGGGCGATCCTCGAGGGGCTGACCGACGGCGGCGACGGCCATGCCAGTGCCTGCGCGCACGATGACTCGACGCCGAGCCTGCCGCCGCAGCCGCACGTGCCGACGGTGCCGCTGGGCGGCAAGCACGGCAAGCCCGGCAAGCCGATGCTCAGCGGCGTGCGCCGCTGACCAGGTCGCAGGTGGCGCCGGGTTCGAGCCGCAGCGCGGTTGCCGTCGCCGTGCCGGCGCCGCGCGGCAGCAGCAGGTGCGCCGGCTGGCTGCCCAGCACCGTGCACGTGCTGCCCTGCACCATCAGGGCGCCTGCCGTGTGCAGGCCGGCGCAGCGCGGCAGTTCGGTCTGGCGGGCGGCGAGCCAGGCGTCGGCGGTGGGCTCCGGCGTCGGCGCGGGGCGATGGACCAACGTCACGCCGGGCAGCAGGCCGAGGCCGCGGCGGTAGCCAGGGCCGGCGACGTCGGCGATCGCTTCGCCGAGCACCGCGTTGCCCCACACGACGCCGCCGCGCGCCAGCACCTGCTGCACGAGTTCGCGCAGCAGCGCCGCGTCGACGCGGTCGAGCAGCTGCACGCTGTCGTCCGGCCGCGGATCCTGCAGCCAGACACCGGTGGCCCGTGCCAGCACCTCGCGCAGGTCGTCGCCGCCGAAGGTGCCGGTCCCGAGCAGCATCGCCTCGTGGACGTTCGCCGGGCCCGCCGCGAGCAGCGCGTCGGTGGCCGCCGGCGTGGGTTCGCGCAGCGTCAGCAGCGCGATGTCGGCCTGCGCGCCGCCCGCCAGTTCGACGAATCGGCCCAGCATGCCGTCGGCGTCGCCGACCAGCAGCGTGCCGCTGGCGACGCGCGGCTCGGCCGGGGCCGTCAGCGACCAGGCGGCGCGTTCGCCCGCGGCGCGCCGCCAGTTCCCCCACGACACCGCGTCGCCCGGCGCACACTCGAGCACGCGCTCGCCATGACCGTCGTGGGCCGGCAGCGCCAGCACGACCTGCGATGCGCCGACGACCTCGAGCGTGTCGCCGCGCACGACCGCCGCGGTGCTCTCGTCGACACCGATGCCGACGAGGCCCGGATGCAGCGCCAGCGCCTGCAGCAGGCGCGGCAGCCGCTGCCGCTTCAGGAAGTGCTGGTCGCTGATCGCGCCGGGCACGCAGTCGAAGCCGGTCGCGATCTCCGGCGGGTTCTTGCCGCCGGCGATCATCACGCGGGTCTGGATCGCGGTGCCGGCCGAAGTGCCGCCGACGACGCCGCCGCGCGCGAGCACGGCCATCACTTCGCGTTCGCAGCGGGTGCCGAGGTACGCGGCGGCGATCCGATCCTGCGCGCCGCCGGTGAACCAGACGCCGGTCGCGCTGCGCAGCGGGGCGCAGAACGCTTCGGTGTCGGCGACCGCGCGGTCGCGCGTGTGCAGCAGCGTGACCTCCGCCCCCGGCAACCGTTCGCGGTAGAGCCGCAGCGTGTCGGCGTTCTCGGCGTCGCTGTCGGCCGTCTCGCTCGCGGTCGGCACCAGCACGACCTTCGCGTCGCTGCCGCCGGCGAGTTCGAGGAAGCGCGCGAACACTGCGGGCGGCAGCTTGCCGCCGCCGGCCAGCAGGCAGGCGCCGGGGGGCGTCGGTGCCTGGGCATGGGCGGCGAGCACCAGCGAACCGGCGAGCATCAGCGAGGCGATCGTGCGCATCGGCGCAGGATAGCGGCGATGCGCCGATTCGTCGCATGCACGGAATCGCGCCGATTCCGCCTCCGCTGCACGCGTCGGCCTGCGTCCTCCGGGTTGTCCGATCCATCAACCCTTCGAGGTCATCATGCGCAGTTCGATCGTGGTGTTGCTGTTCCTGTTCGTGCAGGTCCTGTCGGCGGTGGTCCCTGCCGCCGCGTTGCCGGTGCAGCCCCTGCTGCCGACCGCGGCGCTGTTCGTCGCCGGTCCTGGCGACGACGACGAGGATGCGGTCGGTGGGCCGCTCGATTGTCCGCTGGTCGACTTCGTGATGACGCACGGCACGCCGGTGCCGGAGGAGTACGAGGAGTTCGTCCGACAGTGGCTCGAGGACATGGGCTATCACAACTCGGGCGTCTACGTGGTCGGGTCGACGATCGTGATCATCACGGTCGTCTCGTTCAACGAGTGCCCGAAGGTGACGGTGCTGTGACGGGCGAACCGCCGTGCGCGCACGTCGGTGTGCGTGCGGCGGTCATGGCTCGAGCGGGGTGCATGGCGGCGCCACGACCATCGCGGTCGTGGTCGGCCGCCCGGCGGCATCGGCGCGGCTTGCGCCGCGAGATCCGCCATGAGCTGCACTGCACCGATCCTCGACCGTGGCACCGAGTCCACGCTCCGTTCCGCCCCCGTTTCCGGCCACGATCCGTGGCCCACGTTGCTGCGACGCCTGCGCTGGCGTCTCGCGCGCAGCGCCGGCAGCGACGATGTCGACGACGTGGTGCAGGAGGCCGCGTTGGCGGCCTGGCGCTGTCAGGTCCGCGGCGAGGCGATCGTGGATCGGTTCGCGTTCTGCGTGCGGGTCGCCCAGCGGCGCATCGTCGACGAACGTCGGACGCGGCGTCCGGTGCCCTGCGGCGACGTCGACGAGGCCGCCGCCGCCGAGGTGCACGGCGCGCACATCGATTGGGTGGCGCGGCTGCACCGCGAGGGGCTGCAGCCGCGCGACGCGTGGATCGAACTGCTGGACGCGATCGGCAGCGGCGCGCGGGCGACGAAGCACCTGGCGCGCGTTCTCGCGCGGGACGCCAAGACGGTGCGCTGCACGCGGCGGCGGCTGCAGCGCTGGCTCGTCGAGCGTCGCGCCGAACTGGCGGGCACGGCTGCGGCGGCGCCGGCGTCGCCGGCGGGGGCACGCCCCCCGAACAGCGACCTTCAGGTCGGCGTCGGGCGTGCGCGCGTCGCGCCGTGACGAACGCCGTTCCAGACCACGAGGAAACCAGTCATGCTGCCATCGAACCAAACGCTCCGCGGGCTCGCCCTGCTCACCGGACTCGTCCCGTCGTACTGTGCCGGGACCGGACAGTTCCAGGCCGGCCCTTTCACGGTCGGCTACTCCTGGGTCAAGGAGAACAAGGACCTCCTGACCGTGACGGCGACCCTGCCACCTGGTTATCAGGGCGGGATCGGCGGCACGCCGGAGCACCCGGTCCTGCTGCCCGCGAATCCGACCGAGGTGCCGTTTCCGTACACCTGTGTCGTCAAGGACCCGGTCATCCTGCAGATCCCGGTCGGCTGGCAGATCGCCAGCGCGACCATCACGACGCCGTTGGGCACCGGGAACGTGATCATCCAGCCCGGCGCAGTGCCGTCGATGCTGACCATCGGCACCGACGGCAGCCTCACCCCGACCGACTACTTCACGCCGGAGCCGGGCTACCAGCTGTTCTTCCTCGACTGCCCGTCGGCGCTCGAGTCGCTCGGCACGATCAGCGGGACGATCCTGTTCAGCATGCCGCCGAGCGAGCGGCGCGTCGACACGATCAAGGTCATCGAGACCTGGAAGGTCGCGTTCACCGACGCCAACGGCGACGCGGTCGAGTACTTCGCGCCGGTTGCTCCGGTCGAGCACGACTTCGCCAACGTGACCGACATCGCGCACACGTTCGTGGTGGATGCGAGCACGCTGCCGTGCGTCGGTCCGACCGGGGCGCAGCCCGGCATGGAGCTGTCGGGTATCGACTGGAACCTCGGCAACACGGTGCCGGTGAACGCCAGCCACCTCGACCCGGCGGCGATCTCGTGCCTGCTGCTCGGCTGGTCCGAGCTGCCCGTGCCGCAGTTGCTCGGTGCACCGGGATGCAGCCTGCGCATCGGTTCCACCGACTTGGTCCTCGTGTCGCCCACCCCGAGTGGCACGGTCAGCGTGCCGCTGGTGGTGCCGCACGACACGGCCTTGGTCGGATTGTCGGTGCTGTTCCAACCGGCGCAGCTCGACGTGCCGACGTCGGCGATCGTCACCGGGTTGCCGTTGAAGGCTCGGATCGAGCCCTGATCCATGCGCGCATGGGCCGCGCGCCGTGCCGCGGCGCGCGACCCGACGCGGCGTCGCGGCCAGGTGCCGCGCGTTCGCGCGGACCGGGTCGCGGGCAGTCGCCGATGCAGCGGCCCGCGGCGGCGTCGCCGATGATGCGGGCCCGGGCACCCGATTCACGGTTGCCGCCGCGCGATAGCGAACGAGCTGCGCGGCATGCCCACCGCACCCGCAGCGACCGACGCGCGCCGCGAACTCGGGCGAGCCCCCCTCGCCACGACCTTGTGGGTGGCAGTCGAGTCTGCGCGCGGTGCGCTGCCACGACTGTCGAACCAAGACACCAAGGAACTCCAGTCATGCTCCTCTCGAACAAGATGCTCAGCCGGCTCGCCCTGCTCACCGGCCTCGTGCCTTCCTACTGCGCCGGCACCGGCCACGTCTCCGTGTCCGGCCCGATCGTCGGCGAATGGAAGGTCGAGTACAAGTGGGAAAAGGAGAACAAGGACCTGATCACCGTGACCGCGACGTTGCCGCCGGGCTTCCCCGGCGGGATGGGTGGCACGCCGCAGCACAAGGTCCTGCTGCCGGCGAATCCGACCGAGGTGCCGTTCCCGTACACCTGCGTCGTCAAGGACCCGGTCATCCTGCAGATCCCGATCGGCTGGCAGCTCGCGGGCGCGACCATCACCACGCCAATCGGTACCGGCAACGTGATCGTGCACCACGGCGCGGTGCCGTCGATGGTGACGATCGCGGCCGACGGCAGCATGACGCCGACGGACTACTACCGCGCGGAGCCGGGCTACCAGCTGTTCTTCCTCGACTGCCCGCCGGCCATCGAGTCGCTCGGCACGATCAGCGGCACCCTGTCCCTGCGGATTCCGCCGAGTGAGCGCCGCGTCGACACGATCAAGGTCATCGAGACCTGGAAGGTCGCGTTCACCGACGCCAACGGCGACGCGGTCGAGTACTTCGCGCCGATCGCGCCGGTCGAGTACGACTTCGCGAACGTCACCGACATCGCGCACACGTTCGTGGTCGATGCGAGCACGCTCTCCTGCACCGGTCCGACCGGTGCGGAACCGCGCTCGGAGCTGTCGGGTGTCGACTGGAACCTCGGCAACACGGTGTACGTGAACGCCAGCCAGCTCGACCCGGCGGCGGTCTCGGTCCTGCTGCTCGGCTGGTCCGAGCTGCCCGTGCCGTTGCCGGTCGGCGCGCCGGGATGCAGCCTGCGCATCGGCTTCACCGACACGTTCTTCGTGCCGACCACGCCGACAGGCACCGCTAGCGCACCGCTGGCGTTGCCGTACGATCCGGCCCTGGTCGGACTGTCGGTGTTGTTCCAGCCGGCACAGCTCGACGTGGTGAACTCGACGATCCTGACCGGTTCCCACCTGAAGGCCCGAATCGAGCCGTGAAGACTGCGGTGCTGTTCCGATCGCGGAGTGTGCTCGTCGCCCTGGCAGCCTGCCTCGCCGGCTGCCAGGCGACGCGGCTGCCGACTTCGATGCCGCTCTCGCCGCGGTTCCTGTGCCAGGCCGAAGTGGCGGACGCGCCGGCTCGGTTCGTGCTCGACTCCGGGTGCCCGGGCACGCTGCTCGACGCCGGGACGGCCGCGCGGCTCGGACTGCGCGAGGTCCCGACGTCGGAGTTGCCGGTGTTGACCGACGTGACGGGTCGACAACGTCGCCCCGAAGGTCTGGCGCAGGTGTGGGGCCTCGAACTCGGCGAGGTCTCCTGTGCGCCGTTCCCGGCGCCACTGCTGCCGCCCGGAGCGCTGCCCGGACTCGACGGGATCCTCGGCATGAACGTGCTCGGTGCGTTCGCGTGGATCTTCGACATGCCCGCCGCGCAGGCGGTGCTGCTGTCCCCCGGTACGCTGGAGTCCGAACTCGCCGCACGCGGATTCCGCGTCGAGGGGCGCGTGCCGCTGGTCCGGCGCGACCACGGTGTGTTCGTGTCGGTGCAGCTCGACGGTCGTGAGGTCGAGGTGAAGCTCGACACCGGCGCCGCCGCGACGACCTTGACCCGGCGACTGGTGACGGAGCTGGGCCTGCAACCGGTCGATCCGGCGGGTGCGGATGGTGGCGAGAGCTACGCCGTCGGCATCCACGGCGAACTGCGTGCCCAGCAGCGGTTCCGCTTGGCGCGCATGCAGCTCGGGCCACGCGAGTTGCGCGACGTCGTCGTGACGTGTCACGTCGGCGGCGATCCGCCGCAAGGCAACCTGCTGGGCGCCGACGTGCTGGGCCAGATCCGCTGGGCAGTCGACTGGTCGCGCGGTGAGTTGGTGCTGTGGTCCAGGTGACGCGCGCGCCGTGCGTGACGCGCGGCCGCGTTCTCGATCAGAACTGCGGCAGCACCAGCGAATCGACGATCGGCCGGTCGCCGGTCAGCGCATTGCTGCGGAACGTGATCTCGTACTGCAGCCAGAAGAGCCCGTTGGCGACACTCGGCGAGTCCGACCACGCCGTCGCGCCGGCATCGGTGCCGTTCGTCGAGCCGCGGTAGCGCAACGCGATCGAGGTGCCGGGCGGCAACGACCTGGCGACGATCGGCACGTCGTAGGCGAGCTGCATCGGGTTCGCGAACTTCCAGGGCGAACGCAGCGTGCTGGTGACGCGCGTGAACTCGAGCTGCAGTTCGGGCAGCGCGTTGTCGGGCTGACCGGTCGCGACCTGGTCCGGCAGGATCGGCGCCACCGCGGTGCCGCTGCGCACGACGCGCGCGCCGGGCAGGTAGTCGCTCTGCACCTGCAGCCACACGGTCATGCCGTTGCCGCCCTGCGACAAACCCGGCGGCACGCGGAAGTCGAGCAGCAGACTCGACACGCCGTCGTACGCGAACGGTACCGACATCGGGAACGGCAGGTAGCCGGACGGCAGCATCGCCAGCGGATCGATCGTGTAGCTGCCCTGGAACACCGGCACCGGCGGGGCGCCCGGCCGTTCGTTGTTCGCGAACGTCGGCGACAGTCCGGAGTTGGGTGCCACCGGCAGCGCGCTCCACGGATCGACCGAGTAGTCGGGCACGACGTCGGTGTGGCCGACGCGGAAGTCGAATGCCGGGAAGGTGTCCGGCACGACGTTCAGGACCGTGCGCCAGCGGACCGCGGTCAGCAGTTCGGGGGCGCCGGTCGCGCCGACGTCCTGCGCGCGGTAGACGTACTGCGCGCGGCAGCCGAACGGCACCAGCGGCGCCGCGATCGGCGCCGGGAAGTAGTACGAGCCCGGGAGGATCGTCTCGATCGTGCGCCGCGTGACCGGCGCGCCGCGGACGTGGCCGACCAGATCGCTGGCGAACGTGCCGGTGAAGCCGTTCAGCAGGTCGAAGGTCTCGAGGTAGGCCTGGCTGGTGCCGTGGAACGCGGTGCTGGCGCCGTTGGTGGCCCGGAACAGCCCGTTCGGCGCGGTGACGTCGAGCACCAGCGCCTGGCCGTAGACGACGAGCCCGAGCATGCCCGGGAACAGCGGCACCTGCGCGCCGCGGAACGCGATGTTGCCGGTCGGCACGAGGCCGCCGTCGAACAGCGACAGCAGCGGCGTGGCGCCGAGCAGCAGCTGTTCCCCGAGCACCGGCACCGGGCCGCCGTCGATGTCGATCCAGACCGCGTAGAGGCTGCCGACCGGCGCTTCGACGTAGCTCTGGATCTGACCACCCTGGCTGGTGATCGGCGACGCCGCGTTCATCGCGAAGCTCGGCGCTTGAGCGATCGCGAACGGGAGGAAGGCGAGACTGGCGGTGACCGCCAACGGTGTGCGGCTTCGGAACATGCCGGGGCTAGGTTCGGGCCCGAACGCCGTAACACGCAGAGCGATCCCGCACGTCGACGGCGCTCTGCCCGGTGTTGCATCGTCGGTTGCGCGCACGTGGTAGGCTGCTGGCGTGGCCGCCGAGTCCCCGCCGCTGATCCTGTTCGACGGCGACTGCAACCTGTGCAACCGCAGCGTGCAGTTCGTGCTGCAGCGCGACCGGCGCGCGTGCTTCCGCCTCGCGTCGCTGCAGTCGGCGGTCGGCCGCGCGGCGATCGCCGCGGTGGCGCCGGGGCAGGTGGTGCCCGACAGCATCGTGCTGGTGCACAGAGGCCGCCTGCGCACGAAGTCGGCCGCCGCGCTGGCGATCGCGCGGGGCCTGCCGTTCCCGTGGCCGCTGGTGTCGGTGTTCTGGCTGGTGCCCTACCCGCTGCGCGACCTGGTCTACGACTGGATCGCGCGGAACCGCTACCGGTGGTTCGGCAAGCGGCAGCAGTGCTGGGTGCCGACGCCCGAGCTGCGTGCGCGCTTCCTCGATGCCGACGAACGCCGAGGCTGAACCCGGCGCCGGGGCGCAGGATCAGAACGCGCCGAGCAGCACCTGGACGAAGTTGCCGATCGGCGCGGCTTCGCGGGCGTCCTCGAGCGCGCGCGAGACCTGCGTGAAGATGCGGCGCAGGCGCACGCCGACGTCCTTGTCGTTGATCAGGATGCCGAGCGGCCCTTCGGCCTGCGTCAGGCGGTCGCTGACGTCGCGCAGGTTGGCGATCGTGACCTTGAGGTTGCGGCCGGTGTCCGCGTCGCTGGTCAGCGCACCGAGCACGCCGGCGTCCGGGTCGTTGGCCTTGGCCAGCAGCTTGTTGAGGTTCGCCAGCGCGCCCCTGAGGTCGTCGGCGAGCGCCTCGTCGGCCAGGATGCGGCCGAGTGCGCCCTTGCCGTCGCGCGCGTCGGCCACGAGGCGCGCCAGGTTGTCGATCGTCGTGCGCAGGTCGTTGGCGGTGTCGCGGTCGTTCAGCAGCATGCCGACCGTGCCGTCGGTCGAGCGCAGCGCGTCGCTGGTCGCCGCCAGATTGCCGATGATGCGCATCACGTCGTCGCGCATCGTCGTGTCGACGACGAGCCGGCCGATCGTGCCTTCGCCCTTCAGCACCGAGTCGGTGATCGCGTTCAGGTTCTGCACGGTCTGCAGCAGTTCGTCGTAGAGCTCGCGCCGCCGCACCAGCCGGCCGACGGTCGTCTCCTCGTCGTTCATGTTGTCGAAGAAACGGCGGAACGACTGGATCGCGCCGTTGAGGCTCTCGCCGAGCTCGCCCTTGGCGTCGGCGATGTTGCCGATCCGGTCGAACGCGCCGGGCTGGCTCTCGCCGCGCAGCTCGCGG
Organism: Planctomycetota bacterium; assembly: GCA_016794425.1. Lineage (GTDB taxonomy): Bacteria > Planctomycetota > UBA1135 > UBA1135 > UBA2386 > JAEUHS01. The sequence goes on from JAEUHR010000058.1 coordinate 54,937, forward strand.
CCGGCCGGGATGCGCGCGCCGCGGCCCGGGTCGATGTAGATCTGCTTGCCACCCAAGACGCCGGCGTCGCGGACCTGGATCACCGCGGCTTCGGTCAGCGGGATCTCCTCCTTCAACAGCAGCGTCATGCGGACCGGCAGCTCCGGCCGCGCGTAGTCGACGTCGATCGAGCCGACCTTGCCGACCTTCTTGCCGAGCACCATCACGTTGGTGCCGGCCTCGGCGCTGCCGGCGTCGGGGAACCAGACCACCAGCGGCGGCACCTGGCCGAGCGACCAGTCGGTCAGGTTGACCGTCGCCCACAGCAGGAAGCCGAGCGTGCCGAAGAAGACGATGCCGAGCAGGGTGTCGCGGCGGATGCGGTCCATGGGGGTTCCCGGGTCAGTCGGCGCCGCCGCCGAGGAAGGCGCGCGCCAGTGGGTGGTCGCTGTGCACGAGTTCGTCGACCGTGCCCTCGAGGCCGAGGCGGCCGTTCTCGAGGATGCCGATGCGGTCGCCGCAGTGCGTCGCGCAGGCGCGCGAGTGCGTGACGATCAGGCCGGTGACGCCGAGCTGGTCGCGGACCTCGACGATCAGCTCGTGGATCTGCTGGCTGATGATCGGGTCGAGGCCGGCGTTGGGCTCGTCGTAGAGCACGTATTCGGGGCGCGTGACGATCGCGCGCGCGAGGCCGGTGCGCAGCTTCATGCCGCCCGAGATGCTGGGCGGGAACTGCGCCGCGGCGTGGTCCATGTGCACCATGCGCAGCACCTCCTGCACGCGGTCGGCGATCTCGCCCTTGCCGAGCTTGCTGTGCTCGCGCAGCGGCAGCGCGACGTTGTCGGCGACGGAGAGCCAGTTGATCAGCGCGCCGTTCTGGAACAGGTAGCCCATGCGCCGGCGCAGCGCCATCAGCTGCTGCCGGTCCATGGTCGGCACCTCCTGGCCGTCGACCTGCACCGAACCGGCGTCCGGCCGCAGGATGCCGATCACGTGCTTCAGCGTGACGCTCTTGCCGCTGCCCGACGGGCCCATCAGCACGAAGTTCATGCCCTTCGGTACCGACAGCGTCATGCCGTCGAGGATCTGGCGGCTGCCGAGCCGCTTGCACACGGAGCGCAGCTCGATCATCCGGCGAGGAAGTAGAAGAACCAGGTGACGATGAAGCCCAGCACGATGATCAGGATCACCGAGTTGCGCACGGCGGCCTGCACCGACAGGCCGACGCCGAGTGCGCCGCCGCTGGCGCGCAGGCCCGACGCGCAGCTGACCGTCGCGACCGCGATGCCGAACACGAACGCCTTGAACAGGCCGACGTAGACCTCCTTCGGCAGCAGCATGCCCGATGACGTCAGCGCCTCGCGCGCGCTGATCCAGTAGAGGTCCGGGCTGACGCCGAGGTTGTGTTCGGCGATCACGCTGCCGCCGTAGATGCCGATCAGGTCCGACAGCACGGTCAGCAACGGGCACATGATCGCCAGCGCGACCACGCGCGGCAGTACCAGGTAGTCGACCGGGTCGACCGACATCACCTCGAGCGCGGCGACCTCGTCGCTGACCTGCATGGTGCCGAGTTCGGCGGCCATCGACGAACCGACCGTCGCGGCGAGGATCACGCCGGTGATGAACGGCCCCATCTCGCGGCACATCGACAGCGCCGTGATCGTGCCCAGCACCGCGGTGTCGCCGAACCGGCGCAGCTCGATGCCGGTCTGCATCGCCAGGATCGCGCCGGCGAACGCGGCGACGACCATCGTGACCGGCAGCGAACGCACGCCGGCGTTGAACGCCATGTCGAGCGTGAAGCGGAACCGGCGGCGCAGCCGCGGCAGCGCGAGGCCCGTGCGCAGCAGCAGGTCGACGACGTAGCCGGCGCCGTCGGCGCGTCCGATCAGGCTCCGGCCGATGGGGGCGAACGGGTTCATCGGGTCGGCTCCGTGGCGGTATCGCTGCCGCCGCCGAGCGGGATCGGCAGCCACTGGAGCAGCCGCAGCGTGCGGGCGCCGCTGCGGTCGGTCTCGTAGTTGAACAGGAACGGCACGCTGGCCGTGGTCGTACCACCGCGTTCGCGCCGCGTGAACAACCGTGCCGCCAGGTCGATCGAGTGGTCGTCGGCCGCGCGCGTGCGGCCGTGGGCCAGCTGCCACAGGAAGCCGTAGGCCTCCTCGATGCCGGTCGCGTTGCCGTCGCGCCACGGCCACGGCGACAGCAGGCTCCAGTCGCCTCCGACCTGGTTGCCCGAGCCGTCCTCGCGCACCGTGTGGTGCGCGAGCGGCCAGACCTTGACGTGCTCGTCGCGGCCGCCGCCCTGCAGCTGCTGCACGATGTGCCAGAAGAACGGCAGCACGAACAGCTGCTCGGTGCGGCCGTCGGGGTCGTCGTACTCGCGCCACCAGACCAGCGGCCAGGCGAGGTTCCACGAGCGCTGGTCGTCGCTGCGCACGCGGGCGACGAACGGCCACAGCCACCACTGCGTGACGTTGTCCTCGGCGCGGTTCCAGTAGTAGTGGAACAGCGGCCAGAACAGGTTCAGCTGCGTGAAGTGGTCCTGCTTCCAGGTGTGCTGGAAGAACGGCCACAACGCCATCCAGCCGGCGACCGTGCGCCCGCTGCGCCAGCCGAACAGCGGCCAGATCCACACGCTGTCGACCGGGCCGTCGCTGTCCTGGTTCTCGGTGCTCCAGGCGAAGAACGGCCACAGCAGGAAGCGGCGGTCGTGCCGGCCGGGCTCGATGTCGTGGCCGTAGAACGGCAGCACGCGGAACCAGCGGTGGCCGTTCTCGGCGCACGAACTGGTGCCGATCAGCGGCCACAGGAACAGGCGGTGCCGGTGCCCGCCCTTGTCGACCCGCACGTAGAGCGGGAACAGCAGCGTGTAGAAGCGGTCGTAGGTCAGGAACTGCGGGATGTCGGCGTAGAACGGGAACACCGCGAAGTAGTCCTCGCGGTCGTCGTCCGAGTCGCCGCCCCAGAGGAACGGGAACGCCGCGTACCAGTCGACGTCGCGGCGGCCTTCGTCGTTGACGCGGCTGCGCCAGCTCCACAGCGGGAACAGCCGGTGCGAGGTCTCCTCGTCGTCGCTGCGCACGCGGCCGAACGGCCACAGGAACTGGTGCTCGACGGCTGCGAGCGCCGGTTCGGTGACGCGTCGATAGAGCGGCCGCACGCGGAAGTCGTCGCCGCCCTCGGGCGTGCGCTCGTAGTGCAGCAGCGGCCACAGGCAGTCCCACTCCAGTACGGCACCGGTCTCGTCGGTGCGGTGGAACCACAGCGGCGACAGGTTCAGCTCGCGCGGCAGCACCGCGCAGCCGCCGAGCGCGGCGCAGCCGACGATGGCGGCCGCCGCGCGCAGGCGGCGCAGCATCGGCAGCATCCTCGCGCAACGCCGGACTTCGCGGGGAGGACTGCCCATGTCGTGCGGCGCAGGATACAGCGGGACGCGGCGGGATCGCATGCACGAAACGCAGCGCGGTGCCGGATCGGCGGCGCGTGCGAAGGGGGCGCCACAGCGCGCACCGGTAGCGCACGTCGCAGTGCGACGAGCTCCGCGCTTCCGCGCCACACTGCGCGTGCTGTATACCGGCGCCATGGTCCGCACCATGTCCGGCGTCCAGCCGACCGGCAACCTGCACATCGGCAACTACCTCGGTGCGCTGGTCAACTGGGTCGAACTGCAGCAGCAGTTCGAGGCCTATTTCTGCGTCGTCGACCTGCACGCGCTGACCCAGCGGCCCGACCCGGCGGCGCTGCAGCGCGCCGTGCGCGAGGTCACGATCGGCATCCTGGCCAGCGGTGTCGACCCGGAACGGGCGACGCTGTTCGTGCAGTCGCACGTGCCGCAGCACACCGAACTGGCGTGGGTGCTGACCTGCCTGACGCCGCTCGGCGACCTGCAGCGCATGACGCAGTTCAAGGACAAGAGCGCGCACCAGCCCGAGAACATCAACGCCGGCCTGTTCACCTACCCGGTGCTGCAGGCAGCCGACATCGTGCTGTACCGCGCCGAGCGCGTGCCGGTCGGCGAAGACCAGGAGCAACACCTCGAACTCGCGCGCGAGACCGTGCGGCGGTTCAACTTCGTCTACGGCGACACCTTCCCCGAGCCGCAGGTCGTGCGCAGCCAGGCGCCGCGCGTGATGGGCCTCGACGGCGAGTCGAAGATGTCGAAGTCGCGCAACAACGAGATCGGCCTGTTCGAGACCGCCGACGAGACGCTGCAGAAACTGCGGGGCGCCAAGACCGACCCGCAGCGGCTGCGGCGCAGCGATCCCGGCAATCCGCAGGTCTGCAACATCTTCGCGCTGCACGGCTTCTTCACGTCGGCGGCGCAGCGGGCCGAGATCGACGCCGGCTGCCGTGCCGCGACGCTCGGCTGCGTCGACTGCAAGAAGCAGCTGGCGGCCAACCTCGAGGCCGTGAAGGGGCCGATCCGCGAACGCGCGCGTGAGCTGCGCGAGCACCCGGCGCGCGTCGACGAGATCCTGGCCGCCGGGGCCGCGAAGGCGCGGGCCGCGGCCGAGGCGACGATGGCGCTGGTGCGCGAACGGATCGGCCTGCGGGCGCCGCGGCAGGGGGGAGGCGCATGAACCGCGTCCTCCGTACCGGTCTGGCCGCTGTGGTGCTGGTGGCGGCCTGCAGCGGGCCGCCGGCGACGCCGGAGCAGCGGCGGCTCGCCGAGCAGCGCCTGCTGGCGCCGTTCCTCGCCGGCACCGGCATCGCCTGCACGGAGCTGCAGATCGACATCACGCCGAACTTCCATCCGCACGTCGGCCAGCCGGCACCGGACCCGCAGGCACACACGGTCGTGCGCGAGCAGGGGGCGACGTTCCGCGACACGGTGTGGACCAACGTGACCGGCGATCCGGATCGCGGCTTCGTGCTGACGATCGGGCAGCCGCCCGAACTGACCGAACGCGGCGTCGAGCTGCGGCAGCAGACCACGTTTCGCGTCGTCAACCAGGTGCGGCTGCGCGTGCACGAAGACCGGCGGCCGATGCTGCTGAGCGTGCGGGCCGGCGGCCAGTTCGTGCTGGTGCAGGAGGCCGGCGGGCCGGTCCGCGAACTGCACGAGTACGAGGTCGTGGACGGCGCGGTGCGACAGCGATGAGGCGATGGTCGCGGGTGGTCGCGGCGTCGCTGGTCGGCCTCGGCGGCGCGTGCCAGGGCGGGCCGGTGCGCGTCGACGGTGCGGTCGACCCGCGCGTCTACACGACCTGCGCCGACGAGACCGGCGCCGCTGCCTGGCGCGACGCCCAGGCGGCGCTGGCGCGCGGCGACGAGGTGGCCGCGCTGCCGCTGCTGCGCACGGCAGCCGAGCGCTGCCCGCGCCTCGTGCGTGCGCACCTGGCCTACCAGGACGCGGCGCAGCGTGCCGGCGGCGAGGCGGAGCGCGCGATGCAGGCCTTCTACACCGCGGATGCGGTCGAGGCGCCGCACGTGCGTTCCTACCTGCGGGCGCGGTTGTCGGACACGTCCTACGCGCAGAGCAACGCGCTGCAGCGGATCCTGCGCGAGGACCCCTCGTTCGCGTGGGCGCACCTGTCGCTGGCGCGCGTGAACAGGCGGCAGGGCCGCCTGCTGCAGGCCGTGGACCTGTTCGCGGCCGCGATCGTGCACGATCCGCAGCTGCACGAGGCGCGGCTCGAACGGGCACAGGTGCTGGCCGAGCTGGGGCGCGAGGAGGAAGCCGCGGTCGACTACCGCGCCTACCTGGCCGGCCGACCCGAGGACACCGCGGCGATGCGCGCGTTCGTGACCTTGCTGTTGTACCGGCTCGACCGCACCGACGAGGCGATGCAGTGGCTCGACCGGCTCGAGACCGCGCAACCGGGTGCGACCGCGGTGCGCATGGACCGGGCGGCGGCGCTGTGGCGCGCGCGCCGGGCTCGCGAGGCGGTCGAGACCTACCTGGCGGTGCTGGCCGAGGACCCGCAGAGCGCACGCGCCGCGCTGAACATCGGCTACCTCTACTACGAGGTCGCGCCGCGCGACGCCGAGGAACGCCGGCGCTACTGGCCGTGCGCGCGTGCCGCGTTCCGGCTCTACCTGGAGCGCGCCGAACCGAGCGACGGCGTCGAGCAGTTCGAACGCTTCCTGGCCGTGCCGTACCGGCTCGAGGTCATCGCCGAGTTGCTCGGGTCGGACCCGCGTGCGACCGTCACGCTCGACGACCTGCGCTGGCCGGACCGCTGATCCGGCGCGTCGGGTCAGGCGCGTTCGGCGGCGGCCCGCGTGGCGTCGGCCAGGTCGAACGGGGCCAGTTGCGGCAGCAGGCGCGCCCAGTCGGCGCGGGCCAGTGCGTCGTCGCGGCGTCCCGGAGCGACCAGCCGATGGCGCGGGGAGTCGATCTTCGCGATCGTCCAGCCACCGTCGCTGCGGCGCTGCGCCAGCAGGTTGCGCAGGTCGAGGTTGCGGTCGCGGAAGCCGAGCGCGTGCAGGCGGCCGACCAGCGTGCCGAGGGCGTCGGCGAGGGCCCGGCGGTCGCCGGGGGCGAGGCTCGGCAGCAGGGCGTCGATCGGTTCGCCCGCGAACGCCGTGGTGACCAGAACCGCGCGCACCAGGAACCCGAGGCGGCGGACTTCGCCGGCCGCGACCGGTTCGGGCGCGACCAGCCCGTGCTGCCGCAACCAGGCCAGCGCGTCGAACTCGGCGGCCGCGCGCGACCTGCGCCAGGGTGCGGTGCGGCGGGCGCCGCCTCGGAGTCTTGCGGCCCAAGTATCGTATTCGTAGACCTTTACGAACACATCGCCATAACCGGTCGCGACCCGGCGCACCCAGGATGTCCGCTGGTCGGTCACCAGCTGACCGCCGGCGCGGGTCGGCTGCAGGGTCGCTGCGGCGAAGGCGGCGGCCTGCAGCCATGGGTGGTCGGCGCCGCGTACGACCTTGGGGAAGATGGGGATCCTTGTCACCACCGCGCTCGCAAAGGTATAGTCCGCCGCAACTTGATGCTTGCCTCAGGCAGCGAGGTCAGGCTGGGCCTTGGTTGCGCCCGTTGGTTCCGCCTCGCTGCCGTCGCCATCGGAGGTCGTCTTGAAGACCGTCACCAAGAAGGAACTGGTTCATCGCATCGCCGAACGGACGGGGGTCACGAAGGTCGTGGCGAAGGACGTGATCCAGTCCTTCCTGAACGCGATCATCGATGAACTCGCGGAGGGCAACCGACTGGAGTTCCGTGAGTTCGGCGTGTTCGAGTCGCGCGAGCGCGCGGCCCGGCTCGCCCAGAATCCGCGCACTCTGGAGAAGGTCCCGGTTCCTGCGAAGCGCATCGTCAAGTTCAAGGTCGGCCGCCTGATGCGCAAGAAGGTCGGCGGCGAAGACGTCGGCGACCTGTCGCTCGACGACGACGACGAGCCGTCGTCGCCGCCGGCGCGCAAGCAGAAGCCGGGCAACGAAGCCAGCGGCTCGGCCTGAGCGCTGCCGCGACCTCGTTCACCGCAGGCGCTGCAGCGCGCGGTCGAGGTCGGCGATCAGGTCGGCCTCGTCCTCGATGCCGACCGACAGCCGGATCAGACCGTCCTCGAGGCCTGAGCGCCGCCGTTCCTCGGCCGGGATCGAGGCGTGGGTCATCGACGCGGGGTGGTCGACGAGGCTCTCGACGCCGCCCAGGCTCTCGGCCAGCGAGAACACGCCGAACGACGAGCACACCTGCTTCGCCTGCTCGACCGTCGCCTTCAGTTCGACCGACACCATGCCGCCGCCGGCGCGCATCTGGCGCATCGCGATCGCGTGGTTCGGATGGCTCGGCAGGCCCGGGTAGTGCACGCGGGCGACGCGCGGGTGCTGCGCCAGCCACTGCGCCACCGCCAGCGCGTTCTCGCAGTGTCGCTGCATGCGCACGTGCAGCGTCTTCGTGCCGCGCAGCACCAGGAAGCAGTCCATCGGGCCGGGCGTGCCGCCGCAGCTGTTCTGGAAGTGCATCAGCTGCTTGTGCAGCGCTTCGTCGTTGCTGACCAGCGCGCCGCCGACCACGTCGCTGTGGCCGCCGAGGTACTTGGTCGTCGAGTGCGCGACGATGTCGCAGCCGAGCGCCAGCGGGTTCTGCAGGAACGGCGTCGCGAACGTGTTGTCGGCCATCGACAGCACCGAGCGTCGCCGGCAGATCTGCGCGATCGCGCCGAGGTCGCAGCAGCGCAGCAGCGGGTTGGTCGGCGTCTCGAGCATCACCAGCTTCGTGTTCGGCCGGAACGCGCCCTCGAACTGCTGCAGGTCGGTGAGGTCGACGAACGTCGTCGTCAGTCCGAACTTGTCGTAGAGCGTGCGCAGCAGCCGGTAGGTGCCGCCGTAGAGGTCGTTGCCGGCGATCACGTGGTCGCCGCTGCGCAGCAGGTTCAGCACGCAGTGGATCGCCGCCATGCCGCTGGCGAAGCCGAGGCCGAAGCGGCCGCCTTCGAGCGCGGCGAGGTTCTGCTCGAGGGCCGTGCGGGTCGGGTTGTGGCTGCGCGAGTAGTCGTAGCCCTTGGTCTTGGCCGGCGCTTCCTGGACGTAGGTGCTGGTGAGGAACACCGGCGTCATGATCGCGCCGGTGGTGGGGTCGGGCTGCTGGCCGGCGTGGATCGCGCGCGTGCCGAAGCCTGCTGGGCGTTCGCTGTTCATCGGGCGGCGGAGTTTACATGGCGCCGCGCGCCGGCAACATGCTCGCAGATGGCCACCTCCCCGCCGCCGCGCCCGTACGACCTCGATGCGCTCGAGTTCCACGTCGTGCGCACGCTGCTGTTCGAGCGGCTCGCGTCGCCGCTCGGGCGCTCGGCGGTCGAGGTGCTGGAGCCCTGCGCCGACGCCACCACGGCGGTTCGTGCCCACACGGCGACCGCCGCGCTGGCGGAGCGGCTGCGCGACGGCGGCGAACTGCCGCTGACCGGGGCGATCGAGGTGCGTTCCTGGCTCGGCGCGTTCTTCGGCAGCGAACACGTGCTGCAGACCAAGGACCTGGCCGACCTGAAGCGGCTGCTGCGCGCCGCCGAACGCTGCCGCCGCTGGTTCCTGGCCGGCACGCCCGCGCTGGCAGCGTTCGCGACCGGCGCGCCGGACGTCGACGATCTGGTCGGGGAGCTCGAACAGCTGATCGACGACCGCGGCGAGGTGCTCGACACCGCGTCGGCGAAACTGGCCGCGATCCGCGGCGAGATCGAGCAGGCGCGGCTCGCGGTCGACACGACGCTGGCGCAGGTGCTCGCCTCGGCGGAACTGCGCAAGTACCTGCAGTCGCCCGAGCCGGTGTGGCGGCACGGCCGTCCGGTGTTGCAGGTCAAGGCCGACAGCCGGCAGCGCATCGCCGGCGTGCTGCACGACCGCAGCGCGTCCGGCGTGACCCTGTTCGTCGAGCCCGAGGCTGTCGTCGAAGCTGCGAACCGTCTGTCCGACGCGCAGGCCGCCGAACACCGCGAGATCCAGGTCGTGCTCGTGTCGGCGGCGCGCGGTCTGCGGCGGCTCGAGGGTGAGATCCTGGCCGCGGTCGAGTTCACCGCGCGCGCCGACCTGCTGCAGGCCAAGGCGCGGCTGGTGCTCGGCAACGGCTACACGGTGCCGACGGTCGTGGAGCACGGGGCGATGCGGCTGCACGACGCGCGCCATCCGCTGCTGCTGCGCCAGCGACCGGCCGACGCGATCGTGCCGCTCGACCTGGCGCTCGGCGACCCGCACCACCTGCTGGTCGTGACCGGCCCCAACACCGGCGGCAAGACGGTCGTGCTGAAGACGATCGGCCTGCTGGCGCTGATGGCCGCCAGCGGCGTGCCGATCCCGGCGGCAGCGGGGGCGCAGGTGCCGTTCTTCGCCGCCGTGCAGGCCGACATCGGCGACGAGCAGGCGATCGCGCAGAACCTGTCGACGTTCAGCTCGCACGTGCAGCGCATCGCGCGCTGCCTGCAGAACGCGTCGCCGCGCGCGCTGGTGCTGCTCGACGAACTCGGTGCCGGCACCGATCCGGAGGAGGGCGCCGTGCTCGGCTACGCCGTGCTCGAGGAGCTCGTGCGCGCGCGCGCGTTCGCGGTCGTCACGACGCACCTCGGTCGCCTGAAGGACTTCGCCTACCAGCATCCTGGTGCCGAGAACGGTTCGATGGCGTTCGACGGCGCCTCGCTGCGGCCGCTCTACCGGCTCGACCTCGGCATTCCCGGCAACAGCCACGCGCTCGACATCGCCAGCCGGGTCGGCATGCCGCCGTCGGTGGTGGCGCGGGCCCGCGAACTGCTCGGCGTGCGCGACACGAGCCTCGACGACGTGATCGAACGCGTGCAGGTCGCGCGCCGCGATGCCGAGGCCGATCGCCGGCGCACCGCCGACCTGTCGCGCGCGGTGGCGGCGCAGCAGGAGGAACTGCAGGGCCGCATGGCACAGGCGGTGCGCAAGGAGTCCTGGTTGCAGGAGGAAGCGGACGGCGTCGTCGAGGCGGAGCTGCGCGCAGCCCAGGCCGCGCTGCAGGAGCCGCTGGCCGCGCTCGCCAGCGCGCCGGGCGTGCACGGCGAGCGGGCGCGCGGCATGAAGCTGGTCGTCGACGGCCTGTTGAAGCGGGCCGCGCTGCACCGCCGTCGGATGCAGTTCTGCCACGCGCTGAAGAAGGGGGACCCCGTGTACCTGCCGCGCTACGGGCGCGTCTGCGCCGTGCACAAGGTAGATCGGCTGCGCGAAGTGGTCAGCGTCGACTACGGCAAGGTGAAGCTGGAGCTGCCGTTCGAGGACGTCTCCTGGCTGCGGCCGCTGCAGGATTGAGGTAGCCTGCCGCGATGCGCAGCCTGGTCCTGATCGCCGACAACGATCGCACCGTGAACGGGCTGTTGCGCGACGTGCTGGTGCAGCGGGGCCTGCAAGTGCGGCAGTGTTTCGATGGGCGGGCCGCGATGCAGGAGGGGCGCGCCGCCGACGTCGGCGTGCTGGTCTGCGATCTCGACATGCCCGGCGCCAGCGGCATCGAAGTGCTCGAGTCGCTGGCCGACCTCGCGGCGCCGCCGCCGGCGGTGGTCGTCAGCGGCTACCTCGACGCGGCCACCCGGGCGCGGCTGCAGGCGCTGCCGTTCGTGCAGGCCGTGCTCGGCAAGCCGTTCGACCTGCTCGCGTTCGCCGACCGAGTTGCCCGACTGGTCGCGCCGGCGACGGACAGCGCCGGTGCCTGAACCGGCCGTCGGCGGGTCGCTGCGAAAAATGCCCCGCGCCGACCTTGAACTGCGGGGGGGCGTCGGTATCCTCCTCCGGCCTTTCCACAGCAGCTAGCCCGCTAGCGTAGCTCAACTGGTAGAGCACCTGATTTGTAATCTGGAGGTTGTGGGTTCAAGTCCCATCGCTAGCTCCAGATCGGGTGCACCGGATTGCCTCCGCAGTCGGAGTCGGTGAGCACGCGACACGGGAGGCGGTTGGGGGAAGGTTCGCGCGCACGGCAACGTCGGGCGGATACCAAAGCGGCCAAATGGACCAGACTGTAAATCTGGCGGCTCAGCCTTCGCAGGTTCGAATCCTGCTCCGCCCACCAAGTCTCCCGTTCGGCAAGCGGTGATCCACCGTCGGCCTCGGCGTACGCGCGATCTGTCGACCAGCGGGTGTAGCTCAATGGTAGAGCTCCAGCCTTCCAAGCTGGTGGTGAGGGTTCGATTCCCTTCACCCGCTCCAGATCGTTCTTTCCGTCTGCGTTCGCTGCTATAGCTCAGCTGGTAGAGCACCTCCTTGGTAAGGAGGAGGTCGTGGGTTCGATTCCCGCTAGCAGCTCCACCTCTGCATTCCTGTTCTCGGGGTCCCACGCGGGGACCCCACCGAAGTTCGAGATCCCATGGCCAAGGAAACCTTCACGAGAAGCAAGCCCCACGTCAACGTGGGGACCATCGGGCACGTTGCCCACGGCAAGACCACGACGACGGCCGCGATCACCTACACGCTCGCGTCGGTGGGCCTGGCCAAGTACAAGGAGTACGCCTCGGTCGCGAAGGGCGGCACGGTCCGCGACGCGACCCGCGTGGTCACCATCTCGGCGGCGCACGTCGAGTACGAGACCAAGAACCGGCACTACGCGCACGTCGACTGCCCCGGTCACGCCGACTACGTGAAGAACATGATCACGGGCGCGGCGCAGATGGACGGCGCGATCCTCGTGGTCGCCGCCGACGACGGCCCGATGCCGCAGACCAAGGAGCACGTGCTGCTGGCCCGTCAGGTCGGCGTGCCGGCCATCGTCTGCTACCTGAACAAGTGCGACCTGGTCGACGATCCGGAACTGCTCGACCTCGTCGAGATGGAGATCCGCGAGCTGCTGTCGAAGTACGACTACCCCGGTGACACGGCGAAGGTCGTGCGCGGCGCGTCGTTCAAGGCGTTGCAGACGCCGAACCCGGGTCCGGACAACCCGGACAGCAAGTGCATCTTCGCCCTCATGGACGCGATCGACGAGGCCATCCCGGCCCCGCAGCGCGAGGTCGACAAGCCGTTCCTGATGCCGGTCGAGGACGTTTTCTCGATCGAAGGTCGCGGCACCGTCGCGACGGGCCGCGTCGAGCGTGGCCGCATCAAGGTCGGTGAATCGGTCGAGATCGTCGGCATCCGCGAGACGCGGCCGACGACCGTGACCGGCGTCGAGATGTTCCAGAAGACGCTGGACGAAGGGCAGGCCGGCGACAACGTCGGTCTGCTGCTGCGTGGCCTGAAGAAGGAAGACATCGAGCGCGGCATGGTGCTCGCGGCCAACAAGACGGTCACCCCGCACACCAAGTTCACGGCGCAGGTCTACGCGCTGACCAAGGAAGAGGGTGGCCGCCACACGCCGTTCATGACCGGCTACCGGCCGCAGTTCTACTTCCGCACGACGGACGTCACCGGCACCGCGAAGCTCGTCGGCGCGGAGATGTGCATGCCGGGCGACAACGTCCAGATCGAAGTCGAGCTGGGCACGCCGATCGCCATGGACGAGCACCAGCGGTTCGCCATCCGTGAGGGTGGTCGCACCGTCGGCGCCGGTCGCGTGACGAAGATCATCGCCTGAGCGCGGGCAACCGCATCAGGCCGTACCTCGAACGAGGCCATTCCGACCGGAACCGAGCCGGTTGCCGTCGCTCCCGCGGCAGCAACCGGCGCACAGGGCAGTAGCTCAATTGGTAGAGCTGTCGATTCCAAATCGACGGGTTGAGGGTTCGAGTCCTTCCTGCCCTGCCATACACTTGCAAGCTGCTCCGCGATCGGCGGAGCACGAGCCATGCTGCGGCGGCGGCATGGCTCTGGTGCCGTAGACGCTCGGCCGAGTGCCGGACGGTCCTGCTGCGCCGAGGACCGCCGCCGTCGAGATCGATCCGTGAGTTATCGCAAGGACCAAGGCCGCTACGCGCGCATGATCGCCTTCTGGGCGGTCCTGCTGCTCGTCGTCTACGGCTGCTTCCACAGCGGTGGTCTCGTGAGCGTGCTCGACCGCACCATGGGCGATTCGAACCCGGTGCTGGTCGACCCGTTCCCCCTGGTCGGACGCCTGCGCGTGTCGACCTGCATCGTGCTGGGCATCGTGCTGCTGACCGGCATCGTGCTGCATGCGCTGTTGCATCGCCCGAAGATCGCCGACGCACTGATCGAGACCGAGGGCGAAATGCAGAAGGTGACCTGGCCTTCGTGGGGCGAGGCCTGGCAGGGCACGGTCGCGGTCACGGTGATGGTGATCGTGCTGTTCGTGTTCCTGTCCGCGGTGGACCTGCTGCTGCTGAAGGCGATGCAGATGTTGACGGGTGGAGGCGCGGCCTGATGGCTCTGGAGTGGTACTTCCTGCGGGTTCAGGTCGGGCGCGAGGACCGCATCCGCGAGAGCATGGTGCGCCGGCTCAAGCAGGCCGGCATCGAGCATCTCGTGCCGCAGCTCGTCGTCCCGACCGAGACGATCGCCGACCACCGGCAGGGCAAGAAGACCGTCAAGCGCCGCAAGCTCTACCCGGGCTACCTGATGGTGCAGATGGACCTGTCCGACGACGTCTGGTTCGTGCTGCGCGAGACGCCCGGGTTCGGTGACTTCGTCGGTGGTCACACGCAGCCGACGCCGGCCCGCGCCGAGGACATCGAGAAGGTGCTCTCGACCATGGATGCCAGCAAGGAGCAGCCGAAGGTCGCCGTGCAGTTCAAGAAGGGCGACCGCGTGAAGATCAAGACCGGCGCCTTCGAGAACACCGACGCGGTCGTCGAGGAAGTGCACGCGGAGAAGGGCACGCTCGACGTGTCGGTGAACTTCTTCGGCCGGCCGACGCCGATGTCGCTCGGCTACTGGGAAGTCGAACTCACCTGACCGTTGCTGGCCGGCCGCGGCCTGCTCGAGTGGGCCGGTGGTCGCCGGCGCCTCGCGGTCCGGCCGGTGGGCAGGCACCCGGCGGCGGCGATCGGTCGCAGCTGCCGCCGACCTTGGCAGTCGTGGCCTACGCAGGAGCCGGCGAGCCGTGCTGCTGGCGCGCAGGGCAACCGGCGAACTGCTGCGAAAATCGAGCGCGCCCACTGTTGACTGCGTGGGGGCGTTCTGCTTCACTCTTCGCCCCTCTTCCTGCCGCGGCCGCTGCGGTCCGCGGGTCGAAGACCTCTTGTAGTGGGAGGGCATCCGCACCTGCGGGTGTCCGCCGGAACCGCTGAGAGCACAGAATGGCCAAGGAAATCACCGCGTACGTCAAGCTGCAGTGCCCTGCCGGGCAAGCGACCCCCGCCCCGCCGGTCGGTCCCGCGCTCGGTCAGCACGGCATCAACATCGGGCAGTTCGTCAAGCAGTTCAACGACGAGACCCGTGCGCAGGCCGGCCTGATCATTCCCGTGATCATCACGGTCTACAAGGACCGGACCTTCACGCTGCAGTACAAGTCGCCGCCGGCGTCGGTGCTGCTGAAGAAGGCCGCGAAGCTCGCTTCGGCGTCGAAGACGCCGGGCAGCCAGGTCGCCGGTCAGGTCACGCGGGCCCAGGTCCGCGAGATCGCGCAGGCGAAGATGAAGGACCTCAACACGGTTCACGTGGAAGCCGCGATGCGCATGGTCGAGGGCACCGCGCGCTCGTGTGGAATCCAGGTCGTCGATTGACATTCGTCTCCGCTCGACGTCGTCGCGTCCGGTCCGCCAACTCCGCGCCGCGCCGCTGACGCCGTCGACCCGCAGACCACTACGCAACAGGAACTCCCATGGCCAAGAAGCGCAGTCGTCGCTACCAGAAAGCCGTCGCCAAGGTCGACCGAGCCAAGCGCTACGAGCCCGTCGAGGGCATGGCGCTGATCAAGTCGCTGGCTGGGCCCAAGTTCGACGAAGCCGTCGACGTCGCGGTCCGCATCGGCATCGACGCCAAGAAGACCGACCAGTTGGTGCGTGGTTCCGTCAGCCTGCCGAAGGGCACCGGCAAGACGATCCGCATCGCGGTGTTCGCCGACGGTGAGAAGGCGAAGGAGGCCCTGGCGGCCGGTGCCGACTTCGTCGGTGCCGCCGACCTGGCCGACCGCATCGAGAAGGGTTTCACCGACTTCGACATGACGATCGCTTCGCCCGACATGATGCGCTTCGTCGGCAAGCTCGGCAAAGTGCTCGGCCCGCAGGGCAAGATGCCCTCGCCGAAGGCCGGCACCGTGACGCCGAACGTCGCCGCCGCGGTGCGCGAGTTCAAGGCTGGCAAGATCGAGTTCCGCACCGATGCAGCGGCCAACGTGCACGCCGCGATCGGGCGCAAGTCGTTCGGTGCCGAGGACCTCGCTGCCAACCTGAAGGCGTTCCTCGAACACCTGCGCACGCTGCGCCCCGCGCAGGCCAAGGGTGAGTTCATCAAGAAGGTCGTCGTCTCCACCTCGATGGGGCCCGGCGTCCAGGTCGCAGTCGAGTGAGCGAGAGGAGCTGAACGATGCCCAACCTCGTCAATGAGATCCTGCTGGCCGACCTGCGCCGCGAGTTCCAGAACATGGGCTCGTGTGTCGTGGTCGAGTTCGGCAAGCTGCTCCCGCAGCAAGACATCGAGATCCGTGGCCAGCTGCGCGCCGCCGGCGTGCGCTACCGCGTCGTGCGCAGCCGGCTGGCCAAGAAGGCCTTCGGCGACATGAAGCTGGATCTGACCGGCGCCCTGAAGGGGCGCTGCGGCGTCGCGATCGCCAAGCAGGAAGGGGCGATCCAGGCGGCCAAGATCCTGCGCGACTGGATCAAGAAGACCAAGGACGCGCCGCTCGTGATCAAGGGCGGTGTCGTCGAAGGCACCGCCTACGTCGGCGCCGCGGCAGCCTCGATTGCCGAGCTGCCGGACCGCAACACCGTGAACACCCAGATCGTGACGGCCATCAGTGGGCCGGCGCGGTCGATCGCGACGCTGTTCAACGCCGTGGCCGGCGGCCTCGCCCGCTGCATCCAGGCGCGCGTCGACAAGGCCGGCGAAGCCGGCGCTGCCCAGTCCTGACCGCACTCCCAAACCCGCATCCCATCCCATTCGGAGGTCGTGCCATCATGTCGGATGAACAAACCGTGGTTCTCGATGCTGAACTCGAGGACATCTTCAAGAAGATCGACGCCCTGAGTCTCGGCAAGGCTGCCCAGCTCGTGAAGGCCATGGAGAAGCGCTGGGGTGTCTCCGCCGCCGCTCCGGTGGCCGTCGCTGCCGCCCCGGCCGGCGGTGGTGGTGGTGCTGCCCCTGCCGAAGAGAAGACCGAGTTCACCGTCGTCCTGAAGGACGGCGGCGCGAACAAGATCAACGTGATCAAGGTCGTGCGCGAGATCACCGGCCTGGGCCTCAAGGAGGCCAAGGCGCTGGTGGACGAGGCGCCGAAGCCGGTCAAGGAAGGCGTCGGCAAGGACGAAGCTGCCGAGCTGAAGAAGAAGCTGACCGAGGCTGGCGCCACGGTCGAGCTCAAGTAGTGCCGCGACTTCGTGCCCCGCGTCGCGTCGCGGCGGGGGGTGCGTCGTCGGTCGCTGCCAAGGCCCTCGGGCCCGATCGCGCTTTTTTGGTTGCGATCGGGTGCGAGGGTTCCTTAGGCTCTCACACCCGCACTGGTTCGTTTTTTGCACGGATGCAAGTCGAACCAGGCGCGTCGGGTCCGTGTCGACGTGCACCGGTCCCGCTGCGCGCGCGGGCGTCGTCCTCGATCGCTGTCCGATCCGTTCGCAGTCGCTGACTTCGACCCCCGGCCTGGGGTCTGCAGGTAGAACCGCATGGAGACCGTAGTCTACGGGCGTTACAGGTCCGTTGCCGAGATCCCCGACCTCGTCGAGATGCAGACGAAGTCGTACCTCAACTTCCTGCAGCCGGACGTACCGCCCAACCGGCGCAAGATCGAAGGGCTCGAGGCGTTGCTGCGCGAGATCTTCCCGATCTACTCGTACGACAAGACGCTCTGCATCGAATACGTCTCCTACGAGCTCGGTCGGCCGCGCTACACGGTCGAGGAGTGCCGCAAGCTGCGCGTCACCTACGGCTACCCGTTCAAGATCCGGGTCCGTCTCGTGAAGCCGGAGCCCGTCGAGGAGGACATCTACCTCGGCGAGATCCCGATCATGATCGGTGGCGGCGAGTTCATCGTGAACGGCAGCGAGCGCGTCACGGTCAGCCAGCTGCACCGTTCGCCGGGTGTCGACTTCTCCGTCGAGCTGCACACCGGCGAGAAGAAGCTGCACTCGTGCTGGATCATCCCCGAGCGCGGCTCTTGGATCGAACTGAACGTCACCAAGAAGGACGCGGTCGCGATCCGCATCGACCAGTCGGGCAAGTTCTCCTGCAGCACGCTGCTGCGGGCGATGGACCAGAAGTACTCGACGGACGCCGCGATCCTGCGCGAGTTCTACGACGTCGAGAAGGTCGCGCGGAAGAAGAGCGATCCCGAGGCCAAGTTCGCCAAGGCGCTCGTGGGCACCTACGCGGTGGGCGACATCGTCGACGCCGCGAGCGGTGACCCGTTCGTGCGCAGCGGTGAGGAGATCACCGAAGAAGCTGCGCGCGCGATCGCCGGCAGCGAGCTGCGCGAGGTCGAGGTGCTGCGGGACCCCGAGGACTTCCTGATCCTCAACACGCTGCGCGAGGACACGACCAACAGCCACGAGGAAGCGCTGCTGAAGATCTACCAGCGCCTGCGTCCGGGCAACCCGCCGCAGATCGAGAAGGCGCGCGAGCTGTTCCACGAGAAGTTCTTCGACGAGACGCGTTACCGGCTCGGCCGGGTCGGCCGCTTCCGTCTGAACCGCAAGTTCGGCACCGAGACGGCCGAGACCCAGCAGACGCTGACCGCTGCCGACTTCGTGCAGGCGATCAAGTACATCCTCGACCTGCGCTCGGGCGAGGGCGAGATCGACGACATCGACCACCTGGGCAACCGCCGCGTGCGCACGATCCAGGAGCTGGCCGGCGACGAGTTCCGCAAGGGCTTCCTGAAGCTCCGGCGCACGGCGCAGGAGCGGATGAACCTCGAGAACGTCGACACGGTCACGCCGCGCAATCTGATCAACTCGAAGACCTTCTCGTCCGCGATCGAGTACTTCTTCGCGCGCGGCGAGCTGAGCCAGGTCGTCGACCAGACCAACCCGCTGTCGCAGCTGACGCACGAGCGCCGGTTGTCGGCGCTGGGTCCGGGCGGCCTCAACCGCAAGCGAGCCGGCTTCGAGGTGCGCGACGTGCACATCTCGCACTACGGGCGCCTGTGCCCGATCGAGACGCCGGAAGGCACCAACATCGGCCTGATCTCGAGCCTCGCGATCTACAGCTCGCTCGACGAGTACGGCTTCCTGACCACGCCGTACGTGGTGATCAAGAACGGCAAGGTCACCGACGAGGTCGTGCGCCTGCGGGCCGACGAGGAGAACAGCGCCACGCTGGCGCCTGCCGACACCGAAGTCGACAAGAGCGGCCGCCTGGTCGGCGACGAGCAGGGCCGCGTGATCGCCCGCGTCAAGGGTGATCCGGCGCTGGTCGACACCAAGGACGTCCAGTACATGGACGTGAGCACCAAGCAGGTCGTCGGCGTGTCCGCGTCGCTGATCCCGTTCCTCGAGCACGACGACGCGAACCGCGCGCTGATGGGTTCGAACATGCAACGGCAGGCCGTGCCGCTGCTGACGACCCAGGCGCCGCTGGTCATGACCGGCATGGAGGAGGTCGTCGCGCGCAACTCGAGCATGGTCGTGCGGGCCCGCAAGGGCGGCACGGTCACGGCCGTCGATGCGACGCGCATCGAGGTCGGCGACGACGTCTACCGGCTGCGCAAGTACGAAGCGCTGAACGAACGCACGTGCCAGACGCAGACACCGATCGTCAAGCTGGGCCAGAAGGTCAAGGCGGGCGAGGTCATCGCCGACGGTGCCGCCACCGACCGCGGTGTGCTCGCGCTCGGCAAGAACCTGACGGTCGCGTTCATGCCGTGGGACGGCTACAACTACGAAGACGCGATCCTGCTCAGCGAGAACCTGGTCAAGGACGACGTCTACACGTCGATCCACATCGACGAGTTCGAGATCGAGATCCGCGAGACGAAGCTCGGCCGCGAGGAGTTCTCGCGCGACATCCCGAACGTCTCCGAGAAGGCCCTGCGCCACCTCGACGAGAGCGGCATCGTCCGCGTCGGTACGCGGGTGAAGCCGGGCGACATCCTGGTCGGCAAGGTCGCGCCGAAGAGCAAGAGCGAGCTGACGCCCGAGGAGAAGCTGCTGCACGCGATCTTCGGCCGCGCTGGCGAGGACGTGAAGAACGCGTCCCTCGAAGTGCCGACCGGCGTCGAGGGCATCGTCATCGGCGCCGAGAAGTACAGCCGCAAGGTCAACCTCACCGAGAACGAGCGCACGCGCAACCTCGAGGAGATCAAGAACGCCGAGGTCGAGTTCCTGAAGCAGTTCCGCAGCAACACCAAGCGGTTGCTCGAGAGCGCCAAGGAGATCCTCGGCCACGCGGTGACTTCGGCCGAGGGCAAGAAGCTGTCGGTCGCCGAGGACATGCTGATCCTCGACCTGCGCACGATCCGCGATCGGGTGCGCCAGGTCGCCGAGGAGCATGGCGATGCGAAGCAGCGCGCCGAGCTGCTGCAGGTCCTGCGCGAGTTCGGTGACCGCATCGAGGAGTCCGAGGCCGACAAGAACAAGCTGGTCAACCGGCTGTCGCGCGGTGACGAGCTGCCGCAGGGCGTGCTCGAGATGGTCAAGGTCTACGTCTCGACCAAGCGCCGCATCTCGGTCGGTGACAAGATGGCCGGCCGCCACGGCAACAAGGGCGTGATCAGCAAGATCCTGCCGGTCGAGGACATGCCGTTCCTCGCCGACGGCACGCCGGTCGACATCGTGCTGAATCCGCTCGGCGTGCCGAGCCGCATGAACGTCGGCCAGATCCTCGAGACGCACCTCGGTTGGGCCGCGAAGAAGCTCGGCTTCCGCGCGGTCTCGCCGGTGTTCGACGGAGCGTCGGAGACCGACATCGAGGCCGCGCTCGAGAAGGCCGGCTTCGCGAAGGACGGCAAGTCGGTGCTCTACGACGGTCGCACCGGCGAGCAGTTCACGCAGCGCGTCACGGTGGGCACGCTCTACATGCTGAAGCTGCACCACCTGGTCGACGACAAGGTGCACGCGCGCGCGACCGGCCCGTACTCGCTGATCACGCAGCAACCGCTCGGCGGCAAGGCCCGCTTCGGCGGCCAGCGCTTCGGCGAGATGGAAGTGTGGGCGCTCGAGGCCTACGGCGCGGCCAACATCCTGCAGGAACTGTTGACCGTGAAGTCCGACGACGTCGACGGGCGCACGAAGATCTACGAGGCGATGGTCAAGAACGAGAACATCCTCGAGCCCGGCACGCCGGTGTCGTTCGGTGTGCTCTGCAACGAGATCAAGGGTCTCGGCTTGAACATCGAGCTGCACAAGCGCGGCGCGGCCGAGGCCGTCCTGCCGGGCTAGTCACACGCAACGAATCCAAGTTCTCGCGAACACACTTGCGGCTCCTCGTCAGGACCGCGAACGCAACTACAGGGCGCACCGATGGTCGAACCCATCTACGACAAGATCAACGACTACGCTTCCGTCACGATCCGGCTGGCCTCGCCCGAGGACATCCGCACGTGGTCGTTCGGCGAGGTCAAGAAGCCCGAGACCATCAACTACCGCACCTACCGGCCCGAGCGGGACGGTCTGTTCTGCGAGCGCATCTTCGGCCCCGAGAAGGACTGGGAGTGCTCGTGCGGCAAGTACAAGGGCATCAAGCACAAGAACATCACCTGCGACAAGTGCGGCGTGATGATCACGCACAGCCGCGTGCGCCGGAAGCGCATGGGCCACATCAACCTGGCCGCGCCGGTCGCGCACATCTGGTTCTTCAAGGCGATGCCGTCGCGCCTCGGCACGCTGCTGGGCCTGAAGACTGCCAGCCTCGAGAAGGTCATCTACTTCCAGGACTACATCGTCATCGAGGCCGGTGACACGCCGCTGAAGGCGTTGCAGCTGCTGTCGGAAGACGAGTACCGCCAGGCGCGCCAGAAGTACGGCATGGCGTTCCAGGCCGGCATGGGCGCGGAGGCGATCCGCGACCTGCTGCGCCGGCTCGACCTGCCGACGCTCAGCGAGACGCTGCGCGAGGACCTGAAGCGCACCGAGTCGAAGCAGAAGATCAAGGACATCATCAAGCGGCTGAAGACCGTCGAGATGCTGCGCGACTCGGGCAACAAGGCCGAGTGGATGATCCTCGACGCGATCCCGGTGATCCCGCCGGATCTGCGCCCGCTGGTGCCGCTGGACAGCGGCAACTTCGCGACGTCGGACCTCAACGACCTCTACCGCCGCCTGATCAACCGCAACAACCGGTTGAAGAAGCTGCTCGACCTGAACGCGCCCGAGGTCATCATCCGCAACGAGAAGCGGATGCTGCAGCAGTCGGTCGACGCGCTGTTCGACAACAACCGCTGCCGCCGCCCGGTGCTCGGTTCGTCGAACCGCCCGCTGAAGTCCCTGACCGACATGATCAAGGGCAAGCAGGGCCGCTTCCGCGAGAACCTGCTCGGCAAGCGCGTCGACTACTCGGCGCGTTCGGTGATCGTCGTCGGCCCGGACCTGAAGCTGCACCAGTGCGGCTTGCCGAAGATCATCGCGCTGGAGCTGTTCCAGCCGTTCATCATCCGGCGCCTGAAGGAGCTCGGCCACGCCGACACGATCAAGTCGGCGAAGAAGATGCTGGAGCGGAAGGACGAGGAGGTCTGGGACATCCTCGAAGAGGTGATCCAGAACCACCCGGTCCTGCTGAACCGCGCGCCGACGCTGCACCGCGTCGGCATCCAGGCGTTCGAGCCGGTGCTGGTCGAAGGCAACGCGATCCGCATCCATCCGCTGGTCTGCTCGGGCTACAACGCCGACTTCGACGGCGACCAGATGGCAGTGCACCTGCCGCTGTCGTTCGAGGCGCAGATCGAGGCGTCGACGCTGATGCTGTCGACGAACAACATCTTCTCGCCGGCGCACGGCGGCCCGATCATCGCGCCGAACCAGGACATCGTGCTGGGCTGCTACTTCCTGAGCCTCGCCCGTCCGGGCGAGCTCGGCGAAGGCAAGACGTTCGCGAGCCGCGACGAAGTGTGGATGTCCTACTCGATGGGCAAGCTGCACATCCACGCGCGCATCAAGGTGCAGTTCCCCGCGGGCGTCGAGATCCGCAATCAGGGCACCACGGTGCGCACGGACGGCAAGACGCTCGTCGAGACGACGCCTGGCCGGATCATGTTCAACGAGATCCTCGAGCCGGGGATGCCCTTCTACAATCACGACCTCGACAAGAAGGGCCTGTCGAACATCATCGCCGACTGCCACCTGCTGCTCGGCCGCGACGCGACGCTGCGCCTGCTCGACAATCTGAAGGAGACCGGCTTCAAGGCCGCGACGCGCGCCGGCTTGTCGTTCGGCAAGGACGACATGGTCGTGCCGCCGACCAAGGACAAGATCATCGCGCAGACGCAGAAGGAGGTGGAGAAGATCCACGCTGCGCACCAGCGCGGCATCATCACCGAGGGCGAGCGCTACCTGAAGGTCATCGACTCGTGGACCCACGCCCGCGAGCGCATCGGCGAGGACATGCTGCACGAGCTGCGCAACGACACGCGCGAGGGTCGGTTGTACGTCAACCCGATCTTCTGCATGGTCATGTCGAAGGCGCGTGGCTCGGTCGAACAGATCCGCCAGCTCGCCGGCATGCGCGGCCTGATGGCGAAGCCGTCGGGCAAGATCATCGAACAGCCGATCAAGGCCAACTTCCGCGAAGGCCTGCGCGTGCTCGAGTACTTCTCGTCGACGCACGGCGCCCGCAAGGGTCTGGCCGACACGGCGCTCAAGACGGCTGACTCGGGCTATCTGACGCGCAAGCTCGCCGACGTGGCGCAGAACGTCGTGATCTCGGTCGAGGATTGCGGCACCGAGAACGGTGTCGACAAGGGCACGGTCTACCAGGGCGACAAGGTCGCGGTGTCGTTCGTCGACGCCGTTCGTGGCCGCGTCGCACTGGTCGCGGTCGTCGACCCGATGACCGAAGAGGTGATCGTCGCCAAGAACCAGCTGATCACGGTCGACATCGCCAAGCGCATCGAGCGCGTCGCCAGCAGCGAGACGATCCGCGTGCGTTCGCCGCTGACCTGCGAGGCGGCGGTGGGCCTGTGCGCGAAGTGCTACGGCATGGACCTGTCGCGCAGCGAACTGGCCGAGCCGGGGCTCGCGGTGGGCATCATCGCCGCGCAGTCGATCGGCGAGCCTGGCACGCAGCTGACGATGCGCACGTTCCACATCGGTGGCACGGCGTCGAAGAAGGTCGAGGACTCCGAGGTCAAGAACAAGCGGGCCGGCCGGATCCAGTTCGCGAACCTGACCACCGTCGAGGTCAAGGTCGACGAACCGAAGGTCGGCAAGGGCGCGACGCAGATGATCGCGCTGAAGCGCCGCGGCGAGATCCTCGTCGTCGACCAGAAGGAGCGCGAGCTCGAACGCCACGCGGTGCCGCTGGGCGCCGTCGTGCACGTCACCGAAGGTCAGGAGATCAAGGAAGCCACGCTGCTGTGCTCGTGGGACCCGCACCACAACCCGATCCTCGCCGAGGTCGGCGGCGTGATCCGCTACGAGGACATCCTCGAGGGCAAGACGTTCCGCATCGAGCGCGACACCGACACGAAGGTGCAGCGCAAGGTGATGATCGAGCACAAGGGTGACTTGCACCCGCAGATCATCATCGAGGACGAGAACGGCAACCGCCTCGCGATCAACCCGGTGCCGGAGAAGGCGTACATCGAGGTCGAGAACGGTCAGCGGGTCACCGCCGGCATGCTGCTCGCGAAGACGCCGCGCGAGATCCAAGGCACGCAGGACATCACCGGTGGTCTGCCGCGCGTGACCGAGCTGTTCGAGGCGCGGCGGCCGAAGGATCCGGCCGTGTTGTCCGAGATCGACGGCATGGTCGAACTCGGCGACAAGCGGCGCGGCAAGCGCACGATCATCGTCAAGGGCGAAGGCGGTCTCGATCGCGAGCACCTCGTGCCGCAGGGCAAGAACCTGCGCGTGCACCGCGGTGACCACGTCAAGGCCGGCGAGGCCCTGGTCGACGGCCCGCTGGTGCCGCACGACATCCTGCAGATCCAGGGCGAGAAGTCGGTGCAGAACTACCTGCTGCGCGAAGTGCAGACCGTCTACCGCGCGCAGGGCGTCAGCATCGACGACAAGCACATCGAGATCATCCTGGCGCAGATGATGCGCAAGGTGCAGGTCGAGGATCCGGGCGACAGCGACTTCCTGCCGGGCGCCGTCGCCGACAAGTTCCGCTTCCGCGAGTCCAACGCGCAGCTGCGCAAGGAACGCAAGAAGCCGGCGACTGCCTCGCCGCTGCTGCTCGGCATCACGAAGGCTTCGCTGCAGTCCGACTCCTTCATCTCCGCGGCTTCGTTCCAGGAGACTACGAAGGTGCTGACCGAGGCGGCGCTGGCGGGCAAGCGGGACGAACTGGTCGGCCTCAAGGAGAACGTGATCCTCGGCCACCTCGTGCCGACCGGCACGGGCTTCCGCAACTACCAGAAGACCCGCGTGCGCAAGAACGTCGACCTGCAGGCCGCCGCCGAGGAGATCGGCCGGCTCAGCCGGCAGGGTGTGCTCGACCAGGGTGGCCCCGTGATCCGGCTCGAGGGCATCGACACCCCACCGCCGCGGCAGGAAGCCGAGTAGGCCCTGCTGCGCTGCACCCCGGCGAATCCGCGCCGGGGTTGCAATCGACGCGCCGATCCCTATCCTCCTCCGCCCCTTCCTCCCCGACCGCGTAGCGCAAGACAGGCATGCCCACGATCAACCAGCTCATCCGCAAGGGCCGCAAGAAGATCAAGTACAAGAGCAAGTCGCCGATCCTCGATGCGTGCCCGCAGAAGCGCGGTGTCTGCCTGCAGGTCAAGACGATGACGCCGAAGAAGCCGAACTCGGCCCTTCGCAAGATCGCTCGTGTCCGCCTGAGCAACGGCAAGGAGACGACGGTCTACATCCCGGGCGAGGGCCACAACCTGCAGGAGCACTCGATCGTGCTCGTTCGTGGTGGCCGCGTGCGCGACCTGCCCGGTGTGCGCTACCACATCCTGCGCGGTTGCCTCGACGCCTCGGGCGTCGAGAACCGCCGCCGCAGCCGCAGCAAGTACGGCGCGAAGCGCCCGAAGAAGTGAAGTAGGGGAGCCGTCCGAATCCACCCAGCCGACCGCCGAATCCAGCCGACCCGACGCCGATGCCTCGCTCCTACAAGTCCACGGAAGTCTTCCTGAAGGGCGACCCCCGTTACAACAACAAGCTCGCCAGCAAGATCATCAACAAGATCATGCTGCAGGGGAAGAAGAACACCGCGCAGCGGATCTTCTACGAGGCCGTCGACTTCGTCTGCGGCAAGGTCGAGAACGCGGAGCCGGTCGACGTCTTCTCGAAGGCGATCGAGAACATCAAGCCCCGCGTCGAGGTTCGCAGCAAGCGCGTCGGTGGCGCGACCTACCAGGTGCCGCGCGAAGTCAACAAGCGCCGCCAGCAGAGCCTCGCGATCCGCTGGCTGGTGGATGCTGCGCGCGCCAAGCGCGGCAAGCCGATGGCGAAGTCGCTGGCCGAAGAACTGTTCGACGCGTTCAACAACCAGGGTGCCGCGGTCACCAAGAAGGAGAACGTGCACAAGATGGCCGAGGCGAACAGCGCCTACAGTCACTTTGCTTGGTGACCGGCACTTTGCTTGGTGATCGGCACTTCGCCTGGTGACGGGCATCCCGCGGGCCGACGAGGTCGGTGCGGAGCCGGTCCGGGTCGAGTCCCGCAGACGCGTGCGCGGCATCCGGGTCGGGTGGCCGCGCACGCAGCGTTTCCAGCGGCCGCATCGATCGGATGCTCCATCGTGGCCGGTCGGGAATACGCGGCGCAGTGCGCCGTCCCACGCTAGACTCCGGACCGTCGATGAAGTCGATTCCCCTTCTGCTCTACCTGGTTGCCGCGGGACTGTTCGGCTTCGCGGCTTGGACGGTCTACCAGATGGCGCCGCTGTGGAAGGAGCAGGCGCGGATCGCGCAGACGAGCAACGGCCAGAAGGACGGGCTCAAGGGCCTGACGCTCGGCAAGGGGGGCGCCGAGCGGGTCAGTCAGTGGGACTACTCGCAGCGCACCGTGGACTGGTGGGCCGCCTTCAAGGATGCGAACCTGATCGGCAAGTTGCCGCCGCCGCCGCCTGAGCAGGTGGAAGCGGTGGCGAAGCCGGTCGACGTCGCTAAGCCGATCAAGCCGCTCGAGGAGATCATCGAGATCATCTCGATCGCCTACGACGGCAGCAGGAAGGGCGAGGGTGGCTATTCGCACGTGATCGTCCGCTACAAGCCGGAAGCGAACGTGCAGCCGCCGGAGTGGTGGGTGCGCGAGAACACGCCGCCGACCGCGGGTGCACCCGCCGCAGGTCCGCGCGACGTCGCGGCGGCGCCCGGCCGAACGCCGACGCGGCCCGCCGTACCGCAGCCGGTGCGGCCGCCCGCCGGGCGACCGCCTGCGGCCACGCCCTCGCCGATGCCCACCTCGATGGTCGGGCGCGAGATCGTGCAGCAACTCTGGGTCGAGTGGCCGGACGCGCGTTCGCCCGCGGACGCGGCGCAGCACACGAACCGGCTGTGGGCACCCTACGAGGACATCCGGCTGGTCGCGACTTCGGCCGACGCACAAGCCGCCTTCTTCGAACGCGACGTGCCGCCACCGCCGGCTGGTGAAACGCCGCCGGCGGCCAAGCGCGAGGAACTGCTGAAGACGGCGATGAACCTGAGCCAGGACGTGCTCCGGGAGCTGCGCCGCCTGCAGGAGCGCGAGGGGATCGCGCCGACGCGGCAGCGTGAGCCGTCGGCCGCGGCGCCCAAGCAGGGCACCTGGCTCGACGTCGAGGAGACCACGCGCGTCAACGGCGTGACGCACATCGGCCGCAAGGAGGCGCAGCGCTTCGAGCAGAGCGGCGACCGCTTCTTCGAGCAGCTCAATGTCGACACCTACGTCAGCAAAACCGGCAACCTGCGCGGACTGATCGTCCGCAACGTGGATCCGCGGCTCGCGCAGCAGTTCGGCGTGCAGGCGGGTGAGGTGTTGCTGGAGGTGAACGGCCGGCCGGTGCAGACGCAGGCGCAGGCGATCCAGCTCGGCAAGGCCGACTACAAGCGCGGCGTGCGCACGTTCGTCACGAAGTGGCTCACGAATGGCCAGGTCGTCGAGCGCACCTACCAGGCGCCGGATCGCTGAACTGCGGCGCGGGGCCATGTCGCCGTCCGGCGTCGTTGCACGGCTCGACCAGGAGCGGCGATCGTGAGCCCGACTGCCGCCGGCCTGCTGACCATCGACTGCGGCAACAGCACGCTCGACTGCTTTCGCCACGCCGATGGCGCCCGACTCGTGCTGCCGGCCGGTGCCGTCGATCGGACCGCGCTGCGGCAGCTCGTCGCACACCCTGCGGTCCGCAGCGCCTACGCGTGCACCGTCGTGTCCGACGGGCTGCGGGAACTCGAGCTGCTGCTGGCAGCACGTGGCGCGCCGCTGCGGGTCGCCGGCCGAGACTTCACCTACCCGCTGCGGCTCGACTACCTGACCCCTGCCACGCTGGGCGCCGATCGCTGGGTGGGGGCCTACGCAGCGTTCGTGCGCCACGGGCGGGCGATCGTCGTCGACTGTGGCACCGCGACCACCGTGAACCTCGTCGAGGCGTGCGGCACGTTCCGCGGTGGCGCGATCGGACCGGGGTTGCGCGCGTTCGTGGCCGGGCTCGCCGCCGTCACGCCGGCGCTGCCGACACCGGACCTCGACGCCGATCCGGAACTGCCGCCGCGCAGTTCCCAGGCCGCGGTCGACTGCGGGGTGGTGCTCGGCTGGTGCGGACTGGTCGAACGGCTCGTCGCCGGCACGCTGGCCGCGGCGGCGGGGCCGGCGCACGTCGTCGTGACCGGCGGCAATGCCACTCGCCTGCTGCGCCATGCGCGGCTGCGTGCGCAGCACGTGCCCGACCTCGTGCACCAGGGCTTGCTGGCCCTGGCGGAGCAGGTGGCGTGCGGCTCCTGACGCCACTCGGTGTCGCCGGCATCGCCGTTGTGCACGCCGACGCCGATGAACGGGACCCGCTGCTGGCCTGCCTGGTCGGCTCGGCCGGCGGCCGGGTCAGCAGTGTGCCCGGCGCACCGCCGCGCCGCGTCGGCCTGCGGCTCGCGGGTGCGATCGTCGACGACGCACTGCTGGTCGATCGCGGCGACCGTGGCCTCGAACTGCACGTGCACGGCGCGCCTGCCGTGCTGGCGGCGCTTGCCGAGCACCTCGCGTTCGCCGCCGATCCGCCGCCGCCCCCGGCCCTGCGGCTGCTGCGCGAGGCGCTCGGCGAGGCCCAGCTCGCGCTCGCGGTGGAGCAGCTCGGCTACGACTTCGCGAAGCACTGCCGCCAGTTGGTGGCGCTGCCCGCCGAGCAGCGGGCGCACGAGCTCGCGCAGACCCGCGAGCGAACGCGCTGTGCGTTCGCACTCGCCACGCCGGCGCGGCTCGTGCTGATGGGCGCACAGAACGCCGGCAAGTCGTCGCTGTTCAACCGGCTGCTGTTCCGCGAACGCGTGGCAACCGGTCCCGTCGCAGGGCTGACGCGCGACCCGGTGTTCGAGACCACCGTGCTCGACGGCTACCCGTACGAACTCGTCGACACGGCCGGCGAAGGCGACGCGGGCAGCGCCGTCGATGCCGCCGCGGTCGCGCGCGGCCGCGATCTCCGGCGGGCGGCGCTGCGGCTGCTGGTGGTCGATGCTGCGATCGGGCCGACGACGGTCGACTGCGCGCTCGCAGCCACGGCGGACCTCGTCGTTGCCAACAAGACCGACCTCGGGGCCGTGCCGTGGCCCGACGCGGTGCCGTGTGACCTGCGGATCTCGTGCACGTCGACCGATGCCGTACTGCTGCGGCAACGGGTCGGGGCGGCGCTGCGAGCGCGCCGCGAGCTGCCGCCGGCGGGGCCGGTGGGGGGACCGGCGGCGCTGGCTCTGGCGGATCTCGCGCTGCTGCGCTGAGCGCGGCGACGCGGCGATTGTCGCCGCGCCGTGCCGGCGGCATGATCGCCCCTCGCGATGCTCGAGCACGGCAAGCGGGACCTGGTTTCGATCGAGGACCTGAGCACGGCCGAGATCCTCGAGTTGTTCCATCACGCGGACGAGTTCCGCGGCAACCTGCGCGCGTGGTCCGAACTCTGCCGCGGCGCGATCATGGCGACGCTGTTCTTCGAGCCGAGCACGCGCACCCGGCTCAGCTTCGAGTCGGCGATGCTGCGGCTCGGCGGTGGCGTGATCACGGCCGCCGACGAGAAATCGACCAGCCGCGCCAAGGGCGAGTCGCTGGCCGACACCGTGCGCGTCGTCGGCGGCAGCTACGCGGACATCCTCGTCGTGCGACACCCCGAGGACGGCGCCGCGCGCGTCGCCGCGCGCTACGCGCGAGTGCCGGTCATCAACGGTGGCGACGGTGCGCACGAGCATCCGACGCAGACGTTGTGCGACCTCTACACGCTGTGGAAGGAGAAGGGGCGGCTCGAAGGCCTCGAGGTGGTGCTGTGCGGCGATCTGCGCTACTCGCGCACCATCCACTCGTTCTGCTACGCGTTGGCCCGCTTCGGCGCCAACATCGTGACGATGCCGTATCCGGGCTTCGAACTGCCGGACTACGTGCTGCACCGCCTGCGCCGTGACTTCGGGGTGCAGACGGCAGCAGCGTCGGTCGCCGACCTGCCCGGGATCGCCGGCAGCAGCAACGCCGCGGCCTACCTGACCGCCAGCAAGCCGCACCAGCTGGCGCTGTTCACGAACCTCACCAACATCGAGGTGAATCGCATCGACGCGATCTACATGACGCGTGCGCAGCGCGAGCGGCATTCGGGCGAGGAGACCAAGAACTACCCGCGTCTGTCGCGTTCGACGCTGGGTGCCGCCGCTGCCAAGGACGCGCGCATCATGCATCCGCTGCCGCGCGTCGACGAGATCGACTACGACGTCGACGACGATCCGCGGTCGGTCTACTTCCGCCAGGCGGAGCTGGGCGTGCCGATGCGCATGGCGCTGATGGCGTTCCTGCTCGGGCGCATCCAGTTGCGCGCCACGCGGCCCGGCACGTCTTCGGTCTCGCCCGGCATCGCGGCCGGGGCGGGGCTGCGCTGCAGCAACGAGCGCTGCATCACCAACAACGAAGGCGTGCGCTACCTGACCCGGGACTTCCGGCTGCGCGAGGCCGAGGCGCCGCCCGTCCTGTCGTGTGCCTACTGCGAACGCGAGATCGAAGCGCGGTTCGTCGGCCATGCGCAGGACCGCGTCGTGCACCGCTACAACTCGGCCGAAGCGCGTCGCATCCAGCCGCAGCACCGCGTCTACTTCGAATCGGAAGCCCAGGCCCAGGCGGCCGGCTTCGCGTGCCGCGAGGGGTGAGCCGCCGTTGCCGCGACCGTGCGGCGGGGTCGTTGTTTCGCCCCAAGCCCCGATGCCGCCGAGCGATATCGCACCCGCGAACCGCCCAATCGGCGGTCTCCGGCGCCGCGCTGCCGCGCTTCAGGATCCTGTAAGCCTCTGGCCGAAAGATGGTTGTGGTACCTTGCGGTGCGTCGGGGTGTCGGCATGATGTTTGTTCATCGGCGTGCCCAACGTGCCGGACGGTCCCTCACGTCCGCGCACTCCTTTCGACCGATGTACCATCCCTCGGCTGTCGTCGCGTGCTCCCTGCCCTGCTCTGCGCAGGCGCTAGGCTACGTCGTCGGCCGAGTTCCCCGCGCCCTCAAGCACAGCTACTGCTGCCGGCGGTAGCTCTCGCACGTACTCGATGACCATGGCCGACAACCTCAGCGGTTTCCGGAACGACCTTCGTCCCACGTCGCCGCGCTCGCGCCGCCGCGCCTGCGCCCTCTGGCTCGCCGCGGTGGCGGCTGCCTGCAGTGGTGGCGGTGGCTCGGGCGGCACGTCGCCGACGGGCAGCGCGACGACCACCCAGGCCGAACTGCAGCGGGTCGAGTTCGGTCGTCTGGTCGACGTCTACGGACTCGATGTCGCCAGTGGCGGATCGGAGATCGCGCTGTTCCGCCGCGACGTGGTGGTCGGCAGGAACATCCGCGACGAGCGCGACGCCAACGACACGCTGACCGACGCCGAGATCCTCTACGACTTCATCAGCTCGGACCCCGACACGCTGCAGCCGCGCCTGTTCATCCCGCGCGACCTCGCCAGCGACGAGTTCAAGCAGGCCTTCGAGGCGCTCGACGACGAGCTGCGGGAAGTGTCGCCGATGGTGTTCGGGCCGCCGGATCCTGCGCGCCCGTTCCCGGTCGTGCCGCGCAACAGCGCGATTCGCCTGACCTTCTCGCGGCCACTCGGCATCGACGACGATTTCTTCGTGGAACGCGATGCGAGCGGCCGGGTCGTTGCGCTGCGCAACACCGAAGCGGTGCAGCTGCTCGGCATCATCCCCGGCGGCTTCCAGCCGGTGCCGGTGCGCATCATCGTCAACGATCGATCGCTGGTGCTCGATCCGGTGCTGCTCGGCACCGAGGGCCTGCAGTACCAGACGACCAACAACCCTGCCGGTCTGCCGGCTTCGGCCGACCAGCTCGGCGCGAACATGCGCATCGCCGTCGCGCTCGAGGGGCCGTTGGCGATCCCGGGCGTGCGGGCCAGCGAGTCCGGCGACATCACGGGAGCCAACAACAACGGCCGCAACGCGGTCGTGCGTGACTTCCGTTCGGGCAACGCCGCCGACACGTCGTCGGACATGATCCGCGGCTTCGTGCGCGATCCGCTGCCGCTGCGGGTGGTCGGCGAACTGCCGATGCTGCTCGAGAAGGTCGATCCCGTGAACCAGTTCACGCAGCAGATCACGGTGTTCAAGAACGGCATCGTGCACGAGATCGATCGCGGCGACGTGATCCGCATCGTCGCCGATGCGTCGGGCGTGCCGGTGGGTGCGGCCGAAGTCGTCGCCGATCCGGACGACGATCGTGGTCTGCCGGCGGTCCAGCACGTGCGGGTGCGCATCCGCCTGATCGAGAACCTCGAGCAGTTCGATCCGAGCAACGAGGCCGGCTACCCGGCGGACATCCTGGCCCGCGAGCAGTGGCTCGCCGCCAATGCGCCGCGCGCCGTCTGCGTGGCCGAGTTCGAGGCCGGTGGCCGGATCGAGAACGGCGTCGTGCGCGCCGACGATCCGCGCTACTTCCTGCAGATCACGCCGACGCCGCTGCCGAACCTCGATGGCACGATTCCCCCGAGCGACCAGTTCGTGTCGCCGTTCGCGAGCGCCGTGGTGCGCTTCACGAAGCCGGTCGACATCGCGACCGTGAAGTGGGCGGACACGTTCTTCTTCGCGATGCGCAACCTGACCAAGCAGGACAGCGTCGACGAGTTCATCGCGTCGCGCCCGAACAACCTGGGCGGCATCGGCATGGATCCGGCCACGTTCAACCCGGACAAGTACCGGACGCCGTACCTGGTGACGTCGCGCGTCGCCGACGCCGACGGTTCGCAGACGTCGCTGCGCCTGCAGCCGACGAACGGCTTCTACCTCGACGACACGATGCGCAATGCGCCGGCGGGGACCGACTACTACTACTACCTGCACCTGATCGCCAACTCGGCGGACGGTGTCGGCATCCGCGACCTCGCGGGCAACCCGCTCGACCTGCAGGGTGACAACGCCGACGCGAACAACACGGTCGTGATCCCGTTCACGATCGACACGCGCATGAACGGCAACCTGGCGAACTTCCCGGACAACCTGTCCGTGTCGCTGGTGCGCCGTTTCGCCAGCCGCGACGAGGATGCGCGGCCGTCTTACTTCCTCGGCGGCGAGGTGCAGGCTCCCAACAGCCCGTCCGTCTCCGCGACCTATCCGCTCGAGGACCTGATCGGTGGCTTCGTCTACCTCGACGGTACGCTGCAGGCGCGGCCGACCACGCGCGTCCGCCAGGTGGCGGACAACCTGAACCAGGCCCCGGTCGGCATCCAGAACACGCCGCTGGCCTGGTGCCCGCCGACCGTCGCCGGCGAGAACCAGGTCTCCAACAACACCTCGACGACGGTGCTGAACCAGGGTCTGCAGAACCCGCTGAACCCGTACGGCTGCCGCCTGCAGACGTTGTGGCGCGAGGTGGATCTGAGCCTGTCGCGCACGGAGCCGTTCGACTTCAACCTCGACGTCGAGGGGATGTACTGGGCGCCCTACACGGGCACGACGCTGTCCTACGACGAGTTCGACCGCGTCAGCCTGTTCCTGGGCCACAGCGAATACCGGCCGCTGCCGTGCATTGGCAACTTCAGCGCGATGCCGTCGCTGCCGGAGTCCGGCCTCTCGCCGCAGTTCGCACGCAACTACGTGTGGAACCCGAAGCCGACCGGCAGCGGCACCACGATCGAGTCGCAACCGTCGCCGCACGCGGCCTACGTCGATCAGGTGCTGCGGATCGACCCGGCTGCCGTCGTGTTCGAGAACAACGGCGTCAACCGCTTCCTGCCGCTGCCCACGTTCCAGAAGCCCTACTTCGTCTACCGCGACGAAACCGTGCTGGAGCAGGGCCTCAGCCAGAGCATGGAAGTGTCGGACCTCGACGGCAACGACCTCAGCGTGACGGGTACCGGCTCCTACCAGCCGCACCTGGTCAGTCCGTTCCTGAACGGTCAGGGCCAGCGGCGCGCTGACATCCCGGCCAACCAGGACCTGCCGCAGGGCGTCAACTTCATCAACGCGTTCTGGAACGACGCGCCGAACAACAGCCTGAGTTCGCCGACCGCGCGCGAGAAGTTCACCGGCGGCCTGCTCGGCAACATCGCGCTGCCGCTGCTGGCCGACTTCTGGACCTACTGCGACCAGCCGAATCTGCCGGCGGGCGGCGGCTTCATCGCCGACGGCACCAACGGCTGGCAGATCGCGATCCCGGTGCAGTCGTCGGCGAACCCGTACTTCCGTGCCGTCAGCGCGGGCCGGGCGACACCGACCCCGATCTGCCGGGCACCCGGTGATTCCCAGTGGGTGACTGCGTCCGGTGGTTACGGCCCGACCGGTGCCACGACCGCTGCGCGCGACAACACCTTCTACTGGATCATGCTCGACCTGCTGAAGCGGCAGAGCGTGATCACCAGTGGCTTCATCGACCTGAACAACCCGCACCGCGTGCCCGAGGGCTTCGTCGATCCGCGCCTCGGCCCGTTCTATCTGCAGGGTGGCGTCAGCGTGCGGCCGGCGAACGTCAAGCCGCTGTTCGCCTACGAGTTCGATCCGCCACTCGACAAGCTGCCGACCGGCACGTCGGTGGTGCCGCAGTTCCGTGGCGCTGGCATCGTCGATCCGTCGCCGTGGTACTGGGAGAAGTGGATCAGTGCGTCGACGCCGCTCTACCCGGCCAATCCGTTCACGGCGGAAGTGCGCCAGCAGCTGAAGCCGACGCCCGCCAACTTCCCGCTGGATCCCTACAAGGCCGGCGACGCCCACATCCGCAAGTGGGACACGCGGTCGGTGGCGGGCTCGAGCTCGCGCGATTGGTGGACCTACTACTACAACCGCGTGGTGACGACCTACGTCGACGACCCGAACACCCTGATGGACCCGGCGTTCACGATCCAGTTCAAGGGCCCGAACGAGGTGTTCACGCCGAACGACATCCGCTACGTGAACTGGCGCCTCGTCACCGGCAACAACACCGAGGCCAGCCCGCCGGTGGCCCCGACGATCGAGACCTTCGCGCTGTCCTACCGGTTCGAGCAGTCGAACTGAGCCGACCGCGCGGCGGCTGTCCCCCGCTGCCCCATTCCGAATCCCCCTGATCGCCCGATGCCATCGCCGACATTCGCATGCCCGTGGATGCGGCGGTGCGCCGGGCCCGGCAGAGAGTAGACTTCTCCCCGAAAACGCCCTCTGCCGACCCTGCCCCCGATCGGTCCCGCCGTCGCATCGCCCATGAATCGCCCGACCTTCGCCCGGCTGTTCCCCCTGGCCGCCCTGTTCGTCATCGCCGGTTGTTCGAGCGGCGGCGACACCGGTTCGCTGAAGACCGGGGGCGACTTCGTCGTGCTCCGCACGGAGCCGGCGCAGAACGGCACGCTGTTCCTCAACGAGCCGATCTCGATCGACTTCAGCACGCCGGTCGACCTCGACACGGTCGATTTGCAGACCTTCACCTTCCTGGTGTTGGACCAGCTCGGCAACGAGCTCGCCGAGCCGCCTGCCGGCTCGTTCCGGTTGGCGACCAGCCCCGGCGATACCGAGGTGGGGCGGCGGCTGCAGTTCGTGCCGCGTCTGCCGACCAACGACTCCTTCACCAACGGTGGGTTTCGCCCCGGCCGCACCTACGTCGTGCAGCTGGTCGGTGGCGACCGGGTCAACGGCACCGTGCTGCGCGACACGCGTGGCCGCGGCCTCGAGTTGCCGCAGTCCTTCACCTTCAAGACGGCGGACAGCACGTCGCTCGACCAGTTGTTCCGCAACACGGTCGGCGGCGGGCCGCGGCGTACATCGCTGACGATCACGCCGACGCCGGACGCTTCGGGTGTGGTGCTGAACAAGCTCGGTACGCCGCCGGTCGAGATCCGGCTCGGCTTCGACCAGGCGTTGAATCCCAACAGCTCGAACGTGCCGGTTGCGATCCCGATCGACCCGACCACGCGCGACGAGAACAACAAGGGCCGGATCTACCTCGAGTACGACGATCCAGGCGTCGTCAGCAGCACGAAGCGCTGGATTCCCGCGGTGGTCGAACTCGAGGAGAACACCTTCTCCGGCTCGACCGTGCTGATGCGCCCGCTCGGCGTGCTGCCGAACAACGCCGAGATCCGCGTGATCGTCGATCTGGCGCTCGAGGACATCTCGGGTGAGTCGAACCTGTCCAACCCGGCCTACAACCCGACGTTCGGCTCGTTCCGCACGCGCCGCTCGTACGAGCAGCAATTCGATGCGCTGGTCGAGGAGTTCACGAACTCGAACGCGATCGACTTCGCCGCTGCGTTCTCGGAGCCGTTGGCTGACGTCGGCCCCGGCTACATCAAGGCCGGCTTCGGCTTCGACGGCAGCAGCACGACGATCGACTTCGATCCGGTGGCCCAGAACACCGTGCTGAACACGAACTTCACGCAGGTCGTACCGAAGCTCGGTTCGGCCTACAACGTGTCGGGCGGCGTCTTCAACTTCCGCAGCGTCAACATCGCGATGGGCAAGACGGTGCTTGGCCAGGGCTCGAACCCGATGGTCTGGCTGGTCAGCGAGACGTTCAACATCGACGGCACGCTGTCGGTGCAAGGCGGCAACGGCGAACGCGTCGAGAGCACGGGCAATGCGGACGTCGCGAAGGCCGGCGGTATCGGCGTGTGCGGCGGTGGTGACGGTGGCGCCGGTTCGCCGAGCACGACCCAGCGCGACGAGTTCGGCGGCAAGGGCCGCGGCCCGCTGCAGGTCAACGGTGGTGGTGGCGCCGGCGGTCTGCTCTCGTGCGCCGGCGGCTGCCTGCGTGGCTCCGGCGGCGGTGGCGGCGCGCTCGCGACCCAGGGTGACCCCAACTACAAGCAGAAGGTCGTGCCGGTCGGCGCGTTCCCGCCGAACAACAACAATGAACGGCCGATCTTCCAGCAGCAGACGGGTGTCGGTGGTTTCGGCTGTGTCGGCCAGGCCGGCACGCTGACCCGCTCGCTGAACGGTGGCTCGCCCGGCCCCGTGGTCTTCACGGACGCGCGGCTGGACAACAACTACTGGGGCTCCGCGATCGACTTCAATCGCCGCCTGCGCATCACCGGCGAGCTGTCGGTGCCCGTCGGCGGTGGTGGTGGCGGTGGTGGTGGCGACCTCTCCTACAACACGAACTGCTCGACGGACGAAGCCAACTTCCTCAACGACAGCAGCGGCGGCGGTGGTGGTGGTGGTGGTGGTGTGCTGATCGTGAAGGCGCTCGGCGAAATCGTGATCGGCAGCACGGGCCGCATCACGGCCGACGGCGGCAACGGCGGCGGCGGCGAAGCGTCCGGCGCGTCGTCGAAGGCCGGCGGTGGTGGTGGCGGCGCCGGCGGCATGGTGATCCTGATGTCGGCCTCGCGCATCGTGATCAACGCGCGCGGCACCGGCGCCAACTTCACCTACGCGGCGAACGACTACACCTACTCGATCTCGGCCGACGGCGGCATTTGCCGCACCGCGGAACCGGATCAGACGACGGGCCCGGCCCCGTTCGTGCGGTCCAAGTACCCGGCCAGCGGCACGGCGATCGCGACGACGTTCATGACGACGTACGACTCGGCACCGCTCGGCGGCTTCGGCGGCATGGGCATCGTGCAGCTGATGACGCCACCCGGCACCAACACCGACGGCACGAACACCGTGCTCGACGACAACATCACGGTGCTGCAGAACGGTGCGACGCTGAGCGGGGCCCAGAAGCAGGCGATGCTCGCCTGGCGTGGCATCCCGGACCAGTTCGGTGTCGGTCGCAACGACACCGGCGGCCAGGTCACGATCGGTGACGCTGAGGGTGACATCCGCCCGGCGCCGATCCTGATGCCGGTGCCGTTCGGCGCGAAGACGCGGCTGCGGTCGCGCTGGATCGACACCGGCGCGTCGCAGCGTCGCGCGCTGGCCACCGGCCCCGACGAGTTGCCGCGCGGCATCGATACCTCGGCCGGTGACGTGACCGGCCCCTGGTACGAGTTCCAGGGCGTCGATGCGACCACCGGCTACGCGAACTTCACGGAGTCGCTCGGCCGCGGTGTCGTGGACTACGGCTCGCCGACCATCGCCGCGACGACCATCGCGAGTGTCAGCACGAATGCGACGTTCCAGGGTGCCAGCGCCTACCGCGTCGAACTGTCGCAGCCGGTGCTCGGTGCGATCGCCGACCGCTACGTGCACTACGAGGCCGAGGCGCTGAATGCCGCCGGCACGAAGGTCGGCTCGTTCGCGATCCTCTCGCACACCAACCGCGTGCTGCTGCTGTCGCCGGCGGGCGGCGCGTTCCCGACCACCGCGGCCCGCATGCAGGTCCGCGCGAAGTTCTTCAAGGTCATCACGGCCGGCCTGGAAGGCCTGGGCGGCACCTATCCGGGCACCGGTGGTGCCGCGACGCCGATCGCCAACGTGCGCATCGGCTTCGCATTCCACGACAACCCGAAGAGCTCGCAGGCGACGCGCGTCCCGGCGCTGGTGCCCGGTCAGCCGGAGACCTTCCTCTACGACCTGTCGGATCCGGCCGTGCAGGAGCAGATCCGCGCGCTCGGTCTGACCTTCGTGCAGTGGGACGTCGTCTTCGACGGCGCCTTCAAGCCGGGCTCGGCCAATCCGCCGGAGTTCGGTCCGTCGTCGCCGCGGCCGGAACTGCACTGGCTGCGGCTGCCGTTCCGCTTCTGATCCCCATCTCCGTTTTCGTCCCTTCCAACCCACGACACCGCCGATGCCGGCCCCGCAGCGGGGTGTCCGACCCAAGACCTCTTCCTCGATCCGATACCGCGTGATGCACGCTCGCTACAGCAGTTCGACGGTGGGTTCCGGCAGATGCCCGGCACCGTCGGATGGTGTGGATCGGATGTGCGCCACCTTCGCGAGGCAAACGAACATGAAGCATGCGAAACCACTGACTCCCGCGCTCGCTGCGGCCCTGTTGATCGCGCTGGCGTCCTGTGACGGCAGGAGCAACGTCGGTGAGCTCGGCTCGGACGCGCGGTTGACGCTGCAGAGCGTGTCGCTCGGCCGACTGGTCGACGTCTACGCCTACCAGCGCGCGGACCAGAGTGATCCCGATCGGCGCAACCGGTTCAACCGGCGCCTGGTGCTGGTCGCCGAGGACGTGGTCGTCAATGCGGGCATCGAGTCCCAGCCGCTGTTCGATGCGACTGGCGAGGAACTGCCGACTGCCGACTACGAGTTCCTGCCGTTCGATCGCACGATCGGGCACGAGGAACTGGTGATCCTCTGGGACAATCGGCCCGGTGCCGAACAGGCGAACTTCACGCGCGCGTTGGCGGCTGCCCAGACCGGCCTCGCCGAAGTGCCCGCCTCGTACCGTGGCCAGAGCACGCAGACGCTGCCGATCCCGATCGTGCCGCGCAATGCCGCCGTCCGGTTGCAGTTCGACGGCAAGGTGCAGGTCGACGCCGCGTTCTTCCAGGCCAATCCGGCGGCGGTCCAGCTGCTGGAGTTCAAGGGCGACCCGACGCTGGTCGATCCGGCGGATGCGTTCCGCGTGCTGCCGTTCCGCCTGATCCCGAAGGGCGATCACATCGTGCTCGACACGACGATCCTGGGCGGCGAAGCGCAGGGCGGCATCGGCACGCCGGGTCTGCCGGCCTCGTCCGACAGCGTCACGGCCAACATCCGCGTGGCCCTGCCGGCTCGCGGTGGTGTGGTCTCGAGCTTCTATGTCCGTGAGGACCGCATCGAGAAGCTCAATGACGTCGACAGCAGTGGCCGCGACGCGGTGATCCGCGACTTCCGTTCGGGCAACCTGGCGGATGGATCGACGGGCCGCCTGCGCGAACCCGAGGTGCCCATGATCGTCGGTTCGCTGGCGATGGGCATCACGGCGATCGACACGGCGACGAACACGATCACGCTGAACAAGCGACTCAACTTCGTGCCGATCCGCGGTCGCTATCCGTTCGTCGACGGCCCGCTGGGCATCGACGGGATCCCGCTCGGCCCGCTGTCGGCGCCGGTGACGACGCCGCTGGTCGCCGGCGACATGCTGACGCAGAGCATCGTCGTCGAGATGCCGGATGGTTCGTTCGAGACCGTGCTGCTGCGCGCCGAGATCCTGCAGAACCTCGAAGTCGGCACGACGGTCGGCGAGACGCTGGGCGTCGCGTTCGCACCGCCGGTCGGCGATTCGGGCCAGGGAGAACGGCTGACCACCGCGCGCGTCCGCGTGGCGTCGCTGCTCAGCGGCCGCGACTCGCTGGGCCGCGAGCACTCGTTCCGCGCCAACCAGCAGCCGAGCGGCCAGGACTGCATCGTGCGGGTGCGCTACTACGAGGACGTGCCGATGATCGGTGCGTCGAGCTCGGTCACCGTGTCCGACGCGTCGTGGCGCCACTTCTTCATGCGCATCGACCCGTCGCCGGCAACCTCGCCGAACCCGGGCAGCCTCGTCAACCCGAACGCCTCGCTGGCGATCGAGTTCACGAAGCCCATGGACCTCGACCAGGTCGACAACTCGTCGAACCTGCTGATCACGAACCGCTCGGTGCCGGGCCTGCCGCTCGCGGAGGCCAGCGCGGAGACGTTCGCCACGCAGATGGGCTCGCCGAAGCGGGCGACATTCCGTGTGGTGCCGACCCGCCTGGCCGACTTGTCGGGCGACGGAACGGT
The DNA here is from genome assembly GCA_016794425.1 of Planctomycetota bacterium. GTDB lineage: Bacteria > Planctomycetota > UBA1135 > UBA1135 > UBA2386 > JAEUHS01. Next base: position 95,646 of record JAEUHR010000058.1, read on the forward strand.
GCTGCGCCTGCAGGCGCCGATGGGCTTCTTCCACCGCGCCGGCACGGCTGAGACCTACGGCTTCCACGTGCGGCTCGGCGCGGCGGGCGTCACCGACCTCGCCGGCACCTCGCTGAAGATCTTCGATCGCGCCCAGGCGCCGAAGGACAGCTGGTCGGTCAACTTCTCGCTGTCGCCGACGGCGACCGAGAACCTCGTCGGCTGGCACTCCTGGCGCTTCGAGGCGCTGGACGAAGACGGCACGGTGCCGGGTTCGCCCGACATGTTCGGCCAGTTCCGGCTCGAGAACGGCCGCCTGACCGGTGCGCAGACGGTGCGCTTCAGCCGCAGCGCCGACCGCGAAGGCCTCGGTGTGATCAGCCGCGTCGACCGCGGTGAGTGCTGGGACGCGGAGAACGACACCCAGGTCGGCTACGACTTCACGGTGCCGACGGCGCCGATCGGCCACCCGGGCCTGCTCTACTGGCAGACCCTGATGACGGACACGATCAACACGCCGTTCCTGTCGACGGTGTGGCCGTACGCGACGCAGCAGGTGCCGCAGCCGGTCGGCCGCGTGGTCGAACCGCACAAGCCGCAAGGCTCCCGGATGCAGATGCGCTACCTCGAGGACGATTTCGGCCTCGACTACCGGGCGCCGTCCGAGTTCGCGATCGACATCGAGCAGCTCTACTGGTCGTCGTTCAACGACGAGGGCGTGCTCTACGACGTGTTCGACCGCTACACGATGTCGCTGGCGCACAGCAACAAGCGTCCGGACATCCGGTGCTTCCTCGACGGTCCGTGCTGGATGGACGGCCTGTCGATGAACAGCGGCCTGTCGACCACGTTCTCGGAGAACCCGCTGCAGGGCACCAGCCTGACGCCGGTGTTCGAGGACGCCGTCTACAAGATCAATCCGAACGACGCGTTCCGCAACGGCAACAACCGCAAGTTCATCCCGTACCCGCGCTTCGACCGCACCTACACCTGGCGCGACTCGCGGCTGGTCAGCGTCGACAGCAGCGGCAACGTGATCGGACTCGGCGGCGCGCAGCAGCCGAACGCGCAGGCGCCGAACAACGACCACACCGCGCACGTCGATTCGCCCTGGATCCCCAGCAACGCCGATCCGGAGTTCCTGATCAGCGGCCGCACCTCGTGGGTCGAGGACGAAGGTGACTTCCGCGGCACCCTGCAGCGCGACCACGACCCGATCGCGCTGCCGCTGCTGGTCGACTTCAAGGTGTTCGCCGACAGCGCCGCCAACGGCCTGGCCGTCGGCAGCAACGGCTTCCAGGTCGCGATGCTCGGCTCGCCGAGCAACTTCGCGAACCCGGCCCAGCCGGTGCCCGGCGGCTACTACGACGCCACGGGCGCAGGCTTCGCGGGTCGCCCGCGTTGGCCGGCGCTGCGTGTGCACGCCAGCGGTGGCGAAGATCTGGTCAGCGGCCAGCCGGTGCTGATCGACCCTGCCAACCAGCTGACGGCGGTCGCGAGCCCGACGGTGGACGCGGGCCTCGGTGGTCCCAACTGGCCGGCGCCGTACCAGTCGAACACGGCCCGGTCCGTGTTCATCGCGCCGCCGGGTGACGGCATGCTGCACTGGGCGCACGCCGACTTCGTGCGCAAGGTGTCGACGGTCACGTTCGCGTTCTTCGACACGCTGCAGCCGCAGCGCGCCGCCGACACCGTGGTGCCGGCTGCCGAGATCGCGGGCTTCCCGGACTTCAACGCGGTCGACCCGGCCCTGCGCATGCAGGACATGGTGCTGCAGATGGATCCGCCGCAGGCCCGCCAGCCGGCCGGCACCAGCGTCGTCATCGAAGTGCGTGGCGCCGACGGGTTCGACAAGGACGACGAGCTCTACGACCCGCTGACCAACGACGAAGGCTTCGACTATGTTGATCCGGTCACGAACGATCCGGTCACCGGTCGCGGCAACCTGCTGAACGTCAACTACGCCTGCGAGGCGTACCGGTACTCGACCGCGAACTACAACGCGGCGCCGCGCGTGCCGGCGACCGGCCTGACCCGCTACGTCACCGAGGACCAGCTCGACCTGATCCGCAACCCGGCGACGCAGCTGCTGCCGCGGTTCCTGAACCTGCGCGTCGTGATGACGAACAACGTCACGGTGTCGCCGGCCCTGTCGCCGTCGCTGCGCAGCATGAGCGTCGTCTACCGGATGCAGGCGTTCCAGTAGGCGCCGCCGCCGGCTCCGGCACGCCCCGCGCGCCGCGCTTCCCGAATGCGGGAGCGCGGCGCGCTGCGTTTCGTCGGCAGCCCATGCGCCGGTTTTGCCGCGGGCGGCTTGGCCGCGGTTGGCGTAACATCCGATGACACGGACCATGCGCCGCGCCAGCACGTTCACGGCTCTGTGCCTCACCGCGGCCGCGGCCGCGGGGTGCTGGCGCAACAGCCCCGAGCCGGTGCCGTTCGAGGTCGCGCGCACGTCGCCGGCGCTGGGCACCGAAGCCGCCCCGCTGCTGCTGAACGACTCGATCACGGTCTACTTCTCCGCGCCGGTGCAGCCGCTGAGCGTGACCGAGGACTCGGTCACCGTGCTCGACGAAGCGGGGCGGCAGGTGCGCGGCGCGCTGCGCGTCGCGTCGAACTGGGTCACGTTCGAGCCCGAGCCGCCGCTGGCCGCGGACCTGCGCGACGGATCGTTCCGACCCGGTGCGACCTATCGGCTGCAACTCGCGGGCAGTCCGCGGCCCGATGCAATCCGGTCCGTCGACGGCCGCCGGCTCGCCGCGGCGAAGGTGTGGTCGATCCCGATCGCGGCAACCGGACCGCTGCTGCGGCCGCTCGCGCCGGACGTGCCGTTCCTGCTGCGCCTGCCGGACCTGCCACAACCGGTGCCGATGGACGCACCGCGGCTGCGCCTGCACTTCACGCAGCCGCTGCTGCCGTCGTCGGTGCTGCCGGAGTCGGTGCAGGTGCGGCTGCTGCGCAACCTCGAGGTGCTGGTGCCGCGCTCGGTGCGGGTGCTGACGACGCCGCGCATCGATCCGTATCCGGGCTGCACGCTCGAGGTCGACCTCGGTAGCCAGCCGCGCCTGGCCGCCGGAGGCACGCTGGCGCTGGCGAAGGGCGACTTCGTCAGCGTCGAACTCGTCGCCGGTGCCAGCGCGCTGACCGACTACTCCGGCACGCCGGTGCTGCCGGGATCGGTGCAGTGGTGGAGCATCGCCGAAGGCGGCAGCCTCGCGTTGGCCGAGTGGCCCGCGGGCGAGAAGACCTTCGCCGGTGACGACGCGCTCGCGCCGTGCTTCGAGGTTCGCGGCGGCGCCGTGCGGCCGCGCGTGCGCGTCGAGGCCGGTGACGGCGCGCTCGGCGCGTTCCGGCCGACCCGCGACACCGTGCTGCGGCCCGGCGAGGCCTTCGACCGCGGCGATGGCACGCTGGTGCAGAGCCGCGGCGACGACTTTCCGTTCACGGTGTTCGAGGTTCCCGCCGGCGTGACCGTGACCGTCGATGCCACGAACGGCCCCGCCCGCATCCTCGTGTGCGGTGGTGCCCGCATCGCCGGCGTGCTGCAACTGGTCGGCAAGCCGGCGCCGCTGCGCGTGCACGGCATCGAGACGCCTGCTGCCGAACTGCTCGCCAGCGCTGCGGTCGCGCTGCTGGCGGCGGGGGATCTCTACGTGCACGGCGCCATCCGCTGCGAACCGTCGACGTCGCTGGAGTTGTCGCCGCTGACGCTGTTGACCGCCGGCCGCATGCACCTGCGCGGCGAACTGCCGTTCCACACGCTGCTGGCGATCGAAACGCCGACGGTCGGCGAGAGCGTGCCCGGCATCGACGGCCCGCGCGGCCAGACCGTCGTCGCCAGCGCGACGTTCACCTACGGCGTGCCGCCGGGGGCCGACTACCGCGTGCACGGCTGGACGCCCTGGCGCCAACTGCCGCCGGACCGCGACCGCGGCACGCTGCGGCTCGTCGACCCGCTGCCGGGGTTGCTGGTCGCCTGGCAGGCCGCGCCGGCCGACCCCCTGACGGATGACCGCCCGGATGCGCGCGCCGAACGCCAGAGCCAGCCCCAGCCGGTGCGCGACGGCGACCTCGTGGTGGCCAGCCCCGGGTCGTTCGTGCGGGTCGCGCTCGAGGCCCAGGTGCGCGGTGGCCAGCCGCTGCCGTCGGTGCGCGAGATCCGGTTGCTCGACCGCTAGCCCCGCATCGACCCGAACGGTTTCGGCCGCAGGCTGCGTGGTGGATTCCGTCCGGCTGGACCGTATGCTCCCGGGCTGCGTCGGAGGCGTGGACGCGTGCCGTGGGTCAGCACGGTGCGCAGGCGACCAACGTGGTCGCGCGCCGTCGGCGTGAAGCGTTTCGTCTGCGAACGCCGCGTTGCGCGGCGTGGTGCGTCAGTGAGTGTCACGGCGGTGTTCGAGGTAGGGGCAGCCCTGCTGGGAGCCTGCGTCGGCTCCTTCCTCAACGTCGTGATCTGGCGTCTGCCGCAGGAGGATCCGCGGCGGCGCAGCCTGGGCGGTCGCTCGAAGTGCCCGCACTGTGGCACGCAGATCCGCTGGCACGACAACTTGCCGATCGTCGGCTGGCTGCTGCTGCGCGGCCGCGCGCGGTGCTGTGGCAAGGGCATCGCGATCCGCTACCCGCTGGTCGAAGCGCTGACGGCGGCGCTGTTCTACGCGCTCGCGGTGTGGCCGCCGTTCGGGCCGGTGCTGGTCGCGACCGCGGCCGGCGCCACGGCCATCGACGGCGCCGCGGCGACCGCACTCGCGCTGCACGCGACGTTCGTGGCGCTGCTCGTCGCCTGCACGTTCATCGACTTCGACACGCAGCTGCTGCCCGACGCGTTGACCAAGCCCGGCATGGCCTGCGGCCTGTTCGGCGGCTTCTGGCCCGGTGTCGCCGGTGTCGTCACCGACGACCCGTCGACGCCGCGCGCGCTGAACACGCTGCTCGCCAGCGTGATCGGCCTGGTCGTCGGTGCCGGCGTCACGTGGCTGATCCGCGCCGCCGGCAGCCGCATCTTCCGCCGCGAGGCGATGGGGCTCGGCGACGTCAAGTTCCTCGGCATGATCGGCGCGTTCCTCGGCTGGCAGGGCGCGCTGCTGTCGCTGTTCGTCGGCTGCGTCGCCGGCGCGCTGATCGGCGGCCTGCTGGCGCTGCGGCGCGGCTTCGGTCTGAAGATCCCGTTCGGGCCGTACCTGGCGCTCGGCGGGCTCGTGGCCCTGTTCGCGCAGGCGCCGATCCTCGAGTTGTTGTTCGTCCGCTGGCCCGAGTGGCAACGCACTTCGCCGAACGCGCAGTGGTTCCTGCTCGTGCTCGCTGTCCTTTCCTTGTCGGCTTTGTTCGTGCTGGTCCGCAGGGGCCGCCGCGCAGGCTGACGCACTCGGTCGCTGTTCCGGTCTCATTCCGATTTCGTTCCGCAGGGAGGCACCATGATCCGCAAGTCCATCCTCGTTCTTCTCGCAGCCCTCGTGTCGCTGACCGCGGGTTGCACGACCCGCTACCAGGACATGCTGCGCGAGCGCGACGAGCGCATCCGCGAGCTCAGCGGCGACATCGCCCGGCTCCGCAACGAGAACGAGGAGCTGCAGCGGCGTGAGCTGCCGACGCCGCAGAACGCCGCCGCACCGCGCGAGCAGGGCGCCGGCGTCATCGGCCAGATCCAGGACGAGGTCGGCGGCGACGCCGTCGTGTCCTACCGCCGCGGCCGCATCAGCATCGGCGTCGAGGACTCGGTCACGTTCGATTCCGGCAGCACGAAGCTGAAGGGTTCGGCGAACCGCGTGCTCGACCGCGTCGCGCAGGTGCTGCGGTCGCGCTTCGCCGGCCACCGCTTCTACGTCGAGGGCCACACCGACAGCGATCCGATCCAGAAGACCAAGGACCGGTTCCGCAGCAACCGTCACCTGTCGGCCGAACGGGCCGACTCGGTCGCGGCCTACCTGATCCAGCAAGGCGTGCCGGAAGCCAACATCGTCGTCGTCGGCTACGGCCAGTTCGATCCGGTCGACGCGAAGACGAAGGCGAAGAACCGTCGCGTCGAGATCGTCGTCGGCGACGCGATGTGATCGGCGCGGCGCGCGCGGTCGCCGACTGCGTGCGCCCAACTGCGTAGACCGTGCGGCTTCCGCGGCCGTGGGATCCGGGTTACAAGGGCTCACGTCCTTCAGCGCCCGGGGCTCCCGCGGCCGCACGCGCGTCCATGGCACCCCGGGCTCCCGTCCCCGGCGCCCGACGAGGGCGCCCGACCCTCCGGAGTGATCATGGCTCATGCCTCGGAAGACGTTCGGAACGTTGCCATCGTCGGCAACGGCCATTCGGGAAAGACCGCGCTGCTCGACGCGATCGCGTTCCACCTGAAGCAGAGCTCGCGGCTCGGCAGCGTGGCCGATGGCACCAGCATCAGCAACACGGACCCCGAGGAACGGGACCGCAAGCAGACGCTGTCGTCGCACCTGTTCCGGTTCACTGCCGGCAGCGTGCGGCTGAACCTGGTCGACACGCCGGGACACCCGGACTTCGTCGCCGACGCGATCGCCGCGATGGACGCGGTCGAGACCGCGTGCCTGTGCGTCAACGCGACCAATCCGCTGCCGTACCACATGCGCCAGCTGTGGCAGCTGGCCGGCGCGCGCGGGATCGGCCGCGCGATCGTCGTCACGCACCTCGACCACGACAACACGAGCTTCGAGAAGGTCGTCGCGCAGCTGCGCGAGGCGTTCGGCCACGCGGTCGTGCCGGCGACCTACCCGAATGCGACCGGCGCCGGGTTCAAGTCGGTGCACGCGGTGACGCACGACGAGGGACCCGACGCGGCCAAGTACCACGACATGATCGAGGAGGACGAGGCCGAGGTCGACGACACGCTGATGGAGCACTACCTTGAGCAGGGCCACCTCGCGAAGGACGAGTTCGAACAGAACCTGCGGCGCGCGGTTGCCAGCGGCAAGCTGGTGCCGGTGTTCGCAGTCTGCCCGAACCGCGGGCTCGGGCTCGAGCAGTTCCTCGAGTTCGCGCAGCTGCACTTCCCGTCGCCGGTGTGCTTCGGTGCGCGCGGGGCCGCGAAGCCGGGCAGCGATTCGTTCGGCGAACTGGTCGAGCCGGACCGCAAGGGGCCGTTCGCGGCCAAGGTCTGGAAGATCGTCAGTGACCCCTACGTCGGCCGCCTGAGCTACCTGCGTTGCCTGCGCGGCACGCTGGCCAAGGATCAGGTGGTGCTCGACGTGCGCACCGGCAAGACGACGAAGGTCGCCCACCTGCTCGACGTGCACGGCAAGGACTCGACCGAGATCGCGTCGGTCGGGGCCGGCGACCTGTTCGCGGTCAGCAAGGTCGAGGAATGGAGCCTCGGGGATTCGATCACCGCCGAGGCCGCGCCGCTGCGGTTCCCGCAGCCGGCCTGGCCGGCGCCGACCTACTCGCGCCACATCTGGCCGAAGGCGCGCGGCGACGAGCAGAAGATCGGCCACGCGATCGAGAAGCTCGCGGCCGAGGATCCGACGCTGCACCACACCCGCGACAAGGAGACCGGCGAGTTCCTGCTGACCGGCATGAGCCCGCTGCACCTCGAGGTGCAGTTCCAGCGCTTGCACCGTCGCCACCACGTCGACGTCGACCACGGTCCGCCGACGATCCCGTACCGTGAGACGATCACGGCGCGGGCCGAAGGCCACCATCGCCACAAGAAGCAGACCGGCGGTCGCGGCCAGTTCGCCGAGGTCTACCTGCGCGTGGCGCCCAAGCAGCACGGCGAAGGTTTCGAGTTCGTCGACTCGGTGGTCGGCGGTTCGATCCCGCGCCAGTTCATCCCCGAGGTCGAGAAGGGTGCGCGCAAGTTCCTCGCCAAGGGTTCGCTGGCCGGCTATCCGGTCGTCGACGTGCAGGTCGAAGTCCACGACGGCAAGTACCACGACGTCGACAGCGACCAGCTGAGCTTCCAGATCGCCGGCGAGCGCGCGTTCCACGACGGCTACCAGAAGGCGCGGCCGATCCTGCTCGAGCCGATCATGGACGTCACGATCCACGTGCCGGAGCGGTTCACTGGCGACGTCGCCGGCAACCTGTCCGGCTCGCGCGGCCGCATGTCGGGCATGGAGCTGACCGACGGCGTGCAGACGATCCAGGCCCAGTGCCCGCTGGCCTCGATGCTGGACTACTCGACGCAGCTGCGGTCGATCACGGCCGGCGAGGGCTCGTTCACGATGCAGTTCTCGCACTACGAGGCCGTGCCGCCGAACCTGCAGCACGAGATCGTGCAGCGGCGCAAGGCGATCGTCGACCAGCACCACGGCGAGCACCGCTGACCGCGGCGACCGTCGGATTTCCGCACGCTCGTGGTTCCGGCGGTCCCGAGCCGGGACCGCGTCCGTCGGACGCCGAACGGCACCCGACTCAATCCAGGCATCCCTCGCGACCGATAGGCGCGAGGTCCGGTCGACCGGCCGGTCCGATCACAGGAGTGCCTTGCGATGGTGTCGATGGAAGAACTGCTGAACCTGATGGTTCAGCGCGGTGGGTCCGATCTCCATATCTCCGTCGGCGCGCCGCCGAAGATCCGCATCGACGGCAAGCTCGTCGACACCGAGTACGAGGCGCTGATGCCCGAGGCGACGAAGAAGCTCGTCTACTCGGTGATCAGTCCTGACCAGGTCGCGAAGTTCGAGAAGAACCTCGAGATCGACTTCTCGTTCGGCGTCGCCAACCTCGGCCGCTTCCGCACCAACGCGTTCATCCAGCGCGGGTCGGTCGCCGCGGTGCTGCGTGTGATCCCGTTCGAGGTCTACGACTTCCAGACCATCGGGCTGCCGAGCAAGGTCTGCGAGTGGATCTGCAACCTGCCGCGCGGCCTCGTGCTCTGCACCGGTTCGACCGGTTCGGGCAAGTCGACCACGCTGGCCTCGATGGTGAACTACATCAACGAGTCGCGGCAGAGCCACATCGTCACGATCGAGGACCCGATCGAGTTCCTGCACCGCAACAAGAGCTGCCTCGTCAACCAGCGCGAGGTCGGCGGCGACACGCACGGGTTCGAGAAGGCCCTGAAGTCGGTGCTGCGACAGGACCCGGACATCGTGCTGGTCGGCGAAATGCGCGACCTCGAGACGATCGAGGCGGCGCTGACGCTCGCCGAGACGGGCCACCTGACGTTCGCGACGCTGCACACGTCCGACGTGCAGCAGACCGTCAACCGCATCGTCGACGTGTTCCCGGCGCACCAGCAGCAGCAGATCCGCACGATGCTGTCGTTCACGCTGCAGGCAGTGGTGTGCCAGCAGCTGGTGCCGCGGATCCACGGCAAGGGCCGCGTGCTGGCCGCCGAGATCATGATCGTCAACCCGGCGATCCGCGCGCTGATCCGCGACAACAAGGCGCACCAGATCATGTCGATGGTGCAGACCGGCGGTGCGGCCGGCATGCGCACGATGAACCAGTCGCTGTTCGAGCTCTACCGGGCCGGCACGATCAGCTACGAGGACGCGCTCGAGCACACCGGCGACGAGGCCGACTTCATGCGGTTGATGGAGCGCCACGGTGGTACCACCGGCATGCGCAAGCCACTGAAGCACTGATCGCTCATGTCCCAGTTCGCGAAGAAGCTCCGGGCCATCCTCGAGAAGGCCGGCAAGGTCGACGGGCCCACCGCAGACGCACTGCTCGCCGAAGCACAGGCGAACAAGCAGTCGTTGACCGAAGTCTGCGTCAAGAAGGGCGTCGCGACCGAGCAGGAGCTGCTCGCGATGATCGCTCGTGCGGCCAACGTGCCGCCGATCGATCTGGCGAAGCTGTCGATCAACAAGGAAGTGCTGGAGTCGGTGCCCGAGGACGTGGCACGCGAGTACTGCATCTTCCCGGTCGACCGCATCGGCAACCTGATCACGGTCGCCGTCGCGAACCCGTTCGACGTGCTGAAGCTCGACGACATCCGCATCATCACGGGTTGTCAGCTGCGCATCGTCGTCAGCACTTCCGAGGAGATCGAGAAGATCCGCGGCAAGGGCTACCAGCGCGAGACCGAGAGCGTCGACGGCATCCTCGGCTCGTTCGACGACGCCGACGTCGAGCTGAAGGAGACCGAGGTCGAGGACGACAACGCCGACCTGTCGGCGATCAGCGACGAGGATTCGCCGATCGTCAAGCTGGTCAACAAGATCATCCTCGACGGCTGCAACACCGGCGCGAGCGACATCCACATCGAGCCGTTCGAGAAGAAGGTGATCATCCGCTACCGCAAGGACGGATGCCTGTTCGAGGCCATGCAGCTGCCCAAGCGCATGCAGAACAACATCACCTCGCGCATCAAGATCATGTCCAAGCTGGACATCGCCGAGAAGCGCAAGCCGCAGGACGGCAAGTTCCAGATGAAGATCGGCCACAAGGCGGTCGACTTCCGCGTGTCGATCCTGCCGGTGGTGTGGGGCGAGAAGACCGTCTTCCGCATCCTCGACTCCAGCAACCTCGCGCTCGACATCAAGGCGCTCGGCTTCGAGGAGCGCTGCATGGAGGACTTCCTGTGGGCCTGTGCGCAGCCCTACGGAATGATCCTCGTCACCGGTCCGACGGGTTCGGGCAAGTCGACGACGCTCTATTCGGCGGTCAAGCACATCGCCGCCCCGGACATCAACCTGGTCACGGTCGAGGACCCGGTCGAATACCAGCTCGAGGGCATCAACCAGGTGCCGGTCAACCCGAAGGCGGGTCTGACGTTCTCGGGCGCGCTGCGGTCGATCCTGCGTCAGGACCCCGACGTCGTGCTGCTCGGCGAGATCCGCGACCAGGAGACGCTCGAGATCGCGGTCAAGGCCGCGTTGACCGGCCACCAGGTGCTGAGCACGCTGCACACGAACGACGCGCCGTCGACGATCACGCGCATGGTCGACATGGGGCTCGACGCGTTCATGGTCGCCAGCTCGACGCTGCTGATCTGCGCGCAGCGCCTGGGTCGCAAGCTGTGCTCGAACTGCAAGAAGCGCGTCGACATGTCGAAGGACGCGCTGCTGCGGCTCGGCTACCTCGAACAGGACCTGCAGCAGGAGGCCGAGTTCTACGAGCCGGTCGGCTGTCCGCGCTGCAACGGTGGCTACAAGGGCCGCTTCGCGCTGCTCGAGACGATGCGCATGACGGAGCCGATCAAGCGGCTCGTCGTCGATCGCGCCCACATCTCCGACGTCAAGAAGCAGGCGTTGGCAGAGGGCATGTTGACGCTGCGGCGTGTGGGCTTGCTGAACGCGATGCGTGGCAAGACCAGCCTGCAGGAGATCGAGACCTCGACGATGGCCGACTAGACCCGCGTACTCGGGAATTCAGGGGATCATGGCAACGAAGTTCAAGTTCGAGGCGAAGGACATCAGCGGCAAGGTGGTCAAGGGCGCCGTCACCGCCGATTCTCAGGCCGACGTCGTCGCCGACCTGCGGCGGCGCAATCTGACGCCGGTCGACATCAGCAAGGCCGGCGGTCTGCTCGGTTTCTTCGGCGGCGGTGGTGGCGGTGGCGCCGGCGGCAAGCGCCGCGGCACGGCCAAGCGCGCCTCGGCCAAGAAGGGCGAGCTCGAGGTCTTCACGCGGCAGCTGTCGACGATGCTCAGCGCGGGCATCCCGATGCTCGAAGCGCTGGAGATCCTCGCCGACCAGGCCGAGTCGCCGGGCTTCCATTTCTGCCTGAACAAGGTCGTCGAGGACATCCGGTCCGGCTCCGACCTCAGCAAGGCGATGGAGCCGCACAAGAAGGTCTTCTCGCACATCTACGTCAGCATGATCCGCGCCGGTGAAGTGTCCGGCCAGATCGACATCATCCTGACGCGCCTCGCGGAGTACCTGGAGGCGAGCGCGCACCTGCGCAGCGAGATCAAGTCGGCGATGACCTACCCGGTGATCTCGCTCGTGCTGGTCATCGGCATCGCGAGCTTCCTGATGATCGGCATCGTGCCGTCGTTCAAGCCGGTGTTCGAGTCGCTCGAAGTCGAGCTGCCGGGACTGACGGTGTTCATCATGGACATCGCGTTCTTCATGCGCGACTTCTGGTACGTGATCTTCGGCGGCATGGCCGGAGCCTTCGTCGGCCTGAAGTTCCTGTGCAAGACGCCGAAGGGCGCCTACGCGAAGGACTCGATCGTGCTGCGCCTGCCGGTGTTCGGCGTGCTGTTCAAGAAGGTCGCGCTGTCGCGGTTCGCGCGCACGTTCGCGACGCTGGTCAAGAGCGGTGTGCCGATCCTCGGCGCGATGGAGATCGTGTCCGACACGGCCGGCAATCTCGTGATCTCGCGCATCGTCGACCGCGCCAAGGACAGCGTGCGCAACGGCGAGAGCCTCAGCGAGCCGTTCACGAAGTCGACCGTGTTCCCGCCGATGGTCGTCAAGATGATGGCGATCGGCGAACGGTCCGGCGCGCTCGACGCGCTGCTCGAGAAGATCGCCGAGTTCTACGACCAGCAGGTCGAGGCCGAGGTCAAGGGCCTCACGTCGATGATCGAGCCGATCATGATCGCGATCATGGGCGTGATCGTCGGCGGCATCGTGCTCGCGGTGTTCCTGCCGATCTTCAAGCTGCAGGAGAAGCTGTCGGGCGGCTAGGCCGCACGACCGCGAGGGAGACACGATGAACGAACTGCAGAAACGATCGCTGCTCTACGGCATCGGCTCGATGGTGCTCGGCGGCCTCGGCATCGCCTGGGGTGTCGGCCGGGCCTCGGCCGACGTGATGACGCTGCTCAGCTCGGCCGACGTGCAGCTGCGGCTGGCCTACGGCATCCCGGCCAAGGACCAGCAGGGTCGCCCGCTCGACGCGCGCGAGAAGATGATCACCGAGGCCGAGGACTACCTGGCGCAGGTCGAGCGCGTGCAGCCCGGCATGGCGGTCACGGCCGAGTTCCAGGGCTTCGCGGCGATGCTGCGCGGCCGCTGGCAGGACGCCGCCACGGCCTACCGCCGCGCGCGGGGCTGCGGCGACTGCGGTGCCGAGCAGCGCGACATCCTGCTGTTCAACGAGGCGCGCATGCTGGCCCAGGCCGGCAGCCGTGAGCAGGCGGTGGCGCTGTTCGAGCAGAACGCGGCGGCGCTGGACACGCGGTTCGGCCACCAGCGGTCGATCGAACAGGCCGCCGTGCTGCGCGAACTGGGCCGCCGCACCGACGCCGAGCGCCTGCTCGACGCCGTGATGCGCGATGGTGCCGCGGCGCCGATGGCATCGCTGCAAGCGGGCCAGCAGTACGAGCGGCTCGGCCATCCGGCCAAGGCCGAGGCGATGTTCACGCGGGCGGCGGCGGGGGTCCCGATCGCGGACTACCACCTCGCACGCCTCAAGTTGCAGCTGGGCGAGGTCGATACGAGCCTCCAGTTGCTGGAGCGTGCAGCCCAGGCTCTGCCTGCCGAGGTGAGGCGTCGCATCCGCGAGGATGCCGAGGCCTGGCAGGCAGTCGCCGGGGAGGCGCGCTTCCGAGAACTCTGTGCCACGCCGCCGGCGACTCCGGGTCGCTGACGTCAGGGCGCAGCCATCAGAAGGGGAACGGCGACCACGTCGGTCGTCTCACAAGCAAGGTTGTCAGGGAGAAACCAATGTCCAAGCGGGAACAGGGCTTCACACTCATCGAGCTGATGATCGTCGTTGCGATCATCGCCATCATCGCGTCCATCGCGATCCCAAACCTCCTCAGCGCGCGCCTGAACGCCAACGAATCGGCGGCCATCGCGACGCTGAAGAACATCTCGTCGGCGCAGTCGCAGTGCCAGGCGTCGGGTGTCATCGACGTCAACGGCAACGGCGCCGGTGAATACGGCTTCTTCGGCGAGCTGTCGGGCCGCGTCGCGGTCCGCAACGGCACGCAGACGATCAGCCCGCCGGTCCTGTCGACGGCGTTCGGCAACGTCGCCGCGGCGCGCGTGTCCCGCTCGGGCTACGTGTTCCAGATGTTCCTGCCGGACACGGCCGCGCAGGGCATCGAGGAAGACGCGACCGGTGGCGACACCGACAACGGCCAGGGCGTCGATGCCGGCCAGTCGGAGACGCTGTGGTGCTGCTACGCCTGGCCGCAGGTGTTCGGCAACAGCGGCAAGCGCACGTTCTTCGTCAACCAGAGCGGTGACGTGCTGGCCACGAACTCGGCTGTGAACCAGTACAGCGAAGCGACGGCCACGCGCCCGATCTTCAGCGCCGCGTTCCTCGGCACCGGCACGATCGCGATGAGCGCTCGCGTCGCCGCGAACACGCTGGCGTCGGACGGCGACCGCTACACGGTCGTCAACTGATCGTCGCCTGAAGGGCACTGCGCGGCTCCGGCCGCGCGGTTGCCGGCGCCGCCCGCTCCCGTGTTCGCACGGGGGCGGGCGGCGTCGTTTCCGGGCTCAGGCTGCGGCGCCGGCGTGCCGATACCGCCCATGATGTCGGCCGATCTGCAGCAAGGCACCGCCGCCCCGGTGCGGGAGCGGTTGTTCGATCTGATGGCGACCGGGGAGCTGCCGGGACGGCGTGCGACGCCGCCGCGGTCCGAGCCGGTGGCGACGGCGCCGCCGGTGGTCGCGCCGCGGCCGGTCACGCTCCGCGTGCAGCGGCTGTCGGTGGTCGTGCCGGCGCGCAACGAAGCCGCCAACCTGACCGCGCTGCTCGACGAACTGGACCACGTGCTGGCGGCGGCGGCGCTGCCGTTCCACGAGGTGATCGTCGTCGACGACGGTTCGACCGACACCACGCCGGCGATCGCGGCCGAGCACGGCGCGCACGTCGTGTCGCACGCCGAGAGCCTCGGCAACGGCGCTGCGGTCAAGCGCGGCATCCGCGAGGCGCGCGGCGACTGGATCCTGCTGCTGGACGGCGACGGCCAGCATCCGCCGGCCGCGCTGGCCGGCATGCTCGAGCTGGCCGAACGCTACGACATGGTGGTCGGCTCGCGCGGCGGCCGCGGCGGCAGCACGCACCGCAACCTCGCCAACCGGATCTACAGCCGGTTCGCCAGCTATGTGTCGGGCCGCCACATCCCCGACCTGACGTCGGGCTTCCGGCTCGTGCGCGCCGACGTCGCCAAGGACCTGGTCTGGCTGCTGCCGAACACGTTCAGCTACCCGACGACGATCACGATGTCGATGCTGCGCGGCGGCTGGTCGGTCGCGTTCCTGCCGTTCGCGGTCCGCACGCGGCTCGGCAAGAGCCACATCCGGCTGCTGGCCGACGGCAGCCGCTTCTTCCTGATCATCCTGCGCATCGCGACGATGTTCGCGCCGCTGCGCGTGTTCCTGCCGGTGTCGGTGTTGACCGCGTGCCTGGGGCTCGCGTGGTACGTCTACACGCTGGTCACCGAAGGCCGGTTCACCAACATGGCCGTGCTGCTGTTCAGCCAGGCCGGGTTGCTGTTCGCGCTCGGTCTGATCGCGGAGCAGATCGCGGCGCTGCGCTTCCAGGGCCTCGCACGCGACCACGGCCGGTGAACACGTCGGCCGACCACGTGCTGTTCGCCGGCGCCTGGGACGACGGGCCCGGCTACCCGCGGGCGCGTTCGCTGCGGCAGGGACTCGAGGCCGCCGGCCTGCAGGTGCGCGAGTGCCGCGAGCCCGGTCTCGGCCGCGGCAAGCAGGCGCTACTGCGCGCGCCGTGGCGGCTGCCGGCCTGCTGGTGGCGCCAGCAGCGGCAGCACCGGCGCCTGCAGCAGAGGCTCGGCGCCGCGGTCGCCGAGCAGCGGCCGCGCTGCATCGTCGTGCCGTATCCGGGCCACGCGGTGGTCCAGGGGCTGCGCGCCGCGACCGACGTGCCGATCGTGCTCGACCTGTTCTTGTCGGCCTACGACACGGTGGTCGAGGACCGCGAACTGGTGCGTCCCGGCTCGCTGCTGGCCGCGTGGCTGCAGCGGCTCGACGCGCGCGCCTGTGCGGCGGCGGACCTCGTGCTGCTCGACACGCCGGCGAACGCCGCCTACGTCGCGGCACTGACCGGGCTGCCGGCCGAACGCTTCGCCTGGCTGCCGGTCGGCGACCCCGACGCCGAGGCCACGGTCACGCCGCCGGCGCCATCGCGCGACGGGCGGCTGCGGCTCCTGTTCTTCGGCACCGGCGTGCCGCTGCATGGGCTGGCGGTGCTGATCGAAGCGGTCGCGTGGGTGCCAGCCGTGGAGCTGACGCTGGTCGGCGGCACGCCGCCCGACCGCGCGCGCGCGGTGGAGTTGCTCGGCGACCGGCTGCGGCTCGAACCGGAGTTCGTCGACCGCGCGCGGCTGCAGCAGCTGCTGCACGACGCGCAGCTGGTGGCGGGGGTGTTCGGCGGCAGCGGCAAGGCGCAGCGCGTGGTGCCGTTCAAGGTCGTGCACGCGCTGGCGGCCGGCCGGCCGGTCGTGACCGCCGACACGCCGGCGCTGGCCGGCTGGCTCGACGGCTGCGGCGCGGTTGCCACGGTGCCGGCGGCCGATGCGGCCGCGCTGGCGGCGGCGCTGCGCGCGCTGGCCGCGGCGCCCGACTCGCTGGCGGCGGCCGCCGCTGCGGCGCGGCCGGCGTTCGACCGCCACTTCGCGGTGCCGTGTCTGGCGCGGCGCTGGCGCGAACTGCTGGCGCGGCTGCAGCCGGCGGCGGAGGCCGCATGACGCGCGCAGTGGTCGGTCGCCTGGGCGCGGTCGTGTTCGCGCTGGCGTGGCTCGCGTACGGCGCTGCACTGGCCGGCGACTTCGTGTTCGACGACATCCACTCGGTCGCGGCCAACCCGGCGCTGCACGACCTCGGCAACTGCAGCCGGCTGCTGCTGGATCCGTCGGCGTTCAGCGCCACCGACCAGCGCATGTACCGGCCGGTGCTGCTGGTCAGCTTCGCGCTGAACTTCGCGGTCGCCGCCGCGCCGTGGGCACTGAAGGCCGGCAACGTGCTGCTGCACGCGTCGGTCGCGTGGCTGTTGTGGAGCTGGCTGCGGTGTTGGCGGCTGCCGGTGCGGCCGGCGTTCGTGGTCGCGTCGCTGTTCGCGGTGCACCCGCTCGCGTCGGAGGCGGTCAACCTGGTGTCGGCGCGCAGCGAACTGTTGCTCGCGTTCGGCGTGCTGCTGGCGCTGCGGGCGCAGCGGGCCTGGCAGGCCGGGGCCCCCGCGGCGCCGGCGCTGCTCGCGGTGCTGGTCGGCACCACGATCGCCTGCGGCAGCAAGGAGACCGGCGTCGTGCTGCCGGCGCTGCTGGCCGCGCAGGAACTCGCCTGCTGGCGGCAGCGCGGTGGAACGCTGCCGTGGCGCCGCACGCTCGCGGTCGTGCTGCCGGTCGCGGTGCTGGTGCTCGGCTACCTCGCACTGCGCCGCGGGCTGCTCGGCCAGGCCACCGTCGATCTGCTCGCGCGCGGCAGCGGCGACCCGACGTCGGGGCACGGTCGCGCGCTCCCGGTGCAGCTCGCGACGATGGGCACGCTGCTGCCGCAGGCGCTGCTGCAGGTGGTGGCGCCCTGGCAGCTGTCGCTGGACCCGCCGGTGACGTTCCGGCGCTTCGCCGACCCGTTCGTGCTGGTCGGCTGGGCCAGCGTGCTCGGCCTCAGCGTCGCCGCGGCCTGGCCCGGCCGCCGTGCGTGGGCGCGCCGCATCGGCCTCGCGCTCGCGTGGCTGGTGGCGCTGCCGTGGATCGTCGTGCCGCTGAACGCGCCGTTGGCCGAACACCGGCTCTACGGGCCGATGCTCGGCCTCGCGCTGCTGGCCGCCTGCGTGCTGCCGCGGCTGCGCGGCCGCCGCTGGCAGGTGGTCTTCGCCGTGCTGCTGTCGCTCGGGGTCACCGGCTCGGTGCGGCGGTCGCTCGACTACCGCAGCGAGGTCACCCTGTGGCGGGCCGAACTGGCGCAGCAGCCGCAGTCGTTCGCGGCCTGGTGGGGGCTCGGCGCCGCGCACCTGCGCACCGGCGACGCCGCGGCGGCGATCGAGCCGCTGGCCACCGCGCACCTGCTGCGGCCGTTGCACCTGCCGGCGCTGCGCCACTACGCCGAGGCGCTGGTGACGCTGCCGGACGCGGCCTGCCAGCCGTTCCGTTCGCTGGCGGTCACCGCCGAGCTGCAACGGCGCGAACCCGACGATCCGTGGGCGCGCACGCTGGTCGCGCAGGCGCACTTGCAGGCCGGCGCCGTGACCGGCGCGGCCGAGCACTACGACGCGGCCGAGGCGGCGGCGCTGTCGTGCCTGCAGATCGCCGAGCCGAAGGGCTACGTCTATCGGCTCGCCGCCGCGGCGCGGCGCGGGCGCGGCGACCTCGCCGGTGCGCTGGCGCACCTCGACACCGCGGTGTCGCGCGGACTCGTGTCGACGGCGCTGCAGCTCGATCGCGCCGCGGTGCTGAAGGGCCTCGGCCGCCACGCCGAAGCGCGCCGCGAACTGCTGGCCGCCCAGGCCCGCTCGCCGATGGATCCGGCCGTGCAGCGCGCGCTGCAGGACCTCGCGGCGCCGCCGCGCTGATCAGCCGAACAGCGCCACGGCGTTCGCGAACGTCTGCGCCGCCGCCGCCGCCACCGTCTCGCCGCGCGCCGTGGCCAGCGCCTGCAGGGTCTCGACGACGAACGCCGGCTCGTTGCGTTTGCCGCGCAGCCGCTGCGGCGGCAGGAACGGCGCGTCGGTCTCGACCACGATGCGCTCGGCCGGCGCCCACGCCGCGACGGCGCGCAGCGCGTCGTTCTTCGGGTAGGTCAGCGGCCCCGCGAACGACAGCGACAGCCCCAGGTCGAGCGCCTGCCGCGCCTCGTCGAGCCCGCCGGAGAAGCAGTGCATGACGCCGCGCACGGGTGGTTCGTCGCGCAGCACCGCGAACAGCGGCGCGAAGGCAGAGCGGCAGTGGAAGACCACCGGCCGGTCCAGCTCGCGCGCCAGCGCCAGATGGCGGCGCAGCGACCGTTCCTGCTGGTCGAGCGGCGCGCGGTCGCGGAACGTGTCCATGCCGGTCTCGCCGATCGCCGCGCACGACGGATCGCGCGCCAGCGCTTCGATCGCCGGCCACTCGGCGTCGAACTTCGTCGCGTCGTTCGGGTGCAGGCCGGCACTCCAGCGCACCCCGGCGAACGGCTGCAGGTCGCGCGCGGCGCGGCTGGTCGCCGCGTCGATGCCGACCACCAGGAGCCGCGTGACGCCGGCCGCGGCGGCGCGGGCGTGTTCGTCGGCCGGCGCGACCTTGCCGTCGAGGCCCAGGTGGCAGTGCGTGTCGTAGACCTGCATCGGCGCATGGTGCCGGACCGCTGCGCCGCATGCCACCGGCGGCACCGGCGGCACCGGTGGCACCGGCGGCACCGGCAGCACCGGCGGCGCGGGGCGTGCTGGCCAGCTGCGGCGGCCGTGCCTACAGTGGCCGCCCCGTCCAAGGAGCCGCCACCATGAGCTTGCCAGTTCGTCTGCTCTCGTTCTCGTTCGCCGTCGGGCTCGCGTCGGTTGCCGGCGCGCAGATCCAGTTGACCCTGCCCGCCGAGTTCGACCGTGCCTGGGGCAGCGGCGGCACCAGTTCGGCGATGCTCGGCCAGGACTCGTCGCGTACCCAGATGATCTACGTCGCGCCGTTCGCGCCCGGCACGGTCGTCACCGAGTTCGGCGTGCGCTGCGCGCCGAGCACGATCGATCGCCCGTCGTTCACGGCGACCATCGAGATCCGCATGTCGAGCACGGCGGCACAGCCCGGCGCGCTGTCGGCGACCTTCGCCAACAACATCGGCAACGACGAGGTGATCGTGCTGCCGCAGCAGGTCGTGACGGTCCCGGCGATGCCGGCGAACCGCGGCACCGGGGTGTTCGCGACGTTCCCGCTGACGACTCCGTTCGTGTTCGGCACCAACGGCAACCCGAACATCTGCGTCGACTTCCTCGTCCATGGCCGCTCGGCCGGTGCCTCGTGGGCGACCGATCGCGCGTTCGCCGGCACCACGGGCGCCGTGCGTGACGCCGGCATCGGCTGCGGCATCGGCACGCCCGGCTCGTCGTCGACGGCCGGCGTCGGTGGCACCTACACGGACGGTTCGACCGTGACCTTCACGCTGACCGGCGGTCCACCGACCTCGCTGGCGTTCCTGCTGCCGTCGCTCGACATGAAGGAGTTCGCGCCCGGGTTCCCGCTGCCGTTGCCGCTGAGCGTGTTCGGCTCGGCTGCGAACTGCGATCTGCTGCTGAACCTGGACTTCGCGCCGATGCCGGTGATCACGGATGCCGCCGGCAACGCGTCGATCTCGATGCTGTTCACCGGCTTCACTTCGTTCGGCTTCGGCACGCAGTGGGGCTACTTCATCCCGCCGACCGCTGCGAACCCGTTCGGGCTCGAAGTGCTGCGCAACCGCTACTTCTACGTCGGGCCGCGCGTCGTTGTCCCGGCGGCGCAGTACGTCTGGGATCTGTTCGACGTCAATGCGGCGACCGGTTCGGCGACGACCGATTCGGTGCCGATCGCACGGTTCACGGTGCTGTGAACCGCATGGGCCGCCGAGTGATCCCCGTCGAACCGCTGCGAAATCCTCGCGGGCCGGCACCGTAGCGCGGCCCGCCGGCGAGTGCCGGCCTACCGTCCCTGCCATGACCTCGACTCCGACTGTCGTCCTCTCCGTCCTGCTCGCCGCCGGTGCCGCCGCCGCGGTGTCGCTCGCGCTTCGTCCCGCGGCTTCGGTCGCGCCGACCTCGGCGGCCGACGTGGCCACCGAACTGGTCTCGCTACGCGAGGCGCACGCCGCACTGCAGCGCGAGGTCGAACGGCTGCGCACCGCACCGGTCGCCGCAGCGCCGGCCGCCGCGGGCGGCGATCGCGTCGCCGCGTCGCCGGACCCGCAGCAGCTCGCGGCCGCGGTCGAGGCCTACCTGCAACGTCGTTCCGAAGCCCGACCCGCTGCCGCCGCCGCCGACGCAGCCGCCTTCGACCTCGAGCGCGACGTCGGCAAGCTCCACGGTTCGAACTACTGGAACGACCCGACGCTGTGGAAGCGCGCGTTCGAAGCCGGCCGCATGGACGAGGTGGTCGGCCACTTCGAGGCGCTGGCGAAGGCGAACCCGAAGGACGTCGACGCGCAGATGGACCTGGCGCGCGCCTACATGGCCTACCAGCAGCTCGACCCGAGCAAGTGGCAGAACTCGATGAAGGCCGACCAGGTGTTCGACACCGTGCTCGCGCTGGACGAGAACCACTGGGAGGCGCGCTTCACGAAGGCGGTCAGCTACACGTTCTGGCCGGAGTTCCTCGGCAAGAAGAAGGACGCGATCACGCACTTCGAGACGCTGGTGCGGCAGCAGGAACTGCAGCCGGTGCAGGCGCACCAGGCGCAGACCTACCTCTACCTCGGCAACCTGCTCGAGCAGAGCGACCCCAAGCGCGCTGCCGAGATCTGGGCGCAGGGCCTGCGCCGGCACCCGCAGGACGCGGCGCTGATGCAGAAGGCGAAGTAGCGGCGGCCGCGGCGGCGCAGCCGCCGGGCTCAGGCCTGCTTCGGCGCCTTCGCCGCGGCCTTCTTCGTGGTCTTCTTCGCGGGCGGCGCTGCCTTGGCCGGCTTCGGCGCCGCCGGTTTCGCCGCCGCGGCCTTGGACCGCGGACGCGCCTTGACCTTGACCGTGCGGCCGTGCTTCTGCGCCAGCGCCTGCACGGCGTCGAGGTGCACCGCCGCGGCCGCGGCCAGCAGCTCGTCGATCGCCTGCTGCAGCCGTGCGTCCGCCACCGCGAACAGCGGCGTCGTCAGTTCCTCGAAGCGCTCGAACGCGGTGTCGTCGTGCAGCAGCGGCAGCCGGCAGGCGCGCACCGCGGCGCGCTGCAGCGCCTCGTTCGACGCGTTCGCGAAGCGGCGCAGATCGCGCCACAGCTTCTTGTTCTTGACCACCAGCGTGCCGAGCACGTCGGCGGCGAGCTTCGACGCCAGCGCGTCCGCCTCGCCTTCCTTCAGCAGCGTCTCGAGGAACGCGAGGTCGTGCGGCTCCAGCAACTCGGCGCGCGCGGCCAGCAGTTCGACGCCGACGGCGCGCAGCTCGTGGATCCGGCTCTGCCACAGCGTGCGCACGAACGCGGTCATCTGGGCGCGCCCCATCTGCGGGTAGGCCGCTGCGAGGTCGCTGGCCGCGGCGCGGATCGCGTCGTCGCCGGCGCCGAGGAACGTCATGTCGCCGCCGATCTCCTGCTGCAGCTGCTGCGCCACGGCCGGCGAGCCGGCGGCTTGCAGACGCTGCCGCAACAGCATCTGCTCGCGGGAGAAGTTCATGCTCATACGCTGGGCTTCCTGGTCAGGTGTTCGATCAGGTCGAGCTTGGTGACGATGCCGAGCACGGCGCGCGTGTCGTCGACGACCAGCGCCACCTCGCCGCGCTCGAAGATCCGCGGCAGTTCGCTCGCGGGTGCGTGCGGGGCGATCGTCGACACCTTGCGCACCATGACTTCGGCGACGCGGGTCTTCGCGTTCACGTGCCCTTCGACCAGGACGCGCAGCGCGTCCGACTCGGTCAGGATGCCTGCCAGCTTGCCGTGGTCGGTCACCGGCACCTGCGAGAAGCCGCGTTCCTTGAACAGCGTGACGGCCTTGCCGAGCGGATCGGCGACGTCGACGGTGACGACCTCGCGGCGCGGCATCGAGCGCAGCAGTTCTTCGATCGTGCCGATCGCCCAGTCCTCCTCGAGGAAGCCGTTCTCGCGCAGCCAGCGGTCGTCGACGAACTTGGTCAGGTAGTTGCGGATGCCGTCGGCCAGCAGCACCAGGATCCGCGCGCCCGGCGGGAAGTCCTTGGCGACCTGCATCGCGGCCCAGGTCGCGGCGCCACACGAACCGCCGCACAGCAGGCCTTCCTGGCGGATCAGCTGGCGGGCGACGCGGAAGCTGTCCTTGTCGTTCGACTTGACCCAGCGGTCGACCAGCTTCACGTCGAGCACGTCGGGGATGAAGTCGTAGCCGATGCCCTCGACCTTGTAGCTCTTGATCGGGCCCGGGCCGGCGAGGATCGAGCCCTCGGGGTCGACGCCGATGATCTTGCAGCCGGGGATGCGCTGCTTCACCGCGCGCGCGACGCCGGTGATCGTGCCGCCGGTGCCGGCGGTCATCACGACCGCGTCGAGCCGGTTGTCGGTCTGCTCGCAGATCTCGACGCCGGTGCCCTGCTCGTGCGCCAGCGGGTTGGACGGGTTGCCGTACTGGTCGAGGATGTGGGAGTTCGGGATCACTTCGCGCAGCCGCCGGGCGACACCGATGTGGCTTTCGGGCGCGTCCCAGGCCGCCTCGGTGGGGGTGCGGATGATCTCGGCGCCGAGCGCCTCGAGCACCACCTGTTTCTCGCGCGACATCTTCTCCGGCATCGTGATGATGACGCGGTAGCCGCGCACCGCCGCCGCCAGGGCCAGGCCGATGCCGGTGTTGCCCGAGGTCGGTTCGATCAGCGTGTCGCCGGGCTTGATGCGGCCCTGCTTCTCGGCGTCCAGCAGCATGCGCACGCCGATGCGGTCCTTGACCGAGCCGCCGGGGTTCAGGAACTCGCACTTGGCCAGCAGTTCCTGCGGCAGGTGGCGGCCGATGCGGGCGAGGCGGACGATCGGGGTCCCGCCGACGGTCGACAGGATGGAGTCGTGGATACGAGCCATGAGCCAGGGATCTAAGCAGGCTCGGGCGGCGAAGGGAAATGCGCAAGGCGGCCTTGTTCGCACGGCAGCTCCGCAGCATCGTTGGCGCGCCCGTGAACGAGCCCGAATCGAACCCAGTCCCGGCCGAACTGCCGCCTCCCGCTGCTGCTACCGAGCCGGCGCCGGCCGATGCCGGTGCCGCGCCCGGCACCCCGGACGGTGCCGCCGCGGCGCCCGGTGCCGCAACCGACGGTGACCGTACGCGGCGCCGGCGCCGCCGCCGCCGCCGCGGCAAGGGCGGTGAGCCGGGCGCGCCGGGCGAGGCGACGAACGCCGCGCCGACCGGCGAACGGCCACCGCGGCCCGAGCGCGGCCCGCGCCCGGACCGCGGCCCGCGCCCGGGTCCGCACGGTCACGGCCCGCGCCACGGCCACGGCCACGGCCGCGGCGACTCGGCGCACCACGCGGTGCAGGCGGTGCGCGCGCTGGCCGACATGGCACACGCGCTGCTGCGCGTCGAAGGCGTCGACGCGTTCGCGATGCCGCGCTACCTGGACCTGAACCTGCGCGTGCCGCTCGACGGCGGCAACGACGTGCGGCACGCCGCCGGCACCGCGGTCGAGCAGATCCTGCGGCGCGTGCGCGAGGTGCGCGAGCACGAGAGCGCGCTGCGCCCCGGCGCGGTCTACAGCTACTTCGCCGGCACCTCGCACGCCGAAGGCTGCCGGCCGACCGAGCCGCGCCACGTGTTCGACGGCTACAGCTCGACCGGCAAGCCGCAGTTCACGGACTTCGTGACGATGGCGATCGAGCGCAAGGATCCGAACATCGACCGCCTGCTGGCCGGCGAGGAGATCGTGCTGACGCACGTGACGCTGGGCCGCGTGCTGCGCACGCAGCAGCTGGCCGAGTTCGGCGGCCAATCGCCGGTGTTCAAGATCCTCGGCCAGGTCGATGCGGGCCTGTTCAGGGTGCTCGGCGCGGCCGGCAAGTGCGCGTTCAGCTTCCAGCTGCTGCGCGGCAGCACGCTGGAAGGGCGCGTGCGACTGCGGCTGCACCCGGTGTCGGCGGTCGACCCGATCGAACTCGCCGACCCGGCGCTGATGCAGATCCTCAGCCGGTTCCAACGCCGGCTCGACGACGAGGCGCTGCGGCTGCAGGGGCAGCTGCAGAACGGCGGCGAGGTCGACGAGGAGGCGTTCGTGCTGCCGCTGCTGAACGACTTCGCGCGCCAGCTGCAGAGCCGCACGCGCCACGCCGGGCGCCGCACGCAGCACGGGCTCGAGCGCAGTGAGGAAGGCCAGCGGCCGACGTCGCGCGCCTATCCCGATGCCGGCGAGGCCAGCGACGACCGGATCCTGTGGGACCTCGACCAGAACACCGTCGTGGTGCTCGGGCCGAAGGGCCGCGTGCACGTCTTCACGCCGGCCGGCAAGCACGTCACGTCGGTGATGATGCAGGGCGCCGCGATCGAACGGCGGCGGCACATGGGCCGCTGGCGGCTCGCCGAACCCGAAGAGCGCGGCGAGTTCCGGATCCAGATCAAGCGCCTCGTCGCCGCCGGCCAGGACACGCCGCAGGAAGACGCGCCGCCGCTGCCCGCGCCGCCGGCACCGCCGCCGGCCGGCTGAGCGCCATGCGTCCGCGCATCGGCATCGTCACCGTCAGCGACCGCGCCAGCCAGGGCGTCTACACCGACGCCTCGGGGCCGGCGATCGAGGCGGCGCTGCGCGACTACCTCGCCACCGAATGCGATTTCGACCGGCGTCTGGTCGCCGACGAACGCGACCGCATCGCCGCGGCGCTGCGCGAGCTGGCGGCCGCCGGTTGCTGCCTCGTCTGCACGACCGGCGGCACCGGGCCGGCGCCGCGCGACGTCACGCCGGAGGCGATCCGCGACTGCTGCCACAAGGAGCTGCCGGGCTTCGGCGAACAGATGCGCGCCGCGTCGCTGCGCGCCGGCGTGCCGACCGCGATCCTGTCGCGCCAGACCGCCGCGATCCTCGATCGCACGCTGGTGGTGACGTTGCCCGGCAAGCCGGCCTCGATCCGCGTCTGCCTCGACGCGGTGTTCCCGGCGATCCCTTACTGCATCGACCTGATCGGCGGGCCGCGCCTCGAGGGCAACGCGGCGGTCGTGCAGGTCTTCCGACCCAAGGCATGACCCGATGACGCAGACGCTGACCAAGGAACAGTTCGTCGAACTGCTGCGGCCGCTGGCCGCGGCGCTGCAGCCGATCGACGTCGACGGCAAGGACGCGGCCGCCGCCGCCGAACGTGCGGTGCCGTTCGCCGGGCCGGCGGTCGCCGCCGTGCGGGCCGCCGCGCTCGCCAGCATCGGTTCGGACTGGCTGCTGCCGAAGGCCAGCGCCGGCATCCGCTTCGGCCGCGTCGCCAAGGACCTGCACGGCTTCAGCGTCGATGCGGTGCTGATGGACGTGCCGGGGCCGCGGCACCGCCATCCGAACGGCGAACTGGACCTGTGCTTCGCGACCCGCGGCGAGCCGAAGTTCGACGGCAAGCCGCCCGGCTGGGTCGTCTACGGCAAGGGCTCGGTGCACGTACCGACCGTGCGCGGCGGCGAGATGCTGATCCTCTACTTCCTGCCCGGCGGCGCGATCGAGTTCGGCGTCTGAACGCCGGCGCCGCGTCACTTGGCGGCCAGTTCGCCGAGCAGGAACTTGCAGTGGTTGGTGACGAGATCGCTCGGCGCCGAGCGCAGCGCTTCCTCGAGGAACGGCCGCGCCTTCGGGCCGAGGATCAGGTGCAGCGCGGTCAGGCAGTGGTTCAGGAACAGGGGGTTCTGCACTTGACCCGGCGGCTGGCGATAGAGCTTCTCGATCACCGGCACCGCGCGCTCGCAGCGCCGTTCGCCGAGCACCTTGATGCACTCCTGGATCGTGACGACGTCGTGCTCGGCGCGGCCGAGGACCATCAGCAGCGTCTCCTCGAGCTTCGGGTCGTCGCTCTTCACGTAGAGCGCGACGAAGTTGTGGAAGCCGGTCGCCGTGGTGGCCGCCATCGCCGGTGACGGGACGTCGGGGTCGCCGCGGCGGTCCGGGTTGGCGCCGCGCGACGATTCGGTGGTCATGATGTGGCGCAGCAGCCGCTGCGCCAGCGGCCGGTCCATCTCGATCAGGATGTTGGCGGCGTCCCAGCGCAGCCGCGGTGACGGCAGGCGCGCTCCGGCGAGCACGTTCTTGACGATCTCGGCGCCGGCGCGGGCGTCGATCCGCATCGCGGCGCGCAGCAGGTAGCGCGCCTCGTCGTAGTCCTTCTCGCCGTCGAGCTCGGTCAGGCGGTCGGTGACGGGCTTCCAGGCGTCGTTGCCGAGCGCCGCGAACGCGGTCAGGATCGCGTCGAGTTCGCGCCGGGCGAACAGGTAGTCCGGCTCCGGCACGCGGGCGCTAGCGACCAGCGGCGCGTAGGTGCGCAGCTTCTTCAGCAGGCCTTCGGGCCCGAGCGCGTCGGCGCGCTGCTCGACGCGGATGCGGGTGACCTCGCCGAGCACCTGCTGCAGCACCGCGTCGTTGGCGGCGTTCTGCCGGCGTAGTTCGGCGACTTCGGTGCGGAGGTCCAGCAGCACATAGCCGGCGCCACCCAGGGCCAGAAGGCCGATCGCCCACCGGAACCAGCTGCCCCCTGGGCGACTCTTGGCATCCGCTTGCATCGGCGCAGAGTAGTGGCCCGATCCGCCGGCGTCACGGCGCGTTCGAACTCGAACGCCGGGCTGTGCCGAAGTGCACCACACCGGCCGCCGCGCGGGGGATTCGGCACTCGTGCGGCCACACCGCCGCGCCGTGCCACGGGGGGCATGGAAGTTGTTCCGGGCGGCGGGGGGCGGGGCGCCGATGGCGTCCGTCGGCCGCCGTCCCCAGCCTTGCGACTGCTGCTGCGGTATGGTTTCCTTCCGACGTCCGCTCCCGTCCCCTCCCGATCCGACCTGTACCGGTGTGCGCCGTCAGGTTCTCCCCCTCCGCCATCGATACGAGGACCCTATGCACCTCCGTCTGCCGTTCACAGCCCTAGTCGTTGTCCTGGCAGCTCTTGCGGGATGTGGCGGCAGCTCGACCAAGATCGGTGCGTCGACCTTCTCGTGCAATGGTGCGGATGCCCGCGCGATCTGCCTCGAGAACTGCAACCTCGGTTGTGCGAGCACCGGTTGCGCACGGACGAACATCGCGCAGAACGAGATCATCGTGCTGCAGTTCAGCGAGGAGGTCGACCCGAACTCGGTCAACCCGTCGTCGATCCGCTTCCGCACCGCGTCCGGTGAGCAGCCGGTCGGCGAGTTCTTCGTCAACGGCAAGCAGGTCGAGTTCGTGCCCGTGCTGAGCATCTCGGGCGGCACGACGTTCTTCGGCTTCGCCGCGGGCGAGGTCTACACGATGACGATCCCGGGCGGCGAGAACGAGATCGAGGTCGTGCGCAGCACGTCCGGCAAGCCGTTCGAGAAGACGCTGACCTGCACGCTGACGTCGTCGCTGGGCATCGTCGACCTCAACGGGGTGCCGCCGAGCGCGACGATGGTGTCGCCGCCGCTGAGCCAGCTGGCCAATGCGCCGCGCGATCTCGAGATCGTGCTCGAGTTCAACGAACTGATCGACGCGACGCCGTTCCTGAGCGGCACGGCATCGCCGGTCGGGTTCTCCGTGCGCCGCACGCGCATCGGCACCAGCGGCGAACGCGAGTGTGATCCGGCGTCGCAGCCGGTGACCGTGACCGGCAGCCTGCGGCTCGACTTCGACGCCGCGCGCGGCGTGTCGGTGCTGAGCTTCCGGCCGACCGCGCCCCTGCCCGGCAACGTCTGCATGCAGATCACCGTGTCGAACGGCGTGCAGGACCTCTCGGGCCGCCCGGCGCAGACGCAGGTGTTCCAGTTCCTGACCGAGGTGACGCCGGTCGTCGTCGACAGCGTCGTCGAGACGTTCACCGACGCCGAGTTCCTCGACGTCGACGCGTCGGCCGGCACCTGGGCTGCTGGCGCCGCGTCGTTCGCGCGCATCGGCGGCGACGGTCGCCACGGCGACTTCGACACGTCGATCGCGGTCGACAACGGGTCGGTGAACGGCAAGCGCCAGTTCACGATCAACACCGACAACACGATCATCCCGGCCAGCAAGACGTTCGGCGGCGCCGCCGTCGCGGTCACCGACGGCCGCTTCTTCTTCAGCAAGATGGTGGTGCCGAGCGACGTGCGCCTGAAGTTCACCGGCGCGAATCCGCCGGTCATCACTGTCGCCGGTCGCCTCGACGTGCTGGGTGAGATCGACATCTCGGGCCAGTCGGTGTTGGCGCCGACGCCGACGCAGATCTCGCAGACGGCCGGCCAGCCGGGCGGCACGGCCGGCATCTTCGGCGGCGCTGGCGGCAAGGGCGGCGACCGCGGCAACGGCCTCACGGCGCAGGCGGCGAACAACGGCCAGAACGGCGGCGATGCCCGGCTGCTGGCCGGCCACGCCTATGCCGCGACGGTGGCGAACAGCGGCGGCCGCGGGTCGCCGATCTTCCCGGCCAGCGGCCTGTCGTCGGCGCTGGTCTATCCGACCCCGTTGCCCTCGCTGGCCTACACGCCGTCGGCGACCGCCGGCGGTGGCGGCGGCGGCAGCTGGCAGCCCGGCGTCAACGGGCGGGTCGTTGCCAACAACCACCTCGACCCGGGCCTGACCAACATCGCGGTGACCACCGCCGGCGCGGACTTCGTCGAGAACGCCGGCGCCAACTGGATCCCGAACCGCTACGTCGGCCGCACGATCACGACCAACCCGCCGACCGCGGGCGTCTACACGATCGTCGCCAACACCAACAACCGCATCACCGTGAACCCGGCCTGGTCGACGGTGCCGGGCGGCGGCACGTTCAGCGTGCCGCTCGGCCCGACGCCGAACGTGGATGCGATGGGACCGCCGGCGGCGGGCGGTGCGGCGGTGCAGCTGTTCCCGTTCCCGGCCCTGACCGGCACGAACCGCAGCTCGCTGCACTTCCTGGTCGGCGGCGGCGGCGGCGGTGGCGCCGGCACGCACGCCTGCCTGGCGCTGCACCTGGTGCGCACCTGGTGCATCGGCGGTGGCGGTGGTGGTGGCGGCGGCGCGATCGCGCTGCGCGCCGGCAACCTGCTGCGCCTGGCGCCGGGTTCGTCGGTGCTCGCCAAGGGCGGCAGCACGCCCAACAGCAGCGGCATCGCCACCAGCTCGCAGCCGGCGCCGGGTGGCGCGGGTGCCGGCGGCTCGGTCGTGCTGCAGGCCGGCAACGGTCTCGATCTCAGCGGTGCGGTGGACGTCCGCGGCGGCACCGGCGGCCTGTTCAACCGCAACGCGAACGGCAGCCCGGCCGGCGTGCCGAACAGCGCCACCGTGCAGATCGCCGGTGGTGATGGTGCGCCGGGCTTCGTCCGCCTCGAAGCGCCGGGCACGCCGACGACGGCGTTGCTGACCGGCATGCTGCCGCCGGCGACGGCGCAGAACGTCGCCCCGCTCGAGGAGCGCGACGACACCGTCAGTTTCCGTTCGTTGTGGTACGACACCGACCTGCTGTTCGGCCCCGAGTACCTGCGCTACGTGATCCACGCCACCGTCGACGGGGTGCCGGTCGTCTTCAGCGACGACCCGGCGGTGTCGACGATCGCGGCCGGGCCGGGCGCGGCGCTGCGCGTGTTCTTCCAGGCGGCGACGCTGGATCCGGTCACGGAGCTGCCGACCGAGACCCGTCCGTGGCGCACCTCGGTGCGCACGCAGGGCAACCAGACCGGTATCGCCAGCGACGGCCTGACCGCCTTCCGCTACGTGATCGTGCTCGACCAGGCCGTGGCCCAGACCGTCACGGTCGAGGAGCTCGAGGTCTTCTACCAGAGCTCGACGTGATCCCTGCGCCGCCCCGCACTGCACCGACTCTCGCGACGAACCAGTTGGCACCGAATCCGACGCTGTCTCCCATGCGCAAACCACTGACCCTCTTGCTGCTGTCCGGCCTCCTCCTGTTCGCCGGTGCAGCTTGTTCCAGCGGCTCGAAGGAGGAGACCGGCGACCTGACGATCAAGTGCCTGAACGGCGAAGGGTTCTGCCTGGTCAGCTGCGACCTCGGCTGCAGCCAGGTCGGCTGCGCCGTGACCGAGATCGCCGAGAACCAGCGGCTGCGGTTCGTGTTCTCCGATCGGATCGACCCGGGCTCGGTCAACTCCGCCAGCCTGTCGATCCGCACCGCCTCGGGCGTGCAGCCGGACGGCGACTACCTGGTGCAGGGCCGCGAACTGACGTTCGTGCCGCGCGTCAGCGTCGTCAACGGCGTCAGCACGTTCGGCTTCCTGCGCAACGAGAGCTACATCATCACCCTGAACACCGGTGCGTCCGGGCAGGGTGTGCGCAGCATCGCCGGCGACGGCCTGACGCGCTCGCTGTCCTGCACGGTGCTCGTGTCGCGCGGCATCCAGGACGAAGACCTGCTGCCGCCGACCGTGGAACTGGTGGCGCCGACCGACCTGACGGCCGTGCCGCGCCAGCCGACCGTCGTGCTGCGCTTCTCGGAGCTGATCGACACGACGGCGCTGCAGGGCACGTTGACCGCCTCGTCGCCGGTGCAGTTCATCCTGAAGGGATCGAAGATCGAGGGCGGCGTGCGCGTCTGCGATTCGCTGCAGGCCGGCACCGTGCTGAGCGGCATCCCCATCCTCAGCACCGAGTTCGTCGCCGGTCGCCCGGTGACCGTGCTCGCGTTCACGCCGTCGTCGCAGCTGCCGGGCAACTACTGCCTCGCGGTGGTGGTGTCGGCCGACGTGCGGGACCTGTCCGGGCGGCAGGGACCGCCGGCGCAGTTCGAGATGTTGACCGAGGCCGGCGCGTCGCAGGCGATCACGATCACCGAGACGTTCGCCAACTCCGGCAACCAGGAACTGGCGGCGTCGACGACCGAGTGGTCGTCCGGTGCGCGGCCCGGCCTGATCGGCAACGACGGCCGGCACGGCTCGTTCGACGTCACGCTGGGCAATCCGCTCGGTGCCGGCGTCTACGAGTGGAACACCGACAGCTTCACGATCGCCGCCGATCGCAGCCTCACGGGCGATCAGTACCTGATCACCGACGGCAAGTTCTACTTCTCGGACTTCAACCTGCCGGCAGGCACGACGCTGCGGTTCACCGGCACGGTGCCGCCGCAGATCTGGGTGCGCGGCTCGGCCAGCATCGCGGGCACGATCGACATCCGCGGCGGCGACCTGCCGTTCTACGTGCCGCCCGTCGGTCCGGCCGCGAACCAGCGCGTGCTGAACTACAACGGCGTCGGGCCGACCAACCAGCTCAACCAGTACCCGACGCCGGACGGCCAGCCGGGCAGCGCGGGTGGCATCGGCGGCGGGCGCGGCGGTGACGGCGCGCGCGAGTGCCGCGGTGACGGCGACGTCACGCAGACGATCGGCCTCGAAGTCGTGCACATCTACTACGGCCGCAACGGCGAGAACCTGAAGCTGCAGGCCGGACACGCGTATGCCGGCAACACCGCCAACACCGGCGGCAAGGGCGCCGTGCTGCGGCCGGCTGCGGGCACCTTCGCGGCGGCTTCGACGCCGCTGATCGGCATCATCTACCGCGGCCACTTCTCGCCCGGTGGTGGTGGCGGTGGCTTCACGATCCCCGGCACGACGGCGGCGATCACGACACAGCCGTCCGCGGCGACGGTCGGACCGATCCAGGCCGGCGGTGTCGCGCTGCCGGCACTGCTGCCGGTGCCCGGTACGTCGACCTCGCTGAACCACTTCCTGATCGGCGGTTCCGGCGGCGGCGGCGGCGGTTCGCACGCCTACGGTTCGCTGAACAACGCCGCGATCGGCTACTACACAGCCGGCGCCGCCGGCACCGGTGGTGGTGGCGCGCTGGCGCTGCGCGTCGGCGGAGACCTCACGGTCGCGGCGACCGCGGTGCTGACCGCGCGCGGCGGCGACGGTGCGCTGATCACCGGCGACGATCCGATCAGCGCCACGACCGCCGACGTCAACTGGGGCGCTCTGTCCCCGGGCGGCGGTGGCTCGGGCGGTTCGCTCCTGCTGCAGGCCGGCGGCTCGCTGACCTACGACGGTTCGATCGACGTCCGCGGCGGCAAGGGCTCGACGACCGGCAGCATGTCGGTGGTCGCACTCTCGGCCGGCACGCCGGCGGCGTTCAACATCGTCAGCCGTGGTGGCGACGGTTCACCGGGCTTCTACCGGCTCGAGTCCGGCGAAGGGGTGCCGAGCTTCACCGGCACCGCCGCCAGCGGCACGCCGGCCTACGTCGCCGGCACCAACGGCGACGTGCTGATCGACCGCGACGAGCTGAGCGGCAGCATGTCGAAGTGGCGTTCGTCGGGTCAGGTGTTCCCGCCGACCTGGCTGCGCTACGAACTCGATGTCGACCTCGATGGCGACGGCGACGTCGACGAGACCTACACCGACAGCGGTGCTGCGGGCACGCAGAAGGCCGACGACCCGAACGGGCCGGTGCAGATCCGCTTCCAGGGTGCGGTGCTGGACCAGAGCGGCGTGCCCACCGACCTCGGTGACTGGTACGACGGCGTCGGCAGCGGCAGTGGTCCCGGCATCTACCAGGACTCGGTGACGGCGTTCCGCTTCCAGCTGCTGTTCAACCGCGCCGCGAACCCGAACACGGTCGTGCGCGCGCTGCGCGTGTTCGCGCAGACGTGAGCGCCGGCATGCGCACCGCGGCCGGCCGGCTGGCGGTGCGCTGCATCGTGCTCGACGACGAGCACGTGCTGGAGCCCGGCGAGATCGCCTGGGACGCCCGCGGCCGCATCGTCGCCCTGCGGCGGTCGCGCCGCGCGGAGCGCGACCTGTGCCTGCTGCCCGGCCTGGTCGACGCGCACGCGCACCTGCAGCTCGCGCCGTTGCCGGCGACCGCGCCGCGTGCGTTCGTGCCGTGGGCCGAGGCCGTCCTCGGCGCGCAGCGCGGCGCGACCGCCGCGTCCTGTCGGCGCCGCCTGCGGCAGGCCGTGCGGGAACTGCTCGCCGATGGCGCCACCGCGTTCGGCGAGATCGACACCAGTGGTCACGGCGCGGCGGCGCTGGCGCAGCTGCCGGTGGCGGGCCGGTGCTACCGCGAACTGACCGGCTTCCACCTCGACCGGGCCGGCAGCCGCCAGCTCGTGCGCGAACGGCGCGCGGCCGGCCGCGGCGCGGTCGCGGCCGGGCTGTCGCCGCATGCGCCGTACTCGGTCGCGGCGGACCTGTTCCGGGCCGCGTTCGCCACCGGCCAGCCGCTGGCGATCCACTGCGCGGAGACGCCGGCCGAACAGGAGTTCCTGCGCCGCGGCCGCGGGCCGTTCCGCGACCTGCTGGCGCGGCTCGGTCGCCTGCCCGCGGACTTCGTGCCGCCCGGCGTCGGCGCGGTGCGCTGGCTCGAACGGCTCGGCGTGCTCGGGCCCCGCACGCAGCTCGTGCACTGCCAGGAGCTCGAGCGCGGCGACGCGGCCCGCATCGCGGCGGCCGGCGCGTCGATCGTCGTCTGCCCCGGCACGATTGCCTGGTTCGGGCGCACGCCGCCGCCGGT
Organism: Planctomycetota bacterium; assembly: GCA_016794425.1. Lineage (GTDB taxonomy): Bacteria > Planctomycetota > UBA1135 > UBA1135 > UBA2386 > JAEUHS01. The sequence continues at coordinate 129,598 of JAEUHR010000058.1, forward strand.
GCCGGCCTGGCTCGCCGCCGGCATCCCGGTCGGCCTCGGCACCGACTCGCGCGCCAGCAACGACGGCTGGTCGCTGCGCGGCGAGCTGGCGCAGGCGGCGCGGCTGTGGCCCGGCCTCGCGCCGGGCCGGCTGCTGGCGATGGCGACGCGGTTCGGCGCGCGGGCGCTGGCCCGGCCGGGGCTCGGCCGGCTGCGGCGCGGTGGCCGCGCCGACTTCGTCGCGATCGATGCGGCGGCGCGGCCGCAGCAGGCGATCGAGGCGTTCGTGCACGGGCAGCGGCTGCCGCGCTTCGTCGTCGCCGGCGGTGTTCGGGTGCCCGCGGCGCGGGCCCGCCGTTGAGCGCCTGTCCGGCGGGCTCTACAGTGCGACGCTGGCCTCCGTGAGCATCCGTTGACGCAATTCACCGACCTGCTGCGCCGCACCGACCGCCTGCTGTTGACCGGGCACGAGAACCCCGACGGCGACTGCCTGGGTGCGCAGGTGGCGCTCTGGCACCTGTTGCGTGCGCTCGGCCGTTCGCCGCGCATCGTCAATCCCGATCCGATCGGCAAGGCGCACGACTTCCTGCTGCGCCACACGCCGTTCGAACACGCGCGCGGCGAGTCCCCGTTGCCGGAGTTCGACGGCGTCGTGCTGCTGGACTGCGCGCAGCTGTCGCGCGTGGGCCAGCTCGGCGAACGGCTGCGCCAGTCCGGCAAGCCGATCGCGGTGATCGACCACCATGTCGGCAGCGAGCGCGGCGATGGCGTCGTGCACATGGTCGACGCGACCGCCGCGGCGACCGGCGCGTTGGTCTGGCGGCTGTTCCGCGAGTTCGGCGTGCCGTTGAACCAGGCGGCGGCCGAGGGCGTGTTCCTGTCGCTGGTGTCGGACACCGGCTGGTTCCGCTACTCGAACGCCGATGCCGAGGTGTTCGCGATCACCAGCGAACTGGTCGCGGCCGGCGTCGACGCGAGCCTCGTGTTCGACAGCCTCTACCGGCGCAACCACCCGGACTCGGTGCGGCTGCTGGCCGACGCGATGCAGCGCTCGCGGCTGCTGCACGGCGGCCGGCTGGCCATGGTCGCGCTCGACCGCGCCTGGATGGACCGCGCGTCGGCCGCCGACTTCGACACCGACATCGTGCTGGACCCGCTGCGTTCGATCGAAGGCGTCGAGGTCGTCGCGCTGCTGAAGGAGCGTTTCGACGGCGCCGTCAAGGCGTCGCTGCGGGCGCGCCGCGACGTCGACGTGCAGGCGATCGTCGCCGCGTTCGGCGGCGGCGGGCACAAGAAGGCGGCGGGGGCGACGATGCGCATGTCGCTCGGCGCGGCCGAGTCGGCGATCGAGCAGGCGGTCGCGGCGGCGCTGGCCAAGGCAGGGCTCGGCCGGTGAGCTCGCTGGCGCTGATCTCCGACCTGCACGCGAACCTGGAAGCGCTCGACGCCGTGCTGCGGCGCATCGACGCGCTCGGCGTCAAGGAGATCGCATGCCTCGGCGACGTGGTCGGCTACGGCCCGGACCCGCTGCCGGTGACCCGGCTGGTGATGCAGCGCTGCCTCTGGACGATCAAAGGCAACCACGACTGGGGGCTGTTCCACGCGCTCGACGACTTCAATCCGCTGGCGCGCGAAGCGCTGGTCCACAGCCGCCGGCTGCTGCAGCCGTCGCTGCTGCGGCCGCGGCGCCGCCAGGCCTGGGAGTTCCTGCGCGACCTGCCCGAACGCATGGAGGCGCACGGCTTCCTGTTCTGCCACGGGTCGCCGCGCGATCCGGTCATGGAATACGTGCTGAAGAGCGACGGCTTCCTCGAGCCGGACAAGATGCAGCAGCTGTTCGCGCTGATCGACCGGCCGTGCTTCGTCGGCCACACGCACTGGCCCGGCGTGCACCGCGCCGACTACCGCTTCGTGCAGGCCACCGACGAGCAGCGCGAGTTCCGCCTCGAGGGGCCGTGCATCGTCAACGTCGGCAGCGTCGGCCAGCCGCGCGACGGCGATCCGCGTGCCTCGTTCGCGGTCGTCGACGGCGATCGCGTCGAGATCCACCGGGTGCCGTACGACTTCCGCCGCACGCAGGCGAAGATCCTGGCCGCCGGCCTGCACCCGGCGCTGGCCGAACGGCTGGCGCGCGGAAAATGACGGCGGCCGTGGTCCTGGTGCTGTGCACCGCGCCGGCGAACGGCCAGCGCGGGCGGCCCGGCGCCGAGGACCTCGCGCGTCGGCTCGTCGACGAAGGGCTGTGCGCGTGCGTCAACGTCGTGCCGGGCGTGCGGTCGTTCTTCCGCTGGCAGGGGGCGGTCGACCGGGCCGAAGAACTGCTGCTGCTGGCCAAGACCACCGCGGCGCTGGCGCCGCAGCTGCGGCAGCGCATCACCGAACTGCATCCGTACGAGGTGCCCGAGGTGCTCGAACTGCCGGTGGCGGCCGGCCTGCCGGCCTACCTGCAGTGGGTCGCGGCCAGCGTGCAGGACCGGCGGAGCTGAACGTGGGGCCCGCTGCCGCTGCCACCAGCCGATCGCAGCCGGGTGCCGACGAGGTGCACGGCCCGCGGCTCGCCGCGGCGATCGCGATCGGGCTCGTCTGCGCGTGGCTCGGCACCAGGCTGCCGCTGCCGGCCGACACGCCGGCGGGGCCCGCGTGCCGGCTGTTGTTCGTGACTGGCCTGACGACGGCCTGCTGGCTGCTGCACGCGCTGCCGATCGCGGCGGCGTCGCTGCTGCCGCTGGCGCTGCTGCCGCTGCTCGGCGTCGCGTCGACCGCGGAGCTGACGCGCGGCTACGGCGACCCGATCCTGTGGTTGTTCGGCGGCGGTTTCGTGCTGGCGCAGGCGATCGAACGCGCCGGCCTGCACCGCCGGTTCGCGCTGCGCGTGGTCGCCGCGCTGGGACCGCGGCCGCGCCGGCTGGTGACCGCGTTCCTGCTGGCGGCGGTCGCCGTGTCGATGTGGATCAACAACACCGCGGTCGCGCTGCTGCTGCTGCCGATCGGCAAGGTGCTGGTCGACCGCATCGCCGCGGCCGGCGACCTCGCGCCGCGTGCGCAGGCCAACTTCGGCGCCGGCGTGATGTGCGCGATCGCGTTCGGCGCTTCGATCGGCGGCATCGGCTCGCCGATCGGCACCGCGCCGACCGCGCTGTTCTTCGCGGCGCACGAACCGCTGGTCGCGGCCGGCGCCACGCCGGTGTCGTTCCTCGCCTGGGTGCTGGCGTTCGCGCCGTGCGCGCTGCTGCTCGGCGCCGCGGCGGCGCTGGTGCTGGTGCGCGTGGCGCTGCCGGTGCCGGGCACACCGCTGGCGCACGGCGACGACCTGCTGCGCGAGGCGCGCGAACTGCCGCGCTGGAGCCCGGCCGAGCGCCGCACCGCCTGGTTGTTCGGTGTCGCGGTGCTGCTGTGGACCACGCGCGGCGACCTGCAACTGCACGGCGGCGAGGTACTGCGCGGCTGGGCGCACTGGCTGGTGCCGGCCGGCGAACGCGACCGGTACATCGCCGACGGCAGCGTTGCGGTGCTGGTCGCGATCGCCGCGTTCCTGATCCCGGCCGGTACGCCGGACCGGGCGCGGCTGGTCGACTGGGCGACGGTGCGCCAGATGCCGTTCGACTTGCTGCTGCTGCTCGGCGGCGGCATCGCGATGGCCGCGGCGTTCGGCCCGACCGGGCTCTCGGCGGCGTTCGGCGAACTGCTGCGGCCGCTGGTCGGTGCCGTGCATCCGGCGCTGCTGTTGCTGATCCTGCTGGCGTCGATCACGCTGCTGTCCGAGGTCGCCAGCAACACGGCGGTCGCCACGCTGCTGCTGCCGATCCTGCGCGACGGCGCGGTCGCGGCGCACGTCGACCCGCTCGTGCTGATGGTGCCGGCGGTGATCGCCGCCTCGTGCGGCTTCATGCTGCCGATCGCGACGCCGCCGAACACGATCGTGTTCGCGTCGCGGCAGATCACGTTCGGCCAGATGGCGCGCGCCGGGGCGTGCATCGACCTGCTGGCCGCGCTGCTGCTGCTGCCGGCGCTGTGGTGGTGGGCGCTGCCGATGCTCGGCGTCGATCCGGCCGCCACGGCCTCCGGAGGCGGCCGATGACCGCCCGACGGCAACCGTGGTGGGTGTGGCTGCTGGCTTGGGTGGGCACGCTGTGCGGCTTCGGCCTGGTTGCGCACGGCAACCTCGAGTCGACCGACTCGGTGGTGACGATGCACGCCGCCCGCGTGCTGTGGCAGCACGGCGACAGCGGCCTGCGGCGCGAGGACCAGGGCGGCGAACTGCTCGGCGAGCGCATCGCCGCCGAGTTGATCCCGAGCCGCGGCGCGCTCGGCAAGGTCGGCGTCGACGGCCGCGTCTACGTCTGGTTCCCGGTCGGCCACGTGTGGCTGCTGGCACCGCTGACCGGGCTCGGCGAACGGCTCGAGGCAGCGTTCCCCGACGTCGACCGGCGCTGGCGCGAGATCGCGGCGCCGGGCGCCGACGCGGCGCACCTGCGGTTCGCGAACGGCTACGTCACGAGCCACCCGGTGCTGATGCAGGGTCTGATCGCGCTGTTGCTGCCGCCGGCGTGTGCGGCCTGCGGCGCTCTGCTGCTGTTCCTGCTGGCGCGCACGCTCGGCGCCGCGCCGCGCGACGCGGTGCTCGGCACGCTGACGATCGCGCTCGGCACGCAGTGGTTCGCGTTCGGCCGCGAGACGCTGTCCGATGGACCGGGGCTCTGCATGCTGCTGGCGGCGCTGCTGGTCGCGGTGCGCGTGCACCTGGGTCGGGCCTCGGCGCTGCTGGCCGTCGCTGGCGGGCTGGCGGCCGGCGCCGCGGTGTCGCTGCGCTACCAGAACGCGGTCGCGGTCGCGGTGCTGCTGGTCGTGGTCGCGCTGGCGAGCCGGCGCACGCGCAACTGGCGGCCGGTGGTCGCGTTCGCGCTCGGTGGCGCGCCGTTCCTGGTCGCGCTGCTGGCCAGCAACCACGCGCGCTTCGGCGACCTGTTCGACACCGGCTACCCGAAGGTCGCCGACTGGTACACGCAGCCGCTCTGGCTCGGCCTCGCCAAGATGCTGTTCGCTGCCGGCCGTGGCGTGATGTGGCTGTCGCCGGTGCTGTGGCTGCTGCTGCCGCTGGCGGCGCAGCGGCAGCGCATGCCGCTGTTGCGCGGTGTCGCCTGGGTGCTGTTCGCGGTGCCGTTCCTGTTCTTCGCCGCCGCGAAGGGCTGGCAGGGCGGCGAGTGCTGGGGCGCGCGCTACGTGACGCCGGGCGTCGTCGTGCTGGCGGCGCTGGCGCTGCCGCAGGTGCAGCCGTGGCAGCGCTGGCCGCGCACGTGGACCACGCTGCTGGCGGTCGGCATGTTCGTGAACCTGACCGCGGTGGTGGCGCCGGTGCGCGGGCAGGTGCAGCTGGCGACCCAGGCGGCGGTCGCCGAAGCGCTGCATGCCGGCCGGTCGCTGGACGCCGACGCGGCGGCCGACGTGGTGTCGTGGCATCCGCGCTACTCGCCGCTGCACTCCAACTGGAGCTACCTGGTGCGGTCGTGTGTCGGCGGCTTCGAGGACGAACACGGTGCGCCGCGGCACGGCAGCGCCAACACGATCGAGCCGCTGTTCGGCGTGGCCGGCCTCGAGCCGCTGTTCGGCGCCAACGGTGAGACGCTGCCGGGTCGCGGCTACGCGCCGTGGCGCTGGGAGGACCGCCTGGGCCGGCACCTGTGGTGGCGGTTCTGGGCCGACCTGCTGCAGGTGCCGTCGTGGCTGCTGCTGCTGCCGCTGCTGGCGGTGGCCGTGCTGGCGGGCGGCATCGGCTGGCGCCGCCTGGCCGAGGCGTCCGGTTCGGACCCTGCCGATGCCCCGATCGGCGCCTGAGCCGGCGCCGGGGCGCGCTCAAGGCGATGGCATGGGCGGTTCGATAGACCGCGCGGAGATCGAAGCCGCATGCATGTCCCGCTGTCGCTGATGTTGTGCCTGTGCCAGGGCCCCGGCCCGCAGTCCGCGGCGCCACCGGCGCTGGACGTCGTCGTACTGAAGAACGGCGACCGGTTCGAGGGGCGCATCACGGCGCACCTCGACGGCTACGTCGAGGTGCAGCTCGAGGCCGGCGCGGTCGTCGGACTCAGTACCGCCGAGATCGCCGCCGTGCACCGCGGCGCCGGGGCGCCGTCGGCGTCGGCGCCGGCGCTGCTGTCGCCGAGCGACGAGTGGTTCGTGCTGCACGATGCGCGCGGCGAGGCGGTCGGCTGGCTGCATGCCGCGGTGCAGGCGACCGCCGACGGCGGCGCCTCGATCAGCGAGGAATACGAGTTCCACCAGGGGCGCCGGCGCTACCAGGTCACCTCGCTGTGCACGGCGGCTGCCGACGGCACCCCGCGCAGCAGCTACTTCCGCGAACGCGTCAGCGAACCGCTGCTGGGGCTCGCGGCGTTCCCGGTCGACGGCTCGGGCCAGGCCGAACGCATCGTCGACGAACGCATCGTCGAGGCCGTGCGCGACGGCGACCGGCTGGTCGTCACGCGGCTCGACGCCAACGGCCGCCGCGAGCGCACGCTGCCGCTGCCGGCCGGCGCCACCTTCCCGCTGCTGGCCCGGGCCCGCGCGCGGGCTTCGGGCGCGGCGCTGTCGGACGCGCTGTTGTTCGATGCGGCGACCGAGGAGCTGGTCGTGCGCACGTTCGCGCCGGCCCGGCACCGGCGCGTCACCGTCGACGGCGAGCCGCTGCAGGTCACCGAATTGGTCGAGGAATCGCCGCACGGGCGCAACTGCCTGTGGCTCGACGCTTCGCTGCGCACCGTGCGACGCGAACTCGCCGGGCCGGCTCTGGTCGCGATGCCGAGCCACCGCGACAGTGCCCGCATCGCCGCACACGGCACGTCGATCGCCAGTGCGATCGTCGCCGAGGCGGGGGGCGCGTTCGGCCTGTGGTCGCCGAACCCGGCCTGGACGCCGCGCCCGGACCTGCCGGCCGGCCAGGTCGTGCTGACGTGCAGTGCGCACGACGCCAGCGCGGCGCTGACGCAGCTCGACCACCTCGAGCCCGGCACGCCGCTCGAGGCCGCCGCCGATGCGGTCGCGAACTGGTTCCGCCTGCTGCATCCGGACCTGACGATCGACGGTCGCACGCGCACGCAGCTGCGCTCGGCCGACGTGGTGCGGCTCGCCGCCAGCGGCGGCAGTGGCGCCAACAGGGTGCAGGCCACGGTCGACGTGGTGCCGCACCGCGGCCACTTCCTGGTGCTGGTCTGCCGGGCGCCGGCGGCGGCGTGGGACGAACTGGCGGCGGACTTCGCGTTCCTGCAGCGCTCGGTCGAACTGGAGCCGCAGGCACTGACGCCGACGCTGCAGGGCCCGGTGGCCGCGCGCGAAGCGCCGGCCGCGAAGGCGAACGCACCGCGGGCGGCGGCGCCGGTCGTGCGCATCCCCGAGTGAGTGGTCACGGCGCCGCGGCGGCATCGTGGTGCAGGCCGCGCAGCGCCGCCGCTTCGAACACGTCGTCGGCGGTGATCGCGGCGCGGTCGTCGAGGTCGGCCAGCGTGCGGCACAGCCGCAGCAGCCGGACGCGGCCGCGGCCACCCTGGGCATGGCGGTGCAGCACGTCGTCGAGCGCGCGCAGCACGGGTTCGGTCGCCGCGCACGCCTGCAGCAGGTCGCGGTCCGACAGGCGCGCGTTGTCGGCGACGGTGCCGCCGCGCTGCCGCGAGGTCTGCCGCGCGCGGGCCACCAGCACGCGTTCGGCCAGGGTCGCGGTGCTGCCTGCGGGATCCGGGTCGGCGCGCAGTTCGTGCGGCAGCAGGCTCGGCACCTCGACGCGCAGGTCGATGCGGTCCAGCAACGGGCCCGACAGGCGCGCGCGGTAGCGGGTGATCGCCGGTGGCGTGCACGTGCACGGCCGCAGCCGGTCGCCGTGGTGGCCGCACGGACACGGGTTCTGCGCCGCGACGAGCAGGAACTGCGCCGGCATCGTCACGGTCTGGCGCGCGCGGCCGACCGTGACGATGCCGTCCTCGAGCGGCTGCCGCATCGCTTCGAGCGTGTCGCGGCGGAACTCGGGCAGTTCGTCCAGGAACAGCACGCCGCGGTGCGCCAGCGTGACCTCGCCGGGCCGCACGTCGGCGCCGCCGCCGAGCAGGCTCGCGGTCGAGCTGGTGTGGTGCGGCGCGCGGAACGGCCGCCGGTCCGGCGGCGGCAGCGGCAGCCCAGCGGCGGCGTGCACCTGCAGGATCGCCAGCCGTTCGCTCGGCGACGGCGGCGGCAGCAGGCCTGGCAGCCGCCGCAGCAGCGCGCTCTTGCCGGTGCCGGGCGGGCCCGTGAACAGCAGGTTGTGGCCGCCGGCGGCCGCGACCGCCAGCGCGCGCTTGGGCGTGCGATGGCCGCGCAGGTCGGCGAGGTCGGGCACCGGCGGGCTCGGTCGCGATGGCGGCGGGGGTGGCGGTGGCAACTCGCGCCGGCCGGCGAGCCAGAACACCGCGTCGGCGAGCGTCGCCGCGGCCGCCAGCGGCAGGCCGTCGACGCCGGCGCAGGCGGTCGCGTCCTCGGGGCAGCAGACCAGCGCCCGGGCACCGTCGCGGCGCGCGGTCAGCGCGACGCTGACCACACCGCGCGCCGGCAGGATCTGGCCGCGCAGGCCGATTTCGCCGAATGCGAACAGCCGCGCCGCGCGTTCGGGCGCGTAGAGCCCCGCTGCGCCGGCCAGCGCGAGTGCCAGCGGCAGATCGAACCCGCTGCCGTGCTTGCGCAGCGCGGCGGGCGCGAAGTTGACCGTCGTGACGCCGCGTGGCTGCGGCAGTCCGAGCGCGAAGAACGCCTGCAGCACGCGGTGGTAGGCCTCGCGCACGCAGGCGTCGACGAGGCCGAGCAGGCGCGGCGTGCCGTCGCCGGCGTGCCGCGCGGTGGCCTCGACCTGCACCGGTACCGCATCGACGCCGAGGACCAGGCCGCAGCCGATCGTGATCGTGGGAGATCGCACGCTGCACTGGTGGCGCGATCGGCCCCGCGGGCGCAGGAATTCCGGCGGCGGGTCACCATTCCGCGGCGGCGGCGATCGCGGCGCGTTCGGCGATCGCGTGCGCCAGCTGCCGCGCGTCGGCGAGCGTCAGGTCCGGCAGGCGCGTCGGCGAACCGCCCATCACGTAGACCGTCAGGTCGGCGAGGCCGAGCAGCTGCGCGAACGGCCCTTGCCCGACCACGACGGCCTGCACGCGGGCGGTCGGCACGTAGGCCAGATGGCGGCCGACGATGCCGTGGCGCAGCGCCAGGAACGGCCCGCCGAGCGCGAAGCCGAGGTTGATCCAGGTCAACAGGCCGAGCAGCGCCCACAGCGGCACGAACAGCAGCGCGGCCAGCGCGATGCCGGTGCCGGCGCCGGCGCCGAGCGCCGCGGCCCCGGCGAGCAGCGCCAGCACGACGCCCTGCAGCGCGAGCCGCGCGATCAGCCGCCGCGAGCCGCGCTGCCACGCGAACGCCTGGCTCTCGAGGCCCGGCAGCAGCGCCGGCAGCAGCGCATCGGCGTCCGGCAGCCGCGTCAGCGGCACGACGACGTCCCAGCCGCCGCTGGTGTCTTCGCCCTGCGTACGGCTGCCGCCGGCGGAGTCGGCCTTCACCGACGCGACGCCGAGCAGGCGCCGCAGCCACGGCTGCTCGACCGTCACGCGCTGGATGCGCGCGCGCGGCAGCGTCTTCTGCCGCGTCGTCAGCAGGCCGTAGCGGCGCTGCAGCACGTCGCCGCGCAGCACCAGCACGAAGCCGTGGAACTGCACCAGGTTGCCGAGCGTGGCCGTGACGACGCCGAAGCCCAGCACCAGCACGACGACGCCGATCAGGATCGCCACGGTGACGACCGGCGGGAACTGCGTGACCCAGTCCTGGGCGCTGTCGACGACGCCGGCGATGCGCGCCGCGAACCCGAGCTGGTCCAGCAGTTCGATCGCCGCGAAGCCGGTGATCACGAACCCGCCGAGCCGCAGGTCGGTGAGGCCGCGCACGAACAGTTCGCCGGCGCGGCTCTGGTGCACGAGCCACTCCGGCTCCGGCGCCGGCGCCGGCAACGCCGCGGGCGCACCGCCGGCATCGGCCACACCGTCGGCGGCAGCCGACGCGGTGGCCGGTGCGGCGGCCAGCCGTTCGCTGCGGGCAGCCAGCAGCACGTCGCGCAGGTGGTCGGCATCGGCGCGCGACAGCGCGTCGAGCCGCGCCTCGACGCCGCGGCCCGACGCGGTCTCGACCAGCACGACCGTGAGCCCGAGCGCCCGGCGCAGCAGCGTCGACTCGAGGCCGAGATCCTGGATGCGATCGAGCGGGATGCGGCGTTCCTGCCGTTCGAGGATGCCTTCGCGCACGCGCAGCTCGTCGGCCGTCAGCGTGTACTCGAGCGTCAGGTAGCGCGCGACCGCGTAGCCGAGCTGCAGCAGGAACGCGACCAGCGCGACCACCAGGAACCAGCGCTCGACGACCAGGCCGACGACCAGCAGGAAGCCGACCTGCCGCAGCACGTCGAACAGCCGCAGGATCAGGATCGCCGGATGCAGGTGGCCGCGCGCCAGCACCGCGGCTTCGGCGCGGGCCGGTGGCGGCGGCGAGGTGGCCGGTGCATCGGCCGGCGGCGTGCCGGCCGGCAGCGGCTCAGGACCGGCGTCCGTCACCGCGGGCCTCGACGATCTGGTCGCGCAGTTCCTGCGCGCGGGTGGCCGACAGTCCGGGCACGCGGAACGCGGAGCCCTCGTTGCCGGCGGTGAACACGACCAGGGTCGCGAGGCCGAACAGGCGTTCGAGCGGGCCGCGCACCAGGTCGACGTGCTGCATGCGGCGCACCGGCACCGCGCGTTCTTCGACGAACAGGATGCCGTAGCGCATCAGCAGCAGGTCGCCGAGGTAGCCGAAGCGCCAGCGCGCGTAGGACAGCGGCGGCGTCAGCACGGCCAGCGCGACCAGACCGAGGCAGATGCCCAGCAGCACGTTGTCCCAGGCGGGCGACCAGCCGTCCCAGTACTTCGCCAGCAGCGGCCGACCGAGGTACCACGCCAGGGCGCTGACCACGAGCGAGCTGAGGCCGTCCGCCAGCAGCCAGTAGGGCACGACGCGCGGCTGCAGCCGTTCGTGCGGGCGCGGGGTCGCCGCTGGTTCCATGGCGCGAGCGTGCCCGACCCGGGCGCGGGGCGCAATGCCGCGCTGCGCCGGCGTCGGCGCCGAGATCCCGATGCCGGCGGCGGTGGGTGCGACCGCACCCCGGGGCGCTGGTGCCTGCCGTGGAACGAGGCTGCCGGCGGTGCAGCGGTCGGCGGTGTACTCCACTCCGGCGGGCCCGGCCCGTGCGTGGTCCGCGGCCAGCCCGTGTCCCGGGGCCGCGCAAACCCCTTGCCTCACCGGGCCGGCTTGCTATCTTCCTCGCCCCTTCCTTCCCCACGAGCCGCCGCCATGTCCCGAGTCTGTGCAGTCACCGGTCGTCGCACCCGCATTGGTCACCAGGTCAAGCGCCGTGGTCTCGCCAAGAAGGACGGCGGTGTCGGCCGCCGCGTCACGGGCCGCAGCAAGCGGACCTTCAAGCCGAACCTGCAGCCGGTCCGCATCCTGACCCCCGAGGGCCAGGTCGTGACGCTGAAGCTGGCGACCAAGGTCATCAAGCGCGGCGTCATCACGCTGAAGAAGCAGGGCAAGGCGGTGTCGTTCCCGCTGGTCAAGGCGGTGCGCGGCCGCAACCGCGCGTTCACGAAGGCGCAGAAGACGACCGGCTGAGAGCCGTGACGGCCTCGCCTCCTCCCGAGCCGCCGGCTGGGGCCGGGCCCGGGCCCGACCTGGCGCGGCCCGACGACACGTTGCAGGCGGTGGGGGCGGTTGCTTTGCGGCTGCTGGCCGGCGCGGTGCCAAAGCGCACCCTGGAGCAGCTGCAGCGCACGGTGCAGGAGAGTCCGAGCGAGTACCCGTGGCAGGCGGTGGTGCGCACCGTGCTCGCCGAGCCGGTCGACGACCAGAAGCTCGTGCAGCAGGGCCTGCAGGCGCAGCGCGACTGGATCCTGCGCGGTGGCCGTGAGCGGCCGGCGCCGCCCGTGGGGCAGCGCGCGAAAGGGCTGCTGGCGCGGCTCGTGGCGCAACTGATCGTCTGCACGATCGGCACCCTGCTGGTGATCGGCGCGCTGCTGCTGGTGAAGTACCGCTGGCCCGAGTGGGACATCTACCGGGTGCTGGGCTGGATCCAGGACCTGGCGCAGCGGCTGCGCTGAACCGGGCCAACGGCGCGCGGGGCATGCGAGTCGTTGTCCACACCGCGGACGCCGGTGGGGCAACTGCCGCTGCCGTGGAGCCTTCGGCACCGTCGGCTTTCCACGCAGCTTTCCCCATCGAGGCCGCCATCTGTCCAAAAACTCAGGACGGGGTGTTGAAATCCGGTGGAGTCCTGGGCATGATCCCACTCCTGGCTCGCGGGGATCCTGGCTAGCCTGGCCGGGGTCGACGCGGACCGGTGGGTGGTGGCTTCGGCTGCCGCCGACTGCGAAACGCTCTCTGAATGTCGGTTCGAACGACTCGTCACCCCGACTGACCATCGGGATGGCGCGGAAGCGGACTTCGGTCCGGTTCCGGTTCCAGCAGACACGAGTCGGGTCTTGGCTGTGTGGTGGAGACCAGTATCCCCCTCCCTAACCGCCCTCTCCATTGCGTAGCCTGACCCGCATTCACGGGCCACAGTTCTGACCGGCTGTGGCCCGTACTTTTTTCTGCGCCGGGTTGCGAAGGAGCAGGCCCGGCCCGGCTGCCGCGGACCCGCGGTAGCGCCGGTAGCACGGGATCGCCGCGGCACTAGGAGCGCCGCCGGCCGATAGACGAAGCCGCACGCTGATGACCAGACCTGGTTTTCGCAGGGGACGCCCGGGAGGGGCTACGGCGAAGCCCGCCGCCGACCATGGCGACGGCTTCCTCAGCGCTTCCTTGTTCTCGCAGGCGCAGATCCTGCACCTGATGAAGAACGAGTTCGCGCGCGCGCGCCGGCACGGGGTGCCGCTCGGCTGCGCCCTGATGCAGGTCGACCGGCTGCACCAGCTCGTCGATCTGCACGGCGTCGAACTGCGGCATGCGGTGCGTTCGGCGCTGGCCCAGCTGGTGCGCGAGAAGACGCGCGGCGCCGACCTGCTCGGCGCGACCAACGACGATCGCTACCTGTTGATCCTGCCCCACACCGATCTGGCGCAGACCCACGTCGTCGCGGGGCGATTGCAGCAGCTGTTCGGCGAACTCGAGATCCGCGTCGACGGCCGCGAGCTGGTGCTGTCGCTGTCGGTCGGTATCACGGCCTGCACCGACCAAACCACGCTGTTCTTCGACACGTTCGTGGCCCAGGCCGAGGCGGCCCTCGACTACGCACTGGCGCACGGCGGCGACCAGGTGGTGTCGTTCGGCGAAGTGCAGCTGCGCAGCGACGGCGAAGCCGGCGAGCAGGACCAGCGCTAGGTTCCGCGGGTAGGGGCGGCGGCGTTCCGCGGCCGGCGGTAGATTGCCGCGTCGATGAGGCGACCCACCGAGTTCGTGTCCGCGTCCGATTGCCAGCAAGGCCGTGCGAGGTGCCGGCGATGAGCGACGGACCGATGCGGATCCTGCTGGTCGAGGACGAGCAGACGATCGCCGTGACGCTGCGCGACGACCTCGAAGCGGCCGGCTACGAGGTCGAGCACGAAGCCAGTGGCAAGCAGGCGATCGACCTGCTCGGCCAGCGGTCGTTCGACGTCGTGATCACCGACGTGCGCCTGCCCGGCGCCGACGGCATGCAGGTCCTGGCGGCCGCCAAGCGCGCCCGACCGGACACCGAAGTGCTGGTGATGACCGCCTACGCGACCGTCGAGCACGCGGTCGAGGCCATGCGGCTCGGCGCCGACGACTACATCCAGAAGCCGTTCCTGAACGAGCACGTGGTCGAACGGCTCAAGCGGATCGGCAAGTTCCGCGCGCTGCTGTTCGAGAACCAGCGTCTGCGGCAGGAGCTGCAGAGCAACGCCGGCCAGGGGCTGCCGGGTGTGATCGGCCAGAGCCGCGCGATGCAGGCGGTCGTCAAGACCGTGCGCACGGTCGCGCCGACCGAGGCCTCGGTGCTGATCGAAGGCGAGAGCGGCACCGGCAAGGAGCGCATCGCGCGCGCGCTGCACTTGCTGAGCCCGCGCAAGGACCGCGCGTTCGTCGCGCTCTCGTGCGGCGCGCTGCCGGACACGCTGCTCGAGACCGAGCTGTTCGGCCACGAGAAGGGCGCGTTCACCGACGCGCAGCGGCAGCGGCGCGGCCGCTTCGAAGTCGCCGACGGCGGCACGATCTTCCTCGACGACATCGACGACATGCCGCTGTCGGTGCAGGTCAAGCTGCTGCGCGTGCTGCAGGAGCGCGAGTTCGAGCGCGTCGGCGGCGAATCGCTGGTCCGGGTCGACATCCGGGTCGTCGCGGCGACCAAGGTGCCGCTGCTCGAGCACGTGCGCGCCGGCAAGTTCCGCGAAGACCTCTACTACCGCCTCAACGTGGTGCCGATCCGGCTGCCGCCGCTGCGCGAGCGCGAAGGCGACCTGCCGCTGCTGGTGCAGCACTTCCTCGAGAAACTCGGCGGCGGCCGGCCGTTCACGGTCAAGACCGACGTGCTCGAGGCGATGGCCGGCTATTCGTGGCCGGGCAACGTGCGCGAACTCGAGAACCGGTGCGCGCAGGCGATCGCGATGTCGGGCGGCGCCACCGTGCTGAAGAAGGAGCACCTGCTGCCGGTCGACAAATCGCGGCGCGCCGCGCTCGAACCGCCGTCCGCGCTGCGGTCGCTGCGCGAAGTGATGGTCGAGGCCGAGCGTGAGCACCTGAAGCTCGTGTTGCGCGGCGTCGGCGGCCACCGCACCAAGGCGGCCGGCGTGCTCGGCATCTCGCGCAAGGTCCTGTGGGAGAAGCTGAAGGACTACGGCATCGAATGAGCGGCCGGTCGGGATGCGGCTTCGGCGCGGTGCTGGCGGCCGTGCTGGAGATCGGGGTCGCGGTGCCGGCACAGGCACCACCGCGGTTCCACGCCGTGTTGTGGTGCGGCGATCCGGCCCGCGCTGCGGTCGCGCGCGACGTCGGCTGCGACGCCGTGCAGCTGCCGCGCGGCGGCGATCCGGCGCCGTTGGCCGAACTGGGGCTCGGGTACTACCTCGACCAGCCGATCGGCAAGGGGCTGCTGGAGCTGCGCGACGCCGAATGGCAGCCGCTGCTGCAGGCCTACGAACGCGCGCGCGATCCGGCCGCGCTGGTGCGGCCGACGTGCTTCGCGACGCCGGGCCTGGTCGCGGCGCGCGCGGCCGAGGCGGCGGCCGAAGCGGCCCGCGTGCGCGGCCCCGGCCTGCGCTTCGTCGCGCTTGCCGACGAAGCGTCGGCCACGCGGCACGACGCGCCGCTCGACACCTGCCGGTGCGAACACTGTGCGGTGGCGTTCCGCGAGTTCCTGCGGCGGCGCCTGCAGTCGCTCGACGCGGCCAACCAGGCGCTCGGCACGTTCTACGCGAGCTGGGACGACGTCGCGCTGCCGACCACCGACCAGGTGCGGCGGCGCGAACTCGGCGACGTGCAGCTGCCGGCAGACCTGCGGCCGTTCGCGTTGCGGCAGGAGTTCGTCGACGAACAGTTCGCCGCGGCCGTGCAGGCGATCGCCACCGTCGTGCGCACGGCCGTGCCCGACGTGCCCGTGGGCCTCACCGGCCTGCAGGTGCCCGGTGCGTTCGGCGGCAACGACCTGGCGCGGCTCGCGGCGGCGCTGACGCTGGCCGAACCGTACGCGATCGGCGGGGCGCCGGAGCTGGTGCGCGCGTTCGCGGTGCCCGGCACGCAGCGCTACGCGACGCTGTTCGCGCCGGCGGCCGACGCGCCGCCGTCGCTGCCGCTGGCGGCGTTCGTGCGCGGCCATCTCGCGGCAATGGCCGTCGACGGCCTCGCCGGCTGCGTGGTGTGGAACGATGTCGCCGTCGCCGGACCGGATCGGGCACCGACGCCGTTCGGCATCGCGCTGCGCGACGAACTGCGCGCGCTGCGGCCGGTGCTCGACGCGTGCGCCGGTGCGACCGTGGTGACCGATGCGGTGTGGATGGTCGAGTCGCAGGCGTCGGTGCGCGTGTGGTGGATGCTCGATTCGGCGCAGGACGGGCTGACCTGGATCCGGCGCCTGGGTTCGTACGAACGCGAGCACAGCACCAGCCAGGCCGCGCGGCTCGGCTGGCTCCGGCTGCTGCAGGACCTCGGCATCGAGCCACGCATCGTCGCCGAGTCGGACCTGCCCGAGCGGCTGTTGCGCGAACGGCCGCGCTGCCTCGTGCTGCCGGCGACGATCGCGCTCAGCGATCGCTGCGTGCAGGCGATCGAGGCGTGGGTGCGGGCGGGCGGCACCCTGCTCGCGGACCACGGCGCGGCGCTCTACGACGACACGCTGCGGCGGCGCGACGCGGGTGGGCTCGACGGCGTGTTCGGCATCACCGAGCGCAGCCTCGCGTGGCGCGACCTGCTGGTGCGTGAGGGCCGCAGCACCGCGCGCGAGCGCGGCCTGCCGCTGGCCGAGCTCGGCCTGAAGGGGGGGCTCGGCGAGCGGCGCTCGGGCGGCGAAGCGTTCCTCGAGGCGGTGCTCGGCCGCGGCCGCGCCGTCTACCTGAATGCGCCGGTGTGCGGTTACGACCGCTGGCGCCTCGACGAGGCCACGATCGAGCCGGCGCACGAACTGCGCCGCCGTGTGCGGGCGGTGCTGCAGCTCGCGTCCGTCGAGCCGCGGTTCGACGTGCGCGGCGACGGCCTGCCGACCTGCCTGCTGCGCCGCACGCTGCGGCTCGGCGACGGGCGCGAAGTGCTCGCCGTCCGGCTGCAGGCCGACGCGGCGCCGGCGCTGCTGCAGCGGCTCGGCGCCGAGGGTCCGCGCCGGGTGCAGCTGCTGCTGCGCGGCGAGCGGGAACTGCGGCGGCTCGATGCCGTGCCCGGCGAAGGCGTGCTCGGCAACGCTGCGCGCTTCGACCTCGACCTCGATCCGTTCGGCGCGCTGCTGCTCGAGGTCGTTCGGTGACCCGAGTGCTCGGCACGCAGCTGTTCGCGGGCGACGACGCGCCCGCGGCGGTGCTGATCTCGGACCTGCACGTGCCCGCCGACGGGGGCGCCGTCGTCGCCCACCTCGACGCTGCGCTGCGCGCGGCGGCGGCCGCGCAGGCGAAGGTGTTCGTGCTGGGCGATCTGTTCGATTCGTACGTCTCGGCGCGCCAGGTGCGCACCGGCGTCTGGCGCGACGTCGCGGCGCGCTTCGCCGCCGCGACCGCCGCCGGTACGGAGATCGTGCTGCTGCACGGCAACCGCGATTTCCTGCTCGGGCCGGAGTTCACTGCGGCCAGCGGCGTGCGCCTGGTGCCCGGCGGTCTGCAGGTCCGACTCGCCGGCGTGCCGACGCTGCTGCTGCACGGCGACGAGCTGTGCCAGAACGACGTGCCGTACCAGCGTGCCAAACGATGGCTGCGGCACCCGTGCACGCGTGCGCTCGCGCGGCGCTTGCCGCTGCGCTGGGCGCTGGCCGCAGCGGCGCGTGCGCGGGCACGCAGCCAGGCGGTCGTGCAGGCGGGCGACCAGACCCGGTTCCTGCCGACCATCTCGGCAGTCGGCGCCGCGCTGGCTGCCAGCGGCGGCCGGCTGGTGTTCGGCCACATCCATCACTTCGCCCATGGCGAGATGGCTGGGCGCCACTACTGGGTCCTGCCGGCCTTCGATGCCGATCCGATCGGCTTGTGGGCCAGCGACGGCCGGCTCGAGCCGGTGCGGTTCGAGCCATCCGGCCATTGGGCGCGCGTGCCGACGCCGCGGCCCTGCCCGTTGGCCGCGAGCTGACCGCCCAGGCGACTCGTGCTTGCCGTGGAACGGGTGCGCCGCGGTGCGGGCGGGGCCCGGTCCGGGCAGGGCCGCGGCGGGGCTGCCACGGGCTGTGCCAGGGAAAGCACCAGTTGGGGGAAGGGTAGGTCTGATTGGGGTGGAGCGGGGTGTGGCTACCAGCGGTGGTGGGTGGAGCCCGGGTTGCTCCCGCCAAGCCCCGGCCGCAGCGGGGCTCATTCCGGAACTGATGACTTGCGTGGATCACCGGCCCGGACGCTTCGGGAGGTGGCGGTTGCCCGGCGCTGACCGGACCGGTCTGCGCCCCGCAGCCCCCGTCGAACCTGGACCGGCTGGGCCGTGATCCACGCAGGTCATCAGTTCCCCTCGGCCCGCGGAGTGCTGCCGGCAGTGTCGGCAGATCGGGGTTGCGGCCGATGTCCGCACCCGGCTAGACTCCTCGCCCCTTTCGTCGGACGGGTTCCGACGCCGGATCGTCGGCCGCGGTCGCGGTCCGGCCGCGATCTTTTCCAAATCGGATCGACCGTACTCCACGAACTCTCCCCGCTCCACCGCGTGTCCTCTGCCGCTGCCGACACCCATCCGCTCGCACCGACGCAGGTCGTTGCCATCGATGGACCGTCCGGCGCCGGCAAGAGCACCGTCGCGCGGCTGCTCGCGCGCGAGCTCGGGTTCGCGTTCCTCGACACCGGTGCGATGTACCGCGCGGTGACGTGGCACTTCCTGCAGGCCGGTTGTGCGCCGGCCGAGTGCGCCGACGAACCCGACCGCGGCGCCGAACGCATGCGGCGCGCATTGTCGGGTGCTCGGCTGGAACTCGACGCGGGCCGCGTGCTGCTGAACGGACGCGACGTCACGCACCACCTGCGGGTGCGCGAAGTCGAATCGCAGGTCAGCGCCGTCTCCGCGCTGCCGTTCGTCCGCACCGCGATGCGCGATCTGCAGCGCGGTGTGGCCGTCAAGGGGCCCGTCGTGGCCGAAGGCCGCGACATGGGCTCGGTGGTGTTCCCGCGGGCCCGGTGGAAGGTCTACCTGGACGCCGCGCCGAGCGAACGGGCGCGCCGCCGCAGCCGCGACTTCGAGCGGCAGGGGCGGCAGGTGAGCGCCGAAGACGTTCTCGACGAGATCAACGTGCGCGATCGGCTCGACAGCACGCGCTCCGATGCGCCGCTGCGGCAGGCGCCGGACGCGCTCTACGTCGACACCACCGGTCTCACGACCGAGGCCGTGGTGGCGAAGCTGCTCGAGTTCGTCCGCACCAGCAGCTCCGAACGGCTGCGGGAGGCGCGATGACCGCCGAAGCGACGCGTCCGGCGCCCAGCGCCGAGGCCGAGCCGCGCGGTGGCCGCGCGCCGTTGCGGCGCGTGCAGCGCAGCGCGCTGGTCTGGAACCTGTCGAAGTACCTCGTGCTGGCGTTCAGCAAGGTCTGGTTCCGGCTCCGCGTCGAGCACCGCGATCGGTTGCCGGCCAGCGGGCCGGTGCTGATCGTCGCCAACCACTCGAGCTACCTGGACCCGCCGCTGATCGGCATCACGGCCAGTCGCTGGGTCGGCTTCCTGGCGCAGGCCGGGCTCGCGAAGCTCGGGCCGATGCGCTGGTGGCTGGCGCAGGTCGGCGTCACGCTGATCGACCGCGACGCGCCGTCGAAGGACGCGATGCGGCTGGTTGCCGACTGCCTGAAGGCCGGCGAGGTCGTCGGCATCTTCCCCGAGGGCACGCGCAGCGCCGACGGTTCCGTCGCGCCGTTCCGCACCGGCGTCGAGTTCCTGGTCCGCCGCACCGGCGCCCCGGTGCTGCCGGTCGGCATCGACGGCGCGAGCCGCGCGTTCCCGCGCAAGGCCTGGCTGCCGCGGCCACGCAAGGTCGTGGTCCGCTTCGGTCAGCCGTGGTCGGCGGAACGGGTGCTGGCGCCGGGTGGCGTCGAGGCGCTGCGGCGCGAAGTCGCGCAGCTGGCGCATGCGCCCTTGCGCGAGGTGGCAGCCGCTGCCGATCGATCCGAATCCAAATCGTCTTCCGCCGGTGGCGGGGCATGAGCCTCGTCACCGACAACCGGTGTCCGGATGGTCCGGCCGCCGGCATTGTGGTCGCACCTCGCCCCGGCAACTTCGCCGTCGGTGCGGTGCAGCTTTCCGTCGGTTGTTTCCCCTCCTCCCTTCAACCCCGTTTCGTTTGATGCACGGCAAGAATCTGATCAAGAAGTTCGCGATGTCCGCCGACGAATTGTCGCGGCTGACGTCCGAGGCGCTCGGCACCGCCACGCTGGCCGAACTGGACCACGCCATCGGCAAGACCGTGGCCGAGCTGGCGCCCAACAAGATCGTCCGCGGCAAGGTCATCAAGGTGCAGCAGGACGGCACCGTGGTGGTCGACGTGAACTACAAGGCCGAGGGCCAGATCGCCCTCGACGAGTTCCCGGATCCGCTGGCCGTGCAACCGGGCATGGAAATCGAGTGCCTCGTCGAGCAGATCAACGACGCCGAGGGCTACATCCTGCTCAGCAAGCGCAAGGCCGATCGCATCCGCGGCTGGGAGAACATCATCCAGACGCACAAGGAAGGCGACACGGTCAAGGGCCTGGTGCTGCGCAAGATCAAGGGCGGCCTGCTGGTCGACATCGGCGTGCCGGTGTTCCTGCCGGCGTCGCAGGTCAACATCCGCCGCGCCGGTGACATCGGCGACTGGATCGGCAAGGACATCGAGGCGCGCATCATCAAGATCGACGAAGAGCGCATGAACATCGTCATCTCGCGCCGCAAGCTGATCGAGGAAGAGCGCGAGGCCAAGAAGGCGCAGCTGCTGACCGAGCTGGCCGAAGGTCAGGTCCGCACCGGCATCGTCAAGAACATCGCCGACTTCGGCGTGTTCGTCGACCTGGGCGGCATCGACGGCCTGCTGCACATCACCGACATGTCGTGGGGCCGCGTGAACCACCCGTCGGAGATGCTGAAGCTCGACGACGAGGTCGAGGTCAAGGTGCTGAAGATCGACCGCGAACGCGAGCGCATCGCGCTCGGCATGAAGCAGAAGTCGGCTTCGCCGTGGGAGAACATCACCGACAAGTACCCGATCGGCAAGCGCGTGCAGGGCGAGGTCGTCAACCTGATGAGTTACGGCGCGTTCGTCAAGCTCGAGGACGGCGTCGAAGGCCTGGTGCACATCTCCGAGATGTCGTGGACCAAGCGCGTCAACCACCCGAACGAGGTCGTCAAGCAGGGCGACAAGGTCGAGGTGGTCGTGCTCGAGATCGACACCGAGAAGCAGACCATCAGCCTCGGCATGAAGCAGACCGAGGTGAACCCGTGGGACCTCGTCGCCGAGCACTACCCGCCCGGCACGGTCATCCGCGGCAAGGTGCGCAACCTCACCAACTACGGCGCGTTCATCGAGCTGCAGGAAGGCATCGACGGCCTCCTGCACATCACCGACATGAGCTGGACGCGCAAGATCACGAACCCCAGCGAGGTCGTGAAGAAGGGCGAGGAGATCGAGTGCGTCGTGCTGTCGGTCGACCAGGAGAAGAAGCGCATCGCGCTCGGCCTGAAGCAGCTGCAGCAGGACCCGTGGAGCGGCGACATCCCGGCGCGCTACCACATCGGCGATTCGGTGCCGGGCACGGTCACGAAGATCACCAACTTCGGCGTGTTCGTCGAACTGGAGCCGGGCCTCGAAGGCCTGCTGCACATCTCGGAGCTGGCCGACCACAAGGTCGACAACCCCGAGGAAGTGGTCAAGGTCGGCCAGCGCGTCGAGGTCCGCATCATCAAGATCGACACCGACGAGCGGAAGATCGGCCTGACGCTGATCCAGGCCCACTTCGACGAGAGCGAGGAAGGCGAGGCCACGCAGCGTGCGCCGGAGCCGTCGCCGACGCCGGCGCTCGGTTCGCTCGCCGACCAGCTGAAGGGCATCGGCCAGCGCGTCAGTGCGCGTGAGGCGCAGAAGCGCACCGACACTTCGTCGGACGCCTGATGCCGCGCCGGCGGCGCTTCCTCGGTGCGCAGGTCGCGGCGCTGGTCGCCGCGGCTTGCGTGACGACCTACGAGGAAGCGCCGCTGTTGACCGACGTGAAGGTGCCGGCGGTGCCGGCCGTCGCGCAGACGATCCCGTTCGGCGACACCGTCGGCGCCGACCAGACTCTGCTGTTCGAGTTCTACGGCAGCCTGTTCCAGCGGCTGCAGGCCGCGGTCGACGACCGCGACCGCGTGCAACTCGAAGCGCTGCTGGCCGCCTACGATCGCCCCGACCTGCCGCCGCGCATCGCCGAAGTCGTGCGCGGCTACGGCGCGGTCGCCCGCGCGCTGCGCTGGCAGGAGCACCTGCTCGCGACCGCGACGCTGGCATTGCCGCCGGCCGACGGCGGTGCGCCGGCGGCGCCGGTGCTGGGCCAGCGGTTCTCGTTCGACCTGACGCTGCCGGCACCGCCGATGCCGGTGCGACTCGGTGGTCGCGGCGACGACGACGCGTGCGGCTTCGCGGTCGCGATCACGCTCGACGACACGTTCGTCGACGGCAGCACGCGCTCGACACACACGCAGGAGTTCGCATGGCTGCCCGAAGCCTGCGCGTTCGCGGGCGGCGAACCGCTGGTGGTGCCGATCGAACTCGACGTCGCCGCCGGTTTCGCGGTGCGCCGCGTCGTGCACCTGCGCGTCGACCTGATGCCGGGCCACGTCGAGGTCGAGGGGGCCCGCGCGCCGGTCCAGCGCACGGGCATCGCGGCGGCGACGCTGACCCTGTGGCCGGCCGGCCACGAGGCGATCGCGCGGGCGCCGCTGGCGACGCTGCGCGAGGCGCTGCGGCGCGGCGACGCGGCGCACTTCGCGCACGTCTTCGTCGCGGCCTGCTTCGTGCCCGCGGCCGACCGCGACGCCGCGACCGACCTGCTGGTCGAGCAGGTGCGATTCGGCCGCCAAGAGCAGGCGCTGGTGGCGATGGCGGCGCTGCAGGAAGTGACCGGCGTGCGGCTGCCGGCGGGGGATCGCGATGCGTGGCTTGCCTGGTGGCAGGCGCGCCGCTAAGCAGCGGGCGTGAACTTCCCTCCCGTCGAAGAGCAGCTGGCGGTGCTGCGTCGCGGCACGGTCGACCTCGTCGACGAGAGCGACCTGCGGCAGCGCCTCGAAGCGAGCCGCCGCGAAGGGCGGCCGCTGCGCGTCAAGTTCGGCATCGACCCGAGTTCGCCCGACATCCACCTCGGGCACACGGTGCCGCTGCGCAAGCTGCGCGACTTCCAGCGTCTCGGCCACCGCGTGATCGTGCTGTGGGGCACCGCGACGGCGATGGTTGGCGACCCGTCGGGCCGCAACAAGACGCGGCCGCCGCTGACCCGCGAGCAGGTCGAAGCCAACAAGCGCACCTACCGCGAGCAGGTCGGTGCCGTACTCGACATCGGCAACATCGAGGAGCGCGAGAACGGCGAGTGGTTCCACCGCCAGTCGTTCATGGACTGCATCGCGCTGGCGAGCCGCTACACGGTCGCTCGCATGCTCGAGCGCGACGACTTCCAGAAGCGCCATCGCGAACGGCAGCCGATCGCCGTGCACGAGTTCCTCTACCCGCTGCTGCAGGGCTGGGACTCGGTGGAACTGCGCTGCGATGTCGAGATCGGCGGCAGCGACCAGCTGTTCAACCTGCTGGTCGGCCGGGATCTGCAGAGCCAGGAGGGCCAGAAGCCGCAGGTGTGCCTGACGATGCCGCTGCTCGAGGGCCTCGACGGCAGCCAGAAGATGTCGAAGTCGCTCGGCAACTACGTCGGCATCGCCGAGCCGGCACCGGTGCAGTTCGGCAAGCTGATGCGCGTGCCGAACGACCTGCTCGGCAAGTACTTCCTGCTGCTCACCGACGAGCCGGCCGAACGCGTCGAGGCGCTGTGCCGCAACCCGCTCGAGGCCAAGTTCGCGCTCGCGGCGGCGGTGGTGGCGGGCTACCACGGCGCTGCGGGCGCCGAAGCGGCGCGCGCCGAGTACGACCGCGTGCACCGGGACGGCGGCCTGCCGAGCGACCTGCCGACCGTGGCGGTCGACGCCGGGCTGATGCGCGACGGCACCCTGTGGCTGCCCGCGGCGCTGGCCGTGGCCGGTCTCTGCAGCTCGAACAGCGACGGCCGTCGGCTGGTGCAGGGCGGCGGTGTCCGGGTCGACGGCACCGTCGTGAACGATCCGAAGGCGCAGCTCGGGCCGGGCAGCTACGTGCTGCAGGTCGGCAAGGCCAAGGCGGCGCGCGTCGTCGTGCCGGGCGGCTGACCGTCCGCGCGCCGGGCGGAAGCGTCGGGAGGTTTCGTCGCTGCGCTGCGTTCGCGCTGCACCTGGTCAACATCGAATGCCGATGCTGCGCTTCGGTGCGTTCCCGGTAGGATGCTGGCCTGGGTGGGTGTGGCGCCGACCAGCCGGCGCAGGCAGTGTGGAGGCTCGTAGCGCGCGATGGCGGTGACGAAGGTGCATTGGCTCGTTCGGACGGCGACCGCGGCCGGGTTCGCCCTGGCCCCGTTGCCACCGTTGCGTGCGCTGCCGGCCGTGCCCGCGCTCACGGTGCAGGTGTCGGCGCCACAGGAGCCGCCGCTGGTGCAGGACCTCGAGCGCCTGCGCGAGATGCTGAACCGCTCCGGCATCGACGGCCGCGACGCGCGCGAGAGCGCCACCGCGACCCTGCTCGGCCGCAGCGACGCGGCTGCGCACCGTGTGCTGCAGGAGTTCCTGCTGCGGCGCGAGGATCCCGATCAGGTGCGCGAGACGATCCTGACCGCACTCGGTCAGCACGTGCTCGGCCCGGTCAAGGGCTGGTTCGGCGGCGCCACCGACCAGGTGCGACGGCAGGTGCTGGCCGGCTACCTCGATGCGCTGGCTCCGCTGTGGGCGGAGATCGGACTGGCGCTCGACGACCGCACCGTGAATCCGGTCCGCGCGGCCGCGCGGCAGTGCCTGCGGCGCGTGCCGGCACGCGAACTCGAGTTCGCGGCTCGCCTCGTGCTGCCGGCCTGCAGCGTCGAGACGCGGATCGAACTGCTGCGGTGCCTCGCCGACCTGCAGCAGGTGTCGCTGGCGCAGGTGATCGCCGACCACCTCGAAGCACCCGAAGAACCGGTGCGCACCGAAGCGCGGCGCGCGCTGCAGTGGCTGACCTACCACGACGCGGAGTTCCAGACCAAGGCGCAGTTCGAGGCGTGGTTCCAGCAGAACGGCGACGTGCGCTACGTCGACCTCGCCGAACACGCCGCCCGGCTCGGGCCGCGGCCGCTCGAGCGCCTGCGCGCCGAGCTGGCGCAGATGCGCATCGAGATGGCGCGCGAGTTCGTGCGCGCCCACGCCGCGAGCACGCCGGGCATCGACTGGGACGCGATCCAGGCGCGCACGCTGGTCGACGATCCGGCCGTGCTCGACGCGTGCCTCGCGGAGCTGCAGGCGGCGCTCGCGGGCGGCCTGCCTGCCGAAGGGCAAGCGGCACCGCGCCAGGCGTTCTGCCGCGCGGTGCTGCAACGCTTCCGCATCGTCGCCCCCGAGCAGGCGAACCGGCGCGCGCTGCTGCTGGAAGTGGCGGCGTACCTGAGCCGCAGCGACGAAACCGAACTCGCCGCCGAAGTCACGACGCAGTTGCTGCAGCAGTTGGACGGGGCCGACGTCGAGCTGCAGCTCGCGGCGCTGCGGGGTCTGCGCCGGTTCCCGAACCTCGAGACGCGCGGACGGCTCGTGCGCCACGCGATGGCGCTGTTGCGGCGCGGTGCCGAAGTCCGCGCGCAGCTGCTCGCGACGCTGGCGACGCTGTCGTCGCGCGGCGTGCCGCGCTGGACGGCCCCGACCGCGAACGATCCCGACAAGGAAGCGTGGCTCGCGCTGGTCGATGCCGCGTGCCGGACCGCCGCCGACGCCGAGGTCCGCAGCGCGGGACTGCTGCTGGCACAGACGCTCGATGCGGCCGAACAGCGGGTGCCGGAGTTGTTCGAGTTGCTGCTGGCGCTGGTCAAGGATGCGAGCCAGGAGACGAAGTTCCGGTCGACCTGCCTGATCCAGCTGCGTGGTTGGCGCAACCAGGAGAGTGCTGCCGAGGCCTGGGTGGCAGCGATGCAGGAGTTGCTGCAGGATCCCGCCGACGACCTGCGCCTGCAGGCGGCGGAGTCGTTGGTGCGGCTGCCGGAGTCGCTGGACCCGCGCCGGCTCGACTGGATCCGCGACACGATCGCGGTGCTGCGCGAGCGCATCCGCGGCGAAGCGAACCCGGCCGTGTTCCGTTCGCTGGTCAGCTGCTTGCTGGCCTGCGGCCGCGAGCCGGCGATGGCGGAGAACGCGATCGGGGCGCTGAACCGATTGCTGACCGAGCCCGCCGAGGCCGCTGCGGCGGACCGCGAGCAGCGCATGGAGCCGCTGCTGCAGGCTCTGGCGACGATCGCCGCGGGTCAACTGGCCGAGCGAGGCCAGTGGATCGCGGCGACGCGGACCCTGGTCGCGTTCGAGAAGCGGCAGAGCGCGCGGCTGGTGCTGCAGAACCACGGTGCGGCAGACCTGGCGCGGCACGTGAACGGCAGCGACGCCTCGTTGGCCGAGGTCAGCCGCATGGCGATGCAGCTGATCATCCAGACCGCGCGGCTGAAGCCGGCGAAGGAGTCCTGGACCAGCAGTGAAGCCCTGCAGCAGGAAGCCCGCGACGTGCGCATCGCCTTCGGCGCGCTCGATGGAGTCGACGAAGCCCAGCGGCTCGACGAGTCGTCGCACCGGTTGCTGCGGCTCGAAGTCGAGCTGGCGGGCGGCAAGTTCGCCGAGGCGGCCCAGCGCGCGAGTGTCTGGCTGGCGAACGGCTCGGGCCGGACGCCGATGAGCGTGGCCGAGCGGGATCGCATGCGGGTGCTCGCCGCCGAGGCCCAGCTGGCCCTCAACAAGCCCGACGCCGCCGCGAAGTGGATCAGCGAGCTGTCCGTGCAGCCGCCGACGGACCCGTCGGTGCTGGACCTGCAGTCGCGCATCGCGCGCGTGTGGTTCGCGACGGACAAGGCCGCGGCGCTGGGCCTGTTCCTGGCGATCTGGAAGGCGACTCCGCCCGAAGACCTGGCGTTCCGCCCGCGGCTGCTCGAGTGGATGCAGCACGTGAAGAAGGTGAACCCCGACGCGCAGGGTGACCTCGTGGCGCAATCGGAGCCCTACGTCGGGCTGTTCTCGGCGGGGGACTGCCCGGCGGAGCTGCGGACGCAGTTCCAGCAGCTGCGGGGCGCGAACTGACGCGCCGGCAGAATGCCGAGAACTCGCTTGTGTCGGGATGGGGACGCAGTATTGTCTTTGCCTCGACGACGCGGGGTGGAGCAGCCCGGTAGCTCGTCGGGCTCATAACCCGAAGGTCGAAGGTTCGAATCCTTCCCCCGCTACCACTCAGATCGAAGCGAACGCCCTGGAGCCGAAAGCCCCGGGGCGTTGTGCTGTACGAAGGGTGCGTAGGTCGGCCGCAGGCGGGTGTATGCGGCGATGGGGGTTCCGGGAATGACGGCCGTGGCGCGAACCCGGGTCAACAGGTCGAGAGCCGAAACCGGCCGGGAGTGCTCTCGGACTCTGAGAGGGGGCGTCTGGGTTCATGACCCGAGAGCCGAGAACGGGGGGTCGAGCTGGATGCTCTTCGTAGCTCGGCGGTGCGCGCCGTCGGCGACCGCGGTGCCGCGATCTTGTCAGCCGGAAGCGATTGGTTGGGTTCCAAGATCGCCGACATTCGTTCGGAGCAGGTTGCCGTGACGAGACAGGAGCCAGGCAAGTGGATCTTCAGGCACCCCTGACCGTGTTCAACGACGGCAGTTTCATCCGAGGACACCATGAGTGCACCGTCAACCTGGCGAGAGTTCCTGGAGCGCCGAGGGGTGTCTCTCGGTGCGTTTGGTCCGGACGAGAGGGCCTTGGGTCGTGAGGACGCTCTGCGAGCAGTCGACCTCGTGGAATCCGAAGGGGACACGATCCTCGGAGGCGATGTCTACGTAGCGGATGGGGGGAGGACCGTGAGCGCCTTGGCGAACTGGTACTCGGAACGCCGCGGCGATGAGTCGATCCAGTCGTTCGCGTCGCGCAGCTGCGCAGAGAGCCGCTCCTACATCATGGAGGACCCGGACCCACCTAGGGGTCAGGCGCTGTTCGTGCTCGTGGTGGCGGAGCGCGCTTAGCGACCCTTTGAAAAAGGGCTCTCCTGACGTTCGTGTGGGTGCCTGAAGGCAATGTCCTGGCGCGCGCCATCGCCTGATCGCTCTCGGGGAACCGTGCTGTCCGGAAACCCAGCCGAGGCAGTTCGAGTGCGAATTGGCTGCTCCGTGGCCGCCGATGACCGAGTCCTGGAGGCGAGTTCGCGCCGAGCGGGCAGACCGGTGTCCCGGTGCGAGGTCGAATCCCTGCTCTTCGCGATGCGGGCCGGGCGGCGTGCAGAATCGGCGGAGAATCCAGCGGCGGGTCGACTGCTGCGGCACGCGTTCCCCGGTCCCGGACGTTGTCCTTGCAGGGCCGCATCGTCGCTCCGATGCTGCTGCCGCACCATGAGCACCGCCGGCCTCGAAGTGCGTGCGTTCGCGACGGCGCGCGAGTTCCTCGACGCCCTCGACGTGTCGCGGGCCGAATGGAACGAGGGCGGCGGGTTCGCCAGTCGCTGGCTGTTCCGCGGTCAGGGCGACTCGCGTTGGCGGCTGCAGCCGAAGGCGTGGCGGGCCGACCAGGCCAGGCCCGACGGGTCGCTCGGCCGCATGCGCGCGACCCTCGAGGCGTTCGAGCCCGGGCGACCGGCCGAAGGCACGATCCAGCACCGCTTCCACGAACTGTGGCTCTTGGTGCAGGCGGAGATCGCGGTCGTCAGCGCCTTCGCTTCGCTCGCCGACGACCTCGGCATCCCCGTGCCCGACCACGACCAGCTGCCGACGAAGTTCGATCCCGGCGATCCGCACTGGCGCGAAGAACTGCTCGCGATCGCGCGCCCCCACGTGCGCCACGACGAGCGGGCATCGCGTAAGAGCCCGCTCGCCGCGAACAGTGCGTTCGCGCTGGCGCAGCACCACGGCATCCCGACGCGGCTGCTCGATTGGACGCGCGATTCCGCCGTGGCCGCGTTCTTCGCCGCCGAGAACGTGCCGCGCGACGGGACCGGCGTGCTCTCGGTGTGGGCGATCGATCGCGTGCGGGCGCGCGAGAGCGGCGAACTGGCGCTGGTGCAGGTGCCGCGCAGCCACGTGACGTTCCTGCACGCGCAGAGTGGTCTGTTCCTGCTGCATGCGCATGCCGAGTCGCACTTCGAAGCGGACGGCGCGTGGCCCGACCTGCTGGACGCCCTGCAGTGCCTCGGGCCCGGCACCGTGCGCCGCTTCGACCTGCCACACGCCGAGGCGCGCGAACTCAGCCGCATCCTGTGGCGACGGCGGATCTCGCGTGCCCACATGATGCCGACTTACGACTCCGTGACGACGACGCTGCAGCGCGAGTGGGAGCTGTTCGGTCCGTGATCGTCCGGCGTGCGCGCCGAGCCGGCCCTGCACCCAGCTGCTCGTGAGCAAGTCGCCCGTGCCGCCGGCACCGGGCACGGTGTGCTGCATCGGGTGCGCTGCGACGACATCCCGTGAGGTCTTCGGCGCCGGCGCGCGGCGCCGAAACCGCCGGTCAGCGGGCGATCGGATGCGTCGTCGGCAGCGCGTTGACGATCTTCGTCGCCTCGGGCGTCGTCGCCGCGTGGCCCCAGCCGCTGGCGCTCTTGCCGTTCTCGAAGTCGATCACCATGTTGTCGTCCTTGGTCGGGCTGACGCCACCAGGCACGAAGTCGAGCCCGAGCCGCTTGCGCAGCTTCCACGCGATCACGTGGTCGGCGACCGAGCTGTCGCCGCTGAGGCCGATGCCGCCGAGCAGCACCTGACCCTTGCCGTAGAGCGCGAGGCCGCCGCCAAACACGTTGACGCCGCCGATCCGATGGCCGACCAGCGGATCGTGCGCGGTGCCGAACATCGCCGCGTCACCGGCATAGGCGGCAGTGGTGTCGACCGGGTTGCTCTCCTGCAGCCCGAACAGGCTGTTGCCCGGCTGCACGGCGGCGAACAGGTTGGCCGTCGACAGCGACAGGCCCGGCAGCGAGAACGCGTTGGCGGTGTTGGCCTTCTGGGCCGAGATCACGCGGCTGCCCGGCCACTGGTCGCCGCGGTCCGCGCCGCTCCGGGCGACGACGTGCACGACGCCGTCACGATCGACGATCGTCGCCCACATCTGCAGGCCGAAGCCGCCGTTGGTCTCCGCCACGACTTCGCGCAGCGCCGCGGTGACGGTCGCGTGGTCGGGCAAGGCGCTGCGGTTCGGTGCGGCGCGCAAGGCGGCGGCCGTGTTCTCGCAGCCGGCCAGGAACAGGGCTGCGAGGGCGAGGACGGAGGGCGAACGGGACGAGGTGGTGGTCATCGAGGGGCGTTCTGTAGCGGTTCGGCGGACGGCGCGCCACAGGCTGCTCGGGCACGCGATGGGCTCGCGGCCGGGGAATCGGCGGTGTTCGACGGCCGTCGCGCTACGCTGCCGCGCCGCGGAGGAAACGCCCGAATGACCGTAGTGCACTGCCTGCCGTTCTGGTTCGTCATGCTGTCGATCACGCTGCCCGCGCAGAAGGAGGAAGCGACGTTCGAGTGGGCGAAGCGGACGGCGAAGATCGGCTACGAGTCGTTGCCGGTCGGCCAGCACTCGCTCGACGAGCTGAAGGTCGGCGCGCCCTGGCGGCTCGGCGCGTCGCACGACGCGAGCACCCTGCAGTCGGCGATGCCGATCCTGGTCGGCGACCGGTGGATCGCGCCGGGGGCCTACCGCATCACGCTGCTGCGCCAGGACGCGACCAAGTGTGTGGTCGTCGCCGACGGCAGCCATTCGGCGCTGGGCGGCGGCGAGGCGGTCCAGATCCCCGGCGCGCTCGGCAAGACCAACAAGCCGGCCAAGCGGCTCGCCATCGAGCTCGGCAAGAAGGGGGCGGCCGTCGCCGGCAACCAGCCGGCGCAGATGGTGATCCGGTTCGGCGCCGACGAATGGCGCGGCGACGTGCTCGTGCTCGGCAACAAGACGGTGTCGGTGACGGGCGGCAAGCTGGCCGTGTTCACCGTGCCGACCACCAACCTCGAACGGGGCGCGGTGCCGATCGCGTCCCTGGTGCTGGGCAAGGGCGTCGCCGACGCCTGGAACGTGGTCCTCGACGGCGACAAGGTACGCCTGGTCCCGTGGATGCAGGCGCCGAAGACGCTCGAAGCGCCGGTCATGGCCCCGGACAGCGCGGGCATCGTCGAGGGTACCGTGGCGCCGGTCGAGGCGACCGTCACCACGGAAGCCGAGGTGCTCGAGCTGCGCGAAGCCGCGCTGGCGAAGGGCGAACTGCGTCTGGTGGTCGCATTCGGCGCGAAGGTGCTCGAGTGCATGCTGCCCGAGCCGAAGCGAGGCAAGTAGCGCGACGGCCGGCTCGCCGGCGGGCGGGCGCAGCGTGGCGAACTCGCGCCGTCGCCGCGGTCCGCGTGCGGACCTGCAGCTCCGCGCCGGGCAGGACGAGAGCGTTGGATGCGGCTCGTGGCGCTGCTCAGCGATCGCGGTGTCGCGGCTGTGGCCTCGGTGCCTGGGTGCCGGCAGGTCGAAGACCGTCGGCGCTCGATCGTGGGTTCCACTGCAGTGTTCGCGGCGTGCCGGGCGAGTCGGGTCGACGATGCGAGGGTGCCGGCCTGCTCATTGGATGACGTCGCGGACCGCGTTGCTGAGGCAGGCGGGAAGCAGCGGATCGACCACGACGGCCTGGTAGTGCAGCTCGGTGCCGATCAGCGCTGCCAGGTTCGGGATCGTCCACGTGATCGTCTCCAGGCCCGTCGTCGAGACCAGCGTCCACAGCGGCACGGCTCCCACCGGATCCAGCCGCAGCATGCCCTGAAAGCCGGGCAACGGCTGCAGGCCACCCTGATTGGCGACGCCGGGTCCCCAGAACACCGGCGACGGGCGTACCGGTGCGAAGTACTGGATCGAGTATGGACTGCCGAGTGTCGGGGCGACCGGTGTGTGCACCTGGTGGAAGAAGTTGGTCAGCGAGCGTCCGCCGCTCCACGAGACGCTGACTGCATCGGCATCGCCGTCCCCGTCGAGGTCCGCGACGCAGGCCGTGTCCTGGTGGAGCGTCAGCGAGTGCGCGATCGGCGTGAAGGCGCCGGTGCCGTCGTTGACCAACAGCGCGTTCGCACCGAGCAGGTCGACATCGCCGTCACGATCGAAATCGGCGCTGGTCACGACCGAGCCCGGCAGGTTGACGGCGGGCGAGAAGGTGAGCCCGCCGAGGTTGCGCAGCAGCTTGGTGCCTTGGGTGATCAGGTCGGGTCGGCCGTCACCGTCGACGTCGGCCGCGAACACGAGCCCGCTGAGCGGCGGCGCGGCCGGCAGCGCGGTGAACATGGCGCCGCCCTGGTTGACGAGGATCCGCGGAGTGGCTCCGTACCATCCGCCGCCACTGAGCAGCACGTCGAGGTCACCGTCCTGGTCGAGGTCCACAGCGGAACTCCGGTTGTCGCCGGACATGCCAGTCGGCACGCTGCCGGCTGGCGCGTCGGCGAACACGCCGGCGCCGTTGTTCAGCAGCAGCCGAACGTAACCCAGGTTGCAGACCATCCAGTCGACGTCGCCGTCGCCGTCGAAGTCCGCGACCACCTGGTCGACGCCGTAGTCGACATGGGCGGGGGCCGCGGTTGCCGTCACATCGGTGAAGAAGCCCTGGCCGTTGTTGGTGTAGACCCAGTCGACGACGTCGTGGTCGTTGGTCACGAGCAGATCGAGGTCGCCGTCGCCATCGATGTCCGCGAGGTCGACTTCATATGTGGAGTTGGACCAACCCTGCGGACTCGGCGTCGACGGCGTCACCAGGCGGCCCGCCGTCGCGTCGACGAATCCGCCCCGCCCATCGTTGAGGAACAGCTGGTTGGGGTCGTGGTCGTTGCCGATCACGAGGTCGACGTCGCCGTCACCGTCGACGTCCCCGGTGCAGACGTCGTATCCGACCGTGACTTGGGCCATCGGCGCATTTCGGTTGTACCGGAACGGGCTCTGGGCCCGGGCAGGCGTGGCAATGCAGAGCAGGGACAGGGCGAACGAGAGGGCGCGCAGGGACATGACACCTCGAGGATGGAACCGCCCGCACCTTCGCAACCGTCGTTCCCGGCGCCGTGACGGACAGGCGCGCCCCGCGGGCGCCGCGGCAGTGTTCCTGCGCCGAAGCGCTGCGTCACGCTTCGGTGCCAGTTCGCGTCGTGCGGCGGGGTCGCGGATCCGCGGGCGCGGCCGGGCAACCCGAGCGCCGAGCCCCGATCGAGTGCTGGGGCAGATCCTCGGGGCCGGCCGAGGCGCGTCCGCGGACTCTCGGCGCCTCGCCGGACCTCCTTGTCGCCGACTACCGCGCCCGGCTACCGTGCCAGTGGACCGGGGAGCCGCCCGCTCGCCGAGGTCTCTCGCGCCTCGCCGTCGCCATGCCGTACCGCTCGATCGTCGTCATCGTCAGCCTCGTCCTGTCGGTGCCTGCCGCGGCACAGTGCCTGCCCACGGCAGGGCTGCCCGTCGCGCTTGCCAATCGCGACGAGGCGCTCTCGGCGCCGGTCGCGTTGGGGTTCACGTTCCCGATGGCGGGCGCCGTCGGCGGCCCGTTCACGCACGCGGTCGTCGGCACCAACGGCGTCGTGTTCTTGACCACCGGCAGCGCGGCCACCGACGCGTCGCCGGCACAGCACGGCAGCGTCGCGGAATTGCGCGGCCAGAGCGGTGCGTCGCCGCGGCTGGCGCCGTTCTGGAGCGATCTGTGGGACGCGTTCTTCCCCGGCGTCGACTGGAGCGTGACGATCGACACCGCGGTGCCCGGGCGCTGCGCGATCGTGTGGCGCGACTGCTGCGAGTGGCCGCTCGACGCGCCGCCGGTCTCGTTCGGGCTCGAACTGTTCGATAGCGGGGCAGTGGCGTTCGCGTACGGCGCGTGCGACACCGGCAGCTACTTCCTGGACGCCGTCGTCGGCGTGTCGGTGGGGAACGCGATCGCCGATACGGGCCCGCTCGACCTGTCGAGCGCGGCCGCGAGCGGCACGGGCCTCGCCTATGAAGTGTTCGCGCCCGGCACGTTCGATCTCGCGTACCGGACGATTTCGTTCGTGCCGGCCGGCCTCGGCTACCGCGTGACGACGTCGTGCCAGCAGGCGCCGGCCTCGCACGCGTCGGTCGGCGAGGGGTGTTATGCGCACAGTGACTCGCTGTACCAGTTCTTCGCCGATGCCAGCGCAGCCGCGACGGCGCTGTCGGGACAGTCGATGCAGCTGCTGCCGACCGGCAGCGGCTACACGGTGGCGTGGGGCGGCGCGACGTTCGATCCGCCGTCGACGCCGATCGTGCTGCCGCTGACCGACGATGGCGAAGTCTCCTACGTGCCGTCGTCGCCGCTGCCGACGCCGTGGGGGCCCGCGGCGAGCCTGCGCGTGCACGAGAACGGCGTCGTGTCGCTGGGGTCGGCGCCGCAGACGTTTCCGGGCTCGGTCCGCTATCAGCCCACGCCGTCGGCGATGCTGGGGGCCGCGGCGCCGGCATTCTGGTCGTGGCACGACTTCCGCGTCGACGAGCCCGGCAGTGGTCTGATCAAGGCAGAAGAGAAGGTCGTCGGCGCCGACACGATGCTGTACCTGACCTGGGACGCGGTCGAGAACTACGCCGAACCCGAACTCGCGAATCCGAGCTCGCTGCAGTTCCAGTTGAACCTGCGCACCGGCGCGGTCGCGATCGTCTGGCTGACGATCGACGCCGATGCCAGCAGCCAGTTCGGCTCGGCCCACCTGGTCGGTGTCTCCCCGGCCGGTCCCTCACCCGACGGCGGCAGCCTCGTGCTCGCCACGGCGCTGCCCGTGCGCACGACGGCGGCGATGTTCCCGCTGCAACTCGACGCGGATCCGGCGCCGGTGTCGACGCCCACTGCCGGCACGTTGGTCACGTTCACGACCAGCAACTTGTCGGAGGCGGCGCCGGGGTTCGGGGTCTACGTCGGCGTGCACGCGATCGGCTTCGGTCCGGCTCCGGGCGTCGACCTCGCCGGGTTCGGTGCCCCGAACTGCCGCGCCTACCTGGCCAGCCTCGACATCGTCACCGGCATGCTGCCCATCACGCCGACCACGGCGATCACGTTCTTCGTGCCTCCTGGCGTGCCGGCCGGGCTCGAGTTCTGGTCGCAGAGCATCTGTCTGGTCGTGCCACAGTCGCTGCCGAACGGCGCCAATGCGGCCGGCATGACGACCAGCAACGGCGTGCACAGCATCGTGGCGCCGTTCTGACCCAGTGCGTCAGGGCTGCAGCCGCAGCTCGAGCTGCGGCGCGACGGCGCTGCCGCTCTCGGTCGCCAATGCCGTCCGGCGACCCCAGCCCTCGACGATCAGCACGACGCGGCCGCCCTTCTGCCAGCCCGGGCGCTGCAGGATGCAACGCAGCAGCGGCGCCAGATCCGGCGAGCGTTGCGCGGCGCCGGCCTCGCCGGGCGTGGTCCATTCCGGCGGATGCCACGTCACGGTCTCGGTCAAGCGCGAACGCGCGCTGATGTCGTTGGCGTTCGCCATCAGCGCTGCCGCGTCGTCGGCGTCGTGGGCGGAGATCGTCAATGCCGCCGGCCCGACGTCACCGCCGGCGGCGGTGAACTGCAGCCGTGCCGACTCGAGCCTGCCGTCGTCGACCAGCGGCAGCGCGAACGCGAACGCCGTCGCCCGCGCGAAACCGACGTCTTCGCCGAGCGGCAGCGACGGTGCTGCCAGGTCGACGTTGCCCGAACCGAGTGTCTCGCTGCCGTCCGCGTCGGCCGGCAACGGCAGCGAGTCGGCGACCGGTGGCAGCCACTCGATCGTCAGGGCGGGCCCGGTCATCGGGTCGCCGTTCCAGGTCACGGCCCGGCGCACACCAGAGCCCTTCAGCAGCAGCAGCAGGGAACCGTTCCAGCGTGGGTCGAGGACCAGTGTCTGGACCAACGGGCCGAGGTCCGGGGTGCGCTGCGCCGCGCCGCTGGCGCCGGCCAGCCAGGCGTCGGGCTGCCACGACACGGCGCCCGGCAGGGTCTTGCGCTGGCGCAGGTTGCCCGGCGTCGCCGCGATCGGCGGGGCGTACGGGTTGCGGTCGCACGTGAGCAGCAACGACGCCGCGGCACTGTCGGTCTGCGCGGCGCGGAACGCGACGGTCGCCGTGCGCACGCGGGCGCCGATCGGCAGCGCCGGCACCATGAAGTGCAGGCCCGTGCGCCAGGCGGTGCCGTCGTCGCCGAGCACCAGCGAGGTCGCGTTGGCGATCGGCACGCTCGCGGCGGCCGTCGCTTCGATCGCGTCGGCCCACGGTCCCTTGCCGCGCACGCGGGTCACGATCGGCGCCACGAACTGCAGCGCGACCCCGTCGCTGTAGCTGCTGGTGCCGTCGTCGGCGATCGCCATTGCGACCGCGGTCGCGGGCCCGGACGCGGTCGGGGTCCATGCGACCTCGTAGGGCGGCGCCGTCGCGACGCCGACCTGCGTACCGTCGACGTAGTATTCGACGGCAAGCACGGTGCCGGTGGTAAGCGCTCGGAACACGACCGGCACGCCCGGCTCGAAGCGGTCGCCGCCGGCCGGCGACGTCATCCAGACCGCCGACGACGCGCCGCTGCTGTCGGGGAACAGCCAGTGCCGCGCCAGCGTCGCGAGGCCGCCCGCATCGGTGACCGTGAGGTCGACCCGACAGGCGTGGAAGTGGTTGCCCGCCGGGGCTGGCGCCAACGCGACCGACGTCACCGGCAGCGGGTCCGCCGGGTCGGCGTAGACCTGCTGTTCGTGGTGCCGGAACACCTGCCACGCGTACGTGAGCTGGGCCGGTCCGTGTTCGGCGTCGCTGACGTTCGCTGCCAGCGGCACGGTTGTCGGCCCGGTGCTCGAGTAGCGGGAACCGTTCGCGAACGAGGTGATCGCGACCTGCGGCGGCGTGTTGGCGAAGCCGATCGGCAGCGACTGCGTGGTGCTGGCGCCGGCCGTGTCGGTCACGGTCAGCTGCACCTGGTGCAGGAACGGCGTACCGGTCGCGTGGAACGTCGCGCCGAGCTGCGGCGACGTGCTGGTGCGTCCGTTGCCGAGGTTCCAGAACCACGTCAGGGGCTGCCCTTGCGGGTCGTACGAGGCGCGCGCATCGAGCTGCACGTCGAAGCTGCCCGAACCGAACGCGGCGTCCGCGCTCGCGATCGCGACCGGCGGCGGCTCCAGGCCGAACGACAGCCTGCGCAGCTGCTCGGACAGGCTGACGTAGACGAGGCTGTGGTCGCCCGGGTGCTCGCCGAGCATCATCACCAGCGGCGCCGTCGCGAACTCGTGTACCGCGACCAGCTCGTCGTTCGCATCGAACTCGAGCCGGCGGATCCAGCCTTCCAGGAAGTCGGCCAGGTAGTACGACGGCCCGAACGGGCCGGGGAACGTGAGGCCGCTGTGCCAGCAGCCGCCGACCACACAGGAGCCGCGGAACTGCGTGCCCGGAACGCCCGCGGCCGGTGTGCCGAGCTGGCGCGCGACCAGCACGCCGGACTCGAACACCGGCACCCGGGCGTCGAGGTTGTTGTGGTGCCAGTCCAGCACCGGCGGCGTGTGCACGAACGTCGGCGTCGACGCGGCGATGCCGACGGCCGGGTTGCACGGGTTCGGGAAGAACGGTGCCGGGTTCGGGGTCGCCTGCTGCAGCAGGTCGTGGAAGCGGAACCGCGGCTGGCAGCTGCCGCCGGCGAGCGGGTTGGGTGCGTCCGGGTTCGCGACCAGCAGCGGCGCGAAACCCGGCTGCGGCTCGATGCCTTCGTAGATCGGCCAGCCGAAGTTCTGGCCGCCGTGGCGCACGACGTTCAGTTCCTCGCGCGTGGCCCAGCCGACGTCGCCGACGTAGATCGTGCCCGGGTTGCCGAACGCGGGATCACTGGCGCCGGTGCCCGGGCGCACGGACAGTCGGAACG
The DNA here is from genome assembly GCA_016794425.1 of Planctomycetota bacterium. Taxonomy (GTDB): domain Bacteria; phylum Planctomycetota; class UBA1135; order UBA1135; family UBA2386; genus JAEUHS01. The sequence goes on from JAEUHR010000058.1 coordinate 167,296, forward strand.
GGTTGCGCAGACCGAGCGCCCAGACGCGCGAGCGCGGCGAGCGCGGCGCGTTGGCGTCGTAGAAGGGATTGCTCGGCACGCCGTCGCCAGTCGCCGGGTCGAGGCGCAGGATCTTGCCGCTGCAACTCGTGATCATCTGCGCGCGGAACGCGCCGACGTTCTCGTCCGGTCGCAGGATGCCGTCGGCGAGCGCCTGCAGGTAGTAGGTCGCGGCATGGCTGCCGCCGTCGGGCACGACGCCGAAGCCGGCGCCGTCGCCGATGCCGACCAACAGCGTGCCGTCGCTGCCGAATGCGAGCTGGCCCGATCCGTGGCCCTCGAACGTCAGCGGTGCACCGGTCGTCGCGGTCTCGCCGAACAGCACCAGCCGCGAGCCCGGCACGGTGGTGGTGAAGCCCGTCGTCGAGTCGGCCGTGTAGCGCGCCACGCGGACGATGCTGGCGGCGTAGTACTCGTCCTGCGTCGGGTTGTAGCCCGGTGTGCCGTAGTGCAGCAGATGGTGGCGGTCGACGGCGTAGCAGAGGTAGTAGTGGCCGTTCGCGGCGAAGGCGGGATCCAGTGCGAAGCCCAGCAGACCGAAGTCGCGCCAGCCGCCGACTTCCTGCTGCAGATCGATCAGCGGGGCGGCGAGCATCGTGCTGCCCTGGCGCACGCGCACGCGGCCGCCGCGTTCATAGACGAACATCAGGTCGTTGCCGTGGCAGACCCAGCCGACCGGCAGCGCGAGGCCGTTGGCGACCAGCGTGTTGGTCGGCGTCTGTGCGGTGAGCGGCGACACCGACGCGAGGCCGATGGCGACGGCGAGGGGGATCAACGAGGCAGGTCGCATGACGAGGAGGACTGCTTGGTTGCCAGGTCGGGGCGAGGCGCCGCGACTCTCCGAGGGGCATGGTCTGGATCGCCCCGCCTCGCCGCAAGGGGTGCGCGGTGGAATCGCGGCACTGGGTCGGCGCGGCGCGGGGCGTCGCTCGCGCACTGTGGCCTGCCATCCGTGCCGCGCCGCGGTTGGCCGGTTGCGAGGGTGGCGGGTGGCGACAGTGCGTACGAAGCGATAGCCTCGCGCGGACCCCCCCCCGTACCCCTCTCCTCCACGAGGTTCGCTCATGCGCGTCTGCTCTCTCGCGGGACTGTTGCTCGCTGCGCCGCTGTTCGCTCAGGCCAACGCGGTGCCCGGGCTCGACATCGGCATGTACGACTTGACCGACATGTCGTTCCAGGGGCGGCGCGGCGCCGCGTATCCGAACGGTGAAGCCGGCTTCATGGTCGGCCATTCCTGGTGCAATGGCGGCACGGTCAACCTGCCGTGGGTCTCGCAGGCCGGCGGTGTGATGGTCGACCAGTACCCGCGGATCTGCTGGCTGCTGGCGCGCGAGAGCGGCGGTCGCATGGTGCAGGTCTCCGGCCGCAGCTTCTGCAAGCACTCGCCGACTGCCTACAACTTCTCGAGCGGCCCGTGCGCGCCTTGCAACGTCGGCTCGGGCTCGTACTTCTTCGTCGGCTGCTCCGACACCTACGGCAGCGGCATCAACAGCAGCCAGCTCGCCCTCGGTCCGACCGAGGAGATCAACCCGTGGCTCGGCACGTGGAACCCGTCGGGCAGCTACTTCGACCGCGGCGATCCCGCGGCGACCGGTGCCACCGCGGTCGACTCGGTGCGCACGCTCGACTGGACGCAGGTCCAGGCGTTCGATGCGGTGAAGAACCGGATGATCGTGCAGGAGGGCCAGCTGCTTGCCAACGCGAACTACTTCGCGCAGGTCCAGGCCGTGGTGCAGGGCGAACCGGTCGCGGCGCGCGGCAACAACATCATGAACCGCCAGTTCTCGATCACCGGCAGTGGTGGTTCGTGGTCGGCCAGCGCGATCGGGAACTCACTGCAGGGTTCGGTGCTGACGCGCTGGCAGGGTGCCACGTGGCAGGTCGGCGGCAACGGCGGCGATGACGGGCGTTTCCTGGTCGCGGTGAAGGTCACCGGTCCGACCGGCGGCCTCTACCACTACGAGTACGCGATCCACAACCTCGACAACATGCGCGGTGGCGCGTCGTTCCGGGTGCCGATCGCGCCCGGCGCAGTGGTGCAGAACGCGGGCTTCCGCGACATCGACGCGGATCCGCTGAACGACTGGAGCTCGGCGCAGAACGCCAACGAGATCACGTTCACGGCACCGGCCGGCAACGCGCTGCAGTGGAACACGATTTACAACTGCTGGTTCGACTGCTCGATCCCGCCCGGCGCCGGCGCCATGACGATCGATCAGGCGCTGCCGGGAGCCGGTGCGCTGAGCGTTTCGGTCACCAGCGTGGTGCCCAGCGGCATGCTGTTCGCCGCGAAGCAGCCGATCGGCGCGCCGTGCGGCCAGTGCCAGGGTTCGTTCCACCAGCTGTTCCCGGCGAGCTCGACGTTCGACCTCGCGGGCCGCTCGATGACGATGACGCTGGCGAACGGCGCCTACACGGTGGCCGAGACGCCGGTGGCGTTCGTGCCGGCCGCGGGCACCAACCTCGGCTTCGGCCTGAACGGGCAGGCCAGTGTGACGCTGCCGTTCGCGCTGCCCTACCCCGGTGGCACCACCACGCAGCTGCAGGTGCATGGCAGCGGCTACGTGTCGCCCGGCACCCCGAACCCGGCGCAGTTGCTGCCGTCGCTGACCAACTGGCTGCAGGGCCAGGCGCGGTGGGCGGTGGCGTGGACGCTGCTGAACCCTTCGGGCGCCGCGAACGTCTACTACGACGCGACCCCGGCGCGCGCGATCCTGACCTGGAACGCGGTGCCGATGCTGACCGGAACGGGCACCAGCACGTTCCAGCTGCAGCTGTTCCCGAATGGCACGGCACACGTCATCTGGCAGAACATCGCCGCGTCGACGTTCGCCGTGATGACCGGTTGGACGCCGGGCGGCGCGCACAGCGATCCCGGTGCGGAGGACCTGTCGGCGTCGCTGTCGGCACCGCTCGCGCTGTGCGCCGCTCCATTCGACGGCCTCAGCCTCGACACCAACGCCAATCCGGTGATCGGCACGACGTTCCAGTGGGTGGTCGGCGGCATTCCCGCTGGCACGGGCTGGGGTGCGCTGCTGTGGTCGCTGCAGCAGGCGACGCCGCCGGTCGACCTCAGCGTGGCCGGCATGCCGGGGTGTTACGCGCACGTGCTGGATCCGGTCTCGGTGGTGTTCGTCGGGCCGGGCGCGACCCAGAACGTCGCGCAGACGATTCCGAACGCGGCGTCGCTGAACGGCGTCGAAGTGTTCGGCCAGGCGGCGACGTTCAACCCGCCGCTGACGCCACTGGGCCTCGTGGCATCGAACGGCCTGCGGCTCGTGCTCGGTCTGTGACCGGCCTCCGGCGCCAGCCCCGGCTGGCGCTGGACTTCGCGCGGGCGGTCGCTATCCTCCCGCGCCCTGGCTACCCCGTGGTGTAATCGGTAGCACAGCAGGTTTTGGTCCTGTTGGTTCCTGGTTCGAGTCCAGGCGGGGTAACCAGTTCCGTGCCCCGCGAGCCGGGGACGGTGTGCTCTTTGTCGGTTCCGACGGGCGTCACCCCGACGCTCCTGATGCCCCGTGGTGTAACGGTAGCACAACAGGTTCTGGTCCTGTTTGTCTAGGTTCAAATCCTAGCGGGGTAACCACTTGCGAGCGCTGGCCCGAACGGCGGGCCAGCGCTCGCGCCGTTTCGGGGGTGGCCGCCGCGGGCGGCGTCGCCGCGCGCGCTCGGCTCACTGCGGCAACGCGTCGGTGGCGCGGTGCAGGAACCGGTCGGTCATGCCGGCGATGTAGTCGCAGATCGTGCGCTCGAGCCCGTCGCGCGGCAGGCGGCGCTGCGTCGTCTCGGGCAGATCCGACGGGTTCTGGCGGAGGTGCGCGAACAGGCGCCGGATCCGGTGCGCGCCGTCGTTCATCACGGCCAACACGCGGGGCGACCGGTAGAAGTGCACGCGCAGGAACTCGAGCAGCTCCTGCGCCAGCACCAGCATCGTGTCGCTGTGCTGCAGGCGCGGCGGCTTGCCGCTGCGCGGCGTGTCGGCGAGCGCCGCGTCGGCGGTCGCGAGCAGGTCGTGGATCAACAGCGAAGCGACTTCGCTGACCACGCGCTGGCGGTTCGTGCTGCCCGCCGACTGGCTCGCTTCGCGCCACAGGCGCAGCTGCGCGGCTTCGGACTCGCCGAACAGGCCGGCGCGCAGGCCGTCGTCGAGGTCGTGGCTCAGGTAGGCGATCTTGTCGCACAGGTCGACGATCTGGGCCTCGATCGGGACGTCGCCGCGCGGCTGCAGGTCGGCGCTGATCGGAAAGCCCTCCGGCACGCGACCCTTCAACAGGCCGCGCCGCAGCACCAGGGTCAGGTTCAGGCCGAAGCCGTGGCCGTAGCGGTCCTCGAGGTAGTCGACGATGCGGACGCCCTGCGCATTGTGGCGGAAGCCGCCGTGGCCCCGCATGGCCTCGTCGAGCGCCTCTTCGCCGACGTGGCCGAACGGCGGGTGGCCGAGGTCGTGCGCCAGTGCGATGGCTTCGGCGAGATCGTCGTTGCAGCGCAGCGCGCGCGCCACGCTGCGCGCCATCTGCGAGACCTCGAGCGAGTGGGTCATGCGGCTGCGGTAGTGGTCGCCCTCGAACGCAGCCAGCACCTGCGTCTTGTGCTGCAGGCGGCGGAACGCAGTCGCGTGCAGCACGCGGTCGCGGTCGCGCTGGAACGCGGTGCGGAGCGGGTCGTCGGGTTCGGCCAGGCGTCGGCCGCCGGCGGCGCGGCTCGCGCTGCCCCATGGGCACAGCCACCGCAGTTCGCGGTCCTCGTGGTCTTCGCGGCGCAGCCAGACCATGCGTCAGATGCTGCCGGCCGAAGCGGCGGCGGGGGCGGGGGGAAAGAAGACGCCCGGCGGGCAAGGCCCGCCGGGCGACTGGTACCCCCTAGGGGATTTGAACCCCTGTCGCATGACTGAGAATCACGAATCCTAGGCCGCTAGACGAAGGGGGCTCGTGCGAGGGCGAAGTTTGTAGGGAGCCGGCCGGTGGTGGTCAAGGGCGCGCCCCGTCTTCGCGGCGCGGCGATCACGGCGGCGGATCGCGCCGCGCTCGCCGCACGCAGGGCACCCCGGAACCCAGCCACGGCATCCCGGAATGTTCGCCCGCGCACTTCGTTGCGCGCGGCTGGCTCCGTAGCTTCCACCATGACGCGGCCCTCACCGGTTTCGCCTTCGTCCGAGGAACCTCCGATGCATCCAGCTCCCTTGCGCCTCTCCCTCGCCTCCCTGCTGTTGACCCAGATCGCGCTCGGCCAGACGCCGGCCGCCGAAGGCTGGCTCGGCGTCTACCTGGCCGCGGACGAGGATGCCGCCGTCGTCGCCGAGCGCATCCCCGATTCGCCGGCGGCGCGCGCAGGTCTGCAGGCCGGCGACGTGATCCTGGCGGTCGACGGCAAGGCCGTGGCGTCGCGCGAAGCGCTGATCGACGCCGTGCGCGGACGCAAGGCGGGCGAGAAGATCCAGCTGAAGCTGCGCCGTGCCGGCAAGGAACAGACGGTTGCCGTCGAGCTGGCCGAGCGGCCGGCGACGATGCCGGCACCGGTGGCCGTCGAGACCCAGCCCGTGCAACCGCCGAAGGCGATCGCACCGCCGACGCCGGTGACCGAGACGACGCCCGCGGCGCCGCCGCAGCGCCGCGCGTTCCTCGGCCTGCGCGTGCGCCAGACCGACGAGGGGCTCGTGATCGACGAAGCGCTGGCGGACGGTCCGGCGGCATCGCTCGGCATCCGGCCCGGCGAGCGCCTGACGCAGTTCGACCAGGCCGCAGTGCGCACGCTGGCCGAGCTGGACGAACTGCTGGCCAAGAGCGCGCCGGGCCGCAAGGTGGTGCTCGGCCTGCGCAGCGCCGCGGGGGCCCGTTCGGTGACCGTCACGCTGGGTGAGGTCGGTGGGCGCGGCGGCGTGCAGCCGCAGCCGCGGCCGATCGAGCCGCCGCACGCCAAGCCGCCGACGCCGACGCCGCCGGGCTACGACGTCGAACGGGAGATCGAGGAGCTGCGCCGCGATCTGCAGGACCTGCGCCGCCAGCTCGAGGAGATGCGCCGCCAGCGCGACGGCCGCGGCGGTCGGGAATAGCGCGCGCAGCCGCGCCGTCGCACGGCACGGAAAGCGCGCCCGAACGTGGACTCGAGCCACGGCATGGCCGACGCTGTGCACGCGCTGCGCCACGATCCGACGATGCCACGCCCGCCGTTGTCCGCTGTCGAACCGCTGCTCCGTCGCACCGCTGGTGCCCGCGCCGTGGTCACCGGCGGCGCTGGCTTCGTCGGCTCGCACCTCGGCGAGGAACTCGTGCGGCGCGGCTGCTCGGTCCACATCGTCGACGACCTCTCGAGCGGGGACCGCGCCAACCTGGCGGCGCTGACGGGGTCGCCGCAGGTCCGCTGCACGTTCGCCTCGGTAGCCGATCCGATGGTGGCGCACGCGATCTGCGCGGACGCGGACGTGGTGTTCCACCTGGCCGGCACGGTCGGCGTGCAGCGGCTGGCGGCCGCGCCGCTCGAAGTCATGCAGCGCAACCTGCACTGCAGCGAGGCCATGCTGGCCGCCGCCGCCGCGCACGGCGTGCCGCTGCTGCTCGCATCGAGCTCCGAGGTCTACGGCGACGGACCGGTGCCGTTCCGCGAGCAGGATCCGGTGCGGCCCGGTGTGACCGAAGGACCGCGCGGCGGCTACGCCTGTGCGAAGGCGATGGGCGAATGGCTGGCATTCGGCCACGCGGCGCGGACGGGCTGGCCGGTCGTCGTGGCGCGGCTGTTCAACACGGTCGGGCCGCGCCAGTCGGGGCGCCATGGCATGGTGCTGCCGCGCTTCGTCGCCCAGGCGCTGCGCGGCGAACCGCTGACGGTCTATGGCAGCGGCGAGCAGACGCGCTGCTTCGCGCACGTGCGCGAGGTCGTGCGCGCACTGGTCGATCTCGCCGCGGCGCCGGGGGCGGCGGGCAGCGTGTTCAACGTCGGTTCCGAACTCGAGACGAGCGTCGCGGAGCTGGCAGCCATCGTGCGCGCCGCGGCCGGATGCGAGGCGCCGATCGTGCGTCTGCCGCTGGCGTCGGTGTTCCCGCCCGGCTTCGGCGACCCGCCGCGGCGTCGGCCGTGCCTCGATCGCCTGCGCCGCACGATCGGCTGGGTGCCGTCGATGCCGCTCCGCGAGATCGTCGCCGAATTGCTCGCGCTCGGCCGCGCCGGCGAGCGGTCGGTGGACTCGCTCAGGAACGTGGCGAACTGACCGCGCGCACCGCAGCGAGGTTGCGGTGGGCGGTTGCATCGTCGGGCAGCAATTCGACGGCGCGCGTGAAACACGCCTCGGCGCCGGCCGTGTCGCCGAGCCGATACCGGCAGATGCCGAGGTTCGTGTGTGCCAGTGCGAAGCCCGCGTCGGTGGCGGCGCGCAGCGCGAGTTCCGCTGCCTGCAGGTCGCCCGCCGCGAGTTCGGTGACGCCGAGCCAGTTCTGCAGCCGTCCGTCACCCGGCAACAGCTCGAGCGCGGCCAGGAAGTGGCGCCGCGCCCCGTCGTAGCGGGCGCCGTGGTAGTCGGCTTCGCCGAGTGCGTCGAGCAAGGCTGCCTGCTGGGGCGGTTCGAGGTGGAACTGCGTCGCCGTGGTGGCGGCCTGTCGTTCGCCGGCTGAGCGGTCGCCGGCAGCCAGCAGCGCCAGCGTCAGCGCCAGCGCCGCTTCGCTGTGGTGCGGGCAGCGTGACAGCAGGCGCTGCAGGCAGGTCGCCGCGCGGTGGGGTTCGCCGCAGTTGCTGTGCCAGCGCGCGAGATGCCAGTCGGCGTCGGGCCAGTTCGGCCACGTGGCGCGCGCCTCGCGGGCGGCGGTGGCTGCGCCTTCGACGTCGCCATGCAGCGCGGCGATCGTCGCGCGGCCGGCCGGATCCCAACGCCACTTGGCGCAGAACTGCGCTCGGCGCCGCGTGATCTCGGCGCGCAGATCGAGTCCGAGCGCGCGGAACGTCGCGTGGCCCTCGTGGTGCAGGAAGGCGCGTCGGGCGATCACGAGCCGCAGGCCGTGCAGCCGCAGCCGCAGGCTCAGGTCGTCGTCTTCGAAGTTGCCGTGCCCGAAACGTTCGTCGAACAGGCCTATGCGATCGAGCGTGCGCCGGTCCAGCAGCAGCGCGAGGCCGGCGAGCGTGTCGACGTCCTGCGCCGCCGTCGGCAGATCCGCCAGCGCGGCGGCAATGCTCTCGCGGCCGGCGGCGTCCTGACCCAGCGCGCCGACCGGGATGCGGGCCGGGCCCTTGACGTGGTTGCTGACCGGCGCGACGGCGCCGATCGACGGCGACGACAGCAGCACGCGCTGCAGTTCCGCCAGCATGCCGGTCGCAGCCTGCGTGTCGTTGTTGAGGATCAGCACCAGGTCGCTCGCCGCGGCGCGAATGCCGACGTTGACGCCGGCCGCGAAGCCGAGATTGTGCGTCTGGCGCAGCACGCGGATGCGCGGGTCCAGCGACCCGAGCTGCGCGGTGCCGTCGCGGCTCGCGTTGTCGACCAGCAGGACTTCGCTCGGCGGTGACGGCACCTGCTGCAGCAGGCTCACGAGGCAGGCGCGCGTCAGTTCGGCGCCGTCATGGCAGGGGATCACCACCGAGCAGCGCATGGGTCCCCTGTCATCGGCCGTTCGCCGTCAGGCGGTGGCGAAAAAAAACCGCCCGACACCAGGGGGATGTCGGGCGGTGGAATAGGGTCTTCGAACCCTCATCCAGGGCTCGCCGTCACCGATCACTCACACTCGGAAACCTCACTCTCACCTCGTTAGGACGGCATGTCTCGCCAACGTGCCGCCACGTGATCGGTGCCGCCGAACCCAACGCCCAGACCGGTCTCGCCAACCGGCCTGCCAGCGTGAAGAACGTCGACCTCACAGCTCTCTGCTCCGCTGCTGACCGAGTGCGGCGCCGATGGGAGCGGCGCTGCGTCGCGGGCAATAGCGAATGCCATGGGGCCGGTAGCAAGTGGCATTCCAGCCGCTGCTGAATTTCCTGTAACAGCTGCAAACTGTTAATTGAAATAAGCTTACACTCAATTACGCTTTTGCGTCTCGAGTTGGAATCCCGGAAATGGGAGGAAGTGGGCGGGAGTGGCGCTCCATGGGACCGGCTGGGCGGCGCGTTCCGCGCCATCCGGCGGTCGGGCGGGCGCTTGGGCAGGCGCCGATCCACGCAAAGCACCAGTTACGGGAAGGCCGGTCAGGGGCGGCTGGCGGGGGTTGAGCGGCCCGGGGCAGCCCGTATGGTGCTTCCCCCTTGGTTGCACCCGCGGCGCAGTTGCTGATCGTGGACGAGCCGCTCGCGGGGATCCGGTTGTCGGACTTCCTCGAGCGCAGTTGCCCGGGCGTCAGCCGCGCCGACCTGCGGTGGCTGGTCGCCGACGGCCGCGTGCGGCTGAACGGCCTGCCAGCCGGCGCGCAGAAGCGTCTGCGCCCCGGTGACGTGGTGCAGGTCGAAGCCCATGTGGTCGCCGCGCGCCCACCGGCGCCACCGCCGCCGGCGCTGGTCGTGCTGCACGAGTCGGCCACCGAACTCGTGCTCGACAAGCCGGCCGGACTGGCGACCGTGCCGGACCGCAGCGGGCGCGATACCGGTGTGCACGGCCAGCTGGGTGCCCTGTGGCCCGAGCTCGACCTGCGCATCGTGCACCGCCTCGACCGCGACACCTCGGGTTGCCTCGTGCTCGCGATCGGCATCGACGCCGCGCGCCACTTCGATCGCCTGTTCCGCGATGGGGCCGTGCGCAAGACCTATGTCGCGCTGGTCGAAGGCGTGCCCGAGCAGGACGAGTTCTCGATCCACGCCTGGCTCGGTCCGGATCGGCGGCGGCCCGGCAAGGTCGTCGCGGCCGATGCACCGGGGCCGGGCCGGCGCGAGGCGCACACCGACGTCGTCGTTCGCCGCCGCTTCCGCCGCCACGCGCTGCTCGAACTGCGGCCGGCGACCGGTCGCAGCCACCAGCTGCGCGTGCATCTGGCTTCGGTCGGCCACCCGATCGTCCACGACGAGGACTACGGCGGATCACCGCTGTTGCTCTCGGCGCTGAAGAACGACTACAAGCTGCGCCGGGGCGTTGCCGAACGTCCGCTGCTGCGGCGCATGTTCCTGCACGCGGAGCGGGTCGCGTTCGTGGCCCCGGACGGAGCCGACGTCGAAGTGGCTGCGCCGATGCCGGCCGACCTGGCGCAGGCCATCAAGAAACTCGAGAGCTTCGACGAGCGGCGGAGGTGAGCTGGTGCGACTCAAGGTGACCCCCGAGGACTTCCGGGTCCGCGAACTGCTCGAATGGGACGAAGTCCGCGACGGCGGCTTCGTCGTGCATCGACTGCGCAAGTCGAAGCTGTCGACGGCCGAGGCGCTGGCGCTGATCGCGCGCGAGTGCGACGTCGACCGCAGCGAGCTGGCCTACGCCGGCCTGAAGGACCGGCAGGCGGTCACCGAGCAGTTCGTGACGATCCCGCGCCGCGCCGTGGAACTGAAGCTGGCGAACCTGCAGCTGCTGCCGGTCGGCTCGACCGATCGGCCGATCACGAGCCGGCAGAGCCGCGGCAACGCGTTCGAGATCGTCGTGCGGGATCTGACGCCGGCGCAGGGTTCGCTGCTGCGCCGCAATCTGCCGTCGCTGGTCAAGACGGGGTTCCCGAACTACTTCGACGACCAGCGCTTCGGCAGCGTTCGGCACGGCCAGGGTTTCCCGATGCGCAACGTGCTGCGCGGCGACTTCGAGCGCGCGCTGCAGCAGCTGATCGCCGAGCCGTCGCCGGTCGCGATCACCGGCGACGTGAAGCTGAAGCGCACGCTGCAGCTGCGCTGGGGCGACTGGGAGGCTTGTGCCCGCATCGCGCGCGGCCCGGCCTACGAGCGCCTGTTCGACCACCTGCTGGCGCAGCCCGACGACTTCCGCGGTGCGCTCGAGTTCGTGCCGCTGCGGACGCGCGTGATCCACGCGTTCGCCTACCAGTCGCTGCTGTGGAATCGCGCCGTCAGCCGGCTGCTGCGCGGCGGCGTGTTGTCGGCCCAGCGGTTGCGCATCGCCACCCTGGCCGGCGACCTGATGGCCTGGAAGTACCTGGCGCCCGAGCGCGAGCAGAAGCTGCTCGCGATGCAGACGCCGCTGTACGGGCCCGACGGTACCGGCGGCAGCGAGCCGTTCCGCCGCGCGATGTCGGCGGAACTCGAGGACGCCGGCCTCACGCGCGAGGACTTCCTGCGCAACGAGGTGCCCGGCATGGTCTGGAAGGAGGAGCACCGCGACGTGCTGGTCAAGCCGGCGGCGGTGCAGGAGGTGCGCGTCGGCGCCGACGAACTGCACCCCGGGCGCGTCTGCGCCGCGCTGGCGTTCGAGCTGCCGCGCGGCAGCTACGCGACGATGCTGATCAAGCGGCTCCTGGCGCCGGCCTGGTACGACGACCGCGGCGACGATCGGCCGCGCGACCACGCGCCAGTCGGCCGGCCGCGGGGCCGTGCGCGCGACCAGGAGCGCCACGACCACGACGGCGACGAGGATCGAGCATGAACGAACCCACCCTCGGCATCATCGGTGGCTCCGGCATCTACGACCTGCCGGGACTCGAGAATCGGCAGCAGGTCACCGTCGAGACGCCGTTCGGCCTGCCCAGCGACGACCTGGTGACCGGCACGCTGTTCGGCGTCCGCATGGCCTTCCTGCCGCGGCACGGCCGCGGCCACCGGCTGGCACCGCACGAGCTGCCGTACCGCGCCAACCTGCACGCGATGAAGCAGCTCGGCATGGGCTGCGTGGTCGGCATCTCGGCGGTCGGCAGCATGCGCGAGGAGATCCGGCCGGGGCACCTGGTGCTGGTCGACCAGTTCCTCGACCGCACGCGCGGGCGCACACAGGAATCGACGTTCTTCGGCGACGGCTGCGTCGCGCACGCGCACTTCGCCGACCCGGTTTGGGAACCGCTGCGGCAGCTGGCGCTCGGCGCCGCGCGCGCGGCCGGCGCGGTGGCACACGACGGCGGTACCTACCTGTGCATGGAAGGGCCGCTGTTCAGCACGCGCGCCGAGTCCCGCCTCTACCGCAGCTGGGGCGTCGACGTGATCGGCATGACCAACCTGCAGGAGGCGAAACTCGCGCGCGAAGCGGAGATCGCCTACACGACCGTGGCCCTGGTCACCGACTACGACTGCTGGCACGAGGAGGAGGCCGACGTCGACGTCGCCGCGGTGCTGGCCGTGCTGAAGCAGAACGGCGACCTGGCGCAACGCGTCGTGCTCGAACTGGCGCGCGCCATCGCCGCGGCGCCGACGATCTCGGCCGCGGGCTGCATGCAGCACGCGTTGATCACGCACCCGAACGCGGTCAGCGCCGACGCGCGGCGCCGGCTGCAGCTGCTGATCGGCAAGTACCTCGGCTGAGATGCGCGCCAGGCGCCGCGCCGGTCACCGCGTCGGACCCGGTCGCAGCCGGCGGCGGAACGCGCGGATCGCCACCAGGTAGCGCCAGACGTCGCGCACGACGCGCACGGTCGAGGCCTTGTCCGCGCGGCGTTCGAACCGCACCGGCACTTCGGCGATGCGCAGGCCGGCGCGGTGTGCGAGCACCAGGATCTCGCTGTCCCAGAACCAGCCGCGGTCACGGGTCTCCGCGACCACCGGCAGGATGCGGTCGCGCACGAAGAACTTGAAGCCGGCCTCCGGGTCGCGGAACGGCACGTCGAACAGGCGCCGGAACAGCCACCGGTAGCCGCGGCTCAGCACGGTGCGCAAGAGCGCGGCCGGCCGCCAGCGCACGTCGTACTCGCGGAACGCGGTGGCGCCGTCGGCGCCGTCGGCGATCGCGGCCAGCGCCGTCGGCAGATGGCGGCAGTGCACCTCGAGGTCGATGTCGAGGAAGCCGACGATGCGGCCCTGCGCCAGCGCGAAGCCTTCGGCGACCGTGCCGCCGCGGCCGACGTTGTGGTCGTGGTAGACCGCGCGCCGGTGCGGCGCCTCGCGCACGAGTTCGGCGACGATCGCCGCGGTGCCGTCGCCGCTGCAGTCCTCGACGAACACGAGTTCGCAGGCGAGGCCGGTGGCGGCCAGCGTCGCAGCCAGCTGCGCGACCGAGTCCCGCAGGTGGCCCTCCTCGCGGTAGCAGGCGACCACCACCGACAGGTCGTAGGGCGTGGGCGACGCCACCGACGTCACGGCCGGATCCTGACCTTGCGGACCACGATGCCGACGAACTCGTGCGTCTCGAGCACTTCGACGCGCGGGTGGCGCAGCAGCGCCTCGTGCGTGCCGTCGACCGACTCGTTGGGGTGCCAGAGGTCGCGCACCAGATAGCAGACGTCGTCGGGCCCGCGTTCGGCGAGCCGCAGCTCGGCCGGATCGGCGGCCGTGCGGTAGACGCGCAGTTTCGCACCGTCGAGCAGCCGCCGGTTGTGCGCAGCGAAGTCCGCGAACACGCGTTCGGCCCAGCCGCCGAGCGCGTCACCGAGCCGCCGCCGCACCTTGGCGCCGATCGCCGCCGGCTCGGCCGGCGGCGTCAGGTTCTTCACGTCCTGGATGCGTTCGTCGTAGTAGCTCAGCGAGCGCGGGTTCGGCGTCGGCGTGAACACCGGTCGGCCGGCGCCGCCCTGGTCGATCTCGTGGCCGAGCCAGGCTGCTGCCGCGCGCCAGTCGGCGTTCGGCTTGTAGACGGTCCAACGGTCGGTGTGGTGCCGGAACAGTGCGACCAGCACCGCGGTCGCCATCACCAGTACCGCGACACCGAGCCAGCGCGCGAGCGTGGTCGGCAGCGCCGTCAGGCCGCGGCCGGCCAGCAGGAACACGAACGGCAGCGACGCCAGCGCGCTGCGTTCGGTGTAGGTGCGGCCGAGGTCGGCCCACGCCGCCACCAGCAGGAAGCCCGGAATCGCCAGCAGGCACGCCGGGACCAGCAGGCCGAGCGGCCGCTCGCGGCGCGCGCGCCAGACGCCGAGCAGACCGGCGCTGCAGAGCACGATGCCGAGGGCCTGGGCGCCGAGGTGGGCCAGCGCGTCGACGTTCGTGCCGACCGCCGGCAGCGTGTGGCCGGTCCAGCACCACTCGAACACGAACGCGAACAGTTCGTCCAGCGTCATCGCGCGCAGATAGTCCTGCGACGTCTCGAACTCGCCGAGCGCGCGCTTGCCGAGCACGAAGGCGCCGAGCACCAGCAGACCGATCGCGTGCACGACCATCAGCCGGCGGGTCGCCGGCGTGAGTCCGCGCAGCAGCGGCACGAGCACCGCGAACAGCGCGACGAACACCGCCAGGTAGTAGTGCAGGGCCAGCATCACGGCCGTGTTGGCGGCGTGCAGCCACCACAGGCGCGGCTGGCGCGGCGCCGCCGGGTCGGTCAGGCGATCGACGCAGCCGACCGCGAGCAGCGCGCACAGCACCATCGGCGCGTAGAGCCGCGCCTCGACCGAGTACCACACGTGCACCGGCGACAGCGCCAGCAGCGCCGTGGCCCACAGCGCCGCGCCGCGGCCGACCAGCCGGTGGCCGGCCCAGAACAGCAGCGGGATCGCGGCCAGCCCGCACAGCAGCGGCGGCGTCCGCATCGACCAGGCATGGTCGCCGAACACGCCGTTCCAGCAGTGCATGAACGTCACGTACAGCGGCGGATGGATGTCGACGTACAGCGTCGCGAGCAGCTGTGCCCAGGTGCCGATGCGCTGGTCGGACATGCACGCTTCGTCGAACCAGACCGCGCGGTCCATCAGCGGCAGCCGCAGCGCGAGGCCGACTGCGACCAGCAGCACGAGCAGCCAGCGGGCATCGCGGCGGGCGACCGTAGCCGGGTCGTGCACGGTCGATGGTGGGGGCAGGTCGCGCATCCGGACGGGCGGCAGGATATCGGAAACCGAGCGCGCTTCGCCTGTGCGATTCAGCGTTCGAGTCCCAGCGTCTGCCGCACCCAGCGCGGGTAGTCGCGATCGAACGCGAACGTGACCGGCCGCCGCGTGCGCCGGGTCGCGACGAAACGATCGCCGGTGATCGCGCCGGTTTCGAGCAGCACCGGGAACGCAGGCGACAGGTCGATCGTGGTCGGCACCTCGAGGCCGCGCATCACGAACGCGTCGCCGAGCGCGTAGGTCGTGGGCCGCACGGCCCATTCGCCGGACGGCAGCGGCCGGCCGAGGAAGAACGCCGCCAGGTCGATCGTGCCAAAGGCGGCGTCGGCGGGCCCGTGGTCGGGCACGAGGCAGCACAGGTAGCCGGTGGCCGTGAACAGCGTGAGCCGGAACCACGCCGGCCGTTCGCCGCGCGCCCGCAGCACCAGTGGGCGGCTGCCGTCGACTGCGGCGGTGAGGCGTGGCCGCGACAGGTCGACGACCCCGTCCGCGCCGATGTCGCCGTCGAGCGTCAGCTCCGGCAGCGGCGGCGGCGGCGCGATGGGCGCGAGCGCCCGGTCGGCGATGCGCCACGCCGAGCCGAGCGGGGGCGCGACATCGGGTTCGAGCCGGAACACGCCGGGGCCGTCGACGATCGGCCGCAGCGCGAACAGCGCCGTGCCCCGGGAACGGAACGGCGGCTGCAGGACGCGGTCGATGCCGAAGTGGAACTGCAGGCTGGTGCCGGTGGCGTTCGTGCGCGGCAGTCCGGCCACGAACAGCGGCGCCGCCGCGCCGCCGTCGGCGAGCTGCTGCAGCACGGCGTCGATCGCGCGCGACTCGCGGTCGGCGCGCACGACGTCGGCGCGGATCTGCCACAGCGGCCAGGCCCAGCTCGTCAGCACCAGCGCCGTGACGACGCGACCCGGCGCCGCCAGCAGGCCGACCAACGCCGCGGTCGGCAGGTACCAGTAGCGCAGGTTGTGCACGTTGTCGGCGCTGGCGAGGAACGTCGCCATCGGCGCGCAGGCGACCACGAACAGCGGCACCGCGACGAGGCGCTGCGGCGCCCGCAGCGCCAGCACCAGCGCGGCCAGCACCGGCAGCGCCGCCAGCCACGCCGCTGCCGTCCCGCCGCCGCTCCAGCGCATCGGCACCAGCAGGTCGGCCGCCGTGCGCGCGAGCCCCGCGGCCATCGTGCCCGGGTCGAACTGCATCGCGTCGTAGCCGCCGACGATCCGACCGAGCACGAACCAGCGCCAGCCGAAGTGCAGCGCGAGCAGCACCCACAGCGGCGCCGTGGTGCGCCCGGCCGTGCGCAGCCGGGCCGCCAGCGCCCCCTCGGCGCGCAGCGCGACCAGGGCCACGGCCACGAGCGGCACGATCCACGCGAGCTCCTTGCTGCACAGTGCGCCGGCGAACGCGACCAGCATCGGCCACGCCGGCCCGCGCCGTTCCACGCGGCGCAGCACCAACAGCAGTGTCGCGAAGCACCAGACTGCCGTGTGGCTGTCGACGCGACCGACCGCCCAGACGATCGACGCCTGGTGCCCCGGCATGCAGGCCCACAGCAGGCCGCTGGCGAACGCGCGGCCGTCCGGCAGGAAGCGGCGCCACAGCAGCGCGACCAGCAGCGCGTTCGCCGCGTGCGCGAGCACGTTGCCGAGGTGCGAGACGAACGGCGACGGCCCGCCCAGGCATTGGTCGGCCCAGAAGCTCAGCGTGATCAGCGGCCGGTAGAACCACCACACGTCGGTGGCCCCGTACTGCGGCCCCGTGAAGTCGGCCAGCGCCCGGCTCAGGTGCTGCGCGTAGTGCAGGGCCAGCCAGTCGTCGCTCTTCCAGAACGGGTCGACCGGCCACCACACCAGTGCGGCCAGCAGCGGCAGCAGCAGGAACCAACGCGGCAGCGGCGGGGGAGCGGTCACGCGCTCACAGCATCGTGCCGAGCAGCTCGAGTTCGAGCGTCATCTGGCCGTTGCAGAACGCCTGCGCCGGCATGCGCGCGAGCCGACGGCCCGAGACCTTCATGTCGCCCGACACGAAGTACATGCGCGCCGGTGGCACGATCATGCCGCGGAAGCGCACCTCGTTGAGTCCGGCGAGGCCGATGAACCGGTCGATCTCCCACTCGCTGGTCAGCTTGATCAGCACGGTCGCGATCTGCGCCGCGCCCTCGATCATCAGCACGCCCGGCATGATCGGCTTGCCGGGCACGTGGTCCTTGGCCCACCAGGCGTCGGCGGTCCAGTCCTTGTAGCCGACCGCGAGTTTTCGCTCGCGATCGAAGTGGCAGATGCCGTCGAGCAGCTGGAACGTGCCGCGGTGCGGCAGCAGCGAGCGCAGTTCCTCCTGCGGCAGCACGTCGCGGCTCAGGTCCAGGGCGTTCAGGTCGACGAGAGGTTGGCCCATGGCGGGCGCAATCTAGCGAACCGCGCGGTCGCCCGGAAGCCGGAAGCGCGTGCCCGCCGTCGGTCAGCGCAGCCGCACCAGCTGGAACTCGACCGGGTTGGTCGGCTCGCCGTCGCGCAGCGTCACGATGCGGTGGGTGCGCTGGAAGCCGTCCTTGAACACGTCGATCTGCCAGCGCCCGGGCGGCAGGTGTTCGAACTTCACGTTGCCGCCGAAGTCGGTCGGCAGCTCGACCTCGGTCAGGCGCGGCCGATCGGTCGCGGTCGCCTTCACGGTCGCTTCGGCGATGCCGTAGCCGATGGTGTCGTGCACGCGCACCGCCAGCGCGATGCCGCGCGGGATCGTCAGCGTATGACCCTGGCCGCGCACCGACGCCTGGAAGGTCGTATGGCCCGGCTGCACGCTGAGCCGCTGCGGTTCGCCGATCTTCTGGCCGCCGATGCTGGTGTGCACGTCGTAGTCGCCGGCCAGCACGTCCTCGAAGACGACGCTGCCGAAGTTGTCGCTGGTGCCGGTATGGCGCTGGCGGCCGAGCGGTTCGCCGACCGGCAGCATGTGCACGTCGACGCCGATGCACGGCCCCTGGTCCTGGTCGCGCAGCAGCAGCGAGAACGGTGCGCCCGGCGTGATCGTCAGCACGACGTCGTCGACCAGCGGCGTGCCGGCGTCGATCGTCAGCGTGCGCCGCGAGCCGTTCAGGCCCGGCGAGAACACCGTGACCACGTACGGGAACTCCGAGAACGGCACGTCGCGCACTTCGAACGTCGGCGTGCCGGCACCGCGCTGCACCGGCACGATCGTGCGCCACGGATTGCGGAACACGCCGCCGGTGACGGCCTGCCGCGCTTCTTCGACGGCGACCGAGATCGACTGGATCCGGTCGAGGGCCGACACGGCCAGCTGGATGTCGCCGCGGATCACGCCCGAGGTCCAGCCGGCGGTGTCGACGCGGCGGTCGTGGTTCGCTTCGACCGCGACCGCGGCGGTCGTCGGCGCCGTCGCTTCGCTCGGGGCCGCGACCGTGTCGCCATCGTGCGCGACCGCGTCGGCCGGCACTTCGCCCGCAGGGCTCGACGGAGGCAGTTCGACGGCGAGGCTGTCCTGTGTCGCCAGCAGGATGCCGGCGGCGGCGCACAGGGTGAGCACGCCGAGCAGGATCAGGGTGTCGCGGAGTCGCATCGGGGTGGGGCGGGGGCTGCTGCGCACCGAATAGTAACCCGCGAACCGACGGCAACCGATCGCGGTGGCCGCGGGCGGCCCGCCGGCCGCATCGGCGTCTCGCGCTGAGACAGGTCGTTGTGGGGCTCGGCTACGATCGCGCCCATGGTTCGGCGACTGTCGGTTCTCGCAACGCTGTGGCTCGGCGGGGTGGTCGGTACCGCCGCGGCGCAGGCGGATCCGAGCCCGCTGTTGGCCCTGGTGCCCGACGACGCGGTCGCCGTCGTCGTGGTCGCGGCGCCGGTGCCGCTGCAGCGGGCCCTGGCCGCGCTGGTCGAACCGCTGCCGGCGGAACTGCCCGACGAACTGCGGGCGCAAGTGGGTCTGGGCCTCGTCGCGCTGCGGCGCGCGCTCGGTGGCCCGGTCGGTGCCTGGCTCGAAGGTGTCGCCGGCGGCGGTGCCGTGCTGGCGTGGCGTCCCGCGGCGACCGGGCCGCGCTGGTGGGGCGCGCTGCGGCCGACCGATGCCGCCGCAGCGGCGGCGTTCTGCGACGCGCGGCTGCCCGGAGTGCGGCGCACGCTGCGCGACGGCCTGCTGGTGCTCGGCGACGACACTGCCGCGACGACCGGCCGTTGGCCGCGCACCGACCTCGCCGCGCGCGCGGCCGTGACCGTGGGTGCGGTGGCCGCGGTCGATCTGGCGGCGCTGCGCGATCGCTTCGGCGGCGCGGCGCTGGCGCGGCAGGATGCGCGCACGTTCGCGCTGGCGCCGATCGTGCACGCGCTGCAGCACGCCGACTGGCTGCAGCTGCAGTGGACCGCGGCGGGCGACCGCACCGAACTGGTTGCGACCGCCGCGGCGGCGTGGCCGCAGGCCACCGTCGTCCCGGTCGCGGCCGGCGCGCCGTCGTTCGAGGTGCTGGCCGCCTTGCAGCTCGACCGCGACGTGGCGGCGCTGCTGCGCGAACCCGAGCGCTGGCTCGATGCCGACGGCGTGCAGGCGGTGCGCAGCTTCCTGTCGATCGCCGACGGGCTCGACGGACCGCGGTCGTCGTTCGTCGACGACCTGGTCGCGCAGCTGCCGGCGCCGTGGTCGCTGCACGTGCTGGCAGCCTCGCCCGGCGACGCGGACGACGACGCGCCGCCGATCGAGCTGCCGGAGTTCGTGCTGTCGGCCGCGGTCGCCGACGAACGCGCGGTCGCGGTCGCGCTGCGCGCCGCGGGCCTGCTGGCGACGATCGCCAACGCCGAACGCGCACAGCGCGGCCAGGCGCCGTTCCTGGTCCGCACGTGCCGCGACGAACAGGGCCACGGGCTCTGCGCCGAGCCGCCGCCGTGGCGGGGCCCCGGCGCGCCGCCGACCGAGCAGGGGCTGTCGCCGACGCTGTGGTACGGCGGCGGCCGGCTGGCGCTGGCGAGCACGCAGCGGGCGGCGCGCCTGGTGTGCTCGGCGGCGGCGCTGCCCGGCAACGGGCCCGGCGACCGGCTCGTGCTGTGCGGTCCGCTGCTGGCACGCGCGATCACGGCCAACCGCGACGTGCTGGCGCTGGCGCGCATGCTCGACGAGGGTGAGGATGCGGCGGTTGCGCAGCGGTTCGTCGCCACCTTCGCGGCGGTCGCGGATGCGATCGCCGGCGTCGAGGTCGCGGTGACGCAGGACGGCGCCGCGACCCGGATCGCACTGACCGCGGAGCGCCGCCGATGAGCGATCCGCTGGCGCGCTGGGAGCCGACGGCCCGCGATCCGTTCGACCTGGCCAAGGTCGGCCACCTGCTGCGGCGCGCGGGCCACGGCGCGCCGCTGCGCACGCGCCGCGAGCTGGTGCGCGCCGGTCTCGACGCAGCACTGGCGTTCGTCGCCCCGCCGCCGGCCGAGGCCGCGCCCGTCGACCTGCTGCTGCGCGAGGCGATCGCGTTCGCCGACGCGGACCGCGTGCGGGCCTACCGCGTCTGGCTGGTGCTGCAGGGTGCGCACCCGCTGCGCGAACGCACCAGCTGCTTCTGGCACGACCACTTCGCGACCGGCAACCAGAAGGTGCAGGACCCGCGCGCGATGGCGCTGCAGCTGGCGACCTTCGATCGCCTCGGGCTCGGCTGCTTCGACGACCTGCTGCGCGCGATGTGCCGCGATCCGGCGCTGCTGCGCTGGCTCGACAACGACCTGAACACGGCGCGGCAGCCGAACGAGAACTTCGCGCGCGAACTGTTCGAGCTGTTCACGCTCGGCCGCGGCGCCTACGGCGAGGCCGACGTGCGTGAGGCCGCGCGCTGCTTCACCGGCTGGCACGTGCGCGACGGCGTCTTCCACCTGCAGCCACACCTGCACGACGGCGGCCCGAAGCGGTTGTTCGGCACGCACGACGTGCGCGACGGCGACGACGTCGTGGCCGCGGTCGTCGCGCGGCCCGAGTCGGCGCGGTTCCTGGCGCGCCGCTGGCTGCAGTGGTTCGTGCACCCCGAGCCCGATGACGCCGACGTCGCGGCGCTGGCCGCGGTCTACGAACGCAGCGGCCGCGACATCGGTGCGACGCTGCGCACGTTGCTGCAGAGCCGGCTGTTCTTCGCCGCCGCGGCGTGGCGCGCCAAGATCAAGAGTCCTGCCGAGTTCGTGATCGGCACGGTGCGACTGCTCGGCGCCCGCGCGGCGCCGACCGAACTCGCGGTCGCGATGGCGAGCCTCGGTGAGACCTGGCTCGAGCCGCCGTCGGTCGAGGGCTGGCACCGCGAACGCGCGTGGCTGTCGCCGGCGGCGTGGCTGCTGCGCAGCAACTTCGTCGCCGATCTGCTGGCCGGGCGCCGCGGCAAGCTGAGGCCGTCACCGGCGACCTGGTTCGCCGGCGTCGACGGACCGGCGCAGCAGGCGCGCGCCGCGGTGCTGCTGCTGCTCGACGGCGAACTCGACCGCGACGGCCAGCAGCACCTCGAAGCGGTGGCGCGGGCGCAGGCCGGCGCACCGCCCGACATCGCCGCCGCCGCGGTGCTGCACGCCGCCACCTGCCTACCGGAGTACCAGCTGTGCTGAACGAGCCCTCGCCGCCGATCCTCGACCGCCGCGCGTTCCTGCAGCTGTGCTCGGCGTTGCCGTTCGTGCAGCCGCGCGACCTGGCGCGGCTCGTGCCGGCCGGCGACGACCGCGTGCTGCTGGTGCTCGAACTGGTCGGCGGCAACGACGGCCTCAACACCGTGATCCCGGTCGACGACGCGCGCTACGCCGCGGCGCGGCCGACGCTGGCCGCCGTGCGGCGCGGCGCGCACGCGCTGGGCGACGGTACCGCGCTGCATCCGGCACTCGGCCGCCTGCACCGCCGCGTGCAGGACGGCCAGGGCGCGGTGCTGCACGGCTGCGGCTATCCGGCGCCCGACCGGTCGCACTTCCGCAGCCGCGACATCTGGCACACGGCGGCGCCTCTGCTGCCGCGCGTCGACGCCCGCACGACCGGCTGGCTCGGGCGCGCCGCCGAACAGCTGGCCGCAGCGACTGCCGGACCGCCCGCCGTGGCGGTCGGCGGGCTCGAGGTGCCGCTGCTGCTGCGCAGCGAACGCGTCGCGGCGCCGAGCGTGCGCCGCGTCGAGGACTTCCAGTGGCTGTCGCCGGCGACGGCAGCACCGATCGAGGCGGCCGCGCCGGTGCGCCGGCTGGTCGACGGCAGCGGCACTCGCGGCGGTGCCGTGCGCGACTTCGTGGCGGCGACCGCGCAGCAGGCCGCCGCGCTGGCGGACCAGCTGACGCAGGCGCTGCGCGGCTACCGGCCGCGCGCCGACCATCCCGCGACGGCGCTCGGCCGCGACCTGCAGCTGGCAGCGCAGCTCACCGTCGCCGGCTTCGGCACGCGGCTCGTGCACGCGAGCCTCGGCGGTTTCGACACGCACGCCCGCCAGCTGGCGACGCACGCGGCGCTGTTGGCGCAACTCGACGCGGCGCTGGACGCGTTCCTGCAGGACGTCGCGGCGCACGGGGCGGGGGACCGGCTGGTCGTGCTGGTGCACTCCGAGTTCGGCCGCCGCGTGGCCGAGAACGCGAGCCAGGGCACCGACCACGGCGCCGCGGCGCCGGTGCTGGTGTTCGGCGCGGTGCGCGGCGGCGTGCACGGGCCGGTGCCGGACCTGCAGCGGCTCGACGACGGCGATCTGGTCGCGACGACGGACTTCCGTTGCGTCTACGCCGACCTGCTGCAGTGGCTCGGCGTCGACGCGGCCGCGGTGCTCGGTGGTGCGTTCGCACCGGCCGGCGTCGCGGCCCCGCGCTGAAGCCGCGGCCGGCGGGCGCGGTGGCGCGCGAAACCGAGCAGCGCGAGTCCGGCGAGCAACAGTGACCACGCGTCGGGCGGAGCGAGCGACATGGCGGCGATCGTCGCGGTGCCTGCGTAGGGTGCGGCAACCGTCCGTGAAGCTTCGCAGTGCGGCGGGTCGCAGCGACCGGCCGCACTGCGGTTCAGCGCGGTGGCTCGCGGTCGAGCGACTGCAGCAGCTGGTCGACGTCGCCGAGGAAGCGGCCGACCGCCTCGAGGTCGAGCGGCGTCGCCTGTGGCTGCGGCGCTGCGCCCGGTGCGAGCCGGGCGGCGAGGCCGCGTTCGCGTTCGCTGGCGACCGGGTCGCCGTTGCGCTCGAACAGCGCGGCGGCCTCGAGATGCACGTAGAGGTTGCCGGCGTGGCGCTGGCAGGCGCGCTGCATCGCCTGCACCGCCGCGGCGTGCTCGCCCTCGAGTTCGAGGATGCGCGCGCGCACCACGGCGGCACGTGCGTCGTCGTCGCCGACGCGCTGCAGCACGTCGCGCGCGCGCGCCAGCAGTTCGCCGCGTTCGCCGACCGCGTTCGCCGCGGCGAGGTCGAGCAGGTGGTCCGCGACCAGCGCGCGCGTGTGCGGGTTGGGATCCAGGCGCAGCAGTTCGGCCAGGTCCTGCTGCAAGCGCCGCATCGACGTCGCGTCGCCGAGTTGCCGCAGCGCGTCGATGCGGAACAGCAGGATCTCGGCCGTGGCACCGCCGCGCAGCCGCGCCGCGGCGTCGAGGTCGTAGATCGTGTCGCCGTACTGCCGCAGCCGGTGGTGGGCACGCGCGCGCACGAACCAGGCCGGCGCGAACGACTCGTCGCGCGCGATCGTCGCCGAGGCCGCCGCCACGGCCGCCAGCAGCAGGTCGCGGCGCTCGTCGGCGCTGCGCGGCCGGTCCTGGTCGTCGCGTTCGGTCGACGCGAGTGCCAGCAGGCGTTCGGCCTGGACGAGGTCGCGTTCGCGCGCGCTGCGGTCGCGATCGCGCAGCAGCACGAACGCGCCGATCGACAGCAGCACGACGGCGGCCCACAGCACGGTCAGCAGCGGCCGCCGCGCGCACCAGCGCCACGTGCGCACCGCGACGCTGGCGCGGCGCGCGAGGATGCGTTCGCCGCGCAGGAAGCGCTCGAGGTCTTCCGCGAACTCGAGCGCCGAGCCGTAGCGGTGGGCCGGATCGCGCGCCATCGCCTTCAGGATGATGGTCTCGACGTCGGTCGGCAGGTCGCTGCGCAGGCGGGTCGGGGCCGGCGGGTCGCGTTCGACGACGGCGCGCAGAACGCTCTGCGCGGTCGGCCCGTCGAACGGCGGCCGGCCGGTGACGAGCGCGTACAGCGTCGCGCCGAGCGCGTAGACGTCGCCGAGCGTGTCGGCCTGCACGGTGCCGCCGAGCACCAGTTCGGGCGCCATGTACATCGGCGTGCCGACGATCGCGCCGCTCTCGGTCATCGAGCCGGTGCCGGTTTCGCGCGCGAGGCCGAAGTCGGTGATCGCGACCGACGGACCGCCGTCGTCGCCGCCGTCGCCGTCGCGCAGCATCAGGTTGCCGGGCTTCACGTCGCGGTGCACGACGCCGTGTTCGTGCGCGTACTGCAGGGCCCGGCCGACCGCGGCGGCGATCGCGCAGGCGCGCTGCACCGGCAGCGGTCCGACCTTGAGCCGCTGCTCGAGCGTGACGCCGTCGACGAACTCCATCGCGAACCAGTGCAGCCGGCCCTGCGTGCCCTGGTCGACGAAGCCGACGATCGCCGGGTGCCGGACGCGCGCCATGATGCGGCCTTCGCGCAGGAAGCGCGCCAGCGCGCGTTCGGTCAAGGTCAGGCTCGGCGGCAGGATCTTCAGCGCGACGCGCCGGCCGGTCGCCCGTTGCCGCGCCTCGTAGACGACGCCCATCGATCCCTTGCCGACCTCGCGCAGGATCTCGAACTGCGGCAGGTCGTTGGCCAGCGACTGCGGCTCGAAGGTGTAGAAGTCGCGCCGCGCGCCGAAGTCCGGCGCTTCGCTCACGGCGCGCGCACCGCGGCCTGGACTCGCAGCAGCTCGCGCAGCAGCGGCGCGAGATCGGGCAGGCGCAGCATGTTCGGCCCGTCGCTCGGCGCGTGGTCCGGGTCCTCGTGCACCTCGAGGAACAGACCGTCGACGCCGCAGGCGACCGCGGCGCGGCACAGGTACGGCACTTTGCTGCGATCGCCGGCGGTCGCGGTGCCGGCACCGCCGGGTTTCTGCACCGAGTGCGTCGCGTCGAACACCAGCGGTTGGCCGAACGCGCGCATCGTCGGGAAGCCGGCGAAGTCGACCACCAGCGTGCGGTAGCCGAAGCTGGTGCCGCGCTCGGTGATCATCACGTTCGCGTTGCCGGCCTCGAGCACCTTGCCGAGCACGTTGCCGACGTCGTCGGGGGCGAGGAACTGCCCCTTCTTGACGTTGACCGCGCGGCCGGTCGCCGCGGCCGCGAGCAGCAGGTCGGTCTGGCGGCACAGGAACGCCGGGATCTGCAGGCAGTCGACGACCTCGCCGGCGGCCGCGCACTGCTCGCGCTCGTGCACGTCGGTCAGGACCGGCAGGCCGAGGTTGCGCTTGACCTCCGCCAGGATCGCGAGGCCTTCGTCGATGCCGTGCCCGCGGAAGGCCTTGCCCGAGGTGCGGTTCGCCTTGTCGAAGCTGCTCTTGAACACCAGCGGCACCGCCGCCTCGGCGCAGATCCGCTGCAGCGCTTCGGCGTGCCGCAGCGTGTGGTCGCGGCTCTCGATCACGCACGGCCCGGCGATCAAAGCGAACGGCAGGCCGCCGCCGAAGCGCACGTTGCCGACCTGGACTGCACGCACCGGAGCTGGGGCCGCCATCGGCGCGATCCTAGCGGTCGGCGGCGTCGGCCGCACCGGTGGGCGTGGACGGTCGTGGGCCCTTGCGGTCTACTGCGCGGCCTCGTGCGCCGCCTGCCGTCGTTCCTCGTCTGCTGCCTGCTGGCCGGCGCCAGCGCATCGGCGCAGTGCCTCACACCGTCGGCCGGCGCACCGGCCGGCCTCGCGCCGACCACGCTGCTCTACCCGGCCGACGACGAAGGTCGCTCGCCACCGTTGCCGCTGCCGTTCGGCAGTGCCGGCTTCCCGATGGCCGGCGCGATCGGACCGCTGACGCACGCGGTGGTCGACAGCAACGGCGTGGTCTACCTGACCGATGGCAGTGCCGCGGTCGGCGCTCAGGGTTATGGCCCGAGCGGGCTCACGAGCCTGCGTGGTGCCGCCGGCGCGTCGCCGCGCGTGTTCCCGCTGTGGACCGACCTCGAGGGACCGTCGCCGGACTGGGACGTGTCGTTCGACGTGACGGCGCCGGGCCGCTGCGACGTCACGTGGCGCGACGTCGAGTCGTACGATTCGGGCGGGCCGCGCTTCGCGTTCCGCGCCACGCTGTTCGCCGACGGCTCGATCGCGCTGACCTACGGCTCGCTGCCGGCGCTGCCGTTCGATCCGACGCGGCCCGCGTTCGCCGGTGTGTCGATCGGCAACGGCGTCGGCACCGGTGCCGAGTCGTCGGCCGACCTCGTTGCGGGCGCGAACTCGGCGGCGCTCGGCTTGTTGTTCCAGCAGTGCGACGGTGGTGCGCCGGCGTTCGCCGGCCGCACCGTCACGCTCTCGCCGAACGGCAGCGGCGGCTACCAGTCGATCGTCAGCTGCGAAGCGGCTTCGCACACCTCACTCGGCACCGGCTGCTATCCGCTGCAGTCGAGCTGGTACGCGACGTTCCTCGACAATGCGGCGGCGCGGGCGGCGCTCGACGGCAACGCGCTGCGCTTCGCGTTCACCGGCTCCGGCTACGCGCCGCAGTTGCTGCCCGGCGGGGCGGTGGCGTTCGTGCCGCCGACGGCGCTGGCCACCGCGCTGCCAGCCAGCGACGACGGCAACGTCCCGATCACCGTGGCGACACCGGTGCCGATTCCCGGCGGCACGACGACCGCCTGGAACGTGTCGATGAACGGCATCCTGACCGCGTCGGCGTTCGCGAACCATCCGTTCGACTACCAGCCGTCGGGTGCCGAGCTCGCCGCCGCGAGCGAGCTCGCGTTCTACTGCTGGCACGACTTCGACCCGAGCGAGGCCGGCAGCGGGTCGGTGCTGGTCGAGGCAGACGGTGCCGCGCTGTACGTGACCTGGAACGACGTCGAGAGCCATGGTGGGCCGTCGCCGAACCTCGCGACGTGGCAGTTCCAGGTCGATCTCGGCAGCGGCGACGTGACGCTGGTGTGGCTCGCGACCGATGCGGCGACCGTGCCGGGTCCGGGTGGCGACGACACGGTCGTCGGCTGCACGCTCGCGGGAATCGGTCCCGACCCGGGACCGTCGCCGTTGGCCGACTTCGGCGTCCTGCTCGGCGCCGATGCGCCGGCGCTCGCGTTGACCGCCGCGCCGACGGCCGTGCTCGCGCCAGCGACCGTGGTCGACTACGCGGTTGCGCACGTGCCCGAGTTCGCGCCGGGCACCGGCGTGCACGTGTCGGCGGTCTTCCTGGGCCTCGTCGAAGTCACCGGTGGCATCGACCTCGGGCTGCTCGGTGCGCCGGGTTGCCGGGCCTGGCTCGGTGGCCTCGACTTCGGTCTCGGCGCGCAAGCGACCGCGGCGCCCACCGCGCTCTATCCGCTGCCGATCGACACCGTCGTGTTCGCGCCGGGCGATCGTTTCGTCGTGCAGGCCGTGGCGCTGGTGCTGCCTGGCTCGCTGCCGAACGGGCAAAATGCCGCCGGCATCGTGGTCAGCAACGGCGTGCGGACCGTGGTGCAGGCGTTCTGACGCCGAGGTGCGAGGTCCATCTGCTGTTGCGCCGTGGCGCATGCAGCGACTGAGGTGGTTGCTTCAGTCACAGGCTGCGGTAGCCTTCCGCGGCGGCTTTGCCGGCTAGCGGCGGCCCAGCGGACTCGACTCCACCTCGCGCTCAGTCGTGTGAACTGCGCATCGAGTCCTCGTCTCCAACCACGATTCCCAATGACTCGTCTCCTTGCTCCTCTTTCCACGAGCCTGCTGCTGACGGTTGCTGCGTCGGCCCAGTGCTTCGAAACCGACTTCGGCACCCAGATCATCACCTTCGCGGACGACATCCTGTCGACCACGCAGACGATGAACATCAGCTTCCCGATGGGCGGCACGTTCGCGACCTACGACCAGGTCGCGGTCAACTCGAACGGCGCCGCGTTCCTCTGGAACTCGACCGGCGGTGCGATCGTCGGTGCGACGGCGACCGGCTACGCCGGCGCTGCGGCAACGATGGTCACGAACCTGCGTGGCGCCGCTGGCGGCTCGCCGCGCATCGCCCCGTACTGGCGCGACCTCGACGAGGTCGATGTGTTCATCAACACGTCGTACGCCGGCAAGACGGTCATCACCTGGGCCAACTGCATCGACTGGAACGCGGGTGGCGCGCCGTTCACGATGCAGGCGCAGCTCGATGCGAGCGGCAACGTGACGTTCTTCTACGACACCGCGATCACGCAGCTCAGCAACTCGGCCATCACGGGTGTGTCGGCCGGCGGCGGCATTGCCGACCCCGGTGTGACGAACCTCAGTGCCGGCGCCGTCGGCGTGTCGACGACGAAGATCGTCTACGAGACGTTCGCGACGCTGAACTTCGACCTGGCCAACAACATGGTCATGTTCCTGGCCAACGGCGGCGGCGGCTTCGACGTCGTCCCGGTGGTCGGCTACAGCAACTGCGTGCACGCGTCGAACGACGTCATGGGCGTTGGTTGCCACGGCCAGCTCGAATCGTTCTACCAGCTGTTCGATGACGCGGTGCTGGCGAAGGCCGCCCTCGAGGGCAACTCGCTGCAGCTCGCCCCGACGCTGAATGGCTACGTCGGCACCTGGCTGCCGGGCACGGCCGGCGCGCTCTACGTCGCCCCGACCATCGCGGCGACGTCGCTGGCGACCACCGACGACGGTGTTACCGCTGTCACGCTGCCGTCGGCGCTGCCGATCCCCGGCGGCTCCTCGACGAACCTGACCGTGGCGCACAACGGCATCGTCCAGGTCGGCACCACGATCGCCGATTGGGACACCCTTTTCGATCCGGAGGGCGTGGACGTCGCTGCGGCGGTCGACCTCGCGTTCCTGTCGTGGACGGACTTCCGTGACAACAACACGGTGCCGGTCGCCAGTGGCGTCATCAAGACCGAGCTGGTCGGCAACTCCTTCAACATCACGTGGGAGAACGTCGACCACTGGGCCACGCCGCAGGTGACTGCGCCGAGCACGGTGCAGTTCCAGCTCGATCTGACGACCGGTGTCGTCACGATGGTCTGGCTGCTGGTCGACAACAACACGACGAGCACGTTCGGCTCGGAGTGGATGGTCGGCTGGACGAACGCGGGTGCGGGCACCGATCCGGGCTCGGCCCTGATCTCGGCGCCGGGCACCACCGGTACGCCGGAGGTCTTCCCGATGACGCTGACGGCGTCGCCGATCCCGGTGATCAACCCGAGCACGACCGTCACCTACACGGTGTCGAACCTGCCCGAGTTCATCCCGACGAGCGGCGTCTACATCTCGACGACGTTCCTCAGCGTCGCCCCGTTCCCGAGTGGCTTCCCGCTGACGGGCATTCTGGCCAACGTGGCCGGCTGCAACGCCTACATCTTCTCGCTCGACCTGGACCTCGGCGCACAGGTGACGTTCGCGCCGACGGCGTCCTGGAACTTCACGTATGACAACGTGAACTTCCTGGCGGGCCAGTCGTTCGGCGTCCAGACCGTGTCGCTGTTCGATCCGTCGTTCCCGCTGTTCAACGGCGAGAACGGTGGCTTCCAGTTCAGCAACGGCATCCTGAGCACGGTCCAGCTGCAGTGATGCAGCCGCGTGACGGACGGGTTCGCACCCGTCCGCCGCGATGGTGACGAGCTCCGAGGGTCGCCCTCGGAGCTCGTTGCCTGTACGGGCGGTGGTTGCGGCCCGGTCCCGGAACGAGCCATCGTCGAGCGACCGCCGCTGCCGCGCCGTTGCCGCGGGCTAGCCTTCGGTCACGGCAATGACCGCGCTCCTTCGCTGCCCGTCCCTCGGGCTCCTGCTGACGGTCGTGCCGGTCGCGGCGCAGGCCGAGCACGTCGCGTTCGGTGCGGGCTGCGTCGAGAGCGCCCGGGAGTCGTTCGCCGCCTGGTTTCCCGATGCCGCCGCCGCGGCCGCGAAGCTGCAGGGCCAGAGCTTGTGCCTCGTGCCGGTGCCGGACGGCTACGCGGTGGCGTGGGGCGGCGCCAGCTACCGTGCGCCGGGAACCACCGCGGCGGCGCTGCCGCCATCGGACGACGGGCAGGTTGCGCTCGCGCCGTCGGTGCCGTTGCCGACCCCGTTCGGGGCGGCGGCCACGCTCTGGGTGCACAGCAACGGCTTCGTCGCCACCGGTCCCGACAACGACGGCGGCGCCTGGAACGAAACGCCGAACGACTACCTGCCTTCGCCCGCGTACCGCAACGCGCCGGCGGCGGCGTTCTGGGCCTGGCACGACTGGAACCCGGCCGAGCCGGGCAGCGGCCGCATCGTGCACGAAGAGGTGCAACTCGGCGGTGAGCCGACGCTGTGCGTGACCTGGCGCGACGTCGAGAACTTCCCGGTCGGGGTCCCGAACCGCGGGACCTTCCAGTTCCAGTTCGGCCTCGCGACCGGCCGCGTCGCCTACGTCTGGCCGCACGTCGACGCGACGACCGTGTCGCCGTTCGGCAGTGCCCACCTGGTCGGCTGGTCGCCGGCCGGCGCGTCGCTGGATCCCGGCTTCGTCGTCTTGCCCGATGCGCTGCCACTGACGACGCGGCCCGACCAGCACCCGCTGGCACTCGCGGCGTCGCCGCTGCCGCGCTCGGATTCCCTGGCGGGCACGGCGCTGACCTACACGACGACGCACGTGCCACCGCTCGTCGCCGGCGCGACGCTGCGGCTCGGCTTCACCGCCCTGTCGCTGCACACGGAGGACGGTGCCGACCTGGCGGCCTTCGGCTGGCCGGGCTGCTCGGCGTATGTCGGTGACCTCGACCTGCAGCTGCCGTGGCTCGGCTTCGCGTCGACCACGGTGACGATGTTCGCACTGCCTGCCGGCCTGCCGGACGGACTCGTGTTCGCGGCGCAGTCGGTTGCACTGGTCGACGGCGGCGCGAGCGGCGGCTTCGCGGTGCGCACCAGCAACGGCCTGCGCAGCCGGGTCGGGCCGCAGTGATGCGGGTCACGCGCGCGACGGTGCGAACACCTGCGCGCGAACCGGCAGCACTTCGATCGCCACCGGATCCTGGCCGTCGAAGTCGCCGTCGATCTGGCGCGGTGCCGATCCGTCGACGCGCAGCGCCGTCGTGCGGTGCACGAGCAGCGAGCGGCTCGGGCGCATGCGACCGCAGAGGCCGAGCACGCCTTGCCACAGCCAGGCGAGGCGCGAACAGTGGCGGAAGCACAGCACGTGCAGCAGGCCGTCGTCGACGTCGATGCCGCGCACCAGCGAGACCACGCCGCCGTAGTTCCGCACGCGTGTCACCAGCACTTCGCTGAGCCCCTCGAGCCGCGTGCCGTCGGCCAGCGTCGCGCCGAGGGTGAAGCGCGGCCAGTGGCGCAGCGTGTGCAGGATCGGGCCGAGCCACTTGTGCTTGCCGAGCGTGCCGGTGCGGACCTGGCTGAGCCGCTGCACCACGGCGCCGTCGACGCCAATGCCGCAGAACAACAGGAAGCGGCGGCCGTTGGCGCAGCCGATCGCCAGCGAGCGGCGCTGCCCGCTGGCCAGCAGGTCGGCGACCGCCGCGGGACGGTGCGGCAGCCGCAGTTCCTTCGCCAGCACGTTCGCGGTGCCGACCGGCAGCATCGCGAGGCCGCGGCTCGGATCGGGCATGCCGTTCAGCACCTCGTTGACGGTGCCGTCGCCGCCGACCGCGACCAGGCCATCCCAAGCTTCGCTGCCGGCCTGCGTCGCGCGTGCGCGTGCATCGCCGGCGCAGCGCGTGAAGTGCAGGTCGGCCGCGATGCCGCGCTGTGCCAGTGCCGCCGCGAGGGCGGGAGCCAGCATGCGGCCGCGCCCGCCGCCCGAGATCGGGTTCGCGATCAACAGCACGCGGCGCGGCGGAGTCGTCGGTGGTGGAGGCACGGCGTGGCGGCGCACGATACGCGGTCGACGGTGGGCAGCGTTCGGCCGGATCGCGCGCCGGACCGACGCTGCGTGGTCGCGCGGTACCACGACGCGGCGCATCGTCCCGAATCGGAGCTGCAGCGCCTCGCCGCGGCTTGCGTTGGTCCGCAACGTCGGCGCAAGGAGGCAGTCGGGGCGGAAAAGGGTGGGATAGACTCGGGAGCCCTCTCCTCTACACTCCGACGCGATCCGACCTCGTTTCGGAACGGCAGTGTCTGCCGCACCTCGGATCCCTGCTTCCCAACAAGACGAATCATGAATCGTTCCTTTGCTCTTCTTTCCTCCGCCGCGCTGCTCGCTGCAGCGGTGACGGCGCAGTGCCCGCAGGGCACGACGGCCGGCCTCGTCAAGTGGTCGTCCGGCTCCAGCTATGCCAGCACCTTCGTCGTCGACGACGAGGGCATCACCAACCCGCCGGTGGCCCTGGGCTTCTCGTTCCCGATGCCCGGCGTGACGGCGAACCTCGACCAGATGTGGGTCAACAGCAACGGCGAGATCTACCTCAGCGACTCGACCGCGGGCCTGACCCAGCCGGCCGGCGGCGCCAGCTTCGGCGTCGACAGCGTCGCCGAGATGCGCGGCCCGGCCGCCGGTTCGCCGCGCGTCGTCTGCTGCGGTGACGACCAGCAGGGCTCGATCGCGGTTGGCGCCACGTGGTCGGTGACCATCGACCAGTCGGTCGCCGGCCAGGCGACCGTGACGTGGATCGACATGCGTCGCTTCGCGAACACGACCGGCGATCGCTTCAGCTTCCAGGCGACGCTCTTCTCCTCGGGCGCCGTGCAGTACAACTACGGCTCGACGATCCCGGGCGACGTGCGCTACGTCGGCATCTCGATCGGCAACAACGAAGGCGTTGGCCCGTCGCAGGACCTGACGACGCTGCCGACCTCGCTCGCGACCGAGAGCATCCTGTTCGAGGCGTTCACCGCCGCGACCTGGGACCTCGCCGGCCAGTCGGTCCTGATCACGCCGGACTTCACGCCGGGCGTCGAGACCTACACGGTCGCCGCGGTCACGCCGTACGTCGCGCCGACCTGCGCGTCGAACACCAACTACGGTGTCGGCTGCCACTCGTTCAGCTACGACCCGACCAACCTGTTCGAGCTGTTCCTGGACATCCCGGCCGCGAAGGCGGCGCTGGACGGCAACGCGCTGCAGTTCACGCTGACGCCGAACGGCTACATCGCGAACTGGCTGCCCGGTGTGGCCGGCGCGCTCTACGTGGCGCCGTCGCTGACCGCGACCGTCGTCGCCAACGCAGATGACACGACGACCAACTTCACGCCGGTCGGCTCCTACCCGATCCCGGGTGGCGTCGCTCCGAGCTGGACGATCTCGTCGAACGGCATCCTGACGGCCGGCGCGACGGGCAACCAGGGCACGGGCTTCACCCCGACGCTGGCGGCCACGGCCACGGCCACGGGCCTCGCGTTCTACGGCGCCTGGACCGACCACAACCCGGCCGAGACCGGCAGCGGCAAGGTCAAGTGGGAAGAAGTCGGCGGCACGCTCTACGTGACGTTCGACGGTGTCGAGCACCGCGGCGGCACGCCGACGCTGGCGCCGAGCACGTTCCAGTTCCAGGTCAGCCCGGTCGGTGACGTCACCGTGCTGTGGACCAGCTACAGCATCAGCAACGCCACCAACGACGTGCTGGTCGGTTGCACGCTGGCTGGCGCCGGCGCGACGCCGGTCTCGCGCACGCTGTCGACCTCGACGCCGTACACGCTCGACTCGACGGCCTCGCCGATCACCCTGACGCCGATGACGCTGTCGGCGGCGCCGCGCCCGGTCATCAACCCGAGCACGAACGTCACCTACACGGCGGGCAACCTGCCTGAGTTCATCCCGAGCTCGGGCGTCTACATCTCGACGATGTTCCTCAGCGTCAACCCGCTGCCGGGTGGCTTCCCGCTGACGGGCATCCTGACGACGGTGCCGGGCTGCAACGCCTGGATCCTGTCGCTGGACCTCGACCTCGGTGGCCAGGTGACCTTCGCGCCGACCGCGACCTGGAACTTCACGTTCGACAACGTGAACTTCGCGCCGGGCAACAACATCGCGGCGCAGGCCGTCGCGCTGTTCGACCCGGCGTTCCCGCTGGGCAACGGTGAAGCCGGTGGCTTCCTGTTCAGCAACGGCGTGCTGAGCAACGTGCAGGCTCAGTGATGCCGGTCCGGTGAGGTCGACAGCGACCTCTGCCGACGCAAGTGAGCCCTGAGTGCATCGCACTCAGGGCTCGCTGCGTTTTCGGTGCGCGCGTTCCGCGGGGGCGTTTCGCTGCATCGCGCCGGTCCATTCGGCGCGGCGCATGGTTGCGAATCGGTTCGAACTGGCGGCTTGGCGCCGGGGTGGTGCAACTCGCGGCACGAGGTAGACTCCTTGGCCCGGCTGCCACCATGCGCCGGTGTGGTCGTGTCGACCGCGCTTCTTTCTCGATCTCACACCTGCACGAATCATGACTCGTTCCCTCGCTCTTCTTTCCGCCGCTGCATTGCTCGCCGCTGCAGCACAGGCCCAGTGCCCGCAAGGCACGACGGCCGGTCTCGTCAAGTGGTCGTCCGGTTCGGGCTACGCCAGCACGTTCGCGGCCGATGACGAAGGCATCACCAATCCGCCGGTCGCACTGCCGTTCGCGTTCCCGATGCCGGGCGTCACGGCGAACCTCGACCAGATGTGGGTCGGCAGCAACGGCGAGATCTACCTGTCGGACTCGACGGCTGGCCTGCTGCAGCCCGCTGGCGGCGCCAGCTTCGGCGTCGACTCGCTCGCGGAGATGCGTGGCCCGGCCCTCGGTTCGCCGCGCATCGTCCCCATGGGTGACGACCAGCAGAGCTCGGTCGTCGCCGGGGCAGTCTGGTCCGTGACCGTCGACACGACGTCGGTGGCCGGCCAGGCGACGGTGACCTGGGTCGACATGCGCCGCTTCGGCAACCTGACCGACCGCTTCAGCTTCACCGCGACGCTGTTCTCCTCGGGCGCCGTGCAGTTCAACTACGGCACCGGCATCGCCGGTGACGCGCGCTTCGTCGGCATCTCGATCGGCAACAACGAAGGCGTTGGCCCGTCGCAGGACCTGACGACGCTGCCGACGTCGCTCGCCACCGAGAGCATCATCTATGAGTCGTTCACCGCGGGCACCTGGGACCTCTCGGGCCAGTCGGTCCTGATCACGCCGGACTTCACGCCCGGCATCGAGACCTACGCGGTCACCTCGGTCACGCCGTACGTCGCGCCGACCTGCGCGTCGAACACCAACTTCGGCGCCGGCTGCTTCAGCTACGTCTACGACCAGGACGACTTCCTGCAGCTGTTCCTCGACGTCCCGGCCACCAAGCTGGCGCTCGACGGCAATGCGCTGCAGTTCACGCTGCAGCCGAACGGCTACGCGGTGAACTGGCTCGCCGGCGCGGCCGCGGGCCTCTATGTCGCCCCGACGATCGCGGCGACCATCGTTGCGAACGGCGACGACACGACGACCAGCTGGTCGCCGTCGGTCGCGGTGCCGGTCCCCGGTGGCGGCACGGCTGCCACCTGGACGGTGTCGTCGAACGGCGTCCTGACGGCCGCCGCGGCCGGCAACCAGGGCACGGGCTTCACGCCCACGCTGGCCGCCACGGCGACGGCGACGGGCCTCGCCTGGTACACCTGGACCGACCACAACCCGTCCGAGGCGGGCAGCGGCAAGGTCAAGCGCGAGGAAGTCGGCAACATGCTGTACGTGACGTTCGACGGTGTCGAGCACCGCGGCGGCACGCCGACGGTTGCGCCGAGCACGTTCCAGTGGCAGATCAACATGACGACCGGTGACGTGACGATGCTGTGGACCAACTACAGCGCCAGCAACGCCACCAACGACGTGCTGGTCGGCTGCACGCTGGCGGGCACCGGCCCGACGCCGGCGTCGCGCACGCTGTCGACCTCGACCCCGTACACCCTCGACTCGACGGCCTCGCCGGTGACCCTGGTGCCGATGACGCTGTCGGCGACGCCGCCGCCGGTGATCAACCCGAGCACGCTGGTCACCTGGACCGCCAACAACATCGTCGAGGCGCAGCCGAGCTCCGGCCTGTACCTGTCGACCATGTTCCTCAGCGTGAACCCGATCCCGGGTGGCTTCGACCTCACGGGCATCCTGAGCAACGTCGCGGGCTGCAACGCCTACATCGCGTCGCTCGACCTCGACCTCGGCGCGCAGGTCACCCTCGCGCCGACCGCGTCGTGGAGCTTCACGTTCGACAACGTCGCGTTCGCGCCGGGCAACGTGATCGCCGCGCAGGCCGTCGCGCTGTTCGACCCGTCGTTCCCGCTCGCGAACGGTGCCAACTTCGGCTACCAGTTCAGCAACGGCGTCCGCAGCGAGACGCAGCCGCAGTGATGCGGCGTGCAGCCTGACGGGGGCGCAGGCCCCCGTCGCTGCCCGGCAACGAGCCTCGGTGGGCGACCTCCGGGGCTCGTTGCGCGTACGGCGGGCTCGACCCTTCCGTTTGCGCCCGTCGCCGCGGAGCATGCCGGGGCATGGCCGCGCTCCGCATCCTGGTCACCGGCGCCACCGGGTTCCTCGGTGGGCACGTGACGGCCGTGCTGCGCGCACGCGGCCACGTGGTGCGCACCGCGGCGCGCCGCGCGGCCGACGTCGCCGTCGACCTGTGCGCGCCCGGCATGGTGGCCGCGGCGATCCAGGCGACCGCACCGGACCTGGTGCTGAACCTCGCCGCGATGGCGCGGCTCAGCGACTGCGAACGGGATCCCGAGGCGGCGCGCCGGACCAACACGGTGCTGCCGCAGCAGTTCGCCGAACGGTTCGGCGCCCGGCTGCTGCACGTCTCGACCGACCTGGTGTTCGACGGGCGTGCGGCGCCGTACGGCGAGGACGGGCCGGTCGCACCGCTGTCGGTCTACGGCAGCACCAAGGCCGAAGGCGAACGCGCGGTCTGGCCGCACGGCGGCCGCGTCGTGCGGCTGCCGCTCCTGTTCGGTCCCGATGCCAAGGGCCGCGGTGCCACTGCCTCGCTGCGCACGGCACTGGCGAGCGGCCGCCGCGTGCCGCTCTACACCAACGAGTACCGGACGCCGCTGCACGCCGCCGATGCCGCGGCCCTGCTGGCCGACCTGCTGGCCGACGTCGACGGACCGCGGCTCGTGCACGCGCCGGGGCCCGAACGGTGTTCGCGCTGGGAGCTCGGGCGCCGGTTCTGCGCGCTGCACGACCTCGACGCCGGCCTGCTCGAGCCGACCGAATGCCAGGACGCGCTGCGGCCGCGCGACGTGTCGCTGTGCGGGGCCGTGCCGGCGTGGCGTTCGCTCGACGCGATGCTCTGCGCGTCGTGACTCAGCGGCGCGCCCGGTTGCCGGCACCGCGCGAGGCGCGTTCGTACTCCGGCGGCTCCAGCGCCGCCGGCGGCAGGTCGCGCAGCAGCGCGTCGACCCGGGCCGCGAGTTCTTGCTGGCCCAGCGTGCGCGCGCGGGCCCGCAGCATGTCGGCGGTCTGCACGCCGGTGACCGCCAGGCCGTCGACGGCGGCGCCGGCCAGCGGCTCGAGCGCGAAGCCGCGCCGCAGCGACTCGAGGCACGCCGGCAGCGCTTCGGCCTCGAGCTGCACGCGCGCGATGCCGAACAGCGCCATCGCCTCGTAGTGGCGCCCGTCGGTGCGGCCGGTCGCGCTGCGGTAGCGTTCGTAGTGGGCGAGCCCGCGCCAGTAGGCCGCGACGGCCGCTTCGGGCCGCGCTGCGCGCCGGTGGGCCTCGGCGGCACACAGTGCCGCGTAGCCGGCGAACCACGGCAGTTCCGGCGGCGCCCCAGCGGTGCCGAGTCGCCGTGCGTACTCGGCTTCCAGTGCGTCGGGGCCGCCGCGTTCGAGCAGCCGCGCGCGCAGGCGCTGGTGCAGCGCCGCCGAGGCCGGGAAGCGTTCGAGGCCGCGGTCCAGCACGGCATCGGTGTCGGCGGCGCCGAAGAACTGCAGGAAGTCGTAGTGGTCGGCCACGTGCGTGTCGCGGCCGAACGGGTGGCGGGACAGCACCGCGTAGGTGGTGTGCACGTCGGCGGTCCACTGCGGCGGCCATTCCTGGCGGTTGCGCACCGCCTCGCGGATCGCCTCCTGGCGCGCCCACGCGAACAGCGTCAGCACCTCCATCGCCAGCTGGCCCGGCGCGTCCGGCGGCAGGTCCGGCGCCGCCTGCGCGGCGAGCTCGAACGCCTCCGCACGGCGCCCGGCCTGCAGCGCCGCGACCGCGCGCAGCGCCGCCGGCCGCCAGCCGCCAGCGCCGAGCGCGATCGCGGCCGCGGTCTCGCGTTCGGCGTCGGCCAGCAGCAGCTGCCGGGCTCGTTCCGCCTGCCGCGTGCCGCCGCGGGCGCCGGCCGGTGCGACCGCCAGCGCCTGCAGCAGGCTCGCCTCGGCGACGTCGAGCCGCGCCGCCGGATCGTCGGGGCGCGCGGCCAGCGCCGCGTCGCGCGACTGCGCGGTGCCGGCGGTGTCGACGTCGATCGGTGCCGGTTCGTAGGTGCCGGCCTGCAGCGCCGCGCGCCACTTCTGCGCGTCGATCGCACTCTGCTCGGCGAACCCCTGGTGCGCAGTCGCCAGCGTGCGGGCCCGCGGCGATGTGGCGCCGAAGCGGCCGAGCGCCTGCACCAGCTGCTGCCGTTCTTCGGCCAGCAGCGGCGCGCGCAGCGTGTCGGCGATCAGGTCGACCGCGCCCGGGTCCTTGGCCTGCAGCATGCCGCGCCGCGCCGCCTGCGCGAGCGCCGGGTCGAGGCCCCAGGCGGCGAGCCGCAGCAGTTCGATCGGCGCCAGTTCGCCTGCCGCCAGCGCGGCCTCGAGCAGGGCCCGGCGCTGCGCGGCATCGGCTTCGGCGAACGTCGCCTCGACTTCGTCGCGGTCGCGGCTGTCCGGGCTGCGCAGCTTCTCGACCAGCGAACGGTCGCCGCGCACGACGGCCGCCGCCTGCACGGGCCGGTCGCGGATGCCCTGCTCGATGCGGTCGAGCACCGACTTCACGTCCCAGGTGTAGAACACGTCGTAGCTCTCGCTGCCGTCCAGCTCGACCATGATGTGGCGCGGCGCGATGCGTTTGCCGTCGAGGAACTTCTCGTAGACGATCGGCTCGAGCGCGATGTGCTCGCCGCAGGTCACGCAGCCGAAGCGCGGGCACGGGATGCGGCGGCCCTGCTCGTCGTAGTCGCGCGGGTTGTGGCGGTAGACCGACGCGATCACGCACACGTAGGGCTCGTAGAGCTTCGCGATCTCGGGGTCGCGGTAGCGGATGCCGGCGTAGTGCTCGCTGGCGATCTCGCCGTCCATGTTGACGCAGACCAGGATCGGCCGCTGCGTCGCCTGCGCGAGCCGCACGGCGTCGTCCCAGCTGCGCTGCCAGCGGATCGGCACCGGCTTCTGCCAGTCGGCGGCAGTCGGCGCCGGCCACATCTGCTCGGGCACCAGGCCGGGCGGTGCCGGCACGCCCTCCTGGGCCAGCGCCGTGGCGGCGAGGCAGATCAGCGCGAACGGGAACTCGGCGGCGCAGCGCGTCGGCATGCCGCCACGATAGCGGCGGCCGCGCGTCAGGGCGCCTGGTCGCGCAACACGTCGCGCGCCGAGCCGCGCTGCCGCGCGAGCCGCGGTGGGCCGTCGCCGACCAGCACCTCGGCCGGCGTCGCATGGCTCAGGAACGTGTGCGGGCTGTACGACAGTCCGTAGGCGCCGGCGCCCAGCAGCGCCACCAGGTCGCCTTCGGCCAGCGGCGGCAGCGGCACCGCAGAACCGAACTGGTCCGCCGGCGTGCACAGCGGGCCGCCGAGCGCCACCGAGTCGCCGGCAGGTTCGCCGAGCCGCGTCGCGTGCACGACCAGCGGCGCGCGGCGCAGCACCGTGCCGACGCCGGCCGCAGCGGCGGCCTGGTGCATGCCGCCGTCGAGCGCCGCGTGGCGCTGCGCCCCGCTGGTCTTCGTGCGCACGACGCGCGTCAGGTAGACGCCGGCCGGCGCGGCCAGGTAGCGGCCGAGTTCGACGAACCAGCGGCGGTCGGCGCGGTCGTGGGCCGCGACCAGTTCGCGCACGCCGCGGCCCGCCGCGTCGAGGTCGAACACCGGATCGTCCTCGAACAGTGCGGTGCCGAAGCCGCCGCCGAGGTCCAGCTCGCACAGCGCCAGGCCGAGGTCGCGTTCCCAGCGTTCGGCATGCACGACCAGCTGCTGCGCGTGCTGCACGAATGCCGCCGCATCGAAGCACTGCGTGCCGGCGTAGACGTGCAGTCCCGCGAGCTGGAGCCGTGCGTCGGCGCCGATCGCGCGCAGCAGCGCCGGCACCTGCTCGGCGTCGACGCCGAAGCGGCTCGAACGGCCGCCCATGCGCATGCGCGCGCCGGCGAGTTCCTGCGGCAGGTTGACGCGCACCGCGACCGCCACCCGGGTGCCGTGCCGCGCCGCCGCCGCCGCGATCGCGGCGACCTCACTCCGGCTCTCGGCGTGGAAGCAGCCGAGCCCGAGTCCGACCGCGGCGTCGATCTCGGCGTCCGTCTTGCCGGGGCCCGCGAAGCGCAGCGCCGCGGCCGCGTGGCCGGCCGCGAGGGCCAGGTGCAGTTCGCCGAGCGAAGCGACTTCGGCGCCGGTGCCGGCGAGGCGCAGGCAGCGCGTGACCGCCAGCGACGGGTTGGCCTTGACCGACCACAGCAGCTCGACGCGTGGGCCCAGCGCCGCGCGCACGCGCGCCACGCGGCGGGCCAGCACCGCGGCGTCGAACACGTAGAGCGGCGTGCCGAAGCGCTGCGCCAGGTCGCGCGCCGGCATGCCGCCGAGCACGAGTTCGGTGGCACCGGCGCAACCGAGTTCGCGCAGCGCCTCGGCCAGGTTCGGATCGACGGTGGGGGACGGCACGCGGCGATGCTAGCGGCCCGCCGCGGCAACCGCCGCTTCCCGTCGCCGAGCCGCGGTGCGAGAATGCGCGCCCCTGTCCTGACCACCCGGGCAATGACCGCAATCGTCCTGCCGTCGTCGAGAGCCGTACGGCCGCGCTTGACGTGGCTGTTGCCGGCGTGGTTCGTGGTGGCGAGCGTGCTGGGCTCGATCTGGCCCGGCCGCGGCGGCCAGCTGTTCTGCATCGGGGCGCTGGCGGGCGTGTGGGCCTGCTTCCTGGTCGACAGCAGCGGTGACGCGGCAAGCTGGCTGTGGCCGGCGTTGCTCGGTGGTGTGCCGATCCTGCTGCTGCTGGGTCGCCTGCTGGACCGGCTGCGCGCCGATCCGAAGGTCTGGGTCGTGCTGTCGGTGACCGCGGCGCTCGGTGCCGGCTACTTCCTGCTGCAGGGTTACGCCGAACTCGACCACGCGCTCGAACGGCACGGCTCGCTGTGGTCGTTCGTCGTCTGCGCGTTGCAGCTCGGCAGCTACGGCGCGACGATCGCGCTGCTCGCCTTCAGCGCGCGCCGCACCGTGCACGACTGACGCCCGATGACGCTCGATCCCCGCCTCCGCGACCAGCTGGTCGCCGCCGCTGTCGCCGTGCGCGCGCACGCCTACGCGCCGGCGTCGCACTTCCATGTCGGCGCCGCGGTGCTCGCCGCCGATGGCCGCGTGTTCACCGGCTGCAACGTCGAGAACGCGAGCTACGGCCTGACCATCTGCGCCGAACGTGCCGCGGTCTGCGCTGCGGTCGCGGCCGGCGTGCGCGAACTGCGCGCCGTCGCGGTCGCCACGGGCCTCGACGAGCCGGCGACGCCGTGCGGCGCCTGCCGCCAGGTGCTGGCCGAGTTCGGCCCCGACATGCCGATCGTGCTGGTCGGTCGCGGTGGCCAGCGGCGCGAGACGACGCTGCCGGTGCTGCTGCCGCAGCCGTTCCGGTTCGCCGACCTCGCGCGGTCTCAGGACCGCGCCGGGACCGACGCCAGTTCGTAGACGCGCACGTAGCGCGCCGGATCGCCGTCGGCCGCCGCGGCGCGCGTCGCGGCCTGTGCCAGCGGCGCGCGGTGGAACCACGGCGCCAGCTGGCGGTCCCACCACGACAGCGGCCGCAGCGTCACGTGGCCCGGCTGGTGGAACTCGCACGCGGCGATGCGCGCGACGACGCGGCGCACGCCGAGCCGCGCGAACTCGCCGACCATCGCGCCGAGCAGGTGTTCGGGCACGTGTTCGAACAGGTCGAGCGCCAGCAGCGTGTCGAAGCCGTGCTCGGGGCCGTACGGCAGCGCAGCGACGGGGCCGGTGCGCAGCCGCGAGCGCACCGCCGCGTCGGCTCGCGCGAGCGCGTCGACGCCGACCTCGAAGCCGACCGCGTCGACACCGCGCGCCGCCAGCCGCTGCAGCAGGGCGCCGGCCGTGCAGCCGACCTCGAGCACGCGGCCCGGCGCGCCGCAGGCCAGGGCCTGGTCGAGCAGGCGGTCGAGTTCGGCGGCGTCGCGCGTGGCCGGATCGCCGGCGTGCACGTCGCGTTGCGACAAGTGGCGGAACGCCCCGCGGTGGAACGGCAGCAGCAGCGCGCTGATCCGGTCCAGCAGCGCCTGGGCGCCCTCGCCGGGCGCGTCGTCGTCGACCCACAGCCGCGGTCGCGGTTCGCGCCAGTCGCAGGTCGCGGTGCCGGC
The DNA here is from genome assembly GCA_016794425.1 of Planctomycetota bacterium. GTDB lineage: Bacteria > Planctomycetota > UBA1135 > UBA1135 > UBA2386 > JAEUHS01. The sequence continues at coordinate 209,641 of JAEUHR010000058.1, forward strand.
GAGGCCCCAGACCGTGTCGGCGAACTCGAAGCCGCAGACGTCGCCGGTCCAGATGCCGCCGGCCAGCCGCAGGAACCCGGCGCGGCCGGTGGCTTCGTCGTGCAGCGCGTAGCGGACTTCCAGCATGCGTGGTCGGCTATCGAGCACCCGGGCCGCGGCGCTGGAGAGGCGGCCGCGGTCCGGCCGTGCGACCGTCGACTTCGGCCGCCCGGCAGGGCACGATGCGCGGCCTGCCATGGCTGGTCCGTCGTCTCCCGTCGAGTTCCGCGTGCCGCCGGTCGACGCCGTCGCGCTCGAGACGCGCGCCGCCGACCTGGCGACGCGTTCGATCAAGAAGAACGCCAAGGTGCAGGGCCTGCGGCTGGCGGTGTCCATGATGGACCTGACCACGCTCGAGGGCATGGACTCGCCGGGCAAGGTGCGGCAGCTGTGTGGCAAGGCGCGCCGGCCGCTGCCGACGCGCCCCGACGTGCCGCCGTGCGCCGCGGTCTGCGTCTACCCGGACCTGGTGCCGGTCGCGGTCGCAGCGCTGCGCGGCAGCAGCGTGCAGGTCGCGTCGGTCGCGACCGGCTTCCCGGCCGGCCGCACCGACCGCGCGACCAAGCTGCGCGAGGTCGAACTGGCGGTCGCCGCCGGCGCCACCGAGATCGACATGGTGATCGACCGCGGCGCGTTCCTCGCCGGCCGCTACGGCCAGGTCTACGACGAGATCTGCGCGATCAAGGCCGCCTGCGGCGACGCGCACCTGAAGGTGATCCTCGAGACCGGCGAGCTGAAGACCTACGACAACGTGCGCCGCGCCTGCCGCATCGCGCTGCTGGCCGGCGGCGACTTCCTGAAGACCAGCACCGGCAAGGTCACGCCCGCCAGCACGCTGCCGGTCGTGCTGCTGATGCTCGAGGCCGTGCGCGACCACTACCTCGAGACCGGCCGCATGGTCGGCGTGAAGGCTGCCGGCGGCATCCGCACCAGCAAGGACGCGCTGCGCTACCTGGTGCTGGTCGCCGAGACCTGCGGCGACCTGTGGCTCTCGCCGCAGTGGTTCCGCTTCGGCGCGAGTTCGCTGCTCAACGACGTGCTGCTGCAGCTCGAGAAGGAACGCACCGGCCGCTACCAGCGCCCGACCGACTTCAGCGCGGACTGACGAACATGGCCAAACACGCCGAGAAGGCAGAGTCGACGACGAACCCCGAACTGAAGTTCGGCGGCGTCTGGAAGTACGACCCGGCGCCCGAGAGCACCGACCACGTCGTGATCGCGCCGCGACACGAACTGTTCGTCGGCGGCCAGTGGGTGAAGCCGAAGAGCGGCGAGTACTTCGCGACGATCGACCCGGCGACCGAGCGGCCGCTCAGTGAGGTTGCGCTGGCGCTCGACAAGGACGTCGACGCCGCGGTCAAGGCGGCGCAGAAGGCGTTCCCGGCCTGGCGCGCCCGCAGCGGCGAGGACCGCGCGCGCTACCTGTTCCGCATCGCCCGCATGCTGCTCGAGCGCGCGCGGGAGTTCGCGGTGCTCGAGACGCTCGACAACGGCAAGCCGATCAAGGAGACGCGCGACACCGACGTGCCGCTGGCGGCGCAGCACTTCTTCTACCACGCCGGCTGGGCCGACAAGCTCGAGCTGCTGTTCCCCGGCGAACGGCCCGAGCCGCTCGGCGTCGTCGGCCAGGTGATCCCGTGGAACTTCCCGCTGCTGATGGCGGCGTGGAAGGTCGCGCCCGCACTCGCGGCCGGCAACACCGTCGTGCTGAAACCCGCCGAGACGTCGCCGCTGACCGCGTTGCGCCTCTGCGAGCTGTTCCAGCAGGCCGGCCTGCCGCCCGGCGTCGTCAACGTGGTGACCGGCGACGGCCGCACCGGCCAGGCGCTGGTGCGCCACCCGGGGCTGGCGAAGGTCGCGTTCACCGGCAGCACCGAGGTCGGCAAGGAGATCCAGAAGGCGGTCGCCGGGCGGGGCGTCGAACTGACGCTCGAGCTCGGCGGCAAGGCCGCGCACCTGGTGTTCGAGGACGCGGCGCTCGACCAGGCGGTCGAGGGCGTCGTGCGCGGCATCTTCTTCAACCAGGGCCACGTCTGCTGCGCCGGCTCGCGGCTCCTGGTGCAGGAGAGCGTGCACGACTTGTTCGTCGACAAGCTGCGGCGGCGCATGCAGCGGATCCGCGTCGGCAACCCGCTCGACAAGAACACCGACATGGGCGCGATCCACAGCCGGCCGCAGCTCGAGCGCATCCGCGAACTGGTGGCGGCCGGAGTCGACGAAGGCGCGTCGCTGCACCAGGCGCAGTGTGAACTGCCGGCGAAGGGCTTCTGGTACGCGCCGACGATGCTGACCGGCGTGGCGATGAGCCACCGCGTCGCGCGCGAGGAGATCTTCGGCCCGGTGCTGTCGGTGCTGACGTTCCGCACGCCCGAGGAGGCGGTCGAGAAGGCGAACAACACCAGCTACGGCCTGTCGGCCGGCATCTGGACCGACAAGGGCGCGCGCATCCTGTGGCTCGCCGAGCGCATGCGCGCCGGCGTGGTGTGGCACAACACGTTCAACCGCTTCGACGCGGCGTCGCCGTTCGGCGGCTTCCAGGAGTCGGGCTTCGGGCGGGAAGGTGGCCGGCAGGGCTTGCGCGCCTACGTGCGGCTCCAGGGCGGGCTGCTGCCGGGCTGAGCGGGCCTTCACCGCTTGACGGTGAACTCGCTCTCGCGCAGGCTCAGCCGGATGCGCTTGCCGACGGCGCGCTGCAGATCGGCCTCGCTGGGCCGCGCCACGCCGCGCTCGACGCTGACGACGACGGCGACGGCGCGCAGCGACGGCGAACGAGCCAGCGGCGCGAGGTCTGCCGCCGCGATGCCGTTGCCGATCGCCGTCTGCACCAGTTGCAGCCGTTCGAGCCGCGGCAGGTCGGCCAGTGGTTCGAGGCTCGGGATGGTGTCGGCGCTGAGCGTGAGTTCGCGCAGCTCGCCCTTGCCCGCCAGCGTGCGCAGCAGTTCGGGGGTGACCGGCGCACGCCAGCAGAGCCGCTGCAGCGGCAGTGGCGCCAGCACGGCGGCGGCGTCGGCCGGCGGCTGGCGGCTGGTGATCTCGAGGTCGCGCAGGTCGCCCTGTGCGCCGATCGCCGCCACCAAGGCCGGCGTCAGCGCGCCGGAGTAGCCGAGCGTCTGCAAGCGCAGCGGTTGCAGCGCCGCGGCGAACGCGTCCGCGGCCGGTGCGGAGTCGTCGGCGAACAGGCTCGCCATCGTCGGCAGACTGCCGTTGCCGGGATTCACGCTGACGACCAGTTCGCGCAGCGCGAGGCAGCGCCGCAGCGCCACGAACCCGGCCGCCGTGACGCGCGTGTTGCGCAGGTGCAGCGTGGTCAGCCGATCCGGCAGCTCGGCGAACCGTTCGTCGTCGAGACCGCAGCCCCGCAGTTCGAGCTGCCGCAGGCGCGGCAGTTCCTGCAGCCGCCGCAGGTCGGCGGCGGCGGGGCTCCAGGCGGTGGCGCCGGCGGTGGCATCCCACGGCCAGTTGCGGAACGCGAGCCGGTGCAGCGAGCGCATCGTCAGCAGGCTCCGCCAGCCGTCGGCGTCGAGGCCCGTGCACGTGTCGAACTCCAACGACTGCAGCGGCAGTACAGCGAGCGCGCGCAGCATCGCCGCGTCGAGCGACACGAACCGCAGGCACAACGCCGTCAGGTGCGGGATCCGCGCCAGCGCTGCGGCGAGGTCGCCGTCGATCGCGAACGGTGCCTGCACGAACTCGATCTGGCGCAGCCGCGGGTGGTCGGCGAGCGGGGCCAGCAGCGCCGGCGTCACGACCAGTTCGCCCGGCAGGCGCAGCACTTCCAGGTGCGCGAGCTGCGCCAGCGGCTGCAGCAGGTCGGCGGGCGGCTGCTGCCACGCGGTGTCGAACAGGCCCGGGCGAGAGCCGAGCAGCGCCAACGGCTCGGCGGCGACGCGCAGCGCGCGCAACTGCGGCAGGCGCGCGACGACCGCGAGGTCGCGCAGCTGGCTGAGCCGCGCGCATACGTTCCTGCTGGTGGTCGGCAGCGCCTCGAGGCCGGCCCGGCCTTCGGCTTCGACCTCGTCGGGCAACGCCGGATCCACCGGCTGCTGCGCCGTGTCGTGCGGGGCCGTGCGGGCCTGCCACATCAGCGTCGCCACGACCGAGCCGCCGAGCAGCAGCAGCGCGGCGAGCAGCCACGGCAGCCGGCGCCCGGTCGGGGCCGCCGCAGCCGGGGCCGCGAACAGCTGGGCCAACGCAGCGTCGAGCAGGCGGTCGGCGGCCGGCGGCCGCGGCGGGGCGTGGTTCATCGGTGTGCTTCCAGTCGGCGGGTGATGCAGTCGTGCAGGAACGAACGCAGCCGGCGCAGCGCGCTCTTGACGCCGTCGCGGCCGATGCCGAGTCGCGCGCCGGCGGCGGCGCGGCGGGCGCCGTCGCCGTAGGTCGCGGCCAGCAGGTTGCGGCTGCGCGCGGGCAACCGTTCGACGCAGGCGCGCAGTGCGTCGACGTAGTCGTCGCCGGTGCCGTCGGCGCAGGTCTGTCGCCAGACGCGATCGGCTTCGTCGACCTCGCGCTCCACGACGGTGCGCTTCGGCGACCGCAGCCACAGCTGCCGGCACGTCGTGCGCAGGAAGCCGAACACCGCCGCCGGCACCGAGAAGTCGAAGTCCGGCCGCGCCAGCACGACCGCGAACGCCTCCTGCACCAGGTCGTCGGCCGTGTGCGCGTCGGCGCCGAGCGTGCACGCGTAGCGCCACAGGGCGCGCCGTTCGCGCTCGCCGAGCTCGCCGGTGCGGCCGCGGGCACCGGCGGCGGTCGGCGCGAGGGTGTCGATCGGGTCCACACCGACAGGATCTCCGGCGCCGGCCGGGTGGGTGCAACGGATCGAAGATTCCCGGGCCGCCGCTTCGGGCGGCGCCGCGCGGCGAGGATTCTGGTGACGCTGCCGCCGTCTCGTGCCCAGTAGCCGCGTGATCCGAAACCGCATCGACCGCTGGTTCGACCGCTTCCGCCGCACCGGCGATGCCCGGCTGCTGGCGCGGGTGTTCGACGCCACCGCACCGGAGCTGTGGCGGGTGGCGGCGCATCTGTGCCGCGACCGGCACGCCGCCGAGGACGCCGTGCAGGCGACGTTCCTGTCGGCGATCGAGGGGCAGCGCGACTGGGATGCCAGTCGTCCGCTGCTGCCGTGGCTATGCGGCATGCTCGCCAACCGGGTGCGCGAACAGCGCCGCCGCGACGCGCGCACGCCGGCGGCCGACCGGCTCGCCGTCGTGGCCGAACGCGATCCCGCCGACGTCGCCGCCGACCGCGAGGTCTCGGCGACGCTGCGCTGTGCGCTGCGGCAGGTCGACGAGCCGTACCGCACGACGCTCGAACGGCACCTCGTGCACGGCTTCACCGCCGTCGAGATCGCCGCCGAGCTGGCGGTGCCGGCCGGCACCGTGCGCATGCGGCTCCACCGCGGCCTCGACCGGCTGCGCGAGCTGCTGCCGCGCGGTCTGGTTGCCTCGGGCGTGGCGGCAGTGCCGCTGCGGCCGGCGGTGCTGGCCACGATGCGCGCCAACGTGCTCGGCACGGTGCCGGGCGGCGCCGCGATCGTGGGCTCGGGTCACGCAGGTTCCTTCGTGATCGGAGTGCTGCTGATGAGCAAGGTGTTCTGGACGGTTCTGGGTTCGGGGTTGGCGTTGCTGCTGGTGTGGTGGGGCTGGCCGCCGCCGGCGGCTGCGACCGTGGTCGATGGTGCCCCCGCGGTGGTGGCCGCGAGCGCGGCGGAGCGCGATGCGGAGCGCGGCAGCGCGGCCGCGGCAGGCGCGGCGTCGGCCGTGGCCGCAGCCGGCGATCGCGTCGAAGCCGCGGTGGCGCCGACGGACACGGGCAGCGGCCTGCTGCGCGTGCACGTGCGCAATGCCGGCAACGGCGCGCCGGTCGCCAACGTCTGGCTGGTGGTGCAGGGCGGCCTCGACCGCGCCGCCGTCGCGCCATCCGGCGCGGTGGCCCCACGTGCCGACACGGCCACCGCCGCGGCGCAGCGCCCGCTGCGGGCCCCGACCGAGGCGGACGGTGCGTCGCCGCCGTTCGTGCTGCCGGTAGGCTTCGCGACGATCCGGATCGACGAACTCGACGTCCGCGCCAGCGCCGAAGTGCGCCGAGATGAGGTCACCGAACTGCAGCTCGACCTGCCGGTCCGGTTCACGGCCGCGATCCGGGTCGTCGACGACGCGGATCGGCCGGTGGCCGGCGCGCGGCTCGTCGGCAGCACGGGTCTGGTTGCGTTCGGCCTCGCCGCCGACGAGTTCGGCAGTACCGACGCCGACGGTTGGTGCCGCCTGCCGGCGATCGACGACGTGCTGCGCGTGCGGGCGCACGCCGACGGTTTCGCCGCCTCGCCGTCGGTCGTGTTGAACCCCGACGACGCCACGGCCGTGCTGCGGCTCGGCAGTGGACCGGCGACGGTGGACGGCCTGGTCGCCGATGCCGCGGGTGCGCCACTCGCTGGCTGCGCCGTCGCGCTGCAGCCGCTGCCGCGCTGGAGCGACGACGCTGCGCCGAAGCGGGGAGCGGCGACGCCGCGCCGGCACGTGGATGCCGCGCCGATCTTGGTCTTCAGCGATGCCGCGGGGCGCTTCACGTGTCGCGACGTGCCGCCGGGTCACTGCCTCGTGGCGGCGGTGCGGCGGCTCGACGACGGCAGCTCGCGCCTGGTCGAGCAGCGGGTCGAGGTGACGGCCGGCGGCCACGCGTTCGTGTCGCTGGCGTTCGGCGGCGGCGCGACGCTCGACGTCGGCTTGCGCACGGCTGACGGTGCGCCGGTCGCGGCGGCCGACGTCATGCTGTCGCTGCAGCACCCGGACCTCGGCGAGTTCGCTCGTGTCGCCACGGTTGCGGTGACGACCGGTGCGGACGGCGAGGCCAGCGTGCGCGACCTGCTGCCCGGCAGCTGGCGGGCACAGGTGCTGCACGAGGGCCTGGTCGAACGCGACCTCGTGCTCGCGGCCGGCGCGCACGAGCGCTTCGAGCACGTGTTCGGCGCCGGGCCGGTGCTCGGTGTGCGCGTCGTCGACGGCGCCGGCCGGCCGCTGGCCGGCTGGCTCGTCACGGTGGTCACGGGGGCGACGGGGCGCCGCGAGGCCACCGATGCCGACGGCTGGGTGCGGTTCCGCGACCTGCCGGGCGAGGCCGGCACGCTGCAGGTGGCGCCGGACGAGGCCACCGCGCCGCTGGCGACGCGCGACGTGCAGATCGGCACCGAAGTCACCGTCGCCGTCGACCCGGCGCAGCTCGGCGATGGCGTCGTACGCGGCGTGCTGGCGGCGCCGGCCGGCGATTCGCTGGCGGAGCTGCAGGTCCTGCTGGTGCGCGGCAACGGCACCGAGCCCGGCCTGCCGCTCACGCTGCCGGTCGATCCGGCGAGCGGGACGTTCGCCGCGACCCGGCTCGCGGCCGGCAGCTACACGCTGGTGGTGCAGCACCGCCGCAACCAGGCACCGCTCGCGGTCCGCGCCGGCCTCACGGTGGTTCGCGGCGGCACGCTCGACCTCGGCACCATCGCGCTCGGCACCGGCCGCCTGGTCGTCGTCGCCACGATGGCCGATGGCGCCGCCGTGGCTGCGCCGTTCGTCGGCATCGGCCTCGCCGGCGCGCGGCAGTTCGGGCCGGCCGCCGGCGGCGACGACGGCGGCGCGGTGGCGTTGCCCGAGGGAAACTACGAAGTGCTGGTCTGGGGCGAAGCGATCCGCCCGGCCACGACCTCGGCGGCGGTGCGCCAAGGCGCGACCACCGAAGTGCCGGTGGCGGTCGAGCGGGCGGCGCCGGTCGCGCTGAGCGGCGAGGCGGCCGGCACCGACGCGCTGGTGGGCCTGCTGACCGTGCGCTCCGCGGGCGGGTCCGAGTTCGTCGTCGTCGTCGAACTGCCGGCCGGCGCCGCGCTGACGCGGGGCTTCGGCGCGGGCCAGCACACGCTCGAACTGCGGTCGCTCGCCGGCGAGCGCTTCGCGGCGACGTGCACGGTCGGCAGCGACCTCGCCCCGCAGCAGGTGGTGCTGCGCCGCGTGCCCTGAGCCCGTACGCGAACGGAGCCGACCGCCTCGCGGCGATCGGCTCCGGGTGGGCTGCCTCGGGCTCAGCCCTTCGGCTTCTGCGTCGGCTTGCCCGGCTGGCCGGCCGGCGGCGCGCTCGGCTTCGGCGGCGTGGGCGTCGCGGGCTTCGGCGGGGTCGTCGACGGCTTCGGCTGGTTGGGCTGGGGCTGACCGGGTTTCGGGTTGCTCATGGACTTTGGTTTTGGGTTCGGCGCGGCGGGTGCCGCGCCGGCCGCCAGGGTGCAAGGCCGGTGCCGCGGCGCCGCAGCGCATCGCCGGCGACGGCGCAACCGTCTGTACCGATGGATGTTGGGCCGCCGGGTGGCGCCGTTGCCGACGCGCCCCGGCCGGCCAGTTTCGGCACCTTGCTTCCGATCCGGATCGGCACGAGCATGCCGACGCGCCGCCATGTTGCTGCGAACGCTGGCCTCGTTGCCCGCCGCCCTGACCCGCCGCGTCGAACACCTGCTGGCGGCGGCGCCGGTTCGTTTCGTGCCGGCCGCGGGGCCGGTGGCAGCCGCGATCGACCGCGGCCAGGTCGACCTCGTGCTGGTGCACGTGCACCGCTTCGGCCCGGCACTCGAGCGCGCGCTGCGGCGCCAGCGCGACGGCGGTCAGGCGCCCGACGTGATCGTGTTCGTCGACGAAGAGGAACCGCGGCAGCGCGCGCAACTGCTCGGCAACGGCGCGCTCGCGGTGCTGAACGGCACGCTCGACGATGCGTCGCTGGCCGAGGTGCTGGCGGCGCTGGTGCAGCGCGCCCGCGGTGCCGCCATGCAGCGGCTGCGCGCGTTGCGCAGCGAACCGCCGGCGTCGCTGGCGGACTTCGTCAGCAAGAGCGACGAGATGCTGCGGCTGCTGGCGGTCGCGCGGCGCATGGTCGACAGCGACGCGAACCTGCTGCTGACCGGCGAGACCGGCGTCGGCAAGGAACGGCTGGCGCGCGCGATCCACGGCGAGGGGCCGCGCCGCGACGGCCCGTTCGTGGCGATCAACTGCGGCGCGCTGCCCGAACCGCTGCTCGAGAGCGAGTTGTTCGGCCACGAGCAGGGCGCGTTCACCGGCGCCGTGCGCGCGCACCGCGGCCTGTTCGAGCTGGCGCACGGCGGCACGCTGTTCCTCGACGAGGTCGGCGAGATGCCGCCGAGCCTGCAGGTCAAGCTGCTGCGCGTGCTGCAGGACCGGCGCATCCGGCCGGTCGGCGGCGAACGCGACGTCGCCGTCGACGTGCGCGTGATGGCCGCGACCAACCGCGACCTGCTGGCCGAGATGCAGGCCGGCCGGTTCCGCGCCGACCTGTTCTACCGGCTCGCCGTCGTCGCGCTGCTGCTGCCGCCGCTGCGCGAGCGCCGCGCCGACATCCCGGTGCTGGTGCAGAACCACCTCGAGGCGTGGTGCGTGCGGCTGAACCGCCGGCCGATCACGGTCGCGGCCGACGCGCTGGCGGCGTTGTGCGCGCACGAGTGGCCCGGCAACGTGCGCGAACTCGCGAACGTGCTCGAACGCGCGGCGCTGCTCGGCGACGGCCAGGAGATCACCGCGCGTGACCTCGCCGGCATCGCGCCGGCGTCGCGCCAGCAGCGCGCGACCGACGGCGCGCTGCTGGCGCTGCCGTTCGCGGCCGCCGAGGCGCGGTGGCGCGACGCGTTCGAACGCGAGTACTTCACGGCGCTGCTGCGCGAGTGCCGCGGCCGCGTCGGTCTGGCGGCGCAGCGCGCCGGCATCAGCGTGCGCACGCTCTACGGCAAGCTGCAGCGGCTCGGCCTCGACAAGCTGCGGTTCCGCGGCGACGGCGGTGCCGCCGAGGTCCGCGGCGGCGACGCCGCTTGCTTCGCCGCCGGCGAGCGGGCACCGTAGCGGCCATGTCGTTGCCCGTGCCCAAGACCTACAAGCTGTTCGTCGGCGGCAAGTTTCCGCGCAGCGAGTCCGGCCGCTCGTTCGCGCCGACCGGCAATCCCGGCATCCAGGTCGCGCGCGGCAGCCGCAAGGACCTGCGCGACGCGGTGGTCGCGGCGCGCGCCGGGCTGAAGGGCTGGAGCGGCAGCAGCGCCTACCTGCGCGGCCAGATCCTGTACCGGCTCGCCGAGATGCTCGAGTCGCGCCGCGCCGCGATGCAGGCCGAACTGCGGCTCGGCGGCGCGACCGCAGCAGCGGCACAGAAGGAACTCGACACCGCGATCTCGCTGACGGTCTGGTACGCCGGCCTGTGCGACAAGCTGCAGAGCCTGCTCGGCAGCCAGAACGCGGTGCAGGGCCCGTTCTTCAACTTCTCGACCGTCGAGCCGACCGGCGTCGTCGGCGTGCTCGCCGGCGACACGCCGGCGCTGGTCGGCACGCTGGCGCTGGTGTTGCCGGTGCTCGCCGCCGGCAACGCGGTCGTCGCGCTGGTCAGCGAAGCGGCGCCGTTCGCCGGCCTCGCGCTCGGCGAGGTCTGTGCGTCGAGCGACGTGCCGGCCGGCGCGGTCAACCTGCTCGCCGGCCATCGCGGCGAACTGGCGGGCCAGTTCGCCGCGCACCGCGACGTCGACGGCCTGCTGGTCGCCGGTCGGCCCGACGCGGCGCTGACGCAGGCGGCCGCCGACAACTGCAAGCGCGTGCGCTACTGCGACCTGCCGGCCGCCGACTGGACCAAGGCCGCGCGGCTGCGGTCGTTGGCGATGGTGGAGCCGTTCGTCGAGACCAAGACGCTGTGGCACCCCGTGGCACCGTGACGCGCGGTCGCTAGACTGCGCGCCGTCACCGCAGCAGGGAAGCCGTCACCGCAGCAGGGAAGAACGAACAGGCGCATGCAGCACCATCCGGCCCGGCTGATCGCGAAGAAGCGCGACGGCCACGAACTCACCACCGCAGAGATCCAGGACCTGATCGGCGGCGTCGTCGACGGCTCGCTCGGCGACGCGCAGCTCGGCGCGTTCTTGATGGCGGTCTGCTGCATCGGCATGTCGCCGCAGGAGACCGCGGCGCTGACGCTGGCGATGCGCGACTCCGGGCGCGTGCTGCAGCACCCGCGGGTGGCGCGGCCGAAGATCGACAAGCACTCGACCGGCGGTGTCGGCGACAAGGTCAGCCTGCTGCTGGCGCCGTTGGTGGCCGCGGCCGGCGTCGCGGTGCCGATGGTCAGCGGCCGCGGCCTCGGCCACACCGGCGGCACGATCGACAAGCTCGCGGCGCTGCCGGGCTACCGGACCGACCTGTCGCCGGAGCGGTTCGGCGAGGTGCTCGAGGCGTGCGGCTACGCGATGATGGCGCCGAGCGGCGAACTGGCGCCGGCCGATCGCCGCATGTACGCGACGCGCGACATCAGCGGCACCGTCGAGAGCATTCCGCTGATCACCAGTTCGATCCTGGCGAAGAAGCTCGCCGAGGGCATCGACGGCCTGGTGATGGACGTCAAGTGCGGCCGCGCGGCGTTCATGGTCGACCGCGACGACGCGTTCGCGCTGATGGACAGTCTGTGCGCGGTCGGCCGCGCCGCCGGCATCCGCATGGCGGCGCTGCTGACCGACATGGACCATCCGCTCGGCCTCGCGCTCGGCAACTCGCTCGAGGTCGCCGAAGTGCTGGCGGCGCTCGAGGGCCAGTGCCCCGACGACCTGCGCGACGTCACGTTGGCGCTCGGCACCGAGATGCTGCTGCTGGCCGGCGTCTGCGCCGACGCCGAGACCGCAATGGCGAACCTGCAGCGGCTGTGGCGCGACGGCGTCGCGCGGCAGGTGTTCCGCCACAACCTCGAACTGCAGGGCGGCGATCCGCGCGTGCTCGACGACGCCAACGCGCTGGGCCGCGCACCCTGCGTGGTGGCGGTGGAGGCGCAGGGCACCGGCTTCGTCGCCGACGTGGACCCGCTGCGGCTCGGCCAGATCGTCGTCGACCTCGGCGGCGGGCGGCGGCAGCCGAGTGACCGCATCGACCCGCACGTCGGCATCGTGCTGAAGCACGTGCTCGGCGATCCGGTGCGCACCGGCGATGTGCTCGCGTTCGTGCACGCGCGCACGCGGACCGACGCCGAGGCCGCGGCGGCGCGCGTGCTGGCGGCGATGCCGATCGGCGAGGAACGCCGCAAGCGGCGGCCGCTGGTGCAGCAGCGCATGGCGTGACCCGCGGCGCGGCAGGCGGCAGTCCCGGTCGTAGTTCCGCAACGGGATCGCCCCGCGGCCCGGTCGGCCCGGTAGCATTCCGGCCCATGGGAACCCCGTGCCGGAGGCTGCGCGGTGCCGCCGCGTGGCTCGTTCGCAGTGTGCTGCTGCTGCCGTTCGCGGTGGCGCTGCCTGCTCAGGTGGTGCCGCCGATCGACCTGGTGCAGACCTCGTGCACCCAGGTCGTCGATCCGAAGCTGCCGGGCGCCGGCGTGCAGATCGCCTTCGAGGTGCAGTCGGCGCAGCGCCTGGCCGAGGTGGAGGTGCTGCTGGTGCAGCAAGGCGCGACGGTCGGCACGATCCTGGCCCGGCGCGTCGCGACCGGGCGGCCGATCGTGCACGTGTGGGACGGTCGCACGGTGACCGCCGGCACGACCTCGGTGGCGGTCGTGCCGGGGCGCTACGACGTCCGCATCGTCGCGACCGGGCGCGCGCCGCTCGCGACCGACACGGTCGATCTGCCGCTGCACGTGGTGCGGCTCGGCGTCACCGCGATCGCCGCGCGCAGCAGCCAGGCCGCCAGCGAGTGGCAGATGGTCTACTTCAAGCGCGGCACCGCGGCGGCGTTCTACGGCGTGCCGGCGCTGCGCGAGTACCGCAACGTCGCCGACGCGGGCCAGGTCTCGGATCTCGACTACGACGACGGGCAGCCGCGCCCGCCGGTGCCGCTGCACACCGACACCGCGTCGCCGGCGCTCGAGGGGCTGACCTACGAGGACGATCGCTACAACTACCCGCTGTGCTTCCGCGCCGGCACGCAGCCGACGTTCGCGGTCACGTTCGGCAGCACCTGCACCGGTCCGGCCGGGGTGGCGTTGCCGGTCGTCTATCCGACGGGCGGCCTGAAGGTCCGCTGTGCGGTCGGCAGTTCGCTGGGCGCCTGGGTGACGCCGGCGACCGAGATCGTCGCCGGCGGCACGGTCGACTTCGTCGGGCCGGCGCTGCCGGCGGACGCCGGTCGCACCGACGTGGCGCTGCAGTGGTCGTTCCAGGGCTCGCTCGACGGGGGCGCCACCTGGACGCCGATCCCCGGCGGCTTCACGACGCAGCACCGCTTCTACACCCAGCTGTCGGCGCCGCTGTTCGCCAACACGGCCGGCGTGCAGCACTCGGGGCCGTGGGTCGAGGTCGCCGACTACCTGCACCAGTGGAAGTCGGCACTGGCGATCGACACCAGCACCGCCGACGGCGTCACCGCCGCGGTGATCCTCGGCTTCGGCGGGCAGGTCGGCTCGCTGACCACGGCGATCGAAGGCGTGCGCTACGACGCCTACCCGCTCGGCGGCGACGGCGGCGCGTCGCACTACTACACCGGAACGCACAGCGTGCAGCTGTCGCGCCTGCTCGACGCGCACGCGAACGGCGTGTTCGTGAACTGCTCCGACTGCGCGGCGTCGACCGCGGCGATGCTCGGCATGCTCGGCGTCGCCGACGTGCAGATGCAACGGCTCGGAGCGATGACGCTGCGCGCGATCCGCGGCATCGGCGCGCCCGCCTACACGTTGAGCCTCTGGGGCTCGGCACACTCGTTCTCGTACCACCACATCGTCACGCGCACCGGCGGCGCCTACGTCTGCGACGCGTGCATGTGGGTCGACGAGGACGGCAACCCGAACGCGCTGCCCGGTCTGCCGGGCTACAACGTCGACCGTCCGTGGACCCACTACGCTGCGCTGGCGGCGTCGAACGTGATCACGTTCCAGCTCGAATCCCTGCCGACCCTGAACTGACCGGCCCCGATGCACGTCCCACACTTCGTCGTGGCGCTCGGCCTGTTGGCCGCCACGCTCTCCACCCAGGAAGGCGCCCGGACCGGCGACGCACTGCGCCGCGGCGACCCGGTGCGCGAGGCCGCGGCGCGCGCCGCCGTGCGGGCCGAGGTCGCGCAGCGGTACGCGGCGGCCGCCTGGCCGCGCGGCACGCGGCGGCCGGGGCTCGCGTTCGACGCGCTGCAGCCGGCGGACCTGCGCAGCGAGGAGTTCGCGACGCTCGACGGCGGCCTGCTGCGCGGCACGTTCGTCGATCGCGACGGCCGTTCGCGGGTCGTGGTCGAGGCGGTGGTCGGCGGTGACGCCGACGCGGCGCAGGCGCAGTTGGTCGCCTGGCTGTCCCTGGTCAGCCGACCGGGCACGCTGCCGCGGGCCGACGCGGAAGGAATGCCGGTGGGGGACATCGGCTTCGTCGGCTGGTCGAAGCCGGCCGAGCGGCGCGTCGCGTGGCTCGCGTTCGTGCGCGACAACGTCGCAGTGCGCGTCAGCAGCTGCGACCCGAGCGCCGACCCGCACCCCGACCTGCTGGCGATCGCGCAGAGCGTGGACGCCGCGGTGCTGCGCGAACCGGTGCTGGCAGCCGAAGCGCCGCTGCCGCGGCCGACCGTGCGGCGGTTCGAAGCGGCCCCGGCGCGTTGCCGCGCCGGCGCCGTCGTGCCGCTCGTGCTGCAGACCGAGGATCCGGCCGGTGGTGCGGCGCGCTGCGCGTTCACGTTGACCGGCCCGGGCCAGGGCTACGTCGAAGCGGACCCGAACGGCGGCTGGCGGCTGCACACGACCGGGCCGGGCACGCTGACGATCGACGTGCTGGTCACCGGTTCGCGCGGCACGACCGCGACCGCGCGCTGCGTGGTCGACGTCAGCGGCGGCTGATCCGCCGCGGCGCCGCACAGCCGGCGCCGGCGAAGCGCTGGTGGCCCGGCGGCGGCGTGTAGGGGTGCTGCGGTTCGAAGTGCTGCCACAGCAGCGCCGAGACGTCGCGCAGCAGCACGAAGCCCTCGTTGTCGTGCGACCAGCCCTGGTCGTGCTGGTGGTTCGTGATCACGCTGAACACGTAGGCGCCGTGCGGCGCCTGCACGAGCACGACCTCGCTGCGCGAGGCGTTGACGGCGCCCTGTTTGCTCAGCGTGTGCACCCACGGCGGGATCGCCGCCAGCGCTTCGCCGTCCCAGTAGACGCGGCCGAGCAGACGCTGCAGTTCGTCGCTGACCGCGGGGCTCCCGAGCCGGCCCTCGTGCGCGGCGACCAGCAGCTCGCAGATCTCGCGCGGCGTCGTCTGGCCCCAGCCGAACTCGGCCTTCGCGGCCTCGCGGCCGGGCGTGCGCGAGTTCACGCGCGTCGCCACGAAGCCCTGCGCGGCGAGCCAGTCGTTGACCGCGCCGCCACCGCCGGCGAGTTCCTGGCACCACAGCGCCGCCGTGTTGTCGCTGGTCGTGATGCTGAGCATCGCGACCTTGTCCAGCGTGACCTTGCTGCCGTCGGCGAACGCACCGAGCAGGTCCTCGCCGGGGTAGCGGCGGTCCGTCGTGTAGGTCAGCTCCGCGTGCCAGTCGAGTTCGCCGCGGTCGACCCGGGTCAGCAGTGCCGCGGCGATCGCGGCCTTGATCATGCTGGCGGTCGGGAACACTTCGTCGGCGCGGTGCGCGAACTCCGCCCCGGTCGCGAGGTGCCGCACGTAGACGCCGACGTCGCCGCGGAACGCGGCCAGCCGCGCCGCGAGGCGTGCCGCCAGCGAGGGCGCCGGTGCCGGTGCTGGCCGTGTCTGGCATGCGGCCAGGCACGCGAGCAGCACCAGCGCACCGCGCATCGCCACGTCAGCGCCGCTTGCCGGCCTTCGGCTTCGGCTTCGGCTTCGGCTTGCCGGCGGCCTTGCGCGCCGGCTTGGCCTTCGCCGCCTTGCGGGCCTTCGCTGGCGGCTTCGCGGCGGCCTTCTTGGCCGGCTTCGCGGTCGCCCGCTTGGTCGGTCGGGCGGCGGCTTTCGGCGCCTTCGCGGCGGCGGCTTTGCCCTTGCGGGCAGCCTTCGCAGCGCCGGGCTTCGGCTTCGCCTTCGTGGCCGGCTTCGCCTTCGGCGTCGGCTTCGCCTTCGGCGTCGGCGCCGGCTTCGCCTGTGGCGCCGGCTTCACGGCGGCCTTGGTGCGCGCGGCCGGCTTCGCCGGCGCGGCCTTCGCTGCCGCCTTGCCCGCGGCCTTGCCGGCGTCGCCGGCGGCCAGCAGCTTGCGCAGCACGGTCTGCAGGATGCCGCCGTTCTTGTAGTAGTCGACCTCGACCGGCGTGTCGATGCGGCAGACGGCGTGGAACATCGTGACCTTGCCGGTCTCGGGGTGCGTCGCCGTCACCTGCACCAGCTGGCGCGGCTGCACGCCGTCGTCGACGGCGACGTCGAACAGCTCGTGGCCGGTCAGGCCCAGCGATTCACGCGTCTGTTCGTCGCGGAACTGCAGCGGCAGCACGCCCATGCCGACCAGGTTGCTGCGGTGGATGCGTTCGTAGCTCTCGGCGATCACGAACTTCACGCCGAGCAGGAACGTGCCCTTCGCGGCCCAGTCGCGCGAGCTGCCGGTGCCGTACTCCTTGCCGGCCAGCACGCACAGCGGCACGCCGTCCTGCTGGTAGCGCATCGCGGCGTCGTAGATCGCCATCACTTCGCCGCTCGGCAGGTGGCGCGTCAGCCCGCCTTCCTGCGCGACCAGCAGGTTGCGCAGCCGGATGTTCGCGAACGTGCCGCGCGTCATCACGCGGTCGTTGCCGCGCCGCGCGCCGTACTGGTTGAAGTCCGAGGGCTGCACGCCGCGCTCGATCAGGAAGCGGCCGGCCGGGCTGTCGGCCTTGATGTTGCCGGCCGGCGAGATGTGGTCGGTGGTCACCGAGTCGCCGAGCACCGCCAGCGCACGCGCGCCGAGCACCGGCGCGATCGAGCCGACCGAACGCGTCATCGTCGTGAAGAACGGCGGCTCCTGGATGTAGGTGCTGTCGGCCTCGAACGGGAACAGGTCGCTCGCCTTCGCGGTGATCTGCTGCCAGGCCTTCGGTCCCTTGTCGACGACCGCGTACTGCTGCTGGAACGCCTGCGGCGACATGCTGCGCGCGATCGCGTCGGCGATCTCCTGCTGCGAGGGCCAGATGTCGCGCAGGAACACCGGCTGGCCCTGCGGGTCGTGGCCGAGCGGTTCCTGGTCGAGGTCGATGTCGACGGTGCCGGCCAGCGCGTAGGCGACGACCAGCGGCGGCGACGCGAGGTAGTTGGCCTTCACGTCGGGGTTGACGCGGCCCTCGAAGTTGCGGTTGCCGCTCAGCACCGCGGCGGCGACGAGGTTGCCCTGCTTGATCGCCGCCGACACCGGCGCCGGCAGCGGGCCGCTGTTGCCGATGCAGGTCGTGCAGCCGTAGCCGACGACGTGGAAGCCGACCTGTTCGAGCGCCGGCAGCAGGCCGGCCTTCTGCAGGTAGTCGGTCACCACGCGCGAGCCCGGCGCCAGCGAGGTCTTGACCCACGGCTTGCGGCCGAGGCCGCGCGCCGCGGCCTTCTGCGCCAGCAGGCCCGCGCCGAGCATCACCGACGGGTTGCTGGTGTTCGTGCACGACGTGATCGCGGCGATCACCACCGAGCCGTGCGCGAGGTCGCCGCCGCCGTCGGCCACCGCCGCCGTCGCGGCGAGCTGGTCGGCCGGCAGGCCGAAGCCGCGGTCCTTGACCGGCTTGCCGAGCGCCGCGCGGAACTCGGTCTGCATCGCGGTCAGCGGCACGCGGTCCTGCGGCCGCTTCGGCCCGGCCAAACTCGGCACGACGCTGGCGAGGTCGAGCGTCAGCACCGACGAGAACTCCGGCACCGGCGCGTCGGCGGTCCAGAACAAGCCCTGCGCGCGGTGGTAGGCCTCGACCAGCGCGACCTGGTCCTTGCTGCGGCCGGTGCGCGCCAGGAACCGGCAGGTCTCGGCGTCGACCGGGAAGAAGCCCATCGTCGCGCCGTACTCGGGCGCCATGTTGGCGATCGTCGCGCGGTCGGCCAGCGACATCGACGCCATGCCACTGCCGAAGAACTCGACGAACTTGTTCACGACGCCGTGCTTGCGCAGCAGCTGCGTGATCGTCAGCACGAGGTCGGTTGCGGTCGCGCCTTCGGGCAGCGTGCCGTGCAGTTCCATGCCGACGACCTCGGGCAGCAGCATGTACATCGGCTGGCCCAGCATCACCGCCTCGGCCTCGATGCCGCCGACGCCCCAGCCGAGCACGCCGAGGCCGTTGATCATCGTCGTGTGCGAGTCGGTGCCGACGACCGTGTCCGGGAACGCCAGCGTGTCGCCGCCGTCGCGCCGCGTCAGCACGCCGCTGGCCAGGTACTCGAGGTTGACCTGGTGCACGATGCCCATGCCCGGCGGCACCGCGCGGAAGTTGGTCAGCGACCGCTGGCCCCACTTCAGGAACTCGTAGCGCTCGCGGTTGCGGTGGAACTCGAGTTCGAGGTTCTCCTGTTCGGCGGTGCGGCTCGCGAACGCGTCGACCTGCACGCTGTGGTCGATCACGAGGTCGCACGGCACCAGCGGGTTGATCTTCTTCGGGTCGCCGCCGAGCCGCTGCATCGCCGCGCGCATCGCCGCGAGGTCGACCACACACGGCACGCCGGTGAAGTCCTGCAGCACGACGCGGCCCGGCAGGAACGGGATCTCGACCTGGCCGGCGGTCGACGGGCCCCAGCCGGCGATGTTCTGCACGTCCTTCTCGGCAACGACGTAGCCGTCGAGGTTGCGCAGTGCCTGCTCGAGCAGCACGCGGATCGAGTACGGCAGTCGGCTCATGCGGCCGAGGCCGGCCTGCTCGAGCCGCGGCAGCGAGAACCAGGTGTACTTCTGTTTGCCGACGGCGAGCTGCGAACGGGACGAGAACGGGTTCCGGGGTGGCATCGTGGGTGGTGGCCGCGGGCTGACCGTGCCGCGCGGGCCGAGCGGTTCTATCCGTTCCGATCGCCCGGGGCAAAACTGGACAGTGCTCCCGGCTGCGCTCCAGTTTCGCGCCGGTCGTGCCGATGCCATCGGCGTGATCCCGCTCCCCCTGCTGCGCGTCCTGTCCCTGTCGTCGTGCCTGCTGGCCGCTGCCTGCGGTTCGCTGCCGAACCACACGGCCGACTTCGCCACCAACCCGGTGCTCTACGTCGACGTGCCGTTCACGACCCAGGCACCCGGCGACCGGGACGTGTTCGTCGCACCGATCCAGGACGCCCGCGACGAGGCGGCGCTGCCGCAGCACGAACGTGGGTTCCCGATCGTCTACGGCGCCGACGGCTTCTGGGAGCGGCCGGTGCGCGAGATGCTCGCCGACGTGCTGGTGCGGCAGATCGCGGACAGCAAGCTGTTCGGCCGCGTCGTCGACCAGCCTGCGCCGACCACGCTGCTGATCCGGCCGACGCTGCAGAACTTCACGACCGGCACGCGCGAAGCGATGGCGGGCCGGCGGTCGTTCGCCGAGGTCTCGCTGCGGCTCGAGGTGCTCGGCCCAGCGCGCGCCGACGGTGGGCGGGACGTGCTGCTCGACCGGGTCTACGGCAGCCGTCAGGTCTCCGAACTCGAACTGAACCCGCCGAGCCCGTACCGGCTGATCGGCCGCGCGCTGCAGCAGAGCATGCAGCAGCTGCTGGCCGGCCTCGACGGCCACAACCTCGGCCGCAGCGCGGTGCCGCTGGCGGTGCCGGCCGCGGCGGCGGCGGCGCCGGCCCGCTGAGCGGCCTGAGCGGCAGCGCTTCCGCCGGCGGCCGCGCGGCCCCTATGCTGCCGGCCCGCCATGTCCCCGCCGCCATTGCCCGACCTCGGCAGCCGCTTCGTCGTCGACGAACTGCTGGCCGAGACGCCGTTCGAGCGCAGCTACCGCGCGCACGACCGCGTGCTGCAGCGCGACGTGCTGTTGAAGCTGCCGGCGCGCGGCGCGTTCGCGGGCTGGTCGGCGCCGGTGCAGGAGCGGCTGCTGCGCGAGGCGCGCGCGCTGGCGAAGGTCCGCAGCGAGCACGTGACGCCGATCCACTGGGTCGAACCGACCGCCGACGGGCCGGTGCTGGTGTTCGACCTGCCGGCCGGTGAACCGCTGGCCGAACGGCTGCGCCGCGGCACACTCGCGGTCGACGAGGTCGTCGCGCTCGGGGTGCAGATCGGCCGCGCGCTGGCGCAGGTGCACCTGCAGGGTGTCGTGCACCGGGCGGTGGGGCCGGCGTCGATCCGCCTGATGGCGAACGGCCGCGCGCAGCTGGGCGCGTTCACGTTCGCGAAGGAGTTCGGCGTGCGCGGTCAGGTCTCGTCGCTGTCGCACGCGCCGGTCGGCGATGCGCCGCGCAGCGAGCACCTGCCCGACTACTCGGCGCCCGAGCAGCTGGCCGGCCAGGCCGCCGACCCGCGCGCCGACGTCTACGCACTCGGTTGCACGCTGTTCCGCTGCCTCGTTGGCCACGATCCGTTCCCGCCCGGAACGCCGGCGGGCGTGCTGCCCGACCTGCTGAAGCTGCGGCCGGATGCCGGCCGCGGGCTCGCCGACGTGGTCCGCAAGTGCACGCTGTTCGCGAAGACCGCGCGCTACGCGACGGCGCAGGAAGTCGTCGACGCGCTGGCCGCGCTGCAGGCGCAGCCGGCGGTCGGCGGTGCGTCGCGGCGCGCGTGGCTCGCGGCGGCGGCGGTCGGTGTCGTCGGGCTCGGCGCGTGGGGCACACGTGGCCTGTGGGCCGGGGTGGACGGCGGCGGTGACGAGTTCGGACTGCGCGCTCGCCAGACCACGATCTACCGGTCCGACTACCAGGCGCTGCGCGGCCTGTTCATCGGCATCGGTGCCGCCTACGACGGCCGGCAGTGGCCGAAGCTGGGCAACCCTCGGCGCGAGATCGAAGCGGTCACGGCGCAACTGCAGCGCAACGACCCACGATGGGCGGTGCCGGGCGCGATCGTGCCGCTGCTCGACCAGGACGCGACCCTCGAGTCGATCCTGGCGCAGCTGCGGCGGCTCGAGCAGGAGGCCGACGAAGACGACGCGGTGCTGGTCTACTTCGCCGGGCACGGTGCGCGCCAAGACGACAGCTTCGGCCTGGTCGCGGCGGATGCGCGGCAGCCGATCGAGATCGGGACCGGCTACGTGCGGCGCGAGTTGCTGACGTCGTTCCTGAAGCGTTGCCGCGCCAAACACGTCTTGGTCGTGCTCGACTGCTGCCACAGCGGTGCGGTGTTCGACCGCTTTCGGGGTCGCGGCATCGAGGAGGACACGCAGCCCGGCAGCCATCGCATGCGGCGCTTCAGCCGCGAGTTCCTGTGCTCGGCCGGCGCCGGCCAGCCGGCCGCCGACGGCGCGGACCTGTCGCCGTTCTGCGCGGCGCTGTTGCACGAACTGCGGCAGCCGGCCACGGCCGACCGTCCGTACGTTGCGGCGTGCCATCTGGCCGGTCGCATCGGCGAAGCGATGGAGCGCGCCGGCAAGCGCGGCGGCATGCAGCTGCCGGAGTTCCAGCCGGACGTGCGCGACGGCGGCAGCTTCGTGTTCCGGCTGGCGGCGGCGAAGTGAGAACGGACGCGCGGCGCGCTACCCTGTCCGGCCCGATGCACGCCGAGCCCGCACGCGAGACCGCGCCCGACGAACTGCGCCTGCACGAGCGCAGCAGCGGTTTCGTGCGCCGCGGCCAGGTGTGGTTCTACGCCGACGACGTGGCCGCCGGCGCGGTGCTGCCGCCGCGGCTCGTGCGCGTGCGCGACGAGGCGGGGCGCGACCTCGGGCTCGGCACCACCGGGCCGAGCAAGCTGGCGCTGCGGATGTGTGGGCCGTGGCCCGACGGTCCGCTGCCGGACCGCGCGGCGTTCTTCCGGCAGCGGTTGCAGGCGGCGTTCGAGCGGCGTGCCGGCTGGCTCGGTCCGCAGGACGGCGCGCGGCTCGTGCACGGCGAGGCCGACGGCCTGCCGGGGCTGGTGCTCGACCGCTACGGTCCGGTGCTGGTGCTGCAGGCGACGTCGGCGTGGGTCGAGCAGTGCCTCGACGCGATCGTGCCGTTCGCGGCCGAACGACTCGCCGCCGAGATGGTGCTGGCGCGCAACGACACCGCCGCGCGCCGCCACGAAGGGCTGCTGCAGGAAGTGCGGCTGCTGCACGGCCGGCGCCTGGCGACGACGACGATCGTCGAGCACAGCGTGCCGCACACCGTGCGGCCGTTCGCCGGCCACAAGACCGGCTTCTACCTCGACCAGCGCCCGGCGCGCGCGCTGGTGCAGGAACTCGGCAAGGGCCGGCGCGTGCTGGACCTGTTCTGCTACCAGGGCGCGTTCGCGCGCAACGCGCTGCGCGGCGGCGCCACGGCCGCGGTCGCGGTCGACGAATCGTCGGAGGCGCTGGCGGTCGCGAGCGCCGATGCCGCGGCGGCGGGACTCGGCGGCCTCACGACGCACGCGGGCAACGTGTTCGACTTCGTGCGCGACGAGCGCGCCGCCGGCCGCCAGCACGACCTGATCGTGCTGGACCCGCCGGCGTTCGCGAAGTCGCGGCGCGAGCTCGACGGCGCGCTGCGCGGCTACCGCGAGCTGAACCAGAAGGCGCTGCGGCTGCTGGCGCCGCACGGCTTCCTGCTGACCTGCACCTGCAGCCACCACGTGACGCTGCCGCGGTTCGAGGAGATCGTGCGCCAGGCCGCGGCCGGACTGCCGTTCCGCGTGGTCCTGCGGCAGCGGCTCGGCGCCGGTGCCGACCATCCGGCCGTGGTCACCCACCCCGAATCCGAGTACCTGAAGGTGCTGCTGCTGCAGCGGCAGGACTGACATGGCCAGCGAACTCCGCATCTTCGTCAACGGTGAGCCGCGCCCCGTCCCGGCCGGCAGCACGGTCGCGGACCTGCTGCGGGAGCTCGGCCTCGCCGCCGCGCAGGTCGCGGTCGAACGCAACCGCGAGCTCGTGCGTCGGGCCGAGCACGCCGCGGTGCCGCTCGCCGACGGCGACCGGCTCGAAGTGGTGACGTTCTTCGGCGGCGGCTGACGATGGGGTCGCCTCGACCTCGGCGGGTGTGGATCGCGGTCGCGGTGGCTGCAGTGGTCGCGGTGGCCGTCATCACCGTGGTCCAGTCGCGCACTACGCCCGCCGCGTCGCCGACGTCGGCGGGCTCGGCTGCCGAAGCCCGTGACGCCGCGCCCGCCGCAGTGGCGGCGAGCGGGCGGCCGGGCATCGGCAACGAACGGCGAGTGGCCGCCGCCGTCGCCGACGAGGTCGAACGGCGCCCGCCGCCGGGCCCCGTGTTTGCTCGTGGTCGCGTGTTCGGGCCGTCGCCGCTGCCGGCGGCCTTGCTGCGCGTGATCGCCTACGACGGCCGGCACTACGTCGTGTGCGACCACCTGACGGTCGATCTCGCCGCCGACGGCACGTTCGTCGTGTGCGGCGTCGACGACGGCAGGCGGGTCAGGCTCTTCCTCGACGTGCAGGCCGCGGGTTGTGCGCCGGTGCCACCGGTGGACTTCGCGCCGGGTGCGGTCGATCTGCAGGTCCATCTGGTGCCAGCCGGTAGCATCGTCGCGCAGGTGCTGGTCGCTGCCGGCCTCGCGACCGCACCGTCGCTCCTGGTGGCGGAGGTCAGGGCTGCCGGCGAGCAGGAGTGGCAGCAATGCGAGCCGGTCGGTGCCGACGATGGAGCACTGCGGTTCGAGGCGACGGGCCTCGCGGCCGCGACGTTCGCGCTGCGGGTGCGACTACGCGGCGAACCGGACGCGTTGTTCGAGGCGGCGGGGCTCGTGGTGTATCCCGGCGACCGCCTGCTCGCGCCGTCGTTGCAGGCGATCGACTTGCGCCACGTGTGCACCGCGCGGTTGCGGTTGGTCGACCGCGACGGCAGGCCGCTCGACGTGTCGTTTCTGTGCGTGCCGACTCGCGTCGATCGCGTCGACGAGTACCTGAATGGGTTCGAGCACGGCGTTGCCACGGTCGCGGGCCGCAGCCAACTCGACGTCGTCGTCGTGGCACCGGGCTGGCGGCCGGTGCGGGTGCGTGGCGGCGTGCGCGATCGTGACGTCGTGATGGCGCCGGCCCTGGCGGTGCGTCTCGTGGTCGACGGCCTGCCACCGGCGGCGCCGGACCACTGGTACTGCGTTACGGCGGTGCCGGCGACCGGTGGGCTCGTCGCATCGCTCGCGCTCGAGGACTTCGTCGACGCCGCGATCGCCGTGCCCGTTGGAGCCGATGGCGTCGCGCACTGCGTGCTGCCCGAGCCGGGCGTGGTCACTTTCCGGCTCTGGCGCTACGAACAGCCGACCGACCCGGTGCGCGGGCAGGTCGCCGAACAGACGGCGACGGTGCTCGTCGACGGCGAACGGCGCTGGCTGCTCGATCCCGCGGCGGTGGCTTCGGCGCGGCGGCAGCTCGGGCGCTGACCGGCGCCGCGCCCTTGTGCGGGCGCCGCCGGCCGCGCACGATCGCGCCGTGATTCCCACCGATCGTCCGCTGATCCTCGGCCCGCACACGTTCACGTCGCGGCTGTTCCTCGGCACCGGCAAGTACCCGACGATGGAGTCGATGGTCGAGGCGCTCGAGGTCTCGGGCACGCAGTGCGTGACCGTGGCGGTGCGGCGGCTCGAGGTCGGCGTGCCGAAGGGCCGCACGCTGCTCGACTACCTGCCGCGCGGCAAGTACGTGCTGCTGCCGAACACGGCCGGCTGCTTCGACGCCGACCATGCGGTGCGCACGGCGCGGCTCGGCCGCGAGCTCGGCATCGGCGACCTGGTCAAGCTCGAGGTGCTCGGCGACCCGCAGACGCTGCTGCCGGATCCGGTCGGCACGCTCGAAGCCGCGAAGACGCTGGTCAAGGAGGGCTTCGTCGTCTTGTGCTACACCAGCGACGACCCGGTGCTGGCCAAGCGCCTCGAAGACGCCGGCGTGACCGCCGTGATGCCGGCCGGCGCGCCGATCGGCAGCGGCCAGGGCATCCTGAACCCGAACAGCATCCGGATCATCCTCGAGCGCGCGACCGTGCCGGTGATCGTCGACGCCGGCGTCGGCACCGCCAGCGACGTGACGTTCGCGTTCGAACTCGGCGCCGAGGGCGTGCTGCTGAACACCGGCGTCGCGCTGGCCAAGGAACCGGTGCGCATGGCGCGGGCGATGAAGGCCGCCGCCGAGGCCGGGCGCGACGCGTTCCTCGCCGGCCGCATCCCGAAGAAGCTCTACGCCAGCGCGTCGTCGCCGACCAGCGGCGTCATCGCCGGCGAATGAGCGCGGCGCCGCGCGCGCGGCTGGCCGAGCCGCTGCTGCAGCTGCTGGCCGTCACAGCGGTCGGCAGCGTGCTGTTGCTGCACTTGTGGGCCGGGCTGCTGGTGCTGCTGGCGTTCGTCTGCGCGTGGCCGCCGCGGGTGCCGTGGGGGCGTCCGGCGGTGCGCACGGTGCTGCTCGCCTACGTGCCATTCGCGCTCGGCTGGACCGCATTCGCGGCCGGCTACCTGCGGCTGATGGCGGCGCTCGGCCTGCCGGTCGCGCCGCAGCCGATGCTGGTCGAACTCGCCGCCGGCGGCTGGGCGCAACCGGGCCTCGCGGTGGCGGCGCTCGGCATCGTCGTCGTGGCGCCGCTGGTCGAGGAACTGCTGTTCCGCGGCTACGTGTTCACCGGGCTCGCGGTGCTGCTGCGTCCGTGGGGCGTGCAACTGGCGACCGCGGCACTGTTCGGCCTCGCGCACGGCCCTGGCCACGCGCTGCCGATCGGTGTGCTGTCGCTGCTGTTCGGCTACCTTCGGCAGCACCAGGGCGCGCTGCTGCCGTCGGTGCTGGCCCACGCGCTGCACAACGGCGTGACACTGACCGTGGTGCTGACCTGGCCCGACCTGCTGGACCTGCTGTACGGACGATGAGCGACGACAAGAAGCCGAGCCGCTATCCGCCGGAAGACCCCGCGCACCGCGAGTTCACGATCCACCCGGACATGGTGGGCCGCCTGCGGCGCCGCGCGGGGGCGATGGTCGCCGACAACGCGGTCGTGGTCGGCGACGTGCGGCTCGGTCGCGACGTCGGCATCTGGTTCGGCGTCACGATCCGCGGCGACGACAGCTGGATCGAGATCGGCGACGACACCAACGTGCAGGACAACACCTGCATCCACGTCGATGTCGGGTCGCCGCAGCGCATCGGCCGCGGCGTCACGATCGGCCACGGCGTGATCCTGCACGGGGTCGAGATCGGCGACTACGCGCTGATCGGCATGGGGGCGATCGTGCTCGGCGGCGCGCGCATCGGCGAATACTCGCTGATCGGGGCCGGCGCCCTGATCAAGGAGAACGCGGTGATCCCGCCGCGTTCGGTCGTGCTCGGCATGCCCGGCAAGGTCGTGCGCCAGGTCACCGCCGAGGAGATGGAGGGCATGCGCTGGCGGGCTCGGCACTACGTCGAACGGGCCCGCACCTACCTGCCGCCGCACGAGCGCAACGCGTGACGGCGGTGGCACCGGGCCGTCGGCCGGTCGCGGAACGAGATTGCGGCCCAGCGCTTCCGCACCGCGCGTGTGCTACGCTTCTCGGCGAGTCGTGACGTCCTCCTCGCCTTCCTCCTCACGATCATGAAGAGCCCTCGTTTCGCCTACTTCCTTCCGCTCGTCGCCGCCGCCGCCTGCGCCCGCCATTCCGGTGAGATCGCAGGGCTGCAACCCGGCAAGGAGCCGCGCTTCGAGACGCGCACCGAGATCGCCACCAACTCGGTCAACCATGCCGACTTCCACGTCGCCGACTTCAACGGCGACTCGGTGCTCGACATGGCGGTGTGCAGCGCCACCGGCGAACTGCGCGTGCTGCTCGGCAACGGCGCCAGCTTCGTCGTGACGCAGGAGCTGCAGATCGGCGGCTTCCCGATCTGGATGGCGGGCGGCGACCTCGACAACGACGGCGATCAGGACCTCGTGGTCGTGCGCACCTTCGCGCAGGCCAGCGACGTCTGGCTCAACGACGGCAACGGCAGCTTCGTGCAGGGCGCCGAGCTCGCGACCCTGAACAACCCGCTGTCGGTGCTCGTCCAGGACGTCGACGGCGACGGCAACCAGGACGTGCTCGTGACGGTGCCCAGCGCACCGCAGATCCGGATCTTCTTCGGCGACGGCCAGGGTGCCTTCCCCGGCGAACAGGGCATCACGATGCCGCCGGTGCCCGCGCCGGAGACCACCTCGGCGTTCCCGTCCGCGGTCGGTGACGTGACGCGCGACGGCGTCGTCGACATCGTCGTCACCGACCCGGACCAGGACCGCGTGATCGTCTGGCCGGGCGTCGCCTACGGCAACATCGTCTCGCACGGCAGCTTCTACTGCGAACTGCCGGTGCCCGGCGTGCCGGCCGCGGTGTCGCTCGGCGATCTCAGCGGCGACAACCTGCCGGACATGGTGATCACCACGTTCGACACGAACTACTTCCTCGTGATCACGGAGATCCTGCCGCCGTTCACGGGGCAGGGCACCAAGGGCGGCGGCGGCGGCCAGCCCACCGGCGAGGTCTGCGATTACCTGTCGTTCCAGGTGCCGGTGCCGGATCGCCCGACGCTGTCGACGATCCGCGACGTGACCGGCGACGGCCTCGTCGACCTGGTCGCGTGCCTCGGCTTCCGCGCCAGCCTGTTCGTCGCGCCGCAGCTGCCGGGCGGCGGTGTCGGCGTGCCGGACTTCTACGACGCCAACGACTTCCCGCTGCGGCCGTTCGTCGGCGACTTCGACGGCAACGGCGAGAACGACGTGTTCGCGCTGTCCGGCCTCGGTGACCGCGTCAACCTGTGGCTCGCCGACGACTCGGGCAAGCTGCGCGGCGCGCGCAACTTCGAGAGCGGCCTGCCGGGTGCGTCGTGGATGGTCGGCGGCGACTTCGACGGCGACGGCGACGCCGAGATCGTGGTCGGCAGCGACAACGGCACCGAACTCAGCGTGATGGGCCGGGCGCCCGGCACCGCGCTGGTGGTCGAGAGCACGTTCGACATCGGCGCGGTGGTGCGCCAGCTCGAGGTCGCCGACCTCGATCTCGACGGCCGGCCGGACCTGCTGGTCAGTGTCGACGGCGGCCTGAAGCTCCTGCGCAACGTCGCCAGCGGCGGCGGCTACGCGTTCGAGGTGCCGACCGGCACGCCGTCGGTGCTGCCTGCCGGCCAGTACCCGTTCGGCGCGACGGCGGCCGACTTCGACCGCGACGGCGACCTGGACATCGCGGTCTGCGACTTCGACGGCGGCGCGCTGCACCTGCTGCCGGGCACGACCAACGCGTTCCTGTTCGGCGCCGCGACCACGGTCGACCTCGGCGCCACCACGTCGCCGCTCGACGTGGTCGCCGCCGACTTCACCGGCGACGGCCGGCTCGACCTCGCGGTGTCGCGCGCCAACGCGTCGGACATCGTGATCCTGCGCAACGACGGCGCGCTGCAGTTCTCGCAGTTCCTGAACGTGCCGGTCGGCAACTCGCCGAACTACCTGATCACCGCCGACTTCAACGTCGACGGCCGCGCCGACCTCGTGGTCAGCAACGCGTCGTCGGGCCAGATCTCGGTGCTGTTCGGCTCGCCGAACGGCTTCACCGGCCAGAACTTCGCGGCCGGCTCGGTGCCGACCGCGCTGCTCGCCAACGACCTCAGCGGCGACGGCCTGCCGGACATCCTGGTCGCGTCGATGGTCAGCGGCGACTTCCGCGTGATGGTCGGCGACGGCACCGGCGGCTTCCCGGTGCTGTCGACGTTCCCCGGCACCTGGGGTGCGTCGAACGCCGTGCTGCAGGACATGGATGCCGACGGTCGCTCGGACCTGCTGGTGTCGAGCCTGACCACGCACCGCGTCACGCTGGTCCGCAACATCACCGACTGAGCGCCGACCGCGCGATCGCGCCGCGAGCCCGCCGATGACCGACGAACTGATGGGCGTGATCCTCGCGGCCGGCAAGGGCACGCGCATGCGGCCCTTCTCCGAGCACTGGCCGAAGCCGATCCTGCCGGTGTTCGGCAAGCCGCTGATGGCCTACCAGCTCGAGATGATGGCCGGGCTCGGCATCCGGCGCGTCGTCGTCGTGATCGGCCACCTCGGCCACGAGGTCGTGCGCGCGCTCGGCGACGGCAGCCGCTTCGGTGTGCGGATCGACTACGTCGAACAGGAGGAGATGCTCGGCATCGCGCACGCGGTGTCGCGGCTCGAGGCGCACGTCGACCGGCCGTTCTTCCTGTTCCTCGGCGACATCTTCTTCGTCACCGAGGACCTCAGCGCGATGGTCGACCGCTTCCGCGGCGACCGCGGCACGGCCGGCGTGCTGGCCTGCAAGCGCGAGCCGAACCTCGAGGCGATCAAACGCAACTTCGTCGTGCTGACCGATGCCAAGGGCGTCGTGCAGCGCGTGATCGAGAAGCCGCGCCACCCGCGCACGGACCTGAAGGGCTGCGGCATCTACCTGTTGGACCTGTCGTTCTTCGACGCCGTGCGCCGCACGCCGCGCACCGCGATGCGCAACGAGTACGAGATCACGGACTCGATCCAGATCTTCCTCGACGACGGCTACCGCGTCGAAGCGGCCGAGGTCGTCAAGGCCGACATGAACGTCAGCTACCCGGCCGACCTGCTGGAACTGAACCTGCGGCTGCTGCAGCAGAGCGGCCAGCGCGAACTGCGCGGCGCCGACGTACGGCTCGGCCGCGGCGCCGAACTGGTGCGCTGCGTCGCGATGGACGGCGCCGAGATCGGCGACGGCAGCCGGCTCTCGGACTGCCTGTTGTTTCCCGGCGCGCGCGTGCCGGCCGGCCGCGTGCGCTCGCGGTCGATCTTCACGGCCGACGCGGAGATCCGCTGCGGCGGCGAAGAAGCCTGACGTAGCATGCGCGGCGCATGTTCGCCGCGATCGCCATCGTCCTCGCCACCGTGGTGCCGCAGGCGCCGCCGCCCGCCGCGTCGGGCAACCTGCTGCTGGTCGGCGCGCGCATCCACACCGGCACGAACGTCGACTGGCCCGGCGCGCTGGCCGTGCAGTACGGCCGTGTCGTCGCCGGCGAGCAGCTCGATCCGGCGGTCGATGCGCAGCGCATCGAGCTGCCCGACTCGGCGTTCGTGCTGCCGGGCCTGCAGGACGCGCACGGCCACCTGCTGGGCCTCGGTGCCGCGCTGGCCGAGGTCGATCTGGTCGGCACGGCGTCGTTCGCCGAGGTGGTCGCGCGCGCGGCCGCGAAGGCCGCGACGCTGCCGAAGGGGCAGTGGGTGCTCGGCCGCGGCTGGGACCAGAACGACTGGCCCGACACCGCGATGCCGACGCACGCGGCGTTGTCGGCGGCCGTGCCGGACCATCCGGTCTGGCTCGTGCGCATCGACGGCCACGCCGGCCTCGTCAACCGGCGCGCACTCGACGACGCCGGCATCACGCGCGACAGCGCGGCGCCGACCGGCGGCGAGATCTTGCGCTCTGCGGCCGGCGAGCCGACCGGCGTGCTCGTCGACGCGGCGATGGCGCTGGTCGCGCCGCCGCCGCCGACCGATGCGCAAGTCCGCGAACGGCTGCTGGCGGCCCACGACGCGTGCCTCGCGCACGGTCTGACCTGCGTGCACGACGCCGGCGTGTCGGCCGCCGTGCTGGAGCAGATGGTCGCGCTGCACCGGCAGGGGCGCTGGCAGCTGCGCACCTACGTGATGCTCGATCCGGACGAACGCGCGCTGATCCAACGTGGTCCGTGGCAGACGCCGGACGGCCGCATCGTCGTGCGCGCGGTGAAGGCCTACGCCGACGGCGCGCTCGGTTCGCGCGGCGCCGTGCTGCTCGAGCCGTACAGCGACCGGCCCGGCTGGAAGGGGCTGCTGCTGCGCACGACCGCCGGCGTGCGCGAGCTGGGCCAGCTCTGCGCCGAGCACGGCATGCAGCTGTGTGTGCACGCGATCGGCGACGGCGCCAACCGTGCCGTGCTCGACGGCTACTCGACGATCGCGGTCGACGGCGGGCTGGCCGAGCGGCGCTTCCGCATCGAGCACGCGCAGATCGTGGCCGCGGACGACTTCGCGCGCTTCCGCGAGCTGGGCGTGCTGCCGTCGATGCAGCCGGTGCACCTGACCTCGGACATGCCGTGGGCACCGCAGCGGCTCGGCCCGGACCGCGTGCTGCGCGCCTACGCGTGGACGCGCTTCCACGCGCTCGGCGTCGTGGTGCCGTTCGGCAGCGACTTCCCGGTCGAGTCGGTCGACCCGCGGCGCGGCCTCTACGCCGCGGTGACGACGCGGGCACCGGCCGGCGGGCCGCCGCTGCGCCCGGACCAGCGGCTGTCGCGCGAGCAGGCGCTGCGCGGCTTCACGCTGCACGCGGCGCACGCGATGTTCGCCGAACGGCAGCTCGGCACGATCGAGCTCGGCAAGATCGCCGACCTGACCGTGTTCGACCGCGACCTGCGGACCTGCAGCGACGACGAGCTGCTGCAGGCCCGGGTGCTGCTGACCGTGGTGGCCGGCCAGGTGGTCTACGACGGCCGCGGCCGGTAGAACGGTCCGGCGATGCTGCCTCCGACCGCGTCCCTGCCGTTCGCCGACAAGGTCGCGCGCCTGCGCGCCGACCTCGCGGCGCTGCCCGGCGCCGTGGTCGCGTTCTCGGGCGGCGTCGACTCGACCGCGCTGCTGCACGCGTGTGCGGCCGCGCTGGGCGACCGCACCGTCGCCGTGACCGCCGACTCGCCGTCGCTGCCGCGCGCCGAACTCGCCGAGGCCCAGGCGCTGGCGCGCGAACTCGGCGTGCGCCACGTCGTCGTGCCGACGCACGAGCTCGAACGGCCCGGCTACCGCGCCAATGCGGGTGACCGCTGCTTCCACTGCAAGCACGAGCTGTTCGTCACGGTGGCGCAGCGGCGCGGTGAGATCGCGCCGGCAGACTGGATCGTGGTCTACGGCGCGATCACCGACGACCTCGGCGACCACCGGCCCGGCCAGCGCGCCGCGGCCGAGCACGGCGTGTTGGCACCGCTGGTGGCGGCCGGCATGGGCAAGGACGACGTGCGCCGCTACAGCCGCGAGCACGGCCTGCGCACCGCCGACAAACCGAGCTTCGCCTGCCTGTCGTCGCGGGTGCCGTACGGCACGCCGATCGACGCCGCCGTGCTGCGCCGCATCGAGGCCGCCGAGCAGGTGCTGCGCGAGGCCGGCTTCCGGCAGTTCCGCGTGCGGCACCACGACACGCTGGCGCGCATCGAAGTCGCACCGGACGAACTCGAGCGCGCGTTCGCGCAGCGCACGGCGCTCGGCGAACGCATCCGCCGTGCCGGCTACCTCTACGTGGCACTCGACGTGTTCGGCTATCGCTCCGGCTCGCTCAACGAACTGCTGACCAGGAATCCCTGATGCCCCGTCGCCTCCGGTCCACCGCCGTCGCGCTGCTGCTCGCGCCGGTGCTGTTTGCGCAGCAGAGTCCGATCGAGGAGCCACGCGTGCGCGAGGTCGTGTCGTGGCTGGCGGCCGACGAACGGCGCGGCCGCGACACCGGCAGCGTCGAACTCGAGCAGTGCGCCGACTGGCTGGCGCAGCAGTTCGAGGCCGCGGGCCTGCAGCCGGGCAGCCGCGGCACGTTCTTCCACGAATGGACGCTGCCGGGTCTGCGCCTCGATTCGTCCGCGGTCACGGTGACGCTGACGCGGCGGTTCGCCGACCAGGAGACCGTGATCGTGGCCGAGCCCGGTCGCGACGTGCGCTGGCTGCGGCCCGGCGACGGCGACCGCGGCGAGGCCGAAGCGTGCACGGTCGTGCATGCCGACGATCCGGCGCTGCCGCGCGTGTTGCTGCAGCGGTCGGCGCGGCGGCCGTTCGTGCTCGAGGTCGACGAACAGGACCCCGACTGGCTGCGCACGGCGACCGCCCACACGCAGCTCGGCGGCGTGCGCGGCGCGTCGCGGCCCGTGTTCCTCGTGCGCAAGGGGTTGCTGCCGGCGGCACCGACCGACGGCCGCGAGGCGACCTGGACGCTGACCTGGTCGACGCCGGCGGTCGAGAAGATCGAGGTGCCGCTGCGCAACGTCGTCGCGCTGCTGCCCGGCACGACGAAGAAGGACCAGTACGTCGTGATGAGCGCCCACTACGACCACATCGGCATCGGCCGTGCGGTCGCCGGCGACGCGATCTACAACGGCGCCGACGACAACGCGACCGGCACGACCGCGGTGCTGCTCGCGGCCGCCGCGATGGCGAAGGCCGAGCCGCCGGCGCGCAGCGTGTTGTTCGTGTGCTTCGCCGGCGAGGAGCGGGGCCTGCTCGGGTCGGCGGCGTTCTGCGACCGGCCGCCGGTGCCGCGCGAGCAGATCGTCGCCAACCTGAACCTCGAGATGGTGGGGCGGCCCGAGCCCGGTAACGAAGGCAAGGCCTGGCTGACCGGCCCCGGCTACAGCGATTTCGCCGACATCGTGCGCGCGCCGATGCAGCAGGCCGGCGTCGAACTGATCGGCTTCGAGCACGCCGACATGCTGTTCGCGCAGAGCGACAACTGGTCGTTCGCGCAGAAGGGCATCGTCGCCCACTCGCTGAGCGCCGGTTCGCTGCACCGCGACTACCATCAGCCGGGCGACGAGGTCGGCAAGCTCGACCTCGCCCACATGACGCGGATCCTGCGGGCGCTGGTGCCGGCCGTGCGCGCGCTGGCCGACCGCGACACCGCGCCGGCCTGGACCGACGCCGGGCGCGCGGTGGTCGAACGCGGTCGGCGCTGACCGGGGGTTCGCCGGAATGCGCCGATTCCGTACCGGGATCGGCGCGGGGGTTCCGCTGCAGGGGGCACCAGAACCCCGGAACCCGTCATGCACGCATTCACCGCCTCCCCGTCCCGTTCCCTGGCCCTTGCCGCCGCGTTCGCCGCGGCGCTGGCCGCTGCCCCCCGCGCCCAGGTCACCGATCCGGCGGTCGCGACGCCGTACGGGCCGAGCTGCGGCATCGGCCTCAGCGCCGTCGACACGATCCTCGGCGACGGCAGCCACGCGGTCGGCCTGACCGTCAGCACGCTGCCGAACGCGCCGGCGCTGCTGGCGCTGGGCCTGCAGCCGGTCGACGTCGCGCTGCCGCCGACCCTGTGCCACGTGCTCGCGGACCCGCTGCTGCTGTGGTTCGCGCCGACCGACGGCACCGGCTCGGCGTCGTTCACGTTGCCGATGGCGGCGACGTTCCAGGGCTCGGTGTTCGCGCAGGGCGCGACGCTCGACGCGAGCCTCGCGATCACGACCAGCCACGGGCTCGAACTCGAGTTCCCGGGCCAGTCGCCGACGCACGACCCTGCCGCGCACGTCGACTACCCGTGCTGGTTCTACCAGTACTGGAACTGGAACTACGGCGGCGACGGCGTGCCGCTGGTGCAGGGCAAGGTCTACTGGCCGTCGGCCACGTGCCAGAGCGCCGACGGGCCGCCGGATGGCCTGCCGCTGGTCGTGTTCCTGCACGGCAACGGCATGGCCTACGACGACCACGACGAGATCCTCTCGCACCTGGCGCGCAACGGCTACGTGGTCTGCAGCATCGCCAACGGCGCCCACCTCGGCGGCAGCAACGAGGGCCGCGCGCGTGAGGCGATCAGCTACCTGAACGGCATGCACGCGTTCTGGGGCTACGCGGATCGGCTGACCAGCGACGTGGTGTTCGTCGGCCACAGCCGCGGCGGCGAGGCGGCGGTGACGGCGGCGCGGCTGCTGGCCGAGCAGCCGGCGCTCGCGCACCTGCCGTACGACGTCGAAGCCGTGGTGTCGATCGCGCCGACCGACGGCGGCGGCGACGGCAGCGACCCGAAGGAGAACCTCGACGGCACGATGGCGCGCGGGTTCCTGGGCCTCTACGGCTCGCGTGATCCGGACGTGCGCGGCACGCCGGTCGGCGCCGTGATGGCGGCGGCGGAGAACACGGTGTTCGCGATCTACGACCGCGCCGGCACCGAGGGCTCGGTCGAAGGCCTGCTGTCGCCGGCCGCGAACCTGAAGAAGGCGATGGTGTTCGTGCACGGCGCCACGCACCGCGGCTTCCTCGACGGCTGCAACGTGCTGGACGGCGGCACGATCGGCTGCACCGCGCACGGCGACGTCGCGCGCGGCTACCTGACCGCGTTCCTGCGCTGGCAGGTGGCCGGCGAGGACGCCTACCGCAGCTACTTCGACGGCACCGCGGTGCCGACCCGCGTGCGGCTGGCGGACGTCGAGTTGTTCCGGCAGTTCAGCGACCACCCGCGCCGCGTGCTCGACAACTTCGAGCAGAACGGCTGGAACGTGAACACGCGCGGCGGCGCCGTCGTCGCCACGGCCGGCATCAGTTCGATCGACGAGGACGACCTGTGGCAGCTCGACCCGAACACGCCGCACGACACGCGCGGCCTGCGGGTCCGGTGGAGCGGCGGGCTGCCGAAGTACGTCGGCTGGAATCTGCCCGCCGCGAACGTGTTCGGCGTCGGGCCGGCGCGCGACGTGTCGAGTTACGACGTGCTGAGCTTCCGCATCGGCCAGGACTACCTCGACGCGCTGAACACACCGGGGCAGGACCAGGATCTGCGCGTGCGGCTGTTCACCGGCAGCGGCTGGTCGAGCTACGTGACGGTCGGCGACCACGGCCGCGTGCCCTACCCGCCGACGTTCCTGCACTTCGTGCAACCGTTCGGCGTGCAGGACTTCGGCAAGAGCGCGATGACCACGATCCGGCTGCCGCTGGACGCGTTCGCCGGCGCCGACCTGACCGACGTGCAGTGGGTCTACTTCTACTTCGACGTGCCCGGCCACACGCAGGGCTCGGTGCTGCTCGACAGCCTCGAGTTCAGCCGCTGAGCCGGCCGGCGCACGCGCCGGAAACTGGTGCTTTCCGTGGAACGGGTGTAACCGCTGGGCGGCTGGGGCCACCAAGCACTCCACTGGCGCGTGGTGCGCCGGGAGGAGGAGCAGAGTGTCGAAGTTCGAGCCCCCGCGTTGTCCCAACCAGCGGTGCCCCATGCACGCGGCGCCGCGCCCCGGTTTCTGGAAGTCGCGTGGCAGCTACTCGGTGAAGTGTCGGCGGGATCCGATCCCGCGCTTCTGCTGCCGCATCTGCAAGCGTGGCTTCTCGTTCCAGACGTTCCGTGTCGACTACCGCGACCACCGTCCGCACGAC
>JAEUHR010000061.1 GCA_016794425.1 Planctomycetota bacterium
AAACCAAGTCACTCGAGGGTGACCTGGCGCCCGCTCTTTCTCTCTTGACGTCAGGGGGCCTTATGAGAGTTAGACAGCCTTGTAGCGTGCATCGCCGGATGCGTCGAGCCTCGGTGGTGGTTGTGCGCCGGCTCGGCTCGACCGTCGTGGTCGCTGATCGCCAGCCTCCTGCTCCGTGCGTCCCTCGCCGGATGCTCTCGTGACGGATGCTGCCCGTCACCTCGCGGTGATCGCTCCAAGCCCTGGCTCGCCTCGCCGGCCGCGTCTTGGCTCGGGTTCTGCTGCCGAGAACGTCGCCGGCTATCCAGCGCCCGTGACTGTCTAACTAGTCTTCGGCAGAAGAACCGAAGCTGGCTCTCCTGCCTTCCCCGTCAGCCTAACCACCACCCGCCTGCCTGCAACCCGCGGCGGCCAGCCGCTGGCCGTGCACGTTCGACAGAACCGTCCAAAACCGGCCGGGGGCCGACTGCACCGCCAGAGCCAGAGGGCGAGAGTCAGCGGTCCTCCGGAGCGCCGACCTGCTGCTGCGCGCGCAGCAGTCCCTCGTCGCCGGGGAATCTCTGCAACCCCTCGGCCAGTGCTGTTCGCGCCGCGTCCGGCTTGCCTTGCCGCTGGTACATGCGCGCCAGTGCGGTGAACACATCGGCCTGCCGCGGTTCGGGCGGCAGCGACGGCAGCAGGCGCCGCGCGACTTCGAGGTGCTCGATCGCCTCGGCGCTGCGGTCGACGAACGACGGGTACATCGAGTAATTGAAGCCGAGCGCGAATCTCGCTTCCCAGTGTTCGGGCTGGCGTTCGAGCACGGCCTGCCACTGTCGCTCGGCTTTGCCGCCCCAGACGCCCTGTTCCGGGCCGCCGGGAATCGTCGACAGTTTCGCCGTGTAGGCATCGGCGAGCTGCATGCGAACGGCCGCGTCGTTGGGGGCGCGTTCGACGGCTGCCTCGAGCTCCGTGACCAACTCGTCGACGATGCCGGTCGTGCGAAGGCGGCGATAGAACTGCTCCTGCTCGGCGTCGGGCATGTCCGGGCCGCGCGTACCGCTCCGGAGCATCCGCGCCAGGTTCGTCAGCAGTCGCTGCCGATCCTCGGCCGCCGGCGTCGTCGGCGTCGCGGTCGGCGGCATGGCGTCGACCGGCGGCGGCTCGGGCCGGGCTTCGGTCGTCGTCGCGGGCGCCGGCTGGCGCACGGCCGCCAGGGCCTCGAGCTGGCGCGCGATGGCGTCGTGGTCGCGGCGCAT
Source organism: Planctomycetota bacterium (assembly GCA_016794425.1). GTDB lineage: Bacteria > Planctomycetota > UBA1135 > UBA1135 > UBA2386 > JAEUHS01. The sequence continues at coordinate 1,239 of JAEUHR010000061.1, forward strand.
CTGCACGACCTGGTCGGCAATGGCCGCGTGCTCCCGCAGCATGCCGTCGAGGCGGGGATCGGGCACCGCGGTCGGGGGAAGGGCGTCGCCGTGGGCCAGGTTCACCACCATGGCGCCGAGGGCGACGAACGCGGCAGCAACGCTGCCGATCATCGATGTGGTCGGGTTCATCGGCGGCACAATGGCAGCGTCGCGTCGGCGCCGGCTCCGCCGTTCGGTCGAGCGCGATCGCGCCGGTCGGTGGACCGCGGCTCCACCGTTCGGCGGACGCGGCCCCGCTTCGGCCACGGCACGCTTCTTCGCATGACCATCGCTGCTGCCTCCGTGCTGCCTTCGCCGCAGCGCACCTCCTGGCCCTGGTTGCCGGCCCTCGTGCTCGCCATCGGCGCGGCCTGTCTGCTCGGGGTCCTCCTGGCCGCGGTCGGTTACGCGTTCGCGCTCGCGATCGGCAACGCCGGCAACGTCGACGGCGAACGGGTGAGCGCGTTCGGGGCCGCCGCCGGCGAACGGCTCGGGCCGGCGCTGCGGCTCGTCGCCGCGTTCGCGGTCGCGCGCTGGCTCGGCGGTCGCGGCCGCCTCGACGCGGCCGGGGCGGCGGCATTGGCGGTCGGCTTGGTGGCGCTCGACGCGGGGATCGGCGCGCTGTTCGGCGAGGCGCAGACTGCCACCGATCTGGCGCTCGGCGCCGCGACGCTGGGGGCGACGCTGGTCGGCCAGAGGTTCGGGGCCCGCGCCTGCGCGTTCGCCGCTGCCGACCACTCGCTGCTCGGCGCGCTGCGGCGCGCGGCAACGGTCCAGCACGTCGCGCGCGCGCTGGGCGACTACGCCGGCGGTGCGGTCCACGTCGACGTCTGGCAGCGAACGGCGGCGGCGCCGCGCTGGCTGGCCGGCACCGCCGCTGCGCCGGCGACTGCCGAGCCGAACGGGCCGGCGCTGCCGTGCGGTGACGCGCACGCCGTCACGGTGCGCGGTGACGACGCGGCGGCGCGGCGCTGGCGCGAGCGTTTCGGCGCCGTTGCCGACGCGGTCGGCCTCGCGCTGGATCGGCTCGCGGCAGAGGCGGCCGCGCGCGAGCAGGGCATGCGCGACGAACGCGAACGGCTGGCGAGCGACATCCACGACACCATTGCCCAGGACCTCGCCGGTGCCGCACTGCACCTCGCGGCCGCCGATGGTGCACTGCCGGCGCGCGGGGAGGCCGCGGTCGGCCACGTCCGCGCCGCCGGCGGCAGCGTGCGCAACGCGCTCGGCGAGCTGCGCGGACTGGTGTGGGCGCTGCGGCCGACGACGCGGCGACTGCCGCTGCCGGAAGCGCTGCAGCGGGCGGTCGATCGCTTCGCTGCCGAGCACGGCGTCGCGGTGCACGCAGCGCTGCCGGCGTCCGTGCCGCCACTGTCGCCGGAGGCCGAGCTGTGCCTGCTGCGCGCGCTGCAGGAGAGCCTGCACAACGCGGTGCGGCACGGCCGATCGACCCGCATCGATGCCGCGCTCGTGGTCGCGGCCGCCGAAGTCGTGTTGACGGTCGACGACGACGGTCGCGGTGGTGCCGGACCGGCGGTCGCGGCGGGGGACTTCGCCGGTGGCCACGGTCTGTCGCTGCTGCGGGATCGCCTGGGCCGGCTCGGCGGCAGCCTGACGTTCGCGGTCGGTGCGAACGGCGGCGGCCGCGTCACCGTGCGCGTGCCGCGCGACGGAGCGGCATCGCCATGATCCGCGTGCTGCTGGTCGACGACCACCCGGTGGTGCGGGCCGGCATCCGCGGCATGCTCGCCGGCGAGGCCGGCATCGCCGTCGTCGGCGAGGCGGACGGCGGCGCGCGCGCCGTGGCGCTCGCGCGCGAACTGCAACCCGACGTCGTGCTGATGGACCTCAGCATGCCGGACCTCGACGGTGCGGCGGCGACCGCCGCGATCGTGCAGCTGGAACGCGCCCCGCGCGTGCTGATCTTCACGACCTACGACGACGACGACGACCTGCAGCGGGCCATCGATGCGGGCGCCCTCGGCTACCTGCTGAAGGACTGTCCGCGCGCGACGCTGCTGCAGGCGCTGGCCGCCGCGGCGCGCGGCGAATCGGTGCTGGCGCCGAGCGTGGCGGCGCGGCTCGTCGCGGCCTCGCGGCGTGCCGCCGCGCCGTCGGTCGCGCTGTCGGCGCGCGAGCTCGACGTGCTGTCGGCGGCGGCGCGCGGCCGCAGCAACAAGGAGATCGCCGACGACCTCGGCATCGGCGAGGCGACGGTCAAGACCCATCTGCTGCACTGCTTCGGCAAACTGCAGGTGCGCGACCGCACGGCGGCGGTCGTGCGCGCGTTCGCGCTCGGCCTGCTGGCGCGCCCGTGAACCCGGGCCGTCAGGCGCCGCCGGCGGGATGCGGTGGGTGCACCTTCAGCTCCGCGAACAGCGGCAGGTGGTCCGACGCCGCGCGCGCCAGCGCCGTGCGCACGCGTTCGAGCCGCACGACCTCGACGTCGCCGCGCACGTAGAGCGAGTCGAGCGCGCGCACCGGCGCGTAGGCCGGGAACGTGCGCGGCGGCCGCGCGGGGCCGACGAACCCGGCCGGCGCCAGCAGCCGCTTGCCGAGCGTGCCCCAGACGTCGTTGAAGTCGCCGGCGACCAGCACCGGCGTCGCTGCGTGGATGCGCTGCAAGGTCGGGAACACCAGGAACCGGCGCAGCTGCTCGCGCCGTTCGGCTTCGCCGAGGCCGAGGTGCAGGTTGAACACGTGCAGCGTGCGCGACTGCCCCGACGCCAGCGGCAGACGCACTTCGGCGTGCAGCACGCTGCGCGACTTCCGTTCGGGCAGCGTCAAGTCGATGTTCTCGGTCACCGCGATCGGCGACTGGGCCAGGATCGCATTGCCGTACTCGCCGCGGCGCGGGCCGAAGCGCACGTTGACGAAGTAGCTGCGGTGCGCCATGCCCAGCGCGTCGCCGAGCACGTCGACCTGGCGCACGCCGTGGCCGCCGTACCAGCGGCCGTTCTGCGCGACCTCCTGCAGCAGCACGACGTCGGGGCGCAGCTCCGCCAACACCGCCGCGGTGCGTGCCGGGTCGTGCCGGCGGTCGAGGCCGCCGGTGCACTTGTGCACGTTCCAGGAGACCAGCCGGATCGTCAGTGGCAACAGCTCTCTCCGCGCATCGCGAGGACGCCGCGCCAGACCAGCACGGCGGCGGCGGACAGCATCGCGATCCGCTGCACCCACAGCAACGTCGTCGGGCCCAAGCGCTGCGCCAGCCGCAGGGCCTGCGTCTGCGCCAGCAGCAACACCGGCAGCGAACCGAGCGCGAAGCCGAGCATCACGGTGCCGCCGGCCAGCGCCGAGCCGGCGACCGCGGCGCCGGCGCACGCCGACCACAACAGACCGCACGGCAACAGCGGCGTGCCGAGGCCGAACACGGCCGCGCGCCAGACCGGCGGCAGGCCGCGGACGCGGCCGAGCACGCGCTGCACCAGCGGGCCGAGGCCGGGGATGCGCACGGCGCCGCGTTCGCCGAGCAGCACCAGCACGACGATGCCGAACGCCAGCGCGAACGACACCCACGCGGTCGGTGCGCCGAGTTCGCGGCTGCCGAGCGCCGAGCCGGCGGCGCCGAGTCCTACGCCCAACGCCCCATACGAGACCGCCCGACCGCTGTGGTACGACACCGCACCTCGGGTTCCTCCTGCGAACGCGAGGGCCAGCGGACCGCACATGCCGGCGCAGTGCAGTGAGTTGGCGACTCCGAAAACGAAACTCTCGAACAAGAGGGGCATTGGCGAGGCGTGAGGCTGCGACCGCTGGTCTCCGGACGCGAACGGTCGTCGAGCCGTCGGATTTCTCCGATGGCTGAGACGATGGACGCGAAGGGCCTCGCGCAGTGTACGCACTGTGGCCTCCCGGTGCCGGGCGAACGGCGTAGCTCGCAGTTCTGCTGCGCCGGCTGCGAAGTGGTGCACGGCCTGCTGCGCGACGAAGGCCTGCTGCGCTTCTACGACCTCGGCGGCCAGCGCCGCGGCGCGATCGGCGACGTGCCGCGCGCGGCGACGTTCGACTGGCTGCCGGACCTCGAAGCCGCGGCCGGCGACGCGCCGACCGTGCGGCTCGTGCTCGACGTGCAGGGCATCCGCTGCGCGGCCTGCATCTGGCTGTTGCAGACGCTGTGGCGGCGGCAGCCCGGCGCGCGCGACCTGCGCGTCGACCCATCGCTGGGCCGCGCCGTGCTGCTGGCCGACCGCGGCAGCCCGGCGGTGCGCGCGTTCCTCGCCGCCGCGGCGCGGTTCGGCTACCAGTTCGCGCCGGCGAGCCGCCAGCTGGCGCGCGACACCGGGGTGCTGACGCGACTCGGCATCTGCGCGGCGATCGCGATGAACGCGATGATCCTCGCGGTCAGCCTCTACTTCGGGCTCGGCGAGGTCACTGCTGCCAGCACGGCCGGCGACGCGGCGCTGCGGCCGCTGTTCGGCTGGGTGCTGACAGGGCTCGGCACGCTGAGCCTGCTGATCGGCGGCCCGGTGTTCTTCCGCGGCGCGATCGCCGGCCTGCGCATAGGCGTCGTGCACATGGACCTGCCGATCTCGCTGGGCCTGCTGATGGCGTGGGGCGGCTCGGTGTACGGCCAGCTGACCGGCGGCGCGACCTGGTTCGACACGGTGTCGCTGTTCGTCGCGTTCATGCTCGGCGGGCGCTTCCTGCAGCAGCGCACGCTGGCGCAGAGCCGCGACCAGGTGCTGGCCGACGACGGCGCCGAGCACATGCGCGCACGCCGCCTCGACGGCGGCGAAGTGAAGCTGGTGCCGGTGCTGCAGCTGCGCGCCGGCGACGAACTGCTGCTGGCGCCCGGCGATCTGGTGCCGGTGCGGCTGCGGCCGGCCGCGGCGAGCACGTTCTCGCTCGACTGGATCGACGGCGAGAGCGAACCGCGCAGCTTCGCGGCGGGCAGCGCCGTGCCGGCCGGTGCGTTCCACGCCGGCCGCGCCGCCGTGCGCGGCGAAGTGCTGGCCGACTTCGCCAGTTCGGGCCTCGCCGACCTGCTGGGCCAGGACCCGCCGGACCGCGAGGACACGCGCGGCCGCGTGCGCTTCTGGGACCGGCTGAACCGTTCGTACGCGGTCGGTGTGCTGCTGGCGGCGGCGCTCGGCGCCGCGATCTGGGCGGCGATCGACCCGACGCAGTCGCTGCCGGTCGCGATCTCGGTGCTGGTGATCACCTGCCCGTGCGCGATGGGCATCGCGGTGCCGCTGGCCTTCCACCTGGCGCTGGCGCAGCTGCGCCGCCAGGGCGTGTTCGTGCGCAGCAAGAGCCTGCTCGACAAGGCGCGCGTCGTGCGCAAGGTCGTGTTCGACAAGACCGGCACCGTGACGCACGGCGGCCTGCGCGCGGTCGGTGGCGGCGCGCTCGCCGACGACGTCGTGCCGGTGCTGGCGACGATGGTCGCGAGCAGCAACCACCCGGTCAGCCAGGCGGTGCTGCAGGCGCTGCCGCGGGCGCCGTTCCGCGCCGGCGTCGAGCTCGAGGAGGTCACCGGCCAGGGCCTGCGTGCCGTCGTCGACGGCGTCGAGTGGCGGCTCGGCGGGCGTTCGTTCGCCGGCGTGCCGGCCGCGGCCATGGCCGCGCGCGAAGTCGTGCTGGCGCGCAATGGCGTGCTGGTCGCGAGCTTCCGGCTCGAAGAGGACTTCCGCGCCGGCGCCGCCGACGAGGTCGCCTGGCTGCGCGCGCGCGGCATCGAGGTGCACCTGTTGTCCGGCGATCGCGAAGACCGCGTCGCGCGCGCCGCCGAAGCGCTCGGCATCGCGCCCGGACTCGCGCACGGCGGCATGTCGCCGGCCGACAAGGCGCGCGCGATCGAGGCGCTCGACCGCGGCGACCTGATGATGGTCGGCGACGGGCTCAACGACGCACCGGCGTTCGCGGCCGCGTTCTGCGCCGGCACGCCGGCGATGGACCGGCCGGTGCTGCCCGCGCGCGCCGACTTCTGCTTCCGCAGCGCCGCGGCCGGCGCGGTGCGGTCGGTGTTCGAGGCCGCCGACCTGCACGGTCGGGTCGTGCGGACCAATCTGGCGCTGGCGCTGGTCTACAACACGTCGACGCTGGTCACCTGCTTCCTCGCGGCGATGACGCCGGTGCTGTGCGCCGTGCTGATGCCGCTGAGCTCGATCGCGCTGGTGCTGCACACGGCCGTGCGCTTCCAGCGCGCCCGGCGACGGCTGGGCCGGAGGTCCGCATGAGCATCGTGCCGCTGCTGCTGCTGTGCAGCCTCGCGCTGGTCGTCGGCGCCGTCGTGCTGTTCGTCTGGAGCGCCCGCCAGGGCGACTGCCACGAGTCCGAACGCCTCTGTCTGCTGCCGCTCGAGGACGACGCCGACGTGCGCGACCCGGGCGATTCCGCATCCGCTACTCCCTCTCTCCAGAAGCAAGGTAGAACGCCATGACAACCGCCACCGCCTCCGAGACCCGGCGCATCGTCTACGACGACGGCGTCGTCCGCGGCTTCGTGTGGGCCAGCGTCGGCTGGGGCGCGATCGGGCTGCTCGTCGGCCTCTTGATCGCGCTGCAGCTGAGCTTCCCGATCCTGAACTTCGACACGTCGTTCCTGACGTTCAGCCGGTTGCGGCCGCTGCACACCAACGCGGTGATCTTCGCGCTGGTCGGCAACATGATGTTCGCCGGCATCTACTACAGCACGCAGCGGCTGCTGAAGACGCGCATGGCGTCCGACCTGCTGAGCCGCGTGCACCTGTGGGGCTGGCAGGCGATCATCCTCGGCGCCGCGCTGACGCTGCCGTTCGGCATCACGCAGTCGAAGGAGTACGCGGAACTCGAGTGGTTCCTCGACATCGGCGTCGTGCTGGTGTGGGTCGCGTTCGCGGTCAACTTCTTCTGGTCGCTGGCGATCCGCAACGAGAAGAACCTCTATGTCGCGATCTGGTTCTACATCTCGACGATCCTGACCATCGCGGTGCTCTACATCGTCAACAACCTGTCGCTGCCGGTGACGGGGACGAAGAGCTACGGCGTGTTCGCCGGCGCGCAGGACGCATTGACGCAGTGGTGGTACGGCCACAACGCGGTCGCGTTCTTCCTGACGACGCCGATCCTCGGGATCATGTACTACTTCCT
>JAEUHR010000025.1 GCA_016794425.1 Planctomycetota bacterium
TGTCGTTGCCGCTCGTGCTGATCGTCGGCTTCTCCGCGGTGTCGGCGCCGTGCGGCAACTGCACGATCGTCCCGTCGCCCGACATCCTGTTCCCGGCGACGAACCCGTACACGCTCGCGATCCCGTGCGATCCGCTGCTGGTCGGTGTGAACCTCTACACGCAGTGGCTGGTGTTGAAGCCGAGCACCTGCCCGATCCTCCCCGACTTCTCGTTCACGAACGCGCTGCGGTTCACGATCGGCGAGTGACGCCCCGGTGGCAGCGGGGGAGCCGGGGGCGGCGAGGTATCCTCTGGGGGAGTGGGTTCCGGGTGGTCGCCCTCAGCGTTGGGAGCGTGTCCCACGTATCGGCGCAGTGCGCCACTGTGTGGGTGCCCGGAGCCGGCCTCCGCGGCGTGGCCGGCGGGCTCGTGACCGCGAGCGCGCGATGGGATCCGGATGGCGCGGGTCCGGCTCCCGAGGGCGTTGTGACCACCCGCGAGCGTGAACTCGCCGCCGGCGACGATGTCGCCGAGGAGGGTCTGGCTGTCGTGTTGGCGCCGTGGCGGGCGAGGCGGACCGTGGGAGAGTGGGTTCCAGGTGGTCCGGGACCGCTGCTCGTTTCACCTGCGCGCCTGGTGCCTCTGCGCGCCGGATCGGCGCTATCCTCGGGCTCGTGGTTCGTTCCTTCGACGAGTTGCTGCAGGCGATCCATCGCGGGGAAGCGGGGGCCACCGACGAACTGCTGCCGTTGGTCTACGAACAGCTGCGCGCGCTGGCGGCCCGCGAGCTCGCCTGCGAACGGCCGGGCCACACGTTGCAGGCCACGGCACTCGTGCACGAGGCCTTCCTGCGCCTGTGCGGCAACCCGGGCGGGCGCTGGGACGGTATCGGCCACTTCCACGCCGCGGCGGCGGTGTCGATGCGGCGCATCCTGGTCGAAGCGGCGCGCGCGCGGGCGGCGGAGAAGCGGGGCGGTGGTTGGCAGCGGGTCACGCTCAACGGGGTCGCAGCGCCGGCCGAGTTCGATCAGGACCAGCTGCTCGACCTCGACGCGGCCCTCGGCGAACTCGCCGCCGAGGATCCTCGCAAGGCGAGATTGGTCGAGCTGCGCTACTTCACCGGCCTCGAACTCGCCGAGTGCGCGGCGGCCCTCGGTGTGTCGCCGGCGACCGCCGACCGCGATTGGGCCTACGCCCGCGCCTGGCTGTTCGATCGCCTTCGGCGTGGGCATTGCCCGGGCGAGTGAGGCCGCGCGGTGGCCGGCCTTCGGCGCCGCGGCGAAAATCCGCCTGCGGCGTGAGGCTCCGGGCCGTGTCCTTGCGCATGAGGCCGGCCGGACCTGCTCGGGTCGGGCATGATCCCGCAGCCCAGACTCCCATGTCCGACCGCCGCCCTGCCGCCGAAGAGTTGTTCCATGCCTGCCGTGCCCTCCCTGCCGAGGAACGGTCGCGCCACCTGAGCCGGCTGTGTGGCGACGACGCGGCGCTGCGGGAACGGGTCGAGCGCCTGCTCGCCGCCGATGCGGCGGTCGCGGAACCGTTCCTGCAGCCGCGCCGTGCGGGCCCCGCCGCGAAGGCCGAGATCGGCGAGCAGCCGGGCGACACCGTGGACCGCTACAAGCTGCTGCAAGCGATCGGCGAGGGCGGCATGGGCACGGTGTGGATGGCCGAGCAGCGCGAGCCGGTGGTGCGCAAGGTGGCGCTGAAGATCGTCAAGCTCGGCATGGACACGCGCGAGGTCGTCGTGCGGTTCGAGGCCGAACGGCAGGCGCTGGCGCTGATGGACCACCCGAACATCGCCAAGGTGCTCGACGGTGGCGCCACCGCGACCGGTCGGCCCTACTTCGTGATGGAGCTGGTGAAGGGTGTGCCGATCACCGACTACTGCGACCAGGCGAAAATCGGCCTGCGGCAGCGGCTCGAACTGTTCACCAAGGTCTGCGAGGCGATCCAGCACGCGCACCACAAGGGCGTCATCCACCGCGACATCAAGCCGAGCAACGTGCTGGTGACGCTGCACGACGGCGTGCCGGTGCCGAAGGTGATCGACTTCGGCATCGCGAAAGCGACCAGCGCCGAGCTGACCAAGAAGACGCTGTTCACCCAGTACGCACAGATCCTCGGCACGCCCGAGTACATGGCGCCCGAGCAGGCGGAGATGTCGGGCCTCGACATCGACACGCGCGCCGACGTCTATTCGCTCGGCGTGCTGCTCTACGAGCTGCTGACCGGCACCAAGCCGTTCGACGTGAAGACGGCGCTGCGGGTCGGCTTCCAGGAGCTGCTGCGCACGATCCGCGAGGACGAGCCGCAGAAGCCGTCGACGCGGGTGTCGACACGCGGAACCGCGGCGGTGGTCGGTGGGCGACCGGACGTCAACGTGCGCGCGTGGAGCGAACGCCTGCGCGGCGACCTCGACTGGATCGTCATGAAGGCGCTCGAGAAGGACCGTTCGCGGCGCTACGACACGCCGAACGGCTTCGCCGAGGACATCGCGCGCTTCCTGCGCGACGAAGCGGTGCTCGCAGCACCGCCGAGTGCCGGCTACCGGCTGCGCAAGTTCGTGCACCGCCGCCGGCGCCTCGTCGCCGCCGCGACCACCGCCGTGCTGCTGCTGCTCGCCGGCGTCGTCGGCACCAGCTGGGGCATGGTGCAGGCCCTGCGCGAACGCGACCGCACCGAGGTCGCGCGTGCGGAGGCACAGCAGAACCTGCAGACGGCGCAGGCCGCGGAGGCCAGGGCGCTGCAGAGTGCCGCCGAGACCCAGGCCGTCGCCGAGTTCCAGGCGCAGCTGCTCGCCGATCTCGACGTGCCGGCGATGGGCATCGGCCTGCGCCAGGCGCTGCTCGACGCGGTCGCACCCGGCCAACGCGATCCGCTGGCGACCTCGCTGGCGGCGGTGAACTTCACCGACCTGGCGCTCGAGGCGCTGGACGCGAACGTGTTCCAGCGCTCGATCCGCACCATCGAGACCTCGTTCGCGGACCAGCCCGCCATGCAGGCGCGCCTGCTGCAGGTGGTCGGCGAGACGATGCGCGGGCTCGGCCTCGTCGCACCGGCGCGGGTGGCGGTGCTGCGCGCGCTCGAACTGGCGAAGTTGGCGTTCGGCGACGGCGATCCGCGCACGCTGGCGGTCACGGCGAGCTTGCTGGGCGTGCAACGGGATGCTGGCGAGTTCGACGCCGTCGAGCGCGGCAGCCGGCAGCTGCTCACGGCACTCGAGCAGGTCCCGGACGCACGCGCCAGCGACTTCGCGCAGGTCCACGTGCTGCTGGGCAAGGCCCTCAGCAGCTCGGGCAAGCTGGACGAGGCCGTCACCCACCTGACCAAAGCGCGCGACCTGTTCGCCCAGGTCGACGGCAACGACGGCAGCGAGGAGCTGTCGGTGCGGCACAGCCTGGTGGTGCTGACCGTGCGCCGTGGGCAGTACGCCGAAGGCGAGCGGCTGGCGCGCGAGTTGTTGGCGCAGCTTCGGCGCGTCCTGGGGCCGCAGCACGACCAGACCCTCAGCACGGCGAGTGTGCTCGGTACGATCCTCTCCGACACGTCGCAGCTGGCCGAGGCCGAACCGATCCTGCGCGACGTGCTCGACGCGTTCCGTGCGCGCTTCGGCGATGCGCACCCGCGCACGTTGCACGCCAAGCAGACGCTGGCCACGATCCTGGAGCGCCAGGGGCGGCTCGACGAAGCGGAGCGGTTGATGAAGGAGGCGTATGCCGAGCAGGTCCGCGTGTTGGGCGAAGGACACCCCGAGACGCACTTGTCCCTCGGCTCGTTGGGAGCGGTTCTCCTGGCCGGAGGCGACGCGCACGGTGCCGAACCCGTGCTGGCCAAGGCGGTCGCGGGCCTGCGCACCGCCCTGGGCTTCGACCATGACGAGACGCTGACGGTGGCCGGTCACCTGGCCGGCGCGCTGCACAGGTTGGAACGCTTCGAGGAGTCGTTGCAGCTGAGCCAGGCGATCTTCGAAGCCATGCAGCGGCTGCATGGACCCAAGCACCCGCACACGTTGAACGCCGCCAACAACTACGCGTCGGCCCTCTGGGGCCTCGGCCGCGCCGCCGAGGCGGTGCCGGTGTTCCGCTCCGTGCTGCCGGCGCAGCGTGAGGTGCTCGGGCCCACGCACCCGGAGACCCTGGTCACGCAGTGCAACCTGGCGGTCAACCTGCGCCAGACCGGGGCGCTGGGCGAAGCGATCGAGCTGCTGCAGCAGGCCGAGCCGCACTTCGATGACGTGCCGAGCCTGACCGACATGCCGTTCGAGCTGCTCGGCATGCTGGCCGAACGCGGTGACGCCGCGGCGGTGGTGGCGCTGGTGCCGAAGCTGGTCGCCCGTGCGCGCGCGGCGCAGGCCGCCGGATCGGTCGAACTGGCGCGGGACCTCGCTCGGGTTTCGTCCGCCTTGCTGCAGATCGAACGATGGGCCGAGGCCGAGACGCTGCTGCGCGAGGTGCTGCCGATCCGCGAGGCGAAACTCGCCGGCGCCTGGCAGCCCGAGGTCTCGCGGTCGCAGCTCGGTTTCGCGCTGCTGGGGCAGCGCCGCTTCGCCGAGGCCGAGCCGCTGCTGGTCGCGGGCGCAGATGGGTTGCTGCAGCGCCTCGAATCGATGCCGGCCGGGGCGCGGTTCCGGGTGCGCGAAGCCGTGGCGCGGGTCGTGGACCTCTATGCGCAGTGGAGTGCAGCAGAGCCGACCGCAGATCGCGCGCAGCTGGCCACGAAGTGGCGGGAACGGCTCGAGGCGTTGCCGTCGGACGATCGTTGACCGGATCGGCAGCGGACCGGCTCGCTCGTGCTCGCTTCGCCTGTCCGCTTCGATCGGCCACGGTGACCAGACGGGCAGGCCGATCTGCTGCTGGAGCTGGGAGCGGCGGCGGTGCAGGGCCGCATCTGTGTGCGTTGATGCCGCGGCCGAGGAAGCACCTGGTGACGTACCACGGCGTGCTCGGGCCGGCGGCGGGTTTGTTCGCGGGTGGTGCCGCGGATGCGGGAAGGGAAGGGTGAAGGGGAAGGCGACGGCGAACGTGAGGACGTCCGCTGTCGGCACGCCGAGGCCTCGGGTCGCGGCGACGAGGGCGCAAGGGAGCCACACGCGGCGGTCCCGAACCGCCCGGAACCGGCGTGCTCGGCTTCAGCGCCCCAGCGCTTCGATGACGAGCCGCGCAGTCGCGGCGCCTGAGAAGTTCTGCTGGCCGGTCACCAGATTGCCGTCGCGGATCGCGAACGGGCGCCAGGCGCCGGCACTGACGAAGTTGGCGCCGCCGCGCCGCAGGGCGTCTTCGATGCGCCAGGGCATCACGTGTGCGTCGGAACCGATGGCCTGCATGGCTCGCATTGCCGCGTCGGCGGCGTCTTCTTCGACGTTGGCGAAACCGGTCACGGTCCGCCCCTTCGCCAGCAGCTGGCCATCGGCGCCGCGCGCGTGTGCGAGCACGGCCACGCCGTGGCAGAGTGCTGCCGCGACCTTGCCGGCAGCGAGGAACGCCGCGAACTTCGCATGCAGCGCCTTCTCGTCGGCAAACGTGAACATCGGCGACTGCCCGCCGGCGACCATGATCGCGTCGAAGCGATCGAGTGCGAGGTCGGCTACGGGGCGCGTGGTCTCGACCGCGGCGGCGAGGCGAGGTGTGTGCAGGAAGCCAAGCGTGATCAGGTCGTGCGCCGAGTACCCAGACGCATCGCGTGGGTCGGAGATCGCGTCCGCTTCGCAGCGGCCGCCACGCGGGCTGAAGATCTCGACTTCGTAGCCGACTTCCTGGAACTCGTACCAGGGGTGCGTGACTTCGCTCCACCAGAAGCCCACGGGCCAGCCGGTCGTGGTCGAGCGGGATGGATTGGCGAGCACGATTGCGACGCGCTTCTTGCGGCGCGGATCGACAACGTTGGCGTCGGCGAGGCTCATGGTCGTTCCTTCATTTCTTGCGGTCGAGCAGGGCGAGACCGAAGTCGCGGCCGCGGCCCATGCGGAAGGCGAGGTGGATCCACAACATCGCCAGGGGTTCGAGCAGCCGCGCGGCGGTCAGCGGGCCGGCGTCGATCGCGGCGAAGCCAGCGTCGCGCACCAACTGCAGCACCGTGGCCTTGCGCGGCGCGTCGTCGCCGGCGACGAACATCGCCAACGGTGCGGCGTAGCCGCGCTGATCCTGCATGTTCTCCGCACCCGTCTGGTTGAAGGCCTTGAACACGAAGGCGCCGCGCGCGGCTGCTGCGAGCTGCTCGGCGCCGGACGTCGTGAGACCGATCTCGAGGCCGGAGAGGTCCGACCGCAGCGGGTTCGTGCAGTCGATGATCGTCTTGCCATCGAGTTCGCCGCAGCTGGCGAGCGCGGCGCGGGCACTTGACCATGGCGTGGCGAGCACGACGACGTCGGCGCCGGCGACGGCGGAGGCGTTGTCGTGTGCCGAGATCCTCGGGCTCGCCTCACGCACGAAGGCCGCGAGGTCAGCGTCCTGCGGATTGCGCACGCCGAAGCGGATGACATGGCCCTTCTTCATCCAGGCCGTGGCGAGCGCGCGGCCGACGTTGCCGGCGCCGAGAATCGCAAGGTGCATCGTTCCGTGTCCTTCGTGGGGGAAGGCAACGGCTGTAGAACGGCGCTCGCACGGTGGCAAGCGCGATGCGCCGCCGTTCCGCCTCACCAATCGGTTAGTGCCATGCCCGAGTTCGTCTTCGCCAACCGCAGGTTCAACAACCCCGTCGAACTCGCCCTTCACGTGCTCGGCGGCAAGTGGAAGATGCCGATCGTGTGGCGCCTGCGCGACCGGGTGTGGCGTTACCACGAACTGTGGCGCGATCTGCCGCGCATCACCCACAAGATGCTCGCACAGCAACTGCGTGAGCTCGAGGATTCGGGCCTGCTGGTACGCCGCGAACTGAGTGCGCAGCCGCGGCGTGTCGAATACGAGATCACCGAGCTCGGCCGGAGCTCGATCCCGTCGATCGAGGCGGTGCGCGCCTGGGGCGACCACTATCGGCGGTGTCGGAAGCCGCGGCTCTGATCCCCGAATCCGGCGGCGCAGCAGCTGCTCGCCCGCGTTTCCGGTTGTCACTTGCGCAGAAGCTACTGACTCGGTTGTCGATGGCCTTCAGTTGCCGAGGACGCAGTCGAGGGCGTTCGATGCCACGAGGCCCGCAGGAACTCGAGAGGGAACTGCGCGCGGCGCACTCGACCCCGCTGTGTTGGTGACGCCGCGGAAGGGCTTCGAGGTCGGCTACGAACCGATCGTCACGAAGCAGACCGCGAAGTAGCGCGCGGGTGGTCGCCTCACTCCGGTGCACCGAGGAACAGGAAGGGCGCCCAGTGGAACGGGTCGGGGTACTTCGCACGCAGCGCCTTCTTGCTGTCGGTAAAGGCTTCGAGCTTGTCCGTCTCGCCGGCGAGCAGGCGACCGTAGAAGTCGCTCATCAGCTCGCGCGTACTCTCGTCGTCGACCGCCCACAGCGAACTGATCACGGACGGCACGCCGGCGAAGAAGAACCCGATCGGCAACGCCTGCGGAGCTTCGTCGCGTTGCGTCGTGGCGACGTTGGTACGGCACGCGGACAGCACAACGAGGCGGCAGGAGGAAAGGCGGCCGCGCCAGCGGCTCCAAAGGTCGGCGAGCTTCAGCAGCCCATCGTCGGCTGGCAGCACGTGCTGCGGCTGCGAGAGAACCAGCATGCTGAGGCTCTGGCCTGCGTACTCTTCGGCGATGCCGTGGCAGGCGAAGTGCAGGTACTTCGCCTTCGCCGCGAGATCGAACACCGCGGGCTCCGAGGCCTCGGCGCCGAGCAAGCGCCTCGTCTTCGCCTTCCTGTCCGCAAACACCTTTTCGATCGCCTCGGTCTCGGCGCGCGCGCCGAGCAGCGGCGGCAGAGCGTGGAGGCGTTCGAGATCGCCGGCGCGGGTGATGCGTTCGGCCTGGGCGACGCTGCCGAGCGATGCTTCGAACGCGGAGCGGGCCTTGCCGGGCCCGACCTCGATGCCGAGCTGCCCTGGCTTCGCATCGACCTGGAGAACGGCGCCGCGGCGCCAGACGCCGATCGGGATCGGGGCGTCGCCGCGCTTGCCGTCCTCGATCGCCTTCTCCGTCTCCATGCGCACATCGCGCAGGCTCCTGTCGTCGGCGAGCGGCTTCTCGTCGTAGCTCGTGAGCACGTCACCCGGTTGCAGGCCGATGCGGGCGGCTTCGCCACCGTCGTACACCTTCCGAACGAACACGCCCTGCTCCGGCACCGGCGACTCCGCGTCGAGTGCGCGAGGATCGCCAACGGCGAGCAGGTCGAGGCTCGTTTGGTCGTCCGCCGTTTCCTGCGCGCGCTGCCGCAGCCAATGCAGCAGCGTGCCCGACGGCACGTAGCTGATCGGCGGACCTTCGTCGAGCCAGTAGCTCGGCTTACCGTCCTTCACCGAAGTGACCAGCAGCTCGAACGGAACGCGGTGCAGTTCGCGGTGCGCGGCGACGAACACACGTCGGCTCTTGCGCACGCGTTCCCACACTGGAGACGGGATCAGGCTCGCGAACAACTCCGTACTGGACGCGTCGGTGGCGGCAACGGGCGCAGCGCCAGGTTCCGGATCGCGACCGCGCAGCTGCGCGTGCGAACTCCGCCACAGCAGTGCCGGCACCAGTCGCCGCGTCGTCGCGAAGGCCTTCGGCAGCTCGATCGCGTCGACCGTTCCCTTCCGCGCGAACACGTAGAGCATCGCGACGTCGCGGGTCACGGTGAACTCGAGCAGCAGTTCGTCCGACTGCAGGACACTCTGGAGGTCCGCAGGCGTGCGCACGCGGCCGACCGGCAGCACGTCGCCGAGCAATCGCGCACGTTCGTCGAGCAGTTGGCGCAACGTGGTGCTGGCTGCGTTCGACTGCGCGAGCAGAGCCTCGCGGCGCGACTCGCGGTCGGGCACGTCGGCCTGCTCGGCGAGCTTCGTCAGCTCGTGCAACAACCGATCGCTCTCGGCCCGGGCCGCTTCGAGATCGTTGCGCAGGACGGAGAGGCGCATGGCCCCAGCCTCGTCGCCGCGTTGCCGCGCACGACGCTCGGCCTCGACCTCCGGATCGGCGAACTGCCCGAGCTGGTCGAGCAGACCGCGCCCGCGACTGCGTTCCGCCGCGTGCGCCGCGTCCATCGGACGGCCGAGCTGGCCGGCCAGGCGCTGGAACGCCTCGAAGGCTCCGTCGCGCTTCAAGTCCTCGAACAACGACTGCCGGAAATCGGGCGACAGGCGCGTCTCGTCGCGCAAGCGCTCGATCATCGCCACCGCCGACTCGTACTGCGGCAACGCCTCGCTTCCGCGACCGAGTGACTCCAGACAACCGGCGACGCCGTTCAGGCCCACCGCCACGTCGGGGTGGTCGCGATCGCCGTACAGGCGCTTCCACATCGCCAGCGCCGACTCGTGCCGCGGCAGCGCCTCGGCCGCCCGACCGAGCGAGTCCAGGCAGCACGCCGCGGCATGCAAGCTATCGGCCACCGCGGGGTGATCGCGCTCACCGAGCAACCGCCTGCGCATCGCCAGACTCTGCTCGTTCAACGCCAACGCTCGCTCCGACCAACCCGCAGTGTGCAGGCACACGGCCAGGTTGTGCAGTGCGGTCGCCACGTCGGCGTGATCGCGATTGGCGTGGATGCGCCTCCGCATCGCCAGAGACTCTTCCAGCAGCGGCAGCGCTTCATCCGCCCGGCCGAGCGAGCGCAGGCAGAGAGCGACCCCGTTCAATGTCATGGCGACGGTGGAATGATCGCCTCCACCGTGGATCCGCTTTCGCATCGCAAGCGATTCTTCGTACAGCGGCAACGCCTCCGCGGTGCGCCCGAGTTCGCGCAGGCAGCTGCCGACGCTGTTGAGGCTGAACGACAGGTCGGGATGATCGCTCCCGCGATGCAGCCGCCGCCGCATCGCCAGCGATCCCTCGACGATCGGCAGCGCTTCCTGCAGCCTGCCGAGTTCACGCAGGCAGTAGCCGACCTTCTGCATCGCCTGTGCCACTTCGGGATGGTCGCCGTCGCCGTGCAGACGCTGCCGCATCGCCAGCGCTTGCTGCCGCAGTTGCAGCGCTTCGGCCAAGCGGCCGAGCGCCTCGAGGCAGTCGGCCACTGAGCTCAGGCCAACGGCAACCTGAGGATGGTCGCGACCGTCGTGCAGGCGGCGGCGTAGTGACAGGGAGGCCTCGAACTGCGCCAGCGCTGCGGTCGTCCGACCGAGCGCGTGGAGGCAGTGCCCGAGGTTGTTGAGGCTCTCGGCCACTGTTGCATGCTCTTCTCCATGGAGACGCCGACGCATCGCCAACGCCTGTTCGAGCAACGGCAGCGCGTCGGCTGGCCGGTCACAGCGTCGCAACGCCCCGGCGACGTTGTTCAGGCTCAGCGCCACGTCCGCATGGTCGGCATCGCCGTGGATGCGATGGCGTATCGCCATTGCTTCCTCGTGGCATTCGAGCGCCTGGGCGTAGCGCCCCAGTACCTGCAGACTCGCCGCGACGTTGTTCAGGCTCAGTGCCACGTCCGCGTGGTCGGCATCGCCGTGCAGTCGCCGGCACATTGCCAACCCGAGTTCGAACTGCGAGAGCGCCTCGGCCGACCGGCCCGACTCCAGGAGGCAGCCACCGAGGTTGTTGATAGCCGAGGCGACACGTGGGTCGTCGACACCGCCGCACGCCTGCGTGCGCGTTGCCAGCGCCGCTTCGCCGGCCCGCAGTGCTGGCTCGAATGCCGCGCGCCGCAGCGCCGCCAGCGTCAACCGGTCGAGCGCGTCGGCTACTGCGTGTGCCCCTTCGGTGGTCTTTGCGCGATCACGCAGGTCGAGCAGCAGCCGCAGGGCATCCTGCCACTCCGTGGCCGCGATCTTCGCTTCGGCCGCGGCGAGATCGGGGCCGAGGTCCTGCGCTCGTGCCATTGGAACGAGGGCGAGCCAGACAACGAACGCGCGCGGCGTGGCCTTCATCGTGCACTCCCGGGCACATCCTACCCGCGAGATACCCTCCGCAGCGACGAACTGGCGGAGATGCCAGCGGAGTTGCGGCCGCCATCTGGCGACGGGTGGCGGAGCTGCCGTCTGCAGGCGGAGGCGCGCCGCGAAGGTAGATTCCCCGGATTCCTGCCTCGCCGACAGCCGGTCGGCAGAACAGACCCCCGTGAACACGCTCTGCGACTACGGCTTGGCCGATTGCACGTCGCCCGGCCAACCGACCCGGTGGCGGCTCCGAGCCATCGATGGCGATCCGGATTGTCACGGCTCGCGTTCCTACAACGGCGGAGCGAACGCCTGATGGGCGCCATCGTGAGCCCGGTTGTCGCGGTGGACGTCGACGCCGAGTTCCGTCGCTTCTGCCGCGACGGCGACCCGCAGGCGCTCGCAGCAGTGTTCGCAGCCATGGCCCCATGGCTGACCCGACGCGCCATGCGCATCGTGCGCGACCCGGCGCGCGCGTTGGATCTGGTCCAAGCCTCGTTCGTGACCGCGATCGAGAACCGCCATCGTTTCGACGCCGCTGGCCAAGCCCGGCCCTGGTTCCGACGCCACTAGCGCACACGATCAGGACACGGTAGCCTCTGGCTTCGCTTGGCCGCAGGGAGAGTCGGCACGCATCCGGAGACACACCGGCCGGAGAGTCGGTGTCGGGCGGCGCTCAGCAGGCCTCGGGAGGCTCAACCATGAAGATCCAATCGCCCAGAATCCGCGTCTTGGCCGCAACCGCTGCTATCGCCAGCGCCGCACCCTCAGTCGCGCAGTGCACCAACACCTGGATCCCCCAAGGTGGTGTAGGCGGAGTCGACTCACGAGTCGCCCAGTTGGCACAGTGGGACCAGGATGGCGTCGGACCACAGCCACCGGTGATCGTCGTCCAAGGAACATTCCGAGTCGCCGGCAACATAGCGGCGGACGGCATTGCCGCATATAATCCGAACACTGCTACGTGGTCCGGCTTCGGCGGCCCCCCGGGCAACACCGTGACGGCAATGACCACGCTGCCGAACGGAGACCTGGTTGGATTCGCGCCGCCGACAGGCGCGACGACAACCTACGACCTGGTGCGATGGGACGGGACTGGATGGTCGCTGCTGGCGACGGGGATGAACGACGTTGTGTGGTCGCTCGCGGTCATGCCGAATGGCGATCTCGTGGCCGGTGGAAGCTTCGCGACAGCAGGAGGTGTGCCTGCCAAGGGTGTCGCCCGCTGGAACGGCGTGGTTTGGTCGGCGCTTGGATCCGGAATCGAGGACGGAGCCGGGGGCCCAGGCACCGTGGTTGCAGTCACCGCGATGGCGAACGGCGACATTGTCGCGGCTGGCTACTTCCCAATCGCTGGGGGCAATCCCGTTGGCAACGTCGCGAGCTGGAACGGAACTGCATGGAGCTCACTCGGCGCCGGTGTCTCCAACTTCCCGGAAGAGCCTGTCGTGCTCTGCGCGTCGCAGCTGCCAAACGGAGACCTCGTCGTCGGCGGCATCTTCGACATGGCCGGGACCTCGCCAGCAGCCGGCATCGCCAGATGGGACGGATCGGCTTGGTCACCGCTCGGCTCGGGGGTGCAGGGACTCGGTGATCCCCGTGTCCGGGCGATGACAGTGTCGGCGACCGGCGAGCTCGTCGTGGGCGGCCTGTTCGCCAACGCCGGTGGCGTCGCCGGCACGAGCTGCATCGCGCGGTGGAACGGGTCGGCATGGGCCAGCCTGGGAGGTGGCTGCGACTACGAGGTGCTGGCGCTGTCGGTCCTCCCTGGCGGTGACCTGATGGCTGCCGGGAGCTTCGGTACCGCAGGGGCGGTGCCCGCGAGTTGCATCGCCCGCTGGAACGGTGCAGCTTGGTCCGCCCTCAGCCCCGTCATCACGGACGGCCAGGTCACTGCCTTGCACACGTTGCCCGATGGCAGCCTGGTTGCGGGTGGCAACTTCACGGTGATCGGCGCAGTGCCGTGCCAACACGTCGCGCGCTGGGACGGATCCGCATGGACCCCCTTGGGCACTGGCGTGACCACGAATCCGCTGGCCTTCGAACAGGTCAGCGCGATCGCCACCCTCACGAACGGTGACGTGGTCGTGGGCGGCTCGTTCCTCACTGCCGGCGGCGTCCCGGGCACGATGCGGATCGCACGCTGGAACGGTAGCGCCTGGTCAGCACTGGGCTCGGGTGTCGGCTGGCCATTCGAGACGACCTCGGTCGAATGCTGTGTGCGGATGCCGAACGGCGACTTGATCGCCGGCGGCACCTTCACCTTTGCCGGCAGCGGGTTCGCCCCCCACGTTGCCCGCTGGAACGGCAGCACTTGGTCGAGCGTCGGCGGCGGCGCCAACGGCGACGTCCTCGCACTCGCGGTGGCTGGGAATGGCGACCTGATCATCGGCGGGCAATTCGACACGCTCTTCCCGGGGCCCATCACCGGCGCCAACGGGATCGCGCGGTGGAACGGGACGGCTTGGTCCAAGTTCGGGTCGGGACTCAACGACCGTGTGTACGCGATCCTCGTATTGGGCAACGGTGACATCGTCGTCGGCGGGGACTTCACATCCGCGGGCGGCGTGGTTGCCAACCGGCTGGCACGTTGGAACGGTACGGCGTGGTCTGCTCTCGGTACCGGCGTGGACGGCCGCGTCACGAGCTTGGTGGCCCTGCCGAACGGCGACCTGATGGCTACTGGTGCGTTCACATCCGCCGGCGGCCAACCGGCTGCGCACGTCGCGCGATGGAACGGAACGTCGTGGTCCGCAGTCGGCGACGGCATCGACGCGCTCGCCGAAGCAGCCACCAGCCTCCCCAATGGCGACGTCGTCGTCGGCGGCTCGTTCCTGCTCGCTGACGGTGCTCCGTCCGCATGCCTCGCGCGAATCACGACCACGTGTCCCGCCATTGCTGCGCCGTACGGCAATGTGTGCACGGGGCCCGGTGGACCGCTGGCGCTCGCCGCAATCAGCCTCCCCTGGGCCGGCTCCACATTTCGCACGCAGACAACCGGGCTGGGCCCGATATCATTTGCGTTCGTGATGCTTGGCTTCGGCCAACTGTCACCCGGCGCGTTCCCCATCAACCCAGGGCTGCTCGGGATCGTCCCCGGCCCCATTGCTGGTTGCGACCTGCTCCTCTCGAGCATCGACTTCAACGCCGGCCTCTTGCCCACCGGCGGCACTGCCACGTGGACCCTGCCCTTGGCGACGGTCCAGGCCGACCCGTCGCTACCCGGCGTTGCCTTCTACGTCCAGGTCGCCGACCTCGACTTCAGCGCCGACTGGGTCAGCACCAGCACGACGAACGGCTTGGAGTGCACGGTCGGGGCATTCTAGTGCCTTGTCCCGGAAGTGGCCTTGGGTTCTCGCGAGGTCATCGTCGCCACGAACTCGGTCCCGCCATGGAGAACACCTTCATGAGTGCCGCACCACAGCTCCTGAACGAGGGCATGCAACGTGGCATGCAGCAAGGCATGCAGCAGGGCTCGGCGCGAACGGTGCTGCGCCTTCTCGAACGACGCTTCGGGTCGCTCGATGCCGCGACGACCGAGCGCGTTGCCGACGCGACCCTGGAAGAACTCGAGACCATCGCCGCAGGCCTGCTCGACGCCCCGACGCTGAGTGCGGTGTTCGGCGCCTGAACGAGCCGCAACGGATGCGTTGCGCCTGAAATCCACCCACCGCCTGCCCCATCCGCGCACGTCTCCATTGGCGGAGTCCGTGGATGCGCTGCGCTCGAGCCCCCGGAATCGCGGAATCGGCGAACGGTCCCGGCCGCCCGATCGCTGCCCGGGAGGCCAGGCTTCTGCCGGCCTCCCGGACCATGGACTCGACCCTGCTGCGTTCCTGCACGACGTTCTTCGCGCTGCTCGCCTTCCCGCTGTCCCACACCCTGGCCCAGGACCTGTCGGCCAAGGACCTGACGGCGCCGCCGGCCGCGACCGGCGTGGTGCTGGTCGACGGTCGCCTGCAAGCGGTCGGCCCGGACTACCGCGCGCGGTTCGACGCGGCGGGGGTCGTGTTCGAACCGGCGCTGGGCCGGCGTGCGAGCGACACGCAATCATGGCGTTACGACTGGGAGTCGGCGCGCCGCGGCTCGCGCACGCTGTGGGTGGCAGACGGCGCGGGCGCGCCGCCCGCCTCCGACGGCCCGGCAGAGGCCGTGCACTACGCGCGGGCACCGGGCTTCGTCGAGGTCTACGAAGCGCGGCGCGAAGGGCTCGCGCAGAGCTTCGTGTTCGCAGAGCGTCCGGCCGGCACCGGCGACCTGGTCGTGCGAGGCCGCATTCGTTCGTCGATGGCGCTGCAGAGCCACGACGCGGCGAACGGTCTGTACTACGAACTGGCGGGGGTCGGCGGCGTGCGCGTCGGCGGCGTGACCGGCGTCGATGCGAACGGCGCCACCGCGGCCGGCACCATGCGGCTCGACGGCGACCGCGTCGAATACACGCTGCCGGCGGCGTTCGTCGACCACGCCGCCTACCCGATGGTGCTCGATCCGCTGATCGGCGCGGCGTTCCCGATCGGCGATGCCACGGGCATCGACACGATGCCGAGCGCGGCGTTCGACCAGTCGACCCAGCACTGGTACGTGGTCTGGACCGTGGTGGTCAGTGCCTCCGACGAGGAGGTTCGTGGACAGATGCTGACCTCGACCGGCGCGCTGGTCGGTTCCGTCAAGGTGTTCGCGAGCAGCGTCGACACGAGCCATCCGCCGGCGGTCGTCAGCGTGAACGGAACCAACCGTTTCCTGGTCGTCTGCCTGACGCCGAACGTGCAGCAGGCGATCCTGTTCTGTCGTTCCGTCGACGCGGCGACGGGCAACGCGTCGGGCGCGGTGTGGATCACCTCCAACAACTTCGCGGCCTTCCGGTTCGGCGTCGGCGGCGATCTGCGCAGCACCGGCGACACCGCGATCGTCGCCTTCTCGGACAGCCAGTTGGGTGACAAGCAGGTGCGGGCGGTGCGGGTGCAGGTGCCGAGCACCGGCAACCCCGTGGTCGGTGCACCGGTGGTCCTCACTTCCGAGACCAGCCCCGACGCCTGGACGCACACCGACGTCGCGGTCAGCCGTACCGGCGGCACCAGCGGCCGGTGGCTCGTCACCTGGGTGCGGCGCAACCTCACCGTGAGCGGCGCCGCGGTCAGCGAGGTCGGCACCGTGTGCGCACCCGCCACGACGATCTACACGCCGGGGCTGTTCGTCAGCACGAAGTCGATCGCGTGCGCAACTGCTGACGGCGACCGGTTCGCGGTCGCCTACCACACCAGTTCGGCGCTGGGGGGCACCGAGAACCTCTGGGTCCGCCCCGTCTCGCTGCTCGGCGTCTGTCCGACGACGATGGTGGCCGGCTCCGGGGTGCAGGTGGACCTCGGCACCGGCGGCGACTCGCTGCCGGCGATCGACTTCGCCCGCGACAAGTACCTGATCGCCTGGCGTCGGCTCGGCGGCGGCGGCAGCTACGAAGTCGTGGTCAAGGGCATCGATCCGGTGACCTGCGCCGACTGCGGCGTCGTCCATGCCGTCGAACCGGGCGCCGGCGCGCAGGATTGGCCCTCGGTGGCGTCGCGCTACAGCGGCGGCGACGTCGCCAGCGACACCGGCCTCGTCGTCTGGACCAACGGCACGATCCGCGGCCGACGCGTCGAAGCCAGCGGCACCGGTGCGGTGGTGAACCTCGGCGGCGCCTGCGGCGGCGCGGCGGGGACCAACGTCGCCGGCCACGTCGGCGCGCCCGTGCTGGGCAACCTCGACTTCCAGCTGACCCTGACGTCACCGTCGGCTCCCGTGCTGGCGCTCGTGATCGGCCTGTCGAACCTCTCGATCCCCTGTGGTCCCTGCACGCTGGTGCCCGCAGCCGACATCCTCGCGGCCGGTGGCGGGCCGGTGTCGCTGCCGCTGCCGTGCGATCTCAGTTACCTCGGCGTCACGTTCTACACGCAGTGGCTGACCCTGCAGCCGGGCGGTTGCGCGGTGCTGCCCGACTTCGGCCTGTCGAACGCGCTGCAGTTCACGATCGCCGAATGACGGCGCGGGCCGTGCCCTCGGATAGAACGCAGCGATGCGCGGCTCGTTCGTCGTCCTGGTCCTGGCGGCCTGCTCGTCGGCGCCGCCGCCGCCTCGCGTGCACGCCTTCCGCCTGCTGCCTGGCCAGGATCTGCGCGCCGGCATCCAGCGGTTCGTCGACGAACACGGCATCGAGGCGGGCTGGATCGCCACCTGCGTCGGCAGTCTGACCGAATGGTCGCTGCGGTTCGCCAACGAACCGGACGGGCGGCGCGGCGCGGGCCACTTCGAGATCGTGTCGCTGTGCGGCACCGTGTCGCGGCACGGCAGCCACCTGCACCTCGCGGTCGCCGACGGCGAAGGTCGTACGATCGGCGGCCACGTGCTCGAGGGGTGCCGGGTCTACACGACCGCGGAGCTCGTGATCGGCGAGTCGCCGGCGCACGTGTTCACGCGCGCGCAGGACGGCAGCACGCCGTGGGCGGAGCTGCAGATCGGCTGGCGGCGCTAGCGAACGGCAGTTCCCCGGCCGTGCCCTCGCCGCGGGTCGGACCAGCCGTGCAGCGGCCCCGGCCGACCGGCGTGCGATCGATTCTCGGGTCCCCCCTTGTCAGCGGCGATCCGGGCGCAACGCTGCGGCAGCGTGAGCTCCACCGCCGACGAGATCGCCGCGTTCCGGCAACTGCAGGCCAAGCTGCCGGCCATCTGGGCCGCGGTGCACGAACAGCCGCGGCAGCCCCATTCGTGCCTGATCGTGCCGTCGCTGAGCTTCGACCAGGAGGAGCTGCAGAAGGTCAAGGGCGTGTCGTTCTACGAGGAGCGCCTGTTGTTCATGCTGATGCGACTGCGGCGGCCCGGCGTGCGCATCATGTACGTGACCAGCCAGCCGGTCGAAGAGGACATCGTCGACTACTACCTGCAGCTGCTCGTCGGCGTGCCGCCGGTGCACGCCAAGCGCCGCCTGACGATGTTGTGCGTGCAGGACGCGAGCCCGCGCGCGCTGACCGAGAAGATCCTCGAACGGCCGCGCGTGATCGAGCGCATCCGTCAGTGGATCGGCGACCGCGAGCGTGCCTACCTGACCAGCTTCACGACCTCGCCGCTGGAGCGCACGCTGGCGATCCGCCTCGGCATCCCGCTGAACGGTGCCGATCCCGAACTGCTGCACCTGGGCAGCAAGTCGGGGTCGCGGGAGACGTTCCGCGACGCAGGCATCGAACTGCCGGTCGGGTTCGAGAACGTGCCGGACGAGGACGCGGCGGTCGCGGCGCTCGACGCGCTGAAGCGCGACAAGCCGCAGCTGCGGCGCGCGGTGGTGAAGCTCAATGCCGGCTTCTCCGGTGAGGGCAACGCGCTGTTCACCTATCCGGCGCCGATGCCGGCGGAGTCGTCGGCGCGGCAGACCGCCATTCGCGCGGCGCTGCACACGCTGAAGTTCTCGGCGCCCGAACACTCGAAGGTCGAGTTCTTCAGCAAGTTCCGGCAGATGGGCGGCGTCGTCGAGGAGTTCCTCGAGGCGGAACAGGTGCACTCGCCGAGCGTGCAGATGCGCATCACGCCGGCCGGCGATCTGCACATCATCTCGACGCACGACCAGGCGCTCGGCGGCGATTCGGGCCAGGTCTACCTCGGCTGCCGGTTCCCCGCCGACGCGGACTACCGCAGCCTGATCACCGAGCGCGCGTACCACGTCGGCGAAGTGCTGCGCAGCCGCGGCGTGCTCGGCCGGTTCGCGATCGACTTCCTCGTCTACCGCCAGGCCGGCACGGATTGGCGCTGCGCCGCGATCGAGATCAACCTGCGCATGGGCGGCACCACGTTCCCGTTCATGGCGCTCGACTTCCTGACCGGCGGCGCGATCAACGGCTCGGGCGACTACCGCTCGCGCACCGGGGTGCCCAAGTACTACTTCGCGACCGACGCGCTGGTGTCGCCGTCGTACCGCGGCCTGCTGCCGCAGGACTTCCTCGAGATCGTGATCCACCACGGTCTGCACTGGAGTCCGCAGACCGAGACCGGCGTGCTGTTCCACATGATCGGCGCGCTGTCGCAGTTCGGGAAGCTGGGCGTGATCTGCATCGCCGACAGCGCCCAGGCCGCCAGCGAGCTCTACCAGCGCACGCGCGACGTGCTGGACATGGAGACGCACGCGGAGCGGACCGGCCGCGGCGAGCTGCACTCGATGTTCGACGACTTCCCGCACCTGATGGACTAGCGGGTGGAGCCGGTCGACGGCGGCGTTTCCCGATTCGACCGTGCTCGCCCCCACGCGCGGCGAGTGCGGATGCTTCGTTGCCCTGCCCCGCGGCCGGGCGCTACAGCAGGCCGGCGACGAACTGCAGCGTGTTGGTCGCGGTCACCGCCAGCACGCTGCCGCCGGCGTCGAGTTCGAACGGCACCATCTGCTGGTAGAACGGGACGCCGACGATCGGCGGCACATTGGGCAGCGGCAGCTCCGACGTCGCGACGCCGGCGGTCGGCACCACGAAGCCCATGATGTCCGGCGCGACGCCGAGGTTGCAGCCGGACGGCGCTTCCGCGAACACCAGCGACAGCGGCAAGCCCGGCGCCACCGGCGTGAGGCTGGTCACCGTGACGACCAGCGAGGTGGTCGGCAGCCCGGTGCCCTGCGTGCGCAGCATGCCGTTCGCCCACGGCAGCGCGAGGGCGGTCAGCGTGTTGGCGCCGCCGGAGCTCGGGCAGCCCGGTGCGACGCTCTGCACGGTCGCGGCGCACGAGCTCGTGATCTCGGCGAAGCAGGCCGAGACCGTGTTCGCGACGCGCCGGAACGCTCCGGCGACCAGCAGCCCGCCGTCGGTGGTCATCGCCATCGCGCGGACCTGGTCGCCGGTGACCGACAGCGTCTCCCAGGTGCCGCTGCGCCAGATCGCCGCTGCGGTGCCCGCCGCGGTGCCGGCGGTGAACGTCGTGCCGCCGATCGCGGTCTCGCCGCCGGGCAGCGTCGCCAGCGCGCGCAGGGCCGCACTCGGCTGGATCGGCAGCGGGCCGAACGGCGCCCAGCCGGTGCCGGTCCAGCGCGCGAGGTGCCTGCAGCCGAGCCCGCCGCTGTTCTGGAACGTGCCGCCCGCGACGATGCCGTCGTTGCTCTCGGTCAGCGCGAAGACGTCGCCGTCGAAGCCGTTGCCCATCGCCGACCACGTCGTGCCGTTCCAGCGCGCGATGGCGCTGGCCGGGCTGCCACCCGCGAACGTGAAGTTGCCGCCGGCGACGATGTCGCCGTTGTCGGCGCGCAGCACCGTGCGCACGGCCGAGCTGAGGCCCGCGCCGAGCGGCAGCCACGTGCTGCCGTTCCAGCGGGCGATGCGGTTGGCCGGCACGCCGCCGGCCGACGTGAACCAGCCCGCGACCAGCAGCTCGCCGTTCGGCAGCGGCAGCAGGGCCTCGACCGCGTTGTCGACGCCACCGCCGAGCTGGCTCCAGCTGCTGCCGTTCCAGCGCGCGAGGCGACTCATCGGCGTACCGTCGCCGAGCATCGTGAAGTCGCCGCCGGCGACCAGGTCGCCGTTCGCGAGCTTCGCGACCGCCATCACACCGAGCAAGCCGCCGCCGAAGCCGGGACCCAGCGGCTGCCAGGCGCCGCCGTGGCCGCGTGCGATGCCGTTCAGCACCACGCCGCCGATCGTCGTGAAGCGACCGCCGATCACGCGGTCGGCGCCGTCCTGGCAGACGCAGTGCACGGCCTCGTCGAAGCCGCCGCCGGCAACCGCTTCCCAGGATCCCAGCGCACTGTCGTGGGCGCGCAGGCCCAGTGGCGTGCCGGTAGCGCAGCGGAAGCCGGCGACGTAGCGCCCGCCGTAGTGGTGCACGCGCGTCGACGTGATCGGGCCGGCTCCGTCGGTCAGGTTCGGCAGCGCGACCCAGCCGCCGGCCGGGGTCCAGCGCCACACCTTGTCGGTGCCGTTGGTCGTGATCGTGCAGGCGACCTCGTAGGTCGTGATGCCCGTGCCGCGCACGAAGATCTGCTCCAGCTTGCTGACGCCGGCGGCCGGCGGCGCCGAGAACGTGTTGGTGGTGCCCAGCGCCGGATTGAAGCCGGCGACGCTGAACGTCGGCGTCACCAGCGAGTGCGCGGCGGCGAACAGCCACGAGTTGGTGATCGTCGTGCCGATCCGCGCCGCCAGCGCGTCGATCGGGTCGGTCCAGCCGGCCTGCCCGGTCCAGGTGCTGCCGTTCCAGAACTGCAGCGTCGCCGTGCCGGAGAAGTTCGTGTTGCAGCCGAGCCCGGCCCAGACCGCGTTGTTGAACACGCTGAGTGCCTGCACGCGCGGCCCGGCCATGTTGGTCGTCGTCGGGCCCTGGCCCAGCGCCGACCAGCCGGTGGTCGCGTTCAGCTTCGCGATGTTGCTCGCGGTGACCGACACGAACGGCGCCGTGATGCGCGTGAAGCGGCCACCGACCACGAGGTCGCCGTTCCAGACCGTCAGCGCGTGGATGGCGCCCGGCAGCGGCGCCGTCGGTGCACCCTCCTCACCGCCCGCGAGCAGACTCCAGGTGCTGCCGTCGAAGGTCCACAGCACCTCTTCGCTGGCCGCCACCAGCAGGTTGTTCCAGACCACCATCGCGGTCGGGGCGACGAACGGTGCGTTCGTGTTGGTCCACGCCGTGCCGTTCCACAGTACGACGTGCTCGTTCGCGACGCTGCCGACGTCGAAGGTGCCGGCCGCGACCAGTTGCAGCGGCAGTGGGCCGCCGATGCCGTCGGGGTCGAACGTCGCCAGCGCGTCGACGTTGCCGCGCAGTTCGCGCACCGGATCGCCGGGCAGCGCCGCCAGGTCGCACTGCGCGGCGAGCGAGGCGGCCAGCAGGATCGTCGTGGCGGCGAACAGGGGGGAGCGGAGGTCGTGGAGCATGTGGTCCTCGCCGGTCTCGATGCGGTCGGCCGGGGCGCGTGACGGGGATTCCGGCACGAACCAAAGGCGGGCGCCGGGCGAGCGACGCGGCGCGGGCCGCCGTTCGCGGGAACTGCGGCGATCGGGTGCCCGCGGCGGCGGCGCGGCTCAGCGGGGGCGCGGGGCCGTCGGCGCCGCGGCTTCGGCCGTCGCGGCCCGGGCCCACGCGGCGAGGCCAGGCGTCTGCAGTTCGATGCCGGCCGCGGCCGCTGCATCGAGGGTCGCCAGCACGTCGGCGACCCGAGCGCCCGGGTGGATCTGCAGCACGAACGGCTGCGCGGCGCGGCCGCCGTCGACGGTCTCGGTGGTCGCGTTCCGCGCGCGTGCCGTGCGCAACGCGGCAGCCAACTCCGCCCCGGTGTCCGACCGCGTCCGGCCGACCACCCAGTGCGTCGTGTCACCCGGCTTCGTGCCGGGTGCCGAGACCCCCGGCCCGCCGACGCCGATCAGGCGCACGTCGACGCTGTGGACCTCCATGCGCGGCCTCGTGACGAAGAACTCGTCGCCGGTCGACCGGCTGCGCAGCAGCCACAGTTCGCCGCCGTGCACCGTCGCGGCCAGCGTGGTTTCCGGCCCGCCGGCGGTGCGCAGCACGTCGCCGTGGCGCGCGTGGATCCAGTGCACGAGTCCGCCGCGTGCGAACAGCAGGCTGCCCGAGTCGATGCAGATCCAGCTCGGCCGGTCCCAGCCTGGATGCCGCCAGAACAGCGTCGCGGTCGCCTGCGCGCCGTCGCGCCGCAGTACGCGGCCGTCCGTGTCGGCGAGCAGGAATGCACCATCGTGCACGGTCAGGCCGCAGATCGGTGCCACCAGACCCGCGGCGGGCGCGATCGTGCGCACGGTGCGGCCGGCGAGCGGGTCGATCACGTCGATCCGCGCCTCGTTCGTGGCTGCGAACACGAAGCGCTCGTCGGCGGCCAGCGCGACCCAGTCGTCGGCGGGCAGCGCCTCGGTGACGGCGCCGGTCGACGGATCGATGCGCAGCAGGTCGTCGCCGCGCAGCAGCCACAGCTGGCCGCGGCAGGAGGCCAGGCCGCACGGCAGCCCGCCGCGCGGCGCCGGCACGGTGCGGTGTTCGCCGAGCGCCTCGAGGCCGACGATGGTCGGCGCCGGCGCGTCGGGCGGCAGGCGTTCGAGTTCGGCCCGCACCTGCGCGCCGAGGTGTGGGACCGGCAGCACACCGACCCAGAGCGACAGCAGCCACTTCCGCATGGCGGCATGCTACGGCGCGCAGTGGCCTGCGGGCGGCCCGCGGGGGCTGGGAAACACCCCCGACGTCGCGCCGCGGCGGGCTGCTGACTATCCTGCGGCAGCAGCGTCCCGCCGCGGGCCGGCTCGCCGCCACGCATGTCCCAAGCCGAGCTGGATCCGTCTCGACCGCTGCCCGCATCGGCTGCCGGAACGGATGCCGCCGCCCGCCGCCGGACGCTCGGGCGTCTCGCCGGCGTCGCGCTGCTGCTGGCCGGTGCCGTGAGCCTCGCCGGCTGGTTCGCGGTGATGTGCGACGACGCGTTCATCACCTTCCGCTACGTCGCGAACGCGCGCGACGGGCTCGGTCTGGTCTGGAACCCGCCGCCGTTCCTGCCGGTCGAGGGCTACACGAGCTTCTCGTGGGCGCTGCTGCTGTGGGCGGCGTGGTCCTGGTTCGGCGTCGAGCCACCGTACGCCGCCAATCCGATGTCGATCGCCTGCGGCGCGGTGGCGCTGGTGCTGGTCGCGGTCGCGGCGTTCCGGTTGCGCGACCGCGACGGCAGGGCCGTGTCCGCCGCCGTCGCCTACGCGGTGCTGCTCGCGGTCGGCAGCAACCGGACCTTCGCGCGTTTCCTGACCGGCGGGCTCGAGACCGAGCTGTTCAACCTGTTGTTCCTCGGCTGGGTGCTGCTCGCGTTCCGCAGCCCGGCGCGGCGCAGCACCACCTGGCTCGCAGCCTGGTCGGCGCTCGCCGCGCTGGCAGCGCTGACGCGCCCCGACGGGCTGTTGCTGGTCGCGGCCACCCTCGCTGCCGCCGGGCCCGACGGTCTGGTCCGCCGGCGGCAGCCCCTGGGTCTGCTGTGCGGTCTGGCGCCGCTGCTCGGCGTCGCGCTGCACACGCTGTGGCGCCACTCGTTCTACGGCGCCTGGTTGCCGAACACCTACTACGCGAAGGTCTCGACGCCCTGGCCCGAAGCGGGCCTGCGCTACCTGGCCTGCTACCTGTTCGAGCACGGTGGCTGGCTGTGGGTGCCGCTGGCCACGGTGTGGTGCGTCGTCGAGCCGTTGCGCGCGCCGCGCGCCGCCCTGCACGCCGCGCTCGCGCAGCTGCCGGCGGTCGCCGCGGTCGCCACCGTCGCGTGCCATGCCGCCTACTACGTCGTCGTGGTCGGCGGCGACGGGTTCGAATACCGCGTGTTCAGCCACCTGGTGCCGATGTGCGCGCTCGCTGCAGCCGCGATGGCGGCACGGCTCGGGCGCGGCAGCGCGCTGCCGGTGCTCGCCGCGCTCGGCCTCGTGGTCGGCAACGGGTGGGGCTGGTTGCACCTGGCGACCAGCGAGCACCGGATCCCGCCGCACTACGACTGCATGGAACCGAAGGTCCCGTCGCTGCTGCGGCCGCTGGCCCGCTGGCACGACCGGCAGCGGTTCTGGCTGCAGCTGCACATGATCTGCCTGCCGTACCCGCGCGGCCCGTCGTACGACGCGGCGTTGCCGGCCTTCCCGCCGCGCGTGCGGCGGCCGTTCCCGCAGCACGACGTGCCGATCGCGCACGAGTCGGCGGTCGGGCTGCGCGGCTGGCTGCTGGCCGATGTCGCCGTGATCGACACGCTCGGGCTCAACGACTGGGTCACGGCGCGTACGCCGGTGCCGGCGTGGCAGCTGCCGTTCCTGCCGCGCGAACCGCTGATGGCGGCGCTCGCCGCGGTCGATCCGGACGGCGACGGCGTCGCCACGCGCGACGAGATGGTGCGGGCCTTCACACCGTTGATGGGCGGCTCGACCGCGAGCGCCGCCGACTTCGCCGGCATGATGCTGTTGTTGTTCGGCGCCGAGCGCGACCGCCTCGCCGCCGACGAAGTCGCGCGGCTGCAGCCGTTCTTCGCGCGCTACCGGATGCTGGCGCACGAGCGGCGGCCGCCGCCGGGCTACCTCGACGACCTGCCCGCGAACGTGACGATCGAGGGTCGCGAGGTCCGCATCGTCCCGCGCGCGGTGCCACTGGACGCCGACCGCGTGCGGCAGGTCGAGGCCGCCTGGCGCGAACGCACAGGCGCAAAGCCGCGCGACTGACGGCGCCGCGCCGGCGCCGGTCAGACGATGCGCACGGTCTCGAGGATCGCCTTCATCGCGGCGACGACACCCTGGGTCTCGGGGTCGCGCACGACGAAGAAGCCGTCGCCCTCGTAGTGCGACGAACGCGGCTGGCCGACCTGCGGCAGCTTCGCGGCCGTGATGCGGTCGCCGAGCTGGCGCCGCACTTCGTCGAGCCCCTGCACCGAACGGATGACCGGTCCGCCGCCCATCGCGCGCACGAACACGCAGCCCGCCGCGAACCGGCGCGCCGGGATCTGCCAGCGCTTCTGCACCACGAGCTGCGCCCACAGCGCCCACGGGTCGCAGGCATGCGCAGCCGCCAGCAGCGGCATGATGTTGGCGCCCGGTGGTCGCGCACCGACCTCGGAGACGACCGGCGTGCCGTCGGCGCGCAGGAACCACTCCATGTGCGAGATGCCGTCGACCAGCCCGAGCGCGCGCAGCGCGGCGGCGTTCACCGGCTGGAACGACTGCACGTGCGGCGGGTGTTGTTCGCGCGGCAGCAGCAGGCAGTACTGCATCCACGCGTTCTCGAGCACCTGCAGCGGGCTCGGCAGATACTGCACCGACGACCACCAGACCGGCCGGCCGTCGACCATCACGGTCTCGAACGTGTGTTCCTCGCCGCGCACGAACTCCTCGGCCTGCACCGGCTTGTCGGCGCTCGGCAGCAGCGCTTCGAGCGCCGCCGCCAGCGACGCGTCGTCGGTGGCGCGCTGCGTGTTGCGCGCGCCGAAGCCGGCCAGCGGCTTCAGCACGATCGGGAAGCCGACCTCGGCGGCGAAGCGCCGCGCGTCCTCGGCGTCGCGGACCAGGGCCTGTCGCGCCACCGGCACGCCGGCCTGGCGCAGCACGTCCTTCATGCGGTTCTTGTCGCGGAAGTTGCGTGCGACGTCGGCGCGGATGCCGGGCAGCTGCAGCTCGTCGCGCGCTTCGGCGACCGGGACCTGCAGCATCTCGAGGTACGACTCGATGCGGTCGAGCCGGCCGTGGTGGCGCTCGATGCCGCGCGCACCGGCGACGATCTGGCGCGCGTCCTCGACGTTGTCGATGCGCCAGTGGTGCAGACGACCGCGCAGCTGCGGCGGCACGCGTTCGGCCGGTTCCTGCGTGACGACACTGAGCGTCACCCCGGGGAGGTCGGCGAAGCATGCGAGGCAGTGGCGCATGTTGTCGCCGAAGAACGGCGCGACGAAGACGACGTGGAGCATGCGGTGGCGCCGGATGCTACCGCGGCCGTCGGCCGATCGCCCGTGCGCGCGTGGTCCGATGTCGCATCGCGCTGCGCTTGCTTCGGCGCCGCACCGCGCCACACTCGCGCCGGTGTTCCTGCAGAGCCGCATCTTCCGCGTCTGGCTCGCCGTCGTCGCGGTGGCCTGGCTCGCCGCGTTCCTTCGCTGGAACGACCTCGGGTTCCTCGCCGAGCACTGGTACTACCCGGCGGTGATGGTGGTCGGCGCGTTCGTCGCCGGCTCGACGCCGGAAGGCGGTGGCGCGGTCGCGTTCCCGGTGCTGAGCGTGTTCTTGTCGATCGACCGCGTGCTGGCGCGCGACTTCAGCATGATGATCCAGAGCGTCGGCATGACCAGCGCGTCGATCTTCCTGCTGACGCGGCGCGGCGTGGACCGGTCGGTGTTCCGGCCGCTGTTGTGGTGGGTGCCGGTCGCGTTCGTCGGCTTCGTGATCGGCATGGCCACGCTGCAGGGCATCCGCGTGCCGGTGATCCAGGCGCTGTTCCTGAGCCTGATCATGTCGTTCGCGCTCGCCTACTGGCGCGGCGACCACCGCGGCGTCGACGACCACTGCCGCGTGCGCAGCGCCCGCGACGTGTGGCTGTCGGTGGGCGTGCTGTTGCTCGGCGGCGCCTGCACGAGCCTGTTCGGCACCGGTGCCGACATCCTGGTCTACACGCTGCTGGTCACGCACTTCACGATGCGCGAGAA
Organism: Planctomycetota bacterium; assembly: GCA_016794425.1. GTDB lineage: Bacteria > Planctomycetota > UBA1135 > UBA1135 > UBA2386 > JAEUHS01. The sequence goes on from JAEUHR010000025.1 coordinate 27,052, forward strand.
GCAGGCGACGGAACTGAGCATCGTGTTGATGGCGGCGCTGAGCGTGCTGGGGTTCGCGTGGCGCGGCCTCGTGCAGGACGAGCTGACCGACTACCAGATCCGCACGTGGCTGTGTGCGGCGCCGGTCGTGCTGGTGATGGCGCCGCTCGGTTCGTACGTGTTGCGCCGCGTGCCGGCGGAGTGGATCCTGCGTGCCGTCGTGGTGCTCAACATCGCGCAGCTGCTCTGGTTCAACTTGCGCGGCCCGACGCTCGAGAAGAGCCTCTGGTCGCTGGCGTTCAGCGTGCCGCTGCTGCTGCTGTTCCGCCGCGTGCTGGTGCACGTGCAGCGGCGCGTCGAGGCGCGTGCGCCGACGGCGGCCCAGTCGGGGCGGTGATCGCTGCGTCGCGACGTGCCGCGTGCCGTTCGGCGGCGCAGGCGCGCACGGAACCTGCAGGAGTTCGCCGCCGCCGGGTCGGCGTGCCACGAGGGCGAGGGGCTTCCGGCCACGCGCTCGGCGCTGTCGGTGGCGATGGTACCGACGTGACGGTGCGCCGCAGTACGGAGGGCCGCAGCGATGGGCTCGCCACGCCACGGAACGGGCTCCGCAGTGACCGCGCCGGCGGCGGCGGCTAGACTGCGCCGATGGTCCAGGGGTCCGCGGATGCGCTCCAATTTGCACGTGATCTGCCGGTCGAGGCCGGTGAGCTGATCGAAGCCTGGCGGGCGCCCGATCGCCTGTCGCGTTGGTTGCACCTGATGCCCGATCTGGCGCCGCGGCGCGCCGCTGCCGACGAGAGCGGCTTCGAGCTCGAGTACGAGTTGCCCGGGCAGCAGGTGGCGAAGCTGCGCGGCCGCTGCCGCGAACACGTGCCGGCGCGGCGCCTCGCGTTCGACCTCGAGACCGCGTTGCCGACCGGCATCGGCCACACGCGCGTGACGTTCGCCGTGCAGCCCGACGGCGCCACGACGAAGGTGCGGCTCGAACACGAGGGCCTCGATGAGGCTGGTCGGCCGCAGGCCAAAGCCGCGTGGCAGCACTCCCTGGGGCTCCTGATCGCCGCGTGCCCCGGGGCGCTCGACACCTACTTCGGCCGCTTCCGTCGGGCAGCAGGGTACCGGTCGCAGTTCGGGGGGCTCTGGCCGGATGCGCCCGACTTCGCCGAGCGTCTGGCGCGCAAACGCGCCGCGGGCGAACTCGATGCCGTCGACGAGGAGCGCTTCCGTGCCTGGGACCGCGACGGGTTCGTCCGCATCGAACGCGCCGTGCCGGAGTCGGTCGTCGACGCGTTGCGCGAGGAGATCGCGGCCGACTGGAAGCACGGCAACCCGAAGGTGACCGTCGAACTGAACGACGGGTCGCACTCGTTCCCGCGCATGGCACCGCAGTTCGAGCACCTGCCGCACAAGGTGCTCGACTACCACTCGGTGTCCGTCAACGCGCGCGCGGTGCAGTTCTCGCCGCCGATCCGGCGCTTCCTGAGCCAGCTGTTCGAGCGGCCGCCGATGTCGTTCCAGAGCCTCTTGTTCCGCTACGGCACCGAGCAGGAGATGCACCAGGACACCGCCTACGTCGTGGTGCGCTCGCCGATGGAGTTCGTCGGCGTCTGGGTCGCGCTCGAAGACATCGCGCCCGGCACCGGCGAATTGCAGTACTACGGCGGCAGCCACCGGATCCCCGAGTACCTGTGGCTCGACCGTGGCCGATCCTGTCCGCCGAGCTACGGCGACCATCGGTCGTTCCTCGCCTGGGTCCGGAACCAGTCGGAGCAGCGCGGCTGCCCGATGCTGCGGTTCCATCCGAAGAAGGGGGATGCGCTGGTCTGGCACGCCGACCTCGTCCACGGCGGCAGCAGACGCGAACTGCGCGACCGCACACGCTGGAGCTTCGTGACGCACTACTGCCCCGTCGACGTCGATCCGGAGTGGATGGCGCGCGTGGCGCACAGCGGTCGCCTCGAACACGAGCCCGGCGCCTTCTACTGCTATGCGCGGCGTCCGGGTGGCTAGGCTCGCGGCCGCCGCGCCGGGCGCGTGCGGCACCGCGCGGCCATCGAACCTGTGCCGATGCGTTTCGCCGCGGCTCGACTTCGAGCCGCCCCGCCGCCGGCGGGCGCCATGAGCCCCGCCGGCACCTTGCTGCACGCCGTCGTGGCCGCGTGGCTGCTCGCTGGCGGCAGCGTGGCCGCGCGCGCACAGCAGACCGTGACGCCCGCGGCGCCGTCTGCGACGCTGCTCACGCTCGGCGGAGGTTCCTGGCAGTGCGATCCGATCCGGTGCACGCTGCAGGTCACGCGCGGCGACGCTGAGGTGTGCGTGCACCCAAGGCTGCCGATCGACCGCAACCGATGGCTGCCGTTCGACGTGGAACGGATGCAGGACGATCGCTGGGAGCCGGTGCCCGTTCCGTTCGGGCGTCGCGCGAACCACCCTGCGAGCCGGCTGACGTCCCAGTTCGGCCGCCGCGTCGGTGCCGACGGGTGCGTGTTCGAGGTGGAGCTGTGGGACCTCGACGTGCTGTCGCAGCCGGGGCACATCCGCCTGCGGTTCCACCTGCAGGTGCGCGATGCGGCGGACGCGCGCGCCCCGTGGCGTGACCTGCCGACACCGTGGCTCGAGGTGCAGATCCGCCCCCACGCGGGCAACGCGGCCTTCCTGGTCGGCGACCACGCCGCCGAACGGCGCGTTCGGTGCGAAGACCTGTCGCGCGAGCTGAACACGTCGATCGCCGTGGTGCGGCACGAGGGCGAGTTCACACTCGGACCGCACGGACCCTCGCTGCAGGGCTGGCGGGAGCACGTGGCGCTGGCCAGGGAGCTGGTTGCCGAACCGCAGCTCTCGATGGTCTGGCGCGCGCGGGCGCGGCTCGTGCTCGCCTACGACGAGATCCAGCTGGCGCTGGGCACGACCGGCGAAGACCGCGCGGCGCACCTGCGCGCGTCCCGGGCGCACCTGGAGGCGCCCGAGGTGGCGGCGCCGCCGCCGTCCAACGGCCTGATGGTGCTGCCGTCGGGCGGCTATGAGCCGTTCCGGCGCCTGCTGGCCATCCGCCTCGACGCGTTCGCGGGCCTCGGCGAGCCACGGCGCGAACTCGAGCGGCTGTCCGAGCAGTATCCGTTCTTCGCCTACTGGTGGGGGCCGGAGTCGCGGCACCTGCTGTGGTGACCGCGCCCATCGACGATGGTGGAGCGTCTGCAGGGTCGTAGACTCCGCGCGATGGTCGACATGCCAGGGCTGTGTGCTCCGCCGCGCCCCGTGCCGTGGTCGCTGCGCGTGCAGGTGCTCGGCAGCGGTGCGCTCGCGCTGGTCGGCTGGCTGGTGACGGGCTTCGGTCTCGTCTTCGCGATGCTGTTCCTGCGCCACGCCGAACCGCTGTCCGGGGATCCGTTCGATGGCCCGCTCGCGAGTGTGTCCGGCCGCGTGCTGGCGGTCGAATCGACCGGCGCCAGCGTCAACAGCCGCCACGTCTGGCGCGTCCGCTTCGCCTACGAGGTCGCCGGCCGGTCGCTGCAGGGCACGTCGTACGGCAGTGGCGAAGTGCCCGCGGTCGATGCCGACGTGCCGGTCGACTACGTCGCCGGCGATCCGGTGACGGCACGCGTGCGCGGCATGCGCACGGCGATGTTCCCGGCCGTGGTCTGGTTCGTCCTGATCCTGCCGGGTGCCGGCCTGGTGCTGCTGTGCCTGGCGGTGTGGACCGGTTGGCGCCGCGTCGGGTTGCTGCAACACGGCGTGCTCACGACGGGCCGGCTCGTCGCGTCGCGGCCGACGAACACGCGCATCAACCAACAGCGCGTGCACGAACTCACGTTCCGCTACCGGGGCGCCGACGGCCAGGAGCGGGACGGAACCGTGCGCACGCACCGATTGCAGTCCGTCAGCGACGAGGCCGAGGAGACACTGTTCTGCGATCCGGCCGGCGACCGCATCGTGCTGTGGGACCTGCTGCCGCGGCGCCCCGAGATCGACCGCGACGGACACTTCCTGCCGGTCGGGCTGGGTGGACTCTGGTTCGTGCTGCTGCCGCCGACGGTCGTCGGGCTGCTGGTCGTGGTGGTGCAGAACCTGTTCGACGGGTGACGGCCGCCCGCCGCCGGCGTGGCGGCGAGCGTGCTGGGCAGAGGAGACGGTTGTTGCCTTGTCCGCCGCCGCGCGCGGCCGTTCGATCTGCGCTGAGGCCCCATGTCCCACCGATCCATCTGGTTCGTCCTGCTCTTGTTCCTCGCCGGTTGCCTCGACTTCGACGCGCAGGAGATCACGCTCGTCTACGACGCGAAGGCCGACCGCCTCGACGCACACTTCGTCTACCGCGGCCTGTTCGCCGAGCCGTCGACCGACGGGCCCGACAAGGCGATGGCGAAGGCGCTCGCGGATCTGGCCAAGGTCCGCGACAGCGGTTCGTTCCACTTCTGGAACAACTGGCCGTTCTTCGTCGACCTGACCGCCGACCTGCCGCTGCCGGTGCAAGGCCTCGCGGCGCACGTCGACGTCGAGAACGGCACCCTGTTCGTCGACGAACGCGGCGAACTGTGCGGCCACCAGTTCGTGCGCGTGCGCGGCGCGAGGGCATTCGTGCAGAAGCTGAACACGCTGCTCGAGGTGTTCGTGCAGGCGCGGGCCGCCGGCCCGATCGACGGCCGCGAACTCGACGAGGAGACGATCGAACTGCTGCGCGACTTCCTGCGTGCGGGCAACCGCCTGCTGCAGATCGAGCCCGGCCGGCTCGAACTGCGCGTGCCGTGTGCCGATGCCGACCACGTCTGGCTGAAGCGATTGCTGGAACAGCGCCAGCTCGACAACCTGCCGCGCGAGATGGTGCGGCGCGAACTGCGCGAGCGCCGCGACGCCGGCGATGTGCCGGCCGAGTCCGGCAAGGTCGCCATCGACGGCGAACGGCTGCAGGCGGCGGTCGCCCTGGCGCCGTCGTTCCGGGTGTTCTGGGACAACGAGTGGTCGATCGTCCGCGAACAGGGGCTGACCCGGATCGCGCTCGGCGTGAAGGGCGCCGACCGGCTCGTCGTGCGCAAGGCGAGCGAAGGCCAGTGGACCGACGGCCTGCTGCAGGCGCTGCGCGCGAACGGCGAGGTGGTGGAGGAGAAGGTCACCGATGCAACGCTCGCCGAGCGGTTCGCGCAGTTCCGCGGCCGCGACGCAGTGCTGCCACCGCGCCTGGCCGAGCGCCGCGCCGGTGCGGCGACGACGCCCGACGCGGGGCAGCAGGGCCGCTGACTCGAGCGCGGAGCCGCGGCAGGGGCAGATCGCCCGGGCAACGTGCGCGGTGCCGGCAGCTTGACGACCCACGCACCGTCGACGAACGTCCGGCGAACGTGATGGCCGACCCACACGCGCGGTTCGCTCGTCGGGGTGGTCACGGGGTCAGGTGAGCTTGGCGTTCGATCGGTCCTGCAGCGTTGGCCTCCTGCTGGCTCTCACCACGGTGTCGGCGGCACAAGCCCCGGCACCGCTCGCGACGATCGCGCTGCACGGCGAGCGATGCACGATCGCCGGCAACGAACGCTTCGCACTGCTGCAGGGGGCCGAGGGCGTGCTGCTGCTCGATCTGGCGGCGGCGGAGCCGGTGCCGCTGCCGGCGCCGGGGCCCTGGCAGGCCGGCGCGTTCGACGCCAGCGGCCAGCAGCTGTGGTTGGTCGACGCCGAAGGCACCGCGCGCGGCTTCGCGCTGCAGGCGGCGGCGGCCACCCGGTGGGCCGACCTCGACGGCGTGCACGAGGTGGCGATCGGCATCCCGAAGCTCGTCGGCGACGACGGTCGGCCACCGCGCTTCCACGATCTGCTGCTCGCGGCCGACGGTGCGCATCTGGCCTGGAGCCTGGCGGCCGGTGGCGACCGGTTCGCCGGGGTGCACGCGGTCGCGAGCGGTGCCGAGGTGGCGCACTTCGAGCTCGTCGACACGGCGGCGATGTCGGATGGAGACCAGCCGTGGATCGCGTTCGTCGGCCCGGGTGCACACGTGGTCGTGCAGGTCCGTGCGAACGCCGGCGGGCTGCAGGTGCTCGGCCACGACGAACCGGGCCTGATGGTCTGGGACCTCGCGGCGCGACGGCCGATCACGCGCTTCGCGCCGTACGTCGCCGACGGCACGCCGGGCTACGCGCTGCTGCGCGACGGACTCGCGGTCGGCACCCGCAACGGCACGCGCACATGGCCGATCGTGCAGTGGCGGCTCGGCGAGTCGGCGCCGACCGTGCTGGTGCCGGATGCGCGCGGCGGCCACTTCACCGACCTCTACCCAGACCCGGCGGGTGCGGTGCTGTGCGAATGGGACTTCGAGGACGACGACGGCATCCTCGTGCTCGACCTGCGCGGCAAGCGCGCGCCGATCACGGTCGCGGCCGGGCATGCGTTGGTCGGCTTCGCGACGGCGGCGCCCGGCGGCGTGCTGGCTCGCCGCGCGGATGGTGTGCTGCGGCGGTTCGCGTGCGACACCGGCGCGGCGACCGGCGAACTCGACGTCGGCGCCGGCTTCACGGTCACGGCGGCGCGCTGGTGTGCCGGGGTGCCACGCATCCTGGCGATCGGCTCCGTCGACCGCGGCAACCGGCGGGAGTGGCAGGCGCGGCTCTGGCCGGTGCCGGCCGCGGCCCGCTGATCCCGGACGGCAACGGCGCGGACCGTCGCCGCGGCGTCACGGCCGCCGGAAGCGCAGCACGTAGTTCTCGTGCAGGAACGGCGTCGCTTCGCGGCGCACGAACCGGAAGCCGGCGGCTTCGATCTCCTGCCGCACGACCGCTTCGCCGGCGCGCACGTGGCCCAGGATCCACTCACGGCTGACGCCCGGCTCGCGGATGAAGTCGAGCACCACCAGTTCGCCGCCGGGGCGCAGCGCCGCATGGATCGAGGCCAGCGTGGCCATCGGGTACTCGAAGTGGTGGTAGGTGTCGCAGACGAACACGAGGTCGACACTGGCCGCGGGCAGGTCGACGCTGCGTTCGCTGCAGAGCCGCGCTTCGACCTGCGACAGGTCGCGCGCCGCGGCCTGCCGCCGGATGTGCTCGACGAACTTCGGCGCGATGTCGATGCCGTAGACGCGGCCGGTGGTGCCGACCTTCGGCGCGAACATCAGCGTGTAGAGGCCGGTGCCGGCACCGACGTCCGCGACCGCCATGCCGGGGCGCAGCTGCAGCAGCGCGGCGATGCGCGCGCGCTGCGTGAACACTTCGCGGCTCTCGCCTTCGAACCGCTGCTCGAACGTGCCGACGTCGAGTTCGGGATCGAGGAAGTCGTCGTTGATGCCCGGCTTGACGCTGGTGGTCTCGGTGGCCGCGGCGGGTGTGGCGGTCGGCGTGCCGCGGCAGGCCGACGGCAGCAGCAGGAGCATGGGCAGCAGCCGCAGCGGGCCAGGGTGGCGCATGGGCGCAGCATCGGCACGGCGGTGCAGCCTGGCAACAGCGCGCACACCGGCCGACGCTGCGAGTGTGGCCGAGGCCGGTCCCTTGACCCGGGCGCCGGCCGCGGAAGAATCCGCGCTCGGTCCGGGTCGTCCGGGCCGGTGCCCGCCGCCTTCCTCCCACTCCGCGCCCCATGGCTCCGACCGGTAGCACGAGCCGCAGCCGATGGGTGTGGATCGCCGCCGTCGTGCTGCTGTGCGCGTTCATGGTCGGCGCGCTGGTGCTGGCCTCGTGGCTCTGCGACGACGCCTACATCACGTTCCGCAGCGTCGAGAACCTGATCGCCGGCTACGGGCCGCGCTGGAACGTCGACGAGCGCGTGCAGACCTACACGCACCCGGCGTGGTTCTGGCTGCTGGCGGCGGCGCGCTGGTGCACCGGCGAGTGTCCGCTCACCGCGATGTGGCTCGGCATCGGCCTGACCACGTTCGGTGCCGTGCGTCTGGCCTGCCTGGCCGGTGGTGCGCCGGCGGCGGTCGCGCTGCTGGTGGCCGCCCTCGGTTCGCGCACGTGGCTGATCTACGGCACGTCGGGGCTCGAGACGTCGCTGGTGTTCGCGCTGCTGGTCGCGCTCGGCGCCGCCGTGCAGCGCGCCGAACCCGAACGCAGGCTGGCGGCGGTCGCGTTCGTGACCGCGCTGCTCGCCTGCACGCGCTACGACCTCGTGCTGCTGGCGGGACCAGTGCTGCTGTGGTGCCTGCGCGCGGTGCCCTGGCGCGCGGCCGTCGTGCGCACCGCGGTCGCGATGCTGCCGCTCGGCGCGTGGCTCGCGTTCGCCGCGGTCTACTACGGCACGATCTACCCGGTCACGGCCTACGCGAAGTTGTTCTGCCACGGCGTGCCCGCGCTCGACGTCGCGGCGCAGGGCCTGCGCTACCTGTGGCTCACCGTGCTCGACGACCCGTGGTCGGTGGCGCTGGTCGCGGCCGCGGCGTTCGTCGGCCTGCGGCGGCCCGGACCGCTGCGCTGGTTCGCGGTCGGCACGCTGCTCTACTGCGGCTACGTGGTCAAGGTCGGCGGCGACTACATGCTCGGTCGATTCTGGGCGCCACCGATCGGTGCCGCGCTGGTGCTGCTGGCGGCGGCGCGCCCGTTCGCGAGCCCGCAGCGCGCGCTGCTGTTCGCCGGCCTCGCGTTCGCGGCGTCGTTCGTGCCGCGGCTGCCGCTGTGGACGCAGTGGCCGGCCGCCGAAGCGCTGCCGTACACCGAGAAGGTCGCCGGCGTCAGCGACGAACACCGGTTCGGCCAGTCGGACAACGGGCTGCTGTCGTCGCGCCGGCTGCCGGACTTGCCCGGTCGCGGCGCCGACATGGTGCGGGCGAAGGGACTCGACCGGTTCGTCGCGATGGGCGGGCCGGTGGGCGGCATGGGCTACATGGTCGGACCGATGGTGTACGTCGCCGACTCGTGGCTGTGTGATCCGTTCCTGATGCGGCTGCCCGTCGCCGATCCCGAGGTGTGGCGCATCGGCCACTTCTTCCGCGGTGTGCCGCGCGGCTGGTTCGAGACGCTCGCCAGCGGCGGCAACCGCATCGTCGACCCGGGCTGCGCGCGGCTCTACGACGCGGTGTGGTCGGCGACCCGCGACCCGCTGTGGTCGGCCGAACGCTGGGGCCACCTGTGGGACCTGTGGACCGGCGCGTTCGACGCCGACGTCGCAGCGTTCGTCGCCGGCGAGTACCGGCGGCCGCCGCGCAGCGACGTGCCGCTCGCGGAACTGGCCGCGCCGGTGCCCGAGCCGACCTGGTGGTTCCAGCGACCGACCGCGCGCTCGGTGCACCCGGGCGGGCTCGCGGTGGTGCTGCCGGCGCCGACGTCGGCAGCGGCGGTCGAGCTGTGGCTGACCGCGGATCAGGTCTACCGCGTGCGCTTCTGCCGCGACGGGCAGGTGCTCGGTGAGGTCGACGCGCAGCTGCCGTCGTTCGACTACGCGGGGCCGTTCGCCGTGCACCGCGTCGCGGTGCCCGCTGCCGCGCAGCCGTTCGACCGGATCTGGCTCGACGGCCGCTGCGATCCGCGGCTCCTGCAGCCGGGCATGCTGGCCCGCGCCGTGCTCGTGCCGTGAGACCGGGCGGGCTGCGGACGGGTCAGGAGTTGCCCATCGTCAGGGCGCTCTGGTTCGTCGTCAGGATGCCGAACGGATTGGCCGTCGCATCGAACGAGGCGCCCTGGCTGTAGACCGTCTGGCCGAACAGCGAAGTCACGTTGGGCAGCAGGATCGAGAACAGCGCGTTCGGATTGTCGATCGAGATCCCCGTGTCGATGATCGTGCCGAGGTCGAACCACAGCGGGCAGCCGACCGCGCCGACGATGCCCAGGTCGATGCCGGGCACCGAGCCGGAGGCAAGGAAGCGCACCGAGAACAGAGCGGTCGGCGGGATGAACGCGACCTCTTCCTCTAGCAGCGTGCCGACGTACGGGATGCCGCTGAACAGGGTCACCGGGAGCGAGTCCGGGCCACTGGTCTGCAGCGGCGCCGCGACCGAGAGATCGACGCTGCCGGGGTCGGAGGCGAAGGAGCCGCGGCTGAAGCCGACGAAGCCGATGTCGCCTGACACGCCCGAACAGGTGCCGTAGCGGTACTCGATGCGGCCGGTCGAGAACAACGCGATCTGCATCGAGCACGTGCCGCCGGGCGTGAACGTCGGCAGCGCGTCGTAGGTGACGTAGACCGTCATGCCACCCGGGGCGACATCGTAGTAGACGTTGTGCACGGTGTCCGGCACGAGGTCGACCAGGAACGGCGCCAGCTGCGCCATTGGCCACAGCAACAGGAACTCACGATCGGGGAACAGAGCCACCACGTCGGTGCCGAGCCCGATGTGACCGTTCGAGCCGATCGTGAGCGTGGACGTGGTCGATCCGGTCGGGAACGGCAGGCCGGTGCCGAAACCGCCCGGCAGCGTGACGACCGAGAAGTCGTCGTCGTCGAGGTTCAGGTGTGTGGCACCGTGCGGCGCGAAGGTCGTCGCCCCGGTCAGGCTGACGTCGTAGCCGCCCGAGCCGTTCGGGTTCAGTACCAGCGTCTGGTTCGACAGGTCGAAGGTCGACAGATCGGTGAACTCCTCGAGGAACGACGTGGTGACCTCGTAGCAGCCGGTGCCGTTCTCGACGGTCGCGGCCTGGGCCCAGGTGCTCCAGCCGCCGGCGCCGCCGAAGTCGATGCGCATGCAACCCGCGGTCGCATTCGAGGTGCCGGTCGTCGCGGCAGTGGATGCGGCCGAGATGCGCCGGCAGCGCGAGTTCTGCGCCGCCGCCAGGGGCACCGGGCCACTCGGCGCCGTTGCGTCCACTTCGACGACCAGGTCGAGCCCGAGCGTCGGGTCGTAGGTGAACGGCGACGACAGCACCAGGTCGACGAACGCTTCGTTCGGGCTCGCGCCGGTCGTCGGCAGCGTCGTCACGCTGCCGGCGTAGCAGAGTTGGTTGTCGATGCCCCGGTTGGTCGCGAACGTCGTCGAGGCCGCGGCGTAGTTGAGCGGGCACGACGACAGCTGGACGTTGACGGTGCCGTAGGTCGAACCGCCGGCGCTGATCTCACCGTCGCCGGCGCGGAAGCGCAGCCGGAAGATCACGATCGGCCCGCTCACGCCCTGCTCGAGGAAGTGTTGGGTGTCGTAGATCAGCTGGAAGTGGCATGCGGTCGAGCGCCACGTCAGGCTGGTCGACGACGCGTGCGTGAAGAAGGTGTGGGAAGGAAGCACGGCTTCTTGCCCGGACAGCAGGGCGCCGAGAGCGAGGACGGATAGAGCGGTTCGGTACATGCTTGCGAGGGAGTCGGGGATGGCGGGGCTACCGGCACGGCCGGCGCCGCGGTGACGGCAACGTGCGGGGAAGAACCGCAGGGGCGTCGCCTGTTACATCCGCCAGCCGCGATTTCGTCGGCGGCTCAGGGGACCAGCTCGAACGGCACCGTGATGGCGGTGAATCCGGGCGCCAGGTCGGTCAGCTCGAAGTCGGCGCGCGTGCGCCAACCGCTGTCGGCGGTGGCTTCGATGCGGAACGACCCGGTCGGCAGGAACGAACCCAGCGGCAGCGGTGCGGCTGCGTCGAGCGGCACTTCGAACCGGTACAACACGATGCCGGCCGTACGGTCGACGACGCGGCCCCGGAACATGCCGCCGCGGCACTCGGGGGGCACGTTGCGCAGCGAGATCGTGCGGCGGGCGGCGGACCGCACCACGCGTTCGAGCCGCGTCGTTCGGCCAGCGACGACATCGAACTCCGTGCCGGCGATCCAGACGAAATCGTCGCCGATCGCATGCAGCGAGTAGTGCCCCGGCGTCAGGGCCTGCGTGCCGGTCGCGGTCCGCAGTCGGGCCAGGCGCAGGTCCTCGCCGACCCGGCGGATGCTGACGATCGGTGCGCGCGGCTGCGTTCCGTCGGCGAAGCGCAGCGCGTAGTCGAGCCGGCCCGCCGGCGGTGCGACGCAGGTGATCGTGCGGGCCTCGTCGCCCCTGACGTCGATGCGCGGCACTTCGATCGGGGGCAGGTCGGGCTGCGGGCTCTCGCAGACCAGGTGGTAGCTGCCTGCGAAGAGCGGACCGAAGTCGAACGCGCCGGTGGCGTCGGTGGTGCCCACGTCGAGGTGTTCGCCTGTCGTCGTGCGCAGCCAGATCTTGGCAGCGTCGATCCGCTTGCCGGTCGCATCCTGCAGCACGAGTCGCACGCGCGCGGCTGGCGTCGACGTCGGATCGACACCGACGTGGAACGTACCGTCTGCGCACCGCGTGACCAGGTCGGCGGCCGGGATCCAGAGCCGGGATCCCGGCGGCCGGATCAGCAGGTGCGACCAGGGGTCCACGGCTGCCGTGTGCATCACGACTGCGCCTTCGTCGCCGACTTCGGCGAACCACGAGCCCTGGTCGAAGCTCGGTGCTTGCGGGTCGGGTGCGGCGACCTGCCAGCCGGCCAGCGGTGCACCGTCGAGGGTCGTCACCCGGCCGCGGTACTCCGCGAGTCTCTGCGCCCGCAGGTCGAGCCGGTGTTCGCCGGGACCGAGGTCCAGCAGGCACTGGGCCACCGCACAGTCCGCCGCGTGCGCCCACAGGGCCAGCGGTCCGCTCGGCAGCCCGGCGAACTCGAACGAGCCGTCTGCCGCCGTGCGCACGTCGACGGCTGCGAAGACCTCGTCGCTGCGACACCGGACTCGCGCGTCTGGGCATGGTGCCCCGCGCGAGTCGAGCAGGCGGCCGTGCAGCCGCACGCCCTCGGCCAGCACCACGGGCACCGCGACCGTCGCGGCCGCATCGACGGCGACCGTCGTGCAGAATGGCGCATGGCCAGCACAGCGTACGACGACCGGGTGGTTGCCCGGTTCGATGCCTGGCGCCGAGAAGCTGCCAGCTGCGTCCGTGAGCAGGCAGATCGGCGGCGGCACGTCCGGCAGCGACGTGCCGGCGACGCGTGGCGGGGCGCCGTCGGTGCCCACGCCGACCACGACGCAGGCCCCCGCGATGGGCCGGCCTTGCCAGTCCCACACGGTGCCGGTGATCGTGCCGCCGAGGCGCGGCAGGGCCAGCGTCATCGCAGCGTCGGGGGTGACCCGGCGCGCCGTCGAACGGCCGCGGCCGGCGGCGCGAGCCGCGATCAGCGCCTCGTCCGGCACCGCGTGCAGCAGGAACGCACCGTCCGCGTCGGTCGTCGCGACATCGACGCCGGCGAACGGGTCGGCGGGTGTGGTCGCGAGCCAGATGCTGGCGCCGGCGAGCGGTCGGCCCAGTTCGTCGACAACGGTGCCTGACACGTCGTGGGTGGCGTCGATGCGCAGTTCGGCGACCTTCGGTGTGCCGTCGACGTGCAGCGCGAGCTGCGCGCCGCGGTCCGTCGCGAGTTCGTAGCCGCCCGGCTCGATCGCCGCGAACACCGCAGTGCCGTTCGCGTCGCTGCAGGCGCGGCTGCCGTGCAGCGGATCGCGTCCCGCGATCGGGCGCGCGACGATGCCGACCGACGCGACCGGGCGGCCGGCGCGGTCGAGTACGCGCACGGCAAGCTGCGGTGGAGTCGGGGTCGCGGCGGTGCGTTCGGTCGCAGCGAGCAGCGGTTCGGTTGCCGCCTCCACCGGCGCCGCGGGCGGTGGCGCGGCGTTCGCGACACTCGGTGCCGGGTCGGCGGCGTCGCTCGTCGTGGGTACCACGACCAGCAGACCGGCGACCACCACAGCGGCGGCCCCCAAGCCGATCCAACGGGTGGTCTGGCTGCGCCCGGACTGTGCCAGCGTCGCGACGACCAGCAGGGCGAGCGCGTCGGGCAGCATCCCGCGCAGGCGCTGCAGGCCGCGGAACAGGCGCACACGGACAGCGACGCGGCCGATGCCGAGCTCGCGCGCGATCTCGGCCGGGGTCATGCCGTCGAACAGGTGCATCTGCAGCACTTCGCGGCTCGACGGCGGCAAGTCCTCGATGGCAGAGCGCACGGCGCGGAGCGCTTCCTGCCCGCGCGCGATCGCTGCGGCATCGAAACGATCGCGCTGCGCCGGCGCGCGGCGCAGCGCAGCGTCGTCCAGCAAGTGCAGGCGCGACCTGCGCCGCGCCGCGCGCCGCGCGCCGAGCAGGCGATGGTGCAGCAGTGCGGTCAGCCACGTCATCAGGTCGGCGTCGCGCGGCGGTGCCAGAGCCGCGGCCTGCCAGGTCTCCTGCACCAGCTCCTCGACCTCCGCGGCGCCGGCACCGAGTCGGCGCGCGAGTGCCTGCAGCCACGGCGTGGTGCGCCGGATGCACTCGGACAGGGCGGCCTGGTCGCCGTGCCGGTAGGCATGGAACAGTCGTTCGAGTTCCGGGTCCTTGCGGTAGGGGCGGGTTGCCACGCGCGGGAGCGTAGCCCGGCGCGGCGTGCGCGGTCGAACCCCCGCCGTCAGCCGGCGCTGGCTTTGCGCGCGCGCCGCTGCATCGCGGCGGTCAGTTCGCGCACGACGGCGTCGGCGCGGAACGGTTTGGCCACGTAGCCGTCGGCACCGACCTGGTCGGCCGTTTCGGCGAGATGTACGTCGGAGTGGCCGCTCATCAGCACGACCGCCGCGCGTGGGCACGCGGCGCGCACGCGCTGCAGCACGTCGCGGCCGTCGAGGCCCGGCATCGTCAGGTCGACCAGTGCGACCGGATGCACCGCCGCCGCGAAGCGGACCAGGGCCTGATCGATCGCGGTGCCGTCGGGCAGACAGTGCGCCTCGTGGCCACGCCGCTGCAGCGCCGACGCCAGGAACTCGCGCACGTGCGGCTCGTCGTCGACGACCAGCACCGCCATCGGCGCTGGTGTCGCCGGTTCGGTCGCTGCGGCTGCGGCGGCGGCCGCGCCGGCACGCTCGGCGGCGTCGCGCGGCAGGTGGATCCGGAACCGCGTGCCCTGACCCGGCGCGCTGGTGACCACGATGGTGCCGTCGTGGTGGCGCATCGCCGCAGCGACCATCGCCAGGCCGAGGCCGCGGCCGGGGAACCGCGTCGTGAAGAACGGATCGAAGATGCGGTCGATCTGCTCGGGCCGCATGCCCTCGCCGTCGTCGTCGACTTCGAGCACCACGTAGCTGCCGGCGTGGCGGAGGCCGAACACGTGTGCCGTCGGCCAGTCCGCTGCCGTCATGGTCGCCGCGGCGGCGCGCAGCACGATCCGCGTCGCGCCGGCGTCGCGGGAGTTGGCGACCAGGTTCAGTGCCACCTGCTCGATCTCGGTCGCGTGGCCCAGCACCGGCAGCGCGTCGGGGCCGGTCTCGACCTCGACTTGCACGTGCTGGCCGGCGCCTGCCGCGAGCACCGGCTGCAGCTCGCGCAGCAGCGCACCGAGGTCGAACGGCGCCGCGGCCGTCGGCGCGTCGCCCAGCTGCGCCTGCAGCTGCCGGCACAGGCGGGCGCCGCGTTCGCCGGCCGCCGCGATTCCGGCCAGCAGGCGCCGCCGCTCGGGATCGGTCTCGCCGCTCTGCAGCAGGTCGGCGTTGCCGAGCACGCCGACGATCAGATTGTTGAAGTCGTGGGCGACGCCGCTGGCCAGCACGCCGAGGCTGTCGGCCCGCTCGAGCTGCTGCAGCCGCTGCTCGGCGCCGCGGCGCGCTGCCGCCTCGGTGTCGGCGCGCTGCACCTGCTCCTGCAGCCGCGCATGGGCGCGCGACAACCGGCGCCGGCTCAGCAGCGCCAGCGTCGCCAGGGTCGCCAGCGCGACCAGGCCGCCGACCGCGGCGATCGTGCGCACCGTCGCGAGCTGCCGGGCTCCGCGTTCGCGTTCCTGCGCCAGTCCCCGCTCGAGGTCGAGGCGCTGCCGTTCGCCGCTGAGCAGCTGCTCGCGCAAGGTCTCGTAGCCGCGGTGGCGGCGGGCCTCGGCTTGCCGCAGTTCTTCCAGCCGCGCCGTTGCGGCCGCCACCGCGGCCGTGTCGCCGCGCCGGGTCGCGAGCTGCAGGCGCAAATGGTCTTGTTCGATGTCGCGGTCCGGGAAGCCGCGGCCCGCGGTCACCGCCGCGGCGCGCCGCAGCAGTTCGTCGGCTGCGTCGAGGTGCTGCCGTTCCAGTTCGAGCGAGGCCATCTGTTCGAGCGCGACGGCGAGCAGGCGGCGGTCGCCGAGCTGTTCGCAGGTGGTCAGCGCCGAGGCCAGTGCACTCGCGGCGGCGTCGGTGGGACCGGCCTGGCACTCGATGCCAGCGCGGTCCCACTCGGCCTGGATGCGCGTGCGCCGGTCGCCGATCGCGTCGGCTTGTTGCACGATGGTGGCCAACGCGGCGAGCCGTTCGGTGCGCGTGTGCAGCGCGCCGGCGCGCCAGTAGCGGTTCAGTGCGTCCCAGGCCGCGAACGCGGTCGCGCCGGGAGCCGCGCGCAGCGCGTCGATTTCGGCCAGCAGCGTCTCGTCGTAGGTGGGGGCTTCGCGTTCGACAGCCAGATGCAGCGTCCACGCGGCGCGCAGCAGCAGCGGTGCCGATGCGGTGCGCCGCGCCGCGGTCAGGCCCGCGAACACCTCGGCCAGATACTCGGTCGGCCGGTCGACGAGCCAGGCGAGGCGGGCGCGCAGCGTGTGCCAGCGCGCGCGCCGGGCGTCGCTCCACGCGGAGTCCGGTGTCGCCGAGGTCGACGCGAGCCGCGCCGGGCCTTCGTGCAGGGCCACGGCGAGGCGATGTAGCTGCTCGGCGATGTCGACCTCGCCGGGGCCGTGCGTCGGGGCGGCCGCGACCAGCTCGGCGGCTGCGGCGACGGCCGCGGCGACGTCGTGGGCGAGCTCGGCTTCGACGACATCACAGCCGTGGTCGAACCACGCTGGGCTGCCGGCAGCGGCGGCGGCCTGCTGGGCGCGGGCGGCGCGCGCTGCTTCGGCCTGCGCCGAGGCCGGGGCCACGGCGAGGACCAGGGGCAGGCATCGAGCGAACCAGCGCTGCATCGCCGGAGCCTACGGCGGCGAACCCCCGGCGGCGACGGTGCGGGCACAAGCGCTGCCCGAGAATGCGATCTAGTCCAGAGATTGACAACGTCTAAAATCGGACTAGGATGCGGCTGCCCAGGGCGCCGTGGCGCCTCGACCTTTGTCCAACCCCCCCCTGACACGGAGGACTCCAGTGCCGAATTCCGTCCCGGTCCCGCTTCGTTCCTCACCGAGCCACCGCCGGTTGCCACGCCAGCCATGGTGGCTCGCATTCGCCGCCGCTGCCGCGTGTTCGACGGCGCATCACGGCGAAGCCGCCGACGTTCCGGCCGGTGCCGCCGGCAAGTGCCCGGTGATGGGCGCCACGGACGCCTCGGCACACGCGGGCGCCGAGGAGCAGGCGCGCCGCGGCCCCGACAACGAGGCCTGGTGGCCGAACCAGCTCGACCTGCGCGTGCTGCATCAGAACCCGCCCGCCGGCAACCCGATGGGCGCGGACTTCGACTACGCGGCTGCGTTCGCGAAGCTCGACCTCGTGGCCCTGAAGCGCGACATCGCCGCGATGCTGACCACGTCGCAGGACTGGTGGCCGGCCGACTACGGCAACTACGGCCCGCTGTTCATCCGCCTCGCCTGGCACAGCGCCGGCACCTACCGCACTGCCGACGGCCGCGGCGGCGCGTCGGACGGCACGATCCGGTTCGCGCCGCTCAACAGCTGGCCCGACAACGCCAACCTCGACAAGGCGCGGCGGCTGCTCTGGCCGATCAAGCAGAAGTACGGCGCCAGCATCTCCTGGGCCGACCTGATGGTGCTGACCGGCAACGTCGCGCTCGAGACGATGGGGTTCCGGACGCTCGGGTTCGCCGGCGGCCGCGAGGACGTCTGGGAGCCGCAGGCCGACGTGTTCTGGGGGCCGGAAGGCGAGTGGCTCGCCGACCAGCGCTTCACGAAGGACCGTGAACTCGCGAACCCGCTGGCGGCCTCGCAGATGGGCCTGATCTACGTGAACCCCGAGGGGCCCAACGGCGTGCCCGACCCGCTGAAGGCCGCGCACGACATCCGCATCACGTTCGGTCGCATGGCGATGAACGACGAGGAGACCGTCGCGCTGATCGCCGGTGGCCACACGCTCGGCAAGGTGCACGGTGCCGCCGATCCGCGCCAGCACGTCGGGCCGGAGCCGGAAGCGGCGCCGCTCGAACAGCAGGGCCTCGGTTGGGCCAACTCGCACGGCACCGGCAAGGGTGCCGACACGATCACCAGCGGCCTCGAAGGCGCCTGGACCTCGACGCCCGTGCAGTGGTCGCACGACTACTTCCGCAACCTGTTCCGCTACGAGTGGGAGCTGACCCGCAGCCCGGCGGGCGCGCAGCAGTGGAAGCCGAAGGGCGACGTCGGTCGCACCGTGCCGGACGCGCACGACCCGACCAAGCTGCACCAGCCGATGATGCTGACGACGGACCTGGCGCTGATCACCGACCCCGCCTACCGCAAGATCGCCGAGCGCTTCCACGCCAACCCGCAGGAGTTCCAGCAGGCGTTCGCGAAGGCCTGGTTCAAGCTGACGCACCGCGACATGGGGCCGCGCGTGCGGCTGCTCGGTCCCGACGTGCCCGAGGTCCAGCCCTGGCAGGATCCGGTGCCCGCGGTCGACCACGCGCTGGTCGAAGCCGGCGACGTGGCGCAGCTGAAGCAGAAGGTGCTGGCGTCCGGTCTCACGGTGCCGCAGCTGATCGCGACCGCATGGGCGTCCGCCGCCTCGTTCCGCGGCTCCGACCTGCGCGGCGGCGCCAACGGTGCCCGCGTGCGGCTCGCGCCGCAGAAGGACTGGGCCGTCAACCAGCCGGCGGAACTCGCCAAGGCGTTGGCCGTGCTCGAGCGCATCCAGCAGGACTGGAACGGCGCGCAGAAGGGCGGCAAGAAGGTCTCGCTGGCGGACCTGATCGTGCTGGCCGGCAATGCCGCCGTCGAGGCCGCTGCCGAGCGCGCTGGCCACAAGGTCGCGGTGCCGTTCGCGCCGGGTCGCACCGATGCGACGCAGGCGATGACCGACACCGAGTCGTTCGCGGTGCTCGAGCCGCAGGCCTGCGGCTTCCGCAACTGGGTCGCCGCCGGTGTCGGCCGCCCCGAGCCGGAGCTGCTGGTCGATCGCGCGCAACAGCTGACGCTCAGCGCGCCCGAGATGACGGTGCTGGTCGGCGGCCTGCGCGTGCTCGGCGCCAACACGGGCCAGAGCGCGCACGGCGTGTTCACGACCCGGCCGGGCACGCTGTCGAACGACTTCTTCGTGCACCTGCTCGACAATGGCACGGCATGGCGCAAAGCCGGCGCGCACTACGAGGGCACCGACCGCAAGACCGGCTCGGTGCGCTGGACCGCGACCGCGGTCGACCTCGTGTTCGGCTCGAACTCGCAGCTGCGCGCGATCGCCGAGGTCTACGCCAGTGCCGATGCCGAGGCGAAGTTCGTCGCCGACTTCGTCGCCGCCTGGACCAAGGTCATGAACCTGGATCGCTTCGACCTGGCAGGCTGAGGCGGCGGCGCCGCATGGTCACACGCCGCCGACCGCGGCGGCCAGCAGCAGCACGCCTGTGACCGCGCAGGCGATCGCCGCCACGTTGCCGAGCGCCGCACTCTGGCCGCGGTCGACGTCGGCGTTCTGCGGCTCACGCGGGTCGTAGCGCACATCGACGCGCTGGCCACGCTGCGGCCGCGACCAGCTGTTGCCGTAGGCGCTGACGAACTCGACGGTCCGCTGGCCGGCGGCGAACTGCACGCGCGCGTGCCAGGTCGTGCGCGGCGTCTCACTGCCGGTCGCGTCGTGGGCTTCGTAGCCGACGATCTCGCCGGTCGTGCAGGCGGTGCGGCGGCGCAGGCGGTTGCCGAGCCGCCACAGGTGCACCGGCATCGCGATGCCGAGCACGAGCCCCATGGCAGCGATCACGATGGTCGGTGCGGTCACGCCAGGATCTTCGGCGAACCCGCGGCGCGCACCGAAACCGGGCGACTGCCGCGTCCCGCGCCGAGACGCGTCGTTCCGATCGGCCGCCGCCGCGACGGTGCGGCCGACGGTTCGGTCGCGGCGCGTGCCCTGCGGTGATTCCCGCGCTCGGCGGCTCTACGCTGCCGCGATGCGCTTCGAGGACCAGCGGCCGAGCGACAACATCGAGGACCGGCGCGGCAACGGTGGTGGCCCGGCCCGCGGCCGCAGCCCGTTCGGCGGCGTCCGGCTGCCGGTCGGTCGCGGCGGCATGGGCCTCGGCGGGCTCGTGCTGCTGCTGGTGCTGGCGTGGGCCGCGGGCATCGACCCGCTGCAGTTGCTCGGCGGCGGCGGCGGGGCGCTGGTGCCGATCGAGACCAGCGACGCCAGCGAGACGCCGCTGCGCAGCACGCCGCTCGAGGAGCAGCAGAAGGCGTTCGTGGCGCGCGTGCTGGCGACCACCGAGCAGTGCTGGCGCGACACGTTCGCCGAGCGGTTCGACCGGCCCTACGTGGAGCCGAAGCTCGTGCTGTTCCGCGACGGCGTGCGTTCGGCGTGCGGCGCGGCGTCGTCGTCGGTGGGGCCGTTCTACTGTCCCGGCGACGCCAAGGTGTACCTCGACCTGTCGTTCCTCGACGAGATGGAACGTGTGCTCGGTGCGCGCGGCGACTTCGCGCAGGCCTACGTGATCGCGCACGAGGTCGGCCACCACGTGCAGAACCTGCTCGGCACGAGCCGCAAGGTGCAGGGCGAACGCGGCCGCGTCAGCGAGGCCGAGTACAACCGCAGTTCGGTGCGGCTCGAGCTGCAGGCGGACTACTTCGCCGGCTGCTGGGCGCACTACGTCGAGCACCGCCTGCAGGGCCGTGCCGAACTCGAAGTCGGCGACTACGAGGAGGCGATCGCGGCTGCGCAGGCGGTCGGCGACGACACGCTGCAGCGTCGCGCGACGGGCCGCGTGATGCCCGAGCAGTTCACGCACGGGACCGCCGCGCAGCGCGCGAAGTGGTTCCGGCTCGGCTACGAGTCCGGTGACCCGACCGCGCACGACCCGTTCCGCGACGAGCGCTAGTGCGGACCGGTCGGGCGCGGCGGCGCCCCCCTCGCCGGCCGGCGCCGCTGCGGGCAGAATGCGGTCGGCTGCCGACCCGGGGCAGCCGCAACGCGCAGGAATCCGCATGACCTTCTCCCGTGTCGCCGCCGCGGTGTCCGCGGCGTGGTTCGTGATCGCTGCGGTTCGCACGCAGTGCCCGCTGTTCGGCGCCACCGCCGACGCGAACGTCAGCGGCGCCGTGCTCGACGTCTGGACCGTCGACCTCGACCGCGACGGGGACCTCGACTTTGCGTTCCGCTCCGGCGGGATCGTGCACCTGCGCCGCAACGCGGGCGCCACGTCGATCGTGCTGGAGCCGTCGCTGCCGTCGGTGCCGACCCTCGCGGCGGGCGAGGCCGTACAGCAGGTCGCGTTCGGCGACTGGGATCGCGACGGCTTCGTCGACGTCGCGGCGACCGTGCTCGCGCTGGTCGGCAACCTGCGCGAGGTCCGCCTGCAGGTCTGGCGCAACACCGGCCTCGGCCCTGTCTGGGTCGGCTTCGCGTCCGTGCAGCAGGTGCTGCTGTCGCCGGCGCACCTGTCGGTGCCGCTGACCAACCTCGCCGCCGGTGACCTCGACGTCGACGGCAGGCTCGACCTCGTTGCCGACGACGGGCGCGGCTTCGTGCACGTGCTGCGCGGTGCCGGCAGCCACGGCATGCCGACCGGCTCGTTCCTGCCGCCGGTCGCCCGGCAGACGTTCCTCGGCGGCAACGCCGCGCTGGTGCTGACCGACGTCAACGCCGACGGCGCCGTCGATGCCGTGATGCCCGAGATGTCGAACCTGCAGAACCGGCTGAACATCCTGAAGGGTGGACTCGACGCCGAGGGGCGGCCGAACGGCACGTTCGGCGGGCAGCTGGTCGCGGCGGTGCTGCCGCAGGGCACCCGGCGCACGCTGGCGCTGCGCGACCTCGACGGCGACGGGCTGCCCGAGTTCGTCGCGGCCTTCTTCGACGAGGTGCGCGTCTACCGCGGGCTCGGCGACTTCCGGTTCGCACCGCCGCTGCTGTTCCCGCGGCTCGGCTGCGAAGGCGTCGTCGTCGGCGACTACGACCGCAACGGCACGCTGGACCTCGCCGTGCCGTGCAGTCTGAACATGCTGGTGCAGCCGAACCTCTGGGTGCTGCAGGACGTCGCCGGCGCCGCCACCTGGAGCTACCACCTGGCCGGCACCGGCTACCCGATCACCGGCGCGGCGCACGACGTCGACGGCGACGGCCAGCTCGACCTCGCGATCGGCAAGGAGGTCGGGCGCCTGACGACGGTGCGCAACACCTGCGCCGTCACACCGCCGCCGACGATCACCGTGACGTCGCCGAACGGCGGCGAAGGCTGGACCGCCGGCAAGCTCTACCCGATCGCGTGGACCAGTACGGTGCCGGTCGCAGCCTACGACGTCGACGTCTCGCACGACGACGGCCTCACGTGGCAGCCCGTCGCGCGCGGCGTCGCCGCGACCACGTGCACCTGGTTCGCCACCGAGCCGAGCACGAACCGTGGCCGGGTCCGCGTCGCGGCCAGCGGCCTGCCGGTCTTCGCCGACGGCAGCGACGCGCCGTTCACCGTCGGCGGGCCCGGGCTCGCTGCCGTGGCGCCGCTCGGTCCGGGCTGCGGCACGCCGACGGTGCCGGTTGCCACTGCCGGCGTGCCGCGGCTCGGCGCCGTGTGCCCGCTGACCGTGGCGCAGGCAGCGGCGGCGTCGATCGCCGGCTTCTGGCTGTCGCTGCCGCAGTCGCCGCCGCTCGGCCTCGGCGCCGGCTGCTCGCTGCACCTCGCGCCGGCGCACCTGTCGGTGCTCGGCCTGGCCGTGACCGACGCGGCCGGCAGCGCGGCGATCGGCTGGTCGATCCCGGACCTGCCGGCGCTGCTGGGCCTCGAGGCCGCGACGCAGGCCGCGGTGCTGACCAGCGGCAGTCCCCTCGGCCTGCAGTTCAGCAACGGCCTGCGGCTGCTGCTGGGGCGCTGACCGCGGCGGTCACAGCCGACCGAGCACGAACTCGATGCCGTTGCTGGTGCTCTGCGCGTCGGGCCCGATTTCGAGCGACAGCACCTGCAGCCGGATCACGTCGCCGGCCCAGGCCGGAGTCGTCGGCAGCGCCAGCGCGAACGACGCGGCACCGGCCACCGGCAGCACCGGCGACAGCAGTTCGGGGAACGTCAGCACGGTGCAGCCGGGCTGGGCCTGGCCGAACACCGTGCCGAGCGGCAGATTCAGCGGCGCGAGGCCCCACAAGCCGATCGCGATCGCGTTCGCCGGCAGGCCGGTGCAGGTGGCGGTCATCGCGGTGCCGAGCCAGGGCAGCGAGGTCGCGGTCAGGGTGTTCGGCCCGCCGCTGCCGCTGCAGCCGGTGCCGTAGGCCGTGCTGCTCGGCGGGCAGCCGGGGTCGATCGCCAGCACCGACGCGGTGGTGCCGCTCGCCAGCGGCGGCGCCTGGCACAGCAGCACGCGGCCGTCGGCGAGTGCGTGCACGCGGCCGACGAGGCCGGCGTTGCCGAGCGGCTGCAGCGCCGTGCTGCTGCCGAGGTCGCTCCACGTGGCCGTGACCGGCTCGAACCGCGCGACGCCGCGCACCGCGACGCCGACGCCGGCGGTCACGGTCTGGAACGAACCGACCACGAGCGCGCTGCCGTCCGGATGCCGCGCCAGGTCGTAGGCGGTCGTCAGGTTGCCGCCGGACAGGCTGCCGACGACGCTCCAGGTGCTGCCGTTCCAGCGCTGCACGGTCTGGTAGCCGCCGGCCAGCAGCTCGCCGTTCGGCAGCTCCGCGAACGCGTTCGGCACCATCGCGCCGAGGTTGCCGACCGCGGACCACGCGCTGCCGTTCCAGCTGGCGACGAAGCCGCTGACACCGGTGAACGAGCCGCCGACGACCAGCGTGCCGTCGCTGCGCACCAGCATGCCGCCCGGCGCGACGACACCGCTGCCGAGTGGGGCCCACGTGCTGCCGTTCCAGCGCGCGAGGTTGCTGGCCGGCACACCGCCGGCGCTGGTGAAGTTGCCGAGCACGACGATCTCGCCGTTCGGCAGTTCGGCGACGCGGTTGGCGCCGAAGCCGCCGATGCCGGAGCCGAGGGCCGACCACGTCGTGCCGTTCCAGCGCGCCACGTGGTTGGCGCTGACGCCGCCGGCGGTCGTGAACGTACCGACCACGACGAGGTCGCCGTTCGCCGCCCGCACGAGGCCGGTCACCGACGGGAACGGGCCGCCGCTGATGCCGCTGCCGAGGGCCGACCACGTGCTGCCGTTCCAGTGCGCCACGCGTGCCGCCGGCGTGCCGCCGAGCGACGCGAACGAACCGCCGGCGAACAGGCCGCCGCTGCCGTCGGGGATCACGACCGCGACGGCTTCGGTGCTGGCGGTCACGGCGCTCCAGCCGGGTGGGGCGACGCACTGGGCGATGGCGCCGCTGCAGCAGAGGAGGAACGGCAAGGCTTTGGGCGAGGGCGAGAGGCGCATGGGCGGCCGGCACACTAGCCGACTCCCGGCCCAGGGGAACTGGTGCCTTGCGTGGAACGGACGCGCTCCCGCCGGGCGGCCGGTGCAGGACCAGCACTTACGGCACACCCACGGCGCTGGTCCACGCCAGGCACCGGTGCGGTGCCTGGGCGCGGTCAGAAGCGGAACGGCAGCCGCAGGAACCGCAGTTCGGGTCGTGCCATGCCGGCGGCCAGCGCCGGGGCCTGGCTCCCGTCCTCGTAGGTCAGGTCGAACAGCACATCGTACATCACGTAGCGCGGTGCACCGTGCTGCTGGATCCAGGCCTGCAGGCCCGGTTCGAGCAGGTCGTGCACGAACAGCTGCCCGTCGGCGGGGTAGCGGTTCGTCGTCGTGCGCGGGTCCTCGTGGAAGGCGAAGCCGATGCGCACGTTGGCGCGCGGGATCACGCGCACGCTGCCGTCGCCCTGCACCTGGGTGTAGACCGGGCCGAGGCCCTCGGTGCCGTTGGTCGCGATGCCGAAGAACCGCGCGCGCACCTGCAGCCGCTCGGCCGCGGCCGGCAGCGGCCCGTCGACGGCGTCGAGCCACAGGTCGCGTTCGGTGTGGTGCACGATGCGGAACGCCGCGAGCCGCGCGCCATCGGCGGCGAGCAATTCGGCTTCGTACTGCACGTAGCGGTCGGCGATCGCGAACGACGGCGCCGCCAGCGTGACGCGGTGTGCCAGCGCGCCGAGGTGCTGCTCGTTGGCGCTCGCCGCGGCGATCGCGACCGGGCCGACCACCGGCGTCCCCGCGTCGAGGATCGCGGCGCCGCTGGCGGTCGTGAAGGTGGCGAAACCGAGGTTCGGGCCCGGGGTCGGGTCGATGCCGGCGAACTCGAACACCGGTCCCGGGGCCGCGCCGACGACGCCGGCCGGCAACCCGTCGGGCGCGTCCAGTTCGCGGCGGCGGCTCTGGCCGGTGTCGATCCACCGCGACTGCACGCGCGACCGCGCACTGAACGGCACCGGCAGCAGCACCGGCGCCGGCCGCAGGTCGCCTTCGGCGTAGCCCGTGCTGGCCGCGGGATCGGCGAAGCGGTAGTTCGTGGTGCCGCCGAAGTCGTCGACGCCGACGCCGTTGGGGCCGGGGAAGCCGCGCCACGCCAGCAACGCCTGCTTCTGGATGCCGGTCAGTTCGACCGTGACGCCCGATGCCAGCGTGCGCCGCACGACCACGTTGTCGTCGAGCCGCGTATTGGTGCCGTCGGCGTTGGTGCCCGGCGGCACCATCAACTGGATCAGGCCGCTGCCGCCGAGGCCGCCGAGCGGGTTCGTGTCGTAGCTGGTGCCGGCCAGCATCGGCACGCCGCTGGCCGGGTACTTGCCGGACACGAGCTGTGGCCCGAACACGCCGGTCGTCGTCAGGCCGCCGTCGGCCGAGATCACGAAGTCGTAGTCGCGGTCGAGGAACGGCGGGTCGATCGCCGCGGTCGTCGGATCGTCGTAGGGGCCGTACGTGTAGCGGTTCTGCGCCGCACTGCCGTGCGCGTGCAGCACGATGCGCGTCGCCGACATCAGCACCACCATGCCGCCGGCACCGCCGCCGCCGCCGCCGCCGCGGTTGGCCGAACCGGCCTGCTCGCCGCCGCCGCCATGGCCGCCGTCGGCGACGATGCGGCCGGTCGACGTGACGACGATGTCGCCGAGCGCTTTGACGATCAGCACGCCGCCGCCACCGCCACCGCCACCGCCGCTCTGGTCGGCGGCCGGGTCGGGCTGCATCGGCGCACACGCCGGGAAGCCCTGGGTCATGTCGCCGCCGCCGCCGCCGCCACCACCGCCGACCGGCACGGTCAGTTCGCCGGTGATGCGCAGGTTGCCGTTCGGGCTCAGCCGGATCGCGCTGCCCCAGAAGTCGTTGTCGCGGCGCGTGTCGACGAACACGAGGTCGCCGGGCTCGCCGCCGGTCAGGAACGCGGTGCGCGTGCCGGAATCGCCGCTGCAGCCGCTGCCGCCGTAGCCGCGCACCTGCTGGAACGCCGTGTTCGCGGTCGGCGGCACGTTGGGCACGATGGTCGCCGGCACCGTGCCGCGGTAGAGCGGATCGCCCTGGGTCGCCAGCGTGCCGCCGCCGCCACCGGAGCCGCCGCCGTTGGTGCCGCCGCACAGGCTGCCGACGACGCACGCGTGGTAGCCGCCGCGGCCGCCCTTGCCGGCGACCTGCAGCGGGCCGCGACCGGTGTCGCCGCGCAAGTCGCGCTGGAACGCGCTCGGCGTGCCGTTGCCGCCGTTGCCGCCGCCGCAGACGCCGATGCCGCCGGCCTTGGCGAAGTTGGCCGAGTTCAGGGTGTCCACGCGAGCGCCGTTGCCGCCGCGCACGCTCAGCAGGCCCTCGACCGTGAAGGTGCCGCTGCACAGCCAGACCATCGGGTTCGGGCCCTGGCCCAGCACGTTGACACCGTTCGGGATGCGCACGTTCTTGAAGTGGAACACGCCGCCCGAAACCGTGAACGGCAGGCCGTTCTTCGGCTGGATCTGCGTGAACGCGGTGTTCAGCACGACCTCGGTCGCCAGCGGTTCGTACTCGAGGCTGGTCGGATTGCCTTCGAAGGCGAAGCCGGCGCGCACGAACCCGGGACCGACTTCGGCCTGGGCCTCGGGGAAGGCCGCCGTCGGGTCGATCGCGTTGTGGTCGCGGAAGTCCTCGGCGATGCCGTTCCACTGCGGCGCGTACGACGCGTCGGTGCGGAACGTGCCGAACACCGGGTCGTACGCGAGGTCGGCGACGTTCGCTTCGCCGGCGATGTCCTCGAGCGTGACGTCGGCGACCGCGCGCACGAGGGCGCGGTTGGGCAGCACGCCGATCGGGCGCAGCAGCACGGTGGCGCCGTCGATGTCGTTGCGTTCGAGCGCGACCTCGGCGGGGATCCAGGTGAACACGCCGATGCCGGCCATCGGGTCCTCGTACTCGAGCCACAGCCGGCCCTTCTCGTCGGGGTCGTGCAGCAGCGGGTTGCCGTCGAACTGCGACGGCACGTTGGTCGCACTCGGGTTCAGTGCCTGGTCGAAGTGCAGGCGCACTTCGAGTGGCGGTGCCCCGAACAGGTTCAGCGGCACCTGCGACAGATCGTCGGCCGGCGTGACCTCGAAGCCCGTGCGCCGCGGGCCGCCGCTCTTCGGATTGCGGAACAGCTGCGCCGCCTGGGTGCCGTCGACGGTACGGAACTCGAAGGTCTTCGGCTGGGCGAGGCCGTGGCCGCCGGTTTCGCGCAGCACGGTGCCGTTCTCGGCCGTGCCGCCGACCAGCGACACCCGGTAGGTCCGGCCGGGACGCAGGCCGCCGTCGGCGAAGCGCTCGTCGCTCGGCAGCCGCGGCAGGAAGCGCAGCCGGCGTCCGGTCGCCGCGTCGCCGGGGCTGGTGGCGAGCAGGAACGTGCCGCTGACCGTCTCGCCGGTCGCGTGCCCGGCCTGGTCGAAGGCCTCGAACCGGATCGTCTGCAGGGTCGCCGATGCCAGGTCCAGCGGTTGACTGAAGTCGATGTCGATCGGGTCGTTGAGGTAGACCTCGGCGCCGCTGGTCGGGCTCGTCTGGCGCACCACGAAGTCGCCGTCGGTGTCGAACCGGTCGGTCGGCACGGCGGCGGCGCCGCCGCCGCCACAGGCCGCGAACGGAAACAGGCCCAGGGACAGCGAGACGAGCGCGGTGGTGGGTTTCACGTGAGCATTCGGGTGCGGGCCGTGTGGCGGCGGGGCGACCACCGTGCGACGAGTAGCTCGCAGGTCGGGCCGCGGTAACGAAGGTGTGCGCATCTGCTCGGGCCGATTGCCGATCGCCGTTCGCTGCCGCACAATGCCGGTGGTCCCGCGTTCGCCGCCCGCGCCGGGACCGAAGGTCGCCGTTGCCAGACGCTTCCATCCCGATCGAGCCATCGCGCCCGATCCGTTCCACCCGTGTGCTGCAGTGGACCGCGTTCGCGGTCGGCCTGCTCGCGGCCGGCCTGGCCCGTGAAGGCGACGGCACCTGGCTGCAGCAGGCCGTCGTCTGGCTGCCGAGCGGTATTGCGGTGTTCGGCGTCTGGCGCCTCGGCTGGCGCGCCCTGCTCGTGGTCGGCGCGGTCGGCGCGGTGCTGCGCGTCGGCATCGGCTATCCGACCGGCATCGTGGTCGCCGGCAGCATCGGCAGCGTGCTCGAGGCCTGGTTCGGCGCGCGGCTGCTGCGGCGGCTCGGCGTGTCGATGGCGTTTGCACGCATGCGCGACGTGCTGGCGCTGTGCGCGGTCGCGACCCTGGCGCCGGGGGCGAGCGTGCTCGCGTCGTGGGTCGGCCGCGTCGCCTTCGACGTCTTCCGCGACGTGCCGTTCTACTCCGGCTGGGGCGGATGGTGGCGCATGAACGCGCTCGGCCTGCTGCTGGTGCTGCCGTTGCTGGGCACCTGGCGCTCGGTGTGGCCGCTGCGGCCGACGCGGCGCGGCGTCGCGACCGCGGTGCTGCTCGGTGTGTTGCTGGCAGCCGTGGTGTGGGCCGTGTTCTTCGAGCTGGCGCCGTCGGCGATCACGGGACTGATGTTGCACTCGACGATGCTGCTGGCACTGGTGGCAGCGCTGCGCTTCGGCACGTGCGGCGCGGCCACGGTCGCCGCGCTGGCCGCGATCGCGCTGAACGTGGCGACCGCGCACGGTCTCGGGCCGTTTGCACTGCTCGACGCCGGCAGCCGCCACAGCGTGCTGCAGTTGTTCGAGCTGTCGCTGCTCGCGGTGCCGGTGGCGTTCGGCGCGCTGATCGCCGAACGCGAAGGTGCGCTGGCCAGCCGGCTGCGCAGCGAGCGGCGCCTGTCGGCGCTGACCGAGGTGCTGCCCGACGTGACCTGGCGCCTGCGCGCCGACGGCACCTGCCTCGCCATGATGGTGCCGCCCGGCGTCGTGCCGGTGGTGCCGCCCGAACAGGCGGTCGGCGCGCGGTTGGACACGCTGCTGCCGGCCGCGGCCGCGGCCGCGTGGCTCGACCGGGTGCGCGCGACGTTGCGCGGTGAACGCGTCGAACCGTTCGAGCACGAACTGCGCGTAGCCGACCGGCCGCGCGTGTACGAGCTGCGCTGCGTGCGCCTGTCGCCGCACGAGGCGCTGTGCCTGCAGCGGGACATCACCGACCGCCGCGCGCTCGAGGACGAACTGCGCCGCGCGCAGAAGCTCGAGGCCGTCGGCCGCCTCGCCGGCGGCGTGGCGCACGACTTCAACAACGTGCTGACCGTGGTCGTCGGCTGTGCCGAGAACCAGATCGTCGAACTGCCGCCCGGCACGGCGCGCGACGACGCGCGGCTGATCGTCGAGTCCGCCGAGCGCGCGGCGCGGCTCACGCGCCAGCTGCTGGCCTTCAGCCGGCAGCAGGTGCTGGCGCCGGCGGCCGTCGACGTCGGCGCGGTGGTCGACGACCTGGCGGCGCTGTTGCGGCGCACGATCGGCGAACACGTCGAACTGGAACTCGACCGCGGCGAGCGGCCGGCGACGGCGCTGGTCGACCGGGGCCAGCTCGAACAGGTGGTGACCAACCTGGTGCTGAACGCGCGCGACGCGATGCCGCGCGGCGGGCGCGTGCGCATCACGTCGCGCACCGTCGTGCTGGACGCCGGCTTCACGGCACAGCACGGCACAGCCGCCGGTCGTTACGTGCGCCTCGCGGTGGGCGACAACGGCGTCGGCATGGATGCGGCGACCTGCGCCCGTGCGTTCGAGCCGTTCTTCACGACCAAGCCGCAGGGCCGTGGCACGGGCCTCGGCCTGGCGACGGTCTGGGGCATCGCGCGCCAGAGTGGCGGTTTCGTCACGATCGACAGCGCGCCCGAGGTCGGTACGACGGTCGCGGTCTACCTGCCGGCCGCGAACGGCGCCGAGGCCACGTTCGTGCTGCCGACGGCGCCGCCGCGCCGCGCCAGTGCGGCGACGATCCTGGTTGCCGAGGACGATCCGGCGGTGCGCGAGCGCCTGGTCTCGGCGCTGCAGAAGGGCGGCCACACCGTGCTCGCCGCGGCCGACGGCGAGGCGGCCCTGCGCCTGGTGGCCGCCGTGTCGAAGCCGATCGACCTGCTGGTGACCGATGTCGTGATGCCGCGCTGCGACGGTCGGCAGCTCGCCGACCAGCTGCGCCGTTCGCGCGCCGGGCTGCGCGTGCTGTTCGTGTCCGGCTACCCCGACCACCGGCTCGACGGCGACGGCGGCCTGCCGCCGGCCACGGGGTTCCTCGCCAAGCCGTTCACGCGCGAAGACCTGCTGGGGCAGGTCGACGCGTTGCTGGCGACCGCGACCTGAGGCGCGGCACCGGGCCGCAGGGCGGTCGCGCCGGCCCGGTACGAGCCCTAGCATCGCCGCCGTGCGAACCACGATCGTGCTGGGCTCGTTCCTGCTCGCGGCCTGTGCTGCCACCGTCGCGACGTCGGTCGGTGGTGCTGCGGCTGCCGGCGACACGGCCGCGCTGCGCGCCGCCTACCGACGTCCGGTCGCCGAATGGCCGCCGGCGACGCTCGACACCGGCGTCGCGTTCGTCGAACTCGGGTCGCTGCCGAAGCCTCCGGCTGCGACCGACCCGAAGGACCTCGCCGCGATCGAGCTCGGCAAGCTGCTGTTCTTCGACCCGCGGTTGTCGGGCAGCGGCCAGATGGCGTGCGCGAGCTGCCACGATCCGGATCTCGCCTGGGCCGACGGCCGCACGACCAGTTTCGGCCACGGCCGCAAGGTCCTGCGCCGCAATGCGCCGACGGTGCTGAACGCGGCCTACGCCCCGCACCTGTTCTGGGACGGGCGCGCGGCGTCGCTCGGCGATCAGGCGCTCGCCGTGTTCGAGAACGCCGACGAGATGCACAGCGGCGGCGACGCGGTCGTGCGCACGCTGGCCTCGAGCCGCGGCTACCGCGAGCGCTTCCGCGCCGCGTTCGGCGACGACGAGCCGACGCTGGAGCGCGCGCTGGCGGCGCTGGCTGCGTTCGAGCGCACGCTGGTCAGCGACGGCAGCAGTGCGTTCGACCGGTTCCTGGCCGGCGACGACGCGGCGCTCGACGACGCCGCGATGCGAGGCCTGCACCTGTTCCGCACCAAGGCCCGGTGTGCGAACTGCCATCACGGCCCGCTGCTCAGCGACGGTGGCTTCCACGACCTCGGGCTGTCGTACTACGGTCGCGATCTGCAAGACCTCGGCCGCCACGGCGTCACCGGCCAGCCGGCCGACGTCGGCCGGTTCCGCACGCCGTCGTTGCGCAACGTCGCGCGGACCGCGCCCTACATGCACAACGGCCTGTTCGACCTGGCCGGCGTCGTCAACATGTACTCCGCGGGCATGGTGACGCTGCGGCCGAAGCCGGAGCAGGCGGACGACCCGCTGTTCCCGCACAAGTCGCCGCTGCTGCAGCGCCTCGACCTCGGGCCGGCCGAGAAGCGCGACCTGCTGGCGTTCCTCGAGGCGCTCAGCGATCGGCGCCGCCGCGTGCGGGCGCCCGAGCTGCCGGCGGTCGGCGACGCGCCCTGACCGACTGGTGCCTTGCGTGGACCGGGTGGTCCAGGCCACCTGCGCGGGTGGTCCACGCAAGCCATCAGCGGCTCAGAGGGGCCGCGTCACGAGGCTCTCTCGGCCCCTCAGCGCGGCAGCGGCCGCAGCCAGATGTTGCGGAACCGCACCGGGTTGCCGTGGTCCTGCAGGCGGATCGGGCCACGCTCGCCGTGCGGTTGGTAGCTGGCGACCGCACGGTGGGCGGTCGCACCGAGGAACGGCTGGTCCTGGTGCACGAGCACGCCGTTGTGGAACACCGTGACGCGCGCCGGTTGCTGCAGCGAGCCGTCGGCGGCGAAACGCGGCGCGCGGAACACGATGTCGTAGCTCTGCCATTCGCCGGGCCGGCGGCACGCGTTGACCATCGGCGGCTGCTGGCCGTAGAGCGCGGCGGCCTGGCCGTCGGCGTAGCTCGGGTTGTCGAACGAGTCGAGGATCTGCACCTCGTAGCGCCCGAAGAAGAACACGCCGCTGTTGCCGCGGCCCTGCGACTCGCCCTGCACGACGGCCGGCGCCGCCCATTCGACGTGCAGCTGGCAGTCGCCGAACTCGGCGACGGTGGTCAGGTCGCCGGTGCCGTTCACTTCCATGCAGCCGTCGCGCACGGTCCAGCGCGCCGCGCCGTCGCCGCTGCGCCAGGCGGCGAGGTCGGTGCCGTCGAACAACCGCACCGCGTCGGCCGGGACCGGGGCGGGTTCACGCGGTGCCGGCCCCGGATCGACGACCGGCGGCCGCGGCCGCGCGGCGTCGTGCACGCGGAAGCCGTCGGGCAGGCGCGGCGTGTCGGTGTAGCCGGGTTCCTGCGCGGCCGCGGGCGCGGCCAGCACGGAGGCACAGAGGACGGACGTGAGGCGGGGGCGGAAGGCGTGCACGGCCTCAGCAGAGCGCGGCGCGCCGTCCGGCGCCACTACCGCTCCGCGAGCCGCTGCAGCCAGTGGTCGAGCTTCGACTGGTCGGCGGCGGCGGCAAACCTGGTCGCGGCTTTGGCCTCGGTGAGCAGCCGGCGCGCACCGTCGAGGTCGCCGTTCGCGCCCAGCGCGCGCGCCAGCCGGATCCGCGTGTCGATGTCCTTGCCGTTGCGGCGCTGGTCCGCCTCGCGCGCCGCGGCAAGCACCGCCGGCCCATCGACGATCTTCTGCGCCAGCAGGGTCTCGGCGAGCACGTCGAACCCGCGCGGATCCTCGCCGCCGGCCGCCTGCGCGCGCCGCGCCGCCGGCAGCGCGAGCTCCGCGAGGCCGAGGTCGAGCGCGGTCCGTGCCACGTTGTACTGGACCACGAACGAGTTCGGCGCGCGTTCGGCGGCGCGCAGCGAGATCGCGAGCGACTCCTGGCGGCGGCCGACCCGTGCCAGCGCGTCGCCGAGATTGGCCAGGTGGCGCACGTCGTCGCCGTCGATCTCGACGGCGCGCTGGAACGCCAGTACGGCGCCGTCGACGTCGCCGCGGCGCATGCGCAGGTTGCCGAGGTTGTAGGCCGCCGGCGCGTAGTCGCGCGCCGTCTCGACCAGTTCGGTGAACAGCGCCTCGGCCTCGTCGATCCGGCCGACGTCGCGCAGCGCCAGCGCGAGCTGGTTCGCGGCCACCGGGTCCTGTGGCCGCAGCGTCCGCGCGCGCTGCAACGCATCGATCGCCTCGTCGAAGCGCTGGCGTTTGCGCAGCACGTTGCCGAGGTTGGCCCAGTCGACGGAGCGCTGGTCGTCGAGCGCCAGTGCGGCGCGGTAGTCGGCTTCGGCCCGATCGATGTCGTCGAGCCGTTCGTGGGCGCGCCCACGCGCCGACAGCAGCGCGGCCGCGTAGGTCGCGTCCGG
Source organism: Planctomycetota bacterium (assembly GCA_016794425.1). Taxonomy (GTDB): domain Bacteria; phylum Planctomycetota; class UBA1135; order UBA1135; family UBA2386; genus JAEUHS01. Next base: position 60,609 of record JAEUHR010000025.1, read on the forward strand.
CGGCAGCGCGGCGATCCACTGCAGCGCTGCCTCGGCGTCGAACTCGGACTGCAGCATCGCCCGCACCCGCAGCGAGGTCGGATCGTCCGGGAAGTGCGCCGCCAGGATCTGCTCGGCGCGCCGCAGCGCGGTCGGATCGATCGTGCGCAGCGCGGTCATCGCGTAGCGCACCGCCAGGCTCGCATGCATGCGGTCGGCGAGCAGCATCGCCTGTTCCAGCAGCGGTGCGTTCTGCCGCGCGTGGGTCCGGGTGCGGCGTTCGTGGTCGATCTCGAACGCGAGCATCGCACGCACGTACGCGTCGAACGGTTCGCCGGTCGTCGCCCGCAGCTCTGCCGCGGGCGGTGCATCACCGTCGATGGTCCGGCGCACGAGTTCGAGGCACGGTTCGGGCCGCGGCTGCAGCAGCGCGCGGGCGGCGTCCTTCTGGCCGAGACTGTGTAACAGCGTCGCGCGCGCGAAGTCGACCTCGGGATCGCCGTCGGGCAGCGGCGCCAGCGTCGCCAGCGCCAGGTCGGCGTGGCCCTCGGTGCGCTCGAACGTCGCGCGCGCGAGCCGCGCGTCGCGATCGCGGCGCTGTTCGTCGGCCTTGGCGGCGCGGATCCGCGGCGCGTTCGCCCACAGGTAGCCGCCGGTGGCGGCGAGCAGCGGCACGGCGACGCAGGCGAACACCGCCGCGAACGCCCGCCACGGCTCGCGCCGCGCCCAGCGCAGCAGTCGTTCGCCGGTCGACGGCAGCCGCGCGGTTACCGGGGCGCCGCTCTGCAGCGCGCGCAGGTCCTGCAGCAACGCCTCGGCCGACGCGTAGCGGCGCGCCGGGTCCTTCTGCAGCGCGCGGTCGACGATCGCCGCGAGGTCGCGTGTCACGCCGTCGATCGTCAGCAGCGACTGCGGTTCGGTGGCGTGGATCGCGTGCAGCAGCGCCTGCTGCGTCGGCGCCGCGAACGGCCGCACGCCGGCCAGCAGTTCGTACAACACGACGCCGAGCGACCAGACGTCGGCGCGGCCGTCGACGCGGTCGCCGCGCAGCTGCTCGGGCGCCGCGTAGTCGAGCGTGCCGACGAAACCGCCTTCACGCGTCAGCGACGGCTGCGCCTCGTCGCGCGCGACGCCGAAGTCGGTCAGCAGCGCGTCGCCGTCGGTGTCGACCAGCACGTTGGCCGGCTTCACGTCGCGGTGCACGAGGCCCGCCGCGTGCGCGTGCGCGAGCGCCGCGGCCAGCTGTGTCGCCAGCGCGACCGCGCGCGCCGGGGACCGCCAGTCGTCCATGCACGCGTGCAGCGGTCGACCGTCGACGAACTGCATCGCGAAGAAGTGCCGGCCGCGGTCGCTGCCGAACCCGTGCACCTCGACGATGTGCGGGTGCTGCAGCCGCGCCGCCGCCGCAGCCTCGCGCCGGAAGCGCGCGATCGCGGCCGGACTGTCGACGAGGCCCGGCGGCAGCACCTTGACCGCGACGCGGCGGTCCAGCGAGCGCTGCCAGGCTTCGTAGACGACACCCATGCCGCCGCGGCCGATTTCGCGCACGAGCCGGAAGTCGCCGAGCACGCTTTGGCCGTCGTCGTCGCCGTCGGCGCCCGCGGTGACGCCGCCGAGCATCGGCGCCAGCACGTCGTGCAGGTCCGGGTGGCGCGACAGCAGCCGTTCGGCCTGTTCGGCAGTGCCGGGCGGTTCGGCCAGGAAGGCCTCGAGCGCGCGTTCGAGCCGCGAACCGGGTCGCTGCGACTCGGTCATGGGCGCGGCTCCGGCGGCGCGTCCGGCTCGAGCCGGCCGGCGCGCAGCTGCTGCAGCAGTTCGGCGAGCCGCGCGACCGCGCGCACCCAGCGCATGCGCACCGCGTTCGGCGTCATGCCGAGCTCGGTGCCGATCTCGACGAACGACCGGTCTTCGTACTCGCGTGCGACCAGGATCTTGCGGTCCTCGGGCTCCAGCAACTCCAGCGCGAGCCGCACCCAGTCGCGCATCTCGCCGGTCGCGGCGACGCGGCTCGGCGTCGTGCTGCGCTGCAGTGCGGGGTCGAGCTGCACGACGCTGTCGGTCGGCAGGCCGACCTGGCCGCCGATGTGGCGGCGGCGCGCGCGGAACCAGTCGTTGCGATCGCGCAGCGTGTTCTCGACCACGCGCGCCAGCAGCGCGCGCAGCTGCGCCGCGTCGGCGACCTGGAAGCGCGGGCCGTCGCGCAGGAAGTCGAGCAGCGCGTCCTGCAGGTAGTCGTCGCCGGAGGCCCGTTCGCGCAGGAACGGGCCGAGCCGCCGTTCGACGTGTGCCCGCAGCCACGGCAGGTGTGCCTGCACCAGGTCCGTCAGTGCCGATGCGTCACCGGCGTGCCAGCGCTGCAGCAGATCGTGGGTCGCGTCGGGCGCGGACATCAGGGCGCATGCTAGCCGCCCGCGGCGGCACCGATGCCATCGGCGTGCCGAGTGGTCCGGGGCGGGGCCGCGGCAGCGGCGGGACGAGCAGGCGTGCACGGGGACTGCAGCGGCGAAGCGCGGCGAACCACACGCCGGAACCCGCGGCGGGCGGCTCAGCGTGCCCGGAGGCCGTCGAGCCAGGTGAACACGTCGGGCAGCGCGACCTGCACGATCGCCAGGTGTTCGACGCCGGCGTACGAGCGCCAGGCCACGGTCGCGCCGCGCTGCTGCAGGCGGTCGTGCAGCTGCCGTGCGGCGCCGCCGAGGAAGTCGCGGCTGCCGGCAGCGACGAAGAACGGCAGGTCGCCGAGCGCGCGGTCGCCCGGATCGCCGCCGCCACCGAGCGCGACGACGCCGGCGAACCGTTCGGGCGCACGTGCGGCGTTGGCGACCGCCATCGCGGCGCCCATCGAGTGGCCGATCACGAACACGCGCTTCCGGTCGATCGGGTAGCGCGCGGCGAGTGCGTCGACCAGCGCCGGCAGGTCCGGCACGCCGAGCCCCTGCCGCGGCGCGCAGAGGTAGTGGCCGCGGGCCGCGCACGCGCGCACGATCGCGCCGTCCCCGTAGCCGTCGAAGAACAGGTTCTCGCTGCCGCCGGCGCCGTGCAGCGCCAGCACCAGCGCCTGCTCGCCGTCGGCCGGCGGTGGCACCAGCAGCCGCACGACCGTGGTGCCGTCGCCGGTCGGCACCCGCAGCCAGTGCTGGCCCGGGCGCGCCGGGCCGTGGAACGGCCTGCCCTCGGCGACCGCGGCAGCGAGCGCTTCGGCGTCGGCGAGCAGGCGGGCGCCCGGCAGCACCGTCTCCTCGCCGCGGCCGCGTGCCATCGTCGGCAGCAGCTTCGCCAGCAGCGCCAGCGAACGGCCGTCGAGGTCGTCGCCGGCCGCGTCCGCGGCCGCGCGCAGCGCCGCGAGCCGTTCGTCGCGGCGGACCACGACCGAGACGCCGAGCGCGCGGGTGGCCAGCGCCCGGTCGCCGGCGAGCACCGACCAGCGCAGTTCGTGGTCGCCCTCGCCGAGGTCGCCGAGCGGCAGCGTGCCGGCGAACGGCAGCGCGTCGATCGCGATGCGCACCGGCGCTGCGGCGCCGAGCTGCAGCTCGAGCGCGAGGTCGGCCGGCGGCGCGAGCTCGTGCCGCCACGCGTACCGCACGTCGAACGCGATCGCGCCGCCGGTCGGCACGAGCCGCTGGCGCAGCGCCAGCGCGAGGCTCGCGGCGAAGCGCTCGTCGGCGCTGCGCGGCGCCGCGTCGAGGGCCGCGTCGGCGGTCGCGATCGACTCGGCGACCGTGGCGGTGTCGAGCCGGAAGAACGCCTGCACGGCGCGGTCGAGCGCGGCGAACGCCGCGTCGCGGCGGGCCGGGTCCTGGGTCGCGTCGAGGCGCCGTTCGAACGCGCGCAGGCGCAGGCCGAGTTCGAGCCGATCGACCTGGGCCGGTGCGGCGACGGCGGTGGCGACCAGGAGCGCCGCGGTCAGCGCGCGGCGTGGGCCGGAACGAGTGGGGTTGGGCATGGCGGCCGCACCAGCGTGCGCGGCGCGGCCAGGCCCTGCAACAGGGTCGCGGCGGCTGCCCGCGGCGCGTAGTGCTCGCGGTAGCGTGTGCGCACCAGCTCCGGGTCGATCGGCGCGGCCAGCGGCGTCTGTACGACGACGTCGGCGAGGCCCGTGGGCAGCGCGACGGCGCCGGGAGCGAGCCGCAGCAGCGGCGTGCCGGTCGCCAGCGCTTCGTGCAGCCGGAAGCACAGTTCGCCGGCGCCGGGCAGGTCGAGGCAGTGGCGCGTGCGCTGCATGCGGTTCAGCACTTCGACGAACGGCGCGTCGACGACGACGTGCCCGCGCAGTTGCGGCCAGCGTCGGTGCGCGGTCGCGATGCCCCGCAGCCGTCGGTCGCCGTAGCGCGGATGCCGCAGCGTGCCGCAGAACAGCCAGTCGTGGTCGGTCGCGCTGCTGCGCGGCAGCAGCCAGTCGCGCTCGGCGACCAGGTGTTCGACCGCGAGCAGCACGTTGTTGTACAGGAACGGGAACGGCCGCCAGGCCGGATCGGGCGTGGTGCGCTCGCGCGCGAAGCACACCGCGTGCGGCAGCGCCGCGAACGCCTCCTCGCGCGGACCGGCGGCGTCGGACGCGTCGACGACGGCGAACCTCGGTGCCCGCGCGGCCAGGTCGAGCCAGCGGGCGAGCCGGGCCGGGTAGACCAGTGGGTTGCGCGTCGGCGCGAACGGATCCGCCGCGTCCATCGGCGCGGCGGTGTCGATCGCGTGGGTCAGCGCGTGCAGGTAGTCGGCGAACACGTCGACGCCCAGCAGCACGTCGCAGCCGTCGATGCGCGCCGCCAGGTCGGCGTCGGACCGCCGGGTGCCGAAGCGGTGGCCGGCGAACCGCCGGCACAGGTCGGTGCCGAAACCGTCGGTCGGCTGACCGTTCCAGAGGCCGTGGTAGGTGACGTCATGGCCGAGGTCGGCCAGGCCGATGCAGAGGCCCAGGCCGCAGCCCGATGGGTCCAGCGCGACGATCCGCATGCCGCGGCGCCATCGGCCTTTCGCGGTCTCCGGCTGGAACGGATGGCTGGCGCGGATCCTGTCCGCTGCGGCGGCCGGGGCGGGCCACTGGCTGCCGCGTGGGCGCCGATGCCCCTCGAGCCGACGGTGCGCCGCGCCGAGCACCCGTTCGCCGGCGGGCTACTTGGGCGGTTTGCGGTGGGCCAGCGCGTGGTCGAGGCTGAACGCACCGGGCCCCTTCGCCAACAGCCAGATGGCCGCGACCAGGAACGGCAGCGGCGGCACGGTCGCGAGGCTCCGCGTCAGCGTCAGGCTCTCGAGCAGGTCCGCACCGTGGGCGGTGCCGGTCGCGACCACCATCGTCGCCGTCAGCAGCAGCGCGACTGTGCGGGTGCCGAGGCCGGCGAACAGCAGGATGCCGCCGGCGAACTCGAGCACGGCGACCATCGGCGCCAGGACCGCCGCGAACGGCAGGCCGAGCTCGGTGAAGCCCTTCGTGGTCGCGTCGAGGCCGTTCAACTTGGAGAGGCCGGTGATCAGGAACGCCTGGCCGAACACGACGCGCGTCACCAGCTGCGCCAGCGGCGTGACCAGCGACTCGATGCGGTGGGAGAGGGAACCAGGCGTGTCCGAACTCACGGGCCTCCGGCGGCAGGTGGGGCGTGCAGGTTCCGCGCGCTGCTGCGGGAATGCAACCGCAGAGCCGCGAGCGGCGGTCAGAACGTCGTGTCGACCGCGTTGCTGGTCAGCACGCCGAACGCGTTGAGCCCGCCCGGCAGGCTGCCGGCCGGCAGCAGCGCCACGGCCTGGGTGTGGAACACGGTGCCCGGCGGCAGCGGCGGCGGGAACGCCACCGAGACGGTCTGCTGCGGCCCGCCGAGCGCCACGATCGGCAGTGACAGATCGAGCCCGCCGAGCCACAGCTGGCAGCCCGGTGCACCGACGAAGCCGAGGTCGATGCCGGCCGCGGCGGTGGCGCTGAAGAACAGCAGGCCGACGCGCGCGCCGGCCGGTGGCGCCAGATCGGGCATGTGGTCGACCGTGAACGTGATCGGGTTGCTGCCGCCGCCGGCAGCGGTCACCGGCACTGGCGCCGCGTCGAGCCGCAGTGCGCTGGCGCCGGCGATCGCCGTCGTGCCGCCGACCGTGGCCAGCGGCAGCGACCCGGGGTCGTCGGACGGCCCGGCCGGCGACCAGCCGAGCAGGTGGCCGCTGCCGAACGGACTCGAGCTGTCGCCGTCGACGAACAGCCAGACGTAGCGCACCGCGCCGGTCGTCAGGTCGAACTGGAACTGGAACGTGCCCGGGTTGTTCGCGGCCGGACTCGACCAGTTCTCGACGCCGTCCCAGGTGACGAACAGGCGGTTGTTGCCCGGGTCGTGGTGCCAGCGCACGGGGCCGCCCGCCAGGTCCGACGGGTCCCAGTCGTGCCAGGCCCAGAACGCCGCCGCCGGCGCGTTGCGGAACCGCGGTGTCGGCGTCCAGTCGTTCGCCGGTTCGTTCCACGCGCCGTCGTCGTTCTGGCTGCCGGCCGCGACGAAGCCGTTCATGTGCACCCACAGCACCGACGCTGCGCCGCCCGGCATCGGCAGGCTCGCGAGGCCGTTCGCGGTCAGGTCGATCGCGGCCTGGCCGTCGTCGCTGCGCGGCAGGTCGGTGGCGGCACTCGGCGCCGCATACTGGAACGCGCCGAACGGCTCCCACTGCGCCGTGTAGCCGGCGGCGCCGGGCGTCAGCAGCAGCGCGTGGTTCTGCAGCCCGGCCGTCGCCGCACCGGCGTCGGCGAAGTGCTGGTAGAACGAGTCTCCGTAGCAGCCGGCGCCGCGCACCGCGTGCTCGCCGACGCTGCAGGCCAGCGCGATCGCGGTCTGGTTCGGCGGCGCCGGCACGCAGCGCAGTTGCCGGCCGTCGAGGTCGAACGCACCGGTCGCGAAGGTCTCGTAGAGCACTTCGCCGGGCACCGACGGCAGCGCACCGAGGTCGCTGGCGCCCGGGTCGGCCGCGCCGCCGCCCGGCGAACGGCCGACGGTCGCCGGCTCGGTGCCGACGACTTCGGCGCCGAGCGACCAGAACAGGTCGATCTCGCCGTTCGCGTGCAGCTGGCACTGGATCGTCTTCGGTGCGCCGACGCCGCCGAAGTCGACCGCGTGCTGCCACGTGACCACGCACGGCGTGTTCGGATCGCCGCTGCGCACGAACACGCCCGCCCCGTCGGCGGCGCGCAGTTCGAGGTCGCGGTAGAACGCCAGCACCTTCGGCGCGCCGCCGAGCAGCGTCGCCCGCTGCGCCGCCGCCGAACCGTAGTGGCCGCCGGCGTCACCGACCGCGCTGCCCGGCGCCGGCACGCCGCCGTTCGACAGGTAGGCGAAGCCGTTGGTCGACACGTGCAGCGTCGTGTAGGTCGCGCCGGCGAACGGGAACGGAAAGCCGATCGCGGTGGCCGGCAGCAGCACGTCGTCGCCGGTGCCGAGCGCGGTGTGGCTGCCGTCGGGCGGCGCGAAGCACTGCGCGCGCGGCGCCGCGGCTGCCAGGGCCGTGGCGCCGACGAGGGCGAGGAGGCGGAACATGGCGCGCGGCAGCCTATCCGCGGCCGCGGTCGCGATTCGAGGCCCATGGCGGCGGCGCTTGCGGTGCGGCGCGCACGCGGACCGGAGCCCACGTGCAGGCCAGGCTGCGGCCGCCGATACTCGCGCGGCGTCATGCGACCGCATCGAGGCAGGATCGTGGGCGCGGCGTTGGCCGCGTGCTGGCTTTGGGGCTGCGGTGGCGGCGGCGGCGCGCCGTCGTCGCAGTTCGGTCTCGCGACGCGCGTGCCGGTGGCGCCGTTGCCGCTGCCGACCGGACTGCCCAACCCGCAGCCGGTGCAGCTGCAGGTGGCGTTTCCGGCGCTGGTGTTCGACCGCCCGCTGTGCCTCGTGGCGCCGCCCGACGGGACCGACCGCCTCGCCGTCGTCGAACAAGCGGGGCGCATCCGGATGTTCGCCAACGACCCGGCCACGGCCACTGCGCACGTGTTCCTCGACATCCGCGCGCAGGTGCAGTCCGGCGGCGAGGAAGGCCTGCTCGGGCTCGCGTTCCATCCCGACTACGCGACCAATGGCTGGTTCTACGTCTGCTACACGCGCGGCGGGCCGCGGCGCTCGGTGCTGTCGCGCTTCACAGTGTCGGCCGGCGATGCGAACACCGCCGATCCGGCCAGCGAAGTCGTGCTGCTCGAGATCGAGCAGCCGTTCTCGAACCACAACGGCGGCGCGCTGGCGTTCGGACCCGACGGCAAGCTCTACGTCAGCAGCGGCGACGGCGGCTCGGGCAACGATCCGTTCGGCAACGGCCAGTCGCTGACGACCTTGCTCGGCAAGGTGCTGCGGCTCGAAGCCGACGGCGCGCCGGTCGCCGACAATCCGTTCGTCGGCACCGCCGGCGCGCGGCCCGAGATCTGGGCCTACGGGCTGCGCAATCCGTGGCGCATGGCGTTCGACCGCGCCACCGGCCGGCTGTGGCTCGGCGACGTCGGTCAGGGCGACCAGGAGGAAGTCGACCTGATCGAACGCGGCGGCAACTACGGCTGGCGCATCTACGAGGGCACCAAGTCGCACCTGAACCCTGCCGGGCTGCCGCCGAGCGCGTTCGTGGCGCCGGTGCACTCGTACGGCCGCGACCAGGGCGCGAGCGTCACCGGCGGCACGGTCTACCGCGGCAGCGCGGTGCCGGCGCTGCAGGGCGCCTACGTCTACGGCGACTTCGTCAGCGGCCGCGTGTGGGCGCTGGTGCACGACGGCGTGCAGGCGGTGCAGAACACGCTGCTGACGACGACCGCGAACCCGGCCGCGTTCGGCGAGGATGCGGCCGGGGAAGTGTACGTGTGCTGCTTCGACGGCTTCGTGCGGCGGTTCGTGCCGACGCCCGGTGGTGGGCCGGTGACCGCGATGCCGCCGCGGCTGTCGGCGACCGGTCTGTTCGCCGACCTCACGACGCTGACGCCTGTGCCGGGCGTGCTCGAGTACGAGGTCAACGCGCCGTTCTGGTCCGATGGCGCCGACAAGCGCCGCTGGCTCGCACTGCCGGGGCCGTCGCGGATCGTCGTCGGCACGCCGTGGCAGTTCCCGATCGGCACCGCGCTGGTCAAGCACTTCGACCTCGAGGTCGCGCCGGGCACGCGGCGGCGGCTGGAGACGCGCGTGCTGTTGCACCACGACGCCGGCTGGCAGGGCTACACCTACCGCTGGGACGCGGGCGGCGTCGACGCCGACCTGGTCGACGATGCCGGCACCAGCGCCGTGTTCGACGTCGTCGACGCGACCGGTGCCGTGCGCCAGCAGACCTGGACGTTCCCGAGCCGTGCCGGCTGCCTCGCGTGCCACACCGCCGCGGCGGGCCGGGTGCTGGGGCTCTCGACCGCGCAGTTGAACCGGTCGTTCGCGTTCCCGCTGCGCGTCGACAACCAGCTGCGCACCTGGAACCACATCGGCCTGTTCACGACCGACATCGGCGACCCGTCGCAGCTGCCGGCGCTGCCGGATCCGCACGACGCAGGGCACCCCACGGCCGAACGTGCGCGCGCCTGGCTCGACGTGAACTGCGCGATGTGCCATCGCCCCGGCGGGCCGGTGCCGGTGGATCTCGACCTGCGCCACGGCACGGCGACCGCGGCGATGCAGCTGGTCGGCGTGCCGGCCGCGGCGCCGGTGCCCGGCGGCGTCGGTGTGCGTGTCACCGCCGGGCAGCACGCGCAGAGCGACCTGTGGCAACGCATCGGCCGGCGCGACGCGTTCGCCATGCCGCCGCTCGGCAGCCACGTCGTCGACCAGCGCGGTCTCGTGCTGGTGCAGCAGTGGATCGACGCCGGGCCGCCGTGACCAGTGCGGTCACGCCTCGGCCTTCGCCGCCGGCGCCAGCGTCAGCACCGTGGCGCCCACGCGCAGCTGCGGCGGTTGTTCGGCCGTGACGACTTCGAGCTTGCGGTCCGGACCGACCACGAACAGCGGCAGCGCCGGCAGGGGCCACGTCGCCGCGTACTGCTCGGGACCGAACTGCTCGGTCAGCTTCGTGGCGCGGATCCGGTCGCCGGCGAGCAGCCGTTCGCGCAGCGTGTCGATCGTGACGCCCGCGCCGAACAGCACGCGGCCCGGCATGTGGGTCTCCTCGCGGCCGCCGGGCAGGTTCGTGGTGCGGAACAGCCGCGCCCGGTCGAACGTGCCCTGGAACTGCCGGGCCGGCGCGCGCAGCGCCGCCGACATCGCCGCGACGCTGCAGATCGACGGGCTCGAAGCGCGCGCCCTCGCGGTCGCCGCAACGCCGCCTTCCGGTTGTCGCGACCCTGGGAAGGTCCCTGATCAAGGCGGCCGCCGGTCCGCGCCGAAAGCGGCGATGCCCATGGTCCGGTCCCGCCGCGCGCTGCTCGCCGCAGCCCTGCTGCCCCTGCTCTGTACCAGTTGCGAGCAGGGTCGCCGCGCCGCACCACGGCCGATCGAGTTCGGCATCCGGCCGGTGGCACCGTCGGTGCCGCAGGGCGCCGACATCGCGCTGCGCGCGGTTGCGACCTGGGCCGACGGCGAGCAGCAGGAAGTCGGCGCGCGCGCCGAGTGGCGTTCGTCGCTGCCCGCGGTGGCGACCGTCGATGCCGCCGGCGTCGTGACCGGCCGCAGCGTCGGCATCACGACGGTCTCGGCGCGCGATCCGGTGACGCGGCTCGAACACGCGGTGCCGCTCGTCGTGACGCCGGCGGTCGTGGCCTCGCTGGCGATCACGCCGCCGAACCCGCAGCTCGCGAACGGCACGACGCTCGCACTGACGGTGACCGGCACGTGGACCGACGGCACCACGGCGGACCTGACCGGCCTCGTGGTCTGGTCCTCGTCGGCCCCGGCGGTGGCGACCGTCGACGGCACCGGGCACGTGACCGGCGTGACGCCCGGCACCACGACGATCACCGCGCTGCACCTCGCCACCGGCGTCGCGGCTGCGGTCGCGCTGCAGGTCACGTCGGCGGTGCTGGTATCGCTGGCGGTGACGCCGGCTCTGCCGTCGATCGCGCTCGGCACGACGCAGCAGTTCACGGCGACCGGGACCTTCAGCGACAGCACGACGCAGGACCTGACGGCGCAGGTGACGTGGACGTCCCTGACGCCGGCGACCGCGACGGTCAGCAACGCGAGCGGCACGGAAGGCCTCGCGAGCAGCGCCGCGCTCGGCACGAACACGGTCCGCGCGACCGATGCGGGCAGCGGCATCCACGGCGAGACCGTGCTGACGGTGACGGCGGCGGTGCTGGTGTCGATCGCGGTGACGCCGGCCACGCCGTCGATCGCGCTCGGCACGACGCAACAGTTCGCGGCGACGGGGACCTACAGCGACAGCACGACGCAGGACCTGACGACGCAGGTGACGTGGACGTCCCTGACGCCGGCGACCGCGACGGTCAGCAACGCGGGTGGCACGGAGGGCCTCGCGACCAGCGCCGCGATCGGCACGACGACGGTCCGCGCGACCGACGCGGGCAGCGGCATCCACGGCGAGACCGTGCTGACGGTGACGGCGGCGGTGCTGGTGTCGATCGCGGTGACGCCGGCTCTGTCGTCGATCGCACTCGGCACGGCGCAACAGTTCGCGGCGACGGGGACCTACAGCGACAGCACGACGCAGGACCTGACGACGCAGGTGACGTGGACGTCCCTGACGCCGGCGACCGCGACGGTCAGCAACGCGGGTGGCAGTGAAGGCCTTGCGACCAGCGCCGCGATCGGCACGACGACGGTCCGCGCGACTGATGCCGGCAGCGGCATCCACGGCGAGACCGTGCTGACGGTGACGGCGGCGGTGCTGGTGTCGATCGCGGTGACGCCGGCTCTGCCGTCGATCGCGCTCGGCACGACGCAGCAGTTCACGGCGACGGGGACCTACAGCGACAGCACGACGCAGGACCTGACGGCACAGGTGACGTGGACGTCCCTGACGCCGGCGACCGCGACGGTCAGCAACGCGGGTGGCAGCGAAGGCCTCGCGACCAGCGCCGCGGCGGGCACGACGACGATCCGTGCGACCGACGCCGGCAGCGGCATCTACGGCGAGACCGTGCTGACCGTGTTCAAGGAGGTCGAAGTGGTCGCCGCCGCGGGCGGCAGTTCGGGCACCGGCGTCAGCAGCCTCGCGCTGTCCGTACCCGCCGGCACGGTCGCGGACGACCTGTTGCTGGCCGCCGTGGCGGTGCGGCCGTCGTCGGCGACGGTCACGCCGCCGAGTGGCTGGACGCTGGTGCGCCGCATCGACAACAGCACCGGCGCCACGAACTCGCTGCTGGTCTACCGCCGCGCCGCGACCGCCGGCGAACCGGCGAGCCACACGTTCTCGTTCTCGACGTCGACCGGCGGTGCGGGCGGCATCGCGGCGTTCCGCTGGGTCGACACGGCTGCCCCGATCGACGCCGAGAACGGCCAGAGCAACGCGTCGGGCCTGCTGCACGCAGCGCCGAGCGTCACCAGCACCGACGCCGACGCGATGCTGGTCACCGTGCACGCGTTCTCGTCGTCGGCGACGTGGACCGAGCCGACCGGCATGACCGAGGCGTTCGACGTGCGCAGCGAAGCGAGCGGTGCGACCGGCATCTCGCTGTGCCTGTGCTACCTGCCGTGGCCGACCGCGGGTGCGACCGGCACGCGCACGGCGACCGCGAGCAACGACGCCGACACCGGCAACGCCGCGACGATCGTGCTGCGGCGCCGGTAGCGGCGCGGGTAGCATGCGCCGCGCGCATGAAGCTGCGGCTGCTCACCGTGTCGCATCGCCAGCCCGAGTGGGTCGCCGCCGGCTGTGCCGAGTACGCGAAGCGGCTGCCGCGCGCCTGGCACTTCGAGCTGGTCGAGGTCCGGCCCGAGCCGCGCCGCGACGACGCCGAGAGCGCGCGCGTGCAGGCCGTCGAGGCCGAACGGTTGCGGGCGGCGCTGCCGCGCGGCGGTCGCGTGGTCGCGCTGGACGAGCGCGGCGAGGCCTGGACCACGGCGCGCTTCGCCGAGCGGCTGCAGGGCTGGCTGCAGGATGCGCGCGACGTCGCGTTCGTGGTCGGCGGCGCCTGCGGGCTCGATCCGGCGTTCCGCAGCGCGGCCGACCACCGGCTGTCGCTGTCGGCGCTGACGCTGCCGCACGGCCTCGTGCGCGTGCTGTTCGTCGAACAGCTCTACCGCGCGTCGACGCTGCTGCAGAGCCATCCGTACCACCGATGAGCGACCTCGAACGCGCTGCCGATCGGGCGGCGGCCGCCGTCGGCGGCTGGCTGCAGCACGGCCGGGCGCCGCGCGATCTGCTGGCGCACGACGCGGCGCTGCGGGGCCGGCCGGCGGCGTTCCGCGCCGCCGCCGCGCTGCTGGTGCGCGAGGCCGTCGCGCACCGGCGCCGGGTCGAGTTCGCGCTCGGCGGCAGTGCGGGCCTCGCCGGGCTGGCGCCGCGTGCGCATGGCGCCGTGCTGGTCGTCGCGCGGCTGCTCGAACTGCGCGAACTGCCGGTCGCGGCCGGCAGCGTCCTGCTGCGCCAGCTCGGCGGCCCGGACGGCGTCGACTTCGGTTCGCTCGCGACGGCCGCCGACCGCACCGCGGCGATCGCCGAGCCGGTGCAGCGGCTGGCGCTCGGCCGGTCGCTGCCGGACTGGGCCGCGCAGCGCTTCGTGGCCACGTTCGGCGCCGATGCCGACGCGGTCGCGACAGCACTGCTGGAGCCGCCGCCGCGCACGATCCGCGCCAACCCGCTGCGCATCGGCGACCGCGACGGCCTCGTGCGGGCGCTGGCCGCCGAGGCGGTGGCGGCGACGCCGGCGCGCTGGGCGCCGTTCGCGCTGCACGTGGCCGGCCACGCGGACCTGTTCGCGACCGCGAGCTGGGCGCGCGGCGAGTTCGAACAGCAGGACGAAGCGAGCCAGCTCGGTGCGCTCGCGGTCGCGCCGCCGCCGGGCGGGGCCGTGCTCGACCTCTGCGCCGGCACCGGCGGCAAGACGCTGGCGCTCGCCGCGGCGCTGCAGAACCGCGGCCGGATCCTGGCCGTCGACGTGCACGAACGGCGCCTGGCCGCGCTGCGCGAACGCTGCCGCCGCGCCGGCGTCGACACCGTGCGCGCGCTGCCGATCGACGACGGGCCGCTGGCCGGTGAAGTGGCGGCGTTCGCGCGCACCGCCGACCGCGTGCTGGTCGACGCGCCGTGCTCGGGCACCGGGTCGTGGCGGCGGCGGCCCGAGGGGCGCTGGGCGATCACGGCCGCCGACCTGGCCGAACTGACCGCCGTGCAGGACACCCTGCTCGACCGCGTCGCGCCGCTGCTGCAGCCGGGCGCGCGGCTGGTCTACGCGACCTGTTCGCTGCTGCCGGAGGAGAACGAACAGCGCGTCGCCGCGGCGCTGCAGCGCTGGCCGCAGCTCGAACCGGTGCGGCTCGCCGAGATCCTCGGTGGCGCCATCGCGCGGCCGATCGCCGATGCCACCGGCACGTACCTGTCGCTGCGGCCCGACCGGCACGGCTGCGACGGCTTCTTCGCCGCCGTGCTGCGCCGCCGCCGCGCCGGCTGATTCAGGCGCCGACCCGTCGCTGGCCGATCTCCGGAGTCGATGCACCAGGGCCCAGGAACCGCCGCGTCCCCGACCGCGGGCGCAGCCGAACGCCGACTGCTCGCGGTCGCGATGTTCGGCGGCGTCGCGCTGCTGACGGTCGGCATGCTCGCGTTCGCGACCGGGCTCGGCTCGCTGCTGCTGGTGCCGGCGACGATGGGCTACGCGTTCGTGGTGCTGCAGGCGGCGCGCGCGTTCGGCGCCGCCGCGGCGCGGCGCGAAGCCGAACTCGTCTCGACCGCCGAAGAAGCGTTGACGACCGCGGCGCAGAAAGGCCAGTTCCTGGCCAACATGAGCCACGAGATCCGCACGCCGATGAACGGCATCCTCGGCATGGCCGAGCTGCTGGTGCGCACGCGGCTCGACCAGGAGCAGCAGCAGATGGCGACGACGATCCAGTCGTCGGCCGAGTCGCTGCTGGCGGTGCTGAACGACATCCTCGACTGGTCGAAGATCCAGGCCGGCAAGCTCGAGATCGAGGCCGCCGACTTCGATCTGTGGCAGGTCGTCGACGACTGCGCCGGCCTGCTGCACGGCGCCGCCGACCAGAAGGGCGTCGAGCTGATGACGTTCGTCGACCCGCGGCTGTGGCGCTGCCACCGCGGCGACGCGGCGCGCGTGCGGCAGGTGCTGCTGAACCTGGTCAGCAACGCGGTCAAGTTCACGCTCGAAGGCGAGGTCGTGCTCGGTGTCGACCTGCTCGACGAGGACGACGCGGCGCAGCTGGTGCAGGTCTGGGTCAGCGACACCGGCATCGGCATGAGCCAGGAGTCGCTCGACCGGCTGTTCCAGCCGTTCGCGCAGGCCGAACGTTCGACGACGCGCCGTTTCGGCGGCACCGGCCTCGGTCTGATGATCTGCCGCCGGCTCGTCGAGCTGATGGGCGGCGACATCGAAGTGACCAGCGCCGAGGGCCAGGGCTCGACGTTCGTGTTCCGGTTGCGGCTGCCGAAGGGCGAGCTCGCGAATGCGCGCGTGCGCGCCGAGGACCTCGATCTGTCGGCCGAGGCGCTGCTGCTGGTCGACGACAACGAGACCGGGCGCGAACTGATGCTGACGCAGCTGGTGCCGACGCGGATCGGCATCGGTGTCGCCGCCAACGCGATCAGCGCGATCGACCTGCTGCGCAAGGCGTCGCGCCGCGGCCGGCCGTTCACGATGGCGATCGTCGACCTGACGATGCCGGGCTTCGACGGCATCCAGCTCGCCGAGGCGATCCGCAACGACCCGGCAATCAAGCCGCTGCCGATCGCGCTCGCGAGTTCGCTCGGCGCCAGGCCGGACCTGTCGGAGATGCTGGCCGCCGACGTGTTCCGCTGGCTCAACAAGCCGCTCGCCGCCGGCCGGCTGCTGCAGGTCGTGCAGGACATGGCGGCGCTGCGCGGCAAGACCAACGCGGCCGCGCCGGTGCGTCCGGCCGAGGCGCCGGCGCCGAACCCGCTGTTCGCGCCCGACGCGGCACAGGCGCGCGTGCTGGTCGCCGAGGACAACGAGATCAACCGCCGCGTGCTGGCCGGCATGTTGCGGCGGCTCGGCTGCGAAGCGACGTTCGCGGTCGACGGCCGCGAAGCGGTGCAGCTGGTCGCACAACGCGAGTTCGACCTCGTGCTGATGGACTGCCAGATGCCCGAGCTCGACGGCTTCGAGGCGTCGCGGCAGATCCGTGCGATGGGCGACGCGCGCGCCGCGGTGCCGATCCTCGCGCTGACTGCGAACGTGCTGCCGAGCGACCGCGACGAGTGCCTCGCCGCCGGCATGAACGACTTCCTGTCGAAGCCGGTCAAGCTGGACGTGCTGCGCGCGGCGGTGCAGCAGTGGAGTCGCCGCGGCGCGGGTGCCGACGGTGGTGCGAGCGGGTAGCGGCGTGGCGCGGGCGCCTTCGTGGGTCCTGGTTCACGACGTCGGTCAGGACTGTGCGACGCCAATTGGGTGGGTGGTTTGCCTGCGCACTCTCGGGGATGAGACCTCCGTCCCATGGCGGGTTGACGGCATTTGCAACGCGTGGGAGCATCCTCACCGCTTCGGGATCGGCGCGAGGTAGAGTCTCCGGGAAGCAGGGGTAGCTGCCCTTGCTGGGACTGTCGGCGCCTTCCCGAGAAAGTGAGGCAGCCATGAGATCGAGTTCGTCTCCGCTTCTCCGCTTCTCCGCTTCTCCGCTTCTCCGCTTCTCCGCTTCTCCGCTTCTCCGCTTCTCCGCGCTCGTAGCGCGGCGGCGGGGCGGGTTGCTTGCCTGAGCTTCGTACTCAGTGCAGTCGCGATGGCGCAAGCGCAGGAGGTCTACGCCACGCACGATTCGACGGCCGGCGTGGTGACGCCCGAGCCGCTCGAGCAGTACCGCGAGGCGTGGGCCGACGTGAAGACGCCGGGCAATGACCGGCAGTACGCAGTGGGAACGATCGAGGTGCGGAATACCTCGTTCGGGTCACTGTTCTCCGGACAGCCGGCTGTGTTTCTGACCGATCCAGGTGGGTCGTTCCCTACCTCCATCACGTTGCCTCAGGGTCAGCGCCGCCAGGTCGTGATGGTGCAGTGCACGCGGGCCGAGCCGCTCGCGGCTGGGGTAGCGCCGTTCCAGGACATCGTCTGGCAGAAGTACTTCTACGGGGGACGCATCACTGCACCCTTCGAAACCGACCGAGCTACGAACGCCCGCGGCATCGCGGTATGGCCGGAGGCGACTGCTGCGGCGACACGCATCGCGATCTGCGGCGAGACCTACGACCAGCGCTTGCCCGGCGCGGCGGGGCAATTCCCAGCCGCGACCGCCCAGGCACCGACCGGCTTCATCTCGGTGCTCGACGGCGACGGCAACCTGCTCTGGACACACCACGTCTTCGGCAGCAACCCCGAGCACTCGTGCGCGATCACCGACGTCAGCATCCGCGTCGAGCCGGATGGCCGCGAGACGGTGACCTACTGCGGCATCAGCTCGCACGGTGATCCGGGACCGGGCACGACGCTGTCCCTCGAGCTGCCCGCTGCGTTCCTGCCGGGCGCGGCAGGGGAGTGGGACGGGATCGTCGGTCGCGTCTCGCGCTTCGGTGGCGGGGTGCCGGCCGTCGAGTTCCACACCAACTTCGATACTGGTCTCGGCGGGCGCGAAGGCCTGTTCGGCATTGCCGAGGTCGACGTCGACTACCTCGTGCAGCCGATCGTCGACCGGTTCGTGGTAGTCGGATGCTCCACGTTTGGCACGCCGGGTTCGAGCGGCATCGGCATCTGCTTCGATGCCAGCCCCACGCGCGGACCCTCGCCGGGCAACGACTTGGTCGCCGACAGTCTGGCTTCATTCGGCGGTCTCGAGCAACAGACGATCGCTCGCGACGTCGTCGTGTTGCGGGACGGCTTCTTCGATTCCGTCACCAGTACCCTCGAGGACATGCTGGCCATCGTGGGGTCGACGGATGACCCCGGACTGTTCGTCGGCTTGCCATGGCACCCCGTGTCGCCGCCGACCATCGGTGGCGGCACCGACGGTTTCGTGATGATGGTCGCCGATGACGCCACCGGACTCGTGCTCGAAGGAGGGCAGTACTTCGGCGGCACGGGCGACGATGGCTACACCGGCGTGCAGAGCTGGAACGAGTACCCCGACCAGTTCGTCGCCGCGGGGTTCACGGAGGGGCCTGCCGGCGGTGCCAACCAGGACATGGGCATCACGAGCTACTACCTCGACACCAGCGTCCTCGGCGCGTCGCCGACGCAGATCCGCGTCGTGCGGCAGGACCAGATCGGCGGTGCCCTCGGGGCGGGCGCAGGCGGCACGGGTCCCATCGCGGAGCGTCCGGCGGGCATGGGTCTCGTCAACGCAACGACCGTTGGCCTGGCGTTCCCGACGTTCGGGCTCGACGACCCGGCGGGTGGTGGTGTGGCCGTCGACCAGCGCGCCCGCGTCAACGTGGCCGGCTACACGGATGCGGCGGACTTCCTCGGCGGCTTCAGCGGTGTGACGGGTCGCGCTCGCGACGCGGCGCTCCCGGCGGACGCGGTGCGGGTGGTGTTCGACATGTTGCCGCCGGCGCGGGCCGGACAGGCGTTCGGCACCGGCCGTACCGACTTGTCGGGTGACCAGGGTCCGTTCGTGTTGCCAGCCGGACTCACCGGCGGGACCACACCGGCCTGTGCGCTGTCGCAGTTCGGCCGTCAGATCGGCGATTCCGCGCCGATCCTGTCGCGCATGCTGCTCGACTACGAGGGCGACGCGCCGGCGGCCAACATCGTGACCAACGGCGCGCTGGTCGTGAGCCGCCCGACGAGTGTGGTGTTCACAGCCTGGCAGTGGGACATCCCTGGGGCCGCGGGGACTCCGGCACCTGGTCTCGTGCTGCTGCCGCCGTTCATGAACGGGGTCGAGGTGTTTGCGCCGAACGCGTTCGTGGTCGGCCCGTTGCTGTTCGCGGGTGTCGGCTTGCCTGGGCACTCGATTCGGGTGCCGGTGAACTTCGTGGTCCCGCCGCCGCTGCCGGCTCCGGCGATGACCGTGCAGATCTTCTGCTGGTTTCCGACCAGCCCACCACTGCCGGGCGGCTTGACGTGCGGGCCTAACGAAACGACCGAAACGACGGCGAGCGCGGCCATCTGGTTGCCTCTGTGATGGACTGCAGTCCGTGAGAATCCCACCGGGCTCACGCCTGGTGGTGCAAGAGAGGTGCTCTAATGCGCAATGTCTTGAACCGATCGATGCACCCGGCATTCATGAGAATGCTCATCCTGATGTGCGGCGCGGCATCCTTGCATGCGCAGACTGCTGTCGAGTGGCCGACTTCGGTCCGGACTTGGGGCAGGTTCCACAGTGACACGGAAAGCCAATCAGGACGATTCGAACGAGTGGCTGCCGGTGGCCACGTAACCGGGACTCTTCGAAGCGGCGGACGCATTTTCGTCAATGGCGAGAACACACACGGTGGCTGTCGGGTGCCACCAGCGCCACCTGGTCTCCGTTATGTAGACTTGGCTATCACGACCGGATGCTGTCTCGGCCTTCTCTCCAATGGCACGATTGCGCAGTGGGGATGGACGGGTTTGCCGCCGGCGCCACTACTACCTGCGAATGCAAAGTACACTCAGATTGCTGTCGGAAGCCACGGAATGGCAATGCGATCTGACGGCCATGTCGTTGCATGGGCCGATCCTGCGTTCGTGCTCTACGGAGAGACGACGATCCCACCAAGTCTCACACAATGGAGCGTAGCCAAGGTCGCGGTGGGAACTGACTACTCCATGGCACTCAAGCATGATGGAACGATTGTCGCGTGGGGGTACAATGCCAACGGCCAATGCAACGTCCCACAGCTCCCTCCGGGTGTTGTCTACGTCGACCTCTATGCTGGGGAGAGTCATGCGGTCGCGCTGCGTTCGGACGGTCAGGTCGTGGCCTGGGGCGACGACGCATATGGCCAGTGCAACGTTCCCGCGTTGCCAACTGGGCAGACCTACTTGATGGCAGCCGCAGGCAAGTGGCACAGCAGCGCATTGCGTTCGGACGGCGTGTTCATCACCTGGGGCGACCAGTCGCTTGGCCAGGGTAATGTCCCCACGATTCCTGCAGGTGACGTGTGCATCCAACTGGCCTGCGGAACCGCACACAGCGTCGCACTGCTGCGAAGTGGCGAGGTGCGGGTCTGGGGCCATCAAGACTTCCTTGAGGGTCCTGTGCCGATATTGTCGTCCGTGCCTCGACCATCGCGGTTCGTTGCTGTGTCAGCCGGTGCCTTCCAGAACGTGGCCCTGACTACGGAACGTGAGCTCGTGGGATGGGGGCGTGACATCTACGGCATCACGCAGGTCCCGCCGGCCCTGCAGTCGAAGCGGTGGCTCGCGGTCGGCTGCGGCGAGTTGCACACCGTGGCCTTGGCGCACGGCGGCCAGTTGTTCGCCTGGGGCGACAACTCAGCGGGTCAGTGCAACGTGCCGCCGCTGCCGCCAGGGGTGACATACACACCGAACTTCTGGGTTGGTCCAGGCCACAACGTGGCAGTGCGGTCGGATGGTGTGGTGGTGGCTTTTGGTGACAACAGTGGAGGCTGCTCGAACATACCGTCACTGCCGCCCAGTGTGACCTACGAGGAGGCTGACCTGAACTACCATTCGACACTGTTGGTGCGATCGGACGGCGCTCTGGTTGCGGTCGGCTCCCCGTGGGCGGCGCCCCAACCAGTCCCGACGTTGCCGATGGGGCTTCGCTACGTCGAGGCTGCGGGTGCCTACAACTTCGCCGCTGCGCTGCGTTCGGACGGCAGTGTCGTGCACTGGGGAGGGCCTCTCACAATGCCGCTGCCAGCCCTTCCCTTTGGCGTCAGCTACGTCCAGATGGAGGGTGGGGTCGACCACATTGCCCTGCGCCGGTCCGACGGCAACGTCGACCCGATTGGGCGTCATCCTCAGATCTACGGCTACATCCCGCCCCTGGCTCCGGGCACGTCCTACGTCGAGGTCACTGCCGCCCTGGAATTGGTCACCGCCCGCGTCGGCCCGACCTGCACCTACGTCAGCTTCGCCCCCGGCTGCGCCGGCTCACGCCCCGCGACCCGCCTGATCCCCCGCGACACGCCGCACCTCGGCAAGACCCTGCAGGTCACACTGTTCGACCTGCCGGTCGACGTCGCGTTCCTGGTTTTCGGCTGGCAGCGCCTGCCCAACCCCGTCGACCTCGGCTTCGTCGGCATGCCAGGCTGCAACCTGCACGTGTCGCTCGACGCGATCGTGCCGCTGGTCGGCGCCAACACGCAGGCGAAGTGGTTGCTGCCGATCCCGGCCGACCCGATCTGGGTCGGCACACGCTTCTACAACCAGGCGCTGGTGCTCGATCCGTTGGCTGGCAACGGCTTCGGCGCGGTCACCAGCGATGCGGCCGAAGCGGTGATCGGGCACTGGTGATCAGAGGTCGTAGAACCGCAGGTCCTGGCCGGTCGCCTGTTTGGTCCAGGCGTAGATCTGGCCGGCGTGGCCGCTCGCGTGCTCGAGCACGTGCAGCACCGCGGTGAGGCCGGTCTCGCGGTAGCGCTGCTGGATCGTGCGTTCGCGCAGCCATTCGGCGGCCGGCAGCGCGTCGACGGTGTCGCAGCAGCGCGTCCAGACCGCGGTGAGCCGCGCCTTCAGTTCGGCCGGCGACGGGCCGCCGGTCGCCGCGAACTCCTCGTCGCGCACGCGCTGGTCCGGCACGACACCGAACGTCGCCAGGATCCACTGCGTCGCGTTGCCGCACAGGTGCAGCACCAGGTTGCCGGCCGAATTGCAGTGTGGCGCCGGCCGCTGCCAGACGCCGGCGGGGCCGAGCCGGTCGAGGCAGGCCGAGATCCGCGGCAGCATCTCGCCGAGCAGGCGGCGGCGGAACTCGTGCGCGATGGAGCGGGTCAGCGCGGCCGGATCCGGATCACCGGTCGCCATCGCGTCACGCCACTTCGCCCTGGTCGTCGTCGCGCTGCTCGGACGGCGTGCGCCGCGTGCCGCCGTCGCGCAGCCGTGCCAGTTCCTCTTCGAGCAGCGCCATGCGCTGGCCGAGCGTGCGGTGGCGGTGGGTGAGGCGCGACAGCCGCACCGACACCTGCAGCAGCAGTGCCAGCACGAACAGGAAGCCGCCGAAGAACAACGTCGAGACGACGTTCGCGGAGCCGATCCAGCGGCTGATCGTCAGCAGCAGGTCCTGCTGCAGCGCCAGTGCCGCCAGCACCAGCGCGGTCGCGACCCAGACCCACGAATACTCTTCGCGCAGCTTGCGCCGGCGCACGAGTTCGAACGTCAGCGCGACGAGGCCGCCGGCCAGCACCAGCGCGACGGCGCGCTGGCGGTCCGGCAGCGGTTCGAGTTCGGTCGACACCGAGCTCCAGGCCTGCCACAGCGCGGCGATCACGGCAACCTCGCGACGGTGTCGCGCCGGCGCAGCGGCGTCGGGCGGCGCACCGGCAACAGGCACAGGGTCAGGAACATCTTGTAGCCGTAGTAGGCGATGCGGGCGCCGCGGTGCATCGACACGCCGCCGAGCCGCGTGCGCATCACGACCGGCACCTCGACGACCGCGAGGCCGCGGCGGTGGTGTTCGACCAGGATGTCGGTGTCGGGGTAGTCCTCGGGGAAACCGTCGTGCACGACGGACTCCAGCGCGCGCCGCGACAGTCCCTGGAAGCCGCTGGTCGGATCGGTGATCGGCCGCCGCAGCCACCAGGACGCGACCTGCGCGAACAGCCGTGTGCCGAGCCGCCGCGCGAGGCTCTGCGGCGGCGGCGTGCCGTCGAGGTAGCGCGAGCCGAGCGCCACGTCGGCACCGTCGTCGAGCGCGCGCAGCAGCCGCGGCAGCATCGTCGGTTCGTGCTGGCCGTCGGCGTCCATCTGCAGCACGCGCTGGTAGCCGCGGCGGAACGCGTAGCAGTAGCCGGTGTGCAGCGCGGCGCCGTAGCCGAGGTTGTAGGGGTGCCGCACGACCAGGGCGCCGGCCGCGCGCGCTTCGGCCGCGGTCGCGTCGGCGCTGCCGTCGTCGACGACGACGATGTCGAGCGGCAGGCCCGTGTCGCGCACGCGCCGGACGATCGGACCCACGCGGCCGGCTTCGCGGTAGGCCGGGATGATGAGTACGGTGGAGTGGGGCACTGGTGCGACGATCCCGCCGAGCCGGGTAGCGTAGGTGCGTCGTCCGCCATCGCCAGCGAAAACGCCGCGCGGCTCGGTGGCACAACGAGATGGCTCGGCCTACGCTTCGGGCCGCTTTCGTGGGCCTGCCGCACGCGCGGCGCGCCCGCAGCCAATGCCACCCCAGGAAACGAACATGACGATCCGCTTCGCCGCCATGACCCTCTGCGCCCTGCTCACCGCCTGCGCCGGTACGCGCGACACGCGTGTCGCCGCCGACGCCCCCGACACGGTGACCGGCACCGGCCTGCAGAGCCAGGACATCAAGACCATGGCCGCCGACATGGCGGCGAAGATCAAGGCCTCCGGCGTGCTGGCGCCGGCGCGCGACGGCGAGCGCGCCTCGTTCTTCATCTACGAACTGCGCAACGACAGCAGCGACACGATCGACAAGGAGATCATCCTGACCAAGCTGCGCACGAACCTGTTCGAGGCGTTCGGCCGTCAGATCAAGATCCTCGACCGGTCGCCGCAGGCCAACGACCTGGTCGACGCGGAGCGGCGCATGAAGGAGCGCGGCCAGGTGTCCGGCACCAACGATCGCATGGTCGCCGGTAGTGACTTCGTGCTGAAGGGCACGATCAAGAGCCGCGACCGCCAGGCCGGGCGCCTGAAGTCGGCCTACTATCTGGTCACGTTCGAGCTGACCGACCTCGTCACCGGCGAGCTGTGCTGGACCGGCGACTACGAGATGAAGACCGAGTCCGAGAAGTCGGTCATCAACCGCTGAGCCCGCGGCACCCCATGCGCTGCCGCTGGCTTCCGCTCGTGGCCCTGCTGGCGGGCGCTTGCGCCACGGGCCAGCCGAAGGTGCCGCTGAACGCGTTCGTCGCCGGGGACCTCGCGCGCGTCGCGACGTTCGCCGAAGAGGAACTCGTCGACGGCGACGCCGAGAACGAGGCGCTGGTGCGCAACGTGCTGGCGCAGTGCGAGCTCTACCGCGGCGACCACGAGGCGGCGCGGCAGAACTTCGCGGCGGCCGGCCGCATCATGGGCAGCTGGTCTGCCAGCGGCGGTGAGGTCACCGGCGCGATCCTCGGCAGCGAGAGCAGCAAGACCTGGAAGGGCGACCCGTACGAGCAGGCGATGAACGCCTGCTACCTCGGGCTCTGCTTCCTGTGGAAGGGTGAGGCCGACAACGCGCGTGCGGCGTGCAAGCGCGGCATCCTGGCCGACGCGGAGGTCGGCGACGAGAAGTTCCAGGCCGACAACGCGCTGCTGTTCTGGATGGCCGGCCGGTTCAGCGCGCTGATGGGCAGCGGCGAGGCGGCCGACTTCTTCAAGGAGGCGCAGACCGCGCACACGTTCGCATGCCAACACGGGGCCCGCGGCGTGGCCGACAACCCGGTGCTCGCGGCGCCGCAGCGCGGCAACCTCGTGCTGCTGCTCGAGTGTGGCATGGGGCCGGAGAAGTACGCGGGCGGCCACCAGGACTCGCTGGCGATGTTCCGGCCGCGGCCGCACCCGGCGGTCGCGGCGCGCGCGTCGCTCGACGGCCGGGACCTCGGCACCGCCTCACTGCTGCTCGACGTCGAGTACCAGGCGACGACGCGCGGCGGCACGGCGATGGAGGGCATCCGCGAGGGCAAGGCCGTGTTCAAAACCGCGAGCACCGTCGCCGGTGTCGTGCTGCTGGACCAGGCCGCACGCAGCAGCGGCGACAAGGCGCGCACGCAGGCGATCGCCGGCGGCGTGCTGCTGCTGGCCGGCATCCTGACGTCGTCGGCGGCCGACGCGCGGCACTGGCCGACCCTGCCCTCCAGCGTGCACGTGCTGACCGCCGACGTGGCGCCCGGGCCGCACCGGCTGACGATCGACTTCCTCGACGCGCGTGGCCGACCGCTGCCGCAGTTCCGCCAGGAGCTCGACGTCGAGGTGCCGGCGACCGGCGAAGCCTGGTATCTGGCGCGCTCGCTGCCGCCGATGCCAGCGGCGCCGCGCGCGGTACCATGACGGCGTTCGTCCACGGCCGCAACCGCGCGCGCCCGAGCGCGCTCTGCGGCGCCTTTCTGCAACCCCGCCCGCAGGACCACCGAACATGATCCGTGCCCTCGCCACTCCCGCGCTCGCTGCGCTGTTCGCGCACGGCGCCGTCTGCCAGGAACCGACCACGCCGCCGCCGGCGGCGCCGGCACCCACTGCACCTGCGGCCCAGGCGGCCGACGGCACCTGGAGCGAGGGGTTCGGCCGCGCCACCAACTACCGTTCGGCGCTGGCCAACGCGATCGAGGACGCGGTCGCCAAGGTCAAGGGCATCGGCGTCGCGCGCGGCGGCGGTGTGCGCAGCCGCCTGTCGGTGGTCTCGCAGAGCAAGGAGGGCGACCAGGACGGCTGGTTCGACGGCGAGGCCGACAGCGAACGCGAATGGGTGCAGCAGCAGATCGCCGGCTTCGTGCTCGCCTACGAAGTGCTCGACAAGCAGAAGGCCGAAGACCGGCAGTGGGAGGTCAAGGTCAAGGCCAAGGTCGCCAGCCCGGAAGGCCTCGATGCGACCGTGGTCGTCGACCTGCAGGACGGCGACCTGCGCGAGTGGCAGCTCGAGCGCATCGACGAGCAGGACAACGCCGTCGTCGGCCGCGAGCGCGGCGAGTTCGCCGGCCCGAAGATCGCCGAGTACCTGCGCAACAGCAAGCTGGTCAAGATCGCCGCCAAGAGCGGCGGAGTGCAGACCAACGCGCAGAGCGCCGTGCGCGAGCGCGAGAAGGCCGGCCAGCAGCTGGTGCCCTCGCACCGCGTCGTGATCACCTGGCAGCCGGTGCAGCTGCGGTCGCTGATCGAGAAGCCGAACGTCGCGCGGCCGACCGCCGGTGCGCGGCCCGAGTTCCTGATCGGCGCTTCGGTGCAGGTCTCGGTGCGCGTCGAGGACCTGATCGAGAACGTCGAGCTGCTGGACCGCACGTGGGTCGTCACCGGTGACGCCAAGGGCATGCCGACCGAACGCAAGGCCGACTACGTCAACGCCGTGGTCGACAAGGCCAAGGCCGAGGTCGCCGGTGCCGTGTTCTTCAAGCTGAAGCCGCCGGTCGTGACCCGCGTCTGGCAGGAAGCCGAGGGCGGCGAGTGGCGCATCGAGGCGGCGATCGCGCGCCGCGTCGCCGGCCCGTACCGCTCGTTCGCGCTCGGCAATCCGGGCTCGCTGTCGTCGCCGGACTGGGTGACGCTCGGTCGGGCAGCGCTGCTGGACGGCAACGACACGACCTGCACGTTCCGGCTCGACGGCGTCGAGGATCCCTCGCGCATCGAGCCGGCGGTGACCGAGGTGCGCCCGCTCGAGGACTGAACCATGAACCGACTCCACGTCTCCGTGTCCGCCATCCTGACCACGTTCGCGCTCGGCGCCTGCTCGTCCGGGCCGCCCTACGCCGGCCGCTCGATCGAGAACGAGGCGTTCGACGGCAGCAACATCCTGGTGACCGACCAGGAACTCGACGACGTCGTGCGCTTCGGCCGGCCGAAGGTCGAACGCATCGCCGGCACGAACCAGCTGAAGGTCATCGTGCCGATCCTGAACACCGACGACGAGATCCTGCAGGTGCTGGTCGACGTGGTGTTCCAGGACAACCAGCGGCAGCCGATCGGCGATGCCACCGCGCGGACGCCGCGCACGCTGTCTCCGGGCCAGACGATCTGGTTCGAGGCGATCTCGAAGCAGGCCGAAGCGGCCGATTGGCAGCTGACCGTCAGCTGGAACCGCTGAGGAGGCCGCCGATGCGCGTGACGTCCGTCCTGCCCCTGTGCCTGTTCGCCGCCTGCGCGGCTGCGCCGACCGTGGCGCGCGTGCCGCAGGTGCCGCCGCTCGCGATCGACGTGCCGCAGGCGGACCTGTCGCGCACGGTCGGCCAGCGCGCCGACGCCGACCAGCGCGCCGCGCCGCCGGCCGTCGACGCGGCGCCCGGCGTCCGGACCGAAGTCGTGCACCGCACGTTCACGCAGGTCGTCGAAGTGCCGGTCGAGGTCGAGGTCGAACGGCCGGTCGAGGTCCATGCCGGCGAGCCCGCGCGCACGTGGTCGTACGACTACGAACGGCACCGCCGGCGCGGCACGTGGTTCCCCGTGCACACGGTGGTCGGCGCCGGCATCGGCGCCGCGATCGGCCGCCACCACGGTCACACGCGGCGCGGCATCTGGATCGGCGCGCACACCGGCCTGTTGTTCGACGCCGCGCGCTGGTGGCACTGACCGCCGCCGTCACGGCGCCGAGCGCGCGACCAGTTCGACCTCGACCAGGTCGACGTGCAGCTCGGCGCTCTGGCCGGGCGGCTGGTCGGCGATCACGGTGACGCGCAGCTGCTTCTCGCGCGTCACGTGCCGCAGGCTGCGCGTGCGGAACGCCAGCGTGCGCGGCGCGGCCGAATCGGCCGCCAGTTCGACCACGGTGTCGAAGCGTTCGTCGACCGGGTTGTAGATCGACATGCGCAGGATCGCGTCGGCGCCCGGCTGGCTGGTCCGCGCGACGGCGCGCACGCGCAGCTCGAGCACGTGCTCGGCCGCCGCGACCGGCAGGTCGTAGCGGCAGTTGATGCCGGCGACCTCGCGCTGGCCGGTGTTCTGCGTCACCAGCACGAACTCCTGGCCGTCCTCGGCCAGCATCTGCTCGCGCGTGCCGAACGCCGCCGAACCGCTGGCGATCTGCACCTGCGCGCCGGTGACCGGCAGCACCACCGGTGCCAGCGCCGCCGGATCGGGCTGCAGCGACGGCCACACGTCGAGGCCCTCGAGCCGCCAGCGTTCGTCGGGCCACAGCAGCACCGGTTCGCCGCCGCCGACCGCGACCGTTGCGAGCCGCAGGCCGGTGCGGCCGCGGGCCGGCTCGGCGAGGCCGAAGAACAGGCGGGCGGCGTCCGGCGACCAGCGCGGCGTCGCGACGTCGCCGGCCGGTTGCAGCACGGTCGCGACCTGGAACGTCGCGGTGTCGACCGTGCACAGCGTGGCCGCGTCGGCGCCGGTGCGCCGCACGAACGCGATGAGGTCGCCGGCCGGCGCGAACGCCGGTGCGTGGTCGCCGGGGCCGGCGCCGCCGTCGGTCAGCGGCACCAGGCCCGAACCGTTGCCGTTGGCGAGCCACAGCGCGGCGTGGCCGTTCGCCGCCGTGCGCACGAACACGACGCGGTCGGTGGCGCGGCACCAGTCGGCTTCGCCATCCTGGTCGCCGGCGGGCGGCAACACGAACGGCTGCGCGCCGGTGCCGTCGGCGGCCGCGAGCCACAGCGCGGCGGCGCCGGCGCGGTCCGACGTGAACAGCAGGCGGTCGCCGGTCGGCGACCAGCACGGTTCGTCGTCGCGCGCGTCGTTCAGCGTCAGCCGCGCCTCGGCGCTCGAGCCGTCGACCGACGACGTGAACAGTTCGCGGCTGTCCGCATCGCCGGGCTGTCGTTCGCGCGCGAACACGACGCGGCGGCCGTCCGGATGCAGTCGTGCGCCGCGTTCGGTGCCGGCCTTGTCGGCGACGCGGCCGGTGCCGAGGTTCTGCGCGCTGCGCAGCGCGATCTCGGCGAACTGGAACGGGCTGTCGACGCGCGCGCGGCACGCCAGCAGGTCGAGCGGCGCCGCGCGGCTGTCGAGCGGCGTGCTGTCGTCGCCGCTGCCGGCGCTGCAGGCCGCCCACAGCGGCAGGACCGACGCCAGCAGGCGCAGCGAGGAGCGGTGCATCGGCGCCATGTTGGCGCGCCGAGCCGGTGCGGGCAATCGCCGGCGGGCCGCAGTATGACGACGGCCCGTGCTGGTCACCGAGTTCGACTTCCACCTGCCGCCCGGACGCATCGCCGACCGGCCGGCCGAACCGCGCGACGCCGCGCGGCTGTTCGTGTTCGACCGCGCGGCGCGGCGGCACGAACACCACCACGTGCGCGACCTGCCGCGCTTCCTGCGCGCCGGCGATCTGCTAGTGCTGAACGACACGCGCGTGCGGCCCTGGCGCCTGCGCGGTCGCCGCCCGAGCGGCGGCGCGGTCGAGTGCCTGCTGCTGCGGCTCGACGACGCGCGCGGCGAGGCGTTCGTCAAGCCGAGCAAACGGCTGCACGCGGGCGATCGGCTGGCGATGGAGGACGGTGCGCTCGAGCTGCGGCTGCTGGCCGCGCTCGGCGGCGGCCGCTGGCAGGTCGAACTGGCCGCGGTGAACGGCGACGTCGCCGCGGCGCTCGAGCGTTGCGGCCGCGCGCCACTGCCGCCGTACATCGCCCGCGACGGCCACGAGGACGCGGCGAGAGACCGCGAGCGCTACCAGACGGTGTTTGCGCGCGTGCCCGGCGCGGTCGCGGCGCCGACCGCGGGGCTGCACTTCACCGACGCACTGCTGCAGCATTTGCGCACCGCCGGTGTCGAGATCGCGTTCGTGACGCTGCACGTCGGCGAGGGCACGTTCGCGCCGCTGCGCACCGACGTCGTCGAGCAGCATCGGATGCACGCGGAGACCTACGAACTGCCGCCAGCCACCGCCGCGGCGGTCGCCGCGACGCGCGCGCGCGGGGGCCGCGTCGTCGCGGTCGGCACGACGAGCTGCCGCGTGCTCGAGACCTGCGCCCGCGACGACCGCACGGTGGCGGCCGGCAGTGGCGAGTCGACGCTGTTCCTGTATCCCGGGCGGCCGGTGCGCGTCGTCGACGCGCTGCTGACGAACTTCCACCTGCCGCGCTCGACGCTGCTGATGCTGGTCGCGGCATTCGCCGGCCGCGACGAGATCCTCGCCGCCTACCGCGAGGCGGTCGACCGCGGCTACCGCTTCTTCTCGTTCGGCGACGCGATGCTGATCGTGTGAGGTAGGAGTGCGTGTTGCTGAACGGGTGCTGTGCCGGGTGAACTGCCTCGGCCTTCGAGGGGGCAATCTCCCCGTAGCAGGGCGGGTTGACGAAGTGTGCGTGCGACCGCAGCATGGCGCCCACTTCGGGATTGGCGAGAGGTAGAGTCTCCGGGAAGCAGGGGTAGCTGCCCTTGCTGGGACTGTCGGCGCCTTCCCGAGAAAGTGAGGCAGCCATGAGATCGGAAACCACGGCGAGCGCGGCCATCGGGCTGCCTCTGTGATGGACTGAAGGCCTTGAGAATCCCAACGGGCCCACGCCCGGTGGTGCAAGAGAGGTGCTCTGATGCGCAATGTCTTGAACCAATCGATGCACTCGGCATTCGTGAGAATGCTCATCCTGCTGTGGGGCACGGCATCCTTGCATGCGCAGACTGCTCTAGAATGGCCGACTTCGGTCCGGACATGGGGCACGTTCCACAGTGACACGGAAAGCCAATCAGGGCGATTCGAGCGAGTGGCTGCCGGTGGCCACGTAACCGGGACTCTTCGAAGCGGAGGACGCATCTTCGTCAATGGCCAGAACACATACGGTGGCTGTCGGGTGCCACCAGCACCACCTGGTCTCCGTTATGTAGACTTGGCTATCACGACCGGATGCTGTCTCGGCCTTCTCTCCAATGGCACGATTGCGCAGTGGGGATGGACGGGGTTGCCGCCGGCGCCACTACTCCCTGCGAATGTCAACTACACTCAGGTTGCTGTCGGAAGCCACGGAATGGCAATGCGATCCGACGGCCATGTCGTGGCATGGGCCGATCCTGCGTTCGTGCTCTACGGCGAGACGACGATCCCACCAAGTCTCACACAATGGAGTGTAGCCAAGGTCGCCGTGGGAACTGACTACTCCATGGCACTCAAGCATGATGGAACGATTGTCGCGTGGGGGTACAATGCCAACGGCCAATGTAACGTCCCACAGCTACCAGCGGGTGTTGTGTATGTCGACCTGTACGCTGGGCAGTGTCATGCGGTTGCACTGCGTTCGGACGGGCAGGTCGTGGCTTGGGGCGACAACGCAGATGGCCAGTGCAATGTCCCCCCGTTGCCAACTGGGCAGACCTACGTGATGGCTGCCGCCGGTAAGTGGCACAGCAGCGCATTGCGTTCGGATGGGGTGTTCATCACCTGGGGGGACCAGTCGCTTGGCCAAGGTAATGCCCCCACCATTCCCGCAGGTGACGTGTGCATCCAACTGGCCTGCGGAACTGCACATAGCGTAGCCTTGCTCCGTAGCGGCACGGTGCTGGTATGGGGTCTTCAGGAGTTCCTCCAGGGTCCAGTGCCACTATTGCCCTCCGTGCCTCGCCCATCGCGCTTCCTCGCAGTGTCGGCGGGGGCGTACCACAACGTGGCCGTGACGACGGAGCGAGAGCTGGTGGGCTGGGGACGTGACATCAACGGCGTCACGCAGGTCCCGACGGCCCTGCAGTCGAAGCGGTGGCTCGCGGTCGGCTGCGGCGAGTTGCACACCGTGGCACTGGCGCACGGCGGCCAATTGCTCGCCTGGGGTGACAACACAGCGGGACAGTGCAACGTGCCGCCGCTGCCGGCCGGGGTCACCTACACACCAGACTTCTGGGTCGGTCCGGGTCACACCGTGGCGCGGCGTTCGGACGGCACGGCGGTCGCCTTCGGCGACAACACGGCTGGCTGCTCCAACATCCCGGCGCCGCCTGCAGGAGTGACCTACGTCCACGCCGACCTGAACTACAGTACGACCCTGCTCGTGCGCTCGGACGGGCAGATCACCGGCGTCGGATCGAACTGGAACGGCCAGTTGGTCGCGCCGCCGTTGCCGCCAGGTCTGCGCTACGTCGAGGTTGCCGCGGCGTACGGCTTCTCTGCGGCGCTGCGGTCCGATGGCAGTGTCGTGCATTGGGGAACACCCCCCGCGATGCCACTGCCGACGTTGCCGTTCGGTGTCAGCTACGTACAGATGGACGCCGGTGAGGGCCACATCGCCCTGCGTCGGTCCGATGGCATGGTAGATCCCATCGGGAGGCAGCCAGGGATCTACGGCTACATACCGCCGCTGGACCCAGGCACGTCCTACGTCGAGATCACGGCAGCCTGGTTGATGGTCACCGCCCGCGTCGGCCCGACCTGCACCTACGTCAGCTTCGCCCCCGGCTGCGCCGGCTCACGCCCCCCGACCCGCCTGATCCCGCGCGACACACCGCACCTCGGCAAGACCCTGCAGGTCACACTGTTCGACCTGCCGGTCGACGTCGCGTTCCTGGTCTTCGGCTGGCAGCGCCTGCCGAACCCCGTCGACCTCGGCTTCGTCGGCATGCCAGGCTGCAACCTGCACGTGTCGCTCGACGCGATCGTCCCGGTGGTCGGCGCCGGCACGCAGGCGAAGTGGTTGCTGCCGATCCCGGCCGACCCGGTCTGGGTCGGCACGCGCTTCTACAACCAGGCTCTGGTGCTCGATCCGTTGGCTGGCAACGGCTTCGGCGCGGTCACCAGCGATGCGGCCGAAGCGGTGATCGGGCACTGGTGAAGCAACCGTCGTTCACAACAGCCGTCGCAACGCCGCCGCCGCCGCCTGCGGATCCGGGCTCTGCAGGATCGCCGAACTGACCGCGATGCGGTCGACACCGGCGAGCCGCAGCGGCAACAGGTTGGCTGCAGTGATGCCGCCGATTGCGAACAGCGGCAGGCCGCGGGCGGCGGCGGCGGTGACCGCGGCTTCGACTTCCGCCAGCGTCTTGCCGACCGTGTAGCCCTTGGTCGCGGTCGGATGGCACGGCCCGAAGCCGACGTAGTCGGCGCCGGCGGCCGCGGCGGCGGCGATCTGGTCCGGATCGTGCGTGCTGACGCCGAGCCAGCCGTGCACCAGCAGCTTGCGCGCGGCGTCGGCCGGCATGTCGTCCTGGCCGATGTGCGCGCCGTCGGCGCGGCCGCGCACGGCCAGCATCACGTCGTCGTTGACGACCAGCGGCACGCCGGCGCGGCGGCAGAGGTCGCGGCAGCGCTGGAAACCGGCCAGATCCGGCGCTGTTGGCCGCCACTGCACGAGGTCGACGCCGCCGGCCAGCGCCTGCGCCAGCGTGGCCCACGGTTCGCCGGTGCAGTTCGCCGGCGTGAACAGCAGGTAGAGGCGGCAGGCGGACGGCGACATCGGCGGCGGCACAGTAGCGCCGCGTCGGGGCCCGGCGTAGCTTCGCTGTGTGTTCGCAGACCAGCTCTGGCCGAACCTGCTGCTGTTCGCCGCCGGCCAGGCGGCGGCGTGGTACTACCTGCACACGGGGCGGACACGGATCGGTGCGGCCAGCACGGTGGCGCTGTGGGTGCTGGTCGACTGGTGGCTGGTCGCGCACTACGTCTACCGCGCCAGCGGTGGCGACCTGCTGCTGCCGCTCGGCCTGATGCAGGCGACCGCGCTGCTGACGGTCGCGGCGCTGGGCTTCGCGCTGTGGCGGCGCCGCTGGTCGGCGGCCGCGAAGGCGCGCCCGGAGCGGTTCACGGCCGGCATGGCGACCTACCTGCGCGGCGACCTGCCGGCGGCCGAGCTCGAGTTCCGCCGGCTGGTGCGCACCGATCCGTGGGATGCGGCGGCGTGGCTCGCGCTGGCGAACGTGCTGGCGCGCGCCGGACGCGTCGGCCCGGCGCGGCGGTGCTGCCGGCGCGCGCTCGGCGTCGACACCACGAAGGCGCACGCCGAACTCGTGCAGCACCAGCTCGCGCGGCTGCAGCGCACTGCTGCGCCGGCTGCCGACGCGGCGGTCCCTGGCACCGATCGAGCGCCGGCCGTCGAGGCCGCGTCGTCTGGCTGAGACCGCGGCTCAGAGCCGCAACACCGGGTTCGCGAGCGCGACGCCGCGCGCCGGGATCACCAATTCGGCCGGCTCGAGCTCGCCGCCGTGCACGGCGGTCAGCGTCCACGGACCGGCCGGCAGGCCGTCGACCAGTGCGCGGCCGAGTGCATCGGTGAGCAGCACGAAGCAGGCGCCGTCCTCGCCGTTCTCGGTGCGCTGCTGCAGCCGCAGCATGCGGCCGGCGAACGGCTGCACGCCGTCGCTGCACGTCAGTTCGAGGTTGCCGCACTCGAGATCGAGGTCGGCGCGCGTGGCCGCGGCGTCGGCGTGCGGCGGCGTGCGGACGACGCGGCGGCCGAGGTGCTGCAGGCGGCCGGCGACCGGCACGTCGAAGCGCAGCTCGTACTCGGTGTCGGTGGCGAGGCTGCTGAACGCGAAGTCGCCGAGCCAGTCCGTGGTGCTCTGCTGCAGCCAGGTGGGGGCCGGTGCCGCCGCCGGTTCGCCGCCGCGCCGCCGGTGCACGAACCGTGTCGGCGTCTTGGTCGCGCGCACGCGCACCAGCACGTCGGCGAGCGGCATGCCGTTGCGGCGCACGACACCGGCGAGCTGGCTGGTCGTGAGCGCGGTGCGGTTCAGCTCGAACTCGCTGTGCCACACCTGCCCTTCGTCGAGCAGGACCTCGTGCGCGGCGAACGCGGTCGGCATCGTGGCGGCGCCGTCGGTGCCGGGCACGGTCGGCAGTTCGGGCTGCAATCGCCACAGGCCCGGCATCAGGTCGCGGACCTCGAAGCGGCCGCCGTCGCCGACCACGGCGAGGTGCTCGGCCAGGAAACCGCTGGCGTCCTGCACGTTGCCGTTCGGTGGTTGCTGCCGCACCCGCACGCGCAGGCCGGCTGGCGCCGCGTGGTAGCGCGTGGTCAGCGTGCCGACCACGGCAGCCGGCCGGTAGAGCACGAGGTCGATCGTCTGGCCGGCCTGCGGCACCAGCCGTTCGCCGGCGGTCGGCGCGAAGTCGCGGTGCGAGGCGCCGAACGAGAAGAACGTGCTCCAGACCGGCACCTGCAGCCGGCCGTCCGCGTCGGTGCGGCCGACCAGCGCGCGGTCGTTGGCGAGGGCGTCCCACTGCGCGCCGCGGAACTTCTGCAGCTCGTGCTGGTGCACCTGCACGCGGACTTCGGCGTCGGCGATCGGCGCGCCGCTGCGATCGCGCACACGCACGGTCACCTCCTCGAGCGGCAGCAGCGACAGGGCCAGCATGCGTTCGTCCGGCCGGAAGCGCGCGATCGCCGGCGCATGGCCCGGCGCCGTCGCGACCGCGACCGTGCCGGCGAACCCGCGGCCGACGAACAGGCCCGGCAGGCGTTCGACCGGCTGCAGCGCGGCCGGCAGTTCGCGGTCGACCGCCCGGAACTGCATGCCGGTCGTGAACAGCCGCACGCGGCCGTTCGCGATCGGTGCACCGGCGGCGTCGGCGAGCGCGACCGAGAGCTCGGGCACCGGTCGCACCACGACCAGCGAATCCAGCTGCGCGGCGGGACCGAGGTCGAGCCCCGGGCCGCCGGTCGGGTGGGTGAACACGACGTGCGTCGCCGCGGCATCGTGCACGAGCGCGCGGATGCGGCCTTCGGCGTCGGTGCGCCGGGCCTGGGCGCCATAGCCGCTGCGCTCGTGCACGAGTGCGATCGACGCGTCGACCCACGGCCGGTTCGCCTCGTCGACGAACGTCAGGTCGACGAAGTCGCCACTGGCGAGGCGCAGCGCCGCGATCTCGGTCGTGCCCGCGGCCGCGACCTGCACGTCGGACCACCTGCCGACGCCCTGCAAGGCATGCCGCACGATCAGCTCGTGGGCGCCCGGCCGCAGGCCGCGCAGCTCGAAGCGCCCGTTGCGGTCGGTGTGCGCGGTCGGGAACGGCAGCAGTGCGTCGCGGCGCGCGACCCACTCCGGCAGCGCGCCGAAGCGCGTCGTGCCGTCGACGCGGAAGTGCTCGGCGTCGGCGGCGCGCGCTGCGCGCAGGTCACCGAGGCCGCTGACGAGCGCGCCGAGCGTCTCGTCGACCGCGCGCACGACCGCATCGGCGACCGGCGCGCCGAACTGGTCCAGGACCTGCCCGGTGACGCGGCCGCGGTCGTCGAGCCAGACGTCGCCGAGGTCGAGTTCGCCCGGCAGCAGCGGGAGTCGCGGCACCTTCTGGTAGTCGACCCAGGCACCGCCGCGGTCGATCAGGAAGAACAGTTCGCCGCCAACCGGCCGGAAGCGCAGCGCGAACGTGCCGTCGGCGGCCGTGATGGTGGTGGGCTCGCTGTTCGGCGCGATGCCACCGGCCGGGACTTCGGTCGGCGCCAGCGTGTCGAGCCAGTGGCGCGTCAGCCGGATCTCGACGCCTTGCGGGTGCAGCCACGGGCGTTGGCGGACCGTCAGCCGACCGCGCAGCGTGACGGCGCGCGGGTCGCCCGGATCGGCCGCCAGCACCGGTTCCGGGGCCTCGGACCAGGCCTCGATCCACGCGCAGACCAGCGGGGCGGCCGTGCGTGGTGCCGCGGTGGCGTCGTCGGGATTGCTGTGCGCAGCGTCGCTGTCGCGCGGCGGCGCCGAAGCGTCGACGCCATCGAACCCCGGCGGGGCGGTGGCGGACCAGGCCAGCCAGGCCGCGAGCGCGGCGAGGGCGGCGCCGACACAGACCAGCACGGCGGTTCGCATCGCCAGATGCTACCGTGCCATCGGCCCCGGCCGCGGTGGGCAGCGGCACCCGGCATGCGTTGCAGCGCGCCTCCCGTCGGTCCCCTCTCCCTTCCGCCCTCCCGATGCGAACGATCCCGTTCCTGCTCTTCGCCACCACCCTGGCCGCTCAGGCTCTGCCGCCCGTCCCGGTGCCACCGCAGAACCCGATCACGCCCGCGAAGACGATCCTCGGCAAGCTGCTGTTCTGGGAAGAACAGCTGTCCAGCAACAACCGCGTCGCCTGTGGCACCTGCCACACGTTCGGCGCCGGTGGCGGCGATCTGCGGCGCGCCGTGCACCCGGGCAACGACGGCCTGCAGCCGTCGCCCGACGACACCTTCGGTTCGCCCGGTGTGCCGCGCAGCGACGCCAACAACGACTACATCCCGGACAACCGGTTCGGCTTCCTGGCGCAGGTGACGCGCCGCGCCGCGCCGAGTGCGTTCCCGGCCGGCTACTTCCCGCAGCTGTTCTGGGACGGCCGCGCCAGTTCGACCTTCGTCGATCCGGACACCGGCGCCGTGCTGATCCCGGCCGGCGGCGCGCTCGAGAACCAGGCGCTGGCGCCGCTCGTCGCCGCCGACGAGATGGGGCACGACGGCCGTACGTTCGCCGAGGCGGTGCAGAAGCTGACGACGGCGAAACCGATGGCGCTGGCGACCAACCTGCCGCCCGACATGGCCGCGGCGGTGGCCGGCGGTGCCGACTACCCGGACCTGTTCGCCGCCGCGTTCGGCACGGCGGACGTCACCGCGGCGCGCATCGCGATGGCGCTGGCGACCTACCAGCGCACGCTGGTTCCCGACCAGACGCCGTGGGACCGCTTCCAGGCCGGCATCCCGGGCGCGATGACGCCACAGCAGATCAACGGCATGAACGTGTTCAACGGTCCCGGCCGCTGCAACCTGTGCCACACGCCGGGCCTGTTCAGCGACGGCCAGTTTCGCAACCTCGGCCTGCGGCCGGTCGCGCAGGATCCGGGTCGGCAGGCGATCACCGGCAACTTCGCCGACCGCGGCAAGTTCAAGGTGCCGAGCCTGCGCAACGTCGGGCTGCGTGCGAGCTTCATGCACACCGGCCAGTTCACGGCGCTGAACCAGGTGATCGGCTTCTACATCGGCGGTGGTGGCCCGAACCTCGACAACAAGGACCCGCTGCTGCAGCCGCTGACGGCGCCGCCGCCGGTCGGTGTGCCGCCGCCCGCCGCCAACGACCTGCTGGTGTTCGTCAGCACCGCGCTGACCGATCCGCGGGTCGCCGCGGGGCAGTTCCCGTTCGATCGCCCGACGCTGCGCAGCCAGCTGCTGCCGCCGGCCGGGGCGCTCTACGGCGCGGCCTCGGCGGGCTCGGGCGGGCTGGTGCCGCAGATGCGCGCCGGCGTGCCGGCGAACGTCGGCAACGTCGACTTCAAGGTCGGCATCGACAATGCGCGCGGTGGCGCGCCGGTCGTGTTCCTGATCGCGCTGCAGCCGGCGGCGATCCAGTTCCAGGGCGTCAACGTCAACGTCGCGCTCGGTGCCGAACTGCACGTGCCGGGCGTGCTCGGCGGTGCCGCCGGTGTGCCGGGCGCCGGCTTCGGCACGCTGCGCGTGCCGCTGCCGCCCGAGCCGGGGCTGGCGGGCCTGTCGCTGTTCACGCAGTGGTGGGTCTGGGACACCGGCGTCGCCAACGGCGCGGCGAGCACGCGCGGCGCCGAGCTGGCGTTCTTCTGACCCGGCGTCGGCGCGCAGGCTCAGTCCGCCGCGCCGAGTTCGAACGCGCTGCGGTAGCAGGCGTGCTGCTGCAGGTGTTCGACCAGGCCGCACAGGTCGGCGTCGTGCGCCAGCGTGGCGCTGTCGCCGACGATCGTCAGGTGGCGGCGCGCGCGCGTCAGCGCGACGTTGAGCCGGCGCAGTTCGGCCAGGAAGCCGGTCGCGCCCTGCTCGTTGCTGCGCACCAGCGAGACCACGACGGCTTCCTTCTCGCGTCCCTGCAAGCCGTCGACGGTGCCGATCTCGAGGCCGTCGATGTCGCCGAGCCGATCGCGCAACAGTTGCACCTGCGCGTTGTACGGCGTCAGCACCGCGATCGCCGCCGCCGGCACGCCGGCCTCGAGCAGACCCGCGACGAGGCGCGCCACCAGCGCGGCTTCGCCGGCGTTGCTCTTGCTGCCGTCGTCCAAGCCTTCGCTCTCGTCGTGGCCGCAGCCGGCCGTGTCGACGAAGCACAGCGGTTCGCTGGTCCACTCGGTGGTGGTGACGCCGGGCAGGTCGGTCAGCAGGTGCGTGGCGACCGCGGGGGCTGCCGTGACGCGGCCGTCGTAGAAGCGCTGCGCCGACCACGCCATGATGCGTTCGTGCATGCGGTACTGGCGCGTCAGCATGCGCGTGAACGTAGCCGCATCGGGGCGCGCGGCCAGCCGTTCGAACAGCGTGCGGGCCAGCCCCGCCGCCGCGGCCTCGGCCGACTGGATCGTCGGCGGCAGCTGCCGGTGGTCACCGGCCAACACGGCGCGGCGCGCGCGCAGCAGCGGGATCCAGCAGGCGGCTTCGAGTGCCTGCGCGGCTTCGTCGACGACCGCCAGGTCGAACTCGCGTTCGGCCACCAGTGCATCGGCGGCCCCGGTCGTGGTCGCCAGCACGACTTCGGCGCCGTCAACGAGGCCGGCGGTGATCGCCCCTTCGAGCTGGCGCAACTCGCGGCGCAGGCCGCGCACCTGGTCGCGCGCCGCGGCGCGGTCGGCGCGGCTCTTGGCGCGGTGCACGAGCCGCAGTCCCTGGTCGATCTCGCGCCGCACGTCGCGCAGCAGCTTCTGTTCGGGCGCCTGCAGCACCTGTTCCGCCAGCGCGACGTCGCGCACGGCCGGCTGCACGCGCGCCGGGTGGCCGAGCCGCACGACGCGCAGGCCGGCCAGGACCAGCCTTTCGGCCAGGTTGTCGACCGCGACGTTGGACGGAGCGCAGGCCAGCACGCGGTCGCCGCGCGCGACCGCCTGGCAGATCAGTTCGACGATGGCCGTCGTCTTGCCGGTGCCGGGCGGGCCGTGGATCAGGGCGATCGGATCGCCGCGCAGCGCGGTCGCGACCGCTTCCTGCTGCGACGCGTCGAGCGTCGCGTCGAACCAGGTCGGTGCCGCGGCCGTCGTGCGGGCCAGTTCGGCCGGCCGGTCGCCCAGCAGGACTTCGCCGAGGCGCGCGGCTTCGCCCTTGCGTTCGACGCCGAGCGCGCCGAGCGCCGCGTCGAGGCGACGGAACGTGACGTCCGTGGCGATCCGATCGAGCCGCAGCAGGCCTGGCAGGTCGGCATCGTCGTCGTCGAGCGCGACCAGCACGTGGTCGCGGCGCGCGCGCACGACCACGCCGGTGCCGATGGCCGGTTCGTCGCGGCTCGGGCGCAGCGCGACGACGTCGCCGGGACCGAAGCGGTGCGATGGCAGTTCGCCGCCGCGGCTCGGCCGCAGGACCGCGTGCAGGCGGCCGCCGAAACCGGGCTCGAGGTCGGCCACCTCGAGCCGCAGCAGCGTCACGCCGCGCGCGACCAGCTCCGCGTCGGAACGGGAGCAGCGCAGCCGTTCGGCCGCTTCGATCTCGGCGTCGCGCTCGAGCGCCAGCAGGCGCCGTTGCTCCCGGACGAAGGCGGCTCTGTCCACTGCCGGCTCAGCCGATCTTCTCGCTGATCGTCTTCGCCTGCAGGAACTGCAGCAGGTAGTCGGGTCCGCCGGCCTTGCTGTCGGTGCCCGACATGTTGAAGCCGCCGAACGGGTGGCCGCCGACCAGCGCGCCGGTGCACTTGCGGTTGATGTAGAAGTTGCCGACGTGGAAGCGCCGCCGCGCTTCCTGCTTGTGGCGTTCGTCGTCGGTGAACACCGAACCGGTCAGGCCGTACTCGGTGTTGTTGGCGACCGCGAGCCCCTGCTCGAAGTCGGCGACCTTCACGATCGCCAGCACCGGGCCGAAGATCTCCTCCTGCGCGATCTTCGCGTCGGGCTTCACGTCCGCGAACACGGTCGGCAGCACGTAGCAGCCCGACGCCGGGCCCGCGGCGCCGCCGACCAGCAGCCGGCCTTCCTTCTTGCCGATCTCGATGTACTCGAGCGTCTTGCGCTTCGCGGCGCCGTCGACCATCGGCCCGAACACGTTGCTGCGCTCGGACGGGTGGCCGAGCTTCAGCGCCTCGACCTTCGGCACGATGCGGCGCACGAACTCGTCGTAGACGTCCTGGTGCACGATGGCGCGGCTGCACGCCGAGCACTTCTGGCCCTGGTAGCCGAATGCCGACGCGACCACGGCATCGACGGCCTTGCCGAGGTCGCACTTGGCGTCGACGAGGATGCTGTCCTTGCCGCCCATCTCGGCGATCAGGCGCTTCATCCAGATCTGGCCCTTCTGCGTCTTCGACGACTGCTCGAAGATCCACAGGCCGACGTCGCGGCTGCCGGTGAACGAGATGAAGCGCGTCAGCTTGTGCTGCACCATCGCGCCGCCGACCGACGAGCCCGGGCCGGTGACGAAGTTCAGCACCTGCTTCGGCAGGCCGGCCTCGTACATCAGGTCGACCCACATCGCCGCGATCGCCGGCGACTGGCTGGCCGGCTTCACGACGACCGTGTTGCCGGCCAGCAGCGCGGCCGTGGTCATGCCCGCCATGATCGCCAGCGGGAAGTTCCACGGCGGGATGATCGCGCCGACGCCGAGCGGGATGTAGAGCATCTGGTTGCGCTCGCCGGGCACCGGCGTCACCGGCTGCGGTTCGGCCAGGCGCAGCATCTGGCCGGCGTAGTACTCGAGGAAGTCGATCGCCTCGGCGGTGTCGGCGTCGGCTTCGGCCCACGACTTGCCGACCTCGTAGCAGAGCAACGCCGAGAACAGGTGTTTGCGTTCCCGCAGCAGCGCGGCGGCGCGCAGCACGATCCGCACGCGGTACTCGGCGTCGGTGGCAGCCCAGGCCGGGAACGCCGCGTGCGCCTTCTCGACCGCGGCGTCGGCGTCGGTCGCCGAGAGCTTCGGGTACTTGCCGATCAGGCGCGTC
Source organism: Planctomycetota bacterium (assembly GCA_016794425.1). GTDB lineage: Bacteria > Planctomycetota > UBA1135 > UBA1135 > UBA2386 > JAEUHS01. The sequence goes on from JAEUHR010000025.1 coordinate 102,007, forward strand.
AGCTCGCCGGGATCGTAGTTCTCGAACGTCGCGCTGCCGCGCACCGGCTCGCCGCCGATCCAGCACGGCCAGGTCTTGCCGAGGATCTGCGTCTCGACCGTGTGCAGCGCCTGCTTGAAGGCGGCCTGCTGCTGCGGGTCCTGGAAGTCGGTGAAGGGTTCGTTGTGGAATTCGGGCAGCTGCACGGGCCTCGTCCTCGCGTTCGGAAGGCAGCCAGGATGCGGTGGGGCGGGCGCCAACGCAAGCGACCTGCCGGGAGGTGGCCGGCAGGTCGCGAGCGGGGATCAGGTTCGGTCGGTCGGGCGCAGCGGGATCGGTTCGTCGGTCAGGGCGCGGGGTTGGGGAGCGGGGAGTCGGGGTTCAGGAGGCCTGCCACTTGTGGCGCTGCACGTGGTCCTGGAAGTGGGCCGAGTCGTTGCGGGAGAACAGGCGGACGCGGCCACCGCAGTGCACGCAGTAGGAGTGGTTGACGCTCATCAGGAAGGAGACGTAGGTGCCGCACTGCTCGCACCACTTCTTCTCGTCGTAGAACTCGTTGCGGCTCGGCGCGGCGGGCGGGATCTGGGCGGTGGTCTTCTTCACGCCAGCGATAGAGCAAACCGGTTGCCAAGCACCGCAAGCACGCGGCCGGCGCCGCCGCGCCGTCGGTGGCACCGCGCCGAGCGGCGCCGGCGCCAGGCGGTCGGCGGGGTTCTCTCTGCGGCGCGCGCCGTCGCATGGCCGCGACACCGGATCGGGCCTCGGTCGCGTCCGGTCCGGGAACCACCGCTGGCAACGGCGCGGCGCGGCCACCGTCGGCGCGGCGCGACGGTCGCCGTCGGCCGACGGTCGCCGCAGCGGCCGCACCCACTCGGAAAGCGGGCGCCGTTCCGCTAGCGTCGCCGCGATGCGAAACCTCCTCACTGTCGTGCTTCCCCTCTGCCTGTTGTTCCCTGCCTGCGGCGAGAACGCCGCCAAGGCTGCCGAAACCGCCACCAGCATGCTCGGCGATGCGCAGAAGCAGCTCGCGTCGCTCGACGCCGCGAAGCCGGTGGTCGGCGATCTGATGCAGACCCTGTCGGGCATCACGGACGGCAAGTCCGCCGAGGCCGCCAAGGCTTCGCTGGAGAAGCTGACGATCGGTCTGAAGGAGCAGCTCGGGTCGCTCGGCGATCTCGGCAAGCTGTCCGGCACGCTGGCGACCACCAAGGACTCGCTGCTGAAGCCGGTGCTCGACAAGGTCGCGGGCCTGCTCGGCAACGCCGAGGTCGCGAAGGCGATCGGTCCGGTCTTGACCCAGCTGAAGGGCCTGATCGGCGGCTGACCGCTGCCGCGGCGCGCCGCTACTCGCCGCGGCGCGCCAGCGCGGCATCGAGTTCCGCGCGGACCTCGGCGTCGTCTTCCGTGGCGCGCGCGCGCGCGAGGGCCGGATGGCGCGCGTCGATGCGGCCGATCGCCCACGCGGCGTGGCCGCGCACGATCGGGTCTCGGTCGGCGAGCGCGCGCACCAGCGCCGGCAGCGCGGCGTCGTCGCCGCGGTTGCCGAGCACGACGGCTGCATTGCGGCGCAGGCCGCTGCGCGTCGCGCGCCGCATCGCCGTGCCGGTGAACTCGGCCTCGTAGCGTTCCGGCGTCAGCTCGAGCACGTCGACCAGCGACCAGGTCTCGACGATGCGGTGCGGCTGCAGCACCGGCGGTCGCGCCGCGCCGACATCGCGGCTGCGCGCGCTGCGGCGCGTGAACGGGCAGACCTCGAGGCAGACGTCGCAGCCGAACAGCCATTCGCCCTGCGGCGCGCGCAGCGGCTCCGGGATGCTGCCGCGCAGTTCGATCGTCGTGTAGCTGAGGCAGCGGCGGGCGTCGACCTGGAACGGTGCCGTGATCGCTGTGGTGGGGCAGGCGTCCAGGCAGGCCGTGCACGTGCCGCAACTGCCGGCGGCGGGTGCATCGGTGGGCAGGTCCAGGCCGGTCAGCAGTTCGGCGAGTTGCAGGTACGGACCGTGGGTCGGCGAGATCACCATCGCGCTCTTGGCGAGGAAGCCGATGCCGGCGCGCACCGCCAGCGCCCGTTCGAGCACCGGCACCGCGTCGGTGCCGCCGTTCATCGAGCCGTACGGGACGCCGGCGGCTTCGAGCCGTTCGCGCAGCGCGAACACACGTTCGCGCAACCAACGGTGGTAGTCGCGGCCGGCCGCGTAGCGGGCGATGCGGCCGCCGCCCGGCAGCGCGGCCGGCGGGCCGCCGTAGTCGACCGCCAGCGCGATCGCGGACCGCACGCCCGGGCGCCACCGGGTCGGGTCCAGGGCGCGGTCCCGGTTGGCCTCGAGGTAGTGCATCGAGCCGTGGCGACCGGCTGCCAGCCAGCGGACGAAGTGCTGGCCGTGCTCGCCCGGGTCGGCGGGACCGAAACCGACCAGGTCGAAGCCGGCGTCGATGGCGATCGAACGCACGGTCTCGGCGGCGATCGGGGTCGTCCGGCGCGGCGGCGGTTCGGCCATCGCCGCTAAGCGTAAGGTGCTCAAGCCGCTGCCGGCCAGCGGTCGATGCCATCGCCCGCAGGTGACCAACCGGTCGCCGCAACGGAGAGCCTCTGATGTCCACCCGGTCCGCCGACGCCGCCGCTCCGCCCACGACTGCCTACGTGCTGCCCGGCCGCAAGCGACCCGCCGGCGACGTGATCGTCGTGCCGCCCGGGCCAGGCCATGCGCTCGAACACGGCGCCCGGGTTGCGCGCACACTCGGCGGCCGCTTCCTGGCGTTCGCCGAGTGCCAGCAGCAGTTCCTCGGCGAGCTGCGCTCGCGGCTCGAGGAACTCGACGGGGCGATCGCCGAGGACTCGCGCGCCCGGCTGAAGGGCGCGCTGCACGGGGCGCTCGACGTGCTCGAGTGGTGCGAGGCAGTGCAGGTCGACTTCGCCGCCGAGAGCGGCTGGGCCGCGGCCGGCTGCGAGCCGCTGGACCTGGCCGAGGTCTGCCGCGAGGTGGCCGCGGAGCCTTCGTCGCACGTCGGCGAGGTCCGCGTCACCGGCCACAGCGCCCGGCCGTGGTGGGGCAACGCCATGCAGCTGGCAGCCGCGATCCGCCAGGGTCTGCAGGTCGTCGGCGAACGGCTCGGCGGCAACGGGTTCCGCGCCGTGGAGATCGGCGACGCCGAGGCGGGGCCGTGGATCCGCATCGCCGGCTACGGCGAGCCGGGCGACGTCGAAGCCGGCACCGTGCAGGGGTTCCGGCACGCCGCTGCCGCCGTCGCCGCCCGCGTCACGCCGGATGCGCTCGGCCCGGGGGCGGCGGCACTGGTGCTGCACCTGCCGGCGAACCGGGCCTGACGAGCCCGGGCGCGCCAGGAGCCTCTGCGGAGCTCGCGGCGACGTCGGGCGTTGTCCCGGGGCCGTTACTTCCCAACCCGCCGGGGCTATGGCAAGATGGCGGCCGCGGTGCCGACGGTCCGGCACTGGCGTCTGGTGTTGCGCCATGATGCACTCGAGCCACAGCGCGATGGATGCCGAGACCCTCACGGGTCGGCTCTACGAGTTGTGGGAGCGCACGGGCGATGCCGCGCTGCGGCGCGTCGCCGAGGGTCGCCAGCCGCACACGCTGGTCCCATTCGGGCACGAGCAGGAGCGGTCCGACTGGACCAGCACCAGCCTGATGGACTGCTACAAGAACACCGGCGATGCCGCGGTGTTCGCGTTGCTCTACGAGCTGAACCGCGCGAGCTTCCTGCACGCGATCCACTGCGGCCTGCGCCGCGTGCACTACCAGGTCGACGAGCAGGACGTGTTGCAGGAGGTCTTCCTCAACATCTATCGCTATCCGCACCGCTTCCTGGCCGACCGGCCCGATGCGTTCCGTGGCTGGGGCCATCGGATCGTGCGCAACACGCTGCTGAAGTTCCTGAAGGGCCAGTCGCGGCTGGCGCGCTTCCACGAGATGAACGAGGAAGTGCTGCAGCCCGAGGACGTGCGCACGCGCCGTCCCGATCGCGTCGCCAGCGAGGCCGAGAGTGCGTCGGTCGTGAACCACGCCTACGTGCTCTACCTGCAGCTCTACTGGATCCACTTCCGCCAGCTGTCGCCGAAAGAGCGCGTGGCGTTGACCATGGTCGAGATCGACGGGGTGTCGTACCGCGACGCGGCGGCCGCCCTCGGCATCCGACTCGAGAACCTCAAGATGGTGATCTTCCGCGGCCGGCGGAAGATCTTCCGCGGCATGGAGCGCTCGCTCGAGACGATCGATCAGGCGTCCGTGCCGTCGTCCGGTGCGCCACCTCGACGAACTGGTTCTGCCGGCCCGATGCGCCGCGGCGCGATGCCCGCGGATCGTCCCAGTTTTGCCCAATCGCACGTTCGCCGCCTGCCCTGCCGTGACTCTGCGGGCCGGGATTGCTAGACCCCGGCCGACCACCATGCCTTCGTCTCCCGAATCGGCCGCCCCGCAACCGGGGTTCGACCCCTGCCTGCAGATCCAGGTGGATCTGTCGGCGATGCTCGACGGAGAGCTCGATCCGGCGTCGGTGCGCCGCGTCATGGTGCACTCGGACGTGTGTGGCAATTGCCGCACGTTCCTGAACGGCATCCGGCAGCAAGCGCGGCTGCACCGCGCGCTCGCCGCGACCGAAGTCGGCGCCAAGGTCCCCGCCGATGGCGGTGACGGCGTTGCCGCCGAACGGGTCGATCGGTTGCGCGAGCAGCTGACCGCCAACCGCCGCCGCCTGTCGCGGATCCTCTACGAGCTGGGCCGCTGTTTCGTGCTGATGGGGTTGTCGCCCGACTTCTCGCGCGAAGTGGCCAAGGAGCCGGTGCCCGTGCCGGACATGGCACTGCGGGGTCGCAACCTGCTCGACGAAGTCGCGCGCAGCGAGGGTGCCGTCGGCGCCGAGTGGGTCACGGCGCGCGAGCTGTTCGATGGTCAGCTGCGGTCGCCCGAGGAGAACCTCGCCAAGGGGCAGCGGCTGTTGACCGAGTGCCTGTCGCTCGACCCGGAGCTGCACGAGGCCCGCATCTACATCGGCCTCGTCCACTATGTGCGCGGCCAGCGCGCGCTGTCGCGCAAGCAGTTCGCGTCGGTGTTGCAGGCCACCGACGATCGCGTGTTGCGGGGCTACGCGCTGCTGAACCTCGGCAACCTCAGCCTCGACGAAGGCGACTGCGACCGCGCGGTCCAGCTGCTGCTCGAGCTGGTCGAATCCGGCATCCCGCAGGAGCAGCCGCGGATGATGCCGACGGCGTACTTCAACCTGGGGCTCGCCTACGGGTTCAAGGGCGAGTTCGGGGAGTGCGCGCGGTGGTTCGGTCGCCTGCACGAAGAGACGCCGCACCGCCGCGGTTGGGCCGCCCGCGAACTGGGCCGGCGCAGCCAGTTCCTGCACCTGATCCGCAGCAATCCCGATGCGCGGGTCGTGGCGGAAGCGTTCCCGGCCTGGTTCCAGGCCGCGGCGGGGGCCTGACGCCGTGGTGGCCGCCGCCGTGCATGCCACGATTCGGTCCGGCGTGGACCGGCGCGCTGCATCGGGGCGCCGGCTTGCCAACACGGCATTGAACGATAGACTTCAGCACCTCCTGCCGTCCGCTCGGTGCGCAGCTCTGCGATGAAGACCATGCTTCGATTGCTCGCGTCGGTTGCCCTCGCCGCCTGGATCGCCCTGCCGGGTGTCGGCAGCGACGGTGGCGACAACGCCGGCGGCACCGGTGTGTGGATCCTGCCGCGGTCGAGCTTCTTCACCTCCCAGATGCCGTGCATCAGCGCGACCACGCCCGCGCGGCAGTCGCAGTCGATGGCGAGCGCGTTCAACGGCATGCGGCTGACCACGTCGACGGAGATGGGAGCCTTCACGGCGACCTTCGTCGATCCGTTCAGCGGGTCGTCGACGGCGCTGCCGACCAATGGCCGCGACGTGGTGCTCAGCGGCACGCTGTTGCGCGCCGTGCAGGAGAGCGGATCCGCCGCCGAGATCGTGGTCGTCGACGGACAGCTGCAGGGCTACGTGGTGCGCGTCTCGGTCGACGCGGCCGGCGTCGCGTCGCTGCAGCTCTACTGATCGCCGCGCCGTCCGCCGCTGCGGCCGCGTCGGTCGCTCATCGTGCCCGGAGCCGCGCGATCTGTTCGCGTTGCCGCAGCATGTGGCCGGGCCGGTTCGTGCACATCGCGTCGAGCCCGAGCGCCGAGCCGCCATGGAAGCCGAGGTCGTCGTCGGTGGTGTAGGTGCAGAGCAGCAGGCCGTGGGCATGGCAGGACTCGACCTCGGCGGCGGTCAGCGCGGTCGCCTGCCAGTGCAGCATGCCGGCGCCGATCCGCCGGGCCGCGTCGATCGCTTCGGCCGACAACGTCGCGCACACCTCGTTGGGGCCCAGCAGCGCTACGGCCAGATCCGGGGCGCTGCGCTTCGCTGCCGCGACGAAGGCCCAGTCGAACGACTGCAGGATCGAGCGATCGACTGCGCCGGCGCGCCGCAAGGCGGCCACGTAGGCGGCGGCATCGCCGGCCTTGTGTTCGACCATCGCGATGCAGTCGGGTGCCAGCAGCGCCAGCACGTCGGCCAGGGTCGGCACACCAGTGGGGCCGCCGGCGGTCGCATGCCAGCCGGCGGCATCGAGCTGCTGGACCTCGGCCCAAGTCGTCTCGGCCACCAGCGCGCCAGGGCCCAGCCGCTGCGCGGCGTCGGTGGTGCGATCCAGGGTGGCGTCGTGCAGGCACACCAGCACGCCGTCGCGGGTCGGGCGCACGTCGAACTCCTGCATCCGGACCCCGAGGCGCAGCGCCGAGGCGAACGCCGGCAGGGTGTTCTCGGCGAAGTGGGCGCTGTCGCCGCGGTGGGCGACGACCACCGGCCCGCCCCGGCCCGCGTCGGCCAGTCGCACGAAGACGGATTCCGACTGCGTCATGCGCGCGGCAGCTTACTCAGCGGCGCCGACCAACGCTGCTCCGCGGGTTGTCGCGGGATCCTGTGGCGGCAGCGCCGGCGGCCCGCATGATCTGCACGTCATGACTCCCGAGACCTACCGGTTGCTGCACGTGGTCGGCGCCCTGCTCCTGTTCCTCGGCCTCGGCGGCGTGCTGGCCCACGCCGGTGGCGGCGGCAAGCCACCGGGGTTGTTCCTCGGCCTGCACGGGCTCGGGCTGCTCGTGTTGCTGGTTTGTGGTGTCGGTGTGATGCACAAGGCCGGCTACCCGTGGCAGCCGTGGGTGTTCGCGAAGATCGCCTGCTGGGTGCTGCTCGCCGCGCTGCCGACGCTGGTGCGCCGCGGTGTGCTGCCGCGCGCGCTCGGGCTCCTGCTGGTGCTGGGCCTCGGTGCCGCTGCCGCGTGGCTCGGCCTGTCGAAGCCGTTCTGATCTCGCACACGGCCGGGCGCGCGAGCGCCCCGGAAATCGCTGGCGGCTCGCGTTCGCAGGCGGCAGCATCGTCCTCGCCATGAACGTCGACCGCATCCGCGCCGCTGTCGAAGAGAGCATCGCCACGAAGCAGCGGCTGCTCGCGACGTGCCTGCCGGCGCTGGCGCAGCTCTGCGATCTCGCAGTGGCGACGCTGCGCGGTGGCGGCAAGCTGCTGCTGTGTGGCAACGGCGGCAGCTCCTGCGACGCCGCGCATGCCGCCGGCGAGCTCGTCGGCTGGTTCGAGAAGAAGCAGCGCGGGCCGTATGCCGCGATCGCGCTCGGCCAGACGGTGCCGACGCTGACCGCGATCGGCAACGATGCAGGCTACGAGCACGTGTTCGCGCGCGAAGTCGAGGCGCTGGGGCGGGCTGGCGACCTGCTGGTCGGCTTCACGACCTCGGGCGGCAGCCGCAACGTCGTGGCGGCGCTGCGCCAGGCCAAGCAGATGGGGCTCGCGACCGCTGTGCTGTGCGGCGAGAAGCGCGGTGCCGCGCTGGAACACGCCGACATCGCGGTGCAGGTGCCGTCGACGAGCACACCGCGCATCCAGGAGAGCCACCTGGTCTGCGTGCACGTGCTGTGCGCCGCCGTCGAGGACGCGCTGGCCGGCTAGTCAGCGCGGCTGCGCCGGCGGCGGGCTGGTCTCGACGATGCGCCAGCTGCCGGTGAACACCCCGGGCAGATCGGCGTCGGGTTGCAACGGGCCGTTCGGGATCACGCGATCCGGCTCGCGGCGCGCCGCGCGCTCCAGCAGAGGGCTCGGGAATCCCGCCGACAGCGGTCCGCCGATCGGCTCGACACCGTCGGGCTTCGTCACCAGCATCGCGCCGTCGGGGAACACCGTGTTGCTCCAGTGCCGCAACTTCGGCAGCAGGGTTTCGAGTTCGGCGACCGGCGCCGTCGCTGCGATGACCACGTAGGTCGTGCCGGCGCGGATGCCGGCGCGGGTGGTCCAGGCCAGTTCCTTGCCCTCGTGCTGGCCCGGCAACACGCTCTGGCCCTTCGGCAGCGGGTGCGGCAGATCGCTCTGCAATGCCGGTGTCGGCCACAACACCACCGTGCCGTCTTCGCGGCTGTAGGCGAACACGTAGACGTGGCTCGGTGCGGCCAGGTGCAGCGACAGCCGGATCGGCGATTCGGCCGGCAGCGCGTCGAAGTTCCGTCCCTGGCGGATCTCGGTGCCGGTGCCGATGCGCCAGGTCGCGGCCGGGGCGTCCGGCGTGCGCTGCCACCAGACGACACCCGCGACCAGCAGCGCCAGCGCGGGCAGGATCACGAGTCGCCGGTTCATCGCCGCGCAGGCTACGCCGGTCGGGTCGTGCGGTCGAGCGCCGCTTGCCATCGTGCCATCGTTGTCGTCCGATGCCGACCTCGTTGCCGAGGAGGCTCCATGCGCTGCCACTGGTCGATGCCGTTCGTCTGCGCGTTCGCACTCGTTGCCCAGGAACCGGACGCGAAACGGCCGGCGCCGATCCGGTTCACGGAGTTCCCGGTGCCCGATGCGGCGCCGCTCGACCTCGCGGCCACCAGCGCGCGCGCGGTCGAGGTGCTGCTGGAGCTGCAGGAGGGCGACGACGGCGACCAATGGCCCTACGAAGGCGTCTACCGCGAGGACGAGGGGCAGCTGCCGATCGGCTACCGCGTCGGCGGCACGTCGATCGCGTGCCTCGGTCTGATCGCGGTGCCCGGGTTCCGCGCCGACGAACGCCGGCGGGCCGCGGTCGAGCGCGGCCTCGCGTTCGTGCTGAAGACGCTGGATGCGCCCCGCATGCAGAAGGACTTCGTCGGCACCTACGACGTGCGCGGCTGGGGCCACGTCTACGCGCTCGAGTTCCTGCTGCACCTGCAGGACCACGAACTGGTGCCCGCCGCTTCGGTGGCCGAGGTCGAGCGGCGCGTCGGCTGGCTCGTCGAAGCGCTGGTCGAGTCGGCGATCCCGAAGTCCGGCGGCTGGAACTACTCGCGGCTGCGCGGCTTCAAGAGCCCGCGCAACACCGCCTCGACGTTCATGACCGGTCCGGCGCTGCAGGCCCTGTTCCACGCCGAGGCGCGCGGCCACGAGGTGCCCGTGGCGGTGGTGACCCAGGCGCTCGACGCGCTGGAACGCGCGCGTGCCAAGCCGGGCGGCTATGCCTACGGCGCGCCGCGGGACAGCCAGGCGGCGGTCGACGAAGGCGACCTGACGATGATGGACAAGACGCCGAGTTCGGCCGCGCGCGCGACGGTCTGCGAGACCACGCTGATGCTGGCCGGCCGCGGCGATGCGGTGCGGCTCGAGCGGGCGATCGAACGGTTCTTCGCGCACTGGGACGATCTCGCGGTCCGCAAGAGCCAGCCGCGTACGCACATCCCGCCGTACGGCATCGCCCCGTACTACTTCCTGTTCGGCCATCTCTATGCGGCGCAGGCGATCGAACAGCTCGCCGATCCGGGCAAGAAGGACGACTACCGCGCGCGGTTGGCTGCGGTGCTCGCGAAGTCGCGCGAAGCGGACGGCGGCTGGAACGACCGCCAGTTCGCCCGTTCGGCCGGTTACGGCACCGCGCTGGCGATGCTGACGCTGCACATGCCGAAACTGCCGAAGCCCGCCGCGTGGCGCCGGGATGCCGCCGACGCACAGCCGGCCGCGAAGTGACCGGTCAGCTGCCGGCGCGGTGCACGTGGTGCGGTGACGCCTGGTCGGTCGGCATCACGACGATCGTCTCGATGTCGACATGGGCCGGCCGCGTCGCCGCGAACACGACGCAGTCGGCGACGTCGTCGGCGGTCAGCGGCCGCGTGCCCTGGTAGACCTTGGCGGCGCGCGCCGCGTCGCCGCGGAACCGCACCAGCGAGAACTCGGTCTCGACCATGCCCGGATCGACACTGGTGACGCGCACGCCGGTGCCGAGCGTCTCGATGCGCATCGCCTCGCAGATCGACTGCAGCGCGCGCTTGCTGCCGCAGTAGACGCCGCCGCCGGCGTAGCTCTTGTGCCCCGCGATCGAGCCGATCACCACGACGTGGCCGCCGCGCCGTTCGATCATCTGCGGCAGCACGCGGCGCGTGACCTCGAGCAGGCCGAGCACGTTGGTCTCGACCATCTCGCGCCAGGCCTCGCCGGTTCCCTCGGCGATCTTCTCGGTGCCGCGCGCGAGGCCAGCGTTGTTGACCAGCACGTCGATCGGACCGTGGCGGGCTACCGCGGCGTCGAGGAAGCCCGCGACGCTGACGGGATCCGTGACGTCGAGTTCGTGGTGGTGGGCTTCGGCTACGACCGACGGCAGGCGATCGGCGCGGCGGGCGCCCAGCGACAGGCGGTCACCGAGGCGGGCGAACGCCCGCGCGCAGGCGGCGCCGATGCCCGAGCTGGCGCCGGTGACGACGACATGGCGGCTCATCGCCGCAGGATAGGCACGGACGGGCGCCGGCACACCATGCCGCTCCAGACCGCGGCCCCCAAACGCCGATGCCATGGCCCATGAGCTACCGCCTGGCCTACAACCTGTCCGACCCCGAAACCGGCGCGACGCACACGCTGCTGCTGTCGGGCGGCATGTGGCACGGCGACGTGTTCCTGTACGACTTCTCGCTGCAGCAGCTGGGACTGGCCGGCCGCATCGAGTGCGACTGGCGCGAATCGGGGCCGCGCGTGCACCTCGACCAGGGCGATCCATCGCAGCCACGCACGCGGCAGGCGCTCGAACGCGTCGCGATCGTGCTGCGCCCGTTCTTCCACGGCACGTTCGTCGGCCTCGACGATGCCGCGCTGGCCAGGCTCTATCCCGGCGACTACCACCGCAAGGTGGGCTACACCGACGAACAACCGAACGAGATGGAGGCCGAGTTCAAGGGCGCGATCGCCGACCTGGTGGTGCGGACGCTGCGGCCGAAGAAGGTGCTCGACGCCGGCTGTGCGGGTGGCCTGCTGGTGCGCGAGTTCCTGCGCCGCGGCGTCGACGCGCACGGTTTCGACCACTGCCCCGACCTCGAGCAGATCGTCGTGCGCGATGCCGCGCCGCGCGTGCGGCGTGGCTCGGTGACGCAGATCCCGTACGGGCCGGCCGACGGCTTCGACACGCTGGTCTGCATCGACGTGTTCGAGCACGTGCCCGAGGACCGTGTGCCGCAGATGGTGCGCGAGTTCGAGCGGCTCGGCGTGCAGAACCTGGCGGTGCACATCTCGCACACCGAACTGGAGCACTTCGGCCACATCACGCTGCGGCCGCTGTCGTGGTGGGACGCCCAGCTGGCGCCGGCGTTCCGTCGCGCGCAGACCACGGGCGGCGAACTGCTGGCGTTGCCGCGGCCGTACGATCCGCGCCGCGTTCTGCGCGTCTACCAGCGCGTGCAGCCGCCGATCGAGTTGCCGCGGCGGTCGGCGCTCAGCCCCACAGCAGCAGCGCGATCTGGCGCAGCTGTTCCGCCAGCGTCAGCGCCGCGATGACCACGACGACACGGCGCACCGCCGCGGTGCCCTTGGCGACACTCCAGTGGCTGGCGAGGTAGCTGCCGACGGCGGCGCCTGCCGCCAGCCACAGGGCCGGCGCCCAGTCGATCGCGCCGACCCAGGCGAAGCTGGCCGCACTGCCGATCGACGTGACGATGACCAGGATGCTCTTGGCGGCGTTCACGGCCAGCAGGTCGCGGTCGTAGGCCTGCGCCAGCACCAGTGTCGCGACGAGGCCGGTGCCGACCTGCACGTAGCCCATGTGCAGGCCGATCACGAAGCAGCCCAGTGCCGCCAGCCACGCCGGCCGGGGTCGGGCCGCCGGTTCGTTGCGGCCGCGCAGCTGCTGCCACAGCAACAGCGCGATCACCGCGGCGAGGTAGCCGCGGAACCACAGCGGCGGCAGCCCCAGCGCGAGGTGGCTGCCGAGGATCGCGCCCGGCAGCGCCATCAGTCCCTGCAGCCAGGCGCGGCCCGGCATGCGCCGGCCGGCGCGCAGGAAGCCCAGGCAGGCGAACCCGCCGATCGCGATCGCGGCGATCCGCGTGGACGGGTTCGCGACGTCCAGCGGCAGGTGCCACGCGTATTCGAACGCGAGCAACCCGAGCACGCCGGCGCCGCCGGCGACGTTGTTGATCGCGCCCATCGCGACCCCGGCCGCGACGGTCACGACAGCGGCGAGGATCGTCGAGTGGTCCAAGGGCGCGGTGACGGCAGACCGGGGAGCAGGCGGGGGGCGGGCGGCCTGCGGCCGCAAGTCAGCCCAGCAGGGCCTTCACCATCTCGCGCTCTTCGAGCAGCTCGTTCCAGCTGATGGTCGCCTTCTGCTTGCTGAACTCGTTCATCGCCAGGCCCTGGACGAGGTGCCAGTTGCCCTTGCCGTCGGTCGTGCACGGGAAGCCGCTGATCAGGCCCTCCGGCGTGCCGTAGCTGCCGTCGCTGAGCACGCACAGCGACGCCCAGTCGTCCTTGGTCGTCACCGTGAACAGGCTCTTCGCGTGGTCGCAGGCCGCCTGCGCCGCCGACAGCGCCGACGACTTGCCGCGCGCCTCGATGATCGCCTTGCCGCGCTCCTGCACGGTCTTCAGGAACGGGCCCTGCAGCCAGGCGTCGTCGGCGACCGCTTTGGCGGCCGGCACGCCGTCGATCGTCGCGTGGTGCCAGTCCGGGTACTGCGTGTTGCTGTGGTTGCCCCAGATCGTGACGTTCTTGACGGTCGACCAGTGCTTCTTGGCCTTCTGTGCCAGCTGCGCCTTGGCGCGGCTCTGGTCGAGCCGCGTCATCGCCGAGAAGCGTTCGGGCGGCACACCCTTGGCGTTGCGCATCGCGATCAGGCAGTTGGTGTTGCACGGGTTGCCGACCACGACGACGCGCACGTCGGGCCCGGCGGTCGCGGCGATCGCGCGGCCCTGGCCGATGAAGATCTGGCCGTTCTCCATCAGCAGGTCCTTGCGCTCCTGGCCCTTGCCGCGCGGCTTGCTGCCGACCAGCAGGCACAGGTCCGCGTCCCGGAACGCGACCTCGGGCTTGTCGGTGCACGTGACCGAAGTCAGCAGCGGGAAGGCGCAGTCCTCGAGTTCCATGCGCACGCCTTCGAGCGCCGGCAGCACCGGCGTGACCTCGAGCAGCTGCAGGGCGACCTTGACGCCCGGACCGAAGATGCTGCCGTTGGCGATCAACGGCAGCAGGGAGTAGCCGATCTGACCCGCGGCACCGGTCACCGCGACACGCTTCACCATGCTCATCGCGGCATTGCATCCGGCCGCGCCGCGCTTTCAAGGCTGCCGCAGCGGCCGCGGCTCAGCGGACGTCGTCGTCGCCCTGCGCCATCAGGTGGTGTTCGACCACCGGCGCGAGCTCGGCGTCCCAGACGCGCTGGTACTCCGGGTGGCGCAGGAAGATCTCGCAGGCCGTCCGGCTCTCGAACCCCGAGAACAGCGCCAGGTTGAAGCCCTGCCGTTCGGCGGCGACGTTGTGGGTGACCGTCAGGTGCGCGACGCCCGGCATCGTCTCGACCAGCGACTGCAGCGCCTGCCGGGCACCGCGGACCCGTTCGAGCGGAATGCCGGGCTTCAGGCGGAACAGGATCACGCAGTGGAACATGGGCGCCCGGCCATCGTGGCAGGCCCGGCGCCGGGGCACAACGTCGGGCCGGTGCGGCGGTCCGGCCCGATCGGAGTTCAGGCGCCCTGGGCGCGCACGCGCAGCGGTCGCCGCTGGTGCTTCTCGTCGCCGACCGGGTGGCCGAAGCACACCGCCGTCTCACCTTCCTGCCAGCAGAACACCACGTCGCCGCCGCGGCCCCTGCCCGGGATGTGGACGGTCAGCGGGTTCGTGCGCAGGACCGTCATGCTGAGGTCCTCGAGTTCCTTGCGGCAGCGGGCAAGCGCCTCGTCGTGCTCCCAGATCCGGGCGTCCAGTTCGGCCAGCTCGCCGCGCAGCCCCTCGGGCGTCACCGCGGCCTCGAGCTGCGACCGCTGCCGGTCGAGCGCCCGCCGGCAGGACCGGCGCTCCACGACCTCGACCGCGATGGTGCGGACCAGGCGCAGCACTTCGTTGGCTTCCTGGAGGGTGTAGGTGCGCTTCATGGGGTCTCCTGTTGCTCGCGTCGTTGCGTCGCCTCGCACAACGCGCAAAGGCAAGGCAGCGTTGCAGTCGTGCGACAGCGCTCTGTAGTGTGACGGTGTGCGGCAGTTACCAAGCCGCGGTGCATCGAAACATGACCGAGCGTGACGTGATGGAGTTCGACGTCGTGGTCGTCGGTGCCGGCCCGGCCGGCCTCGCCACCGCGATCCACCTGGCCAACCGGATCGAGCGGCACAACGCGGAGGTCGCGCGGACCGGCCAGGGGGAAGCGCTGTCGCCGGAGATCTGCCTGATCGAGAAAGCGGCCGAGATCGGGGCGCATTCGATTTCCGGTGCGGTGATGGACCCGAAGGGGCTCGACGCGCTGTTGCCGGAATGGCGGACGATGGAGCCGAAGGCGCCCGTCGAAGCCGAGGTCCACACCGACTACGTGCTGTGGCTCAGCGAACGGGGCGGCACGAAATTGCCGATCACGCCGCCGCCGCTGAAGAACCACGGCAACTACGTCGTCTCGCTGAACAAGCTGGTGCAGTGGCTCGGCGCGATCGCCGAGAAGAAGGGCATCCAGGTGTTCCCCGGCTTCCCCGGCGCAGTGCTGCAGCGCGATGGCGCCAAGGTCACCGGCGTGCAGCTGGCCGACTCGGGCGTCGACAAGCACGGCAAGCCGAAGGGCAACTTCCAGGCAGGCGGCATCCTGGCCGGCAAGCTGGTCGTGCTGGCCGAGGGCAGCCGCGGCTCGATAACCAAGCAGCTGATCGCGGACCTGAAGCTCGAAGGCAAGAACCCGCAGGTCTTCGGCGTCGGCGTCAAGGAGGTCTGGGAAGTCCCGGCCGGCCAGTGTCCGCCGGGCCTGGTCGTGCACACGATGGGCTGGCCGCTCGACAGCAAGACGTTCGGCGGTGGCTGGATCTACGGCATGGGCGCGACCGAAGGCGGCAAGAACCTCGTCTCGGTCGGTCTGGTGGTCGGCCTCGACTATCGCGATCCGACGATGGACGCGCACCGGCAGCTGCAGCGCATGAAGCTGAACCCGAAGGTCGCGGCGTTCCTGCGCGGCGGCAAGATGCTGCACTACGGCGCGAAGTCGCTGCCCGAGGGCGGCCTCTTCTCGATGCCGAAGGCGTTCGGTGACGGCTTCCTGATCGTCGGCGACAGCGCCGGCCTGATGAACAGCATGCGCCTGAAGGGCATCCACCTGGCGATCCGCAGCGGCATGCTGGCCGCCGACACCGCGTTCGACTGCCTGACCAGGCGCGACTTCTCGGCCGCGGCGACGGGTCGCTACGCCGAGGCGATGCGGCAGGACTGGGTGCACGAGGAGCTGTGGCGGTGCCGCAACTTCCACCAGGGCTTCCACAAGGGCCGCCTCGCGGGCCTGGTCAATGCCGGCTTCGCGCAGCTGTTCGGCGGCAAGGGCACGTTCTGGAGCGACGAACTGCCGAGCCGCGCCGGCCACACCTACATGCAGCAGGTCGGACCCTACTTCGGCGGCCGCGGCAAACCACAGGTCGAGAAGCTGCCCGAGGACGGCGCGCTGACGTTCGACAAGCTGACCTCGGTCTACAGCTCGGGCACCCAGCACGAGGAAGACCAGCCGTGCCACCTGGTGGTCACGCAGCCGGACCTGTGCTCGACGCGTTGCGTCGAGGAGTTCGGCAACCCGTGCCAGCACTTCTGTCCGGCGGCGGTCTACGAGATGGAGGCGAAGCCGGGCAGCAAGCACGGCGTCGACCTGAAGATCAACGCCAGCAACTGCGTGCACTGCAAGACCTGCGACATCATGGATCCGTACCAGGTCATCAACTGGGTCGTGCCCGAGGGTGGCGGCGGCCCGAACTACACGAACTTGTGAGCGCGGCCGCGCGGCCGGCGAGCCGTGCTCAGGGGCGGTGCAGGCGCACGAACGCCGATTCGCCGCGCAGGCCGGCAGCCGTGACGACCAGTTCGTGGCTCGCGGCGTCGGTGGCGAGCACATGCGCGGCGACCGCCATGCCGACGAACGCGCCGGCGCAGCCGACGCTGCCGAACGAGACGGCTGGGTGGTGCAGCTGCGGCGCACCGAGGCGCGGATCGAGCGCGGCCAGCAAGCCGCCGTAGATGCGGGCCATGGTCGGATCGCCGTCGTGGTTGGTCACCAGGTGCCACGGCGTTGCCGCGGACACCGGTGCTCCCGCCGACGACAGCGAACGGTTGATCGCCTGCGCGAGCAGCTGGCCCCAGCGCTCGGGTTCGGCTTCGGCTTCGGCTGCGACCGCGCTGGTGCTCGACCAGTTGGCGATCGCGGCCTTCGTGCGCTCGCCGGAGCGAGTCGCAGCGGGCGATTCGAGCAGGAGGCACACCGCGGATTCGCCTGGGGCGATGCCGACCGGCTGGTCGTCCTGCTTCAACCGATCGGCGCGCAAGAGCCAGGACAGCGAGCAGTGGTCGACGAGGCTGTCGACCCCGGCGAGGATCACGCGGCGATGGCGCTGCAGCAGTCCGGCGGCCAGGTCGAGAGCCTGGCCGATCGTAGCCGCGCCGCCCGGCACGACCTGGCACGCGAGCGCGATGCCGTGCGTGCCGAGTTCGTGCCCGATCAACTCGCCGAGGGGGGCGGCCGGCGGCTCGACCGGGTAGCGGTCGCCATCGTCGGCGGGCTGCACGACCACCAGCGGGATGGGCGTCGGGTCCGCCGCATCGAGGCCGGGGGCCAGGTCCTGGAGGGCTGCCGCCAGCAGGCGCAGCCACCGCCCTTGGTGCTCGTAGCCGGCGGCTAGATCGCGTACCGCGTGCACGGGCACCGGCTTCTCGGTCAGGCTGTCCTCGTCGGGGATCCGGAGCTCGGTCGAGGGGCTGGTGCGGGCGAGGTTGCACCGCGCGGCGGCGAGCACGTTTGCGGCGCGGGTGCCGAGGGCACCGACCAGGCCGATGCCGGTGACGCTGAGCTTCGGATCGACGCGGGGGCTCATGCGGGACGCCGCCAGGACTCGGGGGGAGGTACGGGCGGCGGTTGGAGCCCGAGCAGCTGCCGGGGAACCGTCGGGTACTCGACCGCCGTGGTCATGCCCATGGCCCGCGCCACGTTGACCAGGGCGATGCCGAGCACGAACACGTGGCGTTCGGTGGCGATCGCCTCTGGCGGCAGCGTCAAGTCGGCGGCGAACCGGGCCCGGCGCTGTTCCACGAGCGCCGACAGCGCGCGCGAGAACGCCGCGCCGTCGCGCACCTCGAGTGCCGTGACGAGGTCGGCTTCGGGGCCGGGGCCGGCACCGGCGAGCACTGACGTGGCCCGACCGGTGCGGCCAGCGCCGGCGGCCGCGGCCGGGTCCGGTGGCCACTCGACCAGGAGTCCGTGCAGGTATTCCAGCAGGCATCCGTCGACGTCCGGCTCGGGTTGTCCCTCGCGCAGCTGCAGGCCGAGTCGCGCCAGCGCCGTCGCGCTCACGTGGTCGCCGATCGCCAGCGCGTCGAACAGGGCCCGGTTCTGCGGCAGCGACGCGTAGCGAGCACTCGCTGCGGCGGCGCCGGCCTGCAGGCGTTTGAGGTAGTCGCGCCGCGCCTGCACGGCGCGCACCAGGTCGGCGGTGAACGGGCTCGTCGCACCGCTGGCGAGGTGGCGCGCGATGCCGCGCCAGCGATGCAGCACCGCCAAGGTCGTCAACTGCTTGCCTTCGTCTTCGGCGCGCCGGCCGAGATCCACGTCGCGGGCCAGAACGCGGATCATGAAGTCGACGTTCTCGCGGGTGAGTCGCAGGTCGCCCATGCTGGTCGCCGCTCAGTCGATCAGGACGGGGTCGCCCATCGCCGAGAATCGCATCCCGGTCGCACCCGACGACTCGAGCTCGCGCCGCAGGTCGCCGCGCACCAGGAACAGCTTCGGCATCTCGTCCAGCCGCAGGATGCGGAACGTCGGATCGATGCGCCCGGCGTCGACGTGCAGGCGCTTCATTGACGTGTAGCGGCCCTTGCGCATCGCCAGCTCGGTCATCTCGCAGCGTGGCAGATCCGCGCACGCCACCGAGCGGCCGAGCAGGTTGGCGATCCAATACGGTTGCGTCACGCGCTTGCCGCGCCGGTCGAGTACGTGGATCGGCAGCATCTCGAACTCGGCCTGCGCGTGCTGTTCGAGCGCCTCGCGCAGCCGTTTCGAAACGACGTAGAAGCCCAGCGTGTTGCGCACCTGGTCCGCGAGGTCGGTACCGCCGAGGTCGGGCGACATCGGGAACTCACGTGCCTCGGGGTAGTCGGCGCCCATGGCGCGGCCGATGCGCGGCCGGAACAGCGCGTGGTCGTCATCCGGCAGGCGGTCGAGCAGACACGCCGCAGGATTGCGGTCCGCTTCCCAGATGAAGTAGTCGCTGGTCACGAAGGGCTCCGGTCAGGGGATGTTCACGAGGTCGAGGTTGATGCCGGGGTTGGTGTTGCCCTTGGCGATCAGGTGCTGCCGCAGCTCCTTCGAGTCGTTCTCGAGCGTCTGCACGAGCTTGGGTGCGTTCTGTTCGGTGATCTCGTGGCCGTCGTCCTCGGCCTGCTCCTGGAACTCGGACTTCACGTTCGACAGCTTGGTGCGCACCCGCTCGCTGTAGTCGTCGTGGTTGCCCTTGTCGGGGCAGTGCGCCGGCAGCTTCAGAGCCCAGGCCACGCAGCGCTGCTTCGGCAGGATCATCGCGTTCGGGTTGCGGTTGATGTTGTACTTGCACAGCACGAGGATCCGTAGCTCCTTGGTCGAGAACGCCCGGTAGATCTCGTCGCAGGCGAAGATGTGGTGCGTGTTGTGGAAGTAGGGGATCGAGTCGTCGGTGAAGTTGGCGCAGGACTTCGGATTGAACGTGGTGTCCGCGATCGTGTGCGTGAGATCCCAGCAGTGCGACGTCGTGAGCGGCGACAACGGTTGCGGCTTGCGGACCTGACCCGCCTTGGCCTTGTTGGAGGCGGCGAACGGCAGCGGCTCGAGGTACTCCAGCGCGAACTCGAGCCAGCGCTGCGGGCTGCGCAGGCTTGGCACGTTGTAGACCTCGCCTTCGTTGGCGATCGAATACTGGTGCGCGTTCTTGCGGTAGTTGCAGTCCGGCCAGGCGCCGCTGTCGTACGTGCCTTCGTGGCGCGTGAGGCAGCCGAGCTTGGCCTTGTCGGCGGCCTTGTGCGTGAGGCCGTGCAGTTCCTCGAGATGGTCGTCCTTGGCCGTCATGGTCGTCCTGCCCTGGGGGTCACAGCTTCTTGCTGCACAGGTAGCAGATCGGGTCCTCGCTGCCGGGCAGCGCGATCACCGGTCCCTGCAGCACCGGGAAGGGCGGCGTGTTCTTGTCGTTGTGCAGCATGATGTCGAACGCGCGCGGCACGTTCTTGCCCTCGAACTGCACGTCCATCGAGAAGTTGACGAACTCGGCCTTGCCCTTGGTCTTGCTCGACGCGACGCCGCCGGCCGAGCCGGCCTCGTCGCCGGTCGACATCTTGAAGTTGCTGTCCTTGACGCAGGTCGATTCGCCGTCGCACTTGACCTTCGTCGTGCCCTTGTCGGTGTCCGAACTCATCGCGATGTTCGGGTAGGGGATCGGGATCGGGCCCGCCGGCGACGGCGTCTTGCAGACGTCGGGGAATGCGATCGTCGTGCCGTTGCTGCTCTTGTGCACGACGCTGAGGAAGTTGACGCCGACGGTGACGGGCATGGTGGTCAGGCGGATGCGGGGACGGATGCGGCGGTGATCGAGAGTGCCCGCACGTCGTGCGGGCCGTGGTGCAGGGTCGTGAACGCGCGCCACAGCAGCACCAGCTGCCGCCGATCGGCATCGACGATCACGGTGTCGAGGCGGGCCTCGAGCTGCCGTGGCGTACCGTCGCGCAGGGTGAGGTCGCCGCGGGGGGGCTCGAGGCCCGGCAGGGAGAACTCCCAGCGCCCCTCGGGTGTTGCACCGAGCACGACGACCGGTTCGTCGCCGCGCAGATGCGCAGAGCTCGACAGGCCCGGCGCGGCGGCCAGGAAGAAGCGGCGGTCGAAGTCCTTCGGCAGGCGCGGTGCACGCTGTTGTTCCCAGGCCGCGTCGAACGTGCCGGCGAACTTCGCGCGCGGTTGCCAGTCGCCGCCAGTGAACCCGAAGCCCACCGGGGCGACGCGGTTGCCCTGGCTGGTCAGGAGGGCGCGCGGGTCTTCGATGTTGGGCAGTGCCGCGCCGGGCTGCAGCGTGCCCTTCTTGGTGGTGAAGCCGACGCCGAGCGGGTTCTGCAGTTCACGCTGGTGGTGTTCTTCCTTTGCCGGCGTGCGATCCCAGCCGCCGAAGGCGCGCTCCCACAGCAGCGGCAAACGCTCGAACGGCTTCGGCGGCGACGCCTTGCTGCCGAGCAGGCCCGGCTCCCAGCGGCGGTCGCCGAACACGCGCGCGACTTTGGTCAGTTCGCCGACGCGGAAGCCGACGTCGATCATCGGCGACGGGCGCGGGGCGATCGCGTGGCCCTGCAGCACGCAGTCGGTGCCCGGCTTTATGAACGCCACTTCGGGCTCACGTCGCACGCTGCTGAGGCCGGGCTCGCCGAAGTACGTGCCGGCCAGTTCGACGGCTTCCTGCTGTTCGGCCAGCCGCGTGCTGCCGTCGGGCCGCACGACGAACGTCGCCTTCACGACCAGCGCCAGCACCGGCCGCAGCTCCTCGTCGGCGACGAACAGCGGCGCGAACGCGAACGGGGTGCGGTTGACGATCTCCGGGTGGCCCATGGACGTCACCGGCGCTGCTGCAGTGCCAAGGCCTCCAGTTCGAGATCGGGCACGGCGAGGCGTCGCGTCCGCAGCCGCAGGTAGACGTCGCGGCGGCAGTCGAGTGGCAAAGTGTCGAAGCCGGTTGGCAGGGCTGAGGTCGGGATCGGCTGCCCGTGTTGCCAGGTCGCCGCGACCGGCATCGACGCGGCGCGGCGCTGCCAGTCGGCGCGCGCAGCATCGGGGGCCGGCGGCAGGTCCTCGGACCCGTCGTCCGATGGTGGGAGTGCCTTCGCGCCGAAGGCGGCGTCCGAGCCGGTCAGGCGCCGATAGGCCTTCGCCGCCGGCACGCCGAGCTTCGCGTCGGCCAGCAGGTCGAGCAAGAGGGGCACCGCGGTGACGCGGCCGAGCGCGCCGAGAGCCAGCACGGCGGTCGCGGCCAGTTCAGGCCGGGCGAGGCAGGCGCGCAGCGTGGCTTCGTCATCGGGTTCGCCGATGGCGCCGAGCAGAGCGACCGCATCGGGGTCGGGGTCGGTGCCGCGGGCCGCGGCCTCGCGGCACCTTTGCAGCAGCGGCGCCCAGCCGATGTGCGCGGCCGCCGACAGGCCGCTGCGGCGCACCGCCGGTTCCGGGTCGGCCAGCGCACGGTCGAGGGCGGTCTCGAGCGGCCGGGTGTGGGCGGCACGTGCCGCCGCCGCGAGCGCGAGACACGTCGCCGGTCGCACCTCGTGGACCAGCAGGTGGGGGGCGAACGGCGGCAGCCCCTCGCGCCGGAAGGCGAGCACGTCGAGTGCCGCCGCTGCGCGCAGTGCGTCGTCGCCGGCGGCCAGTTCGTGCAGCAGCGGGCGCAACGCGTCGGGCAGGTGGTGGCGCAGGGCGCGGCGCACGCCATCGACCGCGGGCGGGTCGCCGCGGCGCAGTGTGGCGCGCACCGGGTCGAGGTGGGCGCCGGACGGCTCGGCGCACAACACGCGCGTCGCCGCCAGTGTCGCACCGGGCTCGCCGCCGGCCAGGCGCGCGAGCGCGAGGTCGATGCCGTGCAGTTCGGCGAGCCGCAGGCCGTCGAGGTGTGCTTCGGCGCGTTGTTCGCACCAGGCCAGGTCCGCGAGCGTCCAGTCGGGCGTGAACACGTTCGCGTCGCGGTGCTCCCACAGCCAGTCGAGTTCGTCGAAGTGCTCTTCGACGACGTCGAGCAGGACGGGCGGGCGACCGGGAACGCGCATGGCAGGCAGCTCGGTCAGTTGAGGTGCACGGAGCCGCCCTTGACCTTGTTCGGCCCGCGCGAGCGGGACACCAGGTGTTCGCCCCGGATCTCGATGCGGCCGTCGGCCCGCAGGTGGATGCTCGACTTGCCGCACTCGATGCGCAGTTCTTCGCCGGCGGCGATGCGCAGCGTGCGCGGCGTCGTCGCCGCGGGCGCGGGCGCATCGAGCAGGGCGAGCACCAGCGGCCGGCTCGGGTCGCCGTCCAGGAACACCAGGGCGACGCGCATGCCGATGCTTCGCCGCCAGTCGGGGGTCTGTGGCAGCACCGCGACCACCGCCGCCGCGGGCGCGGCGTCAGCATGGCATCGGACCAGGGGCCGGCCGTCGGCCGTGGCGCCGGTGACCTCGCCGATCGCGACGCCGGGGACCTGCTGCAGGTGGGGATCCATGGTCTTCATCGGAACCTCAGTTCTGGGCGATCTTGCTGCCCTTCAGCACCAGGTCGCCATCGCCCTTGATGGTGATCTTGTTGCCCTTGATCGTGATGTCGCCGTTCTTCTTCATCGTGATCGAGGCGCTGCCGGCGACCAGCGTCAGCTCGTCCTCGGCGCGGATCTGCACCTTCTTGGCGGCGAGTGTCGCTTCCTTGGTGACGTTGACCGTCTGCTGGCCGGTGATCGTCAGTTTGTGGTCCTTGACGACCTCGACCGTCAGGTTGCCCTGCACGTTCGTCGTGCGGTCCTTGGCGACGGTCAGGTTCATCGACCCGTCGACACTCTCGGTCAGGTCCTTGGTGACCGACATCGTGCGGTTGCCCGACACGGTCAGCGTCATGTTCTCCTTGATCGACTCGTCGTGCGATCCCTTGACCGTGATCGTGCGGTCCTTGCCGACCGTCGTGCTGTCGTTCTCGTCGACGGTCAGGTCGCGGTTCTTCGCGACGTGGATCGACTGGTCGTTGCCGACGTCGACCGTCTGGTCGTGTCCGATCGTCTCGCTCTGGTCGTTCTTGACGTTGGTGTTCTGGTCCTTCTCGGCCTGGACGAACAGCTCCTCGCTGCCCTTCTTGTCCTCGAAGCGGATCTCGTTGAAGTTCGACGCGGTGCCGTCGGGCGTGCTGCGCGAGACGATGCCCGACTGCGTCTTGTTCTCCGGCAGCGCGTACGGCGGCATCGTCTGCGCGTTGTAGACACAGCCGGTGACGATCGGCTGGTCGGGGTCGCCTTCGAGGAACTCGACGATGACCTCGTCGCCGATGCGCGGGTGCGCGACCTGGCCCCACATCTTGCTGGCCCAGGCGCGCGACACGCGGATCCAGCACGAGCTGTTCTCGTTCTTCTGGCCCTTGCGGTCCCAGTGGAACTGCACCTTGATGCGGCCGTACTTGTCGACGTAGATCTCCTCGCCGGCGGGGCCGACGACGATCGCGGTCTGCGGGCCGGTGATCTGCGGCTTGCTGGTCGTGAGCGGCGGGCGGAACGGCAGCGTCGCCGGCACGCACGTGAAGTCGTTGCCGTAGGTGACCGCGTCGAGCGCCTCGCCGGTGCGCAGCGTCGAAGGTTGCGACAGCTGGTGCGACACCGACGTCAGCACGTAGAGCTTGTTGTTCCAGTCGCTGCGGAAGTGGGCGTCGAGCGTGAAGCGATGGCCCGCGACCAGCGCGCGTGCCGTCGAGCGGCCGCGGATCCGCGTGCCGGCCGACTCCTCGGCCTCGATACGCAGCCGCGCGCGGCGCGTGCCGTCGGCCAGCACACCGTAGTCGCCGACGTGGAAGTCGTAGGCTTCGAACCGGTCGTTGCCGCCGATCGCGTCGGTGGTCTTCGCGGCGGCCGCGAGCCCGTTGGTCGGATCCTCGAAGTTGAAGTCCTTCAGCGCGACCTTGCCCGGGTGCAGCTCCTGCTGCGTCTCCCAGCTCTGGATGCGATCGGTGTCGGTGTGGCCGCCGTCGCTGCCCTGGTAGGCGATCGTCGACTGGCCCGGGCAGTCCGGCAGGTCGGCGAGCCGGTCGGTCAGCACCAGCACGTGGCGCGTCGCCTCGTGCTTGAAGAAGTAGAAGATGCCCTCGTCCTCGAGCAGCCGCGACACGAAGTCGAAGTCGGTCTCGCGGTACTGCACGCAGAACGTGCGCTGCGGGTAGCTGCCCTGCAGCTGCACCTCGTAGTCGGAGAAGCCGGCGTCGTCGAAGACCTGCTGCACGATCTCGGGCACGGTCTTCTCCTGGAAGATCCGGCAGTCCGAGCGGCGCGTCAGCAGCCACAACCACGGGCGCAGTTCGACGCGGTAGCCCGCCAGCCGCGTGTCGCGGCCGCCCTGCTGGAAGCGCGTGACGATGCCGTGCAGGTAGCGCGCCGATCCGTCGGCGCTCTCGATCCGCACCGAGCCCGGCTTGCCGACGACGTCGTGCGGATCGTGGTCGGCATCCTCGGATTCGAGCTGCAACTCGACCTGGAACAGGCTCGAGATGCCTTCGTTCGCCGTCATGCGCCGCAGCAGCAACGCGTCGGCGCCGAGCGCGCAGTCGAACGAGCAGAACCGTTGGGATTGGCTGTAGGCCATGGCGGATGCGGCGGCGCCCGTGGTGGCGGCCGTCGAGCAACGGCGCCCTCGTCGGGCCCGTTGCGGAAACCGCGTCGTGCACGCGGCCCGAGGGTCGCCGTCGCGACGCATCATGCCGCGCCGGCCGGTCGGCGGGAAGTTGTCGTCCGGCCGCTGGCAACGGTGGCTCGGCGCCGCGGAAACGGCGACGGTCGCACACGCCTACCCCTGGCTGCCACGCTGGTTCCCCGGCCGGTTGCTCGGCCACTCCCGCGCGCGGCGACCGTCGCCATCAGGAGGGCCGTCGGCCCGGCGATTCTGCGCGGATTTTCCGGCCGTCAGCGCTGCGCCTGGGCCCGGGTCCGGTGCACCAGCGCGTCGAGGCCGCCGTCGCTGCCGCGCCGCCGGATCAGCGCGTGCGCCAGTTCGACGCGGCGCTCGGCGTCGATCGGCAGCGCGTCCGCGAACAGGTCGACCAGTTCGAGCGGCGCTGCGGCGTGCACCAGGTGCGTCGCCAGCAGGTTGTGCACGTCGCGCAGGCCGGCGTCGCGCAGCGCCGCCGCGAGTTCGTCGTCGGCGAGGCCGCGCAGCGGCTGCAGCCAGGCGCGCGGCCAGCCGAGGTCGGCCGCCGCCCCGCCGAACTCGGGCAGCATCTCCGGCGCCGGCACGTCGACGACGCAGCGTCCGCCGGGCCGCAGGTTGTGCCGCGCGAGGCCGGCGAACGTCGCCGGCTGCGGCAGCGGGCCGAAGCGCGGCGCCGCCAGCATCGCGTCGAACGTGCCGAACCGTTCGCTGCCGTCGGACCGGTGCGCCAGCACTTCGACGTGCTCCGGCGCCTGGGCCGCGAGCGCTTCGGCTGCGGTGCGATCGTCGAGCACGACGGTCAACGCGCCGCGGCTGCCGACCAGACGCGCCAGCGCCGAGGTTTCCCGCGCGCCGCCGCCGAGCACCAGCACGCGGTCCCGGCTCCGCAACCCGAGCAGCTGCACGGCCGCGTGGAACCAGGGTTGGCCGTCCGCGGGCATCACGCACGGCAGCATAGAGCCGCGGCGCCGCTGCGCGAAGATGGTGGAGCAGCGCCGGCGGCGGCGTCATGATCGCCGGCCTTGCGCACGGACTCGCGAACACTGCACGGCCAGACGTTCGACCTGATCGTCGTCGGCGCCGGCATCCAGGGGGCCGCGGTGGCGCGCGACGCCGCCGAGCGAGGTCTGCGCGTCGTGCTGCTCGACGCGCGCGATGTCGGCGCCGGCACCAGTTCGCGCAGTTCGCGGCTGGTGCACGGCGGCCTGCGCTACCTGCGCCAGGGCCACCTGTCGCTGGTGCGCGAGGCACTGGCCGAACGCGAACGACTGCTGCGCACGGTGCCGCACCTGGTGCGGCCGGTGCCGATGCTGATGCCGTTCTTCGCCGACGGCGACCTGGCGCCCTGGCGCATGCGGGTCGGCACCTGGCTCTATGCGGCGCTGGCGGGCCGCAGCACGCTGCCGCGGCCGCGCGCACTCGACGCTGGCGCCGCCGCTGCCGCGTTCCCGGGCCTGCGGCGCGAAGGCCTGCGCTCGGCGATCGAGTTCTTCGACGCGGCGACGCAGGACTGCCGGTTGACGCTGGCGAACGTGCAGGCGGCGGCCGCTGCGGGCGCCCACGTGCTGACGCACTGTGAGGCCGCCGGCGGCGGCGGCGACGGATTGCACGTGGTCGACCGGTTCACGCGCGCCGAGGTGCTGCTGCGCGCGCGCCACGTCGTCAACGCGACCGGCCCGCGCGCCGACCACCTGCGCCGCCGGCTCGCGGTCGACGCTCCGCCGCTGGTGCGCCAGAGCCGCGGCAGCCACCTGGTCCTGGCGCCGCGCAGCGGCGAGACCGCGCTGGCGGCGTTCCTGCCCGACGGCCGGATCCAGTTCGTGATCCCGCACCAGGACGGCACGCTGTGCGGCACCACCGACGTCGACGACCCGCTCGACGGTGACGAAGGGCCGCCGCCGCCGAGCGACGTCGACTACCTGCTCCTTGCGTTGCGCTGGCTGCTGGAGCCGGCGCCGGCCCGCGCCGACGTGCGCTTCGCCTACGCCGGCTGGCGGTCGCTGCCGGCGCGCGAAGGGCCGCCGGGCGCGCTGAACCGCGAGGCGTTCGTGGTCGCCGAGGACACCGCGATGGGCACGCTGCACACGATCGTCGGCGGCAAGCTGACCACGCACCGTTCGCTGGCCGAACGCACCGTCGCGCGCATCTTCGCGCGCCGCGAACCGTCGCCGACGCGCACGCGGCCGTTGCCGGGCGGCGACGGCCCGCGCGAAGTCACCGACCCGCTGTGGTGGCGCCACGGCAGCGCCGCCGTGGTCGTGCGCGCCATCGCCGCCGAGGCGCCGGCGTTCGCGCAGCCGCTGTGCCCGCACCGGCCGTTCCTCGCCGCCGAGCTGGTGCACGCGCTGCGCCACGAGGGTGCGGTGACGCTGGCCGACGCGCTGCTGCGGCGGCTCGTGCACAGCCAGGGACCGTGCCTGCAGCCGGCCTGTCTGCGGCAGGCCCACGCGCTGTTCCTGCGCGCACGGCAGTGGCCGGTCGACGACGACGCGACCGCGGCGATCGCCGCGGTGCGCAGTGAGGTCGCGGCCCTGGCCGGCGACCTCGTGGCCGACGTCACGCCCGCACCGCGGTGACCGTGCCGTCGTCGCCGAGCAGTGTGAACGCCGCGCGCCGGCCCTTCGTCAGGGCACCGTAGTCGTCGGCGCGCACGAGGCGGGCCGGGTTGCCCGCGGCGGCGCGCGCCAGCGTCCACGGGCCGGCGCTCGGCACGAAGCGCAGGAAGTTCGTCGCCGCGTGCGCCATCGACAGCGCCGAGCCGGCGAGGCGGCCGTGCTCGTCGCGCACGACGCCGCCGGCCGCGTGCACGCGCATGCCGGACAGCGTGTAGCTGCCGTCGGGCATGCCGGCCGCCGCGACCGCGTCGCTGACCAGCACCGTGCGGTCCGGGCCGAGGATCCGGAACGCGAGGCGCACCATGACCGGGTCGACGTGCGCGCCGTCGACGATCAGCGGGCACGCGACGCGCGGCTCGTCGAGCGCCAGTGCGGCGGGGCCGAGTTCGCGGTGGTGCAGGCGGCCCATCGCGTTGAACAGGTGCGTCACGGCCGTGGCGCCGGCAGCGACGCAGTCGGCGAAGCCTTCGCTGCGGTCGCAGTGGCCGAGCGCGCAGGTCACGCCGGCGGCGACGAACGTCGCCACCGCGGCCGCAGCGCCCGGAACCGAGTGCGCCAGCGTCACCAGGCGCAGCCGGCCGCGCGCCGCGGCGAGCAGTTCGCGCAGGCGCGCCGGTTCCGGCGCGAGGAAGTGCGCCGCGTCGTGTGCACCGGCCGCCTGCAGGAACGGCCCCTCGACGTGCAGGCCGAGCGGTTCGGCGCCGTGCCCACGCCAGGCCTCGATCCAGCGCGCGACGGCGTCGACCTGCGCCAACAGGCGCTCCCACGGCGCCGTGATCAGCGTCGGCAGGAAGGCGACGGCGCCGCCGGCCAGCACCGCGGCCGCCACCGCGTCGAGCGCGTCCGGCGTGGCCTCGTCGACGCTGCGGCCGCCGGCGCCGTTGACCTGCAGGTCGACGAAGCCCGGCAGCAGCGTGCCACGCAGCCGCACCGCGGCCGGTCCCGCCGCGACCTGGTCGACCGCGACGATGCGGCCGTCGACGGCGGCGATGCGCGTGCCGGCCTGCACGACGGAGGGCAGCACGGCGCGGTCGACGATCCACTCGCTGGCGATCACGGGTGCGGTAGCGTAGGAAGGCCCCGCGTCGCGCACCAGCGCACCGCGCCACGCCATGCGAACGCTCCTGCTCCACGCCCTCCTGTTCGTCGGCTGCGGTGCCGTCGCCGGCTGGCTCGTCGGCGGACTGCTGCCGCCGGCTGCGCGCGCCGACGAGTTGCAGCCGTGGACGACGAGCTACCGCGACGAACGGCCCGACGGTCAGCCGTTCGAGGTCAAGGACGGCAAGTGGCTGCGCGTGCTGCGGCTGTTCCCCGACTTCGACCTGCACATGGACCTCGAACTCGGGCCCGACATGGACCTCGACGTGCTGGTGCGCCACGTGCAACCGCGGCTCGTGCAGGGCGAGGTCACGCCGTTCACCGATCGTTTCGTCGTGCTGCGGCTGACGACGGGGCGCCTTGGGCCGGCGTGGCGCACGCGCGAGCAGGCGTTGTTCGGCGAGCGGCGGTCGGGCGCGAGCCTCGCGCCGGGCCTGCCGGCGACGGTCTGGATCCAGGGCCGCGGGCGGCTCGTGCGCGCGAACGTCGCCGGCCGGTGGACCGACTGGATCACGGCCGAGGACACCGAGGGCATGCTGGCGCTGGTCGCGCACGGCGGCACGGCGGCGCTGCAGCGGCTCGTCGTCGAATCGCGCGGGGCGACCGGGGCGTGGTTGCGGTGGCGCGCCACCTGGCCGTGGCTCGGCGCGCTCGCCGGTGCCGTCGTCGCCGCGGTGCTGGCGGTCGGCCGCCGGCTGCCGGGACCCGCGGCCTGCCTGCTGGCCGCCTGCGTGCCGGTGTCGGTCGCGTGGGCCGTCGCGCGCGCCCCGCTCGAACCGCTGCGCCAGCCGCCGCCGGTCGGGCTGCTGCTGCTGCTCGCGGCGCCGCACGCCGCCGTGCTCGGCGTGCTCGCGGCGGCGTCGCTGCGCCGTTCGGCGGCGCGCGCCGCCGCGCTGCTGCTCGCGGGCGCGGCGTGGTTCGGTGCCGAGGCGCTGGCGGACCGCGCGCTGCGTTCGGACACGGCGCAGGTCGACGCGTGCTTCGGCCCGCGCGCCGGCAGTGCGGCCAGCGAAGCCCTCGCCGGCATCGTGCGCGGTCCGTTCGGCCTGCGCAGCGCCGCCGACGCCAACAGCGGCGTGTTCCTGCTCGGCGGGCGGCTGCTCTACGGCCGGCTCGCGCCGGCGGTCGAACACCTCGAAGCGCTGCTGGGCGGCGAACTGCGCGCGCGGCTCGGCCGTGCGGTGCCGGTGGTGGGGCTGCCGACCGAGGAGGACCACGCGCACGCGCAGCAGCAGTGGACGCTGTTCACGCGGTTCTACTCGGCGTTCGCGCCGCGCGTCGTCGTGTTCGGCGTGCCGGCGACCGAGGGCGATCTCGACGCGCTGGGCGTGCGGCGCACGTTCCCGAGCACGCTCGAGGCGCTGCTGCGGCAGGTGCACGCGTCGGTGAGCGAACGCGGCGCGGCGCTGGTCCTGTTCACCGAGCCGGGCCTCGCCGAGGACCTGCTCGCCGTCGTGCGCGCGGCCGCGGCCGCGGGCGTGCCGCTGGTCACGGCCGGCGCCGACGAGCCGAACGGGGCGCTGGCCAGGCGGCTCGCGGACGCGATCGCGCCGCTGCTGCGACCATGAGCGAACCCGATCTGCAGGCGCTGGTGCACGCCCACGCGGCCGAAACCGACCACGGCTCGGCGGCCGCGGCGGCGCGGCGCGGCGCGGTGCGCGCGCTGCACGACGGCGGCCGGCTCGCGGCGGTGGCGGACCGCTGCGCTGCGGCGCGGATCCTGCTGCCGGGCCCGGTCGCCGACGTCGAACTGGCGCAGGCGCTGGTGCTGGCGGCGATGGCGCACGAGCCGGCGGCGCGGCGGCTGGCCGCCGAGGCCTACGACCGGTTGCGCGTGTTGGCCGGTCGGCCGCAGAAGTTCGGCACGCAGACCACGGTCCACGACGGCCGCGGCGAACTGTGGCCGGTCGATGCCGCGACCACCGACAGCGAGCGTGCCAAATGGGGCGTCGAGCCGCTGGCCGAGCTGCGCCGGCGCGCCGCTACGATGCGGGGGTGATCGTGCTCGCCGTACCGTCGACGCTGGCCGTGATCCTGGCGCTCGCTGCCACGCTGGCGCTGGTCGTCTACGGCCTGTTCGCGTGGGAACGGATCGTGCGCCGCCGCCGCGAGCAGCTGCCCGGCACGACTTGAAGCGCGACCGCGCGGGCGCGTGCCGCCCGCCCGGACTGCGCCGCCGACGCGCCGTTGCCGTTCGGACCGGGCCGCGCGTGGCTGGTCGTGCGCGCCGCCGACGCCGCCGACGTCGCCGCTGTGCTGCAGGTGCGCACGCTGCTGCCGGCCAACTGGGCGGCGGGCCTCGCCGAGGTGCGGCAGGCGGGCGTGTTCGTCGCGCCGCCGGTCGACGGCTTCGTGTTCGCGGTCGGCGCCGACCTGTCGGCCGACGGGCGCGACGTCGCTCGGTTCGTCGTGCCGCTGGTCGAGCGGCTCGCGGCGCGCTACGGCGGTGCGGCCTGGTTCCGCTGCGATGGTGCGGCCGATCGGTTCGGCTGGGCGGTGGCGACCCGCGCCGGGCTCGAGCGCGGCTACGCCTACGACGGCGAGCACGGCCACGTCTGGTCGCACGGCCCGATCACGACCGCGGAAGAGGAACTCGGCTGCTTCGTCGACGACCCGCGTGACACGTCCGACGACGACGTGAAGTGGTGGCCCGACGAGCGCGTCGTGCTGGACCTCGCGGCGGCATGGAGCCGCGACCCGCGGCGGCTCGGCGAGCGGCCGGTGCCGCCGGCCGTCGGCTGGGTCGGTCGGCTGTGACGGTCAGCGCGCGCGGCGGGCGCGCCACCAGTCCGACCACTGCTGCTTGACCTGGCGGTACTGCGCCGGCTCGCTCGGGAACATGCGGCCGTGGTCGCCGACCCGCACGTAGGACGGTTCGTAGTCGTCGGTCAGATGCGACACGGCGTGCGCGTAGTCGAGGAACTGCTGGCCCGGCGGTGTGCGCTCCAGCACGGCCATCGCCTGCTCGACCGCGGCGTCCTTGCCACGGCGTGCGGCGAGGATCTCGAGCGCGAGCCGGAACGTCTCGCCGGCGCCGTCGGGGCGCGCGAGTTCGGCTTCGGCTTCGGCGACGTCCGGGTCGGTCGGCTGCGCCGCCAGTACGCCGAACAGGGCCTGGCGGCCGGCGCCCCGGGCACCGCGCAGCGCGCGGTGCAGTTCTGCGCGCGCGCGCTCGGGCTCGGGCAGCGACGGACTCGCGAGCAGCGCGGCGAGCTGCAGCGCCAGGTGGCGCTGGCGGTCGAACCGCTGCGGCACTTCGTCGCGCACGCCGGCGACCAGCGTCGCGCACGCGCGCCGCAGCGCCGCGCGCACCGGCGTCGCGATCGCGTCACGCCGGCCGTCGGCCTCGAGCTGCACCAGAGCGTCGACGGCGGCGCCGACGACGGCCGCATCGGCGGCGCCGAGTTCCGCCGCGAGCCGCTCCGCCAGCGCCGCATCGGGCAGCGCCAGCCACTCGTCCCAGACCGGCCCGGGCACCGGCAGCGCGAACGCTGGCGACGCGACGCTGCCGAACCACAGGCGCGCGCCGCGTTCGCCGAGCGGCGCGTCGGTGCGGACGATGCTGTAGCGCAGCGTGACGTTCCAGGTGCCCGGCGTCAGCAGCGCCGGCACCGCGACGTCGAACGCGGCGGTCGCCCCCGGCGCGACCACCACGAGCCCCTCTTCGCGGTAGTCGCCACCGTGGTTGCCGCAGCGCGCGGGCACCGAGGGCCGGCGGCCGCCGCGGTCGACCACGAACTCGTAGTGCGGCTGCACCATGCCGTAGGTCGAGCCGTCGAGCGGCGGGCACAGGGCGACCGGCGCCGCCGAGGTGTTCGTGAACACCACGTGCGCGACCGGCGTGAACTCGCCGAGGTCGACGCGATCGATGCGCAGCGCCCAGGGGCCGTCCTGGGCTGCGATCGGCAAGGCGGTGCAGACCACGGCGGCAAACCAGGTCGGGCGAAGGGTGGTCATCGCGGGGCGGTAGCGCGGTTCGCGGCGAGGGTAACCGGTCCCGGCACTCGGCACCGCCGGCCGGTCCGTTGCGCCGCACCTCGGCCGCCGAACCGCTGCGGCGACACGGCTGCGCCAGGGTGCTAGCCTTCGCCGCGCCGTGCCGCGCCGCCTCGTGTTCTGGACCGTCGCCGTACTCGCCGCCGCCGCCGCGTGCTGGCAGGCCTGGGCGCTGCGCTGGTCGTGCGACGACGCCTACATCTCGTTCCGCTACGCGCAGCACTTCGTCGAAGGCCACGGGCTGGTCTACAACCTCGATCCCGGCGAGCCGCCGGTCGAGGGCTACACGAACTTCGCCTGGACCCTCTGGCTCGCGATCGGCTGGTGGCTCGGCTGCACCGATCCGGGCATCGAGGCCTGGGCCAGCGCCGGGGGCGCGCTCTGCCACGGCGCCACGGTGGCACTGCTCGCGGCGATTGCCTGGCGCGCGAGCAACGGCCGCGCTGCGGTGCCGGTCGCCGCGTGCGGCTACGCGGCGCTGCACCACGCGGCGTCGCTGGCGCCGGCCGGGCTCGAGACGGCGCTGTTCGTGCTGCTCGCCACCGCGATGCTGCGGTTCTGCCTGTCGCTGCGCTGCGCGCGCGAAGCCTGGCTGCTCGGCTTCCTCGGCGTGCTGGCAGCGATGACGCGGCCCGACGGCGCGCTGCTGGCCGCCGCGGCCTTCGCGTTCGTGCTGCACGACGCCTGGCGCCGCCGCGCCGTGCGGCTGCTGGTCGGCTACGTGGTGCCGTTCCTGGTCGTGTTCGTGCCGTACCTGCTGTGGCGGCACGCGTACTACGGTCAGTGGGTGCCGAACACGTTCTTCGCGAAGTCCGGCGGCGACCCGTACCCAGGCCAGGGCCTCCGCTACGTGGCGGCGTTCGCGAGCTGCTACTGGGCGCTGCTGCCGGCGCTGCCGCTGCTCGGCTGGTTCCTGGTGCGGCGGCCCGACCCGCTGGCGCCGCTCTGCTTCGGCCTCGGCCGGCGGCCCTGGGCCGTGCTGGCCGCGTTCGTGCTGCCGTACCTGGCGTTCGTCGTCTGGGTCGGTGGCGACTTCATGTTCGCGCGCTTCGTGCTGCCGGTCGTGCCGGCGCTGCTGCTCGCGTACGACATCGCCTGCCAGCGCTGGCGGCGGCCGTGGCTGCCGGCGGCCGCGGCGGCGGCGCTGGTGTTCGGCCTGTGGCTGCGCGCCGAGCCGGCCTGGCTCGCCGACCACACGAACCCGCACGGCTTCTCCGACAACCGCGCGATCTCGGTCGCCGAGGCGGCGCCGGGGCTGCCGCGCACCGAGGCGTTCCGGCGCGCCGGCGAACGGCTGCGCGAGCTGTTCGCGGGGCTCGACGTGCGGATCGCCTTCGGCGGCAGCCAGGCCAACCTCGCGTTCCGCTCGCGGGTGCCGGTGGCGGTCGAGTTGTACGGGCTGACCGACGCGTTCATCGCGCGGCGGCCGCTCGCGCGGCGCGGCCAGGCGGGCCACGAGAAGGGCTACTTGCAGTGCCCGGGCTACTACGAGCAGCGCGGCGTGCACTTCCACTTCGAAGGCGCCTACGGCAGCGCCGACGCGTGGCGGCGCATCGTGTTCCCCGGGCCGGTGCCGGTCGGCGCGCAGCTGGTCGTCTACGACCGCGAGCTGATGCAGGAGCTGCGGCGCCGCGCGCCGGACCTGGTGGCGGTCGATTTCGAACGTCTGCTCGACGACTACCTGGCGCAGCTCGACGGCAGGCCGAAGGCCGAGGTCGCCGCCGACTACGCGAAGTTCCGCGCGGCGTGGTTCGACCACACCGACGACCCGCGCCGGCAGGCGGCGTTCGAGCAGTTCCTGCAGTGAGCGGCGGCGCCGCTCAGCTGCGCTTCTTCATCACCAGTACGGCCGCCAGCGACATCGACACGATGCCGGCGAGGCCGATCACGTGGCGCAGGTCGCGCCACCACGGCTCGTCGCCGCCGGTGCCGGTGCCGTGCTGGTCGTCGCCGGCCGGCTCGTGGCCGTGGTCGGCGCCGCCGTGTGCCGGGCTGCCGTGGCTGCTCGCTGCGGCGTGGTCGCCGTGGTCGCCGTGGTCACCGTGCGCCGCCGCGGCGCCGTGGTCGGCCGCCGTCCCGTGCGGGGCGCCGTGCGGGTTGCCGCCGGTCGCCCACGGCAGCAGCGGCAGGTCGCCGGCCGCCGCGTGGTCGTCGTGCGCGCCGTGGTCGGCCGGCTTGCCGTGGTCGTCGGCCGCGTGCTTGCCGTGCGCCGGCGCCTGCTTCGACTCGCCGGCCGGCGCCGCGGCCGGCAGCTCGGCGGCACCCTGGTCCTTCAGCCACTCGAGGTCGCCGGTCGCCAGGTCGTAGACCGCCGGCAGCAGCGCGAAGCGCCCGTCGGTCTCGAGCTGGCGCAGCAGCCCGCTGCGCGAACGCGCTTCGGCCACCGTGCGCAGCACGTTGGCGCGCACGGCGAGCTCGACGAGGTCGCCGCGGCCCTGCGCGCGCGCCGCCGCGACCGACGGCTCGATGCGGGCCAGCAGGGCGCGCAGGTTCGGCGACAGCTGCTGGTTCTCCGGGTGTTCGAGTGCCGCCTGCACGGCGCCGCAGCGCGTGTGTCCCATGACGACCAGCAGCGAGGCGCCGGTGTGGGCGGCTGCGTACTCGATGCTGGCGAGGGCGTCGTCGTTCAGCGTGTTGCCGGCGATCCGGATCACGAACAGCTCACCGAGGCCGCTGTCGAACACGTGTTCGGGCGCGACGCGTGAGTCGGCGCAGGTCAGCACGATCGCCAATGGCTGCTGGCCGTGCGTCAGCGCTTCGCGGCGCTGCTTGCCGACGTCGCCGGTCGGCTTGCCGTCGCCGAGGAAGCGCCGGTGGCCGGCCTGCAGCATGCGCAGCGCGACGTGCGGCGGCACGCCGGTCGGGATCGTGCCGTGCGTGACCGTCGCTTCGGTTTCGTCCGCCGCCGCGGTCGGCAACGGCCGCACCGGCAGCCATTCGACCTCGCCGCTGTCGAGGTGGTAGCGCGCCGGCGCCATGCGGAACCGGCCGACCGAGGCGTAGCGCCGCAGCAGGTCGCTGCGCCGCAGGCACTCGTGCACGGTCTGGTGCACGTGTTCCTCCTCGGCGGCGTCGCACAGCGCCTTGCCGCCGAGGTCGCGCGCGCGGGCCCGCCGCACGGCCGGTTCGATCTGCTCGAGCAGGTGCTGCAGCGCGCGGCTGCCGGCCGGGGCGCCGGTGCCGTCGCTCGCGGCCTGGCCGACCGCGGCACCGATCGCGCCGCAGCCCTCGTGGCCGAGCACGACGCACAGCGGCACGTTCAGGTGTTCGACCGCGTACTCGATGCTCGCCAGCGTCTCGGCGTCGCAGACGTTGCCGGCGACCCGCACGACGAACAGTTCGCCGAGGCCGGCGTTGAACACGTGCTCGGGCGGCACGCGGCTGTCGGCGCAGCACAGCACGATCGCGAACGGGCTCTGGCCGCGCGCGAGCGTGCGGCGCACGCCTTCGCCGAGCGGTTGCGGCAGCGAGCGTTCGGCGACGAAGCGGCGGTTGCCGTCCTGCAGCGCGCGCAGCGCTTCGTCGGGAGTGCGTTGGGCGACCGCGCTCGCCGCGGTGGCGAACAGCGCCCAGGCCAGTGCCAGGCGTGAAGTGAGTGCCATGTTGCGTTTCCCCGGTTGTGCGATTCCAGGACGGCATCGGCGCCCGCTGTGGTCGGACTGGACGGGTGCCGCGACGGCACGGTGCCAGCGTCGGGTCGGTGCCGCAGAATCCGGCAGCCGGGCCGGGTCAGGAGCGCGCCGGCCATTGACCGGCGCCGGCCGGCCGCTACCTTCTTTCGCCTTTCATGCCCGGGGCGATCCGCTCCGGGGCCGGCCACCCGTCCGTCGCGGCTGCGTCGGGTCGCACGCACCGACGGCCGCTCGGTACGCACTGCCGCGTGCCCGACCTCATGTCCTCCCCGACCTCAACTCCCCGCTCCGCCATGGCTGACAACTCCAAGGACGTCCAGCAGATCAAGACGTGCCGCAACTTCGGCGTGATCGCGCACATCGACGCGGGCAAGACCACGTTCAGCGAGCGCATCCTCTACATCACCGGCAAGAGCCACAAGATCGGCGAGGTGCACGAGGGCGCGGCGACGATGGACTACCTCGAGGAGGAGCGCAAGCGCGGCATCACGATCACGTCGGCGGCGACGACGTGCTTCTGGCGCAACCACCGCATGAGCCTGATCGACACGCCAGGCCACGTCGACTTCACGGCCGAGGTCGAACGCTCGCTGCGCGTGCTCGACGGCGCGGTCGGCGTGTTCTGCGCGGTCGCCGGTGTGCAGCCGCAGTCGGAGACCGTCTGGCGGCAGGCCAACCGCTACAAGGTGCCGCGCGTCGCGTTCGTCAACAAGATGGACCGCACCGGCGCCGACTTCTACAAGGCCGTCGAGTCGATGCGCGCGCGGTTGAACGCCAACCCGGTGCCGCTGGTGATGCCGATCGGCAAGGAGAAGGAGTTCCGCGGCGTCGTCGACCTCGTCAACATGAAGGCCTGCGTCTGGGCCGACGACGACGCGCGCGAGATGACCGTCAGCGAGGTGCCCGACGAGCTGATGGCCGAGGCCAAGAAGCGCCGCGAGCAGATGATCGAGGCCGTGGCCGAGTGCCACGACACCGTGCTCGAGAAGTTCGTCGAGGGCGAGGAGGTCACGATCCCCGAGATCATGGCCGCGATCCGCAAGGGCACGCTGGACCTCAAGATCACGCCGGTGTTCTGCGGTTCGGCGTTCAAGGACAAGGGCGTGCAGAACGTGCTCGACGCGATCGTCGACTTCCTGCCGAGCCCGCTCGACGTGCCGCCGATCGAGGGCTTCAACCCCGAGAACGACGAGAAGATCGTCCGTGAACTGCTGCCGACGCAGCCGTTCGCGGGGCTCGTGTTCAAGACCATCAGCGATCCGAACGGCGACCTGACCTTCGTCCGCATCTACACCGGCGAGATGAAGCAGGGCGAGAAGTACTACAACGCCCGCACGCGCCGCTTCGAGCGCATCGGCCGCCTCGTGCGCATGCACGCGGCGCAGCGCGAGCCGATCGACGTGGCGCGCGCCGGTGACATCGTCGCCGCGGTCGGCATCAAGGACTCGATCACCGGCGACACGCTGTCGCTGAAGGAATCGCCCGTGATCTACGAGGCGATGAACTTCCCGGACACGGTCATCAGCATGGCGATCGAGCCGAAGTCCGGCGGCGACCGCGACAAGCTGTCCGAGGTCATCGGCAAGCTCGTGCGCGAGGATCCGACGTTCAAGGCGCGCACCGACGAGCAGACCGGCCAGATGGTCATCTCGGGCATGGGCGAGTTGCACCTCGAAGTGAAGTGCAACATGATCCAGAACGACTACAAGATCGGCGTCACGGTCGGCCGCCCGAAGGTCGCCTACAAGATGACGCTGAAGGGCCCCAAGCAGGTCGAAGCGCGCCACATCAAGCAGTCGGGTGGCTCGGGTCAGTTCGCCGTCGCGCGCGTGAAGTTCCGCCCCAACGCCGAGGTCGAGGAGTTCGAGTTCATCGACTCGGTCAAGGGCGGCTCGGTGCCGCGCGAGTACATCCCGGCGGTCGAGAGCGGCATCGAGGCCGCGATCAAGGGCGGCGGCCGCATCGGCTTCCCGTACTGCAAGATCACCGCGGAGCTCTACGACGGCCAGAGCCACGACGTCGACTCGAGCGCGATGGCGTTCGAAGCGGCCGGCGTGCTGGCGTTCCGGCTCGCCGCCGAGAACAACTCGCAGCTGCTCGAGCCGATCATGAAGATCGAGATCGAGGCGCCCGAGGAGAAGACCGGCGACGTGATCGGCGACCTCAGCTCGCGGCGCGGCATCGTCGAGGAGATGATCAGCAAGCCGGGTGGCATCTCGGCGGTGACCGG
Source organism: Planctomycetota bacterium (assembly GCA_016794425.1). Classification (GTDB taxonomy): domain Bacteria; phylum Planctomycetota; class UBA1135; order UBA1135; family UBA2386; genus JAEUHS01. Next base: position 140,430 of record JAEUHR010000025.1, read on the forward strand.
CAAGGTCCCGCTCGCCGAGATGTTCCAGTACTCGACGACGCTGCGTTCGCTGACGCAGGGCCGCGGCACCTACTCGATGGAACCGGCCAGCTACGAGCCGGTGCCGCCGAACATCGCCGCGAAGGTGCTCGAGGAAGAAGCCGGCAAGTAGCCGCCGCTCAGCCGCTCGGCGGACCGCCGCCGAGCAGCTCGATGCCCTCGTGCGCGAGAGCCAGCAGCACGCACGGCTCCGTGCCCGGCAGCGCGCAGGGCGCGTGGGCCGAGCGGGCTTCGTAGCGCACGAACGTGCCGGCGAGGTAGCGCCCGCGTTCGTCGCCGTAGCCGCCCTGCAGCACCAGTACTTCCTCGGGGCCCGTGTGGCGGTGCTGCGGGTAGCCGCAGCCCGGCTCCATGCGGATCAGCGCCAGCACGCGCCTGGTCGAGCGCGAGCTGGCGTAGAAGTGCACGGCGATGCCGGGGTAGCGGGTCGAGCGCCAGGCGATGGTGCGGAGGTCCACGCGGGCCCGGATCCTCGCGCATGGCCGGCCGGCGGACAAGCCAGGGTCGGCGGCGGCGGCTCGGCCGGCTATCCTCGCCGGCGATGACGTCCGAGCCCACCGAGTCCTGGTCGATCTCGATCGAGAAGGACTACCTGAAGTTCAGCGCCGCGCACTTCCTGATCTTCCCGGACGGTTCGGCGGAGCGGCTGCACGGCCACAACTACAAGGTCTACGTCGACCTGCAGACCGACCTCGACCCGCACGGCCTCGTGGTCAACTTCAAGGAGATCAAGCCGATGGTGCGCGCGCTGTGCGACGAGCTGGACGAGCGGCTGCTGATCCCGGGCCGCCATCCGGTGCTGACCGTCGCGCCGGCGGCCTGTGGCCACAACCTCGAGATCCGCTACCGCGAGCGGCGCTACTCGATCCCGCGCGACGAAGTGCTGGTGCTGCCGATCGGCAACAGCAGCGCCGAGAACCTCGCCACCTGGTTCGGCCGCACGCTGCTCGAGCGCATGCGCCAGTCGTGGCCGCAGCTCGGCATCGTCCGCCTGTCGGTCGGTGTCGAGGAGACGCCGGGCCAGCGCGGTATCTGGACGCTGCGCCGCTGACCGCGGCGGTCAGCCGGTGCCGGGGCGCGCGGTGCGGAAGCCGTGTGCCCAGCGCGCCGGCCCGCGGCCGCAGTTGCGCACCGTGTGCCGCGTGCCGGCCGGAATGCGCAGTTCGTCGCCGGCCTGCAGGCGCAGCGTGCGGCCCTGCATCTCGACGATCGACTCACCCTCGAGCAGCAGCACGAGTTCGTCGACGTCGTGCAGGAAGTCGTGCCAGACCTGGCTCGGCGGATCGACCCAGACCTCGAACGAGAACCCCTGCGCGGCCCAGTCCGCTCGCACGGCTGGCAGGTCGATCTTCGTCGGTTGCATCCCAGTGCCTCCCTGTGGCAGTGCGCCCCGGACCGGTCGCGGCCGGTGTGGTGTGGTGTCGGGTCGGTGGTGGACCCGGCGGGCCGCGATCAGACTTCGGTCAAGCGTATCGTGGTGGAGCGCGGCGGCCAGTGCCGGGGCTGGCCCTTCCCCGCTGGCGGTGGTCCATCGTGGTGCGCCAGCACCGCTCCTAGCTGCTCGGGGCCCGGAGTAACGGCGCCCCGCACGGTTGCCCGGATCGGGCCCGTCCGAACCGGCTGCCCGCACCGGCCGCCGGAAAAAGGACGATCCTCCGGGCTGCTGCGGGAGAGTGCCGCAGCCAGGAGGATCGAGACGAGAGTCGAGAGTGAGACGAAACGAGCCTGCCCCCAGGATCCCGTGCACGAGCGACGAGACGTGTCGGTCCGCTCGCTGACGGACCGACTGCACCATGGGCTTTCGCCCTGGAACAGACCCCTCTGATTCGCGGTGCCGCCTCGGCGTCCGAGTGCTCGCGAACAGGGATCCTGAGGACAGGAAAGAGCTCCGCAGGGGGCATGGACCCCACGGAACACCTGATCAGACGACCGCGGTGCCGGCCCAGGTTCCGTCGACGGCGCGAAAATCGCTCGCGGTCCCTGCCGATCGGTCAGTCGAGTTGCAGCGGCACGCGGGTGCCGGTCCGCGCCAGCGTGCGGATGTGCTCGTGCACCTGCATCGCGCGGCCGACGCACTGGTCGCTGTTGTGGTACTCGTAGCGGCCGAAGCGGCCGAACGTCAGGTAGCCGCTCTGGTCGAACCAGCGCCGCACGCGGCCGATGCGCGCCGCGAACGCGAGGTTCTGGTCGATGTAGGCGAACTCGTTGTCGCACCACTCGGCCAGCACGACCTGCTCGCGGCGCAGGATGCCGGCGCGGTCGAGCGCGCCGACGACGTCGCCGAGCCACGCCGCGTCGGGCCGCAGTTCGCCGCGGTGCGTCACTTCGGCCAGGAACGAGCCGTGGCCGGCCGGCGCGTTGTGCGGCGAGTAGTTGCTGAACCACGTCACGCGGTTCACCGGGCCCTGCTCGGGGAACGGCAGGTAGGCCCAGCTCAGCGGCGGCAGCGGCTCGTCGAGCTTCACGCCGAGCATCAGGTTGACCAGGGAGATCGGCCGCAGCGCGCGGATGTCGCCGCGCACCTCGTCCGGCAGGTCGGCGATCGTGGGCTCGATCTGCGGCAGCGGCACCGTGTTGACGACCAGGTCGAACGCCGTGCCGTCGACCACGAAGCCGTCGCCGCGCTGCTCGACGCGGCGGACCGCGACGCCGGTCTGCAGTTCGAAACCGCCGCCGTCGACGGTGCCGCGCACCATCGCCTCGAAGCCGCCGTGCTTCGGGAACCAGAACACGGACTGGTGGGTGTAGCCCTCGGTGTCGAGGCCGACCGCGGAGCGCAGGATGTCCTCGATCGGCGCCTCCGGCACGCGGCCCGCGACCCAGTCGCTGGCCATCGTGCGCAGGTCGCACTTCCAGATCTTCTCGTTGTACGGAACCATGAAGTGGCGCGCGAAGCCGGAGCCCATGCGCCACTGGATCCAGTCGCCGAAGTTCGCCGGGCAGGGCGCGCCGGTGCGGCGGCCGACGTAGGCTTCGACGTAGCCGGCCATGCAGTCGACGATCGCCGCCTTGCTCAGGTGGCCGACGCCGTTCTCGAACGGGTACGGCACCCAGCGGTCGTGCCAGCGGATCTTCGTGTTGCGCACCGTGCGCACCGTGCCGGCCTCGCCGCCGCAGCGCTGCAGCTGCCAGTCCAGCACGCGCTTGTCCTTCGAGAACAGGATGTGGCCGCCGGCTTCGTCGAACGTGAACTCGCCGTAGCGGCGGCTCTTGCACAGGCCGCCCGGCCGTTCGGCCTTCTCCAGCACGACGACGCGGTGGCCGTCGGCGGCGCACAGGCGGGCGAGCGCGACACCGGAGATGCCGCCACCGAGGATGGCGATCTTCACGAGCGGAGTTCCAGCGGCGGACGAGACACGGGGCCGGGGACTCTACCCGGCGCGGTCGATCCGGCGCGAGCGCGCAGCGGCAGGGGCGGCGAGGAAACGCATGCACGAACGCCGCCAACGATCCATGATGCCGCGCCTTGACCGTCGTCGATCCCGTGCCGCCGTCCGATCCGAGCCAGCGCGTCGGCACCCGCCTCGCCGCCGCCGCACTGGCGCTGGTCGCGTTCGCGCTGAACCTGAACACGAACGTGCTCGGCGCGCTGCTGCCGTTCCTGCCGGCGGCGTGGACCGAGGCCGGCGGCGGCAAGCTGCTGCTGGCCGCTGCAGCCGTCGGTTCGGCGTTCGGCGCACTGGCCGCGGGGCCGCTGGCGGCGCGCCGCGGGCGGCGTGCGACGCTGCTCGGCGGGCTTTCGGTGTTCGTCGTCACCAGTGCGCTGCACGCGGTGGCGCCGGCGTTCGAGTGGTTCCTCGCGCTGCGGCTCGTGTCGGGCTTCGCGGTCGGGCTCGCCTACGCCACCGCGTCGGCGCTGGTCGCCGAACTGTGGCCGTATGCGCACCGCGGTCGCGCGATGAGCACGTTCACGGCGGCGATGTTCCTGGCGATCCCGCTCGGCCTGCCGGCGGCGGTCGCGCTGGCGCGCGCCGACGTCTGGGTCGGCATCTTCGTCGTGCAGGCCGCGGTCGGCGGGCTCGGCCTGTGGTTCGCGCTGCGCGCGGTGCCGCGCACGGCACCGATCGAACGGGTCGGCGGCGGCTTCGCGGTCGTGGTGGTGCCGGGCGTCGCCGCGGCGCTGGCGGCGACGATGCTGCACGTCGGTTCGTTCTTCGTCACGGTGCAGCTGGCTTCGGTCTGGCTCGACGAACAGGGGCTGGTCGCGAAGGAGCAGCAGCTGTGGCTGTGGGTCGGGCTCGGCGTCGTGTCCGTGCTCGGCAGCGCGGTGCTGGGGCCGCTCAGCGACCGGGTCGGCAAGCGCAACTTCGTGCTGCTGACCTCGATCGTGCTGGTCGCCAGCTTCGCGGTGATGGCGCGCGGGCCCGCCGTCGAGGTGTTGGCCGGCTGCGGTGTCCTGCTGGCGGCGACGGCCGCGGCCCGCACGGGGCCGCTGCAGGCGCTGGTGTCGAACCTCGTGCCGAGCGACCGCTACGCGGCGGTCATGGGTCTGCGCGGGTTCGCGATGCAGGCCGGCGTGGCGCTGTTCGCGCTGGCGGCGGCGCCGATCGCGGCCGAGTTCGAGTTCCGCGGCGTGCTGATCCTCGCTGCAGCCTGCCAGTTCGGCTCCTACGTCGCGATCCGCTTCGGCGTGCGGGAGCGGCGATGAACGCCGGCGTGCTGCTCGCGCTGGCGTTCGTGCAGCCACCGGTGGCCGTGCGGGTGCCGGCGGCACTGCCGGCGGCGGTCGTGGCGCTGCTGCAGGAACGGCTGGGCGCCGCGGCGGCGGTCACCGCCGTCGGCGAGCCGGTGCCGCCGTCGCCCGGCTCGGCGGTGCTGCTCGGCTTCGACGAATGGACGCTGGCGCGCGCCGATGCGGCCGTCGAAGCGATCGCGCTGCCGTTCGCCGACACGATCGTGCTGGTGCACGACGCGGCGGTGGCGGCAGGGGACACCGCGCCGACCTGGGAGTCGGTTGCGCTCGATCCGGCGCTGCACGATCGGCTCGGCCTGGCCGGTCCCGAGGTCGACGCGGCGACCTGGCTCGCGGCGTTGCGCGGCCGGCTCGGCCATGGCGGCGGCGAAGCGGCGGGCATCGCGCTGTGGACCACGCTGGATGCGCGCGCCGGCCGCCTCGCGGCGAGTGCGGCCGCGGTCGTCGACGGCGTCGTGTCCGGGCGCTTCGCCGCGGCGATCGGTCCGGCGGTGTGGTTCCGCGATCTGCCGGCGCGCGCCGGCGGGCCGCTGCGCGCGTCGCCGCTGTCGGGGCCCGAGGTCCGGCGCGGCGTCGCGGTCACCGCGTCGGCCGACGCACGCACGCGCGCGTTGGCGGCGTCGCTGGCCGAGCCGCAGCGTGCCCGCGAAGTGGCCGGCTGGCTCGGGCTCGGGCCGGCCGCCGGCGGTCCGCCGGTCGTCACCGCGGCCGCCGCGCGCCGCTGGTGGCAGCAGTTCGAGGTCGACGTGCGTGGCCGCGGCCGCGGTGCCGAACAGCTGGCCGACTGGCTCGACCTCGCCTTCGGTCTCGGCTTCCTGGTCTGTGCGCTGCTGTTGTGGCGCGCGCTGCGCAAGGCGCCGGCGCCGTGACCCTGGCGCCGGCGGCGCCGGCGCGGGAAGGTAGCGGCCGCCGATGAAGACCCGACTCGCGCTGTCGTTCGTTGCCCTGCTGCTCGCGGCCTGCACGACCTACACCGAGGCCTACTACCTCGGCGCCGAACCGCTGGTGCTGGCGACGCGCACGCTGGCCTCCGGCCAGCGCGAGACCTGGCGGCTCGACGTGCGGTCGTCGCTCGGCGACGCCACGCTGCGGCGCGAAGTCGACGGCGAACGCGACCGGCCGTGGCTCGGCCTGCGTGTGGTCGAGATCGACGGCGCGATCGGCCAGAACCGCGGCGTGCAGCCGTACTCGGGGCTGCTGGTGCAGGAGGCGACGGCGGCCGGGCCAGGCGCCGCGGCCGGCGTGCTGGCGGGCGACGTGCTGCTGGCGCTCGACGCGCAGCCGATGGCCTACCTGGCGCAGTTCGGCGCCTTCGAGGCCGGGCTGGCGCCGCGGCAGCTGGTGCGCGCGCGGCTCCTGCGCGGCCAGACCGAGGTCGAACTCGACCTGCAGGCCGACGCGACGCGGCAGCGCCGGCAGGAGATCGAGGACTTCGCGCTCGAGGTGCCGCCGCGGACCGACCGGCCGTTCGCCGGCGTCACGCTGCGCGGCATCCCACGCGCGCAGGCCGAGGCGATCTTCGGTGCCGCAGCCGAGGCGGTCGTGATCACCGCGGTCGAAGTCGGTTCGCCGGCGTGGCGCGCGGGGCTGCGCGGCGGCGACCGCATCGAGCAGGTCGACGGCGGGCCGGTGCCGACGGTCGCGCAGTTGTCGAGCCAGCTGCGTGAGCTCGGCGCGGCCGGCGCCACGACGACCTGGCACGTGCGCCGCGGCACGGATCCGGTGCACGAAGCGACGCTCGAACTCGGCGACTACGGCGGCGAGACGCGCGTGTGGATCCCGCTGGTGTTCGGCCTGACCGACGGCGTGTTACAGGATCGCTGGAGCATCGGCCCGCTCGGGCTGCTGATGAGCCACCGCAGCCACTACCTGACCGACCAGCGCACGCGCGCGGTGCGCACGCGCAACGTGTTCAACCTGCTGTTCGGCCTGTTCCACGTCGACACGACGCCGGCGACGACGCAGGTGCGGCTGCTGTGGCTGATCGAGTTCGGCGGTTGAAGCGCCGTCAGCGCTGGCAGCCGGCGCACCAGTAGGTGCTGCGCGCGCCGTCGATGGTGCGGCGCACGATGGCCCGGCAGCGGCGGCACGGCTCCCCGGCGCGCTCGTAGACCGCGAGTTCGCGCGCAAAGTATCCGGCGTCGTCGCCGACGCCGCGGTAGTCGCGGAACGACGTGCCGCCGGCTGCGATCGCCGACGTCAGCACGTCGCGCACGGCCGTCGCCAGCGCCTCGCACTCGCGGCGCGACAGCGAACCGGCGGCCCGGCGCGGCCGCACGCCGGCGCGCCAGCAGGCCTCGCTGGCGTAGATGTTGCCGACGCCGACCAGCACGCGCGCGTCCATCAGCAGCGACTTGATCGCGGTGCGCCGCCGCCGCGTCGCGGTGTGCAGGAAGGCGCCGTCGAAGCCGGGCTCGAGCGGTTCCCGGCCGAGCGACGCGAGCAGCGGATGGGTCGCCAGCGCCGCCGCCGGCGCGACGTCGAGCGCGCCGAACCGACGCGGATCGACGAAGCGCACCAGCTTCTCGGCGAAGTCCCAGCGCCAGTGTTCGTGCAGCCGCCATTCGGGCCGCGGCGCCGCGCGCGTCGTCGGTTCGACCAGGAACCGGCCGGTCATGCCGAGGTGCACGATGGCGACCGGTGCCGAGGTGCCGTCGAACTCGAGCAGCAGGTACTTCGACCGGCGCCGCACCGCGGTGCAGCGGCGTCCGACCAGCGCGTGCACGGCCGGCACCGGGATCGGCCAGCGCAGGTCGTCGCGGCGCAGCTCGACGTGGCACAGGCGCCGGCCGACCAGCAGCGGTTCGGCGCCGGCACGTACGGTCTCGACTTCGGGCAGCTCGGGCACGGCTGGCGTGGGTTCGGCGGGCGGTTGCTGCGGCGTCGCGCCACGGCCGCTAGCATGCCCGCCCCGAACCCCAACACCACGAACGACCGAATGTCCTCCGAACCGCCCATCGAGGGTCTGCACCACATCGGCATCGCCGTGCGGTCGATCGCCGAAGCCCTGCCGCGCTGGACCGAGGGGTTCGGCCTGACCCTGCAGTCGCTCGACGACGTGCCGGACGAGAAGGTGCGCGTCGCCGTGCTGATGGCCGGCACGACGCGCATCGAGCTGATCGAACCGCGGTCGCCGGACTCGCCGGTGGTGGCGTTCCTGGACAAACGCGGGCCCGGCATCCACCACCTGGCGTTCCGCGTCGCGGACTGCCAGAAGAAGCTCGACGCGATGGCCGCTGCCGGCGCGCCGGTGCTGAACAAGGTGCCGAACCGCGGCGCGCACGACTGCAAGGTCGCGTTCGTGCACCCGAAGCATCTCGGCGGTGTGCTGGCCGAACTGGTCGAGGACCCGCACCACGATTCGCACGCGGAGGGCCGCCATGACTGATCCGATCCAACGTCTGCAGCAGCTGCGCGAGCGTTCGCTCGAGGCCGGCGGCAAGGAGCGCATCGACGCGCAACACCAGAAGGGCAAGCTGACCGCGCGCGAACGCGCCGAGCTGCTGGCCGACCCGGGCACGTTCGTCGAGATCGACCGGTTCGTGACGCACCGCTGCCGCGACTTCGGCATGGACGCCGACAAGAACCAGGTGCTCGGCGACGGCGTCGTCACCGGCAGCGCGCGCATCGACGGCCGGCCGGTGTTCCTGTACGCGCAGGACTTCACGGTGTTCGGCGGCAGCCTGTCGGAGACGCACGCCGCGAAGATCGTCAAGGTCATGGACCTGTCGATGAAGATGGGCGTGCCGATGATCGGCCTGTCCGACTCCGGCGGCGCGCGCATCCAGGAGGGTGTCGTGTCGCTGGGCGGCTACGCCGACATCTTCCTGCGCAACACGCTGGCCAGCGGCGTGGTGCCGCAGATCAGCGCGATCATGGGGCCGTGCGCCGGAGGCGCGGTCTACTCGCCGGCGATCACGGACTTCATCCTGATGGTCGAGGGCACGAGCTTCATGCACATCACCGGGCCCGACGTGGTCAAGGCGGTGACGCACGAGGACACGACCAGCGAGGAACTCGGCGGCGCGCGCGTGCACGCCGAGGTGTCCGGCGTCGCGCACTTCACGGCGCCCGACGACGCGACCTGCCTGATGCAGATCCGCGAACTGATGTCGTACCTGCCGCTGAACAACGGCGAGGACCCGCCGGCCCGCGCCTGCACCGACGATCCGAACCGCATGGACGCGGCGCTCGACACGATCGTGCCGCCGTCGTCGGACCAGCCGTACGACATCCGCAGCGTCGTCAAGAAGGTCGTCGACGACGGCAAGTTCTTCGAAGTGCACGCGCGCTACGCGAAGAACATCGTCGTCGGCTTCGCGCGGCTCGGCGGCCGGGTCGTCGGCCTGGTCTGCAACCAGCCGAACCACCTCGCCGGCGTGCTGGACATCAAGGCCAGCATCAAGGGCGCGCGCTTCATCCGCTTCTGCGACTCGTTCAACATCCCGCTGGTCACGTTCGAGGACGTGCCGGGCTTCCTGCCGGGCAAGGAGCAGGAGTGGGGCGGCATCATCACGCACGGCGCGAAGCTGCTGTACGCGTTCTGCGAGGCGACGGTGCCGAAGCTGACCGTGATCACGCGCAAGGCCTACGGCGGCGCCTACACGGTCATGAACAGCAAGCACATCCGCGCCGACGTCAACCTGGCCTGGCCGACTGCCGAGATCGCCGTGATGGGCGCCGACGGTGCGGCGCGGATCGTGTTCCGTCGCGAGATCCAGACCGCCAAGGATCCGAAGGCCGAGGAGAAGCGTCTGGTCGCCGACTACAAGGCGAAGTTCGCGAACCCGTACCAGGCCGCTGCGCGCGGCTACGTTGACGACGTCATCGAGCCGCACCGCACGCGCCCGATGCTGATCCAGGCGCTCGAACTGCTGCGCAGCAAGCGCGACACGAACCCGCCGAAGAAGCACGGCAACATCCCGCTCTGAGCGGGTGGCGCGGCTGTTCGCTCAGCGCGCGTAGAGGCCTGCCGGCGCCCAGCACGCGCCGGGGCTGCCGCCCATGGCGGTCGCCGGCACCGTGATCGCGACGCTCCTGCCGTCGATCTTCAGGGTGTGGTGCGCGGCGCGCGCTTCGACACCCTGCTGCGCGAACGGCATCGGACTGCCGGCCGGGCGATGCACGAGCTGCAGCGGCGACAGCGAGCTCATCTCGACCTCGAACACGTGACCGCCGACCTCGATGCGCGAGCCGACGCGATCGTCGGCGACGCGGATGTCGATCTTCGCCGCCAGCGCCGGTGCCTGCTCGAACGGCGTGCCCGCGAAGACGTGCGGCCCGAACCAGGCGGCGAGCCGCGGATCGGTGGAGACGAAGCCGGCGATCGCCGGTGCGCCCGCCGGATCCGGCTGCCAGAGCACCATGCCCGCCGGCGCCGAGCCGACCGGCGTGTGCACCGTACGGGCGACGTGCAGGATGACGTTCGGCGCCTGCAGGCCGCGCTGCGTCATGGCGACCAGATCGACGCCGCTCTCCCAGGACATCCAGTGGTGGATCATCATCGGTTCCTCCTCGTTGCTGTGGTTCGCCCGCGCGGCGGTGGCCGAATCGTCGGGCGCACCGCTACTCCAGTTCGACCATGCGCCCTTCGCGCGCCGCCTGGTCCGCCGCCAGCACGATGCGCAGGCTCTCGATCGCCTCGGCGTGGTGGTCGGACAGGTCCTCGTCCTGCCGGATCGCGCGCAGCAGGCTCTGCTGCTCGCGCAGGCACAGGCCGTCGTGGTCGGGTTCGTCGCTGGTGTCGAACCACTCGTCCTGGCGCACGAACTCGCCGTCGGCGCCGAGTTCGGCGTGGTGCAGCAGGAGCCCGCCGGTCCTGCCGTGCGAGTCGACGGCGGCGCTGCCGGTCGTGCGCTCGCCCGAGCGGTCGACGATCGACACGCTGCCCTTCGGGCCGACGACGTCCTTCACGAAGTGCGCGACCTCGCTGATCATCGGTCCCCAGCCGGCCTCGTACCAGCCGACCGAGCCGTCGGCGAACGTGACCTGCAGCTGGCCGTAGTTGTACATGTCGGGCTTCAGCGCCTCGGTGAGCCGCGCCCGGATCGCGCTGACGCGCACCGGCCGGCTCTGCGTCATGCGGCACATCGCGTCGACGTAGTGCACGCCGCAGTCGACGATCGGCGACATCGACTGCATCAGCGCCTGGTGCGTGCGCCAGTCCTTGCCGCGGCTCTGCTGGTTCAGGTTCAGGCGCATCACCAGCGGCTTGCCGAGCGAACGCGCGAGCTGCACGAAGCGCTGCCAGGCCGGGTGCACGCGCAGCACGTAGCCGACCAGCAGCTTGCGCTGCTTCCGGTGCGCCAGCGCGACCAGTTCGCGCGCTTCGTCGACGGTCTCGGCCAGCGGCTTCTCGAGGAACACGTGGGCGCCGCCCTCGATCGCGGCGCGCGCGATCGCGGCGTGCGTGTCGGGGAACGTGTTGACCGACACCACGTCCGGCTTCGTCGCCGCGAGAGCCGCGGCGTGGTCGGACCACGTCGGCAGGCCGCCGAGTTCGGCCGACAACCGTTCGCGCGAGTCGCGGCCGCGGCTGACCAGACCGACGATCTCGAAGTCCTCGGCGAGCCGGTGGTAGGCGCGGGCGTGGGCGGTGCCCATGTTGCCGCAGCCGACGACGAGCACGCGCAGGCGAGGGTGTTGCATGTCAGTTCTCCTTCACGGTCGGGACGGACTCCGTGGCCAGTGCCGGCGTGGTGCGCAGGATCGCGAACCCGATGCACCCGGCCAGCGCCGAGGCCACCAGGATCGCGACCTTCGACGCCTCGAAGTTCGTCGGTTGATCGGCGAACGCGAGGCTGTCGATGAACAGCGACATCGTGAAACCGATGCCGGCGATCCATGCGACGCCGTGCACGTGCCCCCAGCCGACGCCGGCCGGCAGCGGGGCGCGGAGCAGCTTCACGCAGAGCCAGGTGGCCACCAGGATGCCGATCGGCTTGCCGAGCAAGAGGCCGAGGAACACTCCGTGTGCGGCCGGCTGCGTCGCCGCTTCGTCGAAGCCGCGCGAGACGTCGACGCCGGCGTTCGCCAGCGCGAACACCGGCACGATGAAGTGCGCCACCAGCGGGTGCAGGCCCTGCACCATGCGCTGCAGCGGCGCCTGCACGTCCTGGGCGTGCTGCTGCAGCCGGCGCACCAGCGCCAGCTGCCCCGGGCTGGTCAGCGGGTCGGGGTCGGCGATGCGGTCGAACTCGGCCAGCAGCGCGCGGCCGCGGATCGTGAACTCGGACTCGTCGAGCTGCCGGCGCGCCGGGATCGTCAGCGCCAGCGCGACGCCGGCGATCGTCGCGTGCACGCCGGACTGCAGGAACGTCGCCCACAGCACGAGGCCGTAGACGACGTACGGCCAGGTCTTGCGCACGCCGAGCCGGTTGCTGACCACCGACGCGAGCAGCACGAGGCCGCCGAAGCCGAGATACTGCCAGGCGATCTCGTCGGTGTAGAAGATCGCGATCACCAGCACGGCGCCGAGGTCGTCGGCGACCGCCAGCGAGGCCAGGAACACCTTCAGCGCGACCGGCACGCGGCGGCCAAGCAGCGCCAGCACGCCGAGCGCGAACGCGATGTCGGTGGCCATCGGGATGCCCCAGCCGGCGGCCGCCGACGGCGCGTCGTGCCAGTGGATCGTCGCCGCGTAGATGCCGGCCGGCACCGCCATGCCACCGATCGCCGCCGCGACCGGCAGCGCGGCCTGACGGAACGACTGCAGGTGGCCGTCGAGCACCTCGTGTTTGATCTCGAGGCCGACGAAGAAGAAGAACAGCACCATCAGCCCGTCGCTGATCCAGTGCGCGGCGGACTTCGCGATCGTCTGGTCGCCGAAGCTCAGTGCGATCGACGTGTGCCAGAAGTGCTCCCACGCCGCGGCCCACGGCGAGTTCGCCATCACGATCGCCAGCGCCGCACAGGCGACCAGCAGGATGCCCGGAAAGGCCTCGGAGCGGACCATGCGGGCGAGGGGCGACAGCCGTTCGTCGGTCGGCGCGTGCATCGGTCGCGCACGGTAGGGGGCGTGTCCGCCGGTTCCAGCGAAACCGACCCGCCTCGGCGCGGTTCGCACTAGCATCTGCGCCGCCCCACTCGACCCCGGATCCACGATGCTCGTCGCCCTCGTCTCGATGTCGTTCGTGCTGCCGCAGCAACCGCCGGTGCTGGCGCAGCGGGAGTACCACCGGCCCGACCTCGGCATCACGCTGCGCGAGACGCGCTGGTTCGATGCGGCGACCGGTCGCATCGAGCGCCGCACGACCGATGCGGCCGGCGCGCCGGTCGATCCGGACGCGGTGCTGCGCGCGGCGTTCGCGCGCCGCGATACCGCGAACGGTCGGTTGCACCCGACCCTGGCCGCCGCGCTGGTCGGTGACGGTCCGCACGAGGTCGCGTTCTGGCTGCGGCGGCCGGCCGCGATGCCCGACCTGCGCGGCCTGATCGACGCGCGCGTCGCTGCCGGCGCGACGGCCGAGGATGCGCGCCGCGCCGCGCTGGCGGCCGCGTCGGCGGCGGTCGGTCCCGGCAACGCGGTGTTCGCGGCCGCCGCGGCAGCGGCCGGCGCCGTCGTCGTGCACGTCGACACGCTGACGCCGGTGGTGTTCGTGCGTGCTGCGGCGCCGACGGTGCGGGCGCTCGCGGCACGGGCCGACGTCGACCTCGCGTACGGCACGGCCACGGAATGGCTGCCCGAGGCGGCCGTGCCGGCCGGCGACACCGAGGCCGTCGTCGCCGCGTGGAACCAGTGGGCGAGCAAGACCGCGCGCACCGATGCCGTGCACCGCCGCGGCATCACCGGCGCCGGCGTCAAGGTGCTGGTCAACGACACCGCGCAGGTCGTCAGCAGCAACCCGTTCCTGCCGCCGATCGTCGTCGGCAGCGGCGCCGGCGTCGCGGCGCATGCGACCGCGGTGGCCGGGATCCTGGCCAGCAGCCACGTGCCGCACACCGGCGCGGCCCCCGGCCTGCAGCAGATCTACAGCTACGGCGGCTCCGGCGACGTCGTCGCACCGCAGGCCTGGGCCTGGGGCATGAGCCAGGGCATCAGCTTCGGCAACTGCTCGTGGTGGAACGGCCAGAAGGGCCAGCTCCAGTTCCTCGACCGCTGGTTCGACTACACCATCCGCCAGTTCGCGGTGATGCTGTTCAAGTCGGCCGGCAACCAGGGTGGCGGCGACGGCGCGATCACGACTCCGGGCTGCGGCTACAACATGATCGCGTCCGGCAACGCCAACGACGGCAACACGTACGACTGGAGCGGCGATTCGATGTCGTCGTCGTCGAGCTGGGTGAACCCGCTGCCGGGCCACGACAAGCCCGAGGTCACGGCCTGCGGCACGTCGATCACGACCACGTCGACGGCCTCGCCGTGGACCGTGGCCGCCGGGTCGGGCACGTCGTACGCATCGCCGGTGACTTGCGGCGTGGCCGCGCTGCTGGCGCAGCAGAACCCGCTGCTGCAGGCGCGACCCGAGGCGGTGAAGGCGCTGCTGATGGCCGGCGCGTTCCACAACGTCGAGGGTGCGGCCGTGCTCAGCGACCGCGACGGCAGCGGCCACATCGATGCCGCGGCGTCGCACGCGGCGCTGGTCGCGGGTCAGTTGCATCTGGCGACGCTGACGCCGGCGTCGTTCGCCGGCGGCGTCTACGAGGTGCAGCTGCCGCTGGTGCGCAACGACGAGACACGGCTGTGCGCGGTGTGGTTCTCGGCGGCCGACTCGAGCTACACGACGGACGTGCTGCAGATGGACCTGGACCTGACCGTGTGGAACGGGCCGAGCCTGGTGGCCGCGGCCGCCGGCATCGCCAACCCGTTCGAGGTCGTGCAGTTCACGCCGCCGGCCACCGGCGTCTACACGGCGCGGCTGCAGGTGCAGCAGTTCCTCGGCAGCAGCGAGCCGTTCGCGCTGGCCTGGGTGACGCGCCGCAACGCGGCGACCAACGCGGTCGCGATCGGCGGCAACCCGGTGCCGGGCGGCGTCGTGACCTACCAGTTCTCCGATCCGTACCACCCGAACGGCTCCTACCTGGCGGCGCTGTCGCTGACCGGGTCGCCGGCGACCGTGCCGGTCGGGCCCAACCACGTGTTCGACTTCGGCTTCGACATCGTCACCGAGCTGAGTCTGTCGTTGCCCGGCTTCGCCGGCGTCTACGACGCGAACGGCCAGGCCAGCGCGGTGCTGGCGCTGCCGGACTTCGCCTGGTTGACCGGCTTCCCGGTGCACTGCGCGGTGCTGACGTTCGACGCGCAGGTCCCCGGTGCCGTCGAGGAGACATCGCCGGTCGCGACGTTCGTGATCCAGTGACGGTCGGCGTCGGGCGGGCGAGTGCGGGTGCATCGCGGCCGGGTCCACGCTAGCCTCTGCGGCTCGCCATGCCGCCCATCCGACGCATCCTCGTGGCCAATCGCGGCGAGATCGCGCTGCGCGTGATCCGCACCGCCCAGGAGATGGGCATCGAGACCGTCGCGGTCTACTCGGACGCCGACCGCGCCGCGCTGCACGTGCGCCGCGCGCACCGCGCCGTGCACCTCGGCGGCAGCAAGCCGTCGGAGAGCTACCTCGACATCGCCAAGGTCGTCGCCGCCGCGAAGGCGACCGGCTGCGATGCGCTGCATCCCGGTTACGGTTTCCTCAGCGAGAACGAGGACGCGGCGCAGGCCTGCCTCGACGCCGGCATCGAGTTCCTCGGGCCGCCGCCGAAAGCGATCCTCGCGATGGGCGACAAGGTCGAGGCGCGCAAGATCGCGCAGCAGGCCGGTGTGCCGCTGGTGCCTGGCCTGCAGGAGGACGTCGACGAGGCGCGCCTGCGCCAAGCGGCGCTGCAGGTCGGTTATCCGGTGATGCTGAAGGCCGCGGCCGGCGGCGGCGGCAAGGGCATCCGCATCGTGCGCGACGAGAAGGGGCTGCTCGAGGCGTTCCACATGGCGCGCGCCGAGGCCAAGGGTGCGTTCGGCGACGACCGCATCTACCTCGAGAAGTTCGTGACGCGGCCGCGGCACGTCGAGATCCAGGTCATGGCCGACAAGCACGGCAACGTCGTGCACTACGGCGAACGCGAGTGCTCGGTGCAGCGCCGCCACCAGAAGCTGGTCGAGGAATCGCCGTGCGCCGCGCTGTCGCCGGAGCTGCGCGCGCAGATGGGCAAGGCCGCGTGCGACCTCGCGCGGGCGGTCGGCTACGTCGGCGCCGGCACGGTCGAGTTCCTGTACTCGGAGGGCCGGTTCTACTTCCTCGAGATGAACACGCGCCTGCAGGTCGAGCACCCGGTGACCGAGATGCGGTTCGGGGTCGACCTCGTGCGCGAGCAGATCCGCGTCGGCCAGGGCGAGAAGGTGACGCCGCCACCGGAGCCGCGCGGCCACGCGATCGAGGTGCGCGTCAACGCCGAGGATCCGAACACGTTCTTCCCGTCGCTGGGACGGATCACGCGCATGAGCCTGCCGGGCGGCCCCGGCGTGCGGCTCGACAGTGCCCTCTATCGCGGCATGGAAGTGACGCCGTTCTACGACAGCATGCTGGCCAAGCTGGTCGTGCACGCCGCCGACCGCGCGCAGGCGATCGAACGCTGCCAGCGCGCGCTGCGCGAGCTGCGCATCGTCGGCGTGCAGACGTCGCTGCCGGTGGCGCTGCGCGCGCTGCAGAGCGCCGAGTTCCGCGCCGGCGACTACGACACCGGCATCCTCGAGCGGATCGACAAGAACGCGTCGGCGGTGCCGACCGAGCTGGCGATGCTCGCTGCCGCGACCGCGCGCTTCCTGGCGGCCGAACGTGCCGGCGCCGCCAGCGCCGCGGGCAGCGGCCCCGCCGACCCGACCCCGGCGTGGGCGCGGCTCGGCCGCGTCGAACGCCTGCGGAGGACTGCACCATGAGGTACCTGGCCCGCCTGCGCGGCGAAGAGCGCGAGTTCACGATCGAGCGCCGCGGCAACGAGCTGCACGCGCGCTGCGGCAACCGCGACTACCTGCTCGACGTAGCACCGGTCGGCGACGGCGACACCTTCTCGCTGCTGGTCGACGGCACCAGCTACGACGTCGTCGCCGACGTGCAGCGCGAGCAGGTGTCGGTGCTGATGCTCGGCGAGGCGTTCGCCGTGCACGTCGAGGACGAACGGGAGCGCGCTGCGCACGCGGTCGCGGGCCACAAGCAGGGTGGCCGCCGCGAACTGCGCGCCGCGATGCCCGGCATCGTCGTCGACATCAAGATCAAGGAAGGCGACGCCGTCGAAGAAGGCCAGACGCTGGTCGTGCTCGAGGCGATGAAGATGCAGAACCCGCTGGTCGCCGAGGCGCCGGGCAAGGTCGTCAAGGTGCACGGCAAGAAGGGCGAGCCGGTCGCCGGTGGCGCGCTGCTGGTCGAGCTGGAGTAGCGCGGCGCGCTTCAGGCGCCGTCGAACAGGTCGTCCAGCGTCGCCGCGTCGAGCACGCGGTCGGTCCACCGATCGAGTTCCGTCGGTGACGCGGCGCGCAGGCGTGCGACGGTGGCCGGGTCGGGAGCGCCGAAGCGCCGCGCGATCTGGCGCAGCAGCGTTTCGATGCGGCCCTCGGCCTTCCCCTCGGCCTTCCCCTCGGCCTTGCCCTTCTGATAGGTGCGTTCCAGCGTGCTCATGATGGTGTCCTCCGGTCGTCGCAGGATGCGTGCCAGTGCTTCGCTGAGGTCGACGGCCGGTACTTCGCTGACGGCGAGAGCATACCAGCCGACCGCGTCGATGGCGTCGCGGCCGCCGGGCGGGTCCTCGCCGCGATCGACCGCACGCAGCAGTTCCTGCCAGCGGTCGAGCGCGGCCAGCACCGCCGCAGGGGCGCGCCGAGGCAGGCCGTGCAGGCACAGCAGTCCGAGTTGCGCGAGCGGCGTCAGGCCTTGCCGCCACGGTTCGTCTGCCGGTGCGGCCGCGAGGTCGTCGACCAGCAGCGAGAGCCGCGGCTGCAGTGCGGCCAAGGCGTGTGCGGCCCCTGCCGGCAGCGTCAACAGGTCCGGGTGCGCCGGTGCGGCCGGCAGCGGAGCACCGCCGTGGTGCAGCACGATCGGAACCACCAGCGGCGCTGGTCCGCGGCCGCGCCGCTGGAACACCCGACGCAGGTGCACGACGTAGCGCAGCACCTGCGCCTCCGGCGCGGCGGTTGCCTCGTGCTTGTGTTCGAGCAGCAGCACGACGTTCCCCCCTGTCGTCAGGGCGGCGACGAACACGGCATCGGCCTCCTGGCGCCGCAGGTGGACGGCGTGCATCGCGGCTGGCGCCGGAACCAGCGTGTGCCAGTCGATCGCGGCCGTCAGCTCGACCGGCATCACGCTGCCGAGCCAGCTGGCGGCGTGGCGTGTCTGCGCGAACACGGTGCGGAACAACGCGTCGTGCGGAGCATCGAGGAAGCCCATGCCCCGGGGCAGGCGGGTCGCGCGTTTTCGGCGCGAAATCCGGTCACCGCCGGCCCCGGGGGCGGCGGTGTCGCCGCGAACGGTGACACCGTCGTGCCGACCGCCTAGGCTCGGCCGCGTGCTGCTCCACCGCCGGCCCTGCTGCCTGCTGCTGTCGATGCTTGCTGCCTGCGCGCTGTCGGCGCCGCCGGCCGACGCGACGCTGGCCACCGCGGCCACCCGCGACGAACTCGAGGACCAGGCGCAGGCAGCGTTGCTGCGGGCGCGTGCCGCGACCGGCGCCGACCTGCTGCCGGCACAACTCGAAGCGACCGCGCTGCTGTTCGCCGCCGCCGACCGGCGGCTGCAGGTCGCGACCGTCGCCTGGCTCGACGCGAACCCGGCGGCGACCCGCAGCGAAGTGCTGGCGGCGGACGACCAGGTCGCCGACGACGTGCGCACCGGGATCCTGTCGTTGTGCACGGCCGGGCTCGAACTGGCCGAAGCAGCCCACGCCGCGCATCAGGACAGCGGGCCGGCCGCGCTGCACACCGGGCTGCACTTGTCGCTGATCGCCTGGGCGAATGGTCCGGCGCGGTCGCTGTTCGCCGGCTACGGCCCACGGCTGGTGGCCGCGATCGACGCGGCGCTGGCGCTCGACCGAGCCCTGGACGGCGGGGCGCCGCTGCGCCTCGCGGGCCGGTTCCGCGGCCGCGCCCCGTGGCCGTACGGCGACCTGCCGCTGGCGCGGCAGCTGCTCGGCGAAGCGGTCGGCCTGCGGTCGGTGCCGGTCAACCACCTGTTCTTCGGCGACGCGCTGGCGGCAGCCGGCGAACTGCCAGCGGCGCGCGCGCAGTGGCAGCTCGCGGTCACGGCGCCTTTCGATGCGACCACGCGCTGGTCGGCCGACCTGCTGCGCACGCTGGCGCAGCGTCGCCTCGCCGCACCCGAGTAGCTCAGCCGGCGCTGCACTCGAGGCGCAGCGTCAGCGTGTGGCTCGCGCCCGGCGCCAGTTCGATCGCGGCCTCGCGCACGTTCGCCGACTCGATGCAGCAGAAGCGCTGCCAGTCGTCGGCGGCCATCTGCGACAGCTTCGCGGTCTTCGCGGGCCACGGGTTCCACACGATCGCCGACGCGGCGCCGGTCGTCTGCAGCACGACGGTGCGCGACAGCAAAGGCGCACGCAGCTCGAGCCGCTCGGGCACGCGCTGGAAGATGCGGTCGGTCTCGGCGCGGAAGCGCAGCGGCTGCCGCGGATCCCAGCCGGTTTCGGGCGCCGCGGCGTGTTCGGTGTGCGGCGACGCTTCGAGTCCGTGCACGCTCGCGGTCGCGATGTCGCCGACACCGAAGTAGGTGTGCAGCGCCTGCTCGCAGCGGAACGGCGCCGTACCGGTGTTCTCGATCGACAGACCCAGCCGCAGCCGGCTGCCGAGCACGACCGACAGCCGCAGCCGGAACGCGTGCGGCCACATCGCGCGGGTCGCGTCGTCGTCGCCGAGTTGCAGCACGACCTCGGGCGTCTCGTTGGCGTGCACGAGCTGCCACGTGCGGTTGCGCGCGAAGCCGTGTGCCGGCAGCTTCGCGTCGGCCGGGTGGTCGCCGAACCACGGGAACACCAGCGGTACGCCGCCGCGCACCGGCTGGCCGTCGGCGTACTTCGGCTGGCTCGCGGTCCACAGCACGTCGGTGCCCTGGCGCAGCCAGCGCAGCACCTGTGCGCCGACCGTCGCGACCTCGACCGCGTCACCGTCGTGCTCGAGCCGCAGCAGGCTGCGGCCGCCCGGGTCCCGGTCCTGCTTGACGTTCGAGGGGAGTCGCTCGCTCATGGCCGCGATTGGAGCGCGGCGCGGCTTTGCTTTCCGCTGTGCCCGTCGCTACCGTGCGCGGCGTTCCCCGCGGGGAAGTCCGGTGCGAAGCCGGCGCTGTCCCGCAGCTGTGACCGAGGACGAACGCGATCGAGACCACTGGCGGCGCCGTGTCGGTGACGCCGGGAAGGGATCGCCAGTAGGACGATCCGGGAGCCAGAACATCCGCGTGGAATCGGCGCCGACGAGGCGCCGCGGCTCCTTCCGAACCGGCGCGAACGACGCCGGAGGATCATGCAACCGATCCGCGCACTCCGCGTGGCCGCCGCCCTCCTGGGCGCGTCGGCCGTCTCCAGTCCGCTGTCCGCCCAGAGCGTCTTCGCGACGACCGTGGTCGCCAGCAACACCAACGGCAACGCCGGCGGTGGCGTGTTCGCGCCCGGCAACGCGCTCGGCGCGCCCGACGGGCCCCTGGGCGTACATTCGCTCGGTACGGGCGGCAGCCTGACGCTCGGCTTCGCGCTGCCGATCGCGAACGGACCCGGCGCCGACTTCCTGGTCGGCGAGAATCCGTTCCTGGTCGCCGGCACCTTCTTCGCGAGCTTCGCCGAGGTCGCGTTCGTCGAGGTCAGCAGCGACGGCGTGCACTTCGTCCGCTTCCCGGCGCGCTACTTCGGGCCGGCGGCGTCGCCGGGTGCGTTCGGCATCGCCGGCATCGGCAGCTACGCGAACCTGGCCGGCCAGCACCCGGTGCTGGCGACTGCGCCGGGCAGCGACGTGCAAGACGTCGTCGAGGCCGGCGGCGACGCGTTCGATCTGGCCGATCTGGCCGCCGACCTGGCGGTCGTCGGCGGCGCGGTCGACCTCGGCGCGATCGTGCAGGTGCGCCTGGTCGACGTGCGGGACGGCGTGTCGCTCGACGCGGTCGGCGTGCCGATCCACGATCCGAGCGCCGGCAGCGCCGACATCGACGCGGTGACCGCGATCCACCGGCAGGGTGAGGTCGCGGCGAACGGCCCGAGCGTCGCGCTCGCGATCGCCACAGACGGCACGATCGTCGTGCGGCTCGAGGACCCGGACGGCTGGCAGGACATCGATCCGGCGTCGCTGCGGGCGGCGCTGTTCGGCGTGCCGCTGGCGTTCGGCGACGTGGTCGGCACGTTCTTCCAGGTGCAGGCCGTCGACGCGAACGGGTTCACGCTGGTGCAGCCGTTCCCGCTGCCGAGCGAACTGCAGTTCTCGCTGTCGTTCGCGCTCAAGGACCTGGCGGGCCACCGCTCGGGCGCGCAGCGGGTGCGGCCGACGAGCTGACGCGGCCGTCGCCGCCGGCGCAGGCGCGGCACAGGCAGGCCCGGTCGCGCGCTGCGGCCGGGACCCGCGCCAGCGTCGCGGGGTCGAACGCCACCGCTTCGCACCAGCACGGGCCGGCGCCGCCGACGGCCCGGACGCACCGGTTGTCGGCGCCGCAGAGCGGGCATCGGCGCGCGTCGCAGGAGGGCTGCACCGCGGCAGCGTAGTCGCTGCCGCCGCGGCCGTCAGTTCTTCATCTGCTTCAGCTTCGCGATCGCGCCGAGCACGTTCTTGCCCGACGTCGCGCGCGAGCCGGTCTTGTAGCCGGCGTTGGCATCCTCGCCCTTGGTCGCAGCGGCGGCCGGGGCCGGGGCCGAGGGCGCGGCGGGCGTCTCGGCCTTCGGCGTCGACGCGGCCGCAGCCGCAGCAGCGGGCGCGGGCGCCGCCGCCTGGGCCGCCGCGGCGACCGGTGCCGCCGCCGCACCGCGCGCGCCGTTGCGCACCGCGGCCTGGATCTGCGCCACCGCCGTCGCGACGCCGCTCAGTTCACGCTGCAGATCCCGCACGCCGGACTCGAGTCCGCCGAGGTTGCCGTCGCGCAGTTGCTGCAGACCTTCGGTCAGGCCACGCGTCGCCTTGTCGAGCCGGTCCTGCAGCTGCGACGTGGCCTTGCCGAGGCCGTCGCCGCGCAGCTGGTGCACTTCCTCGCGCGTCTTCTGCGTCGCGTCTTCGAGCCGCAGCAGGCTCTTCTGCACGTCGCTGTGGTCCAGGCGCTGCGCCAGGGCCGCGACCGCGACTTCGATGCGGCCGAGGTGCTGCTGCACCGGCTCCAGCGACACCGTGACCTGCTTGCGCGCCAGCTTGTCGACGTCGGCGGCGATGACGTGCAGCGCGTCGCGCAGCTCGGCGCGGTCCTGCTTGCCGCCGTCGTCGCCGGCCAGCCGCGCCTCGAGCTTCGCCAGGCCGCCGCGCGCCGCTTCGGCCGCCGTCTCGACCGCCGTGCGCGTCTGCGTGATCGCGGCCGCCAGGTCCGTGGTCTGCCCCGAGATCTCCATCAGGGGCTTGCCGTACATCTTGATCGCCTTGGTCAGGTTGTTGATCTTCTCTTCCTGACGCTGCATCGCCATCAGCACGTGCTGCAGCTCCTCACCGGCCGCGGGCGGCCGCTCGTTGCTGGCCTGCTGCGCGGCGACCAGGAACTCCAGGCTCTCCTGCGCGCTGCGGGCCCATTCGCCGCCCTGGTCCGCGCCCTGGCGCGGCGCCTGCAGGCGCGTCAGGTGGCGCTGCAGCAGCGCGCCGGTGACCAGCACCGTGCCCAGCACGAACAGCGTGCCGCTGCTGAGGCCGAGCCGCGCCAGCGCGGTCACCGCGTTGCTCTCCGACAGCATCGTGCCGAGTGCCGTCGCGGTGGCGACGACCAGCAGCCCGAGCACCAGCAGCGGCATGCCGCCGCCCGCAGGACGATGGCCACCGTTGTCGGTGCGCTCGGTGCGCTGCGAGGGCGACGGCGTCTCGGCGCCGCTCGCGCCCGCGTCGTCGCTGGTCTCGAACGTCGCCGTGGCGCTCGGTTCGTCGGCACCGATTGCCTCGGCTGCCGGTTCGCCGGTCTCCGGCTCCTCGTGGTCCGCGGCGGCGGGCTCCGCGGCATCGAAGAAGCTCGGCAGCGTATCGGGCTTGGGATGCGGTTCGGCAGGGTGCTTCATGGCGAGTGCGAGAGTCCGGTCGCATCGATCGGCATCCCGCTGCGGCGAGATGAAGCAGTCGTGTTGCAAACTGCCGCACCGTCCCCGAAAACCTCGTGGCACGGATGGCTCGCAAACTGAAAGGCATCGCCGCAGCGCCCGGCGTCGCGATCGCGCCGGTGGTGCACTTCCATCCGACGCTCGACCACATCCCGACCTGGAAGGTCGGTCCGGACGCCGTCGAAGGCGAGCGGCAGCGCTTCGCGTCGGCCGTGCAGGAAGTCACGGCCAGCCTGGTCGGCATCCAGCGCGAGCTCGCCAGCTCGATCGGTTCGCACGAAGCCCGCATCTACGACGCGCAGCTGGCGATCCTGCACGACCAGCGGTTCGGCCACGACGTCGAGCAGGAGGTGCGCCAGCACGGCGTCAACCTCGAGGTCGCGCTGCAGCGCGTGATCGCGCGCTACGAGGCGGTGTTCACCGCGATGGAGAATCCGGCGATGCGCGAACGCGCCGCCGACCTGCGCGACATCGGCCGGCAGCTGGTCGGCGCGCTGACCGCGACCGAGCGCGGCAAGTACACCGCCAACGGCCGCGACTACCTGTTCGTCGCCGACGAGTTCCTGCCGAGCGACGCGGGCCTGCTCGACCGCGACCACCTGCGCGGCATCGTCACCGCGCACGGCGGCAAGTATTCGCACGGCGCGATCCTGGCGCGCTCGATGGGCATCCCGGCCGTGGTCGGCGTCGAGCCGATCGTGCTCGACTCGACGACCGGCGTCGAGGCGATCGTCGACGGCGACGCCGGCATCGTGATCCTCGACCCGACGCCGGAGCAGCGCGCCGAGTACGAACGCACGATGCGGGACCAGCGCGCGGTCGAGCGCCGCGTCGCCGAGGTGCGGTTCCAGCCGTCGGTGACCAGCGACGGCACGCGCGTGCAGTTGCAGGCCAACGTCGAGGGCGTGCGCGACCTCGACAGCCTCGAGACCGACGCGATCAGCGGCATCGGCCTGTTCCGCACCGAGTTCGCGTTCATGGAACGGCGGCAGTTCCCGACCGAGGACGAACAGGTCGCGATGTACCGCCGCGCGATGGAGGGCGCGAAGGGCAAGCCGGTCACCTTCCGCACGCTCGACGTCGGCGGCGACAAGCCGCTCGGCTACTTCCGCATGCCCGACGAGCGCAATCCGGTGCTCGGCTGGCGCGGCATCCGGCTGGCGCTCGACTGGCCCGACATCCTCTACACGCAGATGCGTGCGATCCTGCGCGCCAGCGCGCTCGGCCACGCGCGGATCCTGCTGCCGATGGTGACGACCCGCAGCGAAGTCGTGCGGTGCCGCGAGGTGCTCGACCAGCTGAAGGCCGACCTGCGCGCCAACTCGGTGCCGCACGACCGCGAGATCGAGTTCGGCGTCATGGTCGAGGTGCCGGTGCTGGTGTCGGTGCTGTCCGACCTGCTGCCGCTGGTCGACTTCGTGTCGGTCGGCACCAACGACCTCGTGCAGTACCTGCTGGCCGTCGACCGCGACAACCAGCGGGTCGCGAAGATGTACGACCCGTTCCACCCGGGCGTGCTGCGCGTGCTGCAGCAGATCGCGGCCGCCGCGACTGCGGCCGACAAGCCGGCGTCGATCTGCGGCGAGATCGCCGGCGACCACTGGTTCACGCCGCTGCTGCTCGGCATGGGCTTCCGCGAGCTGTCGATGGCGCCGGTGTTCCTGCCGCGCGTGAAGCTGATGCTGCGCAGCTTCACGCTGACCGAGTGTGCCGATCTGGCGGCGCGCGCGATCGCGTGTCCGTCGACGGCCGCGGTGCGCAAGCTGGTCAAGGAAGAGATCGAGGTCCGCTGGACGCGGTTGCTCGGCGCCGCCGAGGAGCGGCGGCAGTGACCGAACGCCCGCTGCGCGGCGGCAACTGGAGCGTGCAGGAGCTGGAGCGTCTGCGCCTGCTGCTGCCGCGGCGCGGCGTCGCCGCGACGGCGCTGCTGCTGCGGCGCTCGCCCGAAGCGACCGCGCGCAAGGCGTTGCAGCTGCTGCGCGTGCCACCGCGGCGCGGCGCGTGGACCGACAGCGACGACGCGCGGCTGCGCGAGGCCTGGGGCGCCGTCGAGCTGCGGCTGCTGGCGCCGATGCTGGGTCGCACGCAGGCCGAAGTCCGGCGCCGGGCGGTCGAGCTCGGGGCGCGACCGCGCACCGGGCCGTGGACGCGCAGCGAGATCCAGGC
Organism: Planctomycetota bacterium; assembly: GCA_016794425.1. GTDB lineage: Bacteria > Planctomycetota > UBA1135 > UBA1135 > UBA2386 > JAEUHS01. The sequence continues at coordinate 165,508 of JAEUHR010000025.1, forward strand.
GCTGAAGGACCTCTACGGCACGCGCCGCGACGCCGACCTCGAGGTCTGCCTGCTGCGGCCGGCCGCGGAGATCGCCGCGCGGGCGCGTTCGCTGTGCCTGGCCAAGGACAAGCGCTTCGCCGCGCGCGCCCAGGCCGCCGAGGCGGCGCCGGTGGCCGCCGTCGCGCGCCTGCGCATGCCGCGCTGGACCCACGCCGAGGAAGCGCGGTTGCGCGAGCTCTACGCCGACCGCGACAACCTCGCCGTCGCGCGCGAGCTGGGGCGCACGGTCGCCAGCATCGCCAACAAGGCGAACCTGCTGGGACTCAAGAAGAGCTCCGCGGTCCTGGCCGCGATCGGCCGCACGAACATCGAAGCGCGCTACGGCCGCGGCGAGGCGGCGGCCGAGCAGTAGTCGGCACCGGCGGCGGTCGGACCGGCCGGCGCCACCGGGCGGCGGGCGGATTTTCGGGCCCGAAGCTCAATTCCGGAGGCGGCTGGCGCCGATGCACCCGGGGCGCGTGCCAAGCGAACAGGGCGCGTGCTCACCGAGGATACGCCATGGAAATCGTTGGGAAGAAGAGCCAGGGGCTGTCGGTCACCGCGCTGAAGGAAGACAAGACGGTCATCATCTCGTTCAACGACCGCAGCTTGAACTTCTACGTGACCGATGCGCTGAAGGAGTCGCTGAAGGAGACCATCAGCAGCAAGATCGAGGAGGGGTTCGCGCACTTCGTGCTGAACCTGGACAACGTGAAGATCATCGACAGCTGCGGCGTCGGGCTGATCATCGTTGCCAACAACGTCACGTCCTCGCGCAACACCAAGCTCTATCTGAGCAACATCAAGCCGTTCATCGTCAAGATCTTCGAGATCATGCGGATCTCGAAGCACCTGTCGATCTACGACACCGAGGACGACGCGCTGCAGGCCATCAAGGCCAGCAAGTGAGACCCCGACCGCGGTGGGCCACGGCCGGCCGCGAAGGTGGAAGCGATGTCGACCCCGGCCTGCGTGCTGATCGTCGAACCGGACGCAGCCGCGCGGGATCGCCGCATGGCGCAGGTCGCCGCACACGGTGTTCGCTTCGAGTGCTGCGGTGACCTCGACCAGCTCGCGTTGTGCCGCGGTGCAGCGTCGTTCGACGCGCTGATCGTGGCCGAAACGCTGCCGGCGGCCGCTTGGCCCCGGCTGCACGCACTGGCCGACGAGCACGACGCCGTCGTCGTGCTCGGCACCTCGACGGCGCCGACGCCGCTGCAGTGGCAACTGGCGCTCGAACAGCAGTGCGCTGCCGTGCTGCCGGCCGACGCCGACGCCGCTCTGCTGGCGCGCACTTTGGTCGCGGTCGACGGGCGCCGTCGGCTCGCGCAGCGTCGCGGCGAAGAGGCGCGCCGCATGCGATTCCAGGCCGACGAGCTGCGGCGCCGTTGTGCGTTCCAGGCCGATCGCCTGCGTGAGACCCAGGAGACCTTCTTCCTCGACCTGTCGCGGATGATGAACATCATCACCAACATCATGGACGGCATCGTGTTCGTCGACCGTGGCGGCAACGTCACGTTGATGAACCCGGCTGCCGAGGATCTGCTCGGCACGAAGTCGTTCGTCGCGATCGGCAAGCCGATCGCCGCGCTGCCCGGCCGCCCGGACCTGGTCTCGACGCTGGTCGCCGACCACGTGCGGCTGGCGACGCAGAAGGAAGTGATCCAGACCGTCGAGGTCCATCACAACGAACAGGACCTGATCTACGTCAAGTGCATGACGAGCCGCGTGCTCGACTACCGCGGCCAGCCGGCCGGCGTGCTGACGGTGCTGCGCGACGTGACGGCCGAGTTCAAGACCGACCAGCTGAAGAACCAGTACCTGTCGATCGTCGCGCACGAGCTGCGCACGCCGCTGACCGGCATCAAGACGTTCGCGACGATGCTGGCCAAGGGCTCGCTGGGCTCGCTCGGCGAGCACCAGCAGCGCGTCTGCGAGTCGATCCGCGAACAGTCGATCCGGCTCGAACACCAGATCGACAAGCTGATCAACCTCGGCAACCTCGAGTCGGCCGACTACGGCCAGGACCGCGAGGTCGTGTCGGTCGCCGACTTCGCGGCCGGGCTGCTGGCGCCGTTCGAGCAGCCGGCACGCGACCGCCACATCGAGCTGACGTTCCGCGTCGAAGGCGCCGACCGGTCGCTGTTCGCCGACCGGGCCGACCTGCGCCGGGCGTGCCAGGCGCTGATCGAGAACGCCGTGAAGTTCGCCAAGGACGGCGGCCATGTCGAAGTTCGCATCGCCTCGGCACCGGACGGCGGCCTGCGGTTCGGCGTCCGCGACGACGGCATCGGCATCGATCCCCGGTACCACCGGCGGATCTTCGAGAAGTTCTTCCAGGTCGAGGACCCGCTGACGCGCCACCACGGCGGCGCCGGTCTCGGCCTGTTCGTGGCGCGGGGAATCGTCGAGGCGCACGGAAGCCGCATCGAAATCTCCAGCCAGCTCGGCTCCGGTGCCGATTTCTCCTTCGTGTTGCCGCTGTACGAGCAGACGGTCGACACGTCGACCCCGGCCGTCACGGCCTAGCAGTGGAGAGTGTGATGCAACGAACCGTACTGATCATCGAAGACGAGAAGCTGATCATCGTCTCCACCCAGATGGTGCTGGAAGCCGCGGGCTTCCGGGTCGAGTCCGCGACCAACGGCGAGGACGGCATCGCGAAAGCGAAGTCGCACGCGCCGGACCTGATCCTGCTCGACATCATGATGCCGGGCATCGACGGGTGGGAGACGCTGACGCGGCTGAAGCGCGACGCGGCGACGGCCGGCATCCCGGTGGTGATCTTCACGGCGCGCGAGCATTCGCGCGGCCATCAGAAGAGCGCCGAGATGGGGGCCGCGGACTACTTCCGCAAGCCGTTCGAGCCCGACGAGCTCATCGAGCTGGTCGAGAAGCACTGCAGCCAGCGCGCCTGACCGGCGCGCCGCCGCTGCGGTCCGCCCGACCATGGTCGCCGCCTGGCAACTGCAGCAGTGCGTGACCACGCTGTGGTCGCTGGTCGGTTCGTGCCGTGACGGCCACGAGCCGGCCGAACGCCGCGCCGCCGCCGAAGCCGCCGCCGCCGCGCTGGCGAGCGCCGGGGGTCCGCTGCAGGCGCTGCACCTGGCCGAGAACGGCGGGGCGCTGCAGGCCAACGGCGTGCCGCTGCCGCTCGACGTGCCGGTGTTCGCGGCGGCGTCCGGCCTCGCCGCGCTGCTGCGGGACCTCGATCTCGACTACGTCTGCTTCGACGGCGGCGTCGCCGCCGACGAACTGCTGGCGTGGGGCGAACGCTGCGCCGCGGCGCAGCAGGCCGGACGGCCGCTGGCGCGACCGATGCTGGCGCCGCTCGGGCCGAGCGTGCACGACGCCGGGCGCCGGGTGTCGGTCGCCGACACCGCGCGCACGGCCGGCCGGCGCGATGAAGCGGGCGAACAGACCGACTCGCGCCTGCGGTCGGTGTTCCTGCAGTTCCACCTGATGCACGGTCTCGGCAGTGACGGTCTGGTGCCGCCCGGCATCGCCAAGGTCGTCGTGCAGGCGATCGTCGATCGGCTGCTGCTGCTGCCCGGCGGGCTCGAACCGCTGATGCTGCTGCAGCGGGATCCGGCGCGCCTGCGCCGCGCGACCGAGGTCGCGGTGCTGGCGGTCGTGATCGCACGCACCGCCGGCTGGCCCGACGACCGGCTCGCCGACGTCGGCGGCGCCGCGCTGCTGCACGACCTCGGCGCGGTGCTCGACGCGAGGCGGCCGGGACCGGCGGGCTTCCGCTGGCTGCTGCAGCGCGGCAGCGACGACTTCTGGCTGCGCGCGGCGCTGGTGTCGCGCTGGTGGCGCGACGATCAGGTCGTCGGCGGCAGCGACGGACTGACCGACGCCGGCACAGCCGCGGTGGTGCGGCTGGCGACGATCCTCGCCGCGGCGACGGCGCGCGGGGAAGGCTCGGCGACGGTGCGCGACCGGTTGCGGGCCGGCGCGGCCGAGCCGCTGGCGCCGGAACTGGTCGCGGTCGCCGACGCGGCGCTGGCGGCGCTCGGCTGAGATGGGATGAGAGGGTCGGTCGCTCCGACGCAGTCGCCCACAATGGGTGCTGCACGAAAAATGGAGCAAGACCGACCCATGACTCAGCCTACTCGTTCGACGTCCCCCGTGACCATCGGCCTCGACACCGGCGACCGCACAATCCACTACTGCGCCCTGGAAGCACGCGAGGTTTGCGGGCGCGGCGTTTGCCCGACGACCCGCGAAGGGCTGGACGAGGCGCTCGCGAAGTGGCCTGGCGCGCGTGTGGTGCTGGAAGCGGGCTCGCAGTCGGCTTGGATTGCTCGACACCTGAGGTCGCGGGGCTTCGACGTCCACGTAGTCGACCCGCGGCGGGTGCAGCTGATCTCGAAGGATCCGCGCAAGACAGACCGGCGCGACGCCGAGTTGCTGGCCCGCCTCGAGAGCGGAATGCCGGAGCTACTCGGGAGGGTGCACCACCGAGGCGAGCAGGCTCAGGCAGACCTGGCCATGATCCGTGCCCGCGACCAGTTGGTGCGGGTGCGGAATTCGTTGGTGCAATGCGTCCGTGGACTGACGAAGTCCTTCGGGCTGCGCCTCCCATCTGCGACGACGTCGGCCTTCGGCAAGCGTGTCCGCGAGTTAGTGCCAGCAGCACTGCTGCCCGCAGTTGAGGTCGTGCTGGCACAGGTCGATGCGTTGACGGCATCGATCCGTGAACTCGACCGCCGCGTCGCACGAGTGGCCAAGGAGCGCTACCCAGAGGTCGCCAGGCTGCAACAGGTGCACGGCGTCGGTCCGGTCACCGCAGCCGCCTTCGTGCTGACGATCGAAGAGCCGACGCGCTTCGACGACAGTCGCCGCGTTGGATCGTGGATCGGCCTGTGCCCGCGCGTCCACGCATCCGGCGACAGCAACCCCGAACTCGGGATCAGCAAATCGGGCGACGGCTACTTGCGCCGCTTGCTGGTGCAGTGCGCCCAGTACATCCTGGGGCACTTCGGCAAGGACAGCGAACTACGCCGCTTCGGATTGAAGCTGGCCGCCCGAGGCGGCCGCGCCGCGAAGAAGAAGGCCGTGACCGCGGTGGCCAGGAAACTGGCCGTGCTACTGCATCGCATCTGGCGACGCGGTCTGACCTACGACCCCTTCCACAACACCAACCGGCAGGCGGCCCTGGCCGTCTGAGCGATCCCCGAAACCGAACAACGTGAGGAGCCTGACCTGACCGCTACTCCCGCAAGCTGAAGACTCACCGCCCGATCCCGGCGACTGCGACGGCGCTCTGGTCCTCGAGACCGTGGCTGAGATCGCAGCGCCGGATCGGACGGATCCCAAGGTGCACCGGCCTCCGAATGAGGCCTTCAACGAGTGCGGATGGAAGTCTGCGGAGTCCGAAGCAACCGGCGGGATCGGCGCCAAGGCGCCAGGCCCTCGCGATCAAACTCTGGCAGTTGACGCGACCGACCCTCTCATGGAAGCCGTGCCGGGCACGGTCACTCGTGCCGCAGCGCCTCGACCGGGTCCATGTTGGCGGCGCGCCAGGCCGGGTAGATGCCGAACACGACGCCGACCGCGGCCGAGATGCAGAACGCGAGCAGCACGTGCTCGGGCAGCACCACGGTCTTCACGTCGAAGCGCGCGGTGATCACGCGCGGCACGACCATGCCGAGCGCGACGCCGACGAGGCCGCCGAGCGCCGACAACACGGCGGCCTCGACCAGGAACTGCTGCACGACGTGCTTCTTCTTGGCGCCGAGCGCGCGCCGGATGCCGATCTCGCGCGTGCGTTCGGTGACGGTCGCGAGCATCACGTTCATGATGCCGATGCCGCCGACCAGCAGGCTGATCGAGGCGATCACCGCCAGCACGATGTTGAACATGCGCTTGCTCTCCTCCTCCTGCTGCAGCAGCTCGAGCGGCACCGTGATCTCGGTGTCGCCGCGGGTCTGGTGCGCCGGCCGCAGCATCTCGCGCAGCACGGTCGCCGCGCCTTCGACCTGGTCCGACGACGCCAGCTTGACCTTGACCTCGTGCAGTTCGGTCAGCTCGAAGCGGTTCGTGGTCAGGTTGCGGATCGTGTCGCCGAAGCGGCGCCGCGAACTCGTCAGCGGCACGAACGCGCACTCGTCGTAGGTGGTGCCGTTCGGCCCGGCCGCGCGGCCCTGGGCCGCCAGCACGCCGACGACGCGGAAGCGGTCCTCGGTGCCGGCCAGGATCGTCTGGTCGATCGGGTTCTCGAGCGGGAACAGCAGACGCGCGAGGCTGTGTCCGAGTACGCAGACGTTCTCCTGGTTGCGCAGGTCGAGGTCGGTCAGCCAGCGGCCCTCGGCGAGCTTCATGTTGCTGACCTCGAGGAACTCGGGCTGCGTGCCGACGACGACCGTGACGCGGAACGCCTCGCCGCGCATCACGCCGCGCTGCACCTCGCGCACGCGCACGACCTGGCTCTGCGGCAGCAGGTTCTGGATCCGGTCGGCCTCGGCATAGGTGATGCCGTAGTCGAGCACGCTCCACATGTTGGAGCTCGACTGCTGCGTCTCCTCGGGCCGCACGCTGCGCACCAGCACGTTGGTGACGCCCATGTCGCGGTACTGCTCCAGCGCCTGCTGGCTCGCGCCTTCGCCGACCGCCAGCATCGCGATCACCGACGCGACGCCGAACAGGATGCCCGCCGTGGTCAGCGAGCTGCGCAGCTTGTGCAGCATCAGGCTCTTCAGCCCGAGCTTGACGATGCGCCACGAGTCGCGGATCACGGCGCCGCCTCCGCCGGCCGGCGGTTGTCGTCGAGCCGCTCGACGCGGCCGTCGCGCAGCCACAACGTGAACTCGGCGCGATCGGCGACCTTCTGGTTGTGCGTGACGACGACGATCGTGACGCCGTCGCGGCGCAGGTCGTCGAACAGCGCCAGGATCTCCTGCTCGGTGTTGCTGTCGAGGTTGCCGGTCGCCTCGTCGGCCAGCAGGAACAGCGGGTCGTTCATCAGCGCGCGCGCGATCGCGACGCGCTGCTGCTGGCCGCCGGACAGCTCGAGCGGCTTGTGTTCGAGGCGCTTGCCGAGGCCGACGCGTTCGGCGAGGTGCTCGGCCTTGCGCCGCGACTCGGCGCCGACGCGGCCCTGGTAGAACAGCGGCACCTCGAGGTTCTCGAGCACGGTCAGCTGCGGGATCAGGTTGAACGACTGGAAGATGAAGCCGATCTCGCGGCCGCGCACCTCGGACAGCGCGTCGTCGTCGAGCTGGCTGACGTCGCGGCCGCCGACCAGGTAGCGGCCGGCGGTGGGGCGGTCGAGGCAGCCGAGGATGTTCAGCATCGTCGACTTGCCGGAGCCCGAGCGGCCCATGATCGCGAAGTAGTCGCCCTGGTGGATGCGCACCGAGACGCCGTCGAGGGCCCGCACGACGTTCTCGCCCATGCGGTAGTGGCGGTGCACGGCGTCGAACTCGGCGACGACCGGACGGCTGGCGCGGTCCATGGCTCAGCCGCCGTTCGCGTTGCGTTCCGGGGTGCCGCCGCCGCCCGGGCCCTGTCCACCGCCGCTGCCGCCGCCGTTGTTGCGGCGCGGCATCAGCGAACGCAGCCCGTCGCGCAGCGTCTGCGCGTCTTCGAGGCGCTTCTCGTCGATCGCCTTGACGATGTCGGCGACTGCGCGTTCGAGCTTGTCGACCTGCTCGGCGTCGAGCCGCGCGCGCATCATGTCCGGCATGCCGGCGAGCTGGTCGCGGCTCTGCTGCAGTTCTTCCGGCGTCATCTCGGTGAACTTCTTGCGCGGCCCGCCGCCGGGGCCGCGGTTGGCGGTGCCGGGGCCACGGTTGCCGCCGCCGTTCTGTGCGCCCGGCGTCGCCGGTTCGGCAGGCGGCGCAGCCGCGGTGGGTGCCGGTACGATTTCCGGCAGCGCCGGCTGCTCGAACTGCGGCGGCTGCGCCCCGACCGGCACCGCGAGGTGGATCACGTCGCCGACCGCGAGGCCGCGCAGCACTTCGACCATCTCGCTGTTGTGGCGACCGACCTCGACGCGCGTGGCGACCGGGCCCTGGTCGGTCTGCTTCCAGACGTAGTTGACGTTGCGGTCGCGGTAGATGCCCTGCAGCGGCACCGGCAGCGTGTCGGCGATCTTCTCGATGTTGATCGTCACCGATGCGGCCATGCGCGAACGCAGCTTCGCGTCCGAGTTCTCGCCGTCGAGGTCGACGACCGTCGTGTAGACCTTGCGGTCGCTCGACATCCAGCCGCTGTTGCTGTCGGCAGTCGGGGCCACCGACGTCACGCGGCCCTGGTAGACCTCGCCGGGCCGCGCCTCGGCCTGCACGTAGGCGATCTGGCCCGGGCGCACCATCGACACCTGCGCCTCCTGCACCTTGATGATGCAGCGCATGCGCGTGGTGTCGGGCAGCACGATCAGCTCCTGCCGCTCGCGCACCTGCACGCCCTCCCGCACGGCCTCGCCGCCGCGGCGATCGCGGTCGATGCGCGCGTAGACGACCAGGCCCGGCGTCGGCGCGTGCACGACCGCGCTGCGGATCTGTCGCTCGAGGTTGTCGAGCCGCTCCTTCGCCAGCGTGAACTCGGCCTGGCGGCTGGTGAGTTCGCTGTCGGCCTTGGTGACCTCCGCGTCGTTGCTGGCCAGCACGCGTTCGAGTTCGAGCGTCGCGTTCTCGCTCTCCTGCTGCAGTTCGATGCGCTGCTTCTCCAGCTCGTAGTTGATCAGCAGATCGAGCTCGTTCCAGGCCAGCGTCACCTGCGACACCTGGCTCTGCCACTCGAGCTGGTCGCGCTCGAGCTCGTTGCGCGTGATGAACTGCTTGGCGGCCAGGCGCCGCGAGTGGCCGAGGGTGTCTTCCTTGACCTTCAGTTCGGCCATCGCGAGCCGGATCGCGTCGACCTGGCGCAGCACCTTGTTGGCCATGTCGCCCATGTCGCGGTCGAGCCCGCCGTTCGGCCGGTCCTTCTCGCTCAGCAGCTCCCGCACCTTGCCGGTCAGGCCGCGGTAGTTGCGCGGATCGACCTGGCTGACCAGCGCTTCGGCGACCGGCTCGCCCGCGGTCGGCTCGGGCGGCGCGCTCGGCGGCGTGGTGACGAGCTCCTCGAGCTTCTTCAGCATGTCGGCGTTCTTGCCCTCGCCGCCGCCGCCACGGCGGCCGCGGAACTTGTCGACCTCCATCTCGGCGATGCGCAGGCCGCTGCGCGCCGTGTTCTCCCTGGTCGTCAGTTCCTTCTGCAGGATCTCCTTCTCCTTCTGGGCCTGTGCCAGCGCTGCTTCCGCCTTCGCGACCGCGATCGCCTGGTTGGCGCGCTTCTCGACCAGCTCGCTGACGTCGAGTTCGACCAGCTTCTCGCCCTGCTGCACGTTGGTGCCCTCGGGGATCAGGAAGATGACCGTCGACTGACCCTCGACCTCGGAGCGCACCACGGTCTCGCGCACGGCCTGCAGCTCGGCGTTCTCCTTGACGGTGATCGGCAGGTCCGCGCGCTCGACGCGGAACAGCCGCGCGTTGGCCCCGGGTTCGTTCGCTTCGCCGCTGCAGGCGCCGAACAGCAGCGGCAGGGCGCCGACGGCGAGCAGGCGGAGGCGGATTCGGCGTGGATACGGCATGGCGAGGGTCATTCGGCGGTCCTGGCGGGTGACGGCGGCAGCGGCAGAGCGGGGTCGAAGCGCAGACCCTGGATGTCGAGCGCGATCGCCTCGAGGTCGCTCATCAGCTGCAGGCGCGCGATCGCGTAGTCGACGGTGGCGGCGGTCAGGTCGAGCTGCGCTTGCAGCAGCGCGTCCTGGGCGTCGAGCTTCTCGAGCGCCTGCACGCGGCCGGCGGCGTAGAGGTCGGTCGTCGCCTCGACACGTTGCGCGGCCAGATCGACGGCCACCGACTGGATGCGGTAGCTGTCGAGCGCTGCCTGGATGTTGCGCAGCGAGCTGCGCACGTCGGCGGCGATCTGGTCCTCGCTCTGCTCGCGGCTGCGCACCGCGAGGTCGAAGTCGATCAGCGCGCTGCGGTAGGCGTTGCGCTCGACCAGCCGGTCGAGCGCGAGGTCGAGCTCGAAACCGGCCGACCAGTTCACGCGCGACCAGTCGAGGTTCAGGCCGCTGCCCGACTCGGCCGGCGCGTTCAGGGCCGCGGTGAAGTCGAGCGCCATGCCCAGCGCGTCTTCGGCGACCAGGATGCGGCGGCCGGCGTCCTCGACCTCGTCGACGGTCGTACGGTGGTCGAAGCGGCGCTGCAGCGCCAGTTCGACCGCCGTGGCCTCGGTCAGGTCGACGGCTTCGACGCCGCGCGCCGTGACCTGGTCGAGTTCGGCCGGGTCGAGCGACACCTCGGCGGTGACCGGCAGACCCAGAGTCAGCTTGAAGCGGTCCAACGAGGTCTGCAGCCGGTTCTTGGCGGCGACACGCTGCGCATCGGCCGCGTATTCGCTCTGCTGCGCGCGGCCGAGGTCGGTGACCGTGCGCCGGCCGGCGCGGTAGAGCTCCTCGATCTGCTCGCGCGACTGCACGAGGCTCTGGTAGTTGGCTTCGACGTTGCGCAGATCGGCGATCTGCGCGACGACGTTCCAATAGTCGCCGACGACCCGCACCGCGAACTCGGCCCGGAAGCGCTCGAAGGCGCGCATCGCGTAGACCACGTCGCGTTCGGCCTGCGTCAGCGGCTCGCGGACGATGCGGCGGCCGGCGCCGCGCAGCAGCGGCTGCGTCAGCGTCAGCCCCAGGATCGAGCTGCCGTCGAACGTGCCGCCGTGCACGACCGAGCGCAGGAACGTGTTGACGAAGTTGACGACGACGCGCGTGCCGGCCGTGCTGGTCACGGCCGCCGACAGGTCGTCGCCGAGCGTCACGTCGGCGGTCTGGTCGGCGGTGCCGTCGATCGCGGCCGAACCGCCGCCGCCGAAGCGTAGCGCGAACTCGTGGCGGCTGCGCGTCAGGCTCAGCGCCGACAGGTACAGCTGTTCCTTCTGCCGCTGGAAGTCGCGGCTGTTCTCGGCGGCGACGTCGAGTGCCTGCGCCAGCGTCAGCTGCACCGGCGTCGGCGCCGCCAGCAGCCGCGTGCGCAGCGTGTCGACCGGCCGTTCGACGGCGACCCGTTTGGCGGCGCCGGCCACCTTCGCGGCGGTCTGCTCGAGGATGCCGTAGACCTGTTCGTCGGCGCCCGTGCGGCTGTTCTCGGCGGTCCAGCAGGCGGCGCTGCACAAGGCGACGAGGGGGAGGGCGAGGCGGAGTCGGGCGGGCACGGGCGGCAGGTTCGGAACGGTCGTTCGGGCGGATGCGGCGGTCGCTTTCTACGGGGCCAGTACAGACCACCGTAGCTGTTTTTTCTCCCCCGCAGCGCGACTGTTACTACGATAGGACGCGTGGCGGATACTGGTCCCTGGGGCGTCGTTGCCACGGCATGGTCTCGATCTTGATCACCGCCGGGCCAACGCGCGAACACCTCGACGACGTGCGGTTCCTGAGCAACGGCAGCTCGGGCCGCATGGGGTGCGCCCTCGCCCGCGCCGCGCTGGCACAGGGGCATGCGGTCACGCTGGTGCTCGGTCCGGTCGAGATCGAACCGCCGGCCGGCGTGGTGCTGCGGCGGGTCGTGTCGGCGCTCGAGATGCAGGCGGCGGCGGCGGCCGCGTTCGGCGCCGCGGACGTGGTCGTCGGCGCGGCCGCGGTCGCCGACTGGCGCCCGGCGCACCGCTTCGACGGCAAGCCGGCGCGCGGCGCCGCCGCGGTCACCCTCGAACTGGTGCCGAACCCCGACATCCTGGCCGGGCTCGCGGCCGGCAAGGGCCGCCGCGTCGTGTTCGGCTTCGGCCTCGAATCGGCGGCGGCCGGCATGTCGGCCGCGATTGCGCGCGGCCGGGCCAAGCTCGAACGGAAGCAGCTCGACGGCATCGTCGTCGACCTGACGACGGCGATCGGCCGCGACGCGGCCGAGTTCGTGTTGTGCCGGCCGGGGGTGCCCGACGAGCCGTTGCCGAACGACAAAGCAGCCGCGGCAGCGCGCATCGTCGCCGCCGCGGTCGACGTGTGGCGAACGAGGCAGGCATCGTGAGCAAGGCAGCAGCGAAGGTCGACCCGGCGGGGGTTCCGCCGCCGAAGAAGCGGGGCACCCGGTTCGTGCCGCTCGAGGACGCGCCGGTGCCCGGCATGTCGCAGCGCACGCGCGAAGTGGTGGCGCTGGCCGTGTGCGGCTTCGCGCTCTACGCGCTACTGAGCCTGGCGACGTTCCGGCTGGCGCCGCTCGACGGCGCGATCCCCGGCGACGGGCTGCAGAACCTTGGCGGCAGCGTCGGCTACTACCTGGCGTTCGGCTGCACGCGCGCGCTCGGGCTCGCCGGCTGGATGCCGTTCCTGCTGCTGCTGCTCGGCGCGCTGATGCTGTTCCTCGGCCGCAGCGTCGAGCGCCTGACCATCAAGGCGCTCGGCACGGTCGTGTTCGCCGCGACCTCGGCGATCCTGTTCGCCGGCGGCGACGGCCTCGCCGGCGTGCGCGAGATGACGCCGTACGGGGCCGGCGGCGTGTTCGGCGCGTTCGTGTCGCCGCGGCTCGAGTCGGCGTTCGGCGGCACCGGCCGCCTGCTGCTGGTCTGGTTCGGCGCGCTGGTGTCGCTGCTGCTGGCGACCGAGTGGATGTTCTCGGAACTGCTGCTGCGCGTCGTCGGCGCGCTCGAGGGCGGCTGGCGGCGACTGTTCGGCGGCGTCGCCCCGGCGGTCGCCGGCGGCGCTGCGGTCGCGGAGCTGGTCGAGGATCGCGACCCGGCGCCGCGGCGGCGGCGGCGCAAGCCGGCCGATGCGGCGGACTCGGCCGACGCTGCCGATCCGGCCGGCGCCGAAGACGACGAACCCGAAGCGTCGGCGGCGGACGGCGACGCAGCCGAGGCCGGCGCCGAGCCGGCCGATGCCGACGCGGACGCCGCCGCGGCGCCGGCGTCGCGGCGCGGCCGCGGTGCCAAGGCCCGCGCGGCGCGCGATGCCGCGCCGGGTGACGCGGCGGACGATGCCGACGGCGCCGACCAGGTCGACGGCGACACGGGCACCGAGGCAGCCGACGAGGCCGGCGAAGCCACCGCGGCCAAGGCCGATCCGGCCCCCGAGCCCGCGGCCGCCCCGGTGCCGCCGAGCCCGCCGCCGGCCGAGCCGGCCCCGGCGCCGCGGCCGGTCGTCATCGTGCGGCCGAAGCCGAAGCCGAAACCGAAGAAGCGCAGCGGCCAGAGCACGCTGCCGTTCGACGACGCCTACCCGTTCCCGCCGATCGAGCTGTTCCAGGAGGCCACCGTCACCGACGTCGGCGAGGCGTCCGAGGTGCTGACCCGCGGCGGCGATGCGATCGTGCAGAAGCTCGCGAACTTCGGCATCCAGTCGGAGATCGTCGCGGCGTCGGTCGGCCCGGCGGTCACGCAGTACGAGCTGCGGCTCGCCGAGGGCATCCGCGTCAGCAAGGTCGTGACGTTCGAATCCGATCTCGCGGCGGCGCTGAGGGCGATGTCGGTGCGCGTCGTCGCGCCGATTCCCGGCAAGGACACGATCGGCATCGAGGTGCCGAACGCGGAGCGGCAGAAGGTCTTCATGCGCGACCTGCTCGAGCAGTTCGGTCGCTCGGAGGGGCTGGCGATCCCGCTCTACCTCGGCAAGGACGTGGCCGGCAATCCGATCGTCGAGGACCTGTCGCGCATGCCGCACCTGCTGATCGCCGGCACCACCGGCTCCGGCAAGTCGGTCTGCATCAACACGATCCTGTTGTCGGTGCTGATGACCCGCACGCCGCGGCAGGTCAAGCTGATCCTGGTCGACCCGAAGATGGTGGAGCTGCAGGCCTACAAGCGCGTGCCGCACCTCTGCTGCGACGTGGTCACCAACATGAAGAAGGCGCCGGGCGTGCTGCAGTGGGCCGTCGACGAGATGGAGAACCGCTACGCGCTGCTGTCGGCCGCCGGCGTCAACCACATCCGCAACTACAACCGGCTCGGCCAGCAGGAGCTCGCCAAGCGGCTGCAGAAGGAGCCCGATCCCGATCGCGTGCACCTGCCGTACATCGTGATCGTGATCGACGAGTTCGCCGACCTGATGAACGTCGCGCAGAACGAGGTCGAGGAGCTGATCCAGCGCCTGGCGCAGAAGTCGCGCGCGGTCGGCATGCACGTGATCCTCGCCACGCAGCGGCCCAGCAGCGAAGTCATCACCGGCATCATCAAGGCCAACCTGCCCTGCCAGATCGCGTTCAAGGTGAACCGCCGCATCGACTCGCGCGTGATCCTCGACGCCAACGGCGCCGAGAAGCTGCTCGGCTTCGGCGACATGCTCTACATGCCGCCGAGCGGCGGTGCGCTGCTGCGCGCGCAGGGCACGTTCGTCGCGGACGACGAGATGCAGGCCGTCGTGCGCTACCTCGAGGAGCACGGCCAGGAACCCGAGTTCAACCCGGCGCTGGTGCAGCGCCAGACCGGCTCGCGGCCGTCGATCGCCGACCGCGACGAACGCTACCGCGAGGCGGTCGAGATCGTGCTCGGCCAGCAGCGTGGTTCGGCGACGCTGCTGCAGCGCGCGCTGGCCGTCGGCTACACGCGCGCGACGCGGCTGCTCGAACTGATGGAGGAGGATGGCCTGGTGGGCCCGTTCGTCGGCTCGAAGTCGCGCGACGTGCTGCTGACGCTCGACGAGTGGCGCGCCCGCGAGGAGCAGATGGCCGAGGAGCTCGCCGCGATCGATGCCGCCGACGGCGACGGTGCCTACGAAGCGGATGGCGACGACGCGGCTGCGGACGGCGCCGAGGCCGACGACGGCGAGTCCGGCGCCGAGCACGAAGCCGAGTCGGCCGCAGCGCCGCCGCCGAGCGCGCCGGCGGCCGATCCGGCGGCCGAGGGGCGCAGCGACAGCGCGGCGCCGTTCTGATCGGCGCGCACGAACTTGGTCGCGCCGAGCCACCATTGCTTGTGGCCGCCCGCGCGCGCGAGTAGATTCCGCAGCGTCGTCCGGTGGCGCCGGACGGTCCGATCCCACGCCCGGGAGGGGCGCAGACCGTGAGAAGCCTAGACATCTCCCTAGCGGAGCGTTCGTCGCGTACGGCGGCCGAATGGCTGTGGCCCCTGCTGCCGATCGGGGTCTCGGTCTTCAGTCTGTCGGCGCTGATCTACTACCACGTCAAGCTCGAGGTCGTGGAGGTGCGCTCGGCGCTGCAAGTGGTCATCGCCGGCATCTACCAGGCGGTCGGCCTGGCGCCGGCCGTGATGTTCTTCCTGCTGACGTTGACCTGGAGTTCGATCTGGTTCGTCACCGGCAAGCTCGATCGGCCGGTGCTGCGCATCGGTCGCCTGCTGGCGATGACCGTGATGCTCGGCGTGTTCCTGAACCTCGGCGACGGTGGGGTCGCGGCTGCGTCGCACAAGGGCGAACTCGGCGCCTGGCTCGCCGGGTGCCTGGTCGCCGCGTTCGGCTACCTGCCGAGTCTCGTGCTGGTCTGGGCCGTGACGTTCGCATCGCTGCTGCTGGCGACGGACTTCTTCTTCAGCGACAGCTTCGAACGGCTGCGCCATCGGCCGTCGGCCGAGAGCGGCGTCGAACCGGCCGTGACCGAACATCTGCGCGGCCTCGGCGCGCTGTCCCAGGCCGCGCCGACAGCGCCGATGGCGCCGCCGGTCGAGCTCGGTCCGCTCGAAGAACTGGCGCCGCTGCCGCCGCTGGTGGTCGAGCCGCAGGTGGCTGCGGCCGCTGCCACCGCGCCGACCGCGGCTGCCGAGGCCGACGAAGCCGACGAAGCGGCCTACGAGCCGCGCCGCCGCCGTTCCTACTTCGAGCGCCGCCGCGACGAGGAGGCTGCGCCGGAGCCGATGCCGGCCGCGGACCTGGATCGGCCCAGCGACGACGATCTGGGCGTCGCGCGGACCGCCGAATGGGGGCCGGTCGACGTCGCGACGGAAGTGGCGGCGCTGTCGCTGCCCGCGACGCCGGGGTTCGACCGCGCCGACACCGAGGAAGGAATCGCCGCCGAGGAGCTCGAGCGTGCGATCGCAGCCGACCGCACCGCCGAGTTGCCCGAGCCGACGTTCGTGCCGCTCGACGTGGACACCGAGCCTCTGCCAGCCGACCGCTGGCGCGACACCGGTGCGTCGGCCGCCGTGCCGTCGTTCGGCGACAACCCCGCGGCCGCGGCGATGGGTGCCCCCGAAGCCGACGACCTCGACGACACCGACGACCTCGACGAACGCGACGGGACCCAACCGACGGAGCTCGCCGCCGCCGAACCTGCCGAAGCCGCCGAAGCCGCCGAAGACGACGACGCTGAAGACGACGACGCGGACGCAGCCGACGCGCCGGTCGACGACGAGGTGGCAGCAGAGGACACCGACGAGCCGGCGGCGCCGGAGGCCGTGGTGGCGATCCCGCGGCCCGATCCGGCGGTGCGCGAGCGCGCGCCGGCGCGCCAGCAGCAGCTGTTCGCCAACGAGGTCGACGACGACCTGGTGCAGGAAGCGATGGACGTGCTGGACGGCCAGAGCCGCGCCACGGCGTCGCTGCTGCAGCGCCGGCTGCGCATCGACTACGACCAGGCCGTGGCGCTGATGGCACAGCTCGGCGCGCGTGGGCTGGTCGAACTCGAGGCCGATGCGACGCAGGGTCGCGTGATCGTCTGAGCGCCCGCGGGGCCGCCTCTGGCGCGGGCTGGCGGCGGCACATCCACACGACGTCCACGGCTTCCCACACGCACTCCACATGGCGCCGTCTTGCGCCGTCCGGCGGCGCCGCTAAGGGAGGTCGCGCGGTTCCACGATGGTCGACTTCAAGCAATCGTTCGAGGGGCGGGGCGTGCCGCAGAGCCTCGAGGCCGAGCGGTCCGTGCTCGGCGCGCTGCTGCTGCACCCCGATGCGGTCGCCGACGTGACGTTCCTGCGCGCCGACGACTTCTACCTGCCGCGCCACCAGCTGATCTTCGAGTCGATCCTGACCGCGTTCAACGATCGCCACGCGACCGACCCGATCGTCGTCGGCGAACAGCTGTCCCGCAGCGGGCGGCTGCAGGAGGTCGGTGGCCACGAGCAGCTGCTCGACCTGATGGAGAGCGTGGTCACCGCGGCCGGCATCGTGCACCACGCCGAGATCGTGCGCGAGAAGGCGATCCAGCGCCGCCTGCTCGAGACCTGCCTCGACGTCGCGCGCCGCGCCTACGACAACGAACTCGAGGCCAAGGAGCTGCTCGACGAAGCGGAGCGGCAGATCTTCGAGATCTCGCGGCTCGACAAGTCCGGCGAGGCGGTCAGCATCGCCAGCGTGCTGCAGCAGACCTTCGAGCGCATCGACCGGCTGCGCGAGCGCGAGGGGCGCCTGACCGGCCTCGGCACCGACTACTACGACCTCGACGACATGACCGGCGGTCTGCAGCCGGGCGAGCTGATCATCGTCGCGGCGCGTCCGTCGATGGGCAAGACGAGCTTCGCGCTGAACCTGACCGAACGCGTCGCCAGCCACAACGCCGCGGTGGCGTTCTTCTCGCTCGAAATGTCGAACCAGCAGGTCATCCAGAACATGCTCTGCTGCCGCGCCCAGATCGACGGCCAGGCGATGCGCAAGGGCCGCGTCACCGACCAGCAGTACAAGCGCCTGCAGGACGAGGCGGCGCGGCTCTACGAGACGCCGATCTACGTCGACGACACGCCGGGTATCACGATCACGCAGCTGCGCGCGAAGTGCCGGCGCCTGAAGCAGAAGCACGGCATCCAGATGGTCGTGGTCGACTACCTGCAGCTGATGTCGGCCGGCGGCCGCGTCGAGAGCCGCCAGCAGGAGATCTCGACGATCTCGCGCGGCCTCAAGGGCATCGCCCGCGAGCTGTCGGTGCCGGTGATCGCACTGTCGCAGTTGAATCGCGACGTCGAGAACCGCGATGATCACCGCCCGCGGATGAGCGACCTGCGCGAGTCGGGTGCCATCGAGCAGGACGCCGACGTCATCGTGCTGCTGCACCGCGACGAGTACTACAAGCCGACCGAACAGAACGCGGGCCTGGCCCAGATCATCATCGCCAAACAACGCAACGGCCCGACCGGCGAGGTGGTCCTGCGTTTCTTCCGCGAGTACATGCGATTTGAGAACTTCACGCGCAGGGCCGAGCCGATGCAGTGAGCGCCGCCGCGGCGTGGCCCTCGCGCTCGCCGCCGGGCTGGGACTGTTCGCCGCCGTGCCGGCGCAGGAACCCGTCCCGGCGCCGCAGGAACCGCGTCCGCCCGAACCGGCGCCGCAGCCGCCGCCGGTGCGCGTCGAGGCGCCGCAGGGCCCCGACGTGTTCGTCACCGAGCAGGTGCGTGCGCTGCAGAAGCGGCCGGTGCGCGAGATCCAGTTCCAGCGCCGTGCCGACGACGGGCCGTTGCAGCCGCTCGACGCGGCGTCGGCGGAGTCGTTCACGCGCAGCCTGCTGACCCGCGTCGGGCAGGAGTTCGAGCAGCGCAAGGTCTCGACCGACTGCGTCAACCTGTGGAACGAGCGGCGCATGGTCGTGACCGCCTACGCGATCCCGGTCGACGCCGAGGTCGTGGTGCGGTTCGTCGTCGAGCGTGAGGTCGAGGTCTACGAGGGCGTCGAGTTCGTCGGCATGAAGAGTCTCGACCGCGCCACGGTCGACGGCCTGCTCGGACTGTCGGCCGACCGGCAGGTGACGCGCACCGAAGCCGAGGCGATGCGCAAGGTGCTGCTGTCGCGCTACCGCCGCGACGGCTACGCGTTCTGCAGCATCGACCTCGAGGAACGGCCGGTCGCCGACGGCGAGCCGATCGACGACCCGAGCGCGCCCGGCGGTCCGCCGCGCGCGCGCGACGTCGCCCGGTTCGTGGTCGACGAAGGGCCGCAGGTGACCGTCGCGGCGGTGCGGTTCGTCGGCAACGTGTCGTTCGCGGGGGCGCCGCACTTCAACCTGTTCGGCTCCGACAGCTACCTGCTGCGCGACTCGCACATCCTCAGCGACCCGGCCAGCTTCCTCAGCGGCGGCGCCGCCTACAGCCGCGAGATCCTCGAGGAGGACGTCGACCGGCTGCGCCTGTTCTACCGCAGCCGCGGCTTCCTCGACGCCAGCGTCGACATCGCCGACGTTCGCTTCGCCGCCGATCGCGAGTCGGTCGAGATCACGATCGTCGTCGTCGAAGGGCCGCGCTACACGATCGAGGAGGTCCGCGTCGAACACATCGACGCGAGCGGTCGCGTCCTGACCGAGCCGCCGCGGTACTCCGAGGCCGAGATCCTGGGCGAGTGCAAGGTCGCGCCCGGCGACTTCTACGACCACGACCGCCTGCAGCGCGACTGGCAGGCGATCCAGGACTTCTACGGCCGCCGCGGCCACCCGCCGCGCAGCTTCCGCGGCATGGCCGACGTGCCGGATGCGTGCACGGTGCTGCCGCCGCGCGAGGTCTACGGCCTCGAACCGAAGGTGCGCATCGTGTTCCAGGTGTTCGAGGGCAAGCCCAAGCGCCTGCGCGACGTCGTGATCCGCGGCAACCGCTTCACGCGCGACAAGGTGATCCGGCGCCGCGTGCGCGTGCTGCCCGGCGACGTGATCGACATGCAGGAGGTGAAGCGGGCGCTGCGCAACATCGAGCAGACGCGGTTCTTCCAGGACCCGGTGACGATGCGGACGCCCGAGCTGCGCCTCGAACCGGTTGCTGGCGCCGACGACTACCTCGACATCGGCATCGACGTCGAGGACGGCGCCACCGGCGAGCTGCGCTGGGGCATCATGATCGCGCCCGGCACCGGCACGACCGCCTACATCAGCTACAACAAGCGCAACTTCGACCTCTGGAACCCGCCGAGCAGCGCCAACCCGGCGACCGCGATCGAGGAGATCCTCGACAACCGCGCGTTCCACGGCGGCGGCCAGAACCTGAACCTGCTGCTCGCGCCGGGCAGCCGCCAGAGCCAGTTCCGCCTGACGTTCGTCGAGCCGGACCTGTTCGTGCAGCACTTCGACACGTTCGAGCTGCGTTGGTCGGGCCAGCGGCTGATCCGCCGGCTGCCGGACGGCTACACGTCCGACACGCTCGGCACCGAGATCGGCATCTCGCGCAACTTCACCGACAACTTCAACGCCGGCGTGTTCCTGCGCCACGACTCGGTCGAGATCGACGACCTGGCGCCGAACGCGTCGTCGCTGGCGTTCGACGCCGAAGGCCAGACCGAACTGCGCAGCGGCCGCCTGTCGACGCGCTACCGCGACGTCGACGATCCGTTCCGGCCGACCTCGGGCTTCGAGTTGAGCCTGTCGGCCGAGATGGTCGGCGGCTTCCTCGGCGGCGAGGAGAGCCTGAGCAAGATCGAGCACAATGCGCACGTCTACGTGCCGCTGGCCGAGAACGAGATGGGGCACCGCACGGTGCTGCACCTCGAGCACCGCTTCGGCTGGGCGCAGGCGTTCGGCGGCAGCGACGACGTGTTCCTGACCGAGCGCTTCTACATGGGCGGCTTCAACCTGCGCGGCCTCGACTACCGGCGCGCCGGCCCGAGCCAGTTCGGCCGGCCGATCGGCGGTGAAGCGCTCTACACCGGCAGCGTCGAAGTGTTCTTCCCGCTGGTCGCGACGCGCAGCGAAGGCGAGGTCCGCGACCGCGAACTGCTGCGCGGCGTCGTGTTCACGGACTTCGGCCTGCTCGGCCTGTCGATCGACGATCCGACGTTCGGCGAACTGCGCGCCAGTTCGGGCTTCGGGCTGCGCATCGAGCTGCCGGTGCCCGGCATGGAGCTGCCGATCGCGCTCGACTTCGGCTGGCCGTGGCAGTTCGAGGAGAGCGACAGCCGGCGCTACTTCTACTGGACGTTCGGGCGATGAGCGCGCGGCCGCCGTTCACGCGGTTGTCGCGCGAGGTGCTGGTCGACAATCCGTGGCACCGCTACTGCCGCGATCGCTACGTGCAGGCCGACGGCAGCGAGGGCGTCTACCACTACATCGACATGGCCGGCAGCTGCGCCGCGATCCCGGTGTTCGCGGACGGCAGCACGGTGCTGGTGCGCGTGCACCGCTACCTGCTCGGCCGCGACCTGTGGGAGTTCCCGATCGGCGGCATGAAGCCCGGCGAGCAGCCGCTGGCAATCGCGCAGAAGGAACTGCACGAGGAGGCCGGCCTGCTCGCCGACCAGTGGACGCCGCTCGGCCACTTCGCGCCGTACAAGGGCGCGTCGAACGAGATCTGCTGGTTCTGGCTCGCGCGCGGCCTGCGCGAGGATCGGCAGGAACTCGAACCCAGCGAGCGCATCACGGTGCACCGGTTGCCGTTCGCCGAGGCGCGCACGCGGCTCGTCGATCAGGAGTGCGGCGACGGCCAGTCGCTGGCCGGGCTCGCGCTGCTGGACCGCTGGCTGGCGCGAGGCAACACGCTGTGAGCGCCGCGCGGGCGTTCCGCGTCACGGTCTACGCATCGTCGAGCGACCGCATCGACCCCGCGTTCGTCGCGATCGCCGAAGACCTCGGCCGCCGCATCGCCGAACGTGGCTGGGACCTGGTCTGGGGCGGCGGGCGGCACGGCCTGATGGGCGCGGTGTCGCGCGGCGCGCGCGCTGCCGGCGGCCGCACGATCGGCGTGATCCTGCAGGCGTTCGTCGACAAGAACGTGCACTGCACCGACGCACACGAGATGGCGTCGGTCACCGACATGCGGCTGCGCAAGCGCGGGCTCGACGAGTCCGGCGACGCGTTCGTCGCCTTGCCGGGCGGCCTCGGCACGATGGAGGAACTGCTGGAGGTGCTGTCGTTCCGGCAGCTCGGCCTGCACCGGAAGCCGATCGTCGTGCTCGACGCGCTCGGCTACTGGCAGCCGCTGCTGGCGATGCTCGAACACGGCTTCCGGCACGGGTTCATCCAGCCGCACTTCCGCGGCCTGTGGTCGGTCGCGCGCGACCCGGCGCAGGCGATCGAGCAGATCGCCGCACCAGTGCGCGCGGCGGCCGCACCGCACGACCCGCGCGGCGGCGGCACCGCGTGAACTTCGCTGCCGACCTCGAGCTCGCCGCGGCGGGATTGCGGGTCGCGGCCGCGATCCTGCGCGCGCACGCCGGCCGCGCCGGCGGCGTGCCCTACGAACTGAAGGACGGCAGCAGCCCGGTGACCGCGGCGGACCGCGAAGTCGACGCGGCGCTGCGCGCGCTGCTGCCTCGCGGCGACGACGGCTGGTTGTCGGAGGAGAGCGACGACGATCCGCGGCGGCTCGGCTGTCGGCGCGTCTGGATCGTCGACCCGCTCGACGGCACGCGCTCGTTCGTCGCCGGGCGGCCGGAGTACGCGACGTGATCGCGTTGGTCGTCGACGGCGAACCGGTGCTCGGCGCGATCGGCAATCCGGCGACCGGGTTGTGCGTGTGCGGCGCGGTCGGCCACGGTGTGCAGGTCGACGGGGATCCGGGGCTCGGGTGGCAGCACGCCGGCGACCGGCTGCGGCTGCTGGTCAGCCGCAGTGAGTGGCAGCGCGGCGAGTGGCGGCACGCGGCGGCGGCCGGCTGTGAAGCGCTGCCGATGGGTTCGGTCGCCTACAAGCTGGCGCTGGTGGCCGCCGGCGGCGCCGACGCGACGTGGACGCGCCATCCGAAGCACGAGTGGGACGTCGCGGCCGGGGCCGCGCTGGTGCGGGCGGCCGGCGGCGAAGTCTGGCTGCCGCACGGCGGAGCGCTGCACTGGAACGCCGCGCGGCCACGGTTGCCGAGCTTCGCGGCGGCGCGCGCCGGCGTGCGACCGCGCCTCGCGGCGCTGTGAGACTCAGGCCTCGGCCATCGTGCGCTGGAAGATGTCGCTGGTACTCAACAGGCCGACCACGGCCGTGCCGTCGACGACCGGCATGCGGCGCACGCCGGCCATGCGCATCAGATTGATGCAGTCGAGCAGGTTCGTCGTCGCCGGCACGCAGATCGCCGGCCGCGTCATCACGTCGGCGACGCGCAGCTCCGACAGCACCGCGGGGTCCTGCGTGCCGAGCAGGTTGACGATGTCCTTGCTGGTGACGATGCCCGGCAGGTCGGTCGGGTCGGCGCCGGCGACCAGCAGTGCGCGGATGCCGTGCTGCACCATGCGGCGTGCGGCCGTCAGCAGGTTCTCGTGGGCGGTGGCCCACTGCGGCGCCTTGCTCATCACGTCCTTGGCGCGCAGACGATGCAGATCGACGGTCATGACAGGGACTCCTCTCGCATGCGGTCGTGCTCCGGATCCCACACGAAGCGGACCCGCGAGCGTGGTTCTTCGAGCTGGCGCGTGAACACGCCGAAGCGCAGCCGGACACCGGGCTGCGCGGTGCCGGCGATCTCGATGCTGGCGGCTTGCAGCAGCTCGCGCTGCAGCTGCGCCAGCCGCAGCTTCTCCTCGCGCGTCGCATCGGCCGTGCGCACGGCAGAGCGCAGCGCCTTCGCGCCGGCACGGCCGTGGTCGCGCCGGCTGCGCACGGCCTGGCGTTCGAGCCGTGCGCCCGAGGCGGCGCGGCGCGCGGCGTCGGTCTGTTCGGCGGTCAGGTCGGCGACCGCCAGCAGCGTCACGGCGCCGTCGACGACGCCGGCGTGCAGCAGCCGGATCGCGCGGCGCGCGCGCAGCTCGCCGCCGACGACGGTACCGCGGCCGGTCCGCACGTGGACGTGTTCGCCGAGCACCGTGCAGCTGGTCGCGTGGTCGGTGATCTCGACCGTGCCCTCGGCGCACAGCCGCGCCGAGGTCGCGTGCCGGCAGTGGATCGAAGCGCCGGCGCGCACGATGCTGTCGCGGCCGACGATGCCCTGCGCCACACGCACCGAACCGCCGGCCGTGACCGTGCCGCCCTGCACGGTGCCGCCGACGACGATGTCGCCGGCCGCCGTCGCGGCGAGGCCCTCCCGCACGTCGCCGCGGATCTCCAGCGAACCCTCGGTGTGCAGATTGCCGCTGCGCAGGTCGACGTCGCCGGCGTGTGAATAGAGCG
This sequence comes from Planctomycetota bacterium, assembly GCA_016794425.1. Classification (GTDB taxonomy): domain Bacteria; phylum Planctomycetota; class UBA1135; order UBA1135; family UBA2386; genus JAEUHS01. The sequence goes on from JAEUHR010000025.1 coordinate 189,393, forward strand.
GCATCACGTCGAGCTGCCGCGCGTCGCGCAGCAGCACGCCGGCGCGCGCGGCGACGAGTCGATCGCCGTCCAGCGCCACGCCGGCACCGATGCGCACCGCGTGCGGCCGACCGGGCCGCGGCTCGAGCCGGCGCCCGCGCACGTCGATGCCGACCGTGCCGGGCGTCGGCGCCACGACCACGCCGAGCGGCTGGCCCGCGGCGACCGGGTGCAGGCGTTGCCGTTCGTGCCAGTCGATGTGGCCGTCTTCGTGCTCGCGGCCGGGCCGGAAGCGCGTGTCGATCGCACAGTCGACGCGGCCGTCCTCGCCGGCAACGGCCGCGGTGCCGCGCGCCAGCACGGCGGTGCCGTCGTAGCCGGGATCGGCGAGCCGCTGCGCGAACGCTTCGACGGCGTCGTTGTCGATGCCGGCCTGCACGCCCGCGCGCTGCAGTTCGTCGCGCAGCTCCCGTACCGAGACGGCGAAGCCGGCGGCGGCGATCGCCTCGGCCGACGAACCGTCGCCGGCGATCTGGATGCGGATGCGGGTCACGGTCGTTCCATCGACCGGGCCGGGGCCCGGGCTTCTGGGCCGTTGGCGGCGAGGGGCGTTCGCGGCGCGGACGGCGGCTGGTCGGCGGCCCGCCGGCCGGCTGCGCGGCAGGCGCCGATGCCATCGACGGCTCGGCGGCGGCTCAGCCGGGCGCGCCGGCGAGCCGATGAGACCGGGCGATGACGACCGCGACCTCGGACCTCTCCCGGCAGTTCGCCGGCCTGATCGCGAAGGGCCAGCTCGACTTGCCGCCGATGCCGGCGACGGCCACCGAGGTGATGGACCTCTGCCAGCAGGAGACGACCGACGCGGCGAAGTTGTCAGCGGTCGTGCACCGCGACCAGACGATCGCGTCGAACGTGCTGCGCGTCGCGAACTCGGTCGCCTACGCCGGGCAGATGCCGTGCACGTCGCTGCAGCAGGCCGTGAGCCGGCTCGGCATGCAGCTGATCAGCGAGATCGCGACGGCGGTCGCGGTGCGCGGGCGCATGTTCACGAACCCTCGCTGCGCCGCGCTGCTGGCCTTGCTGTGGCGCCATTCGGTGCTGGCCGGCTTCTTCGCCAAGGAGGTCGCGCGTCTGCGTCGGCGCAACGTCGACGTGGCGTTCCTGTGCGGGTTGTTGCACGACGTCGGCAAGGCGGTGCTGCTCGACAACGTCGACCGCACGGCGGCCGGCCGCGGCGCCGGCCTGGACGAAGGCGAACTGATGGCGGCGCTGCACGAACAGCACACCGCGGCCGGTGTCGTGCTCGCGGCTTCGTGGAAGCTGCCGGAGCAGATCGCCGAGGCGATGCGCTGCCACCACGAGCCGACCGCGTCCGAGCGCTTCCAGGAGCTCGCCGAGACGGTCGCGTTCGCCGACGCGCTGGCGCACCTGACCGCCGCCAGCGCCTTCGCGGTGCCGCCGAGCGAAGCCGAGCTGCGCGCGCATCCGGCGCTGCGCGTCCTGAACCTCTATCCCGACCAGGTCGATGCGCTGCTGGCGATGCGCCCGCGGGCACTGCAGGTCGCCGAGGGCATGCGATGAACCCGAACTCCGCCAACTCCGCCCGTTCCGGCGGTCCCGTTCCCGAGCCGTGGGACGTCGTCGTGATCGGCAGCGGTCCGGCCGGCCAGAAGGCCGCCGTGCAGGCCGCGAAGGCCGGCCGCCGCACCGCGGTCGTCGAACGCGACCTCGGCGTCGGCGGTGCCTGCGTGCACCGCGGCACGATCCCGAGCAAGACGCTGCGCGAGACCGCGGTGCGCCTGGTCGGCTTCCGCGCGCGCATGGGACGCCACATGCGGGTGGAGATCCCGCCGGACCTGCAGCTCGCGAGCCTGATGGACCGCATGGAGTCGGTCGTCCGCGCGCACGTCGCCTACCAGGAGGCGCAGCTGCAGCGCAACGGTATCACCGACCTGCACGGTCGCGCGCGCTTCGTCGACCCGCACACGATCGCGGTCGAGTCGGTCTACGGCGAGACGCGGCTGCTGCGCGCCGAGACGATCGTGATCGCGACCGGTTCGCGGCCGCGCACGCCGAGCGACATCCACATCGACCACGAACACGTGTTCGACAGCGACTCGGTGCTCGGCATGGCCTACCTGCCGAAGTCGATGGTCGTGCTCGGCGGCGGCGTGATCGCCTGCGAGTACGCGACGATCTTCGCGTCGCTCGGCGTGCAGGTCACGCTGGTCGACAAGACGCCGCGGCCGCTCGCGTTCCTCGACGGCGAGATCCTCGATCGCTTCACGACCGACTTCGAGGCCAACCCGGGCTGCACCTGGATCGGCAACGCGAAGGTCACCGGGGTCGAATGGAACGGCGTCGACGCGGTCGTCACGCGGCTCGACAACGGCTGGGAGTTGAAGTCCGAGAAGGTGCTGTTCGCGCTCGGCCGCGTCGCCAACGTCGAGGGGCTCGCGATCGAGGCTGCCGGCCTGACGACCAACGCGCGCGGCCACCTGCAGGTCGACGCCGAGTGCCGCACCGCGGTGCCGCACATCCTGGCGGTTGGCGACGTGATCGGCCCGCCGTCGCTGGCGTCGGCGTCGATGGAGCAGGGTCGCCGCGCGATGTGCGCGGCACTGCACCTGCCGAAGCCGGTCGGCGCCGACCTGATCCCGACCGGCATCTACACGATTCCCGAGATCGCCAGCGTCGGCCTGGCCGAAGCCGAGGCGCGCGCGCAGCACGGCGACTGCCTGGTCGGCCGCGCGCGTTTCGCCGAACTGGCGCGCGGCCAGATCGCGGGCTCCGACCAGGGCCTGCTGAAGCTGGTCGTCGCCGCCGACTCGCTGCGCGTGCTCGGCTGCCAGATCATCGGCGAAGGCGCGACCGAGCTCGTGCACCTGGCGCAGATGGCGATGCTGACCGGCGCCGACGCGACGATGTTCGTCGACCGGATCTTCAACTTCCCGACGCTGGCCGAGGCGTACCGCGTGGCGTCGCTCGACGTGCTGGGGCAGCTGCAGAAGCGCTGTGCCAGTGCGGCGCCGACGCCTCTGCCGCGCTGAGTTCGCGGGCGAACTGCTCGGCGAACCACCACAGTCCGCCGTCGCTGCGGTGCACGTCGCCGGGCACCAGCGCGGTGCCGGCCGCCGCCTGCTGCAGCGCCGCCGGCGGGACGGCGCCTAGCACGAAGCCGCCGAGTGCCGTGCGCGCGACCAGGTCGCCGTCGCCGACCAGGTGCGCCTGGCCGACGTGCACGACCAGCAGCCGGTCCGGCCACCGCGCCGCTGCCGCGCGTACCGCGCCGGCGATCACGGCGTCGCGTTCGTCGATCGGCAGCCGCGGCACCGGTTCGAGCGCGACGACCGGCGCGCCGTGCGCGCGCGCGAACGCGAGCAGCTCGCGGTAGTGGCGCGGGTCGAGCTGCTGGTCGTCGAGCCACGAGCCGGGCCAGCGGCGCCGCAGCAGCGTGGCCAGGCGTTCCAGCGTCAGTTCGCCGCCGAGGTAGCGCGCCACGGCGGCCTCGTCCTCGCTGCCGATCGCCTCGAGCGCGAACGCGAACCGCACGCCGCGCGCCTGCAGCTGCAGCAGCAGGTCGCGCTGCCGCGCGTGCAGCGACGGATCGTCGTGGTGGTCGCCGAGCCACAGCACGCGTTCGCGCTGCAGCAGCTGCAGCAGCCGGTCGCGCGGCAGCCGCTCGACGAGCTGCGTACCGGCCGCGTCGGCGAACGACGCGAGGTACTGCTCGAGCGCGGGTGGTGCCGCGCCGGTCCAGCCGAACGTGGTCGGCGCGCATGCGGCGAGCAACGTGAAGGTGGCGACGGGCGCGCCGCGGGGCATCATGCAGAGCCTACCCCAGGCCCCACGGACCCGACATGACCCCGAACATCGGCGTGCTGCTCTCCGGCTGCGGCCACCTCGACGGCAGCGAGATCCACGAAGCCGTCCTGACGCTGCTGGCCCTCGACGAACAGCGTGCACATGCCGTCTGCATCGCGCCGCACGCGCCGCAGGCGGCGGTCGTCGACCACCGCACCGGCGCGCCGGTGCCCGGCGCCGAACGCGACATGCTGACCGAGGCGGCGCGCATCGCGCGCGGCCGCGTCCGCGACCTCGCCAGCGTGCGCGCCGACGAACTCGACGGCGTCGTGCTGCCGGGGGGCTTCGGCGCGGCCAAGAACCTGTGCGACTTCGCGGCCAAGGGGGCCGCGGCGACCGTTCGGCCCGACGTCGCGCGGTTGCTGCGCGAACTGCATGCGGCGCGGAAGCCGATCGGGGCCCTGTGCATCGCGCCGGCGGTGGTCGCGGCGGTGTTCGGCCGCAGCGAGCACCCGGTGCTGACGGTCGGTGCGGCCGGGCAGGCCGCGCAAGCGCTCGAGGCGATGGGGGCGCGGCACCAGGTACGGCCGGTCACCGAGTGCACGGTCGACACCGACCACCGGATCGTGACCGCGCCCGCGTACATGTACGACGCGCGCATCGCCGACGTCGCGGCCGGCGTGCGCAAGCTCGTCGCCGCGGTGCTCGAGCTGGTGCACCGGCGCGCGGCCGGAGGTGCCGCGTGAGCCGCGTGCTGCGCGGCAAGCGCTGCCTCGTGACCGGCGGCGGCACCGGCATCGGCGCCGGCATCGCTCGCTGCCTCGCGCGCGCCGGCGCCGCATCGGTCGCCGTGCTCGGCCGTCGCCGCGCGCCGCTGCTGCGCACGGTCGCGGCCGTGCGGGCGCTGCGCGCCGAAGCGATGGCCGTGACCGCCGACGTGACCGATCGGCGCGCCGTGGCCGCCGCCGTGCGCCGCGCCGCGAAGGCGATGGGCGGCATCGACCTGCTCGTCAACAACGCCGGCGTCGGCGGTCCCAACGGCTGCGCGTTGCCGGGGCCCGATCGCTGGGACGAGATCGTGCGCACCAACCTCGACGGCGTGTTCTTCACGACGCGCGCCGCGCTGCCGTTCCTGCACGAAGGCGGCCGCATCGTCACGATCAGTTCCGTGCTGGGTCGCTTCGGCGTGCCCGGTTACACGGCCTACTGCGCCAGCAAGCACGGCGTGATCGGCTTCACGAAGGCGCTGGCCCTCGAACTCGCGCCGCGCCGGATCACCGCGAACGCGATCTGCCCCGGGTGGGTCGACACCGAAATGGCGACGGCGGGGCTGGAACTCATGGCTGCGGGCCTCGGCGTCGACTTCGCGACCGCGAAGGCGCAGGCGATGGCGGCGGTGCCACTGGGTCGCCTGCTCGAACCCGAGGAGATCGGCGAGCTGGTCGTGTGGTTGGGTTCGTCGGCCGCCCGCGGTATGACTGGCCAGGCGATCAGTCACTGCGGTGGGCAAGTGATGTGGTGAGTGGTCCCGGAACGGGAGTCGCCGTAGCGTCGGTGGCACCGGTGCGGCGGCGCCGCCGCTGCGGGTCCGCCGAGATGCAGCGCGGCGGCGTGAGATACCCTGTCCCGTCGGGCCCGGCCCGGCGACGGAATCGCGGAACCCTGGCATGCGAACCTCCCTGCCCCTGACCTTCCTGCTGCTCGCCGCCTGCGCATCGCCGGGCAAGCCCGGGGTGGACCCCGAGTGGAACGAAGTGCAGCGCCATCGTCTGGAGCGGCTGCACCAGCAGCGGCGCGTCGCCGATGCCGTGGTCGCGCTGCTCGGCCGCGCCCCGCGCGATCTGTCGCTGGTGCCGCAGGACCCCAAGCCGGCGACGGCCGGGCGTGAGCGCCACATCGACCAGATCCTGCCCGCGGTGGCCGGTGCCGGCCCGCGGCGCTTCCGCACCGCGCGCCAGCCGCTGACCGTGCAGCTCGGCGTCGGCGGCGGCGACGTGATGGTGCGCAGCAAGAACTCGCTGCTCGACGACCGCGCCGGCGCGGCGTTCGTGCGTGCCGCGGTGGACACCGGCCACGGCGTCGGCGTCGACGCCGAGCTGTGGTCCAGCGACGACGACTTGTTCGAAGGCGTGCGCATCAACGACGGCGTCGCGCCGCGCGCCGCGGACGCCACGCTGCTCGGCCTCGACGTGTTCCCGCATCTGCGGTTCGACGTGGCGCAGCGCGGCGCATTCTCGATGCCGGTGCGTGTGGGCCTGTTCGCGAACTGGCAGACGCTCGACCACGAGACCGCGCTGGTCGAACGCGAGTGGCTGTCGCTCGGGCCGCGCCTCGTGCTCGAGCCGACGCTGCGCGTGCTCGGGGAAGCCGGCGGCGACCGACTCGATCTCGTCGGGCGCGTCGGTGGCGACGTCGGTCCGGCGTGGTTCGCGGAGCAGTACCGCGGCGGCGACGATTACGACGTCACGTCGACCTGGACCGGCGAACTCGGCGCGAGCCTGCGCGGTTCGCTCGGCCGCTGGCAGGCGGAGCTGGGCTACGGCCTGCAGCATCGCACGTTCGGCGCCACCGACACCGACCTGTTCGGCGAGCACAGCCGCACCGAGCTGCAGCGCCAGCGCGCGTTCCTCGGCGTCGGCGTGCAGTTCTGACGCGACGCTCGGGTCCAGCGCCGGCCGACGGGGTGTGCCCGCCGGCCGGTCGACCGCCGGTCAGTTCTGCGTGAAGAACGACACGAACGGATTCGACACGACGAACTGCGTCGCCGCGGCGTCGATCGTCAGCACCTGCGTGTAGGTCAGCGTGCCGAGCGCCGACGGCACGTTCGGCGCGGGGAACGTCGAGAACGACGCGCCGATCGCATTGGTGGCGCCGCCGATCAGGGCGAGGTTGCCGCCGAGCGCGAACGTCGGGAAGCCCGGCACCGGCGTCGGGCCGGGCGTGTCGCCGATGCCGAGCAGCCACGGCAGGTTCGGTGCCTGCGTCTGGATCCGCATCGTCACCGTGGAGCCCTGCACCGCCTGCTCCGGCAGCAGCTCGAGTTCGGCGCCGAGCGGCGGCGCGGTCAGCGTGCCGAGCTGCACGTCGTCGAGGTTCCAGCCGCCGAGCTGTACGCCGTTGTCGGCCACCAGCCGCCACTCGATCTGCACCGACGGGTTGTTGTCGGCCGACGGGATCGCCAGCTCGAAGTTCGACCAGTTGGTGTCGACCAGGTTGGCGCCGTTGGGGTTCACCCACACCTGCACGCCGTTGACCAGGATGCTCGCCTGGTCGAACCCGGCGTCCTCGACGGACAGCCAGCGCTTGAAGCGCAGCCGCACGCCGGTGCGGCCCGTGCAGTCGATGACCGGCGAGCGCAGGAAGTTCTGCGCGTTGGCGGCGTAGGAGCCGTTCCAGTTCGTGGCGCCGATCGGGTTGCCGAGATCGTTGCCGATGCAGAACGCGCCGCGCGGCGCGAAGCCGGGATCGGCCCAGGCGATGCCGCTGCTGGTGCCCGAGCGGCCGGCCGGCGCGCCGATCTGCCAGTCGTTCTGCGTCGCGATCTGGCCGTTGGTCCAGCCCGGCGCCCCGTTCTCGAAGCCCTCGCCGAAGAATGGCTGGAACGTGTCGACGACGTACAGGTAGGTGCCGCTGCGCGGCAGCCGGACGACGGCGCCCGAGTTGTGCACGGCCTCGAAGTAGTAGGTCATCGTGCCGGAGCCGACGCCGGCCAGCAGGGCGCGGTAGACGTTCGGCGTCGCGGTTGGCTGCATGCGGCGCAGCACCGGGCCGGTGCCCTTGTTGAAGATCACGCGGACGTCGTTCCACGAGCCGGTCAGCGGCGTCGCGGTCAGCAGCACTTCACGCGGCGTCAATCGCTGGTCGGTGTCGGCCAGGCCCTGGTGCGCCAGGGTGCCGACCACGACCTCCGGGTAGGGCAGGTTCTTCGCGATCGCGGCGCCGCTGAGCTGCGCGTAGTGCGGCGTGCCGTTCAGCAGGTTCGCGTCGTCGTCGTCGGCGAGGAACACCTGCAGCACCGCGTTGGTCTGGTTGGTCGCGTTGGCGACGATCGAGCCGATCACGATGTCGTTCGAGATCGCGATCGCCTGCGGCGTGCCGAACGCCGTGCGCAGCCGCGTGCGCAGGTCCCACGCGAAGCCCATCCAGACCTGGCCGGCCGTGTGCACGCCCTGGCCGGTCTGCGGGTAGGTGCGCGAGTTGACGCCGTTGCGCAGCGGCACACCCGGGATTTCGAAGCCGCTGCCGAGCAGGCTGCTGTCGACCAAGTACATGCCGATGATGTCGCCCCAGCCCTCACTGAGGCCGTCGCCGGTCGTGTTCGAGATGCCGCCGTAGCGGTCGTCGAGGCCGTGGCCCCATTCGTGCGCGACCACGGTCGAGAAGGCGGTGTTCGCGCAGCCGTTGCCGGCGAGGAAGAAGTTCGTCGTGTTGCCGCCGTAGCTGGCGTTGCAGTTGTTGTTGACGTTGACGTTGACCGCGATGTTGTCGGCGGTGTTCAGCTGTGCGGTGTTGCCGAGGATCGAGCGCGACCACTCGTTGACCAGGTCGATCCAGTAGGCCGCCGTCGTGTGCGCGGCCTGGTCGGAGGTCGCCGCGGCCGACAGCAGCTGGATCGTCGCCGGCACGCCCGGGTCGACCTGCACGCTGGCGGACGGCGCGCTGCTGCCCGCGATCAGTGCGTGGTGGGTGCCGTCGAGACCGTTGATGTTGATCACCACCGGCGCGGCGATGTCGATCGAGAACTGGCCGTTGGCGTCGGTCGTGCGCGTGCCGACCCCCGGCACGTTGACGACGATGTTGCGCAGCGGGGTGTTCACGAGGGCGCTCTGGCCGTCGTTGCCGGTGCGCGTCCACGCCATCAGCGTGACCGTCGTCGCCACCGGCAGCGGCAGCGGCGCAGCCGTGCTGGCGGCGGCTGCCGGCGCCGGCGTCGGCGCCGCGGCGATCGACTCGAACCGCGCGTGCGCCGCATTGCGGCAGCTGGCGTAGCCGCACTCGTGCCGGTCGTTCCGGTAGTGCAGCACCGCGCCGGTCTTCGCGTCGACGTAGTAGCGGCCCATCGCGCCGTCGGCGCCGAGGCTCCGCACCGGCACTTCCCAGGCCAGGAACACCGGCGCCAGCTGCGGCGCGTCGATGTCACCCCAGATGCACAGCTGCGCTGCGCCGGGGCGCACGGCTGCGCCGGCGGCCTGCGGGGAGAACGCCTCGATGGCGATCGCGGTCGCCAGCTCGTCACCGAGCGCCGGGCCGGTGTCGAAGTCGGCCGGGATCGGGAAGGCGCGGCTGCCCAGCATCGACACGGCGCCGCGCATGTGGATGCGGAAGTCGATGCGGCCCTCGATGACCGGCAGGCCGCGGAACGACTGCGCGTAGGTCAGCGACCAGGTGCGGCCCATGCGCGCGCCGATCTCCTCGTGGAAGTCCGAGGCGCCGGTGCCGAGCAGCGTCGCGTACTGCTGCAGCAGCAGCTGCGCCTGCCGGCGCGCCTCGTCCAGCGAATTGGCGCGCCAGTCTGCGAGCGGCAGGCCGGGGCCGTAGATCACGCTCGGCGTGCCGGTCGCGGCATGCCACTGCGCGACCCACTGGTTGCCGGACTGTTCCTGCAGCCGTTGGAATGCGGCCTGGGGCCCGGCAGCGAGCGTCGGGTCCTGGGCGGGGAGGGACAGTGCGAGCAGAACGCCGGCACCAAGTGCGTGGATACGCATGGATCCTGATCCAGAGGGGAAACGAGCCGGTTGGGGACCGGACGGCGATGGGAATGGGCTCGGCGGGGCGACCGAACGCGTGGTGGAGCAGGCGTGGCCAGTATGCGGTTCCGCCGCGGCGGGTCAACCACCGGCGCCCGGCCGCGCCCGGGCCGATGTCATCGCGACTTCCCGCGGGCGGAAAATCCTGCACCCGCAGCGGCCGTTCGCGGATTCTGGCCGTGTGCACGCCGTGCGCAGCATCACCGAAGCCGACGTGACCCGCCTCGTGCAACAGCACCAGGCCGAGGTCTGGCGCTACCTGCGCTTCCTCGGCGCATCGGCCGAGCTCGCCGACGACCTGACCCAGGAGGCGTTCCTGCAGCTGCTGCGCGCGCCGTTCGAGGAACGCACCCCCGCGGCGACCGCGGCCTGGCTGCGCACGGTGGCGCGCAACGCGTACGTGAAGGCGTTCCGGCGGCCGCCGTTCGAGCTGGCCGAGCTCGACGAGATCGAGGCGGTCTGGACCGGGTTCGCCGGCGCCGACGCGGGGCAGCAGGCACTCGACCGGCTGCGGCTCTGCCTCGAGCGGCTCGACGGCCGCGCGCGCGACGCAGTGCGGCTGTGCTACGAAGAGCGGCGGTCGCGCCGCGAGATCGGCGATCGGCTCGGCATCGGCGACGACGGCGTCAAGTCGCTGCTGCGGCGCACGCGCGCGGTGCTGCGCGCCTGCGTCGAACGCGCGGAGGGTGCATGACCGACTGGGGCGATCGATGGGTCGACGGCGCGCTGCAGGAGCTGCACGGCAGCCGGCCGCCGGATCTGTCGGCGCGCGTGCTGCTGGCGCTCGGCGAACCGGCGCGCGGCACGCTGCCGAAGCTCGAGCCGCCGCGCCGCACGGTCGGCCTGCGCTGGGCGCTGGCGTCGGCGGCACTGGTGCTGGTCTCGGTGCTGACCGGCGCGCTGCTGTCGCGCTCTGGCGCGCCGGTCGCAGAGCGCGTCGTGCAGGTCGATCTGACCGTGCACACGGGCTCGCTCGAGTGCGTCGAGGTCGAGCAAGGCGCTGTGCGCCGTTCGCAGAGCGCGGCCGGGTCGCGGGTGTCGTTCGCCGCCCGCGCCGGCAACCGGCTGCTCACGGCGGCGCCGTGTCGTTTCCAGGTCGGCCCGTACGGCGAACTCGCCACCGGTCCGGCCACCGAGTTGGAGGTGAGGCAGATGAGCGTCAGTTGGCAACAGGGAGTCGTGGCCGCGTCGTCGTTGACGATCGCGGTGGTCGCCGGGGTCGTCACCTGGCATTCGCTGCAGCAGTCCGGCACCGCACGCGCCGGCGAGACCGTGCAGCTCGACGCCGGGCCGCGCGGTGAGCAGGCGGTCGCCAGCGCGGCCGAGATCGAACGGCTGCGGCAACGCGTGCAGCAGCTCGAACAGCAGAACCAGGATCTGCAACTGCAGGCGACGCGCACCGCCGCCGAGGCGCCGCCGCTAGCCGCCGCCGCGGTGGAGCCCGAGCCCGCGCCCGCACCGGTGCAGACTGCCGCGGTGTTCGCCGACGAGCGCTACGCCGACCTGCTCGCGAAGCTCGACTGGCGCACGATGGGCGAGGTCACGCACGAGATGGGGCCGATGCTGGTCGACCTGGTCCAGCGCATGCAGGAGACCGGCGAGCTGCCGATGGACCTCGCGGCCAAGGTCGGCGCGCTGAACATGAAGCTCGTGCAGCAGGTGCCGGCGCTGATGGAGTCCGGCCTGCCCGGCAGCGGCCCGAACGGCGCCTACACGCACCCGCTGGTGTCGGCGAACATCCTCGCGACGACACTCGACGCCGCCGGGCTGGCGATGGACCAGGGCCAGCGCGACCGCATCGCCGGGCTCGTGCGCCAGTTCTCGATCGAGACGCAAGCGGCGATGGACTCGGTGCAGGAGTTCGACCTGCAGAAGCTCGGGCTCGAGGCCGAGACCAAGGACCGCTTCTACCGCGAGGTCTCGTCGCTGCTGACGCCCGAGCAGCAGCGCGTCATGTTCCCGGACGGCGCCGATCGCTACGACGGCGCCAGCCTGTTCCACTCGAGCCTGTTCACGCGGCAGTTCGTCGACGGCGTGTCGGCCGCCAACCCGGCCGAGTTCGCGCGGTCGGTGGCCGGCGACGTCGGTGAGCACCTCGGCCTCGACGACCAGGCCAGCAGCCAGGTGCGCGCGATCGTCGAGCGGCTCGGTGCCGCGCCGGAGCTGTGGCAGGACCGCGCCGACGAGATCGAGCGCGGCCAGCTGCACATGCTGAAGCGCGGCCGCGTCGACGTGGCGCTGCGGCACCAGGTCGCGATCCTGCAGGAGATCGTGCGCACGGTGCCGATGAGCGCGGCGCAGAAGAAGAAGCTGCTGTCGATGAAGCGCATCTTCGTGCCGCTGCCGAAGTGACCACGTGCGCTCAGTGCCGCGGCCCCAGCGCGGCGAGCGCAGCCAGGAATTCAGCCGGTGGTGTGGCCTCGAGCACGAGCGCCGCACCCGAGCGCGGGTGGCGCAGCGCCAGCTGCTGTGCGTGCAGCAGCTGGCGGCCGGCCTTTCTCCCCGCCGGCCAGCGTGGGTCGCCGCCCTGCTTCAGGTGTGCTGTGAACGCGAGGTAGCACGCCTCGTCCTCGCCGTAGAGCACGTCGCCTTCGATCGCATGGCCCAGGTGCGCCAGGTGCACGCGCAGCTGGTGCGTGCGGCCGGTGCGCGGCGTCAGCGCGACCAGCGTGTGCTCGGCGAAGCGTTCGACGACCCGCAGCTCGGTGCGCGCCGACCGCGCGCCGCGTGTGCCGGCCGCCAGCACCGCCTGCCGGTGCCGGATCGCGCTGCCGGCGCTGCCGATCGGCGCGTCGATCACGACTGCGTCGTCGGCGACGACGCCGCGCACCAGCGCCAGGTAGCGCTTCTCGACCTGGCCGGCCGTGAACTGCGCCTGCACGGCCGTCACGGTCGCCGGCTCGCGCGCCAGCAGCAGCACGCCGCTGGTCTCGCGGTCGAGCCGGTGCACCAGATGCAGCGGTGACGCCGCGCCGAGCTGCCGTTCGAGGTCGTGCAGGAACGTGTGCTGCACGAACGCGCCGTCGCGGTGCGCCACCGCGTGCGCCGGCTTGTCGACCGCGACCAGCCAGGCATCCTCGAACAGCACCGCCGGTGCCGGCCGACCGGACGGCGCCGCCGCGGCCGGCGTGAACACGACCTCGGCACCGGCGCCAAGCCGTTCGTCGCCGGCGGCGACCCTGCCGTCGAGCTGCACGCGGCCCGCGGCCAGCTGCGCGCGCCAGCCGGCCGCGTCGAAGTAGGTGAAGCGCCGCGCGAGCCAGTCGCACAACGGCGCGCCGGCGGCGTCGGCGGGGGCGCGGCTCCGCAGTTCGGTCACGCGCGGCAGCGTAGCGCCGCGCCGCGCTTCAACGCACCCAGATGCCGAGGCCGGCCAGCGCGCGGCGCAGCACCGTGACCTCGCGCTCGACGAGCTGCAGGTGCACGAGTTCGTCCGTGGTCTGCACGTTGCTGCCTTCGAGGAACCCCTGCTTCAGGCAGCCGAAGCCGGGCTGCCCCGGCTTCGACAGGGTGCCGTCCCGGACTGGAGCCGGCGGCTAGCGGTAGACGCGGATCACGAACGTGCCGCCGTCTTCGCCGACATCGATCTCGGTCGGCTCACACAGCATTTTGCCGAGCGACAGGTCGGGGGCGAGCAACCCGCAGTCGAGCGTGTATCTGCCCGCGGCCGGCAGGTAGACGGTCGTCAGGTCGGAGCGCAGCGTGACCGAGCCCACCGCGTCGGCGCCTGCGAGGTACAGCACGACCTGGCCCGCGTGCGCACGGTCGAACGTGGTCCGCAGCGCGACCGCGATCGCCGGTTCCAGTGCCACCGTCGTGTCCACCCGCACGCCGCGCAGCACGCGGTTGCGGTAGCCCGGGACCTGCACGTGCAGGTCGACCGGTGGTTCGGCCAGGACGAGGAACGTGCAGGCGTCGACCGCCGGGATGCTGCGTTCCGTCGCGTCGCCATCGAGCAGCGTGAGCTGCGTCGACATCGAATCCAGGCCCCGCGCCGGCACAGCAGTGGGCACCGTGATCCGCACTGGGCGCAGCACCGGCAGCCGGACGTCGACGAGCCGCGGATCGGGCCCGGCGGCGGCTGCGAACCACACGGCGGGGATCGTGTGCAGCGGCGCGCCGCGATGGTCGAGCACGAGGATGTCGTAGCGCCCTTCGAACGGCTGGCGCCAGCGACAGTGAAGCCGCTGCCCGTCCCAGTGCCGTGAATCGGGCTCGAAGTCGTACGGGTCGTCGTCGGATTCGTCCGACGGAATGCGCACGACCGCGCGCACGGCCACTGCCAGCTCGCGCGACGGCAGCAGGAACGTCGCCGTGCGTTCGAGTTCGGCGCGCAACGTGACCACGAGGTCGCGCTGGCCCGGTCGGAACGGGACCGGATCGATCCCGAGGTGTGCCGGCGATCCCACAAGGAGGTGCAGGTCGGTGGCGTCGGTTGCACCGCGGACTTCGAACGCGCCGTCGGCATGGACCATCGTGTGCGCAGTCGATTCGAGCTCGACGAAGCGGTCGTTCGAAACCTGCCCGACTGCGACCGTGGTGCCGTCGAGTGGGCCCGGTGCGACGATTCGGCCGGCGACCAGGACCGGCAGCGCATCCCGCCGCAGCGACAGCGTGCCGAGGTCGAGAGTGCCCTGGTCGGCCGACCGGCCGCGCCAGGGCGCGGCCAGATCGGTGGGGCGACCGACGCGGTCGCAGGTGCGTACGAACAGGGCCGGTTCCGGTTCGTCGCCGAACGGTCCCTGACCGGCGGGCAGATGGAAGCGGAAGCGGCCGTCTGCGTCGGTTTCGGTGACGTCCAGCAGGCCGCTGGCGCCGTCGTGGAACAAAGCCACGAGTCGCTGCGCGAACGGAGCTGCGTCGTGCAGCAGGCGGCCGCTCACCGTCAAGAACGGCCCGGCTCGCAGCGTCACCCGCACGACGTCGCCAGCGCGCGCCGGCCCGTCGACCTCGACTGTCGAAGAGAACAGCAGCGTGACACGGTAGCGCTGGCCGACCGGTGCGACCGGGCACCGCAGCACGGTGCCGTTGGTCATCGCCACCCAGACCTGGTTCCCACTGCCGACCGCGACGTGCTCGTTCACCAGCAGCGAACCATCGGCGGCGAGTGGTTCGATCTCGATGGCGCCGAACTCCTCGAAGCGCAGCACGACCGGTGCGTCGGGCAGCGCGTTCGCGTCGAGGTCGATCGGCGTCGCGCGTCCGAGCTGGCCCGCGGCGACGCGCAGTGGTCGCGTGCCGTCGTGGGGGCATATGAGGTCGCGCCAACGTTGTGCGTGCGTGAACACGGCGGTGCCGGTTGCATCCGTATGTTCTGCGGCCAGCGTGGTCTGGCTGTCGTCGTCCAAGTCGATCGTCGTCGCGAGCAGTTCGACGGCGGCACCGGCAACCGGGGTCCCGTCGCGGTCGACCGCGCGCACGACCAGCGCCTGGTCGGCGGACAGATGCAGCAGGTGCTCGGCGCCCAGCGGCGCCGACGACGACAGTTGCAGCGAACCCCACTGGGTGCCGTGCCGCGCCGTGATCCTGACCTGGCCGAGCTCGCGCCGCGGCCAGGGCAGCTGCGCCACCGCCTCGCTGTCGGTGCCGAACGACTGCCAGTCCGCTTCGCCGTCGAACGGCCGGCGGGTCGCAACCGGCTCGGGCGGGCTCATGCGCACGAGGGCGCCGACCGCCGGCGTGCCGTCGCGGAGCAGCACGCGCACTGCGATCGTGCCCGGTCGCGCCGCCGCCGCGGTCGTCGGCGCGCCGGCTTCGACCAGCTGCCGTTCCGTGTCGAACGCCGACACCTGCGCGCCGTCGGCCGCGGCGTGCGGCGTCGCGCCGGGGCCGGCCTCGGGCAGCGGCGTGCCGGTGCGGCCGAACCACGCGGCGATCGCGATGGCGGCCGCCGCTGCGAGGACGATCGTCAGGATCCCGGTGCGGGTCGACACGGCGCGCGTGGTCATCCGTCGTACTCGATCGTGGCTTCGACGACGAAGGTGCCGCCGCCGTTCGGCACGCGGAGCCAGTTCGGGTCGGGGAAGAGTGTGAAGATCCGCCCTGCCGCGTCCCCGCCATGGCCGTGCAGCATGTAGCTGCCCGGTTCCGGCACGTAGAAGACGCGGGTCGCGCCGTCCCCCATGCCGCTGTGGGAATCGCTGCCCATGAGGCCCGTGACCAGGCAGTCCCCGACGAGGTCCAACGACCAATCGGCCCCTTCGGGCAGGTTCGCGATGCGGCAGTGCACCGTCACGCCGATGCCCGGTTCGAAGTCGACCTCGCGATCCTCGAACACGCCTTGCAGCCGGCGGTCGCGGCAGCGCCGCGCGCGCAGTAGCACGTCGAAGGGCGCGGCCGCCGCGATGCGGAACGACCCGTCCAGCTCCTGCTGGCACTGGCGAGTCTTGCCGTCGGCGAACGCGACCACGGCATATGCGTCGCGCGGCGACGCGAGCCGTGGGCGCAGGCGGACCACGGTCAGCGTGGGCACCTCGATCGTCGGTTGGATGTCGATTTCCCGTGCGCCAGCCGGGACCACCAGATCGCGCGACGCGATCGGCTGCGGTTGGCCGGCGACCTCGAGGTGCAGGCGGTACGGTCCTGGCGCCTGACGGTGCCAGCTGACCACGAGGTCTCGGCCGGTGCTGCGCAACTCCGATGGGTGGCCGCCGGACCGATCGTCGCGATGGCGCTGCGCATCCAGGGGCTTGAGCTGCGGCAGCAGGCACTGCAGCGTCGCAGCCTGCCCCGTCAGCGTCGCCCGCACCGTGCACCCGCGGTCGAGCTCGATGCGGACGTCGGTCTGTCCGGCCGTGACCGGCACGAGCGGCACGGGCAGGTGGCGCTGACTGTCCACGCGGATCGCCAGGGCCGCTGACGGTGCTGCCCCGCGGAACACGAACGAGCCGTCGGCGTGGTTCCGCTCCAATACGGGTTCGGCGGGCGACCCCACGATCGGACTGCCGTCGTGCCCACAGAGTTCGAGTCGGACCTCGCTGAGGTCGCGGTCACCGGGAGCTGCGACGAGCCGGCCGGCGACGAGGCGCGGTTGTGGTGCTGCCTTCGCCGGTGCATCGACCGCGAACTCGAGCGTGCCGAGGTCGTGGTCGCCGGCCGAAAGCGTGACCTGGCCGCGCCACGAGGCGCGCAGCCGCGGTGCGCCGGGCTCGTCGATCGTGAAGGGGGTTTCGCCGAGCACGGTGCCGAGCCGGCTCGGCGGCAGCAGCACCGTGAAGGAACCACTCGCGTCGGTGTGGACGGACTGCACTGCGTCCAGCCGACTGCGCAGCGTGCGCTGCGTGAGTGGTGTGCCGGCGAGGACGGCGCGGCCGGACACGCGGACGACCGGATGGCAGCGCACGAGGACCGCCGTGGTCGTGCCTGCGACTGCGGGCCCGTCGAATGCGACCCAAGGCGACAGGGCCGCGAGCCGGAATCGTCTGCCGACCGCGACGTGCTCGAACCGGGCGCGCCCCGGTGTCGTCACGGCGAGGTACGAGCGTCGGATCGCATCGGGCTCGAACAGGAACACCGGCGTGCCGCGCGGCATCGGGCGTCCCGCCGGATCCTGGAGCACCGCGTCGATCGACCCGACCGGCGGCAGGGTGAGGATCGGTGCCGTGCCCCCGTCCGGATCGAACACGCATTCGACCTCGGCGCCGGGGATCGTCGTCGCGGCGAGCAGTCGGGTGGACTCACCGTCCGGCATCACCCGCGGGAGCCACAGCTGCACGTGCTCGAAGTGCGCGACGCCATCGGCGCCCGTCGTCGCCGTGGCGACCGTGTCGAGGGTGTCGCGGAACCCGTTGCGTCGTGCCGCTGCGAGCGTCACCGCTTGCTGGCCCACCGGTCGGCCATCGGCATGGTGGACGCGGACCGACAGCGAGCGATCGGCCTGCAGCGTCAGCACGTGTACGTGGTCCGGCCCACGCAGCGCCGTCGCGGCGAGTCGGCAGAGGGCCCAGCGCGAACCGTGGCGCGCCTCGACGCGCACCTCGAGGCCGGTCTGGTCCTGGCTGGTCCACCACACGCGGCCATCGGCTGCGGTGTGCAGCACGACGATCCCCGGCAGTGTGGCCACCGATGCGTCGGCCAGGCCGGGGTCGCCGCGAAGCGACTCCGGTGGCCCCACACCGATGTGCAGCGAGGCGCCGCCAACCGGTGCGCCGCGCTCGTCGCGGACTTCGAAGCCGAACTGGTCGGCGAGCGGCACCAGGCTGGCGCCGACCGCGGCGATGCGATCGACGAGGTCGACGTGTTCTGCGCCCGGATCGGCCGCCGCGGTTGCGGGCCGGTCGGCCGGGGCTCGCAGCGCGGGCGGCTCCGGTCCGTGCCGGGGCGGCCAGGCGACGGCGACGCCGATCGCGGCGGCGAGCAGCCCACATCCCCACAGCGCGGCGCGCGGCATGGCGGGCAGCGTAGCCACCGCGGCGGTCGCCGACGAGCCGCCTCGCGCACCCGCGCGAGGCGCCGTAGAGTCCGCCGGCCATGCCGACCGTCGCCTCGTTGGTAGTGCCGTTCGTTCTCGCCGCCGTCGCCGTTGCGCAGGTGCCCGAGCCCGACGCGGCGCCGAAGCCGCTGCCGTTCGCGCCGGGCGTGACCTACGACCCGGCGATCCCGACGCTCGAACAGGTCACCGGCCACGCGCCGGGCGCCGAGGTCAGTTCGCACGCCGACGTCGAACGCTACCTGCGCGCGCTGGCGGCGGCGTCGCCGCGGATCCGGCTGGTCGACTACGGCGCCAGCTGGGAGGGGCGCACGTTGTGGTACGCGATCGTCGGCGCGCCGGTGCAGGTCGCGCGCGCCGGCGAGATCCAGGCGGCGATGCAGCGGCTCGCCGATCCGCGCGGCATGCAGGACGGCGACGTCGAGGCGCTGATCGCTGACCTGCCGGCGGTGGGCTGGCTCGCCAACTGCGTGCACGGCGACGAGCCGTCGGGAACCGACGCGGCGCTGCTGGTGCTCTACCACCTGCTGGCGGCGCAGAACGACCCGGTGGTCGACAAGGTGCTCGCCGAGTGCCTGGTGCTGATCGATCCGCTGCAGAACCCCGACGGCCGCGACCGCTTCGTGCACTCGACGCGGGCCGCGCGCGGCCGCTTCGCCGATGCGACGCCGCTCGGCGCCGAACACAGCCAGCCGTGGCCGGGCGGCCGCAGCAACCACGCGCTGTTCGACATGAACCGCGACTGGTTCGCGCTGTCGCAGCCGGAGACGCAGGCGCGCGTGCGGGCGTTCCTGGCCTGGTGGCCGCTGGTCTACGTCGACCTGCACGAGATGGGCGGCGACTCGACCTACTACTTCCCGCCGCCGGCCGCGCCGGTGCACGGCGAGATCACCGCCGGCCAGCGCGCGTGGCTGTCGCGCTACGGCCGCAACAACGCGCGCTGGTTCGACCGCTTCGGCTTCGACTACTTCACGCGCGAGGCCTACGACTCGTTCTACCCCGGCTACGGCGAAGGCTGGCCGACCTTCCACGGCAGCATCGGCATGACGTTCGAGATGGCGAGCGCGCGTGGGCTGGTGTTCCGCCGCCGCGACGACAGCCTGTTGTGGTACCGCGACGGCGTGCACCGGCACTTCGTCGCGTCGATGGCGACGCTCGAGACGCTGGCGAACGGCCGCGCCGAGGCGCAGCGGTCGTTCGTGCAGCACCGCCGCGCCGGCATCGCGCGCGGCGAGGCGGGGCCGATCAAGGAATACGTGTTCCCCGACACCGGCGATCGCACGCGGCTGGCGCGGCTCGCCAACCTGCTGCTGGCGCAGGGCATCGAGGTCCAGCGCGCCACCGGCGAGCTGCGCGCCAGCGCGGTGCCGCTCGGCCGGCCCGCGGCCGAGGCCGGCGACCGCACGTTCGCGGCCGGCGCCTACGTCGTGTCGCTGGCGCAGCCGGCCAGCACGCTGGCGCACGTGCTGCTCGAGCCGCACTTCGACATGGACCGAGCGTTCGTCGACGAACAGAAGCGGCGCGAGGCGCGTCGGCTCGGCACCGAGTTCTACGACCTGACCGCGTGGTCGCTGCCGCTGCTGTTCGGTGTCGAAGCGTGGGCGACCACGGCCGTCGCGACCGGCGACCGCGCGCCGCTCGGCGTCGGTGCGGCGGCCAGCGGCGCCGCGCCGCTGCGTGCACAGCCGCCGCAGGTCGCCTACGTGGTCGCGTGGGGCCAGAACGGCGCCGCGGCGCTGCTGGCCGAACTGCTGCGGCTGGGCGTCAAGGTGCGGAGCCTCGACCGCGCGTTCACGCTCGACGGCGTCGAGTATCCGGCCGGCTCGTACGTGATCCGCGTGCACGACCAGCCCGACGGCCTGCACGCGCGGCTCGCGCAGCTGGCGGCGGCGCACGGCGTCACGCCGTACTGCGCCGACAGCTCGTGGATCGAGCAGGGCATCAGCCTCGGCAGCGGCCACGCGCTGGCGCTGAAGGTGCCGCGCGTCGTGATGGCGTGGGACCGGCCGGTCAACCCGTACTCGGCCGGTTGGGTGCGCTACCTGCTCGAGCAGCGCTACGGCGTGCCGGTGACGCCGGTGCGCACGCACCAGCTCGACGACGTCGAACTCGACCGCTTCACGGTGCTGATCCTGCCCGAGGCCGACGGCTACGGCCGCGCGCTCGGCGAGCGCGGCATCGCGGCGGTCAAGGGCTTCGTCGAACGCGGCGGCGTGCTGGTCACGTTCGGCTCGGCGACGCGCTGGTTGTGCGAGAAGGAGGTCGGCCTGCTGGCCAGCGAGGCCGAGCCGCGCGTGAAGCCGGAGGCGCCGAAGCCGAAGGCGAACGACGCGGCCGACGCGGCACCCGAGGCGAAACCCGACGCGCCGTTCGACTACGGCAAGGCGATCCGGCCCGACAAGGAAGCGCCGCCGGCCGTGCCGGGCGCGATCCTGCGCGTCACCGTCGACCCGGACCACTGGCTCGGTTTCGGCTACCGCGGCAGCGCCAACGTCGTGCACGACTCGAGCCACGTGTTCACGCCGGTCAAGCTCGACCGCGGCACCAACGTCGCGATCTACGCCGAGGCCGAGCAACTGGTGCTGGCCGGTTTCGTCTGGGACGAGAGCCGGCGGCTCTTGCCGCAGAAGGCGTTCCTCGTGCACCAGCCGCACGGCAAGGGCCACGTCGTCGCGTTCGCCGAGGATCCCAACGTGCGGGCGTTCGCCGACGGGCTCAACCTGTTCCTGCTGAACGCGGTGCTGCTGACCGCCGGCCGCTAGCGCACGATGCCGCCGACGACCGGTGCGACCTGCCACGGGAAGGTCGGTTCGACCGTGATCGCCTGCAGCCACAGCGGCGTGTCGACGAACTGGCCCGCCGGCAGGTTCCAGCTGGCGCCGGCGGCGCCGGTGGCGTCGGTGGCGTAGAGGCCGACGAACCAGGCCGTCGCCAGGTCGAGCTGCAGCGGCTGCTCGAACAGCGCCGGCAGCGCGGTCGTCGCGACACCGGGGCTCGCGTGCAGCGCGACGAACTGGAACGGGGCGCCCTGGAACTGCAGCGAGTAGGTGGCACCGCTCTGCAATGGCGATGGCGCGTGGACGCCGAGCAGCGTCGGTCCGGGTGCCGACGTCGCGCAGTTGGTCGCGGTCGTCGGCGACAGCGTGCAGCGCTCGTAGCGCACGGTCGAGCCGATGGCGACGATCGGGCACTGGCTCGGACCGGCCTCGATCGTCGAGTCGCTGAGCCAGACCGCGCTGCCCGCGGTGGCGAAGATGCCGAGGCCGCCACTGAACGCGTCGACCGGGAACGAGCAGCCGCTGGCGACGAACTGCGAACCGATCAATCGCACGGCGACCGGCGCGAAGAACGCGCCCGCAGCCGTGAACGACGTGTCGACTGCGGTCAGGTGCGTGTTCTCGGCCTGCGTGCCGACCTGGCCGAAGGCCGTGGAGCCGAACAGCGAGGTCAGCGCGCAACCGACGAGGTGCACGCTGCAGTCCTTCGCCGACAGCGCCGGATTGGTACCGCCGAACGCGGGCAGGATGGTGCAGTGGGACAGCGTCACCCGGCCCGAGCGGACGTCGACCGAGCCGGTGAAGGTCACGCCGTCGACGTGCAGGTTCTGGCCGGGCGGCACGTTCCAGGACGGTGGCGTCATGTGCTGCACCTGGACCGTGCCCAAGGCGCGGATCGTGACGCCGATGTCGGCGTCGATGGCCTCGGCATAGCTGCCGGGCTGGACCAGCAGCACGTCGCCGGGCGCTGCGGCCGCGAGCGCGGCTGCGAACGTGGCAAAGCCACCGGGGCCGACGAGGTGCGTCGTTTGCGACGGCAGAGCGACGGTGGTGGCGAAGAGCAGACAGCAGGTGAAGGGGCAGCGCATGGGTGGATTCGGGCGAGTCAGCCGACGGGCGCGGTGCTGCAAGCAGCAGGCCACGCACTTCCACTCGCGCGCCGGGACGGTACGCGGCTCGGACCGCCACCGCAACCAGCCGGCACCGCGCGCGGCGTCTGCCCGCGAAGCGGCGGAATCCGCGAACGCAACGGTCGACCGGTCCGCTGCTCGGACGGAGGCGCCGCGCACCACCCATGAAGAGACTACCGTCCGGCTTCCTGTTCCTGCTCGCAGCGGCTGCGCTGCCTGGCCCGGTGGCGGCCCAACTGGTCGGTTCCGCGTTCCAGGTGGCCGCCGGCACCACGCTCGAGCATCCGGCGGTCGCCTACGGCGCCGGTTCGGGCAATCAGTACCTGGTCGTCTGGCTCGCCCCGACCGCGACCACGACCGCCGAGCTGCGTGGGCAGTTCGTCGGTTTCGCCGGAACGCCGACCGGCGCGCCGTTCGTGATCGAGGCCGCCGTCGACCGCGCCGTGCCGCCCGCGCTCTGCCACGTGCGGCGGACCGACGAATTCGTGGTCGGCTACCGCCGCCGCGCGCTCGGCACGTTCTCGGACACCAATTGGTATGTGCGGACCATCGCCGCCGCGGGCGGTGCGGTCTCGAACCGCGAAGTGGTGCCGTTCGACGCGGCGACCACCGGCGAACTGACCGAACTGGTGCTCGGCGGCGACGCGCGCGTGCTGCTGCTCTTGCCGGACGATCGGGCGCTGCTGGTCGTGCGGCGCGCCGGTCCGACCGGCGGGCAGCCGTCGATTGCGTACGCGCTGGTGACCACGCTCGGTGCCGATCCGGTGGTCGGCACGTTCACGACGCTCTCGTCGCCGGGCGTGCCGGTCGGCGACATCGCAGTGACCGAACGCGCCGGCGACGAGTTCGCCGGCCACTGGCTCGTCGTGTGGTGCCAGAGCGTGGGGCTGTCGCCCTTCACCAGCGTGCGCGGACGCCTGGTCGACACCGACGGCGTCGCGTGCGGGGCGTCGACGACGCTGCACACCGGGCTCGTGTCGGTGCGCAATCCGACCGTCGCGGTGCGCGACACCGACGAGTTCGCGGTGGCGTGGGAACACGGCGCCGACATCCGCGTGCGCTCGGTCGCGTTCACCGGCACCTGCGCGGCACCGGCGTTCACGCTCGGCACGACCGTCGATCCGACCTCCGGCACCGACAACAGCGAGCCCGCGCTGGCGTTCGCGCGCGACAAGTTCCTGCTGGCGTGGCGGCGCTCGCCGACGCCGTTCCCGGCCGGCATCCTGGTGCGCGGCCTCGATCCGGACGCATGCATCGCCTGCGGCCAGGAGTGGGCGCCGTCCTATCCGGTGGCAGCCCAGGGGCAGCCGGCGCTCGGCGCACGCTACGCGGCCGGCGACCTGACCAGC
Organism: Planctomycetota bacterium; assembly: GCA_016794425.1. Taxonomy (GTDB): domain Bacteria; phylum Planctomycetota; class UBA1135; order UBA1135; family UBA2386; genus JAEUHS01. Next base: position 212,607 of record JAEUHR010000025.1, read on the forward strand.
GACGAAGCGCTCACGGTCTGGGCCGACGGCGCGATCGTGGCGCGGCGGTTCGAGGCGATGGCCGAGGACCTCGTGCTCAACCTCGGCGGCGGCTGCACCAACACCGGCTACGCCAACGCCGCGACGCACGACGGCGAGTGCGTGATCGGCAACGACAGCTTCCGGCTCGTGCTCGGTGCGCCGACCGTGCCGGCGCTGGCGCTGATCGTCGGCTTCAGCGCGATCTCGTTCCCGTGCGGCGCGTGCACGATCGTGCCGTCGCCGGACCTGCTGCTGCCCGGCGCCACGCCGACCACGGTGCCGATCCCGTGCGACACGATGCTGATCGGCACCCACCTGTGGTCGCAGTGGCTGCTGCTGAAGCCGAGCACGTGCCCGCTGCTGCCCGACTTCTCGTTCACCAACGCGCTGCGCTTCACGATCGGCGAATGAGCCGGCGCCGCGGCGATCGTCGACCGTCCGGATCCACGGTACTTCCCATGAACCTCTTCGCATCCTGCCGTCTCGCCGCGTTCGCGCTGTCGTGCGTGGCACCTCTCGCCGCGCAACTGGTCGGGCCGCCGTTCCAGGTCAGCGTGCACGGGTCCGTGCGTGACCACGCGGTCGCGTTCGACAACGCCGCGCAGCGCTACCTGGTGGTCTACTCGGTGCCGACCGGGGCCACGACCGCCGAGATCTACGGCCAGTTCCTGTCCACGACCGGCGGTGCGTTCGGCTTCCCGGTGCTGATCGAAGCCGATGCCGACCTCGCGGTGCCGCCGGTGGTCTGCAACGTGAACCGCACCGACAAGTTCGTCGTCGGCTACCGCCGCAACTTCACCGCCGGCACGATCCCGGTCAGCGACACGAACTGGTACGTGCGCACGCTCGTCTTCGGTGCGGTCTCCAACCGCGAACTGGTGCCGTTCGACGCCTCGACCACGGGGCCACTGACCGAACTAGTGCTCGGCGGCGATGCGCGCCACGACCCGTTCCAGGGCAACGACCATCGCGCGCTGCTGGTCGTGCGCCGCGCCGGCTCGGCCAGCGCGCTGCACTCGATCGCGTACGCGCTGGTCGACACGTCGGGCGCCGATCCGGTGCTGGGCGCGTTCACGACGCTGACCACGCCCGGGCTGCAGTTCGGCGACCTCGCGGTGACCGCGAACGCCGGCACGCTGGCCCCGGAGGTCGGCCGCTGGCTCGTCGTCTGGTGCCAGGGTGGTCTGTCGGGGTCGTACACGCAGGTGCGCGGCCGGCTGGTCGACACGCTCGGCGCCGTCTGCGGGCCGGTGGCCACGCTGTGGTCCGGCAGCACGCCGGTCGCGCGTCCGTCGGTCGCCGGCCGCACGGCCGCCGAGTACGCGGTCGCCTGGGAACAGGACGACGACGTTCGCGTGCGGACCGTCACGGTGGTCGGTGCCTGCGGCGCCAACACGTTCGCGACCGGCGACGTCGTCGACCCGACGTCCGACGGCGACAATTCGCACGCGGCACTCGTGCGCGGCCGGGAGAAGTACCTGCTCGCCTGGCGCCACTCGACCGCGTTCCTGCCGTCGACGGTGCTCGTGCGCGGCCTCGACCCGGCGACCTGCACCGTGTGTGGCCAGGAATGGGTGCTCGAGTACGACGACACGGCGCAGGCCACGCCGGCCGTGGTCGCCCGCGCGAGTGCGAACGACTTCGCCAGCCGCGAAGCGGTGGTCGTCTGGCGACAGGGCTCGGTGCGCGGTCGCTACGTCGAGACGATCGGCAACGACCTCGTCGTCGACGTCGGCGGCGGCTGCACCGACACCGGTTTCGCGAACACCGCGTCGTGGTCCAGCGAAGCCGTGATCGGCAACCCGAACTTCCTGCTGACGATCGCGACGCCGACCGTGCCGGTGCTGGCGCTGATCGTCGGCCTGTCGTCGGTGAACCTGTCGTGCGGCAGCTGCACGCTGGTGCCGTCGCTCGACTTCGTGCTGCCCGGCGCGTCGCCGACGATCTTCGCGCTGCCGTGCGACCCGCTGCTGATCGGCGCCAACCTGTGGTCGCAGTGGCTGCTGTGGAAGCCCAGCGACTGCCCGATCCTGCCGGACTTCGCGTTCTCGAACGCGCTGCGGTTCACGATCGGCGAGTGAGCCGGGCGCGCGGGCCGCCGCCGGCCGCCGCGATTCGCGACCCGAGGCTCACAATCGCGCCGGCTGCGTGGATGATGCGCGGCCGTCCCGTGACCTCCGCCGCCGACGCTCCGATCCGCCCGCACACCAGGGTCGCCGCCATGGCCTTCGCCGTGGGGGTGGTGCTGCTGGCGACCAAGTTCTGGGCCTACGCGCTGACCGGCTCGCAGGCGATCTTCAGCGACGCGCTCGAGTCGATCGTCAACGTGATCGCCGGCGCGTTCGCGCTCGGCGTCGTGCACTACGCCGGCCAGCCCGCCGACCGCGACCATCCGTACGGCCACGGCAAGGTCGAGTTCCTGTCGGCGGCGTTCGAGGGCGCGCTGATCTTCGGCGCGGCGCTGGTGATCCTGTGGCAGGCCGGCGTCGCGCTGGTCGAAGGTGCCGCGCCGCAGCGCGTCGATCTGGGCCTGCTGCTGACCGTGGTGGCCGGCATCGCGAACGGCCTCTTGGGTGCGTTCCTGGTGCGCTTCGGCCGCCGCCACCACTCGGCCGCGATCGAGGCCGACGGGCACCACCTGCTGTCGGACTTCTGGACCAGCGTCGGCGTGATCGCCGGCCTCGTCGGTGTGCGGGTGACCGGGCTCGCCTGGTTCGATCCGATCGCCGCGGCGCTGGTCGCGCTGCTGCTGCTGCGCACCGGCTGGCAGCTGGTGCGGCGCGCGACCGGCGGCCTGCTCGACGAGGAGGATCCCGAACTGCTGCGCCGGCTGGTGCAGGTGCTGGCGCCGCGTGTGCGCGACGGGCTGATCCGCGTGCACCACCTGCGCGCGATCCGCAGCGGCCACTTCCGGCACATCAGCGCGCACCTCGTCGTGCCGGAGTTCTGGAGCGTCGAGCGCGCGCACGACGCCGCCGAAGCGCTGGCGGCCAGCGTGCTGGCGGAATTGCCGGGCGAGGGCCACATCGACTTCCACACCGACCCGTGCGAACGGGCCTACTGCGCCGGCTGCGACCTCGAGGCCTGTTCGGTGCGGCAGCAGCCGTTCGCCGGCGTGCGGCCGCTGACCGTCGACGAGGCGGTGCTGCCGGATCCCGACGTGCACCGCAGTGCCGCGATGGCGCCGCCCGGTCGCACCAAATAAAACGCCGCGCGAACCGTCGAACGCACCCCGCATGCCCGCCGAGCCCCGCTCCGCCATCGCCGCATTCGCTCGCCGGGCGGCCCTCGGCGCGTTCGTGGCGGCGGCGCTGCGCACGCTGCTGCTGGTCGCCGCGGTCGCCGCGCTCGTGCTGCTGGCGCTGCGGCTGTGGGGGCATCACGCGCGGCCGCAGCCGCTGTGGGCGCTGGCGCTGCTGCCGGTGCTCGGCGCGGGCCTGCTCGCCGCGCGGCGCGAACGGCCGACGGCCGCGACCGCGGCGGCGCACCTGGACCGGCGCCTCGGCCTCGACGGCCTGCTGCTGTGCGCGCACGCCGGGCTCGGCCTCGACGACGCGCAGCGCGCACGGCTGTCGGCGGGGCTCGCGGGGCTGCCGGCAGCGTTGCCGCGGCTCCGCTGGCGCGCGCTGTTGCCGTGGCCCGCGCTGGCGGTGCTGGTCGCGACCGTCGTCGCGCTGCTGCCGCCGCCACCGGCACCGTCGCTGCCGCGGTCGCTCGCCGCGGCGCAGCAGGAGGTCGCGCGGCTCGACGAGCGGCTGCGCGAATTGCTGGCGCGCGGCGAGCTGCCCGAGGAGGCGCAGCGCGAGCTGGCGCAGAAGGTCGCCGAACTGCAGCAGCGGCTGCAGCAGGACGACGTGCCCGAGTGGCGCGAGTTCGACGAACTCGACCGGCGCCTCGACCGCGAGCAGCTGCTGCAGGCCGCGGCGGCCGAAACGCCGACCGATGCCGGGGCGGCGAACGAGGCCGAGGGCGGCGCCGCGACCACGCCGTCGCCGACGGACGTCGCCGCCGCCGCGGACGCGCTGGCGCAGGCCGGCCAGCTCGATGCGCTGCCGGAGGCCGTACGCGCGCAACTCGCCGCGGCGCAGCGCGCCGACGGTTCGTTCGCGGCCGATCGGCTGCCGCTGGATCCGGCGGCGCTGCAGCAGTTGGCGCAGGCGCTGGCGGAGCTGGCGCAGCAGCCCGGCGTGCTGCAGCAACTGCAGCACCTCGACGGCGGTCAGCTGGCCGACCTGCGCGCCGTGCTGGACGCGTTCGCCGGCGGCGCTGCGGGCCAGGGCGAAGACGGTCGCGACGGCGAAGGTGCCGGGCGCGGTGGTGTCGACCGCGGGCCGGGCCACGCCGCGCTGCAGCTGACCGAGGCTGCCGTCGGCGAAGCGTCGGGCGCGCTGCCGCTGCCGCCGGGCCAGCCGCTGCCGGGCGAATGGGTGCCGGTCGGCGATCGCCGCGCCGCGCCGGTGACCGCGCCCGAGACGAACCGCAGCGCCGGCGGCCAGGGTGCGGCCGGCAGCGGCGGCGCCTCGTGGCAACTGGATCTTCGCCCCGGCCACCGCGCCGTGGTGCAGCGCTACTTCGACGCCGGCGCGCGGCCGGCCGACGCCGAGGGACCGAAGGAGAAACGATGACGACGATGATGACCTCCGCCGACGTCGCGCGGGGCCGCGTGCTGCTGCAGCGCGTGCAGGACGGCTGCAACGCGGTGCTGCTCGGCCAGCAGGAACTGGTCGACCTGTGCGTGATCGCGCTGTGCGCGCGCGGCCACCTGCTGCTCGAGGGCCTGCCCGGCCTCGGCAAGACCGAACTCGTGAAGGCGCTCGGCCGGCTGCTCGGCCTGTCGTTCCGCCGCGTGCAGTTCACGCCGGACCTGCTGCCCGGCGACATCACCGGCGGCCCGATCCTGCAGGAACGCGGCGGCGAGAAGCGGTTCGTGTTCCAGCCCGGCCCGCTGTTCGCCAACCTGGTGCTGGCCGACGAGATCAACCGCGCGTCGCCGAAGACGCAGTCGGCGCTGCTCGAGGCGATGCAGGAACGTTCGGTCACGGTGCTCGGCGAGACCCACGCGCTGCCGGCGCCGTTCTTCGTGCTGGCGACGCAGAACCCGATCGAACTGGAGGGCACCTACCCGCTGCCGGAGGCGCAGCTCGACCGCTTCCTGTTCAAGGTCGAGGTGCCCGGCGTGTCGGCCGACGTGCTGACGCGCATCCTGACCGACCGCCGCCGCGGCCAGGCGCCGGCGCACGACGTCGCGCTGACCGCCCACGAACTCGACGAACTGTTCGCGCTGGTCGATCGCGTCTATCTGCCGCACGCGGTCGCGAACTACGCCGCGCGGCTGGTCGCGGCGACGCACCCTGGCGCCGCTTCGGCGCTGCCCGAAGTGCGCAGCGCCGTGCGCTACGGCGCGTCGCCGCGCGCCGCGATCGCGATCGGCGAGTCGGCGCGCGCCGCGGCGCTGCTGGCCGGCCGGCCGAACGTCGATTTCGCCGACGTGCAGCGCACGGCGGTGCCGGCGCTCGCGCACCGGCTGGTGCTGCAGCACGCGGCGCTGGTCGCCGGCACGACCGCCGCGGGCCTCGTGCGCACGCTGCTGCAGGCCGTGCCGGCGGTCGCGCCGGCGTTGCCCGAGGCGGTCCGATGAGCCGCGGTGCGCGCGCGTTCGCCGCGCTGCTGGTTGCCGCGGCGCTGCCGGCGCAGGAGCGCACGATCGTGCACGGCAAGGACGCCGTGGTGGTGCGCGCGACTCCGTACCACGGTTCGCCGGTGTCGGGCGGCTTCGGCTTCCTGGTGGTCGCGGTCGAGAACCGCGAGGCCGCGCCGCACCGCGTCGTCGTCGACCTCGCGACGCCGCAGTGGGCGCAGCAGAGCAACATCGCGGTGCGCCGCGAACTGGCGCTCGGTCCGAACGAGACCGGCCGCTGCGTGCTGCCGCTGCCGACGTCGGCGGACCGCAGCCTCGCGCTCGACCTGACCGTCGACGACACGTCCTATCCCGGTTCGATCGGCGGCCGCACCGACAGCGTGGTCGCGCTGCTGGTCGGCCGCCCCGAACTCGAACCGTGGGCCGGCACGGTGCTGCAGGCGTGGGTGCGCGCGCCGCGCGCGACGACCGAGGTAACGGTCGCACCGCCCGACGACCTGCCGCGCGACTGGCGCTGGCTGACCGGCTTCCACGTCGTCGTCGTCGACGGCAAGAGCGCGATCGGCGAGGACGTGCAGGCGACGCTGTGCGACCTCGCCAGCGCCGGCGGCACCGTCGTCGTCGCCGACGTCGACCGGTTGCCGCCCGGCGCGCTGCGCACGCGCTGCGGCGACCGGCACCGCGGCGTGGTGCCGCTCGGCATCGGCCGCTGCGTGCTGGCGACGCCGACCGGCGACCAGGGCCACCTGCACGACGCGCTGGCGCAGCTGCCGCAGACCGAACTCGCCGGCTGGCCGTTGGCGGACTCGCTGCAGCGGCTCCTGGTCGTGCCGGGGCTCGGCGAGGCGCCGGTGCTGCTGTTCCTGCTGGTCGTGCTCGCGTTCGCGGTGGTCGTCGGGCCGGTGAACTTCGTGCTGCTGCGCCGCTGGAAGCGGCCGCTGCTGGTGCTGGTCACGGTGCCGGCGTGCGGCCTGTGCACGACCGTCGCGATGCTGCTGTTCGGCCTGTTGCACGACGGTCTCGGCGTGCGCGGCGCCGTGCGCAGCTGGTCGCGCATCGACCAGGACCGGCACGAGGCGCAGAGCCTGGTGCAGGCCACGCTGTTCGCCGGCCTGTCGCCGGACGTGCTGGCGCTGCAGCCGGACGCGGTGCTGATCGCACCGCGTGCCAGCTGGCGCCGCGACCGGCGCGCCACCGACCGCTGGCAGTTCGATCCGGTCGCCAACGTGCTCGACGGCGGCGTGCTGCCGGCGCGCGAAGCGACGCCGCTGGTGTCGGCGCGGCACGGCACCGCGCGGCAGCGGCTGCGGGCCCGCCTGGTCGGCGAGCGCGTCGAACTGCTGACCGATGGCGGCGTCGTGCCGGTGGGGCCGGTGCTGCTGCGCGACCCCGACGGTCGCTACTGGCTCGGCGAGGCGCCGGCGCTGCTGCCGGTCGCCGCGGACGCGGCGCGGCAGGCGCTCGAACGCTGGCAGCGCGAGGCCGGCGCGGTCGAGCTGCGCGACGACGACGGCGCGGTCGAACTGGCGTCGGCGCACCACGTCGTCGAACGGCTGCTGCCCGGCGGCGAACTGCCGCCCGGCGGTTACGTCGCGCGCGTCGCGGCGGCGCCGTGGCTCGACGACCACGGCCTGCAGGTCGACTGGGATCGGGCCGACCACTTCCTGGCCGGCACGTTCGCGGCGGAGGACTTCCTGCGATGACGACGTCGCTGCTCGAAGTGCGTTCGCTGTCGCGCCGCTACGGCAAGGTGCAGGCGGTCGACGGCCTGTCGTTCGCGATGGGCCGCGGCCAGGTCACCGGCTTCGTCGGCCCGAACGGCGCCGGCAAGACGACGACGATGCGGATCGCCGCGACGCTCGACGTGCCCGACCAGGGCGACGTGCTCGTGTCCGGCGTGTCGGTGCTGGTCGAACCGCGCGAGGCGCGCATGCGGATCGGCTACATGTCCGACCAGTTCCATCCGTACCCGAACCTCGACGTGCTGCAGTACCTCGACTTCTTCGCGCGGGCCTACGGTCTGCGCGGCGGCAAGCGGCTGCAGACCGTGCGTTCGGTGGCGTCGTTCTGCGGGCTGATGGAGTTCCGCGATCGGCCGGCGACCGGTCTGTCGAAGGGCATGGGGCAGCGGCTGCACCTCGCGAAGACGCTGCTGCACGACCCCGAACTGCTGATCCTCGACGAGCCGGCGTCGGGCCTCGATCCGCGCGCGCGCATCGAGTTCCGCGTGCTGCTGAAGGAGCTGGCGGCGGCCGGCAAGGGCATCCTGATCAGCTCGCACATCCTGCCCGAACTCGGCGAGACCTGCGATTCGGTGGTCGTGCTCGAGAAGGGCCGCCGCGTCGTCTCGGGTTCGATCGCCGAGATCCAGCGCAGTGTCGCCGCCGAACAGGCGGTGCGGCTGCGCGTGCTGCGCGACGTCGAGGCGGCGCAGCGCTTCCTGCTGACGCAGCCCGGCGTCGGCGACGTGGTGCAGGACGGCGACCGGCTGCGGTTCGCGTTCGCCGGCGACGACGCCGCGGCGGCCGAACTGCTGCAGCGCGCGGTCGGCGCCGGCATCGCCGTGGTCGAGTTCGCGCGCGACGAGGCCGACCTCGAGGACATCTTCCTGAAGACGACGCGGGGGAACCTGCAATGACGACGCTCGCCGAACCGCAGGTCGCGCCGGACCGCTGGTCGCGCTGGTCCGACCGGCTGAACCCGATCCTGGTGCGCGAAGTGCAGCAGGCGGTCAAGGGCCGCCTGTTCACGCTGTCGGTGTTGTTCGCGCTGCTGGTGGTGGTCGTGATCGCGATCGCGGTCGCCGGCGCCGAGAACCGCTCGACCGAGGCCGGGCGCAACGTGTTCGACGCCGGCCTCGCGACGCTGGTGCCGCTGGTGCTGTTCGTGGTGCCGATGCAGGCCTACCAGTCGATGCGGCTCGAACTGCGCTCGGGCATCGTCGAGCAGCTGCTGCTGTCGCGGCTGCGGCCGCGCGCGATCCTGGCCGGCAAGCTGACCGCCGCGCTGGTGCAGTTCGTGCTCTACGTGTCGATCCTGGCGCCGCTGCTGGCCACCGGCTACCTGCTGCGCGGCGTCGATCTGCCGACGATCGTCGTCAGCCTCGGCTTCGGGCTCGTGTTCTGCGTCGCCTCGACCGCGGCCGCGATCTCGGCCGCCGCGCAGGGCACCGTGCCGGCGCTGGCGCCGGTCGCGCAGATCGCGGCCGCGTTCGGCTTCGGCCTGCTGACGTTCGGCATGATGACCTACATCGGCAGCGGCGAGTACGTGCGCGACCTCGGCTGGATGATGCGGCGCGCGGAGTTCGCTGCGGTCGCGTCGGCGATGGTGCTGTGTGCGGCGGCCGGCGCCGTGCTGTCGTCGCTGACCGCGCAGAGCTTCCTGCTGCACGCGTTCGAGAACCGCTCGACGGGCTTCCGCGTGTTCCTGTTCACGCTGCCGCTGCTCGCGGTCGGCTGGATGCTGGCGTGCATCGAACCGATGGCCTGGACCGCCGTGCTGTGCGGCATCGTGTTCGCGGCGACGCTGGTCGGCACGCTGTTCGGCGCGTTCTTCTGGACCGAGCAGAAGGCCCTGTCGCCGCGCGTGCGCGCGCACGTGCCGCAGCAGCCGCTGCTGGCGCTGCTGGCGGCGCCGTTCCTGCCGGGCCGCGACCGCGGCGCCCTCTGCCTGCTGCTCTACTTCGCGCTGCTGGCCGTGCCGGCGGCGCTGTGCTGGCCCGTGCCGGGCGCGCACACGTTCGCGCCCGGCATCATGGTCGCCGACGAGCGGCTCGGCCTCTTGCGCATGGCGGCGATGACCGCGGCCTACGCGGTGATCTACCTGTCGATCGCCAAGGGGCTGCGCAGCACGATGCCGGCGGCCGTGACCGGCAACCACCTGGCGCGCTTCGTGCTGCCGGTCGTGCTGCTGCTGTTCGTGCTGGCGCCGGTGCTGATCGACGTGCTGACGCGCGGCGGCGTGCGCAGCTGGCACATCGGCCACGTGATGAACCCGTTCTGGACCATCGAACGCTTCGCCTGGCGGCCCGAGCGTGGTCCGGTGGTCGGGGGCCTCGTCGGCGTCGCCGGCCTCTGCGTGCTGCTGCAGGTGCGCAGCATGCTCCATGGCCTGCGCGAAGTGCAGGCGGCCTCGGCCCAGCGGCGGGCGGCGCTGCGCCGGCCGGACGGCGATGGCTGACGGCACCTGGCGCGTGCGCGACGAGGTCGCCGCCGAGGCCGGTCGCTACCGGCTCGCGCTCGGCAGCCGGCGCTACCGCGGCCGCACCGGCCAGCGGCGCGGCACCGGCGTCGGCAGTTCGCTCGAGTTCCACGACTTCCGCGACTATGCGCCGGGCGACGACCTGCGCCACGTCGACTGGCGCGGCTACGCGCGCAGCGAACTGCTGCGCGTGCGGCTGCACCAGGAAGAGGTCGCACCGCACCTCGACGTCGTGCTCGACACGTCGGCGTCGATGGCCGCGACCGAAGCGAAGGAACGCGCCGCGCGCGTGCTCGGCGCGGCGCTGCTGCACTGGGCGCAGCGCGAGGGGACCGCGGTGCGCGTGCAGGCGCTCGGCGGCGACCGCCTGCCGGCCGACGCCGAGGCGTGGCCGTTCACCGGTGCGGCCGCGGCGCCGGCGCCGCCGGCGGTGCCGCTGCGGCCGAACGGCGTGCGCGTGCTGGTCAGCGACGGTCTGTGGGACGCCGACCCGCTGCCGCTGTTGCGCACGCTGCAGCACGGCGCGGCGCGGTTCCTGTTGCTGCAGCTGCTCGACCCGTGGGAGATCGCGCCCGGCGCCGACGGCGCCCGCACGCTGCTCGACGTCGAGACCGGTGCGCGCACCGAGGTGCAGATCGACGCGGCGGCGATCGCCGGCTACCGCGCGCGGCTCGAGCGCCTGGTCGCGGTGCTGCGCGCGCAGGTCGTCGGCAGCGGCGGCGTGTTCGCGCAGGTCGCGGCGGCACCGCTGGCGACGATGGCGGCGCAGGCGCTGTTGCCGGCGGGCGTGGTGGAGCCGGCATGACGTTCACGGCGCCGCTCGGTCTGCTCGCGCTGCTGGCGGTGCCGGCAGTGCTCGTGCTGCACCTGTTCCGCCGCCGGCTGCCCGAACGCCGCGTCGCGGGGCTGTTCCTGTGGCACGGCGACCGGCTGGTCACCACCGCCGGCCGCACGCGCACGCGGCTCTTGCGCACGCCATCGCTGTGGCTCGAACTGCTGGCCGCCGTCGTGCTGGCGGCCTGGCTCGCCGGGCTGTCGTTCGGCGGCGCGCGCGCGCGGCACCTGGTCGTCGTGCTCG
>JAEUHR010000006.1 GCA_016794425.1 Planctomycetota bacterium
CGACCAGGCTCTGGAACTCCTCGTCGAGGGTGTCCTTGTCCTTGTTCGACACCGAGCCGTTGCTCGACTGGATCGCCAGTTCGCGCAGGCGGGTCAGGATCGAGCTGACCTCGTTCAGCGCGCCCTCGGCGGTCTGCACGAACGAGATGCCGTCGTTGGCGTTGCGCTTGGACTGCTCGAGCGAACGGACCTGCGAGCGCAGGCGTTCCGAGATCGCGAGGCCGGCCGCGTCGTCGGCGGCCGTGGAGATGCGCAGGCCGGTCGACAGGCGGCGGAAGTTGCCGCTGAGCCGATCGGTGACGGAAGCGAGGTTCCGTTGCGCGTTGATCGAAGTGACGTTGGTGTTGACTCGAAGACCCATGATTCCCCGTTGCTTCTGGTAGCCCGATCCGGGCCGTGCGGAGACATGTTCCGGCGGAACCGTCTCACTCTTGAGGAAGTGCCGTTCCGGCGGCCGGAATCGCAGCGTTTTCCGCGAACTGCCCAAAAGGTCGACGGCCGTTCGTGCCGAAAGGGCCCATGGCAAGGTCCATCGAGCAACGCGGCCGCATCCTCCCCGGTGTGCCGCGAATCCAGACAGAAGGTCGGCACATGAAGAACCTCAGCTTCCCCGGACTCCCCCGCGTCCTGATCGTCGACGACGAAGACGGCGTTCGCGAAGGCCTGCGCACGATGCTGCAGCACGAAGGCCTGCACGTCGAGACGGCCGGCACCGCCGAAGAGGGCGCGCGCCGCACCGCGCAACGCAGCTTCGACGTGGTGTTCCTCGACCTGAACCTGCCCGGTGCCGACGGTCTGTCGATGCTCGCCGACATGCGCCGCGGCACGCCGCCGGCCGACGTCGTGATCCTGACCGGCTACGGCACGGTCGCGAACACGGTCGAGGCGATGCGCAAGGGCGCGGCCGACGTGATCGAGAAGCCGTTCGCGTCCGATCGCATCCTGTCGGTCGTGCGGCGCGTGCTCGAGACGCGGCAGCTGAAGAACGAACTGACGTGGCTGCAGGATCGCGTGCGCGAACTGACCGCCACCGAACTGGTCGGCCTGTCGCCGGCGATCCGCGACGTGCAGACGCGCATCGACCAGGTCGCGCACGCGCCGGACACCACGGTGCTGATCACCGGCCAGAGCGGCACCGGCAAGGAGCTGGTCGCGCGCTGCGTGCACGAGCGCAGCACGCGGCGGCACGGCCCGTTCGTCGCGATCAACTGCGCCGCGCTGACCGAGGCGCTGCTCGAGGCCGAACTGTTCGGCTACGAGCCGGGCGCGTTCACCGGTGCGGCGCGCGAGGGCAAGGACGGCCTGTTCGCGGTCGCGGCCGGCGGCACGCTGTTCCTCGACGAGATCGGCGAGATGGAGCCGAACCTGCAGGCCAAGCTGCTGCGCGTGCTGCAGGAGCGCACGTTCCGCCGCGTCGGCGGCGTGCAGGACGTGCCGGCCGACGTGCGGATCGTCACCAGCACCAACCGCGACCTGCGCCAGATGGTGGCGTCGGGCCGGTTCCGCGAGGACCTGTTCTACCGGCTCAACGTGATGACCGTGCACGTGCCGCCGCTGCGCGAACGCGCCGCCGACATCCCGCTGCTGTCGCACTTCTTCCTCGACCAGATCGGCCGGCAGATGGGCAAGGCCCTGTCCGGCTTCACCGAGGAGGCGATGGAGACGCTGTGCGAGTACTCGTGGCCGGGCAACGTGCGCGAGCTGCGCAACGCGATCGAGCACGCCTGCATCGTCTGCCCGAGCGGCATGATCGACGAGATCCACCTGCCGAAGTTCACCGGCGGCACGCCGGACGGCAGCGATCGCATCGATCGCACGTCGGTCGTGCTGGAGGGCGAGGATCGTTCGATCCGTGCGCTCGAGAGCCAGCTGGTCGCGAAGGTGCTCGAGGACACGCACTGGAACATCAGCCGCGCCGCGGCGATCCTCGGCATCAACCGCACGACGCTCTACAACAAGATCCGCGTCTACGAACTGGGCAAGCGCCCGCTGCGGGCCAAGGTGACGGTGTGAACGCCGTCGCGCCGGAACGCCTGCCGGGGCTGATCGGCCACGAGCTGCGCAATCCGCTCGCGTCGGCACTGACCGGCGCGATGCTCGTGCGCGACATGATCGACGACGGCGATCCGCGCGCCGCCGTGGTCGACGGCGTGCTGCGCGACCTCGATCGCATCGGTGCCCTGCTCGACGGCTGGCTGCGCCTGGCGCGCGGTCAGCGGACCGAACAGCGCACGTTCGCGGTCGACGAGATGGTCGCCGCCGCCGCCGCGCGCCACGGCGCCGAAGTCGTGCACGGCTGTCCCGACGCCGCCTTGTGCGGTGACCGCGGCCTGCTGGAACGCGCGCTCGACAACCTGTGCGAGAACGCGCGCCACGCCGGCGCGCGCCGCATCCGCCTGGCCGCGCAGACGCTCGGCGGCGAGGTCACGATCCACGTCGAAGACGACGGCGTCGGCATCCCGGCCGACCACCTGCCGCACGTCTTCGCGCCGGGCTGGTCGAGCCGCGGTGGTGCCGGGCTCGGGCTGCACGCTGTGCAGACGATCGTCGAGGCGCACCGCGGTCACGTGCGCTGCCTGCCGCTGCCGCGCGGCACGCGGTTCTCCCTGACGTTGCCGCTGGCGGCGGCGCGCTCGGCCGAGGCATGAGAGTCCTCCTGGTCGACGACGAGCCGGGGATCCGCGAGGGTCTCGCGGCGCTGCTGCGCCGGCGTGGGCACGACGTGCGTACGGCCGGCGACTGCGATGCCGCCGCGGCGGCGCTGGCCGATGGCGAGTTCGACGCGGTCGTCTCGGACTGGCGACTGCCGGACGGCACCGCGGCGCGGTTCGTGGCGGCCTGCACCTGCCCGGTGATCGCGGTCAGCGGGCATCCCGAAGAGGTCGAGGCGTTCGCCAGCGTGCGAGAAGTGCTGACCAAGCCGGTCGCGCCGACGCGGCTGCTCGAGGCGCTGGCGGCCTGCCAGTCGCACGCGCCGGTCGACGTCTGCGAACTGGCGCGCGACGTGCGCCACGTGCTCGCGGCGGCCGCGGACTGCCTGCCGTCGGGCAGCGCGACCGCGCTCGACGACGACGGCACGTTCGTGACCTGGTCGACCGAGTACCGCGGTGACGCGCCGCTGGCGCGGCTCGAACGGCTCGGCGGCGATCTGCGCGTGGTCGGTCCCGAGGGCAACCGGCGCATCGAACTGCGGCTGTGCCGCGACGGTCGGCCCGACCCCGGCATGCCGCGCGTGCGCCCCGACGACGCCTGGCCCGACGTGCCCGAACTGGCGGTCGACTGCCGCGGCAGCGCGATCTCGCGCGAGCGCTTCGCCGCCTGCCTGCGACTCGCCGGCGAACGGCTGGCCGCGGGCCGCCGTGTGCACTTCCTCGACATCCCGCCGGCGTTCGCTTCCCTGGCATCGGATTGGGAAGCGGCCCATGGCGTGCCGATGAGGGATCCGGTCGGGCCCCGCCTGCCGGCGGTTCTTGCCGACCTCTGGAGTTGAGCCGTGAGCGAACACGAAGGCGACAAGACGACCGCCAAGCCGACCGCGTCGGCGCCGCCACCGGCGGCGACCAAGCCGCAGCCGAGCGAAGCCACCGTGCTCAGCGAGCTGATGGCGGCGCCCGCCGCGCCGGCCGCAACGGGTGCGGCGCCGCGGCCGCCGGCCCCGGACCTCGAGCGCGACGCGCTGCGCGCTGCCGAGCAGGCGCTGTTGCAGGGCCAGCGTGCACTCGATGCGGCGCGGGCCCAGCTCGGCGGTGACGCGTCGGTCGCGCCGGCCCCGCGTTCGCGCCGCCGCGAACTGGTGCTGCGTGGCCTGCTGGTGTTCAACGTGCTGGCGATGCTCGCCGTGATGTCGCTGCCGACGCCGAAGCCGGCCGGCAGCGGCGCGCCGGCGCCGTCGCCGCATTCGACCGCGGGCGAGCCCGCGCCGACGACGCCCGAGTCGCGCTACCGCGAACCGTGGAACCGCGCGATGGAGGCCGCCGACCGCCGTGACTTCGGCACGGCGATCACGATCCTCGAGCAGTACCTGACGCCGCGCATGGCGCCCAGCGAACAGCTCAGCGTGCTGATGGCGCTGGCGCACTACTCGGCGCGGCTCGGCCAGTTCGACCGCGCGCAGGAGTTCCAGCGCCGCGCCGACGCGATCGACAAGAGCCACTCGCTGCCCGAAGACCTGGTCGCCGAGGCCAAGGCCGCGGCCGAGAGTGGGGACCAGGAAGCGCTGCGCCGGATCTGGGCCCGGTTCCTGCTGCAGGAACGGCAGGTGCCGAGCTGGCTCTACAAGCACGTCGCCGAGGCCTACCTGCAGCTCGGCGACAGCTATCGCCTGCAGGCCAACGCCGCCGCCGAGCAGGCGCGGCTCGAAGAACTCGAACGCCTGGCCGAGCAGCTGCGCGGCCGCGCCGGCGGGGAGCGCGCCAAGTGAAGTTCGCCGTCGGTCTCGCGCTGCTCGCACTCGGTGCCGCGCCGCGGGCGCAGGCGCAGGCGCCGGACCTGTTCCAGGTGCAGCGCGATGCGGCCGCCGCCGCTGGCGAACGCGTGCGCGTCAGCGCCGACAACCGGCGCGTCGACTGCCTCGGCGCGCTGCAGGCGCTGGCCGCCGCGGTCGGCTGGAACCTCGACATCGAGAGCTCGCCGCTCGAGAACGACCTGCGCTTCGCCAGCGTCGACTTGAACCTCGCCGACCAGGACGCGCGCATGGTCGCGCAACTGATCGCCGTCGCGGCCGGCGCCGACTGTGTGTTCCAGGAGGCGGAACCGGTCGAGGGCGCCCGGCCGCGGCTGCACGTCGTACGCGCGCCGTCGGCCGAGACCGAGAGCGGCCGGCAACGGCTGCGCGCGCTGGCCGGCCAGTGGTACCGGTCGTTCCTGCGCGACGAGCTGCGCTACGAGCCGTTGACCGAACGCGAGGGCGTCGAGGTCCGCATGAACCTCGGTCAGCTGCTGGTCGACAGCGGCGACCTCGAGGCGGCGATCGGCTTCTTCACCGAGGCCTACGAGAAGCGGCCGCACCAGCACGTCGCGGCCGCGATCCTGCGCATCGCCGAGTGCCACCTCGACCTCGGCACCGGGAACCCCGACCGCGCGCAGCAGAAGCAGCACGCGGTCGAGGCCGAACAGTGGGTGCGCCGGCTGTTCGAGCGCATGCCGAACGTGCCCGAGATCACGCCGGCGACGGTGCTGCTGGGCCGCGCGCTGCTGGCGCAGGCGTTCGCCGAACCGCGCCCGGAGCTGGCGCGCGACATCGCCGAGAAGTGCCAGCGCGAACTCGCGGCGCGCGTGATCCGGCTGCTCGACTCGGTCGAGATGCTCGACGTCTGGCTGCTGGCCGGCGAAGCACAGTTCTTCCTGGCGCAGGCCGACCGCGTGTTCGACACGATGCTGACGCTGCGCGAGTCGCCGTACTTCGGCGACATGCAGCCGCGCCAGTTCCTCGACTACCACTTCCTGCTCGGCTACGGCGCGCAGGGCCTCGGCAAGCACGACCTCGCGATGCGGTCGCTCGAGTGGTTCCTGATCCACGCCGAGGCCGATCGCCGCCGCGGCCAGGCCTACGTGCTGCTGGCCGAGACCTACCTGGCGCAGCAACGCTTCGTGCAGGCGCGCGCCGCGGCCGTCGAGGCGCGCTCGCGCCACCTCGGCGGTCTGGCCGCCGACTGGCGGCAGCGGGCGCTGCGCGTCTGGGCGCGCACCGCGCTGGCGCTCGGCGAGAAGGAGAGCGCGTTCCTCGAACTCGAACAGATGGTGCTGCGCGGCGAAGAGCCGGAGCTGTCGCTGTTCCTGGTCGACGAGATGCTGGCCGACCGGCAGTGGCAGCGCGCCATCGCGGTGGCCCGGCCGCTGACCGAACGCGACGGCGCGATCGGCGACCGCGCCCGCTTCAAGATCGTCAACGCGCTGTACGAACAGGCGCTGGCGAGCCGGCACCTCGACGACTTCCCGCCGCAGGCGATCGCGATCGCCCCGCGGATCCAGGATCCCGAGCTGCGCGCGCGCACCGCGACCATGATCGGCGACGCCTACACGCGGCTCGGCAAGCTCGAGCACGCCGCCGACGCCTACCGGGGGATCCTGCGGTGAACCCGCTGCGGACCGTCGTGGTCGGTGCGTGCCTGCTCGCGGCGGCGGCGGCGCAGGAGACGTCGCAGCCGGCGCCGCCCGAACTGCAGCGCGCCCAGCGCCTGCTGCAGCAGAACCGCAGCGAGGTCGACCGGCTGCTCGAGATGCGGCTGCGCCACGACCTCGGTCTGCCGGTCGACGGTGACGGCGCGGAGTTCCGGCCGGCGACGCCGCCGTCGAGCGAAGACGTCGAACGGTCGCGGCAGGAACTGCGCGACCTCGATGCCGCCACGGCGGGACTGCTGGAGCGCTACAACAAGCTGAAGGCCGAGGCCGACCGGCTGCACGCCGAAGCCGAGGCGCAGGCGCAGGCGCAGCGTCAGGAGCGCGAGTTCGTCGTCGTGCCGCCCGCCAACTCGGCGCGGCCGCGCCCGCTCGCACCCGACGCGACGCTGCCGTTCGCGGCGATCGAGTCGCCCGCGGCACCGGCCGGCGAGGGCGCGCCGGCGGCGCCGACCGCGAAGGCCACGCCGCCGGCGGTGCCGACCGTCGTCGACGCGGAGCTCGATCCGATCCGCGGCCAGATCCAGGGCTCGAGCGACCACCAGCGCGTCGCGCAGTCGCTGTTCAAGGCCGGCCAGGCCCTGATGGACCGTGCCCGCACCGCGCGCGAACAGGGCCAGGGCGACGCCGCCAAGGAACTCGACGCGCGCGCGCGCGAGCGCTTCGAACGCGCGATCGCCGAGCTGGAGCCGCTGCTGGCGGCACCGGAGCCGCCGTTCGCGGCGCTGTTCTACCTCGGCCGCAGCCGCGAACTGCTGTTCCGGCTCGCGCAGCGCTACGACGGACTCTCGCTCGGCAACTCGACCGGCGACTACCAGCGCCGCGAGCAGGAGGTGCGCGATCCGTTCCTGAAGATCACCGCGCGCGACGTGCAGAAGAGCGGCGAGCGCGGCGAGATCGAGGTGCTCGGCATCTGGGGCAAGGCAGCGCAGTCCGCCATGGAGCACTTCCGGTGGATGAACCTGCACGGTGGCTACGATCCGCGGGCGGCGATCGAGGGACTGACGTGGCCGGGCGAACAGAAGCGGTGAGCGTCGACCCGCGTCAGCTGGCCGCCGGCTTCGAGCAGTTCATCGCCGCGGCGCGAGAACTGGAGCGCTCGTACGCCGAGTTGAAGCAGCGCACCGCCGAAGTCGACCTCGAGCTGCAGGCGACGAACCGCCGGCTGCAGGTCGCGCTGCGCGAACGCGAGGCGATCTTCGCGGCGCTGCCGATCGGTCTGTGCGCGGTCCGCGACGGCGGTGTCGTGTCGTGCTGCAACCGCGAGGGCGAACGGCTGCTGGCCGCCGCGCGCGCGGCCGGCGTCGACCTCGCGCGTGCCACCGCCGGCGAGTGCGTCTGCGGCGATCTGGCCGTGCGCGTGCGCCGCGTCGAACTGCCCGACGGCGAACTGGTGCTGCTCGAGGACCGTTCGCGCGTGCAGGAACTGGAGCGCGAGGTGCACCGGCTCGATCGCCTGGCCGGCCTGTCGGAGCTGGCGCTCGGCGTCGCGCACGAGATCAAGAACCCGCTGAACGGCGTCATGGGCTTCGCGTCGCTGCTGGAACGCAGCGCCGATCCGGACGCGATGCGGCGCCACGCCGGCAAGGTCGTGCAGGGTGTGCGCCAGGTCGACGAGATCGTGCGCTCGCTGCTCGGCTTCGCGCGCACCGACCGCCCCCACGGCCGCGTCGCGACCGTCGCCGGCATCGTCGCCGCCGCCGCGGCCGCCGCCGGTGTGCCGGCCGCGCGGATCACGCTGCGCGGCACCGTCGAGGCGACCGTCGACGCCGACGCGCTCGAGCGCGTGCTGACGAACCTGTTCCGCAACGCGATCGAGGCCGCGCGCGACGCTTCGCTGCAGATCGACGCCGCGACCACGAACGGTCGCCTCGAACTGATCGTGCAGGACGACGGTCCCGGCGTCGCCGCCGAACTCGGCGCCCGTGCGTTCGAGCCGTTCGTGTCGACCAAGGAACGCGGTACCGGCCTCGGCCTGCCGCTGTCGCTGCGCGTGCTGTCGTTCCTCGGCGGCGATCTCGAGCTGCTGAACCCCGGCGAGCCCGGTGCGCGCTTCCGTGTGCGACTGCCGCTGCGCCCTGTGCTGCTGCCGCGCCCGGCCGCCGCGGAGGTGGCGCCGTGACCGAACGCGAACTGGTGCTGCTCGCCGACGACGAACCGCTGTCGCGCGAGTTCCTGCAGGAGGCGCTGCAGACGTTCGGCTTCGACGTCGAAGCGGTGGCCGACGGGCGCGAAGCGATCGCCGCGCTGCAGCGGCGGCACCACGACCTGGTCGTGACCGACCTGAAGATGCCGCACGCCGACGGCCTCGAGGTGCTGGCCGCGGCGAAGGCCGCCGACGGCGACCGGCCGGTCGTGCTGGTGACGGCGCACGGCACGATGGACACCGCGGTGCAGGCGATGCGCCGCGGCGCCGACGACATCCTCGAGAAGCCGGTCGCGCTCGACGAACTCGAACTGCTGCTCGAACGCCAGCGCTCGCGCCGGCGGCTCGTGCGCGAGAACCGCTACCTGCGCGCCGAGAGCCAGGGCGGCGAACTGGTGGTCGCGTCGGCGGCGATGCAGCGCATCGTCGAACTCGTGCGCCGCGTCGCGGCGAGCCGCGCGACCGTGCTGGTGCGCGGCGAGAGCGGCACCGGCAAGGAGCGCGTCGCGGCGATGGTGCACCGCCTCGGCGATCGCGCCGACCAGCCGTTCGTGAAGCTGAACTGCGCCGCGATCCCGGAGTCGCTGCTCGAGAGCGAGCTGTTCGGCCACGAGGCCGGCGCGTTCACCGGCGCGCAGCGGCGCCGCGAGGGCCGCTTCGAGCTGGCCGACAAGGGCACGCTGTTCCTCGACGAGGTCGGCGAGACCTCGCCGGCGATGCAGGCCAAGCTTCTGCGTGTGCTGCAGGAGGGCGAGTTCGAGCGCGTCGGCGGCACGCGGCCGGTCAAGGTCGACGTGCGCATCGTCGCCGCCACCAACCGCGACCTCGCCGCCGACGTCGCGGCCGGCCGGTTCCGCGCCGACCTGCTCTGGCGCCTCGAAGTGGTGCCGATCGTGCTGCCGCCGCTGCGTGAACGGCCGGAGGAGATCGTGCCGCTCGCGCGGCACTTCCTGCGGCCCGGCATCGAACTCGACGCCGGTGCCGAGGCGGCGCTGCGCGCGTGGCCGTGGCCCGGCAACGTGCGCGAGTTGCAGAACGTCGTGCAGCGCATCGGCCTGTTGTGCGAGGGCGGCGTGGTGACCGGCGATCTCGTGCGGCGCTGGCTGGCGCCGGACGTCGCGCCGGCCGCCGAGCGCGCGGTCGTCCTGGTGCCGGCCGCCGCGCCGGACCCGTTCGCGCCGCTGGTCGGGCGATCGCTGGCGGAGGTCGAACGCGGCCTGATCGAACGCACGCTGGCGCAGTGCGCCGGCAACCGCACGCGCACCGCGCAGGTGCTCGGCATCGGCGTGCGCACGCTGTTCAACAAGCTGCAGGACCGCGTCGCGCCGTGACCGGCATGGCGCCACCGCAGCAGGCTCCGGCCGGGCGACGTGCGCCCGTACCGACCGGATGGTTGTCGGGCCGCCGCACCGGTCTGCGCCGCGGGCTCGCCGCCGTCGTCGCCGCGATCAACCGCGGCCTCGACCGCCTGCCGATCGGCCACTGGCTGCACCGACGCGCGCGCCGCCGGCTCGAGCTGCCGCGGCTCGACCTGCGGTTGCGGGCGCCGGCGCCGGGCCTCGACGGTCTGCGGCTGTGCTTCGTCAGCGACGTGCACGCGGGCAGCTTCCTCGACGAGCGCGACCTGACCGCGTTGTTCGAGCGCATCCAGGCCGAGGCGCCGGACCTGGTGCTGTTCGGCGGCGACCTGATCAACACGCGCGAACGCGAACTGCTGCTGTTCCGCGAACCGCTGCGGCGCCTGCGGCCGCGGCTCGGCATGTTCGCGGTGCCGGGCAACCACGACCACTTCTGGGGTCCGGACATCGGCCTGTGGAGCGCGTTCCTGCAGCAGCACGGCGTGCAGGTGCTGAACAACCGCGGCGTGCGGATCGAACGCGACGGCAGCTCGCTGTGGCTGTGCGGCGTCGACGACCTCACCGAAGGCACGCCGGACCTGCGGGCCGCCCTGCACGGCCGCCGCGACGGCGAGCCGACGGTGCTGCTGAGCCACCACCCGGACTTCTTCTTCGAGGCCGCGGCGGTCGACGTCGACCTGGTGCTGTCGGGGCACACGCACGGCGGCCAGATCCGGATCGCCGGCTGGGCGCCGATCCACCACAGCAAGTTCGGCTACGAGCGCGGCTGGTTCCGCGAGAACGGTTGCCACCTGTACGTCGGCCGCGGCCTCGGCGTCACGCTGCTGCCGCTGCGCATCGACGCGCCGCCGGAACTGCCGTTCGTGACGCTGCGCTGTCCGAGCCGCGGCGCGAATGCGGGCGCACGGGCCGCTATGCTGGCCGTCCCGCATGCTGACCCGCGTCCATCGCCTGCGCCGGTGCCGTGACCTCGGCGGCGGCTCGTTCGCCATCGAGGTCGACGGCCCGATCGCCGCGACCGAGCCCGGCCAGTTCTACATGCTGCGCACCGAGACGCGCTGGCCGGTGCAGCTGCCGCGGCCGTTCTCGCTGTACGACCGCGCGCCCGACGGCGCCTGGGGCAGCTTCCTGATCAAGCCGGTCGGCGAAGGCACGCGCGCGTTGTGCGAAGCGCAGCCGGGCTCCGGCATCGTGCTGAACGGTCCGCTCGGCCGGCCGTTTCCGGCCGACGTCGTGGACCCGGTGTGCATCGCTGGCGGCGTCGGGCTGGCGCCGTTCCTGCTGCTGGCGCGGCAGGCGCACGCGCGCGGTCGGCCGCTGCGGCTGTTGTTCGGCGGCCGCACCTGCGAAGCGCTCGCCGGCCTCGACGACTTCGCCGGCATCGCGCGCGTGTGGACGTCGACCGACGACGGCAGCACGGGCTTCCGCGGGCTGGTCACCGCGCTGCTCGACGACCTGCTCGCGCGCGGCGATGTGAAGCCCGGTGACACGGTGTTCTGCTGCGGTCCCGACCCGATGATGCACGCGGTCGCGAAGCTGTGCGAACGGCGCGCGCTGCGCTGCTTCCTCAGCCTCGAGACCTACATGGCCTGCGGCTATGGCGTCTGCAACGGCTGCACGGTCGAGGTGCAGGGCGAGCGGTTCAAGGGCTGGCCCTACTCGCGCACCTGCATGGAAGGCCCGGTCTACGAGGCCTGCGAGCTGCGGCACTGAGGCGGCGCCGGACCCTAGCCGTCGGCGTTGACGTCGATCACGAGGCCGTCCTCGAACCGCAGGTAGACCTGGTGGCCGTCGTCGAAGTGGTACTCCCACACGAGACCACCGGCCTGCGTGGCGAACACCAGCGACGGGGTGCCGAGCCGGCCGATCACTTCTGCCATCGTGTGCAGCAGCCACCCGCGCTGTTCGGTCTTCCCCAGGGCGGGCTGCTCCTGCTCGGCGAGCAGTCGGTCGCGCAGCACGCGCAGTGCCGCCGCGTTCGGTTGTGGGTACTGCAGCCGCGCGCGGCGCAGTTCCGCGTGCAGCGTGTCGGTGTGCGCCTCCGCCAGCTGCGCGGCGAGCGCGGCCAGGCGGTCGAATACCGGTTCGCCGGCCGGCGCCGCCGCCGCCGCGGCAACCTCGCGCGGTGCTTCCTGTCGGGCCGGCGCCGTCTGCGCCGCCAGCGAGCGTTCGATCCCCTCGAGGCGCGCGCTGAGGTCGCGCAGCGCGGCGGCGAGATCGGCGTCGATGCCGCTGCGCTCGACGGTCGGCGGTGCCGGTGGTGCGGCCGCCCTGCCGATGCCGTGGCCGGCGACAACGCCGAGCGCGGCGGCGAGCAGGATCGCGACGCTGGCCACGGCGGGCTTCATGGCGCGCGCCGCCTGCCGCCGACCAGGCAGCCGACCACCATGCCGCCGACGATCGTGAACGGCACCCAGAAGCCGATTTGCGCGATCGTCGCCGACAGCATCGTCGCCGGCAGATCGCGCTCGATGCCGGCCGGCCCGAACTTCGTGTAGTGCGTGTCCCAGCCCTGTTGCTTCGCGAGCCAGGTCAGCGCGAGCACGGTGGCGCGCGCCAGCAGGCCGTAACCGAGCAGCACCGCCGCGAGCCGCGGCCAGACGACGAACTGCAGCAGTCCTGCCGCGGTGGTGACGGCGGCGATCACCAGCACGTGCCCGCGCAGCGCCGCGAAGGCGGTTTCGCTGCGGTCCTGCAGGTCGACCTGCGCGAAGCGCCAGGCGGCGGTGCCGACGATCGCGACCAGACTCAGCAGCGACCACAGCCAGGCGCGCCGCACGCGCGGGGCCGAACCCAGGCGCGCGAGGCGCCAGCCGAACCAGCCGCCGAACACGAACACCAGCCACGTGATGCCGAGCAGCGCGCCGCGGCCGCCGGACAGGTTGGTGACCCTGCCCTGCACCTCGGCCATGAGCCGCGCGACGCTGACCAGCAGCGTCACCAGCGTGGGCACCAGCAGCAGGCGGAGCGTCGACGGGCCGGTCTCGGTCATGCGCAGCCTCGGGCAGATCGGCCGACCACGCTAGCCGGCCGCCGCCGTGCGCACCATGTGCGGGGCGCCGTTCGCCGTCCGCGTCAGCCCGGGATCGCGTACTGCTGCAGCACGGCCAGCGACACGTGGTCGAGCGTGCGTTCGTGCGTCGCCTCGAGCACGACGCGCGGCGCCTTGCCGGCCTCGTGGGCCTCGACCCAGCGCGATGCGCACAGGCACCAGCGGTCGCCGGGCTGGAGGCCCGGGAAACCGTACTCGGGCCGCGGCGTCGACAGGTCGTTGCCGGCCTGCTGCGAGAACCAGAGGAAGTCCGCAGTCATCTCGGCGCAGACCGTGTGGGCGCCGAGGTCCTCCGGCGTGGTGTTGCAGCAGCCGTCGCGGAAGAAGCCGGTGCGCGGGCTGTCGCTGCACGACTTCAGCTCGCCGCCGAGGACGTTGCGCGCGGCGGCGGTGCGGCGGGTCGGAGTCGTCATCGCGCCGATCATAGAGGCGCGGCGTGCACGCGCTATCGCCGGTCGACGACCGTGGTCGCGCCGCTCTGCACGACGAAGCGCCGCGTCGACAGCGCGCCGGCGGCGTCGCGCTGCAACCAGGTGTAGTCCCCGGCCGGCAGCAGCAGCGGCTGGTCCTGGAGGAGCGCGGTCAGGTTCGTGCGCACGTCGAGGTCGGGGCGCAGGCGGCAGAGTTCGCCGCCGGTCACGAGCGCGCTGTCGCCGGGGATCGCCGCGAACCGCAGCGTGCCCGGCGCCGCCAGCGCGATCTCGCCGAGATCGAGTTCGCTGTTGCCGTCGAGCCAGTGGCGACCGCCGTCGCACCAGCCCGAGCCGCTGGCGGCAAGCCGCAGTTCGCAGTTGCCGGCCGGCAGGCCCGGCAGGCGCAGCGCGTCGACGCCTTCGGCCAGCGTGGCCTCGAAGCCGCGCGCCAGTTCGTGGTGCCACAGCCGCACCGTGACGGGACCGGCACAGCCCTCCGCGCGGCGCGGCCGCAGCAGCAACGTGCTGCCGCGGTCGGGAGGCAGCCGCAGGTCGAGTGCGGGGCCGTCCGGCGGCGCCGCGAACACCGCGGTCGGCAGCCGCCGCTCGGCGTCGGCGGACCAGAGTTCGAGCACGCCGGCGGTCGGCGGCAGGTCCGCGAGCGCGAACGTGCCGGCCATCGTGCGACAGGCGTCCCAGGCACTGCCGTCCTGGGCGCGCCAAACGACCAGCACGCTGTCGGCGGGCGCGCCGTCGGCAGTGCGCACGCGGCCGCGCAGCAGCCGCGTCGCCTGCAGCACGAGCGGCGCCGCGGTCGTCGCGTCGCGCACGACGACCCGCGTGGTCGCGGTGCCGTTCGCATCGCCGCCGGCGCGCACCGTGTAGGTCCCGGCCGGCAGTTCGAGTGAGTAGGCGCCGGTGGCGTCGGTGGCGGTGCGCGCCACCGGGAACGGGTCGTCGCCGAACACCGCGATCGTCGTTTGTGCGGCCGCGGCGCCGGCGGCGGTCAGCACGACGCCCTGCAGGCTCGGCGTGACGGTGCCGGTGGTGTCGACGATCGTCGTCGCCGCGTCGCTGAGCTGCGTCGTCGGCTCGAAGTCGTCGACCGCAACGTCAGGGACCGCGCCGGACACGAGGTCGTCGGCGAACACCGCGAACGGGTGCAGGCCGCCCGCCAGCGTGCGGTCGCCGTCGTCGCCGTGCCGCTCGAACAGCCGGCCGAGCAGCGGCACCTTCAGCAGCGGCACCCCGCGTTGGCCGCGCCGCTGGCGCAGCGTCAGGTGGCCGATCGTCCACGACGTGCGGCGGCCGTGCGCCACCGGCACGCGCCGCAGCGTCTGTTCGCCGTCTTCGAGCCAGACCCAGCCGGTCGGCGTGCGCGAACGCCAGGTCGCGACGGCGCGGCCGCCGAGGTCGGTGCGCAGCGTGTGCAGTGCCACGTCGTCCGGCGCGAACGGCACGTCGGCGTGGCCGATCGGCAGCCCGAACTCGTCGACGACGCGCAGCTCGAGCTCGAACGTGTACGGATGGTCGAGCCAGGCCGCGGCGGCCGGTGGTGCGGTCGCCGCGGTCGCGTCCGCCGGCGTGCGTTCGAGCGGCGGAGCCGCCATCTCGGTGCGTGCCACGGCCGGAGCGCTGCCGGCGGTCCGGGTCGCGTGCGGCGGTCGCGGCGACGACCACTGCGTGTGCACGAGCCAGCCGGTCGCGGCGAGCAGCGCCGCCGCGCCGCCCCACTGCAGCACCAGCGTGCCGGCCGCGCCCGAGACCACGGTCGCCGGCGCCGCGAACGGCAACCCGAGCGCCGCCGCGAGCGCGGGCCGCCAGTCGCGTCCGCCGTGCTGCGCCGTGAGCCGCGCACGCAGCAGCGCGAGGCCGCGCTGCAGGCGGCTCTTGACGGTCGCGAGGCCGGTGCCCGTGCGCTCGGCGATCACGCGCGGCGGCAGGTCCTCGAAGTAGCGCTGCAGGATCGTGCTCTGGTACGGCTCGGCGAGCTGCAGCACCGCGGTCGTCACCGCCTGCAGCGTCTCGCGGTGCACCAGCGTGTCAGCGGGCGAGGCTGCCGGCGCCGGCGCCGGCAACGCCGCCTCGCGCGCGCTGCGCCGCCGTTCGCCGCGGCGCCACTGCCGCGCGAAGTTCTGCAGCACGACGCGCAGCCAGCCGCCCAGCGGGCCGGGCCCGAGGTCGCGGTGCCGCACCGCCTGTTGCAGCGTCGCCTGCGTGACGTCGTCGGCCGCGTGCGGATCGCGCAGCAGGTCGCCGGCGAGGCAGCGCAGCGCCGCCGCGTGCTGCTGCAGTTCGAGGTCGACATAGCGCAGAGGGAAGTGGGATTCGGTCATGGTCGGGCTCCGGGCCCTTCATGCCGCGGCGACGCGATCGGATGCACAGGGTGCCGTGACGACGTGTCGGGGGCGAACGGTGTCCGGGCCCGGGCCGGGCGCCGCGGCGGACCATCGCATCGCCCCAGGCTACGCGCCGAACGGTTCGACGCCGAGCCCCGGTCGGTCCAGCGGGCGCAGCACGCCGTCCTGCAGCGCGAACCCGCCGCGCGCGACGTCGCGCGACAGGTCGAAGCTGCCGTCGAGGTCGAGCCAGCGCGTCGCCGGGCTCGCGAACGCCGCGTGCAGCGCCGCGGCGATGCCGACCACGCTCTCGTCCATGCAACCCCACATCAGCGTCGTCGCCGCCGCGGTGGCCGTGCGCGCGATCGCCAGCGCCGGCGCGATGCCGCCGCACTTCATCAGCTTGATGTTCCAGACGCCGAACGCGCGCGGTGCCGTGTGCAGCCGGTCGGCATCGGCCGGGTCCAGCAGGCTCTCGTCGGCGACCAGGCGCTCGACGTCGGCGGCCGGCAGGTCGTGCTGGGTGTCGGCGTGTTCGCGCGGCAGCGGCTGCTCGACCAATGCCAGGTCGAGGCCGCGCGTGCGGTCGAGGAACGTGCGCAG
Organism: Planctomycetota bacterium; assembly: GCA_016794425.1. Taxonomy (GTDB): domain Bacteria; phylum Planctomycetota; class UBA1135; order UBA1135; family UBA2386; genus JAEUHS01. Next base: position 16,029 of record JAEUHR010000006.1, read on the forward strand.
GTCGGCCAGCGTGTAGCCGACGTTCGCGTCGGCCAGCAGCGGCACGTGGATGCCGACCAGTTCGCGCAGCCGCGTCAGCCGTTCGACGTCGAGGTCGACGTGTTCGCCGACCTTGACCTTCAGGATCCGGAAGCCGCGGCCGAGGTACTCGCGCGCCTCGGCCAGCGTGTCCGGCACGTCGCGCACGCCGATCGTGATCGACGTCGGCAGGGCGTCGTGCACGCGGCCCAACAGATCGACGACCGGCCGGCCGAGCCGCTTGCCCCACGCGTCGTGCAGCGCCATGTCGAGCGCGGCGCGCGCCGCCGGCGCACCGCCGAGCGAGCCGCGCAACAGACCGGTCAGGTCGTGCGGATGTTCGAACGACACCGACCGCAGCCACGGCAGCGCCGTGCGCAGGCCACCTTCGCAGCGCGCGAACGATTCGCCGGTCACGCGCGGTTCGGGCGTCGCCGTGCCGAGGCCGGTCGTGCCGCAGTCGAGCGTCACGACGATGCGCGCCAGCGCCACCGCGTCGGTCTGGTGGTGGGCGATCGCGTACGGGCGCGCCAGCGGCACCGCGAACGTCGCGACGTCGAGCGCGCGGACCTTCACCGGCGGCGCTCCGCGGCGACGAACGCCTGCAGCGCCGGCGATAGCGCCGTGTCCGGATCGAGCAGCGGGAACACCACCGGCAGGCCGGTCGCGCGCGCCAGCGCGGCGCGCGTCGCGTCGTGTTCGGCCGGCGCGAGGCCTTCGTGGTTCACGCAGACCGCCAGCACGCGTGCGCCGTAGCGGCCGATCAGGTCGATCTCGTCCTCGATCGGCGGGATGCGGTGGCCGGGGTGGCCGTCGTAGTCGCGCCGCGCGGGCGCATGCTGCAGCAGCACGCCGCGCGCCTGGCCACCGAGGATCAGTTCGGCGCCGCACGGCCCCGACGGATTGCGCAGCGCGGACTGGCCCTCGAGCAGGATCAGGTCCGGCGCGAGGTCGCGGTCGCACTGCACGATCGCGTGCTCGAGTTCGCCGCAGACGAAGTCGTTCGGCGTGCTGTCGAGCACGAAGCCGTGCGGGATGCCCTGCAGCCAGCCGGTCTGGCCGGTGTGCACGATCGCCGCGCGGTGGCCGTTCGCGGCCGCGGCGCGCTGCGCGACGTGGCAGGTCGTGCGCTTGCCGAGCGCGCAGTCGGTGCCGAGCACCGCCAGCCGCGGCGCGCGGACCGCGGTCACGGCGCCGGTCCAGAAGCGCAATTCGCGGCGCGGCTTCGGCCGCCGTACGTCGATCAGCTGCGCGCCCTTGCTGCGCGCCAGCGCGACCAGCTCCGGATCGTCGGCGAGGAACTCGTGCAGGCCGCTGACCAGCGACATGCCGTGCTGCAGTGCGCGCAGCAGCACGCCGCGCATCGCGTTCGGCAGCACGCCGCCGTGCGTGGCGACGCCGACGACCAGGAACTCGGGCCGCGGACCGCGCGCCAGCAGCTCGTCGAGGTCGGCGAGGATCGGGATGCCGCGCTTGCGGCCGTCCAGCACTTCGCCGGCATCGCGCCCGGCGCTGTGGCGGTCGATCACGGCGGTGATCGCGAACCGGCTCGGTCCACGCACGAGACCGTGTGCGGTCTTCGCGTCGGGCAGGTGGAAGAACTCGTCGGTCAGGACGGCGGCGGTCGGTCGGTCGGTCACGGCGCGGCTCCGGCGGGGGGAGCCGCAGCGTAGCGCGCGTCACCGCACCGGCTGCAGTTCCTTCAGCGCCGCCGCGAACCGTTCGCCGAGCGCGATGACGCCGGCGGTGTCGAAGTGCGTCAGGTCGGCCAGCATCGGCAGCCCCGACGTGTCGATCGCGGCGCAGGCGGGGTGTTCGCCGGCCGTGCCTGCCTGTGCGTCGCGCACCAGCGCGGTGAACGGGAAGACGTCGCCCGGCAGGTTGCGGTCGATGCGGCCGATCACGAACGGGACCGCGTCGTCGGCCGCCAGCTGCGCCTGCAGCAGGTCGTTGCGGAAGCGGCGCACCAGCGTGCCGAGTCGGGCGCGGTAGCCGCGGGCCCAGCTCGCGTCGGTCGCGTCGCTCTCGCCCTGCATCATGCAGATGCCGCGCACGCGCGGCGTCAGACCGCGTGTCCGCAGGTCGGCGCAGGCGTTGGTGATCGCGGTCTGCAGGATCGCGTACAGCTCGCCGCTGTCGGCGTCCCACTCGTTGGCCGGGCCCGGCGTCGGGCCGAGCGCGGTCTGGCCGACGGCGACCTTGACCAGGTGGATCGTGTCGCCGTTCGCCGTCAGCGACCGCGCCAGCGTCAACTCGGGCCCGCACCAGTCGGGAGCCGTCAGCGTGCGGCCGTTGACGCCGCCGCACAGCGGTGCGAAGCCGCCGGCGATCGGGTGCCAGACCAGGCAGCCGGCGATCGGCCGCCGCAGGTCCGGCGGCAGGCCCGCGGTCGGCGCGTAGCCTTCGGCGTTGCTCTGGCCGAACAGCACGTAGACGGCCGCGGTCGCGTCGCGCCGCTCGCGGCCGAGCCCGCGGCCGCCGGGTTCGGCGTCGACGGTTGCCGGAGCCGCGCCGCAGGCGGCGAACAGCAGCAGCGAGGCGAGAAGCAGGATCCCGTGGCGCATCGCGACGCGCCGCGGTGCAGCGCTGCCGCGCAGTCTCCGCCGGCCGGGGCCGCGGTCAAGGCTCGAACGCGCGCCCTCGCGCCGTCAGACCTTGGCCGGCTGGCGCGGTGCCACGTACTGCCGGTCGACGCCGGTGATGTGGCTGCGCAGCCAGAACTTCAGGAAGTCGAAGAACGCCGGATCGACGCGGCCCTGGCCGGCCTGGAACGCCGTGTAGTGGGCGGTGAACTTCTGCAGCAGCTCGGCGTGGATGCGCTGGTGCACGCGCAGGTCGGCGAAACCGACCTTCTGCATGTGCGCCTCCTCGTCGGCGAAGTGCTGCTTGGTCAGGCCGGCGAGCTTCTGGATCGCGGCGTCGACGGTGGCCTTGCCGGCTTGCCTGGCGTCGAGCTCGAACACCTCGTTCATCGCCGCGACGAGCCCCTTGTGCTCGGCGTCCATCGTCGACACGCCGAGCTCGAAGCGCGGCTCCCAGTTCATGAATGGCATCTGCGTCCCTCTCGGATCTCCCGATGGGCGACGGATCGGCGCCGCGGCTGCGCGACTCGATGGGCCGAGGTGGGTAGCCGGCGGGTGCGCGCGGTGCGACCGGCGCTGTGGCCGGGACCACGAACGTCAGTCGCAGCCCGGTTCTTCGTGCAGCAGAGCGAGGTCGTTGCACGCGTTCCACAGCAGGACCATCGCCTGCTTGACGTTCGCGGTCGCGACCGGCGGCAGGTCGGTGCGCTGGCACAGTGCCTTGAGCCGGCCGTACAGGTCCACCAGTTCACGCTCGTCGGCGGTCAGCCGGTTGCCGAGCAGATCCTTCGCGTCGTTCGCCATCGCCGTCCTCAGTATTGCGGCCGCAGATCCTGCAGCCGTTTGGCCTTGAGCTCGAAGCGCGGCAGCTCGCCCTGCTTGCACAGCTCGACGTTGAACCGCAGGCCCTCGTGGGCGTCGGCGAGGTCCTTGCCGAGCTGCTGCTGCAGCCGCGGCCATTCGGCGTCGAGGCCGGGCTTCAGCTCGACCTTGACCGTGATCTCGTCCTGCACGTTGTCCTTGCGTTCGATCACGATCTGGAACTCCTCGACCTGTGCGTGCTCGCGCACCACCGCCTCGACGGCGCGCGGGTAGACGTTGGTGCCGCGGATCAGCTTCATGTCGTCGACGCGGCCGAGGATGCCGCCTTCGTAGATGTCGCCGGTGCGGCCGCAGCTGCAGCGCGTGTGCGGCACCTTGTTGACGAGGTCTTTGGTGCGGTAGCGGAGCAGCGGGATGAAGCCGCGGCCGAACGACGTCACGACGCGTTCGCCGCGTTCGCCGTAGGGCACCGGCTCGCCGGTGTCGGGGTCGAGCACTTCCTCGATGAAGTGGTCCTCGATGATGTGCGGACCGCCGGGCTGGTGGTCGCACTCGAAGATCATGATCGTGCCGATCTCGGTCATGCCGGCGGTGTCGCCGCACTTGCCGCCCCACATGTCCTCGATCATCTTCTTGACCGCGGGGATCGAGCCGGCCGGTTCGCCGCTGACGACGACGCGGCGCACCTTGCCGTCGCGGCGCAGGTCGATGCCCATCTTCTCGGCGGTCTGGCCCATGCGCAGCGCGTAGGTCGGCGTCGCGCAGACGACGGTCACGCCCAGCTCGACGATCTGCTTGACCCGCTGCTCGGTGGTCATGTTGCCGGACGCGAGCGTCAGGCAGCCGAGCTTCTCGCAGCAGTAGTGGGCGCCCCAGAAACCGATGAACGAGCCGTAGCTGAACGCGAAGAACACCTTGTCCGTCGGGCGGATGCCGAAGCCCCAGAAGCCGTAGCACCACATGTCGGTGATCCACGACCAGTCCTTGCGCGAGTCGAGCACGCGCAGCGGCTGACGGCCCGAGGTGCCCGAGGTCAGGTGGTAGCGGATCGCGTCGGTCTCCGGCCGCGTGATCAGGTCGCCGAACAGCGGCTTCTCGGCCTGGTTCGCCATCCAGTCCTCGCGGGTCATGAACGGCAGGCGGCGCAGGTCGTCCAGCGTGCGGATCCGGTCCGGGGTCACGCCGGCGCGTTCGTAGAGCCGCCGGTGGAACGGCGACCGGTGCCAGGCGCGATCGACCAGCCGCTGCAGCTTGGCGAGCTGCAGCGCGCGCAGCTGGTCCTTCGGCAGCGTCTCGGTCTTCGGGTTCCAGAACGACGAGGCGGTCGCGGGCACGGGCGTCTCCGGTCGGTGGGGTGGGCGCGGAGCGTAGTCGCGCCAGTGCGGCCGTGCGACTGCGGGTTCGGTGCCACGGTCGCCCGGGGCACACGGGCGGGGGGCCGGGCACCGCTGGGCGACGCGGGTGGCCGACCCGGGTGTATGCTCGCGGCCCCTCTCGTCCCCGTCCCCGGGCTCCATGTCCCCGGGGCATCCATGCCATGATCAAGAGCGTCGTCGTCCTCGGCGGCGGAAGCGCCGGCTTCCTGGCCGCCATCAGCATCAAGTCCAAGAACCCGCACCTGTCGGTGCGCATCCTGCGATCGCCCGACATCGGCATCATCGGTGTCGGCGAAGGCACGACGATCGCGTTCCCGCGGTTCCTGCAGGGCTACCTGCACGTGCCGCTGCGCGAGTTCTTCCAGGTCGCGGAGCCGACCTTCAAGCTCGGCATCAAGTTCCTGTGGGGCCCACGGCGCGAGTTCTACTACACGTTCGCGAAGGAGTACGAGGCGCGGCTGACCGGTCTGTCGAAGCCGATCGGCTTCTACCACGACCACGACACGCAGTGGATCGGCGCGCTGTCGGCGCTGATGGCGCACGACAAGGCGTTCGTGCGCAACGCGGACGGCACGCCCAACCTGTCGCTGCCGCACGGCTACCACATCGAGAACGAGAAGCTGGTCGGCTGGCTCGAATCGCACGCGCGCAAGGTCGGCGTCGAGATCGGCGACGCCAACGTCGCCGGCGTCGAGACCGGGCCGGTGCGCACCTCGGGCCGCGAGGAGAAGGGCGTCACGGCACTGGTGCTCGCCGACGGCCAGCGGGTCACCGCGGACCTGTTCGTCGATGCCAGCGGCTTCCGCAGCGAACTGCTCGGCAAGGCGCTCGGCGAGGCCTACCAGAGCTTCGAGAAGTCGCTGTTCTGCGATCGCGCGGTGATCGGCGGCTGGGAGCGCACCGACGAGGTCGTAAAGCCCTACACGACCGTCGAGACGATGGACCACGGCTGGGCGTGGCAGATCGAACACGCCGACTTCATCAACCGCGGCTACGTCTATTCGGGCGCGCACGTCGACGACGAGACCGCGCGCCAGGAGCTGCTGCGCAAGAACCCGAAGATCCCGGCCGAGCGCACGCGCGTGGTGCGCTACCGCAGCGGTCGCCGCGCGCGCACCTGGATCGGCAACGTCGTCGGCGTCGGCAATTCGGTGGGCTTCGTCGAGCCGCTCGAGGCGACCTCGCTCGGCGTGATCGCGCTCGAGTGCGTGATGCTGGCCGACACGCTGGCCGAGACCATAGGCGAGCCCGGGCCGATGATCGTCGACATCTTCAACAAGCACAACGGCAAGGCGTGGGACGACATCCGCGACTTCCTCGCCGTGCACTACGCGTTCAACACGCGGCTCGACACGCCGTTCTGGAAGGACTGCCGCGAGAAGACCGACCTCGCCGGCGCCGCGCCGATGGTCGAGTGGTTCCGCGAGAACGGCCCGTCGACGCTGGTGAAGGGCATCCTGATGCCGGAGAGCAACTCGTTCGGCTTCGAGGGCTACCTGGCGATGTTCGTCGGCCAGAAGCTGCAGTACCCGAAGGAGCGCAAGCCCGCGGCGAAGGAAGTCGAGCTGTGGCGCAAGTACGTCGCCAAGTTCGGCGAGCAGTCGCGCACCGCGCTGAGCGTCATGGACACGCTGCGCGCCGTGCACGGCCCGGCGTGGAACGTCAAGGCCGCGGCGCGCTAGGCCCGGCCCGCGCATGCGCGACGACGCGATCGATGCCGGCGCCGCGGCGTGGATCCGCGAGCAGCTGGTCGCCGAGGGCGTCGACGGCGGCTACGTGCCGTTCGTCGCGCGCCATCTGCGCGAACCCGACGCGACGTGGCGCTGGTGCTGCGGCAGCAGCTGCGACCCGTGCGTGCAGGCGCTCGGCCGCGTCGTCGACGCCGCGCGCCAGCGCTTCGGCGCGGCCCCGCCGGGCGGCTGATCGTCGGCCGTTCTCAGGGACCGCGGACGACTACCGGCACCGTATTGGACGCGACGATGCCGTTCGCGGGCCCGTTGGGGCCGAAATGAAGGCCGAAGAACTGCGTCGTCAGGGCCGTGCCCACCGGGATCGTGACCGGGATCGCGAACGACACCGTGCTCGGGCTCGCCACGCCGGTTCCGGTCGGGATCGGGGTGACGCCGACGGTCCCGAGCGACGCGTCACAGCCGACCAGGCCGAGTTCGACGAACGGTGATGTCGTCACGGTCGCCGCCAGACTCAGCGCGAGCACCGCGAACGTGACCGTCTGCGGTCCGATCGACGTCGGCGGCCAGCAGCGGATCTCGGCGGTCTGTCCCGCCTGTGGTGGGGTGACGGTCTTCGCCGACATCTGCTTGTAGGGCAGCCACTCTTGGCCGCTGGATGCGTCCAGCACCAGGTCCGGCGGTGACGATCCGCCCGGCGTGCCGACGCCGGGTGTTCCGGCCCCGAGCGAGAGGTAGTGCGTGCGGCGGGCGAACGATCCCTGCTCCAGCACCATCGCGGGGCCACTGTCGCCGCCGGGCTGCCCGACCAGGGAAGTACCGCCGCGGCCGCCGCGGACACCGACCGAAGGCAGGTGCGGCAGTCCGAACGCCCCGCCGCCGATCAACTCGACCAACGAGCTCACGCAATGCACCGCTGGTCCGCCGTCCCCGCACGGACCCGGATCGGTGATCGGCGAGCGGCCGCTGCCCCCTTCGATCTCGCAGCCATAGGCCGCGACGTAGCTGCCTTGTTCGATCGACAGGCCCGGCGCGCCGCGGCCGCCGAAGACAAGCGTGCTGCCACCCTCGAACCGGCAGAACGCGAGTTCGACGCGCGAACCGCGGATCGTCGCTGCCGGTTCCGCTGCCGTGGTCGGCAACAGCGATGCGCCGAACTTGGTGCCGTGCACGTGCACGTTGGCGCTGTCCACGACCAGCAGTCCCGAACTGGCGGTGGCGCTGGGCCAGGGGTCGCTGCACGACTCGAGCGTGACCTCGCCGATGCAGTCGTGGATCACGAACCGAGGGTTCGGCTCGAGCGACCCCATCGCGTGGCGCAGCCCGACGATGCGCACGATCTCATCGCCTGGCAGCGGTCCGATCGTGACGTCGCCGCGCGCCAGCGAAGTCATGGTCGGGTCGGCGACGACGATCGTGAGGCTCTTGCTCGCGACCGAGAACGGTCGGTAACTGCCGGGCCGCACGTCGAGGACTGCGCCGTCGGGAGCGGCGGCCACTGCGGCCTGCAGGTCGACGAAGGCCGTGCCGGGACCGTTGTGCGCGTCGACCACGAAGACCTGGGCCGGGGCCGAACATGCCATGACCAGCGCCACGAACCGGGATGCAGTGGGGCGCCGATCTGGAGCCGAAGCGGGCTGGGTCGACATGCAGACAGCTAGAACTTGGTCCCGGACGCGTAACCCCGGCGCCGCGGCGGCATCCGGAACCGCCGCCTGCCTCAGCCCGCGGCTCAGCGGGTGCCGAGCGTCGTCGTCAGGCCGTTGCTGAGTTCCAGGAACCCGAGCAGCGGTGCCCCGGCGATCGCCACGGCTGCCTGCCAGGTGACCTCGAGGCCTTCGAGCGCGAGGTCGTTGGGGATCGCGTAGCCGACCTGCGCGTCGCCGTTGCCGTCGGCCAGCGTGCTGCCGAACAGGAAGAAGCCGGCGTCGACGTAGACGTGGCAGGCACCGAAGGCGATGTCGTCGGCGCCGAGCGCGGCGTAGACGAACACCGGCGCCGCGGGCTGCGTGGCGACCAGGAGCGCGAAGCCGGGGCCAGGGATCAGCGGCAGGCCGTTGGTCGCCAGCGTCGGCGCGGGCGCACCGCAGCCCGGGCCCAGCGTCGTGACCTCGGCGATGCCGGCCGGGACCTGTGTCGCGATCGAAACCGACAGCGCGCCCGGGCCGACGCGCGCCTGGTCGACGACCACGTCGCCGGCCTCGGGAGCGATGTCGCAGTCGAAGCCGAAGTTGTAGATGTGGTTCCAGTCGAGCGGGTTGCTCGCCGGGGCCGAGAACACCAGCTCGCCGCCGACGCGCGTCGCGGTCCACTCGTCGAGCAGGTCGTCGTTCGTGTCGCGGAACGTGATGTTGGTCACGGTCGTCGTCGGGCAGACCGGAATCCGCAGCGACGCGCCGCCGCGGTGGTTGTCGAAGTTCTGCACCGCGTACTCGTAGTGCCAGGTGCCACCGGCGAGCGGGGTGACCTTGACCGCGACCACGAAGTGGCCGTCGTCTTCACCGTTGCGGCCGTTGCCCAGCTGTGCCCCGGTCCACTGCTGCAGCACGCTGCCCTGCGTGAAAGCGCCCGGCACCGCGAACGTCCACGTGGTGCCGGTCCAGGTCGCGGTCATCTGCCGATGGCCGAGGTTGTCCCAGTGCAGGTCGCCGTCCTCGCCGCGCACGACGATGTGGCAGCAGTAGTAGAACGTGCCGGGCGTCAGCAGGTCCTGTTCCTTCAGCGTGATGCGGTTCTTGACCGCATCGGTCGGGAAGCCGCCCGACGTGCTCTGCAGGCTGCGCACGCCGTCGGTGTTGGACGGCGGCGCGACCTCGGGATCGCCGCGGTCGAAGTACGAGCCGATCGGGTTCCAGACGCCGGTCCACGGGTCGATCTCGCTGGCCGGGCCGAGGTAGAAGCGGTTGGCGTTGAGGCCGGCGCCGTAGACGTCGGTGCAGTTGACGCGCAAGCCGGTGCCGCTCGACTGGCAGGTGCCGCCGCAGGTGCTGGCCGAGTTGGCGGCGCCGAACGCGTGCTTGACGTAGGTCGTCGACGCGTCGGTGATCTGCTCGAAGCGACCGTTCGACTCGCGCACGATGCTCATCGCGAACATCGGGTGGTTCGGATTCATCGGCGCGGTCCACTGGATCGGCACCGTGCCGGGGTTGCACATCGAGTACGAACAGGCCATCGCCACCTCGCCGTTCGGGTGCGCCGCGCCGCGGCGGCCGAAGTACGACGGGCTGGCGTTGTTGGTGAGGCGGCCGTCGAGGCCAGGGATGGTGCCGGACTGGGCCGCGACCGCGGCGGCGAGTGCGGTCACGGCGAACGGGAACGTGGCGCGCATGGGGTCTTCCTTGGTTGTGGGAGAGCGCGGGATCGTAGGGTCTGCCGCGTGCGCCGGGGAGCGGGGGCATCGCTTGACCGTCGCCGCGGGCGCAGGTCTGCTGCGGTCGTGCCCGTCGCCACCTTCGCGATCCCCTGCCGCGACGCCGGACCGTTCCTGCGGCCGCTGCTGCAATCGCTGCTGGCGCAGACGCAGGCCGATTTCTCCCTGGTGCTGGTCGACGACGGTTCGACCGACGGGTCGGCGGATCTGGCGCGAGCGGTCGCCGGTGACCGCATCACCGTGCACCGCAACGAGCGCGCGCTCGGCATCGGCGCGAACTGGAACCGCTGCGTCGAGCTCGCGGCGACGCCGTTCGTCTGCCTCGCGCACCAGGACGACGTCTACGCCCCCGACTACCTGCGCCGCATGCTGGCGGCCCTGCACGAGCGACCCGATGCCGGCCTGGCGCACTGCCGCGCGACCGCGATCGACGCGGCCGGCGCGCCGTTCGAGTCGCCGGCCGAGCGCTTCAAGGACCACTTCTGGCACCACCGCCCGGGCGTCGACCGGGCTGCACACTACGAGCGGCTGTGGCGCGGCAACTTCGTCTGCTGTCCGTCGGTGCTGTACCGGACCGAGGCGCTGCGCCGCGTCGGCCCGTTCCGCGCCGACCTGCGGTTCGCGCTCGACTGGGAGCAGTGGTTCCGGTTCCTGCGCGCGGGGTTCGGCATCGTCGACGTCGACGCCGAACTGCTGCACTACCGGCGCCACGCGGCGGCGGCGAGCCGGTCGGCGACCGCGGACCGCACGCGCTTTCTGGAGGAGCTGCAGGTGCTCGCGGCGGCGCGCCGCGACGGCGCCGCGGCGGGGCTGCTGCGCGCCGACGTCGGGCCGAGCCCGGCGCTGCGCAACAACCTGCTGCACGAGGCGCTGGCCGACCTCGACGCCGGCCGCGCCGCCGCCGTCGAGGCGAAGCTGGCGTTCGTGCGCGACCAGGCGCCCGAGCTGTGGCGCGATCCGTACGTGCGGGCCTTCCGCGGCCTGCGGCGCCTCGGCCGGCCGGGGCGCTGGGCGCTCGGCGCCGGCCGCGCGCTGGCGGTCCGGCTCGGCCTCGGAGGTGTGTCGTGACCTCCTCGCCGACGCCGGCGCGCGTCGCGGTCGTGGTGCTGAACTGGAACGGTCTCGCGTGGACCTCAGCCGCGGTGCGGTCGCTGCTGGCGCAGACGCACGCGGCGGTCGAGATCCACGTCGTCGACAACGGCTCCGCGAACGACGAGGCGGCGGCGCTGCGCGCCGAGTTCGGCGACCGCATCCGGCTGCTGGCGCTGCCGGTGAACACCGGCTTCACCGGCGGCAACAACGCCGCGTTCGAATTGGTGCTGGCCGAGGCGCGCTGCGAGTTCGTCGCGCTGCTCAACAACGACGCCGAAGCCGATCCGGAGTGGATCGCCGAGCTGCTGCGCGCGGCCGAGACCGAGCCGCGCACCGGCATCGTCGCCAGCCGCATGTGCCTGCAGGCCGATCCGGACCGGCTCGACAACGCCGGCGTGTGGCTGCTGGGCAGCGGCGACGTCGCGCCGCGCGGCCGGCTGCAGGTGGCCGCGAGCTGGAACGAACCCGACCGGCTGCTGGCGGCCTGCGGCGGCGCGCTGCTGCTGCGCGGCGAGATGCTGCGGCGCATCGGCCTGTTCCGCGCCGACTTCTTCGCCAACTTCGAGGACGCCGACCTGTCGCTGCGCGCCGTGATGGCCGGCTACGGCGTGCGCTACGCGCCGGCGGCGCGCGTGCGGCACCGGCTCAACGCGACGATCCGCCGCGTGCGCGACACCGAGTTCGACGTGCGCTCGGTGCGCAACGCGACGTGGGCGTGGCTCGTCAACCTGCCGCTGCCCGTGCTGCTGCTGAACCTGCCGTCGTTCGTGTGCGCGAACCTCGCCGTCCTGCTGCTGCTGCCGCTCGCGGGCCGGCCGCGGGCGGCGTGGGCGTTCCTGCGCGGCCGGCTGCGCGCGCTGCGCGAGCTGCCGGCGATCGCCGCCGAGCGCCGCCGGCTGCGGCCGTTGCGCGCCGCGCCGCCGTGGTGGCGGCTGTGGTGGGCGCAGCGGTCGTTCGTGGTCGAGTACGCGCGGCTCGGTTGGCTCGCGCTGCGCGGCGGCCGCATCGGCGTGATGGACAGATCGCAGGTCTGACGCCGCGCGACCGTCGGCTTTCCCGACACCCGCAGTCCAGTGCCGGGATTCGCGTCGGCCGGCTCAAGTGCGGCGGCGGATCGACCATGATCCAGGTGGCGGATCGTCGCGCCGCAGCAACAGGGAGCAGGCAGGGGAATGGACATCTTCAGCATCGTCGGACTGGTGCTCGCCTTCATCGGCGTCATCGGCGGCATGATCCTCGAAGGCGGCCACCCGACCGCGCTGTTGCAGGTGACGGCGTTCATGATCGTCATCATCGGCTCGCTCGGCGCGACGATGGTCGCGACGCTGCCGTCCGACGTGCCGTTCGCGATCAAGTCGCTGAAGCGCGTGTTCCTGCCGGGCAAGTACGACTTCCACGGCCTGATGGAGAAGATCCTCGAGCTGGCCAACCTCGCGCGCCGCGAGGGCCTGCTGGCGCTCGAGAGCTACGCGACCAGCGGCAAGGGCGATCCGTTCCTCGTCAAGTGCCTGACGCTCGCGATCGACGGCAGCTCGGCCGAAGCGATCCGCGAGACCGTCGAGGTCGACATGCACATCGAGGAAGAGGACCAGAAGGCCGGCATGAAGTTCTGGGAGACCTGGGGTGCGCTGGCGCCGACGGTCGGCGTGCTGGGCGCCGTGCTCGGCCTGATGCACGTGATGAGCGTGCTCGACCAACCGTCGCTGATCGGCCCCGGCATCGCGGTCGCGTTCGTCGCGACGGTCTACGGCGTCGGCTTCGCGAACGTCGTCTGCCTGCCGATGTCGTTCAAGCTGAAGCGCCACATCGAGCACGACCAGCTGCTGAAGAGCATGGTGCTCGAGGGCGTCGTCGGCATCCAGTCGGGCGTCGCGCCAGGTGCCCTGCGCAGCAAGCTGAAGGTCTACCTCGGCAGCCACGGCGGTGGCGGCGACAAGAAGCACTGATCCGGCGCGTCCGCCATGGCGAAGAAGCACAAGCACGAAGAGCACGTCAACCACGAACGATGGCTGGTGTCGTTCGCGGACATGATGACGCTGCTGTTCGCGCTGTTCGTGGTGCTCTACGCGCTCGGTCAGGCCGACCTGACCAAGATGAAGAAGCTGAAGGAGTCGGTGCAGTGGGCGTTCCACATCGCCGGCGAGGGCAAGACCAAGGACACCGGCATCTTCGACCAGCAGACCGGCGGCGGCGACGTCAGCGAGGCCGCGCCGCTGGTGACCGCGCAGGACGGCGAGATGCGCGAGTTCCTGAAGGAAGTGCTGCCCGAGTACGAGGAGATCGCCGGCCGTTCGCTGACGATCAACCAGACCGACGACACGGTGACGATGAGCGCGCCGATGTCGGACTTCTTCGACGCCGGCACGCCGTGGCCGATCAAGCGCGACGTGCAGGGCTGGCTGGTCAAGACGCTGGAGGCGTCGCTGACGTTCACGTCCGACATCCGCGTCGTGGTCGAGATGCCCGACGTGACGATCGGCCGCGACGCGCGCGGCCGGCCGCTGACGTCGGTCGATCTCTGCATCGAGCGGTTGAAGACGCTGCGCCGCGTGGTGCTGCAGAGTCCGGAGATCCGGCAGCACATGGTCGGCTGCGAGTGGCGCGTGCAGCGCGAGGAGGCCGGCACCGCGGCCGGCAGCTGGGAGGACCGCGCCGTGGTCGTGGTCGCGTTCTCGAACGGGCGCGCCGCGAATCGCTGAGGTGACGGTTTGGCAAGCCGGCCGGTCCGGTGCCACCGGCGCGCTCTGCGCCGAGCGCCACCACGCTGCCCTACTCGACCGCGGCGGCCCGGTCTGGTGCAATGCCTCGGTCGGGCCGCCTTGCCCCGGTGGCCTTCCCATCCGACTGCCATGCCCGTGACCTCGCCATTCGTCCGCGCCCTCACCCTGTACGCGACGGTGCTCGCCGCACCGTTGTTCGCCCAAGACCCGTCGCGTGCCGCCGACCACCGCGTGGAGCCGCAGCTGTTCGTCGATGCGGACCGCCTCGCCGCGGACGGCGTGCTGCGCGAGAAGCACCTGGTGCTGCCGGCGCTGCGCGTCGTGATCGAGCTCGATCGGCAGCCCGGTGACGTCACGTTCGAGACCAGCACGGCCGACGACCCCGTCGCCGACGTGCTCGCGTCGGTGATCCGCCGCCAGGGCGAGTTCGCCGATCGGCTCGATCGCACGCTCGCGCCGGAACTGCGCGCCGGCATCACGATCCTGTTCCCGCTCGAGTACCAGTACATGCTCGCGGCCGAGGTGCGGGACGCCGCGTCGCTGCGCGCGCTCGCCGCGGTGCCGGGCGTCGCCTACGTGTGGAAGGACAACGTCAACGAGCTGCACACGACGCAGGGGCGCACGCTGACCGGCTCGACCGCGCAGGCCAACCTGGGCTGGACCGGCGCCGGTGTCGGCGTGGCGGTCATCGACGGCCGGTTCGACCTGCTGCACGTCGAGCTCGGCGGTTCGACGACGCTGCCGAACAGCGTGATCAAGGCCGGCGAGAACTTCAGCAACCCCGGCAACCCGATCCACTCGCAGTCCTTCAACAGCTGCTACCACGGCACGGCGACGGCGTCGATCGTGCACCGCTACGCGCCGGCCGCGAGCCTGTACGCGCTGGTCGTGTTCCCGAACTCGTTCGACAGCGTGATCGCGAACGCGATCAACTGGTGCGTGACCAACAAGAACGGGGCCGGCGGCGGTTCGCCGATCCGCGTGATCTCGATGTCGCTCGGCGGCGGGCGCTACTTCGCGCCGGTCAACTCCGGCACGCTGCACTCGGCCTGCGCGTCGGCGCTGGCCAACGACATCCTGTGCTGTGCCTCGTCGGGCAACGACGGCTGGACCGACTCGATGGGGTCGCCGGCGGCGTCGTCGAGCTGCATTTCGATCGGTGCCAGCTGGGACGCGAACGGCGCGCCCTACTTTCCGTTCGCGCCGACGAACTGCACCGACTCGAACCGCCAGGTGGACGAGCGCACGTGCTACTCGGACACGGCGTCGTTCCTGTCGTTCTACTGCCCGTCGGAGCAGGTCATCGCCGCCGAGTGCGGCGGCACCACGTTCGAGTTCGGCGGCACCTCGGCCGCGTGTCCGGCCGGCGCTGCGCTGATCGCGCAGCTGCTGCACGCGCGGCCGCAGTACGTCGGTGACCGCGCCGGCGTGATCAGCCTGTTCCAGAGCACCGGCGTGTCGGTCGTCGGCGACACGAGCAAGCGGCGCGTCGACCTGACGGCGGCCATCAACCAGGCGGCGCCGTACAACCTGCGCTTCACGTCGCTCACGACCAGCGGTGTCGCGCAGCAGCCGGGCGCGACGATGACGATCACACCGACCGTGATCAACGACGGCCCGCAGGGCATCGGCACGTTCCAGGTCGAGTTCTTCCTCGGCACGACGACGACGTGGAGCCAGAGCGACATCTATCTCGGCAGCACGAGCCAGCTGTTCCTGCTGGCCGGGCAGAGCGTGGCGCTGCCGACCCAGGTGACGCTGCCGTGGCGGGTGCAGCCGCAGCTCTACTACGTGCACGCGGTCGCCGACCGGATCGGCACCTGGACCGAGTGGAACGAGGCCGACAACACCTCGTTCGCCGGCATGATCGGCCAGGCCGGGCCGTGCGTGACCAAGCTCGAATACACCGATCCGCTGCTGAAGTCGGACGCGAACGCGCAGCTGTCGGTGACCACGGGCGGCGCCGTGCACCCGATGGTGGTCGTGCCGTGCGTCGACGAACTGGCGACGCTCTACATGATCGTCTGGGGCGCGTCCGGCACTTCGCCGGGGCTGGCGCTGACGCCGTCCGTGACGGTGCCGATCAACCCGGACTCGTTCACGGTGCTCGGGCTCGATGCGCTGAACGGCGCGGTGCTGCAGGGCTTCCTCGGCATCTTCTCGCCGCAGGGCCTCGCGCAGGCGGCGTTCGTGCTGCCGCCGTCGTCGGGCCTGCCGGGCACGCAGACGCACTTCGCCGCGCTGCTGATCGGTGGCGTCGACTTCTGGCAGGCCGCCAGCAACCCGCTGGGCCTGCTGCTGACGCCGTAAGGCCGCGCGGCCGCGGCGGGGCTCAGCTGTCGGCGAGCAGCCGACCGAGGATGCCCTTCTGGATCAGCGACGTGCCCTCGTAGATCCGCAGCGCCTGCACGTCGCGCCACAGCCGCTCGGCCGGGACGGCCGAGCTGTAGCCGCGGGCGCCGTGCAGCTGTACGGCGTCCTCGGCCGCGCGCGCGGCGGCCTCGGTGGCCTGCAGCTTCGCCATCGCCAGATCGGCGTGGGTCTCGATGCCGTCGGCGCGGCGCCGCGCGCAGCGATACACGAGCGCGCGGCTCGCGTGCAGGCTGGTCAGATGGTCGGCCAGCCGTTCTTGCACCATCTGGAACTGGGCCAGCGGCTGCCCGAACTGCCGGCGCCCGGTCGTGAACTCCACCGTCGTCGCCAGCGCGGCGCGGTGGATGCCGACGGCGCCGGCGGCGACCGACAGCCGCCCGGCGGCGAGCCCGCCCATGGCGACCGCGAAGCCCTTGCCGGGCGCGCCGAGGCGTTCGTCGGCACGGACCTCGAACCCGGCGAACACGAGCGTCGCATGGTCGCTGCCGCGATGGCCGAGTTCGATGCCCGGCATCGGCGTGCGCGTGAGCCCTGGGCGCCGCGTCTCGACCAGGAACGCCGTGATGCCCTGGCGACCCTGCGTCGGGTCGACGGTCGCGAACAGGATCATCACGTCGGCGATGCCGCCGTTGGTGATCCACCACTTGGTGCCCTCGACCAGCCAGCCGCCGCCGGACTGCGGCCGCGCGTGGGTGCGCAGGCTGGCCACGTCGCTGCCGGCGTCCGGTTCGGTCAGCGCGAAACAACCGATCGCCTCGCCGCGCACCAGCGGACCGAGCCAGCGCTGCTGCTGCTGCGCGGTGCCGTACTTCGCCAGGCATTGCGCGACGAGTCCGGTCTGCACGGCGCAGAAACCGCGCGCGTTGCCGCAGGCTGCGCCGAGTTCTTCGTGGGCGATCGCCAGCTGCAGCGGCGACCAGCCGCCGCCGCCGTGTTCGGTCGGCAGCGGGCCGCCGAGGATGCCGGCCGCGGCGAGGTCGGTGACGGTCTCGCGGCGGAACGTGCGCTGCTCGTCGATCGCGCGCGCGTGCGGCAGCAGCCGTTCCTGCGCGAACGCGCGCATGCGCTGCGCGAACGCGCGGTGGTCGGCGTCCAGGTCGGAATCGGGCAGCCAGAGCTCGGCGTTCATGCGGCGCACAGCCTAGCGGCCGAGGAAGCGCGGCTCGCGCTTCTCCATCCACGCGTTGTAGAACTCGCGGTGGTCGTGGGCGCGCAGCAGCAGCGCCTGCGCCTGCGCCTCCTGTTCGATCGCCGCCTCGAGGTCCATCGGCCACTCGTTCCAGACCATCTTCTTGGTCATCGCCAGCGCGAGGCCCGGGCCGGCGGCGAGCCGGCGCGCCAGCGCGAGCGACTCGGCGAGCACCTGGTCGTCGGCGACGACACGGTTGGCGAGGCCGATCCGCAGCGCCTCCTCGGCGGTGACCTTGTCGCCGAGCATCAGCAGCTCCATCGCGCGGCCGGTGCCGACCACCTTCGGCAGCAGCCAGGCGGCGCCCATGTCGGCGCCGGTCAGGCCGACCTTCGTGAACAGGAACGCGAACTTCGCACTGTGCGCCAGCACGCGCAGGTCGCTGGCCAGCGCCAGCACCGCGCCGGCACCGGCGGCGATGCCGTTGACCGCGGCGACGATCGGCTTCGACAGCCGCAGCATGTTGCGCACCACGGCGCCCGTCATGCGCGTGAACGCCAGCGTGCCGTCGAGTTCGGTCTCGAGCAGCGGACCGATGATGTCCTCGACGCTGCCGCCGCTGCAGAAGCCACGGCCGTGGCCCGTCAACACGACGACCTTGACCGTGTCGTCGTCCTCGAGGTCGCGGAACAGCCGCTCGAGCTGGCCGTAGACGTCGAACGTCAGCGAGTTCAGCGTTTCGGGGCGGTCGAGGGTCAGTACGGCGACGCCGTCGCTGCCGCGTTCGAACCGGAAGTCGTAGTTGCTCATGGGGAGTCCGGGGTCGGGAGTGGTGGAGCGCGACGCGCCGTCGACCGTCAGTCGACGAAGGCGGGTGGGTCGCGGTCGAGTTCGAACACGCAGCCGACCGGTCGCTCGCGCACCAGCCGCACCGCGGCGGCGGCGACCTCGGCGGGCGTGTGCATGCGGCCGATGCGGTTCTGCGCCGCCATGCGCGCGAAGGCCTCGTCGGCAGTCAGGCCACCGCGGGCGGCGATCGCCGCGGCGGCGCCGCGCGTGATGTCGGAATCGACGAAGCCGGGGCACAGCGCGTAGACGTCGATACGGGCCGGTCGCAGTTCGGCGTGCAGCGCGCGCGCGAGCCCGACCATGCCGTGCTTCGCGGCCGTGTAGGCCGCCGTGAACGGATAGCCGCGCAGTCCGGCCGTCGAGGCCAGGTGCAGCAGGCAGCCGCGGCCGGCAGCCTTCATCGCCGGCACACAGGCGCGGGCGAAGCCGAGCGGGGCACCGACGTGCAGCGCGAACGTGTCGTGCAGCATGGCCGGCGTCGTGCGTTCGATCTTGTCGGACGGCGCCGTGCCGGCGTTGTCGACGACCACGGTCGGCGCGCCGAAACAGCGCGTGGCGGCCGCCACCGCGGCGGCCGGTGCCGCGTCGTCGCGCAGGTCGACCGCGAACGTCTCGATCGCGGCGCCCGCGGCCGCACCGGCGGCGGCGACCGCGCGTGCGGCGGTGCCGAGCCGGTCGCCGTCGCGGGCGACCAGCAGCAGCCGATGGCCCAGTGCGGCGAATGCATGCGCGATCGCGAGGCCGATGCCGCGGCTCGCGCCGGTGACGATCGTGATCTCGGGAGAGGAGGGCGTCGGAGCCATGGGGCGCGGCTGGCCATGGTCGGCGGGTGCGACGGGAGGCGCAACGGCGCGCGCCGCGATTCGCGGTCGTGCCTCAGGTTGCCCTTGGCAGCGGGCCGATACAGCGCGCGGGACGGGAAGCAGAGAGTCGAGTTGCGGACGACCCCGAAGGGGCCCGGCGCGAGCCGGGCCCTTTCCATTTCCGGCGGCGTGCGCTCCCGGCGGCCGGGCGGTCGCGGCGGGAGCGCTGCCGACGGCTTGGGTCGCGGGGCCGCGGCTGCCGATGGCATCGGCAGTTCCCCCCAGGCTGCCATGATGCGCATCCCCTCGACGCCCGTACTCTCGCTGTTCCTCTCCGGCCTGCTTACCGG
The DNA here is from genome assembly GCA_016794425.1 of Planctomycetota bacterium. GTDB lineage: Bacteria > Planctomycetota > UBA1135 > UBA1135 > UBA2386 > JAEUHS01. The sequence continues at coordinate 35,201 of JAEUHR010000006.1, forward strand.
GGCCACCCTGGCGCAGGCATCGGTCGTCGTGCCCGAAGCGCTGGCGACCCTGCCGGGCAACGCCAGGCTGTCGCTGCCCCTGCGCTGGAGCCACGGCACGTTGCAGGTCCGTATCGATGCCGGGCTGCTGCCGGCCGCGCTGCAGGGGCAGACGCTGTCCGGACTGTGGCTGCGGCGGCCGTCGTTCCTCGGCGAGCCGGCGGTCCCGGCGCTGACCCGCACGCTGACCGTGCGCGGGGCGTTCCAGCCGGAGACCGCCAACCAGCTGGGCAACAACCTGCTCACCAACCGCCCCGCGAACCTCACCACGCTGTTCGGCCCGGCGCCGGTCACCGCGGCGGCGAGCGCGGGCACCGGTCCGGCCACGGCGCTCGGCGCCGATCACCTGCACATCGTGTTCAGCCAGGCGCTGCCGGTCGGCAGCGGCTCGCTGTTCCTCGAGTTCGAAACCGCCAACGCGCCGCTGCAGGTCTCGGCCGACCACTGGGTCGATGGTGTCTGGGTGCCGTTCGGCGTCGACGACGGCTGGGTTGCCACGGTCGGCGACGGCAGCTGCACGACGCGGCCCGAGCCGACGGAGCTGCGCTGGAACGACCCCGACGGGCCGGACGTCGGCGACACCGCGCGCTTCGAGGTCACCGGGGCGCTGCCGGCCGGCGCCAGTGCCGGGCTCGTGCTGTTCTGGATCGGCGTCGACCCGCAGACGACGGCGCTCGGCCCGACCCACTTCGGCTTCGGCACGTCGCTGGCGCCGATCGACCCCGGGCTGACCGGGTGCCACTGGTGGGCGCCGTACCTGATCACGTGGTTCGGTGTCACCGATGCGACCGGGCGGATCGAGACGACCCTGCCGCTGACCACCGGGGTGCAGTCGGGCATGAAGCTCGGCGTGCAGGCGGCCTGGCTCGACGAGACCCGTCCCGGCCTGCCGTTCTCGCTCAGCAACGGGCTGTTGCTCACCCTGAACGGGATCGGCGTCGGTTCGCAGTGTGGCAGCGTGTACTTCCCCGGCGCGACGACGACTTCGCCCTGGGGGCCCTACGGCGGCCAGATGCCGGTGCTGCGCCTGGAGTACTGACGGCTCGGGTCCCGCCGGCGGCGACCCTGCCGCCGCCGGCGGCAACACGTTCTTGCACCGGACCGGCCGCTCGCTACTGTGCTCGGCCCTCCCTGGAGCGCCATGGCCAAGCCCAAGAAGAAGAAAGAGATCGTCTTCCTCGTCTGCGAGGAGAGCGGCGACCGCAACTACACGATCATGAAGAAGCCCGGCACCGCAAAGCTGGAGCTGTCGAAGTACTGCCCGCGCCTGCGCCGGCACACCAAGCACGTCGAGAAGAAGAAGTAGCCGCGCCGGCGGCGCTGCGGCCCTCATCGCGGCGCCCCCGCGGCACTGGTCGATCCGCCGGCCGGTGCCTGTGGCAGCCCGCCAGGCAGGCTGCGCGCCAGCAACGCATCCAGTTCCTGCCGGCTGCCGTCGCGCAGCGGCAGTGAGCGCAGCCGGCGCGCGAGGCGATCGAGCTGGTTGGTGCCGTCACCGCCCTCGAGGTTGCGCAGCGCCAGCACGATCGCGTCGAGGCGCGTCGGGTCGCCGGCGAAGGTCGGGTCGTCGAGCAGCAGCTGCAGCGCGCGTTCGCCGTCGTCGGCACTGCCGGTCGCCGTGACCGCGAACGCCGCCTGTAGCCGCACGTCCGGCGAGGGGTCGTGGTGCAGTGCCAGATCGACGAGGTCGCGGGCTTCGGCGCTGCCGGTCAGGCCTATGGCCGCGACCAGTTCGGTCCGGATCGCCGGTTCGACGTTGGCGGCCAGCAGGTCGCGGTAGGCGTCCGCCACCAGCTCGGGCGCGCGGGCACCGAGCACCAGGAACGCACCGGTCGCGCGCGGCAGCGTCGGGCCCAGTTCGCGCAGCACCTGCAGCGCCAGGTCCGGCGCCAGCTCGCGCGCGGCGAGGCCGGCCACCTCGGCTGCCACCGGCGAGTCGCCGTGCTCGCGCAGCCAGGCCAGCGCCAGCGCCCGGTAGCGCGGGTCCGACAGCAGCTGCCGGCAGGCGACCGTGCGCTTGCTCGGATCCGCGTCGTCGAGCAGCAGCATCGCCAGCAGCGACAGCTCGTCGGACGTGCGTTCGCCGCTGGCCTGCTGGTTGTGCCACAGCGTCGCCAGCAGCTGGGTCGCCACCGGTCGCGGGAACGTGCCGGCGCTGGCCTGCTGCAGCAGCGCGGACACCGCCGGCTCGTGCACGGAACGCAGGTACGGACGGTCGACCAGCAGCCGCGCGCCGGTGTCGGTGGTCGGGGCGCTCTGCGGCAGCACGTCGAGCACTGCGCCGACCAGCGGGTCGATGCGCGAACGGTCGGCGTTGGCGAGCGCGACCTCGTGGCGCCGCGCCAGTTCGGCGGCCAGCACGACCTGCAGTACGAGCCGTCGGGCCGGAGCCTCTGCGTCGACGCTGCCGTCGTCCATGCCGGCCAGCAGCGCGAGACCCCGTTCGCCGGCGTCGGCGAAGCGCTGCAGCAACTCGCTCAGTCGCTGCCGCGCCAGCCGGTCGGACTCCTGTGCTTCGGCCAGTTCGTCTTCGCGCGCGAGCCGGGCCGTCTGCTGGCCGATCGCGATCAGTTCGTCGATGCGCTGTTCGAACGTCGGTTCGGGCGCCGGCGGCGGCACCGGCACGGGTTCGCGTGCGGGCGGCAGTGGCGGCGGTGTGACGGTCGGCGGCGGCGCCGCCGCGGCCGCGGCCGGCGCGCCGGTCGCCGCGGGCGGCGGCGCGACCATCGCTGCCGCGTCGGTCGCCGGCCAGAAGCCGACGGCGGTGGCGGACAAGGCCGCCAGCAGTGCGGCGCCGAGGAAGGCCAGGCGGCGCGGTGCGCGCCGGTGCCCGGGGATCGGATGCAGGGTCATCGGGGTGACTCCGGTCGGAGGACAGCCGGCAGCGGATGTCGCTGCCGGTCTGTCGGTACGTGTCCGAACGGGGGCATCAGCTGGCGGCGCACGGCCGCGCGAGCAGCTGGGGCACGGTGCCGATCGTGCGCGGCTTCGAGGCCGCGCATTCGCTGCCGATCGGCAGGATCAGCAGCCACTTGGTCTGGCACTCGAACTGGATCATCGTGATCGGCTGGTGGCCGATGACCTCGACGAAGGTCAGCGTCGTCGCGGCGACCGCGACGTCGTGGGGCGGCACGTAGACCACGAACGTCGGGCAGGTGCCGCCGTCGAGCTGGATCTGCAGGTCGGGCAGCTGGTAGCTGACGCCGCCGCAGTCCTGCTGCGGCCCGTAGACGACCGAGTCCGGCACGTGCAGCGTCGTCTGCATCGGGCAGGGCGTCTGCGCCGCGAGCGGCAGCGCCGCGGCCAACGCGAGGGTGGACAGGTGGAATCGCATGGAACTCTCCTTCGATCGGGCAGGTGCCCGGCTGCGGGCCGCGTGTGGCGGCGGCCGAGGCCCGCGTCGTGCCGCCGTCGGCCACCACGCGGTGGCCTGCCGTCTAGTGGCCCCGCGGCGCCAACGGTGGCACGGAATCGCCGCGATCGACGCCGTCGTCGCGCAGTTCGCGCCAGGCCGCCTCGATGCCGGCGTCGACCGGGCCCGCGCGCCAGCCGAGTTCGCGCGCCGCCTTGTCGCTCGTGCACCACAGGAAGCGCGGCGCGAGGCGCAGGATCTCGCTGGTCAGCGGCGGCCGGCTGCCGGCCAACCGTTCCTTCAGCGCGAGCGCTGCCGCGGCGGCGCGGACGGCGAACGCCGGGGCGATGCGGCGCGGTGCCCGGCCACCGACGATGCGCGCCACGCGTTCGAGCAGTTCGCGGCCGGTCAGGTTCTCGCCGCCGAGCAGGTAGCGCTCGCCGCGCCGGCCGCGGTCGAGCGCCGCCAGCATGCCGGCGCAGACGTCGTCGACGGCGGCGACGTTGATGCCGCCCGGCGGCGCGAAGCGCAGCTCGCCGCGCAGCACCGCGGTCAGCAGCGAGCCGTCGCCCTTGCGGCGGTCGCCGGCGCCGTACATCGACGGCGGGTTGACGATCACCGCGTCGAGGCCGCGTTCGACCTCGGCCAGCACGCGCGCCTCGGCGGCGAACTTGCTGTCGCAGTAGCCGATCTGCAGCGGCGCGAAGTTGTACGGCGCCCGCTCGTCGACCGGTTCGGGCCGGTCGCGGTACGCCACCGCCGAGATCGTCGAACAGTGCAGGAAGCGCCGCACGCCGGCCGTGCGCGCGGCCGCGGCCAGCGCCGCGGTTGCGTCGGCGTTGACCGCGAACATCGCCGCGTGATCCTCGCGCCGGAACGACACCAGCGCGGCGAGGTGCACGACGACGTCGGCGCCGGCGACGCCGCGGGCGAGCGCCGCCGGGTCGTCGAGCCGGCCTTCGATCCGTTCGTGGTCGGGGCCGGCGCCGGTCGGTGTCTGGCCCGGCCGCACCAGCAGCCGCAGCCGGTGGCGCGCGGCGAGCCGCGGCAGCAGGTGGCGGCCGACGAAGCCGCTGCCGCCGGTCACGAAACAGAGCGAACGCACGGCCGCAAGCCTACGCGTCCGGCCGCGGCGCCGCGCTCGCATGGCGCCGCCGGGATCGCGCCGCTAGTGTTCCGCGCCGCTTCGGCCGGACGGCCGGCGGAGGTTTCGCGTGTCCCTGACGGTCGTCGTACTGTTCTTCGTCGGTCTCGGCCTGCTGGTGCTCGGCGCCGAGTGGCTCGTGCGCGGCGCCGCGAAGCTCGCGTCGGCGGCCGGCGTGTCGTCGCTGGTGGTCGGCCTGACGGTCGTCGCGTTCGGCACCAGTTCGCCGGAGATGGCGGTCAGCGTCAAGGCGTCGTGGCTCGGCCAGGCCGACATGGCGGTCGGCAACGTCGTCGGCAGCAACATCTTCAACGTGCTGTTCATCCTCGGCGCGTCGGCCGCGATCACGCCGCTCTTGGTGGCGCAGGATCTGGTGCGCCGCGACGTGCCGCTGATGATCCTGTTGTCGGCCGTCGTGCTGCTGCTGTCGCTGGACGGTGGCATCGGCCGCATCGACGGCATCGTGCTGGTCGCCGGGCTGATCGCCTACACGGTCTGGATCGTGCGCGCGAGCCGCCGCGAGCAGGCCGAGGTCGTCGCCGAGTACGAGCAGGAGTTCGCGCCGAAGGGCAAGGTGTCGATTCCCGCCAACCTCGGCTTCGTCGTCGCCGGACTCGCGCTGCTGGTGCTGGGTTCGCGCTGGCTCGTCGACGGCGCGGTCGAGTTCGCGCAGTGGCTCGGCGTCAGCGAAGTGGTGGTCAGTCTGACGATCGTCGCCGCCGGCACGTCGCTGCCCGAGGTCGCGACGTCGATCCTGGCGGCGATCCGCGGCGAACGCGACATCGCGGTCGGCAACGTCGTCGGCAGCAACATCTTCAACCTGATGGGCGTGCTGGGCCTCGCCGGCACGGTGTCGCCCGAGGGCCTGCCGGTGGCGAAGGCGATGGCCGGTTTCGACCTGCCGGTCATGATCGCGGTCGCCGTCGCCTGCCTGCCGATCTTCGCGCGCGGCCGCATGATCCCGCGCTGGGAAGGTGTCCTGTTCCTGCTGTACTACGCCGCCTACACGACCTACCTGGTGCTCGACGCCACCAAACACGAGGCGAAGGAAGGCTACGCGCGCGCGATGCTGTGGTTCGTGCTGCCGCTGACCGGGCTGACGCTCGGCATCCTCGCGCTGCGGGTGTGGCGCGGGGCGCGGCAGGCGGCATGACGCGGCAGTGGGCGTAACGGCAGCGCGCCGTCGCCGATGTGGCTGCGTCGCCCGACGCGTTCGGGCCGCCACCGATGGTGCAACTGCGTGTCCACGACCGACCCGGCGTGCCGTCCGGCGAGCGATCCCGCTGCCTAGGCGCCGTCCCCGAGCAGTTCGGTCAGCTGCGCCATCGCCCGGAACAACATCACCCGGACCGCACCTTCGGTCTTGCCGAGGCGCTGCGCCAGTTCGGCGTGGGAGAGCCCGAGCATGCGCACGGCGAGGATCACTTCGCGTTGGGCCTCGGGCAACCGGTCGAAGGCGGCCTCGACGCGCGACAGGTGTTCGCGCGCGCTGGCGGCGCGGCTCGGCGTGCAGACGCTGCCGTAACACGCGGCGACCGCGTCGTCGTCGACGTCCAGCGGCGACGTGCGGTGGGCCCGCTTCTGTGCCCGGTAGTAGTCGGCGCGGTCCGCGACCTTGCGCTGCGCGGTGCGGAACAACCAGCGGCGGAACCCCTGCTCACCGCCGTGCGCGAAGTCCTCCGCGCGCACCAGGATCTCGCGGCACACCGACTGCACCAGGTCTTCACTGTCCTCGTTGGCCCGGATCATCGGCCCCATGCGCAGGCGCAGGTAGGCACGCACCCCGGGCAGGTGGCGCTGCAGCAGGGTGGCCAGCGCATCGCGGTCGCCTCCGGCGGCGGCCGCGAGCAGATGCTCGCTCGGGAGATCCATGGCGTGGCGCATCGTGCCGGCGGCGGCGCGGGGCGTTGCAGCGGGTACCGCAGCTACGATACCACTGTCCTGCCGGCGGGTAGCACCCATGACTGAACGCCAGCCCGAACTGTCCGCGGTAGCCGAGGTCTTCGCGCAGTTCCTCGCCGGCCGCGAGCAGGGAGGCGGCGATGACATCGAGCCGCTCTGCCGCGAACATCCGCGCCTGGCCGAGCGCCTGCAGCGCATGCACGCCGACTGGCGGCGCCTCGAGGCCGCCCTGGGGCCAGCCCGGCCGCCGGTGAGCCGCGAGCGCTACGAGGTCGGCGCGTGCATCGCGCACGGTGGCATGGGCGCCGTCTATCGGGTCTACGACCATCACCTGCGCCGCGAACTGGCGATGAAGGTCCTGTCCGGCGCCGCCGACGGCGGTCAGACCAAGGGGTCGAGCGACCCGCGTTCGCTGAGCCGATTCCTCGACGAGGCGCGCGTCACCGGCCAGTTGCAGCATCCAGGCATCCCGTCCGTCCACGACCTCGGCGTCGACACCGAGGGTCGCGTGTTCTTCACGATGCCGTTGGTGTCGGGCAGCACGCTGCGCGAGATCGTCGATGCGATGCGGCGCGGCGATTCCACCTGGCCGCTGCAGCGCGTGCTCGGCGTGTTGATGAAGGTGTGCGAAGCGGTCGCGTTCGCGCACGCCCAGGGCGTCATCCACCGCGACCTGAAGCCGAGCAACGTGATGGTCGGCCGCTTCGGCGAGACCTACGTGATGGACTGGGGGCTCGCCCGCGTGCTGGCCGAGGTCGACGAGGCCGGCGCCGGCCCCGTGGCATCGGAACGCGCGGCACTGGCGCGGCACGATCCCGGCTCACCGCTGGCCACACGAGACGGCGACGTGGTCGGAACGCCGGTCTACATGCCGCCCGAGCAGGCGCGCGGCGACCTCGCGCGGCTCGGGCCGCGGGTCGACGTCTATGCCGCCGGCGCGATGCTGTACCACATCGTCGCGGGCTCGCCGCCCTACGGCGACGAACGCGCCTCGTCGCAGGTCGTCATCCGGCAGATCCTGACCGGCCCGCCGCCGCCGCTCGAGGTCGTGCGGCCGTCCACACCGCCCGAACTGGCCGCGATCTGCGCCCGCGCGATGGCGTGGCAGGCCGAGCAGCGCTACCGCGACATGGGCGAACTCGCCGCCGACCTGCGGGCGTGGCTCGAGCAGCGGGTCGTGCGCGCCTACGACACCGGCGCGTTCGCGACGCTGCGCAAGCTGGTGGCGCGCAACAGGCTGGCATCGGTGGCGGTGCTGGCCGCGTTCGTGGCGATGGGGGTCGGCACTGCGGTCAGCGTGCACCAGGCCAGGCTCGCCGACGCCGGCAACACGCTGGCACTCGACGCGGTCGAACGCATGCTCGAGCGTGTCGCCTCGAACCGGCTCGACGACGTGCCGCGCGCCTATCCGGTGCGCCAGGACCTGATCGGCGACGCGATCGCGCTCTACGAGCAGGTGTTGCAGCGCCGCGGCGACGACGCCCTGATCCGCGCGCGCCTGGCGCGCTGTTGGCACCAGCTCGGCAAGGTGCGGCACAAGCTCGGCGACGGGGCCGGCAGTGCGGAGGCGCAGGAACGGGCCGTCGCGATGTTCGATCAGCTGGTGGTGGAGCAGCCCGCCGTCACCGAGCACGTGACTGCGCGCGTCGATGCACGGCTGTCGCTCGGCATCCTGCAGACCGCTCGCGGCGACCACACCGCTGCCGAGCAGGTGCTGCGCTCGGCTGCCGACGACCTCGACCGACTCGCGGCGGCCGGCGGCGGCGACCGCCACCTCGAACAGCGCTTCCACGTGTGCGGGCAGCTGGGCACGCTGTTGCTGGCCTCGGGTCGGCTCGCCGAGGCCACCGCGGAGCGGCAACGGGCGGTCGAGTACGCGCGTCGGCTCGCCGGGGTCGGCGATCGGGCCCCGGCCGAGGAACGGCTGGCGCGCAGCCTGGACCAGCTCGGCAATTGCCTGTTCGAAGCCGACCGGCCCGATGCGGCCGCCGAGCCGCATCGGGAAGCGGTGGCCATCCTGCAGGCGCTGCTGGCTGCGGATCCACGCCGCGAGTCGGTGCGGGCCAGCCTCGGTGCGGCGCTGACGAATTTCGGCCGCTGCCTCGACGCCGAGGGGCGCGTCACCGAGGCGTTGGCCGTGTGGCGCCAGTCCGTGCAGATGTGGCGCGCGATCCTCGACGACCATCCGGAGGTGCCGACCTACCACTGGGCCCTCGGCACCACGCTCGGCAACATCGCGCGCAACGAGGCCGATGCGACGGCCGCCGTCCCGTGCTGGCACGACGCCGTGCAGGAACTGGGGCTCGCGGCCGGCAAAGCGAAGACCAACCGCGCCTTCCGCGCCGAGTGGCTGCGCCACCTGCGTGACCGCGCCATGTGGTTCGCGGGGCGCGACCGGCCCCGCGACGTCGTGCAGGCGGCCGGCGAACTCGCGGCCGCCGACCTCGCCGATGGCGAGCTCGCGCTGGAGGCGGCGATCTACGTCGGCCGCGCATTCGACGCGGCGGTGCGCGATCGCGACGTGGCCGACGCAGGACGGCAGGCACTGCTCGCCGAGTGCCGGGCCGCCGGGCTGGCGCACGTACGCGCGGCGATCGAACGCGGTTGCCGCGACCGTGCGCGTTTCGCCGCGGAGCACTTCGATTTCCTGCGCGGTGAGCCGGACTTCGAGTTGCTGCTGGCCGGTCTGCCGCGCGACTGAGGCACGAAGCGCTCGGCCGGCCGGGGAAGGCGACGAAGTCCGTAACGCACGCCGCGGTCCTCCGATCTGGGGAGGCAGCGAAGCCCCGCCGGCTTCGCCGAACCCCCTCTCGAGGCACGCATGTCCATCGTCCGTTGCGCCTTCGCGCTCGTCGTCACCACCTGGACCGGGTCGATCGCGAGCCAGTCACCCGATCCTGTTCCGCCGCAGCGGAGCATCGCGGCCCCGCCGCTCGACTGCAGCCGCAGCGTCGGGCTGGCCGCGACCGACGAGGGGCTCGTCGGCGCGAGCCTGCGGTACGTCGCTCGCTTCGGGCCCGAGGTGGTGTTCACGCCGGTGCTCGGCTCGGCGGCGAGCCGCGACCTGCCGCTCGCGTACCGCCTGCAGGCCGTGGGGCGCGGCGAGCTGGCACCGATCACTCCGACCGAACCGGTCGCCGACGGAACGACCGTCCGCTACGAGCACGGCCCCGTGACCGCGACCTACGAGGTGCGCCACGACGGGCTGAAGCAGGGCTTCGTGTTCGCGTCGTTGCCCCCCGGGGACGGCGACCTCGTCGTGCGCGGCACGATCGCGACCGAGCTGCCCCTGGTGCACGCCGACGCGAGGTCGTTGCAGTTCGAGCTGCCGGGCATCGGTGGCGTTCACGTCGGCGCGGTGCTGGGCATCGACGCCGCCGGCCGGCAGGTCGTCGGGGAACTCCGCGTCGACGGCGACCGGGTCGACTACGTGCTGCCGGCGGAGTTCGTGGCGCGCGCCGAACTGCCGCTGGTCGTCGATCCGCTGCTGACGACGGCGTCGTACGTCGGCATCGGTGCCGACGGCGGGCCGAACGGCGGCTGGGACCGCGACCCCGACTTGGCCTACGACCCGACGGCCGACGTGTACCTGGTGGTGTTCCGCACCAATCCATCCGTCAGCAACAAGGACCTGTTCGGCCAGCGCTTCACGGCGGCCGGCCTGGTCGGCGGCCTGATCGCGATCGAGACGGCGGCCAGCACGCTGCCGTCCGATCCGTGCGTGGCCGACGTCAGAGCCAGCGGCGGCTTCGTCGTCGCCTGGCACCAGAGCGGCGACATCCTGGCGCGCGGCGTCGCCGCGGCGACCGGGTCGACGACCGGAGTCGTCGGTGTCGCGACGGGGGCCGATGCGCAGGTGCAACCGGACCTCGCGGGCGAGATGGACGCGACCCACACGGCTGCCGTCTGCGTCTGGGCCAACTCGACCACCAGCGACATCCAGGCGCGCCATCTGATCTACACGCCCGGGTCGCTGCTGATCGGGCTCACCGTGACGACGTTCGCCAATCCGGTGTCCAGTCCCTACTCGGCACCGTGCATCGCGCAGCACGACGGGGAATCCGGGCGCCGACTGATCTGCTGGGAGCGGTTCGTCTCGCTCGGCACGGCGAACCAGGCGCTGGTCGCCGTCGTCGTCGACCGCAACCTCGCCACCGTCGCGGGACCGACGCTGCTGTTCAACAACTCGCTCGACGAGCACGATCCCGACTGCGACGGCGACGGTGATTCGTGGGTGGTCGCGTTCGAACGCGAGGAGATGGCCGGCAGCGCCAGCGCCAACGTGCTGGCGGTGCCGCTGCATCTGTCCGCCGGCAGCCTGGTGGCCGGCACCGAAGTCGGCATCTCGACCTTCAACGTGATCGACGAGGTCGACCCGTCGGTCTGCTGGCTGCGTGAGTCGTGCCTGGTCGCGTTCGGCCGCCAGCCGAACGTGCTCGCGGTCGACTACGACACGCACGTGCGGTCGATCGACCCGCTCGGCTGCCGGGCATGCGAAGGCACGTTCCAGCTCGACCTCGGTCTGAACACGAAGGACGACTCGACGACGATCGCCTGGCGTCGAGGCAACGGCACCGACGACGAGGCGATGATCGTGTGGGCGTCGTACCTGCAGTTCGTGCCGGTGCCCGGCCTGCCGTCGCTGGTGGCGATCCCGTTCCGCGGCGACGACGGGCGCGTCACCGAAGTGGAAGCTGGGTGCGGCACCGGCGGCAGGCTCGCCACGAAGTGCGCGCGTTCGGGGCACGCCGAGTTCGCGCTGTCGTTGGCCGCAGCTGCGCCGTCGACGATCACGGCACTGGTGCTCGCGACCGCGCGCATCGACTACCCGTGTGGCAGTTGCGTGCTCGTGCCCGATCCGTTCCTCGGCTTCCTGGGCGGCGTCGCGATCACCAGTGCGGTCGGCGATGCCTCGACGCCGCTGCCGCTGCCGGCGGGCATCGGCGGCGCGGCGTTCTACGCGCAGTACGTCACCGTCGGCGGCACCTGCTTCGGCGGCTTCTCGCTCTCCAACGCTGTCCTCGTGAACATCGACTGAGGCCGATCATGAACACACTGCTCCCGATTCTCTGTGCCGGTACGATCCTGGTCGCCGCAGGCGCGCAACAGCCAATGCGGCAGCTCGCCATGGACGCGACGATCGCCGGCGCCTGCGGCGTGGCCCGCGTGGACGACACGCTGACCGCGGTCGGCCCCGACTACAAGGCACGGTTCCGCCACGGAACGATCGACTTCGTGCCCGCCCTCGGGGCCCGCGCCGAGCGATGCCTGACGTGGTCGTTCCGTCTCACCTCGATCCGGCGCAGTGCGACGCTCGTGGCCGGCGGCACCGACGCGGCCGAAGAGCCGAATCTCGACGGCAACCGGGTCAGCTGGGTGCGCGACGGGGTCGTCGAGTGCTACGACGTGCGGGCCGAGGGCCTCGAGCAGTCGTTCGTGTTCGCGGCGCGGCCCGCGGGCACCGGGGACCTCGTCGTTCACGGCGAAGTCACGACGGAACTCGTGCCGCGGCCGTGCGGCAGGCAGTGGCTGTTCGAGTGCGCAGGTGTCGGCGGCGTGCGCCTCGGCGAGGTCGTCGGCATCGATGCCGCGGGGCGCCGGGTGGTCGGCACGAGCCGCGTGCTCGGCTCCAGCGTCGAGTACGTGTTGCCCGCGGAGTTCGTCGATGCAGCGGCGTACCCGCTGGTGCTCGATCCGCTGATCGCCACCGAACTGGCGGTGGCGCCGGCCGACAGCCGGCTGCCGGACTGCGCCTACGACCACACGAGCAAACGGTGGTTGGTCGTGTGGCAGCAGCAGTTCTCGCTGGTCGACGTCGACGTGCGGGCGCTGCGGATCGATGCCGACACGGCCATGCCGATCGGCGCGGTCGTGATCGTCGACGCCGGGCCCGAACCGTGCACGCGACCGCGTGTGGCCGGCATCGCCGGTGTCGACCGGTTCCTGGTCGTCTACCAGCGGAGTGCTTCGCTGTTCGGTCCGTTCGACGTGCGCGCGTGTGCGGTCGACGCCGCCGGTGCGCTGGCGAGCGCGAACAGCACGCTGGTGTCCGGCCTCGGTCAGGAGCCTCGACCCTGCGTCAGCGGCGAGGCCAGTGACCAGGGCGACAGCGGCATCGTCGTGCTCGAGGACGGCGGCATCCGCATGCTCAAGGTCGTCGTGCCGACCACCGGAGCGGCCGGCCTGTTCGCATCGGCGATGCTGACACCCAGCAACTTCGCGCGCGAGCCTGCCATCAGCCGCAGCGGCGGAGTCGTCGGCCGACACCTGGTCACCTGGACCGAGGCGACGTTCGGCAGCGATACGGACGTCCTGGCGCGCGTGGTCAGCCGCGACCTGTCGCTGCTGACGCCGCTGACCGTGCTGATGGGCAGCAGCACGATCGACGGTCAGACGGCGGTCGACGGCGACGGCACCGAGTTCGTCGTTGCTCACTCGCGCCGCGAGCCGAGCGGGACGCTGCGCGACGTGCGCGCCCTGCGCGTCGAATATGCGGCCGGCGTGCTGACCCTCGGCACCGATCAGCCGATCGAAGCGACGCCGAACCAGGACGAGTTCGCGCCGGACATCGCCTGGCTCGGGCCGAAGTACTGCGTGGCCTTCGTCGAACGCCAGGCGCTGCTCGACGACGACGCTTGTGCGTGGTTGATCGACGCGAGCTGCACGACGTGCAATGCCCGCATCCGGCTGCAGGGCGTCGATGGCACCGCGAACAGCAACCAGGAATGGGCGCCGCGCGTCGCCGGCCGTTGGGCCTTCGCGCAGAACGGGTTCAACGACGACGGTCTGATCGTGTCGACCGAGTCGTTCACGGTGCCGCCGTTCCTCGGCGCCGTGCTCGCGCAGCGCGTGCAGGCGCTGGGGCCCGGGTCGCAGCCGGTCTTCCTCGGCGGCGCGTGCGGCAACGGCGGCGTGCCGGCGATCTCGGCGCCGTTCGTGGTCGGCAACGCCGACTTCCACTTCCTGGTCAGCGGTCTCGAACCCGGCGCCGTCCCGGTGCTCGACTTGGGCCTGCCCGCGGTGCCGCTGCCGTGTGGCGCGTGCAGCCTGCTGCCGCCGGTGATCCTGGAGGTGAAGGCCAACGTCGGTGGCACCGCGTCGAGCCTGTGGGCGGTGCCATGCGACCCGGGCTTCGCCGGGTTCCAGCTGGAGTTCCAGTGGCTGAGCCTGCTGACCTCGGCCAGTCCGTGCTCGCTGTTGCCCGGCGCCTCGCTGTCGGAACGGGTCGCGTTGACCGCGGGCATCTGACGCCGCCGTCGCCGATCGTCCGGCCAGCGCGCCGGATTCCGTCGCCTGCCGTTCCGCCGCCGGTGGCGGTGCCCCTTTGAGGGCATGAACACGCAACCTGCACTCGGTGGTCTTCTGCTCGCTTCGCTGCTCTGCGCCCTGCCGGCCCAGGACCTGCACCTGACCGCGGCGGCGCACCCGGACCGGATCCTGGCCGACGTC
>JAEUHR010000036.1 GCA_016794425.1 Planctomycetota bacterium
CCGGGGGCGATGCTCGGGCTGTTGCCGCGGCAGCTGCGGCGCACGGAGGTCCTGGCGTGGCGCCAGGACTGGGGTGACCGCAGCATCCACCCGATGTGCCAGGACGGGTCACGCACGGTGCGCGACGCGGTGGCGGCGTGAGTTCGCGCCAGGACCTCGGCCAGCACCGGGCTCTGGCACCGGTGATCCACTCAGGTCATCAGTTTCCCGGCGGCGCTTCGGCCGGCCGCGCCGCGACGGTCGGCGCGTAGCGCACGCCGTCGTTGCCGAACAGCAGCGCGATGCGTTCGTGGCCGCGGTGGCGCACGCCGTGCGGGGTCACGACGTACTCGTCGCGGTCGTGGTAGAGCACGCCCCACGCGAGCCATTCGCGGTCGCCGTGTTCGATGTCGGCGCCGTGCGCGTCGACGTACCACTCGTCGCGGCTGCCGGCGCAGAACGCCGGGCCGTAGGACCGGAAGTGCTCGAGGTGGTAGCCCGCGGCCATCGGCACGGCCGTGCGCTCGAACGAGACCACGTCGAGGTACAGCAGCGGGATCCAGGTGCCGCAGTCGAGGCGATCCTGGCCCGATGCCTCGAGGTCCGCGATCAGCTTCGGGATGTCGAAGCTGCCGTCGGCCCGGCGCGCCTGGTCGAAGTCGTAGGTCGAACAGGCCGGCAGCGCGGCGAGCGCGGCTGCGGCCACGGCGAGGGGGAAGCGGTGCATGGCGTCGGCCGGGATGATCGCACCGCGGGCGGGAATGTGCACTTGGCTCACGCGCACAGCGCCCTAGAGTCGGGCCCGATGACCCAGCCGCCTGTGCTCCCGCCGCGTCCCGTCGCCGCCAGCAAGGTGGAGATGACGGAGATCGTGTTCCCCAACGACGCGAACCCGCTCGGCAACGTCATGGGCGGCCGTGTCATGCACTGGATCGACATCTGCGCCGCCGTCGCGGCCGGCCGGCACGCGCGCACGCCGGTCGTGACCGCCAGCGTCGACCGCATCGACTTCCACAACCCGGTGCCGATCGGCGGCGTGGTCGTGCTGCTGGCGTCGGTCAACTACGCCGGCCGCACCTCGATGGAGGTCGGCGTCAAGGTGTTCCAGGAGGAGCGCGCCACCGGCGACCGCAAGCACGTCGTGTCGGCCTACCTGACGTTCGTGTCGCTGGATCCGACCAGCAAGGCGCCGCGGCCGGTGCCGCCGGTGCTGCCGGAGACGCCGGACGAACGGCGCCGCTACGAGGCCGCCCAGGCGCGCCGCGCGCGGCGGCTCGCCGAGCGCAGTTGAGCCCCGGCGGGGGCGGATCCGACGGTCCGGTGGCAGGCCCGCCGGCGGCTCGCTACAGTCTCGCCCCCCGCATGTTCGACGACTTCGCCGAAAAGACCGTCCTGGCCGTCAAGAAGGCCGAAGAACTGGCGCAGCAGCTCGGCGACGAGTCGGTCGCGACCGGCCACGTGATCTACGGGCTCACGGTCGATCGCAGCGTCTGCCTGCACCACATCTTCCAGGACCTGAACGTCGATCCGGACATGTTCTCGGGCTACGTGAAGAGCCTGCCGCGCGAGCCCGTGGTGCCGAACGGGCCGTTCAACCGCCACGTGCACACGGTGTTCGAGCGCGCCAAGGACGCCGCCAAGCAGCTCGGCAGCAAGAAGGTCGAACCCGAGCACCTCGCGCTGGCGCTGCTGTCGGTGAAGTCCGGCTCCTGCTACGAGACGCTGAAGGAGTTCGCGATCGACCCCGAGTACGTGCAGGGTCTGATCCTGCAGGCGATGGGGCTCGACCCGGAGATGGTGCCGGACTGGTTCTGACCGCGGCCGCGCGGCGACCCTGCGAATCGCGGCCGTGAGCCTGTCTCGGCGACATCGAGTGTCCGACCGGCGCCGACACGCTTCTGGCTCAGTGCGAACCGCCGCAACCTCGTGTTTCGCGATCCGGCGCTGCAGGACCGCGTCGCCGACAACACCGGCCGCGACGACTGGCAGACCGAAGCGCAGTCGATCCTGTTCGGCACCGACTTCGGCATCGTGACCCACATCGATACCGGACCCGACGGTGCGCTGTGGCTGGTCAGCCCGTCGACCGGGTCGGTGCGCCGCATCTTCGCGCTCTGACGCGGCCGGGCACTCTCCAGCGGCGGCGGCGATCCGGCCGAGATACCATCGGCCGCGCCCTGTCGCCCGCTCCGGAATGACCCAGCTTCGCACGCTCGTCGTGATCGCCCACCACGGCGAGTCGCACCGCCACTTCGTGCGGGACCTCGCGCGCCGCTACCGTTCGATGCCGCGCCTGCAGGCCGACGTCGTCGTCACGGCCGAGCAGCCGAAGGACTGCGGGCCCGACGTCGCCGAGGTGCGCGTCGGCCTGCCCGACAAGAACCCGTGGTCGCTGCCGTTCGCGCACCAGCAGGTGTTCGCCGAACGCGTCGACCGGTACGACCTGTTCGTCTACAGCGAGGACGACATCGGCGTCACCGAACGCACGATCGACGCGTTTCTGGCTGCCACGCCGCATCTGGCGCCGGACGAGATCGCCGGCTTCCTGCGCTACGAGGTCGACGCCGACGGCAAGCCGCGGCTCAACGACCTCTGGGGCCACTACCACTGCGTGCCCGGGTCGGCGCGGCGCCGCGGGCCGTACCTGGTCGCCGAGACCACCAACGAGCACGCTGGCTTCTACGTCGTCACGCAGGCGCAGCTGCGGCGCGCGCTGGCCAGCGGCGGCCTGTCGCGTGGGCCGCGCGTCACGCGCTACCACCTGCCGGAGACCGCGGCGACCGACATCTACACCGGCTGCGGCTTCAAGAAGGTCTACTGCGTCTCGCACGCCGACGACTTCCTGATCCACCACCTGCCGCAGAAGTACCTGCCGATGCTCGACGTCACGATCGACGAGTTCCGGCACCAGGTGGCGGTGCTGGAACGGATCCTCGACGGGCAGCATCCGGCGACCGAACTGTGCGCGGTCGAGTCGCCGCACTGGCCGATGCGCTGGCCGAAGTCGTACTTCGAGCCGGCGCGGCCCGAACTGCTGGACGCCGTGCCGGCACAGTGCCGGCGCGTGCTGTCGGTCGGCGCCGGCTTCGGCAAGCTCGAGCGCGCACTGCAGGCGCGCGGCCACGAGGTCACGGCGCTGCCGCTCGACTCGGTGCACGGCGGCGCGCTGGCGCGGCACGGCGTGCAGATGGTCTACGGCGAGCTGCGCGAACTGCTGCGCACGCTGCCGCGGCGCTCGTTCGACGCGGTCGTGTCGAGCAACCTGCTGCACCTGCAGCCCGATGCGGCGGCGATCGTGCGCGGGTGCGCCGAACTGGTCGCGCCCGGCGGCGCGCTGGCGCTGACCGGCGTCAACCTGAACCGCCTGACGACGCGGTGGAAGCGCCGGCTCGGGCTCGACGAACACGAACGGCTGCGCTCGTTCGAGCGCGGCGGCTTCTGCATCCTGCCGCCGTCGGCGTTCGCGCACGAGGCGCGCGCGGCCGGGCTCGTCGACGTCGCGACGACCTGGTTCGAACCCGATCGCGTCGGCGCGCGGCTGCCGCGCAAGGTGCTCGGCGAACTGACTGCCCGCAACTGGCTGCTCGCGGGCCGGCGGGCGCCGTGACCGGCGCGCCGCAGGGGCTGTCGCGCACGGTCCTGCACGCGGACATGGACGCGTTCTACGCGGCCATCGAACAGCGCGACCGGCCCGAACTGCGCGGCCGGCCGGTGGTGGTCGGCGGCAGCGGGCCGCGGCAGGTGGTCAGCACCGCCAGCTACGAGGCGCGCAAGTTCGGCGTGCATTCGGCGATGCCCGGCGTGCGCGCGCGGCAGCTGTGCCCGCAGGCCGTGTTCGTGCTGCCGCGCATGGACGTCTACGCCGCCGTGTCGGCGCAGGTCCGCGCCGTGTTCGACCGCTTCACCGACCTGGTCGAGCCGCTGTCGCTCGACGAGGCGTTCCTCGACGTCACCGGCAGCCGCGCGCTGTTCGGCTGTGGCGCCACGATCGCGCGCCGCATCAAGGACGAGGTGCAACGCGCGACCGAGCTGACGGTCAGCGTCGGCGTCGCGACGTCGAAGTACGTCGCCAAGGTCGCCAGCGACCTGAAGAAGCCCGACGGGCTGGTCGTCGTGCCGCCGGGTGAGGAGCGCGCGTTCCTGGCGCCGCTGCCGGTGTCGCGCCTGTGGGGGGTCGGGCCGACCACGCAGCAGCAGCTCGAACGCGCCGGTCTGCGCACGATCGCCGACGTGCAATCGCGCAGCGAACGGCAGCTCGTGCAGGCGTTCGGCGACAGCCTCGGGCCGCACCTGTTCGTGCTGGCCAACGGCCTCGATCCGCGCGCGGTCGAGCCGCTGCGCGAGGCGCGCTCGATCGGCCACGAGATGACGTTCGCCGAGGACTTGACCGACGCCGACGAGGTGCGCGACACGCTGCTGCAGCTGTGCCAGATGGTGGGGCGGCGGCTGCGCCGCGAAGGCGTGCGCGGCTCGGTCGTGCGGCTCAAGCTGCGCCACCCGGACTTCACGACGCTGTCGCGGCAGCGCAAGGTCGCGGCGACCGCCGACGACCTCGAACTGCACCGGACCGTCTGCGAACTGCTGGCCGGCTGCTGGCCCGGCCGGCCCGGCGTGCGGCTGCTCGGCGTCACCGCGGCGCAGCTGGTGCCGTTCGACGCGCCGGTGCAGGGCGGCCTGTTCGCGGCGCCGCCGCAGAAGCGCGACCGGCTGCTGGCCGCGATGGACCGGATCCGGGACCGCCACGGCGAGAGCGCGGTGCGCCACGGCGTCGAACGGCGGCACACGAACCCGTGGGGGCCTTCGCCCGAGTAGTGCTGGTGGGTCGGCCCGCCGCCGCCATCACCTGCCGACCCGCCGACCTTGCCACCGGCCGGTCGCGTCGGCACCGCGTGAAGGGGCTTGCCCCGCCTGCGCCGCCCCAACATCATGCCGACCGCGGGAGCGAGGATTCTCGCCAGGGTTGAAACATCGACGCCGTGATGGCGGTCCGAGTCACCAAGGCCGAACCTCGCGCCTTCGCCTGCCCCCGGCATGCCCCAACTGCCCCCCGTACGCCGCCAACCGACCGCGCCGCTGCGGGCGGTGCTCGCCTGCTCGGCCACGCTGGTCGCCTGTTCGTCGGCCCACTACCGCGCCGACGCCGATGCCGACGTGGCCGAGACGCTGGCTACCGCGACGCAGCAGACGCTCGGCGGCCGCGAGCAGTGGGTGCTGCGGCCCGAACTCCAGCGCAAGGACGCCGCGCCGCCGCCGGCCGAGCAGCCGCTGCCCGCCGAGCCGGTCGCGCCGCCGCCGCGCACCGTCGACCTGCCGCAGTCGCTGTCGCTCGCCGTGCGGCAGAACCGCACGTTCCTGGCGCAGCGCGAGGCGCTCTACCGCGCCGGCCTGTCGATGGCGCTGACGCGGTTCCAGTTCGGGCCGCAGTTCGCCGCGACCGTGAACTACCTGTGGCCGCGCAGCGATGGCGGCGGCCAGTCGCACCGCGCCGGCGCGACGCTGAGCGGTTCGCAGATCCTGCCGACCGGCGGCACGGTCTCGGTTTCGACCGGGCTCGACGCCGAGTGGCTGCGCGACCACGGCGGCCCCGACGACGAACTGTTCGGCGGCTCGGCCGGCGTGACGCTGACGCAGCCGCTGCTGCGCGGCGCCGGCCATGCGATCTCGCACGAGCCGCTGACGCAGGCCGAGCGCCAGCTCGCCTACGCGATCCGCGACTTCGAACTGTTCCGCCAGGACTTCACGATCGAGGTCGCGCAGAGCTTCTTCGCGCTGCGCAGCCAGCAGCAGACGCTGGCCAACGAAGAACGCAACCTCGCCCGCGCCGAGTTCGACCGCCGGCAGGCCGAGGCGCTGCTGCAGGTCGGCCGCAAGGCCGAAGCCGAGGTGTTCCTGGCGCGGCGGCGCGAGATCGAGGCGCGCGACCAGCTGATCGACGCGAGCGCCGCGTTCGATCGCGCCGTCGACGAGTTCAAGATCCTGCTCGGTCTGCCGACCGAAGCGCCGCTCGAACTCGCCGAGGTCGAACCGGTCTACGAGCCGGTGCGGTTCGAGGTACGGTCGGCGATCGCGGCGGCGCTGCACAACCGGCTCGACCTGATCACGCAGCGGCAGGCGCTCGAGGACACCGAGCGCTCGCTGCACATCGCCGAGAACGACCTGCTGCCGGACCTGAACCTGGTCGCTAACTACGGCCGCACCGGCAGCGGCGACCGGCTCGGCGACGCGGCGCCGGACCGCTGGAGCTCGTCGGTCGGCGTCGAGTTCGTGCTGCCGCTGCAGCGCCTGCCGCAGCGCAACGCGTACCGCTCGAGCCTGATCGCGCTCGAGCAGGCGCGGCGCGAGCTGCAGCTGCGCGAGGACCAGCTCGAACTCGAGATCCGCAACGCGATGCGGCAGCTGCACTCGATCGAGGAGCGCATCACGCTGCAGGAGGACCAGATCGTGCACGAGCGCCGCGCGGCGCGCGTGACGCGCATCCGGTTCGAGGGTGGTGCCGGCAGCAACCGCGACCTGCTCGAAGCCGAACAGGCGCTGATCGACGCCGAGAACGCGTTGATCCGGCTCAAGGTCGATCATTTCGTTGCACGGCTGCGGTTGCTGCGCGACATGGGTGTGTTCTTCGTCGACGACGAGGGGATGTGGCGATGAAGTGGCAGCTCGCGCTCGGTGCATGCCTCGCGGCCGGTGTGGTCGCCGCGGTCTGGTTCTGGCCGGCGACGCGCGCGGTCGCCGCGGTGACCGACCACGACCTGTTCGCGGTGCGCCGCGGCGACCTGGTCGTGACGCTGACCGAGAACGGCACGATGGTCGCGAAGGAGTCGAAGAAGGTCGTCAGCAAGATCAAGGGCGAGAGCAAGATCCTGTTCCTGGTCGAGGAGGGCAAACAGGTCGAGGAAGGCGAGGTCGTCTGCCGGCTCGATCCGACCGCGGCGCAGGAAGCGCTCGAGCAGGTGCAGCTCGAGGTGCTGCAGACCGAGGCCAACCTGAAGACCGCGCGCACCGAGCACGAGATCCAGGCGGTCGAGAACGCCGCCGCGCTGACCAAGGCGCGAACCGAACTCGAACGCGCGCGCAAGGAGATCGAGAAGTACCGCGAGGGCGAAGCGCCGCAGGAGCGCAACAAGCTGCTGGTCGCGATCAAGAGCGCCGAGACCGAACTGAACCGCGCGCAGAAGAAGTACGAGGACAGCAAGAAGCTGCTGGCCGAGGCCTACATCAACCAGTCGGAGCTCGACGAGGACAAGATCGCGTTCGAGCGCACCGAGGTGCTGAAGGACAGCGCCGACACCGACCTGCGGTTGTTCGACAAGTACACGTTCCCGATGCGGGTCGAGGAGCTCGACACCAAGCTCGCCGACGCGCAGCGCGAGGTCGAGACGGCGCAGAAGCGCGGCGAGTCGCAGCTCGGCCAGAAGGCCGTCGCGGTGCAGCAGGTCGAGAAGCGGCTCGCGGTGCAGAACCAGCAGCTGAAGGAGCGCACCGCCGACCTCGACAACATGACGTTGACCGCGCCGTGCCCCGGCATCGTCGTCTACGGCAACCCGCACGAGCCGTGGTACCGCGAGAACGTCAAGGTCGGCGGCGCGATCCGCGGCAACTTCACGGTGCTGACGATCCCGGACCTGCGCGTGATGCAGGTCAAGCTGAAGATCCACGAGGCCGACATCAGCAAGCTGCGGCTCGGCCTCGGCGCGACGGTCACGACCGACTCGTACCCGGGGCTGCGGCTGCCGGCCGAGGTCACGAAGATCGCGACGGTCGCCGGTTCGAGCAGCGACTGGGGCAACCAGTCCGACGTGAAGTCGTTCGACGTCGAGGTGACGCTGGCGCCCGGGACCACGCAGTTGCGGCCCGGCATCAGCGCCAAGGTCGAGATCCACTGCGACACGCGGCCGGCGACGTTGTTCGTGCCGCTGCAGTCGGTGTTCGCCGAGAACGGTGAGCACTTCTGCCACGTCGCCGCGATCGGCGGCGAACCGCAGCGCCGCCGGGTCGAGGTCGGCGCCAGCAACGACAACTACGTCGAGGTGACCGGGGGGCTCGCCGAAGGCGAACGCGTGCTGCTCTACAACCCGTCGCTGCCGGGCGCCGGCAGCGCGCCGCCGCCGGCGCCGACGCCGGCCGAAGGCGCGCCGGCGACCGCCGGCAAGGACGAGGCGCGCGGTGCCGTCGAGGCGACGGCGGGCAAGGGTTCGTGACCGCGCCCGCCAGCGCGGTGGTGGAGCTGCGGGCGGTCGACAAGACCTACGGCACGCCGCAGAACCCGTTGCCGGTGCTGCGCGCGCTCGACCTGCGCGTCGCGACCGGCGAATTCGTCGCCGTGGTCGGCGCGTCGGGCTCCGGCAAGTCGACGCTGCTGAACATCGTCGGCTGCCTGGACCGGCCGACCGCCGGCCACTACCTGCTGGTCGGCGAGGACGTGTCGCGGCTCGACGACGTGCGGCTGTCGCACGTGCGGCGCACGCGGATCGGGTTCGTGTTCCAGTCGTTCCACCTGGTGCCGCACCTGACCGTCGAGGAGAACGTCGAGCTGCCGCTGTTCTACAACCGCATCGGTCGGCGCGAACGCCGCGCGCGCTCGGCGCAGATCCTCGACCGCGTCGGCCTCGGCCATCGCCGCACGCACATGCCGAACCAGCTGTCGGGCGGCGAGTGCCAGCGCACCGCGGTCGCGCGCGCACTGGTCAACCGACCGTCGCTGCTGCTCGCCGACGAGCCGACCGGCAACCTCGACTCGGTGACGACGCGCGAGATCATGCGGCTGTTCACCGAACTGCACGGCGCCGGCTGCACGATCGTCATGATCACGCACGACCTCGGCGTCGCCGACGTCGCGGGCCGCCGCATCCGCATGCGCGACGGCCGCATCGAACACGACGACGGCAGCGCCGCGCCGGCCGCCGCGGAGGGCTCGTGCTCGGCGAACTGATCGTCGAGGCGCTGCGCAACCTGCTGCGCCACAAGCTGCGGTCGCTGCTGACCGCGCTCGGCATCGTGTTCGGCATCGCGTCGGTCGTCGCGATGGTGTCGGCCGGCGAAGGCGCGCGGCGCGAGATCCTCGACCAGATCCGCGAACTCGGCACGCACAACGTGATCGTCAACGCGCAGAAGCCGCCGGCCGAGCAGAAGCCGGACAAGGAGGAAGGCGACTACGTGCTCGAGTACGGGCTGACGTTCCACGACCTGCGGCAGATCCGCGCGACGCTGCCGGCGGTCACCGACGCGCTGCCGGTGCGCGACGTCAAGGACTGGCTGTGGTTCCAGAGCCGCCGTGTCGAGGCGCGGATTCGCGGCGTCACGCCGCGCTACTTCGAACGGCTGAACCTCACGCCGGCGCTCGGTCGCCGGCTCGACGACGACGACGGCCGCGAACGGCGCCGCGTCTGCGTCGTGCGTGCGCGCGTGCTGCAGGAGGCGCGCTACGTCGGCGATCCGCTGCGGCTCGACCTGAAGATCGGCGCCGAGTACTACCGCGTCGTCGGCGTGCTGCCGGACTTCGCCAGCAAGAACCCCGACCGTGCGATCCTCGGCCTCGACGACCGCGCGCTCGAGGTCTACGTGCCGTTCGAGACCGTCGTCGACCGCCGCGGTCTGACGCAGAGCACGTTCGAGTCCGGCACCTGGGAGGTGTCGCGCGTCGAGCTGCACCAGATCGTCTGCACGGTCGCGGACGAGGCCGACGTCGCGTCGGCCGCGCGCGGCATCCAGGCGATCCTCGGCCGGCTGCACGCGCGCCGCGACTACCAGGTCACGGTGCCGATCGAACTGCTGCAGTCGCGCGCGCAGACGCAGCGCACGTTCGACATCGTGCTGCCGGTGATCGCCGGCATCGCGCTGCTGGTCGGCGGCATCGGCATCCTGAACATCATGCTGGCCAGCGTGACCGAACGGACGCGCGAGATCGGCATCCGGCGCGCGATCGGCGCGTCGCACCGCGACGTCACGCTGCAGTTCCTGGTCGAGACCGTCACGCTGGCGCTGATCGGCGGCGTGCTCGGCGTGCTGCTCGGCATCGGCGGCAGCATGCTGCTGGAGCGCTTCACCGACTGGAAG
This sequence comes from Planctomycetota bacterium, assembly GCA_016794425.1. Taxonomy (GTDB): domain Bacteria; phylum Planctomycetota; class UBA1135; order UBA1135; family UBA2386; genus JAEUHS01. The sequence continues at coordinate 10,033 of JAEUHR010000036.1, forward strand.
CCGGTGATCACGTTCGGCGCGGTCGCGGTCGCGATGGGCATCTCGTGCCTGACCGGCATCGTGTTCGGCATCTACCCGGCGCGCCGCGCGGCGGCGATGGACCCGGTGCGCGCGCTGCGCCACGAGTGACCGCGCGCCGTCACTCGACCTTCCAGGCCGGGCGGTAGTGGATGCCGACGTTCAGGATGCGCTGCAGCAGCTGGCCGTAGTCGAGCCCGGCGTGGGCCGCCGACTCGGGGAAGTCCTCGCCGGGCGACAGGTCGCTGTTGACGTTCGCCTCGATCACGTACGGGCGGTTCTGTTCGTCGAGGCGCAGGTCGATGCGCGCGTAACCCGACAGGTGCAGCGCGCGGTAGGTGCGCTTGCAGATCGCGACGATGCGGTCCTCGAGGTCCTGGCCGAGGTCGCGGGCGCGGCCGGTCTGCAGGCCGATGCGCTTCTGGTAGCGCACGTCCCACTTGACGCGCGACGTCGCGATCGCCTCGTTGCCCTCCGGCAGCTTGTCGAACCACAGCTCCCAGATCGGCATCACCTCGAGCCGTTCGTTGCCGAGGATGCTGACCGTCAGTTCGCGGCCCTGCAGGAACTGCTCGGCGACGACGTCGGTCTGCAGCGTGCGGTGCAGGAACTCGACGCGTTCGGCGAGCTCCTCGTCGTCGCGCACCACCGACGCCTGCGAGATGCCGGCGCTGCCGTGCTGCACGGCCGACTTGACGATCACCGGGAACTGCATGCGCCGCGGCAGCCGCGCCTTCTTCGTGCGCAGCGGGAACACCGCGAACGCCGGGCACGGGATCCGGTGCCACGCCAGGATCTGCTTGCTGAGCGCCTTGTCGCCGGCCAGCACGATGCCGCGCGGGTTGCAGCCGGTGTACGGCTGCTTCAGCAGCTCGAGGTAGCTGACGAAGTGCGCCTCGTAGGTCACGACGTCGTGGAAGTCGGTCAGGATGTTGAACACGACGTGCGGCTGCCATTCGACGACCGCGTCGCGCACCGGCCGCAGCTCGTCGCCGACGCCGAGCACGCGCACCTCGTGGCCGAGCGCGCGCAGCGTCTTCACGACCTCGAACTCCATCTGGTAGGTCCAGGTCTCCTCGGCCGACAGCTCGGCGGCGTTGTCCGGCGGCACCAGCACGTCGTGCATCGCGACCAGTACGCGCAGCTTCCTCATCGACGGAACCTCGGTTTGTGGCCGCGCGACAGCGCCAGCGTGACCATCGTCGTCAGCACGGCGGCGCCGAGCCGCGACTGGTCGGCCGGCCGCGCGAGCCGCAGGTCGAGTTCGCGGCAGCGCACGGTCATCGCGTCGATCGCCTGGTCGACGACGTAGCGGTACTGCCCGGTCAGCGCCGACACCTTGCCGCGCAGCTCGACGCGCAGCTGGCGCAGGAACGTCGCCGCGCGCTGGCGTCGCGACCCGGGGCCCGGTTCGGCGAACACCATGCGCAGCTCGCGGTCGTGCCGCCACGGCTGCTGCGTGCCGTACGACGCCTGCTTCTTGCGGTAGTGTTCGCGCAGCGTCATGCGCACCTGCGGCAGCGAGTCGGGCCGGTCGCGCGTGCGCACCGGCGGCGGCAGGTCGCCGATGTCGCGCAGCATCGCGTCGAGGCGGTGCAGCTTCTTCAGTGCCGGCCAGCCTTCGTAGACCTTCTGCCAGCGCGACTGCGGCGCGAGCCACACCGCGAAGCTCTCGGCGTAGTCCTCGGCCGGATGGCTCTGCGCGTACCAGGCGCCGAGGTGCTGCACGTAGTGCTTGCTGGTCGGCCGCACCTGGTAGGCGGTCCGGTACGGCGCGCTGTAGCGGCCGAACGTGCGCCGCCAGTCGGCGCGGCGGTGCAGCTGGTACGCGTTGTCCATCGCGTGCGCGGCTTCGTGCCGCAAGAGCTTCATGCACCAGTCGTGCGTGCTGCCTTCGGCCTCGAACATCATCGCGTGCTCGAGCCGCACGAGGCGCCGGTGCGCCAGGTAGAACGGCACCGCGAACCCGGTCGATCCCTCCGGCGTGAACCAGTCAGTCGACAGCCACGCGTAGGGCCGGAACACGAGGCCGGCGCGCGCCATCTCGTCGTGCAGGCGGTCGATGCGGCGGCCGATCGCGGTGCCGTCGAGGGACAGGTCGAGGTCGCAGAGGCGCACGTCGAGCAGTTGCTCGGTGGGCAGGTCGGCCCACCAGGGTTGTCGCCGCCGCCGTCGTCGCCGTCGCACGGCGGCCGAGGATACGTCGGCGCGCCGTCGGAGCCAGCGCGATGTCCGCGGTGCCGTGCAGCGGCGCCCGGCGAACTGCCGAAGACGGCACGTGCTCACGCTGCTGGGGCTCCTGCTGGTCGGCGCGGCGCTGCTGGCCCTGGCCCATGCGGCCGGGCGCCGCCGGCTCGCCGTCGCGCGCGGCCTCGCCGCCGCGCTGCTGTTGCTGCTCGGCGGCCGGGTGGTGCTGGCCGCGCGCGCCGACTGGGAGTGGGCGCTGCTGCCGTGGCCCGGCTACGCGTTCGTGCAGGGGTTCACGCTCTACGCGCTGGCGGCGGCGTTCTTCGGTGCGGCGGCGGCGGCGCTGCCGGTGCGCTGGAACCGCCGCGTCGTGCTGGCGGTCGGTGCCGCGGTGCTCGCGCACGGCCTGCACCGGCACCGCTGGCTCGCGTGGCCGGAGGTGCACGGCGACGCGCGTCGGGCCGGTGCCGACCACCATCTGCGGCAGTCGACGCACTACACCTGCGGGCCTGTCGCCTGCGTCGCGGCGCTGTCGCACTGCGGCGTCGCGGTCGACGAGCGCACGATGGCGGCTGCGTGCCTGACGCGCCGCAGCGGCAGCTCGCTGTTCGACCTCTACCGCGGCTGCGTCGAGCAGCTGCGCGACCGGCCGTTCGACGTGTCGATCCGCTGGCTCACGGCCGAGCAGATCGTGGCGCAGGACCAGGTGCTGGTCGGTTCGAACCGCGGCGGCGGCCACGCACTGTGCATCGCCGTCACAGCCGGCGCCGTGGTCGTGCACGACCCGCTGGCGGCGACGGCCCGGCCCGGTTCGCCGGCGTTCCTGCGCGACGAGTTCCGCGGCCCGGCGGTCGTCGTGCGCCGCCGCGCCGCCGGGCCCGTGCCCGCGCGCTGACGCCGCGGCTCAGGGCCGCGCGGCGCGCACCGCCTCGAGCCAGCCGTGGCCGAAGCGCTGGTCGGGTTCGAGGTAGTGGCCCTCGCTCCACTCGTTCCACGACGCGACCAGCACCAGCGGATCGTCGACGCCGACCGGTGAACGGAACGCGTGCGCGCGCTGCAGCGCGGCCGCGAAGTGTTCGGGATGCTCGCCGGTCACGACCGGCGACCACGGGTACTTGTCGGGCCGCCGCGGGCCGAAGTCGGCGCCGCGCGGCGATGCGTCCCAGCCCGGCGCCACCGACGGCATGTACGGCAGGCCCGACGCGGCGGCGAAGTGCCGCCACTCGCCGGCGCGCCGCTCGGCGCAGGCGCGGTAGTCCTGCTCGAACGGCCCTTTCCAGTCCGGCAGCAGCACGTAGTGCGTCACGCTGTCGAAGCCGACGTCGCGCACCAGCGGCAGCGTGGCCGCGTTCGGTTCGATCGCCGCCAGGTGCAGGTCGCGGTGGCCGTGGTCCTGCAGCCAGCGCCGTGCCGCCGCGATCGCGGCGCGGGCGCCAACGACGCCGAGTTCGCGCACGAAGAACGTCGAGTCGAAGATCGACAGGTAGCTGCGCCCGCCGACCGTCACGTAGTTGTGCCGCACGAAGTAGTTCGTCGCCAGCAGCGCGACGAAGCGCACGAAGTCGTCGACGTCGCTCGGCACGGCGCGCTCGGGGTCGAGCACGGGCAGGTCCTCGCGCAGCACCGGCAGCACGCGGCGCGGCATCCGGTTGGCCCACATGCAGGCGAACGGCATCGTCGCGCCGGGTTCGCTGCCGAGGAACCCGCGGTCGAGGCCGGCCTCGAACACGCGCTTGCCGCGGCACCAGAACACGCCGAACACCAGCGCGTCGACGCCGTGCGCGCGCGCCAGCTGCAGCCGGCGTCCGACCTCGAGCGGGTCGCGGTCGTCGTACTCGCCGAGCAGCGGCACCTTCGGCTGCGCGTGGCCCGGGAAGCGCGGTCGGCAGGCGCGCACGAGGTCCCATTCGGTGAAGCCCGGGCCGAATGCGACCTCGCGTTCGGGGATCGCATGCCAGCCGGTGTAGACGTAGACCGCCGTTCGCACGGGCGGCATCGTGCCGGCGCCGCCGCGACGGTGCGATTTCGATGTCCCGGATCGCGCGGCGGCCGACAATCCGCGCCCCGTGGACAGCCGCGCCCTGTTCGAGATCCTGACCCGCGACCACATCGACTCGGTGCGCGCCTGGCTGCTGGCGACGCTGCGCGACGGCGCCGCGGCCGAGGACCTGCTGCAGGAGACGTTCCTGGTCGCGTGGCGCGTGCTCGATCGCTACGACCGGCAGCTGCCGTTCGGCCCGTGGGTGCGCGGCATCGCCGCGAAGCTGGTGCTGAACCACCGCCGCAAGCTCGGCCGGGCCCGCGTGCACTACTGCGACGACGAGGTGCTCGGCCATCTGGATCGCGGCTTCCGCGACGTCGCCCGGCTGCCCGGCTGCACGTTCGACGAGCAGCTCGACGCGCTGCGCGACTGCCTCTCGCGGCTGACCGGAGCGCAGCGTGAGTCGATCCGGCTGCACTACGAACACGGCCTGCACTGCAAGGAGATCGCGCACCGGCTCGGCATCGGCTTCGAGGCGGTCAAGAAGCACCTGCAGCGCGGCCGCGCGCTGCTGCACCGCTGCCTGCAGACCAAACTGCCCGACGGAGAACCGGCATGACCGACCGACGCGACCCGCCGATCGACCCGGCCGACGAGGCCTGGCGCGAACTGGACGACACGCTGGCCGACGGCCCGGCGCCCGCCGCGGTGCCCGACGCTGCGCGGCGCTGGCTCGCCGACCAGCGGCTGCTGCACGGCCTGCTGCGCCAGCTGCACACGGCCGACGCCGGCTCGCGCGAGGCGCGGGTCGCCGGCATCCTGGCGCGCATCGACGCCGACTGCGGGGTCGCGCGCCGGTGGTGGGTCGTCGCCGCGGCGGCGCTGCTGTTCGCGGTGCTCGGCGTGCTGTGGGTGCTGCCGGCGCAGCTGCCGACCGTCGAGGCCGCGGTGGCGCGCACGGTCGCCGAACTGCAGCGCGACGTCGATCGGCGCTACCACATGGTGGTCGTCACGGCGTCGCCGGGCGGCAAGGAGCGCCGCGTCGAGCTGGCGCTGGTCGCGCGCCCCGGGCGCTTCCGCATCGACGGCCGGCTGCCGCACGGCACGTTCGCGGCCGGCTGCGACGGTGCCGAGTGGTGGCGAGTCGGCGGCCAGGGTCTGCTGCGCCGCGCCGGCCCGATCGCCGAGCGCGACCGCGCGTTCGAAGGTCTCGGCGACCTGCTGGAACCGGGCTACCTCGACGTGCAGGACCTCGTGCGCCGGTTGCCGCAGGAACTGCAGCTGCGCGTCGTCGAACGGACCCCCGGTGCGCGCGGACCGCAGGTGCGCATCGAGGCCGTGCCGACCGCGGCGGCGCCGCGCGGCCGGCTGCGCGCGGCGCGGCTGCAGTGCGAGGAAGCGACCGGCATGGTCACCGAACTCGAACTCGACCTCGTGCTGCCGCTCGGCGCCACGCGCCGGCTCGTGCTGCGGTACCTCGGCGAGGAACCGGCGGGGCTCGTCGACTACAGCCGACCCTGGTAGCGCCCCGGCGCACCGGCCTCGGTAGGATCCGGCGCGCCGTGACCGGCCGAACCGACAGCGCGCAGCTGCGCGACCTGCTGTACGACGCCGCGGCCCCGCCGGCCGCGGCGATGGCGGCACTGCAGGCGGCGCGCACGCGGCTGGCCGGCAACACGCCGGTCGCGCACGAACTGCTCGACGTCGAGCTGCGCTGGCTGCGCGCGCAGCCCGAGGCGGCGGCGCCGGCGATCGCGGCGGCGCTGGACCAGGCGCGGCGGGCGGCGCTGGCGCTGCGCGTGCGCGGTCTCGCGGCGGCACCGGGCGGCGATCCGGCGGCGCTGTTCGACCTCGCCGAGGCGCGCGCGGCGGCCCAGTCGATCGGCGACGAGGCACTGCTGCGCCAGTGCGAAGCGGCGCTCGCGCGCGGCGTGCCGATGGTGCAGGCCGGCGCCGCGCTCGACCAGGAGGCCGCCGAACGGTTCGCGCTGCTGTCGACCGCGATCGACGACGTCACCGTGGCGCACCAGGTGCGGCTGTTGCACTGCAGCGGCGACCTGGCGCTGCAGCTCGCCGCGCGCACCGGTTCGCGGGCCTGCCGCCGCATCGGCCGGCGGCTCGTGCGGGCCGCCTGGGACCGCGAACTCGCGCGGCGGCTCGAGCGGCTGATCTCGGCGCGCGGCATCGCCGCGATCGAGACCACGAACTTCGTGCTGCTGCTGGTGGTGCTGCTGGTGCTGCTGATCGAGACCACGGTCGCACTGTCGCCGGCGCAGGCGACGGCGCTGCACTGGATCGACGCCGCGGCGTGCACGTTCTTCGTGCTCGACTTCCTGCTCGAGCTGGCGCTGCACCCGCGGCGCACGTCGTGGTTCGTGCGCAACGTGGTGACCGACCTGCTGCCGGCGGTCCCGTCGGTGTTGTGGCTGCTGCCGGGCGTCGCGGCGCCGGGTGCCGCGGACAGCCTGGTGCTGCTGCGCGCGCTGCGGCTCCTGCGCGTGACCTGGGCCGCGCGCTACGTGCAGGCGCTGCGGCCGCTGCTGCGGTCGATGCGGCTCCTGCTGTTCCTCGTGCGCGGGCTCGACGGCCTGGCGGCGCGCTTCGCGCAGCTGCTGAACCGCGAGTTCGTGTTCGTGCCGGCTGCGGCCGAGGTGCGGCGGCCGGTCGTCGAACAGGACCGGCGCGACCTGCTGTTCGCGGCGCTGCGGCGCGAACACGAACTGGCCGCCGAACTGCCGGCGGCCGCGCGCGCCGATGCCGTGCTGGCCCGCGTGCAGGCGCTCGACGCGACGCTGCGCACGATCGGCCCGTGCAGCGGCCCGCTGCGGTCGGCTGCGGTCGCCTCGCGCGAGGTGCCGATCGACCACGCGATCGAGTTCCTGTGGGCGCTGCGGCCGCAGGACATCGGGCGCTGGCTGCGGCCGACCGACGTCGCCTCGCTTGACCGCGTGCTGCGCGTGCTGTCGGCGGTGCCGGTGCGGTGGCTGCCGATCGTGCGGCGGTTCGCGGTGCATCGGCTCGCCGCGAATCCCGAGGAGCGCATCGTGCAGCTCGGCCGCCGCACCGCCGAGTGGCTCGAGTCGTGGCACGGCCGCATGCTGTTCTTCGCCGACCTGCACGGCATCGTCACCGGGCCGCAGATCCTCGATCGCGTCGCCACCGCGATGGTGAAGGCGAGCCAGCGGCCGGCCGTGCGGCTGTTGCTGTTCGGCGGCCTGTTCTCGGTGCTGCGGCTGTTCTGGGTCGACAACTGCCTGTCGCGCATCGTCGGCATGCCGCTGGTGCTGCTCGGCGGCGTCTGCCTCGTGTTCCTGACCGTCGGCCACTGGCTGAAGCGGCTCGCCGGCCAGGCCGCCGAGAACTACCGGCTGACCAGCGAAGCGCACTTCCTGTCGCAGCTCGAGCGGCTGAAGCCGCACTACGAAGCCATCGACCTCGGCTTCCTGGCGCGACGCGTGTTCGGCGACGGGCCGCGCGGCGAACGCGCGCTCGAGGCGCTGCGCGAACAGGTGCGCAGCGTGCGCACCGGCGTGCCGATCGAAGGCGAACGGCTGCCGCTGTCCCTGCGCCTCGAGGCCAACCGCGTGGTGCTGCTCTACCTGCACTTCCTCGACGGCGCGCCGCTGCACGAGAGCGACGTCAAGACGACCGAGCAGCTGCTGGCGAACCACTCGCTCGAGAACCTGCGGCAGACGCACCTCGGCTGCGACCGCCGCGACCGCAAGCGGCTGCGCCGGCTGCGGCTCGACGACGGCTCGCTCTTGGCCGGCCCGTACCTGTGGTTCCGGTTCATCACCGAGAGCGTCGCGGTCGAGTGCGCCAAACGGATCGCCGGCTACAACCAGTTCTGCCTGCCGCTCGCGGCCCAGGCCTCGGCGACGCCGGCGCAGCGCGCGGCGATGGCCGAGTGGCTGCGGCGCCGGCGCGACCCGCGCGGCGGTCGCACGCTCGGCGAGCGCGGCCGCGCGCGCCAGCCGGTCGCGCTGGCGACGACCGAGTTCACGGCGTTGGACTTCGTCGGCGGCGATCCGCAGCGCGACCGCCACATCGAGGCGCTGTTCGGCGCCGAGGTGCTGGCGGTGCTGCAGACCGATCGCCGCACGATGGTGCGCGAGATCTTCGGCACGCGGCCGGTGCACCACTTGCCGCAGCACGAACGCAGCTTCAACCCGCTGCGGTTCCACCAGCGGCGGCTGTCGCACGGGCGCGTGCTGCTGGCGCCGCTGCTGCTCGGCTGGCGCTTCGTGCGCACGGTCTGGTGGGTCGTGCTGCGCGTGCGGCAGATCGTGCGCGAGGTGCTCGACCCGGAGCTGGCGATGCAGCGCCGCGAGATCGGCCAGGCGCCGTTCGCGGTCGCGCTGCGCAAGATCCACCGCATGAAGGCGCCGGGCCTGCTCGAGGCGATCCGGATGCGAATCGCGCTGGACCCGGTCTACGCCGGCGCACCGGCCGGCTGGACGGCGCCGGCCGTGTTCGCCGAGGAAGCCGAGTTCGAGCGCGACCTCGCGTTCCTGCACCTCGGCGAGCGCCAGGCGGTCGAACTGCGCGACGCGGCCGCGGCGGTGCGGCGCCACACGACCGCGCTGCACGCGGCGCTGGCGTGGCTGCCGCCGCTCGGCGCCGCGACGGACCCCGCCGTGCGCGCGGCCGGCGAACTGGCGGTGACCGCAGCGTGGATCGCCGACAAGGACGCGGCGCGCACGCTGCTGGCCGCCGAGCGCTGGCGCGCCGAGGAGCTGACCGCGCTGCTGGCGGCCGGTGCTGTCGGTTCGCGCTGGTTCCGCTGCACCACGGCGCTGCGCGGCGTGTTCGTGCGGCACCCGGTCGATCGCTGGCTCGAACGGCACGGCCGCGACCTGCCGGCCGCCGCGCGGCCGGTGCTGCGCTTCGCCTACGCGCGCGACCACGGCGGGCTGCGCCGGCTGCTCGACGCGTGGCTCGTGCTGCCGCCCGGCGCCTCGCCGGCCGCCACCGCGATCGAGGTGCTGCGGGCTGCCTACGCGGCCGGCGCGGCGTTCGAGCGCGACCTGCAGGCGCTGCGCGCGGTGCAGTCGCTGGCCGTGCTCGACGTGCGCAACTACCGCGACCTGGTGTTCCGCCTCGGCGACTACGCGGCCGACGGCGAGGATCCGCGGCTCGGCGGCGACCTGCCCTGATTTTCCCGGCTGTCCCGGTCACACTCGGCAGCGCCGCGGGACTCCCACGGTGACCATGGAACCGCTGTCCGACCACCCCGACACGCTGGTGCTGCGCGACCTCGCCTGGGTGCGGACGCTGGCGCGGCGGCTGCTCGGGGACCCCGACCTCGCCGACGACGTGGCGCAGGAGACGTGGCTCGAAGCGCGCACGGCGCCGCCGCGCCGTCTCGACGGCGGCCTGCGCGGGTGGCTCGCGACGGTGGTCCGGCATCGCGCACAGAAGCTGCGCCGCGGCGAAGCGCGCCGGCAGGCGCGCGAACGCGCGGTCGCGGCGGCCGCGCCGACCGCGACCGGCGACTCGGTCGTCGAACGCGCCGCGCTGCACCGCGAGCTGATGACGGCGGTCATGGACCTCGACGAACCGCTGCGCACGACCGTGCTGCTGCGCCACCTCGACGGACTGTCGACCGAAGACGTGGCGGCGCGCCAGGGCATCACCGCGGTCGCGGCGCGCAAGCGGCTGTCGCGCGCGCTGCAGCTGCTGCGGCAGCGACTCGACCGTGGCCACGCCGGCGGCTTCGTCGCCTGGAGCGTCGCGTGGCGCAGCCACCTCGGCATCGCACCGGCCGGGGGCGGCTCGCTGCTGGCATGGTGCCTGGTGGTCGGCATGCAGGCGAAGTGGTGGGCGGCCCTGGCCGCGCTGGTGGCGTTGTCGTTGTGGTGGTGGTGGCCGCGGCCGGCGCCGAGCGTCGCGCCGGTCGCCGTGTTGGAACCGGGGCCGGCCGCCGGTGCGCCGGTCGATGCGCCGCCGCCGATTCCGGCCGCGGGCCGCACCGCGCTCGCGACTGCGGCGATCGAAGTCGTCGACGAACTCGGCCGCCCGCGTGCCGGCGTCACGGTGCTGGCGCTCGCCGGTGGCGCGCTGCGACAGCAGGTCGCCAGCGACGCGACCGGCCGCGCCGAGTTCGCCAGCGTCGACCACGACGAGTGGCTGTGTGCCGCGCCGGGCATGGTGCCGCTGCGCGCGCCGCGCACGGCGGCGGCACCGCAGCGGATCGTCTACCCGCTCGGCCTCGTGGTGGCCGGCACGGCCGTGCCGCCGGCCGGCACCGGCGCCGCGGTCGAGCTGCGGCTCGAACACGACCGGCCGTCGCCGTGGGCGGCCGGGCTCGATGCGGCGGCGCTGGCGGTCCTGGCGGCGCTCGGCGTGAAGGAACGCGAGCTGTTGCTGCGGCTCGATGCCGAGCGGCAGTTCCGGTTCGCGGGTCTGGCGGCCGACTGGAGCGGTGCTCTGACCACCGACGGCGCCTGGACGCTGCGCGAGACCAGCGGCCTCGGTCATGCCGACGGAGCGACCGCCGTGCTGCTGCTCGAACCGGTGGCCGACCTGCGCCTCGAACTGGGCGCGCCGTTCGTCGTGCGCGGCCGGCTGCTGGCGGCCGGCGTGCCGACCGCCGGCATCGACGTGGTCGTGGTCGCGCCGGACCTCGCGATCGGTTCGGCGCCGCGGCAGGCGCAGAGCGACGGCGACGGCCGGTTCGCCGTCACGGTGCCGCGGCCGGCGCCCGACGCGCCGTGGCGCGGCGAACTGCTGGTCGGCACCGACGGCGACGACTTCGCGCAGCGCCGCGTCGAAGCCGCCGGCGGCCGGCCCGAGATCGACGTCGGCGAGATCGAGATCGGCCGCACGCTCGCGTTCCGCGTCCGCGGTGCCGATGGCGCGCCGCTGGTCGGCGCCAGGGTGCACGTGGTCGGCAACGGCCGCGCGTTCACGTCCGGCTCCACCGACGTGGCCGGCAACGCGCGGCTGTGCGGCGTTCCGGCCGACGCAGCGTGGGCGACGGTGCGCGCACACGGCCATCGGCTCGCGCGCGTCGCGCTGCCGGCGGCCGGTGAGGTCGCGGTGCAGCTCGACCGCGGCAACGGCATCGACGTGACGGTGCGCACCCGCGGCGGCGAACTGGCGGCCGACCTGCGCGTGCGCGTCGAGGCCGAGCGGCTGCCGTTCGACGCCGGCACCGGGCCCGGGCCGCTGCAGCCGTTCGTGCAGGCGTTCCCGCTCGACCGCGCGGGACGGCTCGAGCTCGGCGACCTGGCGCCGGGCCTGCTGCTGCGCATCGTCGCGATCGACGAGACCGGGCACGAGCTCGCCAGTTCGTCGGTGGTGGCGCCGCCGCTCGGCCGGATCGACAGCCTCGAGCTGGTCGTCGACGCGGCGCAGTTCCACGTCACCGGCACCGTGCGCGACGCCGCGGGTCGGCCGGTGGCGCGCGCACGCGTGTACGCCGAACAGGACGGCCAGGCGCTGACCGCGCGCAGCGACGGCGACGGCCGCTTCCGGCTCGGGCCGTTGCGCGCGCCGCTGGCGGCTGCGCACGTCGAGATCGTGCACCCCGCGTTCCCGACCTGGCTGCGAAACGACCAGGTGCTCGGCCCCGACGCGCCGCTCGACGTCGTGCTCGAAGGCAGCCGCACCGTGCGCGCGTGGCTGCGCCAGCCCGACGGCGCGCCGCTGCCGGCCGGCCGGGTCGAGGCGTGGATCGCGTTCGACGGCGCCGCGACGGTGCTCGGCCGCGTCGAGACGGCCGGCGAGGTGCGCTTCGAACGCGCGGCGGCCCGGCCGGGGCGGCTGACGGTGCGGTTCGGCGGCCGCGAGTGGCAGCAGCCGATCGCTGCTACGGCCACCGACGTCGAGGTCGCGCTGCCCGCGGTCGGCCAGCTGCACGCGACCTGTGACCGGTCGCAGCTCGAAGCCGGCGAACGGATCGCGGTGGTCGTCACGCCGCTGGAGCCGGCCGGCGAGCCGGATCGGCAGTACCTCCCGGGCGAAGTGGACCCGACCGCACCGGCCTTCGTGCTGCTGCTCGCCGAGGGCCGCTACCGGATCGCCGGCGAGGCACGTAGGTTCGGCGGCGGACGGCCGCGCGTGCGGGCGTTCGGCGCGCCGCGCGAGATCGAGGTCACGGCCGGCGGCGTCGTGCAGCTGTCGCTGCCGTGACCGCGAGGTGCCGGAGGCAACCGATGCGGATCGCCCTTGTCGTCGCTGTCGTCGTCGGAACCGTCGCCGCGCCGCGCGCGCAGACGGTCGTGCCGGTGCCCGAGTTCGGGCGCGGTGACCCGGCGGCGCTGTCGTGCCGCGTGACCGCCGTGGCCGAGAACCGGGAGCAGCGGCTGCTGACCGTCGAGGTGCGCAACACGGGCCTGCTCGCCGCGGAACCGCTGGAGTTCGTGATCGAGGCGAAGGACACCAGCGGCGCGGTGCGCAGCGAGACGTTCCGCCGCGTGCAGGCGCCGCTGGCGCGCCGCTTCGGCCGGCCGGTGCCGCCGGGCGGCAAGCAGACCTACGTCGTCGCTGTGACGCTGCCGGTCGCTCGCGGCGCGAAGGGCGTCCGCGTCGCTGCGGCCGCCTGGTGCCACGGCGGCGTGGTCGCGGCGCCGGACCTGCGGCTCGGCGAGCCGCGCTCGGTGTCGCGCTCGTCGCTGGCCGGCACGTTCCCGGTCACCGAGGTCGAGCTGCAGAACCCGTTCGACCGCGACGTCGACCTGCTGCTGCGCGTGCAGCTGACGCAGCCGCGCGACACCACCGTGCTCATGGGGCTGCGGCTCGCCGCCGGCCAGCGCCGCGCGTGGATCCTGCCGTCGTTGCCGGGCACGGTGCCGTATCTCGACGAGGCCGCCGTCGCGTGCCCGATGCGCGCGACGGCGTTCGAGCTCGTGGACTGGAGCCTGGTCGCGCCGAACGATGCCGCGGCGGCCGCGGCGTTGCTGCAACCGGCCTACGAGGCTGCCTATCGCTGGCCGGCGGCGGTGCAGGCGGTCAGCGGCAGCTTCGTGTTCCGGCAGCGGCGGCAGCGGCCGAATGCGCCCGGCGCCTACGACGAAGCCGAAGCGCGCGGCCGCTACACGCTGCAGCGCGGCGCCGAGCCGGCGGTGCAGTTCGACGGCACCGCGCTGAGCGGCGTGACCGGCGCGATCGAGGCGGCGTTCGAGTTCGTCGCCTGGCCCGAGTGGGACGAACTGTGCCGCCGCAACGAACTGGTGCTGGTCGCCGACGACCGCGTCGAGTTGCGCGGCTCGGGCTGGGGCGTGCCGCGCGGCGGTGCAGCGTCGACGCTGACGACCGACGGCGGCGCGGCCAGCGTGCTGCACGCCGACCTCGCGATCGCCGGCGATCGGATCGTCTCGCGCGGTTTCGGCGACCTGCGCACGGCGTGGGAGCTGCGCGCGACGGACCGGCGCTGGTTGGTCGTGCGCACCGCGTCGACGTCGATCGTCTCGACCTGGGCCTACGGCACCTGCGGCGGCGAATTCGTGCCGGTGCAGTGGTCGTGCACGCAGAGTTTCGGCGGCGTCGTCGCGAGTGCGGAGCGGCTCGAACTCGGCGCGCCGACGTTCGCCGAGCACGCACGCGTCGCGCCGACACCGCCGGCCGGTGCCGGCGCACCGATGCTGCGCGCAGCCTGGGACCGCGGCTGCCGGCTGCCCGCCGCACCGCTGGCGATCGAGGCCGCGTTCGTGGCGAACAACCCCGGCACCGACCTCGGCTGGCACGGACGCAAGCGCGTCGCCGGCCGGTTCACCGCGACCGGCTTCGGCCGGCACATGCAGTCGTTCCACGTCGCCTTCGACGACGCCGCGCAGGCCGAGATCGAACACGAACTCGCGTTCCTGCTGCGCGACCGGCTGCTGATGTGGTGGGGCCGCGAGTTCGCCGATCGTCTGCCGTTCGACGAGTTCTTCGCCGGCGCCACGATCGACGGTCCGCAGATCGACGGCAGCTTCGCCATCGCCGGCGGTCCCGTCGTCAGCGTCGCGACCGCGGGCGGCCTCGTGCGCGGCTGGCGTACCGCCGACGGGGCCGAGGTCCGGCTGACCTGGTCGACCGTCGGCGGCCACGAAGTCGTGCAGCGCTGGGAACGCCAGCACCCGAAGGCGGGGCGCGGCGCGCCGGCGTGGACCGAGACGATGGTGGTCGGCTGGACCGTGGTCGACCAGCTGCCGTGGCCGACCTCGATCGCACTCGGCCAGATCTTCGGCCGCGAGTTCGGCACCGAGACGATCACCCTGAAGAACCTGGTCGTGAAGGAGGCCCGATGAAGCTCTGGTCGTGCACGTGGTGGCTGCTGGTCGCGACGGCGTTGCCGGCGCAGCAGGTCTGGCTGCAGGGCGGCGAGGTGCTGCCCGGCAGCGTCGTCGCCGTGAAGGACAACCGCGCGCAGATCCGCGGCCCCGACGGCGCGCTGCGGCAGTTGCCGGTGCGGCAGGTCGACCGCGAGGTCGCTGCCGACGGCCAGGTGCGGCGGTTCCCGGCCGAGGCGCACGCCGGCGAACTGGCGGCGGCCGAACGCGCGCTGCTCGATCAGGTCGCGCGCGGCGCCGAACTGGCGGTGCCCGAACTGATCGCGGCGACCGAGCGACCCAGCACCGCGCTGCTCGAGTCCCTGCGGCAACGGCTGGCCGAGCGGCGGCCGGCGGTGCAGGCGGCGGCGGCGCAGGCGCTGGCCGCCAGCGCGGTGCCGGACGCCGTGCGCGCGGCGCTGACCGCGGCGGTCGACGACCGGTCGGGCAAGCTGCTCGCGGCGGTGGCGGGGGCGCTGACCTCGGGCGCCGCGCTCGGCGCACTGGCGGCGGCCGACGCCGGCGAACTGGTCGCGCGCGGCTTCGCGGCGAAGGATGCGACGTCGCGCTTCACGATGGCCTGGATCGGCGTGCAGCTCGACACCGACGGCGGCAAGGCGGCGCTGGCGAAGTTCCTGACCGACGGCGACCACCATCGGCGCGAGTCGGCGGCGATGGCGCTGGCCGAGCACGGCGATGCGGCCGGTGCCGCCGTGCTGCTGACGATCGCGCGGCGCGACCGCGCGCCGGTGCAGCAGGCCAACCGCGACGCCTCTGCCGAGACGCGCGCGCTGGTCGACCGGCTCGCGCTGCGCGAACGGTGCCGCGCCTGCGAACTGCTCGGCGCGCTGCGCCACGCGGCGGCGCTGCCGGTGCTCGAGCGGCTGGCCGGCGGCAAGGACGGAGAACTCGCGGCGGCGGCGCGTGCGGCGGTGGCCGCGATCCGCGGTGCGTGAGCCGCTTCAGCGGCGGTCGAGGCTCGACGCCAAGACGCCGAGCACGATCGTCAGGCCGCCGGCCAGCTGCATCGGGCCCATGCGGTCGCCGAGCGCGAGCCAGGCGACCAGCGCCGCGAACAGCGGCTGCGTCGTGAACAGCAGTGCTACGTGCACCGGCGGGATCCGGTGCTGCACGCGGCCCTGCACCGCGATGCCGAGCGTGTTCGCCAGCGCGCCGAGGTAGACCAGCGCCGCGATCAGGCCGGGCGTCCACGCGGTCGCCGCGAGGCGGGCGGCGGTCAGTTCGCCGGTGCTGGTGCCGACGGCGGTGGCCACCACCGCGGTGACCAGCAGCTGCCAGCTGCAGAACGCGAGCGGCGGCACCGTGCGGCCGAACCGCGACAGCAGCAGGATGTGCGCCGCGTAGGCGGTCGACGAGCCGATCTGCAGCAGGATGCCGCGCGGCGTGTCGACGACGGGTGTGCCCGCCGGCACCTCGCCGGGCCAGCACAACAGCGCCATGCCGGCGAGCCCCAGCACGAAACCGAGCACCGACAGCGCGCCGAAGCGGGCGCGGAAGAACACGAAACCGCCGACCCCGGCCAGCAGCACGATCAGGCCCGACAGGAAGCCGCCCATCGAGGCCGAGGTCTCGTTCATGCCGAGCGTCTGCAGCAGGTAGCCGAGCGCGAGCAGCGCGCCGGCGAGCAGGCCCGGCCGCGCCGCCGCGCGCAGCTCGGCGCCGAAGCCCGGCCGCACGAACGGCAGCACGCACGCCACCGCGAGCCAGAAGCGCAGCGCGACCACCGCGAACGGCGGCAGCGACTCGAGCGCGACCTTGACCACGGCGTAGCTGCCGCCCCAGATCGCGATCATCGCGGTCAGCAGCAGATGCGGGACGTAGCGCGCGCCGGCGGGTTCGCTCATGCGAGGCGCGGACGATAGGGGCGCACGGCGTCGGCGCCAGCGCAACAAGTCCTGGCGGTGGCCGGCCCGGCCGCGTAGGAATGTCGGCGGATGGCCGCGCCTCGCGTCACCGTCGTCGTCGTCAACTGGAACGGCCGCGAGTTCCTGTCGGCGTGCCTGCGTTCGGTCGCGGCCGCCGCGGCCGCCGGGGAGACGACCCTGCGCACGATCCTGATCGACAACGGGTCGAGCGACGGTTCGCAGGCGTTCGTGCAGCGCGAGTTCCCGGACGTCGGCTTCGTGCAGCACGAGCGCAACGACTACACCGCCGCGAACAACCTCGGTGTCGCGCGCGCCGAGGGTGACTATGCGCTGCTGCTGAACACCGACGCGGTGCTGCGGCCGGGCTGCCTGCGCGCGCTGGTCGCGGCGCTCGACGCCGATCCGCGTGCGGCGGCGGCGGCGCCGAAGATCGTGTTCCCCGACGGGCGCATCTGCACGACCGGCATCGAGCAGCGCGCCGACCTCTACTGGGTCGACCGCGACCAGGGCAAGGCCGATCCCGGTACGGCCGGGCCGGCGCAGCGCGTGTTCGGCGTGTCGGGCTGCTGCGCGCTGTTCCGCACCGCGGCCTGGCGCGCGGTCGGCGGCCAGGACGAAGACTTCCACATGTACTACGAGGACGTCGAGCTGGCGCTGCGGCTCGGCGCTGCCGGCTGGCACGCGCTGTACGTGCCGGCCGGCGTCTGCGAGCACATCGGCCACGGCTCGATCGCCAAGGCGCCGACCTGGAAGGACGAACTCGGCGAACGCAACCGCCTGCTGGTGCTGGCGCGGCACTTCGGCGACCGCTTCGCGGCCGAGCTGGTGCGGTCGCCGTGGTTCCAGTCGGCGCGGCCCGAACAGGTGCGCGAACTGCTGCCGAAGCTCGCGGCGCGCCGCGGCCAGGGTTCCGGCGAGGCGCTGCTGCTCGACCTGCTGCTGGCGCTGCGCGACCAGGTGCGCGACTACGCCGGTGAAATCGGCGCGCAGTGGGGTGAACACCGCAACCTGCCGAAGATCCTCGGCGAGCGCGAACAGTGGATCGCGCTGCTGCTCGAGGAGGTCGCGCGGTTGCGGCTGTGGCGGCTGCCCGGCAAGCGGCTGAAGCCGGCCGAGAAGGCGTTCCTCGAGCGCGTGCGCGGGCGCGGCCCGCGGAGCTGAAATGCCCCGCCCGCGGCTCGCCGCCGGTGCGCCGGTCCCGTAGATGCGCGCCGTGACGGACTTCCTGCTGCGGCTGCTGCGGTTGCACGACGCCACGCGCGACGAACGCCGCGCGGCGTTCTGGACCGCGGTCGCGTTCTGCGGCGTGCTGTTCGCCTACTACCTGCTGCGTCCGCTGCGCGAGAACGTCGCCTCGGCGTTCGCGCAGCAGGACCTGCTGTGGCTGTTCGTGCTGACGCTGGTGCTGACGACGGCGCTGAACCAGCCGTACGTGGCGCTGGTGCGCCGGCTGCCGTCGCACCGCTTCCTGCCATACGCGCTGCACGCGTTCGCGATCAGCTTCGTCGCGCTGGCGGCCGTGTTCGCCGGCCACGAAGGCGCGCTCGGCCCGCTCGGCTGGCAGGACGGGCGCGACCTCGGCTACGCGTTCTTCTACTCGTGGGTGACCGCGTTCAGCGTCTGCGGCGTGACGCTGGTCTGGGTGCACGCGGTCGAGTGGTTCTCGCCGCAGCAGGGCAAGCGGCTGTTCGGGCTGGTCTCGGTCGGCGGCACGCTCGGCGCGATGCTCGGCTCGAAGGCGTCGAAGGCGCTGGCGGGCTGGAGCTACGGCGAGGTGCTGCTGCTCGCGGCGGTGGCCGTGGAACTGGCGATCGTCGCCTGGTGGTGCGCGCTGCGCGCGTGCCGGACGATGGGGGCCGCGCGGCCTGTCGCGGCACCGGCACCGGCACCGGCACCGGCGCCGGCTGCGGTGCCGTCGTTCGCGCGCGGCGTGCGGCGCGTGGTGACCGATCCGTACCTGCGCGGCATCGCGCTGTTCGTGCTGATCGCCGCGGTGGCGGCGACGACGTTCTACTACCAGCGCATCGCGCTGGCGCGCGAGCTGCTGTTCGACGACGCGGCGCGGCGCTCGGTCGAGGCCGACATCAACTTCTGGCAGAACGCGCTGTGCCTGGGGCTGCAGCTGGTGCTGACGAGCCGCGTGCTGCTGTTCTGCGGCATCGCCGTCGCGCTGTGCACGATGCCGGTGGCGAGCTTCGTCGGCCTCATGGCGTTCGGCCAGTGGCCGCTGGTCCCGGTCTACGCGACCGTCGAGGTGCTGCGGCGCATGCTGCAGTTCGGCATCGACAAGCCGGCGCGCGAAGTGCTGTCGACCGCGCTGGGGCGCGACGACAAGTACGTCGCGAAGGCCGTGATCGACACCGCGGTGCTGCGCACCGGCGACGTGCTCGGCGCGCTGGTCAACGACCTGCTGCTGCGGCTGCAGATCGGCGGCGCGGGCCTGCTCGGCTTCGCGGCGCCGCTGTTCGCGGCCTGGGCCGGCATCGGCGTCTGGCTCGGCCGGCGCTGCCGCGAGCGCTCCGGCTGAACGTCAGCGCGCGTCGATCTGGTAGCGCAGCCAGCGGCACTCGATCGGCCCGTTGCGCACCGGGAACTTCTGGCTCGCACGCAGGCCGAGCTGCCGCGACAGCTCCGGCGCGCCGCACAGCACGTACGCCGACGCACCGCCGCAGCGTTCGTGCAGGAACTGCCCGAGCGCGCGCCAGTCGTCGGCGAGCGCGCGCGGGTCGTCCTGCAGCCGTTCGCCGTACGGCGGGTTCGTGACCACCAGCGCCGGCGGGAACGGCGGCGCGAAGTCCCGCACGTCGCCGTGCACGAGCTGCACCTTGCCGCCGAGGCCGGCGGCGCCGATCGCCTGCTGCGCGATCGCGATCGCGCCCGGGTGGCGGTCGTTGCCGCACAGCTTCGGCACGCGTTCGGCGCCGGCGGCGGCGCGCGCCTCGGCCTGGTCGTAGAGCGCGCGCCACGCGCCGAGGTCGGTGTCGCACCAGCGTTCGAACGCGAACGTGCGGCCGAGCCCCGGCGCGCGGTCGGTGGCCAGCCAGGCGGCCTCGATCAGGAACGTCGCCGAGCCGCACATCGGGTCCAGCACCGGCGAGCGGCGGTCCCAGTCGGTCAGCAGCAGCAGGCCGGCGGCCGTCGCTTCATTGAGCGGGCTCCTGTGCAGCACCTCGCGGTAGCCGCGCTTGTGCAGCGGTTCGCCGCCGAGTTCGCGGTACAGGATCGCCTGTTCGCCCTGCAGCACGAGCTTGACCGGCAGGTCGGGCCGGTCGCGCGCGACGTCGGGCCGTTTGCCGGTGGCCGCGCGGAACTGGTCGCAGATCGCGTCCTTGACGACCAGCACCGGGTAGCGCGTGTCGTTGGCGAAGCTGTCCTTGACCGAGCCGTCGATCGCCAGCGTCTGCAGGTGGGTCATCGACCGCGACCAGTCGACGGTCGAGGCCAGTGCGTAGAGGTCGTCGCGGTCGCGCACGGGGCCGCGCGCGAGTTCCTCCTGCACGCGGATCGCCGAGCGCAGCCACAGGCAGGCCGCGTAGGCGGTCGCGGGTTCGTCGACGAACGAGCAGGCGCCGCGGCGCAGGGTCACGCTGCCGGCGCCGAGCTCACGCAGCTCGCGTGCCAGCACCTCTTCGAGGCCGAGCGTGCAGGCGACGTAGTAGGTCGGCACGTCAGGATCCGGCCGGCGTGCCAGGCCCGGCGGCGCGCGCGAAGTCCTCGGCGAAGCACTGCACCGCGCTGAGCACCGGCGCAGCCGCCATCTCGATCAGCGAGCAGAAGCCCTTCTTGCGCGAGAACTCGGCGAGCTTCTGCAGTTTGTCCTGGTAGCCCGGGCCCTTGCCCTGCTGCACCGCTTTCAGGATGTGCACGAACTGGTTGGTCTCCATGCGGCACGGCGGGCACTGGCCGCACTGTTCGCGCATGAAGAACTCGGCGATCTCGAGCGTCAGCGCGACCGTGTCGGTCGCGTCGTCGACGATGCGCACGCCGCCGCAGCCCGGCGAACTGCCGAGCGGCCGCAGCGTCTCGTAGGCGATCGGCACGTCGAGGTGCGCCGCGGCGACGAAGCCGCACGACATGGCGGGCAGCACGGCACGCACGGCGCGGCCGTTCGCGAGCCCGCCGCCGCAGTCGTCGATCAACTGCCGGAACGTCGTGCCGAACGGCAGTTCGTAGACGCCGGGCCGCCGCACCTCGGCGCCGAGCGTGAACAGCAGCGTGCCCTTGCTCTCGGTGGTGCCGATCGCGGCGAACGCGGCGCCGCCGTGCCGCGCGATCCAGGCCGTGTGCGCCAGCGTCTCGACGTTGTTGACCGTGGTCGGCTTCTCGAACAACCCGAGCTCGCCCGGGAACGGCGGCTTCTTGCGCGGCTTCGCCGGCTTGCCCTCGATCGCGTTCAGCGCCGCGGTCTCCTCGCCGGCGACGTAGGTCGGCGGTCCGAGGTGGAGCGCGATCGGCAGGTGCATCAGGCCCTGTTCGTCGAGTTCGCGCAGCGCCTGTTCGGCGGCGGCGCGCGGGCCGTGCATGTCCTCGATCAGGTAGAGCCACGCCTTGGTCGCGCCGGTCGCGATGCCGGCCAGCATCAGGCCCTCGAGCACCGCGTGTGGGTGGCGTTCGACCAGCACGCGGTCCTTGCGGCTGCCGGGCTCGTGTTCCCCGCCGTTGGCGACCACGTAGCGCGTGTCGTGGCCGGAGTTCGCGGCCAGCTCCCACTTGCGAGCGGTCGGGAACGCGGCGCCGCCGCGGCCGCGCAGCCCCGCGATCGCGACTTCGCGCCGCAGCTGTTCGGGCGTGCCGTCCTGCAGCAGGCGCATCAGGCCGTCGTAGCCGCCGCGGGCGCGGTACTCGGCGAACGTCTCGGGGCCGTCGTGGGGCAGCGGCGTCAGCAGCAGTCGGGGAGCCACGGCCGCGATGGTAGGTGCCGGCGTGGCCGGTTCCATCGCTGCGCCGCGGCTTTCCCCTCAGCTCCGGCCGCCGAGGTGGTGGCCGCAGTGCGGGCAGGTCGGACCGTGCGAGCTGGCCGCGCCGGGGCCGTGGTGACGCCGTTCCTGGCGCGCCTTGCCGAGCTGGTCGACGAACGCCGCGCCGAGCAGGCCGGCGGGCAGCGCGAACATGCCGATGCCGAGCACCGCGATCGCGCCGCCGAGCAGGCGACCGAGGTCGGTGACCGGCGCCATGTCGCCGTAGCCGACGGTGGTCAGCGTGACGATGCCCCACCACATCGTCGCGGGGATGCTCGAGAACGTGCGCGGCTGCGCTTCGTGCTCGCAGTAGAACATCAGCGTCGAGGCGAGCACCAGCAGCACCGCCAGCAGGAACGCCAGCGACAGCAGGTCGGGGGCTTTGGTGCGCAGCACCTGCAGCAGCGTCTGCAGCGCCAGCGAGTAGCGACCGAGCCGCACGATCCGCACGATGCGCAGCAGCCGCAGCAGGCGCAGCGTGCGCAGGTCCGGCACGATGCCGGCCAGGAACGCCGGCAGGATCGCGGCGAGGTCCAGCACCGCCATCGGCGAACACGCCCAGCGCAGCCGGCCGGCGCGGCCGGCGTAGCGCGTCGTCTCCGGAGCGGCCCAGGCCCGCAGCAGGTACTCGGTCGTGAACACTGCCACCGACACGCGCTCGAACCCGTCGAACCAGGCGGCCCACGCCGCGCGCAGCGACGGCACGGTTTCGAGCACGACGGCGACGCTGTTCAGCACGATCAACGCCGCGAGGCACAGGCGCACCAGCCGGGCGGTGGGTGCCAGAGCCTGGTCGGCTTCGAGCAGCTCGTGGACACGGCGGCGCAGCGGCACGGCGCGGAGCGTAGCGGGCGGGGGGCGTCGTTCGTAGCGAGGCGGGGCCGAGTGGGCGACGCGCGGCCGCCGCGGATCTGCTCCGATTGCCGGTGGAGGTTCCACCATGAGGCATCATGCATCGTCGCGCGCGCTGGCATTCGCCCGCGCCCGCAAGGCCGCCCACACCTGGGTCGATCCGTACCGTCCTGCCGGCAAGCTCTATCCGGCTGCCTGCGGGCAGTGCGGTGCCACGGAGTGGCAGGGGCGCTGGCGTTGGGACGAGCCGCTGCCGGACCTGCCGCGTGTCCTGTGCCCGGCCTGCGAACGGATCCGCGACGGGGTGCCGGCGCACGTGCTCGAGCTGACCGGCGCGCTGCCGCCGCGGTGGAACGAGGTGCGCGGCATGATCGGCAACGTCGAGCGCGCCGAAGTGGCCGAGCATCCGCTCGAGCGCGTGATGCGCGTCGAGGTGCGCGACGACCGCGTGCTGGTGCCGACCACCGGCCTGCACATCGCCCGGCGGCTCGTCGCGGCGCTGGTGCGCCGGTTTCGTCGCGAGATTCGGATCACGTTCGGCGACCACGCGACGACGGTCGAGTGGCTCGAGCCGCGCCGCCGCGCGTGACCCGGGCGATCGGCCCGCGCGCCGGTGCGCGGGCCCGATGCGCTCCCCTCGCGGCCAGCCGAGGGCCGCCGATGCCACGCAATCCTGGTGCGGAGCCGCGCCGTCCCTATCATGTGCGGCCCCGAATCGCCAACCCCGGCGTCGGCACACGAGACACGTCATGCAACTGACCCCGCTGCTCCAGGTGGCGACCGCCGTCGTTTTGTCCGGCGCCGCCTTCCCCACGTCCGCCGTCCGCCCCGACGAGGGCATGTGGCCCTTCGACGGTCTGCCGCTGAAGCGGCTCAAGGAGAAGTACGACTTCGAACCGACCCAGCAGTGGCTCGAGCACGTGCGGCTCGGCTCGGTGCGTTTCGACACCGGTGGCTCGGGGTCGTTCGTGTCGCCGAACGGGCTCGTGATGACCAACCACCACGTCGCGCTGGAGACGATCCAGAAGATCTCGACGCCGGAGAAGGACTGGGTCAAGGACGGGTTCAGCGCCCGCCTCTACGGCAGCGAGGTCAAGGGCACCGATCTGACGCTGCGCCAGCTGATCGAGATCAAGGACGTGACCGCCGAGATCCTCGCCGCGAAGGCCGCGGACAAGACGCCCGAGGGCAACGAGTGGCGCGCCAAGTTCGAGGAGATGTGCGCGGCGCTGAGCGACGATGCCAAGCACATCAAGGCCGATCCGGTGCAGCTGTACGACGGCAACCAGTTCCGGATCCACGTCTACCACGTCTACGACGACGTCCGCGTCGTGTTCGCACCCGAGAAGCAGGTCGCGTTCTTCGGCGGTGAGCCGGACAACTTCACCTACCCGCGCTTCGACCTCGACTGCGCGTTCTTCCGCGTCTACGAGGACGACAAGCCGATCGACTCGTCGAAGTTCTACTTCCAGTGGAACGCGCAGGGCGCCGCGACCGACGAACTGGTGTTCGTCTCCGGCCACCCGGGCAGCACCGAGCGGTCGCTGACGCACGAGGAGATGGTGTTCCACCGCGACGTCAGCGTGCCGGCGATCGTGCGCGCACTGACCCGCATGGCCGAGATGATGCAGCGGCAGATGGCGGCCAGCGAGGAGAAGGCGTTCGAGCTGCGCGACCGCTACTTCGGCATCGCCAACTCGCTGAAGGCCTACGAAGGCCACCTGCGGGGCCTGCGCGACGCGGACAGCCTGGCGCGCATCAAGGTGCGGGACGCCGAGCTGATCGAGCGCAGCGGCAAGCCCGAGGTCAAGGCCGCGTTCGAGATGATCGCCGCCGAGATGGCGAAGCTCACGGAACAGTTCGGCGGCGAGCGCCCCGACATGCAGCGCATGATGCAGGAGCACGAGCGCGTGACCGTGCAGGTCTGCGGCGCCGCGAAGGCGACCATCAACCAGGCGCGCTTCGACGTCTACGGCACCGACAACTACCCGGACGCGACGTTCACGCTGCGGCTCGCCTACGGCACCGTGAAGGGCTACGAGGCGGGCACGACGATGGTGCCGCCGAAGACGACGTTCAACGGCCTCTACGAGCGCAACGCCGCGTTCGACAATCAGCCGCCGTTCGACCTGCCGCAGCACTGGCTCGAGAAGAAGTCGAAGCTGAACCTCGACACGCCGTACAACTTCGTCTGCACCTGCGACATCATCGGCGGCAACTCCGGCAGCCCGATCCTGAACCGCAAGGCCGAGGTCGTCGGCCTGGTGTTCGACGGCAACATCGAGTCGCTGCCAGGCAACTACTGGTTCGACGAGCGCATCAACCGCTGCGTCGGCGTGCACACCGGCGGCATGCTGGAGGCGATCGACAAGATCTACGGCGAGACCGCGCTGGTCCAGGAACTGACCGGCGCCAAGTGAGGCGTGCGCCGGCGGCGGCCTACAGGTCGCCGTCGGCGTTGTAGCGCACGACGAACGCGTCGGCCCAGCCGACCGCCGTCAGCGTCTGGCGGTTGGCGCCGCTGCCGAATCCGGCCGCGGTCAGGAACGACCCGGTGATCGCGAACGCGCCGTTGCCGGCGACCGCGACCGCCAGCGCCTGGTCGTGTTCGGCGCCGCCGGCAGCGCGCACCCAGGCCAGCACGCCGTTTGCGTCGTAGCGCGCGACGAAGGCGTCGCGGCCGCCGAAGCCGACCAGCGAGACCGCCGGCGTCACGCCGGTGACCAGCGCCGAAGTCTGGAAGTGGCCGGTTGCGACGATGCCGCCGTCCGCGGTCGCGGCGACGCTGCGGACTTCGTCGTCGCCGGTGCTGCCGACGGTCTGCACGGACTGCAGCGCGCCGTCGCTGGCATAGCGGGCCAGGAAACCGTCGAGGCCGCCGAGCGCCAGCAGTGCCAGCGGCTGTGCCGCATCGGCGAAGCCCGCCTGGGCGCGGAAGCCGCCGCCGACGACCGCGTCGCCGGCCGAGGTCACCGCGAGGCTGCGCGCTTCGTCGTCGAGGGTGCCGCCGCCGCGCCGGATCCACAGCAGCGAGCCGTTGCCGTCGTAGCGGGCGACGAACACGTCGCTGCCGCCGGTCGCGGTGAGCGCGACCGCCGCGGCGCCGTCGCCGAAGGTCGCCGTACCGCGGAAGTTGCCCGCGACCAGCACGCCGCCGTCGGCGGTCGCGGCGATCGCGCGGCCGGCGTCGTCGACGTCGGCGCCACCGAACTGGCGCACCCACAGCGGGGTGCCGGCGGCGTCGTAGCGCGCGACGAAACCGTCACTCGTCGAGAGCGCACCGCGCACGGTCAGCGACACGGTGCCGAACTGTGCCTGGGCGGCGAACGACCCGGTCACCAGCAGCGAACCGTCGGCAGCGCGGACCAGGCCGGCGATTTCGTCGCGCAGCAGGCCGCCGAACCGGCGGGCCCACAGCAGGGCACCGTCTGCCGCGTAGCGCGCAAGGAAGCCGTCGTCGTCGCCCGCCGACTGCAGGCCGCTGGTCGGTGCTCCGCCGTCGAACGCGGCGAGGCCGTGGAAGAAGCCGCCGACCACGAAGGTGCCGTCCGGATCGGCCGCGATCGCGGCCGGCCAGTCGGCGCGCGACGGTCCGCCGGCGCGGCGGGCCCAGGCGAGGGTGCCGTCGGTCCGGTAGCGGGCCAGGAACACGTCGTCGTCGCCTTGCGCGTTCAAGTGGGTGACCTGCGGCCAGAGCCCGAACGTGGTCGAGCCCGAGAAGCGCCCGGCGGCGAGCAGGGCGCCGTCGGCGGCGAACGCCAGCGCGCGACCTTCTTCGTACGAGGTGTTGCCTTCCCGCACCGCCAGGCCGACGTCGACGACCTCGAGCCGGCCCGGCGCGGTGGCCCGGGCCACGGCGCCGTCCGGCGTGGTGGCGATGCCGAGCACGGCGTACGCGCCGACCGGGACATCGGCCGGCACCACGGCGTCGGTCGCGGTCGCACCGCGCGCGATCGTGCGCGAGGTCAGTTCGTGCTGGTCGCCGGTCGTCGCAGCGTTGCCGTCGCTGTCGGCGAGGATGCGCAGCTGCGCGGTGCCGGTGCCTGGAACCACGAACCGCACCGCGACGGTGCCGCCGCGCGCGATCTGCGCGTCGGTGGCCGGCGCGGACAGCGCCAGCGCGAGCGGATCCGGTTCTTCGTCCGGTGGATCGACCGGGCCACCGGTCGCGATCGTGATGCGGCCCGGTGCGAACGCTGCGACGGCGGCGCGGACGCCGTCGTCGAGCAGGCCCAGCAGATGGTGCGTGCCGCTGACGGCCGTCGCGGGCAGCGGCACGTCGAGCGTCAGGTCGCCCAGTTGCTCGGGCGGCAGGCTGGCCAGCAGGATCTGATCGGTCCGCGTACCAGCATCGCCGTCGGTGTCGAGCAGCAGCCGCAGCGTCGCGCGTGCCAACGGGTCGCGCGCCTGCAGCACGACCCGCATCGACGCGAGCGGGGCGACGTCGGTGTCGCTGGCAGGCTCGCTGAGGCTCAGTGATGCCGTCGGCTGGGGCTCGACGGGTGGGTCCTGGACCACGACGCCGGTGCTGCCGCCGCCGCCGCCGCAGGCGCCAGCGAGCACCAGGGGCAGCAGCGCGACGAATCGGGAACGCGCAGATCGGTGCGGGGTGTTGGGCGGCATGGGGGGGGCGAGAGGGAACCCGCGAACCCTAGCTCACACCGCGGACCGGGGTCCGTGCTTCGTCTCAGCGCGAGGCTCGCACCGGCTGGCGTCGTCCGCGACCTCGGGAGCACGCCACGCGCCAGCACGACATGCCCGGAGAGATTTCGGAAGGATTTTTGGCGCCTCTCGTCGCCGGAATGCCATTCTGGCTAGCTCGAAGCGCGCTACCGTCGATCGCAAGCGGACCTCGGCGGACGGCAAGGACGGCAGCGCCCGCGGTGCCGGTGTCCGGCGCGCAAGCGCGGCGACGAACCCTCCATGCCACCGCAGGGACAAGGGAACCGGGCCATCGCGCACCGCGCCGTCGGGCGCAGATTCCACAATGCGGTTCAGCGGGTGACGGTCGTACGTATCCCAATGCTCTCTACGCACTTACCTAACTTGACAGGCTCGCCGATCCCAATATTTTTCCACAGTCTCGAACCGGGAACCACCAGTTGCCCGCCCCCTCGAGCGCATCTTGACTCGCAACTCCCTAGGAAACCTCGACATGAAGATCTTCGCTCCCATCCTGGCCGCGGCCTGCGTCGCCAGCCTTGCCTCGGACGCCCTTGCCGGCGGCCGTGAACCCGGCAGCCTGCTCGTGTATCCGGTCCACCGTTCTGGCGGCGCCCCGGGCACGCCGAGCAACGGCGTCGCCCCCGGCTTCTTCACGGTCGTGTCGGTCACGAACACGAACCTGAACCCCGCGACGATCCTGAGCCTCGGCGGCTCGACCAACGTCCACTTCTACTACGTCAACGTCTCGCGCAACCAGTACAACCAGTTCGAGCCGTACGGCTGCTCGATCTTCAACCGCGTCGAGCCGCTGACGCCGGCCGACACCCTGTCGGTCCTGACCGGCTGCCACAACGCGACGTTCGGTGGCCAGGAAGGCTACCTGGTCGTCGCCGCGGAGAACCCGGCCCTGTTCCAGACCTCGTGGTCGCACAACCACCTGCTGGGCTCGGAGCTGGTGCTCGCAGCCAGCGGCCTGTCGTTCTCGGTCGAGGCGGTGGCGCTGAAGTCGCCGGTCGCGGCCGGCCAGCCGACCGACGTCAACTCGAACGGCGCCTACGACTTCGACGGCGTCGAGTACGAGGCCCTGCCGGACCTGCTCTACATCGACTCGTTCATCGCGATCCAGGACTCGGCCCTGACGCTGATCAACTTCACCGGCACCGACGCGGACAAGAACCGCGTGCTGCTGTCGGTGTGGAACGACTACGAGTTCCCGCTGTCGGCGACGGTCGAGTTCAAGTGCTGGTTCGAGGCACGCCTCTCGCAGGTCAGCACGCTCTTCACGGAGCAGTTCCTGCGCAGCACGCCGAACGACCCGAACGAGCTCGACATCAGCTGCGACGGCTACCACGATCTCGAGACCGGCTGGGTCTCGATCGAGAGCCTCGGTGTCCGCAATCCGGGTGGCCAGCTGATCGCCGCGGACGGCGCGATGCTGGGCGCGATCACCACCGGCGTCGGCTCGCTGATCAACGGCGGCCGTCTGCTGGCGGAGAGCGTGGTCAAGCAGACCAACGGCTCGTTCGCGCACTGATCGGATCGGGTCTTCGCACCCGATTCCAACAGCGGGCAGGTGGGGCATCAGGCCCCACCTGTCCGTTTTGCGTTCCGCGGCGGGTGCCGCGTCCCGAGTCGGGACGATGCGGCGGCTCGGCGCGCGGTCGCTCGGCCCGTGGTCGCGGCGCGGGGTAGCGTTCGAGGCCGCGTGTTCACCCGTCTTCCGGGCCTTCGTCGCGTGGCACCCCTCGACCCCGCCGCCGATGCGATCCTCCCTGCTGGCCCTGTCGCTGTTCGCCGCGAGCTGCTGCGTGGACGATCTCCATGCCGGCGGCCGTGAGCCCGGAAGTCTGTTGATCTACCCGGTGCACCACTCCGGCGGCGGGCTGTTCACGGTCATCACGGTGACCAACACCAGCCTGATGCCGGCGTCGGTCGGCACGCTCGGTGGCACCACGAACGCGCACTTCTACTACACGAACGTCGTGCCGGATCCGGCCGATCCGTTCCGGCCGTTGAACTGCACGGTGTTCGACCGCGTCGAGCCGCTGACGCCCGCAGACACGCTGACCGTGCTGACCGAATGCCACAACCTCGGCTTCGGCCTGCAGCGCCAGATGGGCTACCTGGCGGTCGTCGCCGAAGACCCGACGCAGTTCGAGACCGCGTGGTCGCACAACTACCTGATCGGATCGTCGCTGGTGTTGAGTGCGACCGGCTTCGCGTACCGGCTCGAGGCGCTGACGTTCCAGTCGCCGGCGCCACACGGGGCCGCGACCGACGTCGACGCCGACGGCCGCCGCGACTTCGACGGCGTCGAGTACGAGATGCTGCCGGACCGGCTCTACCTCGACTCGTTCCTGGCCGAAGCGGACCCGCAGCTCGCGCTGCTGAACCTGACCGGCGACCTGGCCGACGTGCACATGGTCCTGTTCTCGGTCTGGAACGACTACGAGATGCCGCTGTCCGCGACGGTCTCGTTCCACTGCTGGTTCGAGACGCGGCTGGCGCGGATCAACACGCTGTTCGATCCGGTGTTCCTGGCCGGCATGCCGAACGATCCCGAGGAGGTCGACACCAACTGCGACGGTGTCGACGACCTGACATCGGGGTGGTTCCTGCTGCAGAGCCTCGGCGTCCGGACGCCGGGCGGCCAGCTGATCGCTGCCGACGGTGCGCTGCTCGGCGCCCTGACCGCCGGCACCACCAGCATCTGTGATCCGCGCCGCCAGCTCGGCGAGAGCGCGGCCAAGCAAGCCAACGGCTCCCTGAACCACTGAGATCCGCGATGAACCGTCTCCTGACTCTCGTGTTCCTGGCGCTGCTCGGCGCCGTCGCGTGGTTCCGTTTCGGCGGCGGCGCGGCGGCGACCGGCCAGCCGGCGCTCAACGACATGGAACGCATCGCCGAATCGGCTCGTGCCGTGCGCGAGGCCGCGGTGGCGAAGTACCCGCTGCTGACCGTGCGCCAGCTCGGCAACGGCCTGCCGGACAGCGGCGAGTGGCGCGGCAAGCCGGTGGTCGCCGACCTGAACGGCGACGGCAAGCTCGACTGCGTCACGTCGATCCGGCGCTTCGACAAGGTCCGCATCGCCGACGGCCTGCGCGCCTACCTCGGCGACGGTGCCGGCGGCTGGCGCCTCGCCGACGCGGGGCTCGCGAAGGACATGGGCTACGGCGGCGCCGACGTCGCCGACCTCAACGGCGACGGCCGGCTCGACATCGTCTATTCGGGCCACGACCTGCCGCCGCGCGGCTTCCTGAACTTCCTCGGCTTCGAAGGCCACGACGAATGGGTGCCGCTGGAGCCGCTGATGGACCTGGCCGGTGTCTCGTGCGCCGACGTCGCGCTCGGTGACTACGACCGCGACGGCGCGCCGGATCTGGCCGTGATGGGCTTCTTCCCGAAGACCGGCGGACTCTACGTGCTGCGCAACGACGGCTCGGGTGCGTTCGAACCGAAGCAGCAGCTGCTCGAGGCGTCGCACTACGGCGCGATCGTGCGGTTCGCCGACGTCGACGGCGACGGCGGTGTCGAACTGATCGCGGCGACGTCGATGGGGCCGAGGGTCTGGCGCTGGCGCGAAGGTGCGTGGAGCGAGTTCGCCGACGGCCTGCCGTCGACGTTCGGCCCGAACGAAGTCAGCGGCATCACGCGCGGCATCGCCGCCGCCGATCTGGACGGCGACGGCCGCGCCGAGCTCGCGGTCTGCGGCCTGCCCAACGGCGTGCACGCGCCGGTGGCGCTGTATCGCCACGACGGCACCGCCTGGCGGCGGTTCGACAGCGGCCTGCCGGACAGCGAATCGTGCTTCGACATCGTGTTCGCGCGCCTGGCCGGCGGCGACCGCGGTCTGTTCCTCGCCTGCCAGCACGGCGTCGTCGTCGTGCGCTGCACAGCCGACGGCGCCTGCGAGGTCGTCGGTCGCATCCCGCTGACCGAGGGCGTGCTGAACCTCGGTGCCGGCGACGTCGACGGTGACGGCGCCGACGACGTGCTGCTGATGCAGCAGACCGACCTCGGCTGCGTCGGTTTCACGCTGCCCGCGACCACCGCCAAGAGCATCGCCCGATGAAGACCTCCCCGAATCGTTCCGTTGCCGCGCTGCTGGTGATCGGCAGCGCGATCTGCCTCGCCCTGCTGCCCTGGTCGCGCTGGTTCGGCAAGTCGCTCGACGAGAAGCTGACCCAGCGTCTGGCCGAGTACGTGCAGCTGCGCATCGCCGAGGACTGGGTGTCGATCTACGCGATGGTCGACCCGGTCGACCGCCGCGTGGTGCCGATCCAGCGGTTCCTGGTGCTCTACGCGTCGGGCGCGATCCGCACGATCTCGCTGACCGAGACGTCGCGCGCGATCGACCTCGAGAAGGGCACGGCCGCGATCGAGATGACGCTCGACGGCGAACTGCGCCTGGACCGGCTGCCCCCGGAGACCCGCAAGACCCTGGCGCCGCACGACGAGTCGTCGCGCCGCCAGACCGGCGCCTACACCGCGAACTGGTCGCTGCGCGACGGGCAGTGGTGGCTGCGCCTCGAGCGCGAGGCCGTCACCGGGCGGTCCAGCGACGGCAAGCCGATCGGCACGCTCGGCGGCTGACCGGTCGGCGCCGCGGATCTCAGCGGTCGAACGTGACCTCGAGGCCGGGTGTCGCGACCGAATTCGCGAACGTCGGTCCCGGGAACGCGAACCACTGGAAGTAGCACGTGAACGGCGGCAGCGGTTCCGGGATCGGGATCGGCAGGTTCGCCGAGCCGCTCGGGCTGGTCAGCACCGCGCTCGAACCGATGTAGGCCGGCGCCAGCGGGTCGATCAGCAGCGTGCAGCTGCCGAAGCCGAAGGCGCCGATCGGCGCGTTCGCCGGCGCCAGCGAGTAGAGCGCCAGCGCGATCGTCGACGGCGATGAGCCGAACAGGCTCAGCGAGCCGTACTCGTGGCCGATCCGGTGGTAGCCGCTCCAGAACGTCGCGCCCAGCGGACAGCCGGGGTTGCCGTAGCTGGCCGGCGCCGGGGTCGCGGCGTAGGTGACCCGGCCGCCCTGCACCGGCTGCGTGACGCCGTCCTCGACGCCGAACACGAACAGGTGCTGGTCGCCGTCGTCGTCGTGCACGGCGCCGCCGCCGGTGCCGATCGTGCCGGCCGCCGACCAGGCCGTGAACCCCTCGACGACCTCGTTGCGGTAGCCGAGCTTGTGCACGTAGACCCGGTCCTGCAGCGTGTCGTGGTGGGCGACCAGCGCGTGCGAGCGCGTCAGCGAGTCGTACGAGACGCCGGTCAGCACCAGCGACTTCACGAAACCGGTGTCGGCGACGACGCGCGGCAGACCGATCGCCGGCACGCCGAAGTCGTAGCTCTCGCAGGAGACGCGGCTGCCTTCGATCGCCAGCGTCTTGAACGGGATCACGGTGTTGTCGGCCAGCGTGCAGGCGATCACGTACTCGTCGTCGAGGCCGTCGACGATCGGGCCGAGCTTGTGGTCGTTGTTCGGGAAGTTGCTGGCCGACACCCAGACGCCGGGCAGGAACGCGCCCGCGGCATCGATGCGGCGGCCTTCGACGTCCCAGTCGTCGACGCCGCCGGGCGCCGTGTTCCAGTAGGTCTGGAACGCGATCAGGAAGTCGGCAGCGCTGCCGGCGCGCGCGTAGCGGTTGATGCTCGGCCGTTCGCGGTCGCAGGCGCCGGCCGGGTCGGTGCCGGTCACCTCGGTGGCCGCGCCGAGCGCGCCGGCGCCGGCGACCGACAGGTCGAGGCGGGCGAACCAGATGCGGCTCGTGTCGTCGAACGTGTGCGTGCCGCCGGCGCCGAGGTTCAGGTCGCGCTGCCAGCACAGCACCGCGTGCACACCATTGGCGAAGCCCGCGTAGCCGCCGACGTCGGGGTGCAGGTCGCTCGAACCGGCCGGCGGCAGCACGAAGCCGACCGTGCTGTCGAGCGCGGTGTCGGTGGCGGCGTGCGGGTGCCAGCGCACGCCCTTGACGCCCGACGCGAACTCGCGCGTGAACACCGCGCACCAGCGATCGGCGCCGCCGACGAACGTGACCTCGGGTTCGGTCGTGTCCCAGGTCGTGTCGAGGTCGGCGAACACGAGCCCGAGGCTCGGCGTGAAGTCGTCGCCGAACAGCCGCAGGAACGTGTCCTCGTCGGTGGCCGACGCGTGGCGCTGCAGTGCCACCATCAGCTGGTTGTTCTCGTCGTCGCGGGCGACGTCGCACGCGCGCGGCTGGCCGAGCGGCAGCGTGCCGCTGGTCGACAGCAGCGTCGGCGACACCAGCGGATCGACCAGCAGCGGCCAGCGCGCCGCCGCGACGGCCGCGGCCGGCAGCACGAGTTCGAGCCAGCCGTCGCCGACCACCGTGTGCAGCGCGAACGCGCGGCCGTCGGCGTCGATCGCGGTGCAGCGGCCGTAGCGGACCAGCGCGGTGCCGGCCGCGTCGAGGAACAGCACGTCGGCGTGGCCGTGGTCACCGTGCGCCGCCTGCAGCGACGTCGTCAGTTCGCCGCGGATCCGCAGTTCGCCGTCACCGGGGCGCGCCGCGAACCAGAACGACTGCTCGAGGCCCTCGAGCCGCACGTCCCAGCGTTCCTCGGCGGCGCCGCGGGCGAACACGAACCGGGTCGTCGTCGGCGCGCTGCCGTGGCCGTCGCCGAGCGGCAGCGGCGCGCCGCCGAGCGTGATCGCCGCGGTGCGCCACGCGAACGGCTGGTTGTGCGGATAACCGGCGCCGAGGTACGGCACGAATTCGACGCCGTCGGCGCCGAACCGGACCTTGTAGTCGGCGCCGGCCGCGAACACGCCGCCGCCGCCGCCGAGCGGGTCCGGCGCCGCGGTGTGGATCGGCACCAACGCCGGCGGCAGCGGCGCCGCGTCGAAACCGGGAACGGGGGACTGCGCCGCCAGACCGGCCAGCAGCGCACACGAGACGACGAGGGAGCGCATGGGGCCGCGAGGTTACTCGCCGCGACGCTCGCAGTCGCAACCGCACGGCAGATCGGTACACTCCGCGCCCCTCGGAGTCCGTGCAGACCTTCACCGACATCGTCCGCTACCGGTTCGTGCTCGAGAACCTGGTCGCGAAGAACCTGAAGACGCTGTACCGGAACATGGCGCTCGGGTTCTTCTGGTCGATCCTGAACCCGCTGGTGATGGCGATCGTGCTGACCGCGGTGCAGCTGCGGTTCTTCGGCGCGCGGCACGACTGGCCGAGCATGTTCCTGTGCGCGCTGATCCCGTACAATTTCTTCGCCTACTGCCTGTCGGGCTCCGCCTACTCGGTGACCGGCAACGCGAGCCTGGTGACGAAGGTGCGCTTCCCGCGCCAGATCCTGCCGGTGTCGGTGATCGTCACCAACCTCGTGCACTTCGCGATCCAGTCGTCGCTGGTGGTCGCGTCGCTGCTGTGGTTCCCGAAGATCGCCGACCCCGAAACCGGCGCGACCGTCGCGTGGTTCGGCTGGCAGCTGCTGTGGTTGCCGGTGATCCTGGTCGTCAACATCGGCCTCGTCGTCGGCGTGGGCCTGCTGGTCGCCGGCGCCAACGTCGTCTACCGCGACGTGCAGTACATCGTCGAGTCGGTGATGACCGTGATGTTCTGGCTGTGCCCGCTGGTCTACGACGGCGGCGCGATGCTCGCGAACGGCCCGCGCTGGCAGTTCTGGCTCTACTTCGCGAACCCGCTGTCGGGCCTGCTCGACTCGTACCGCCGCGTGCTGTTCCACGGCACCGCGCCGGACCTCGGCGTGCTCGGGCTCGCGGCCCTGGTGACCGCGCTGCTCGGCGCCTGGGGCGTGCGCAGCTTCTGGAAGCACGAACACCGTTTCGCCGACCTGCTGTGACGATGGAACCCGCGATCCGCTTCGAGAACGTCGGCAAGCGCTACGTCGTGCGGCACCAGCGGCCGTTCCTGGCGCGCGAACTGCTGCGGTCGGTGCTGCAGCGGCCGAGCCACCACAACGAGTTCTGGGCGCTGCGCGACGTCAGTTTCACGATCGGCAAGGGCGAGTCGGTCGCGATCCTCGGCACCAACGGCTCGGGCAAGAGCACGACGCTGGCGCTGATCGCGCAGACGACGCCGCCGACCGAGGGCGCCGTCACCGTGCACGGCCGGCTCGGGCCGCTGCTCGAGCTCGGTGCCGGCTTCCATCCCGACCTGACCGGCTACGAGAACGTCTACCTGAACGCGTCGCTGCTCGGCCTGTCGCGGCGCGAGGTCGACGGCCTGCTGGGCCGCATCGTCGAATACTCCGGCATCGGCGACTTCATCGACGCGCCGATCCAGACCTACTCGACCGGCATGAAGGCGCGGCTCGGCTTCGCTGTGGTCGCGCACATCGATCCCGACGTGCTGCTGCTCGACGAGGTGCTGTCGGTCGGCGACGGCCAGTTCGCGCACAAGTGCGAGGCGACGATCCGGCAGTTCCAGCAGGCCGGCAAGACGCTGTGCTTCGTGTCGCACAGCCCGTCGCAGGTGCTGGCGCTGTGCCAGCGCGCGATCTGGCTCTACGGCGGCCGCGTGCAGCAGATGGGTGCCGCCGCCGAAGTGTGCGCCGCCTACCAGCGGTTCCTCGACGACGGCGTGCTCGGCGACCAGGCCTGATCGGCGGGCGGTAGGCGTCGGGAAACGGTTGCTGGCGCGGATGCCGCGGCTACGTTGACGCCGTACCATGCTCCAGAGCGTGCCCCTGCAGCGCCCCTTCGTTTCCGCCGGCGGACACGCGTTCGTGGCTGAGATCCCCGTGGAGGCACGGCAGGCGCTCGCCGCTGGTTGCGTCGGTCTGGTGGCCGAGGACGGCAAGGTCGTGGGCCCGGCCGAAGCGCTGCACGATCACATCCGCGCGGCGGGTCGCGGCGCGTTCTCGGTCTGGGGCACGCATGTCTACTTGTCGTCGACGGATTACAGCAACTGCAACCAGAACGGGCGTGGCTACGCGCTGCTGATCGTCGATGTCGGATCGCCCGCTCTGCGGGAGGCGCTGGCGCGTCGCGACGACCTGGTGCTGGACCTGCTGCATCGCAACCGCGAATACAACAACAGCGTGGTGGCGAACTTCCTCGGCTACCACCAGGTCACGACTTCGCATCTGCGCCGCCACGGCCTCGCCACGCCGCGCGCCGCGCTGGAACTCGGCACCGGCCGGACGCCGTACACCGCGCTCCGTTTCCTCGCCGCCGGCGTCGAGCGGTTCGTCGCCAACGACGTGCAGACGATCGAACGGTCCTGGCCGGCCGCGCGGCTGCGTCAGCTCGCGGGTCTGCTCGACCTCGTCGACCAGGACGCCGGCGAGCGGCTGCGGGCGCGCACGGTTCCAGCCGCGGACGGCGCGGGCAACGTGACGGTGCGCGGCCTGGAGATCGCCGACAGGTGTCCGTTCGAGCAGGCACCGATCGGCGGCGGCTTCGATCTGATCTTCTCGACCTCGGTGCTCGAACACGTCGGCCGGCCGCGTCAGGTCGTCGAGCGCATGCACGAGCTGCTGTGGTCGGGCGGTCACGTGTGGCACTGCATCGACTTGCGCGACCACCGCGACTTCGACCGACCCCTCGACTTCCTGCGGCTGACGGTGGAGCAGTACGCCGCAATCGACACGGAGAATCGGCTGCGAGCCAGCGACTGGTTGGATCTGTTCTGCGACTGCGGCTTCGAGATCGTCGACCGCCAGTACTCGACACTGCGGGCCGGCGGCAAGGGCGGCAACGCCGACCTCGTGCACGCATCGGTGCCGCCGGCGACACCGTGGGTCGACGACGCCCTGCGCGCGACGTTCCAGCCGCCGTTCGCCGCCATGGACGCGACCGACCTGTCGATCCTCGGCCTCACCGTGTTGTGTCGCAAACCGTGAGCGGGATCGCCGAAGAGGCTACACCGCCCGCGATGCAGCGCGGCGACTTGCTGCTGCACCGTCACCTGCAGCAGCTCGGCCAGCCGGTCGTCGTGATATCCGCCGAGCCGGTGCCGGCGTGGTTGCGTTCGCTGCCTGGGCTCACCGAAGTGTTGTCGCCGGCCGCGTGCTGCGAATGGCGACCCACGACCGCCGCCGCGGTCGCCGTGTTGCCGGACGAAGCGGGGATCGATGCGGCCGTGCTCGCGACCTGGCAGAGCCATGGCGTGCGGCTCGCGCGACGTCACGGTTCCGGGTGGCGCGTCGCCGAGGGCCCCCTGCCGCGGTCCGTCGGTGGCTTCGCCGAGTGGTTCGTGCGCCGGCTGCCCGTCGTCGCGGGCTGGTTCGGCGTGCTGCCGTTGCAGGCGCCGTTCCGCCACGACGGCGGGCACTGCTGGTGGGTGTCGTTGCGTGGGCTGCGCCGGCGGCCGCCCGGGAATGCGCGTGTGCCGATGGTGTTCGAGGATGGCCGTCCGTTGCCGCACCCGGACAGCATCCACGACGACATCCGCCGGCTTGGCGGTGGCCGCTATTCGGTGTGGGGCGACGGTCTCTACTTCTCCACCAGCGACGGCAGCGACCCGGCGCACAACGGTCGTCGCTACGAGGCGCGCATCGTGGTGCCGGGGGGGGCGGGCGAACTGACCGCACCCGAGCACGACGAGACGTCGTTCGCCGCCCATCTGGCCGGCCTCGCGCGCAACCGTTCGGGACCGCCGCCCGTGGGTCGCCGCGTGCTGATCGTCATCAGCTCGCTCGGGCCGGGCGGCGCCGAGCGCCAGTTCGCCTACCTCGTGCGGGGTCTGTGTGAACGTGGTTTCGAACCGGGCATCCTGTCGCTGGACGGCTTCGAGGGGCCGGCCGGTCACTACCTGTCGCTGCTGCGGGGCCTTCGCGTCGAGTTGCTCGACGGCAGTCGGGTGAACCCGGACTTCACCCCCGAGCGTGTCGGGGACGCGACCCGGTGTGCTGCCGCGGTCGAGGCACTGGTGCGCGCGCCGGACGTGTTCGCCAACGAACTGTTCCGCATCGCGTCGCACGTGTCCGTGTTCGCGCCGGACGTGCTCCATTGCGCCCTCGACAAGCCGAACGTGCTCGGCGCGATCGCCGGGCTGTGTGTCGGCGTGCCGCGCATCGTGCTGTCGCTGCGCAACGTGAACCCGAGCCACATCCCGAGGCTCGAACTGCCTTGGTTCCGGCGGTGGTACGGCGTGGTCGCCGGGCTGCGCGGCGTCGTGTTGTCGGCCAACTCTCGTGCCGGTGGTGCTGACTACGCGGCGTGGATCGGCGTACCGGTCGACAGGGTCGCCACCGTGCACAACGGTCTCGATGCCGATGCCGTGCGCGTGCCTGCCGAAGATGCAGTCACGGCGCTGCGACGCAGCCGCGGCCTCGCCGACGGGGATCCGGCGCTGGTGGGGGTGTTCCGCATCTCCGCCGAGAAGCGACCCGCGCTCTGGCTCGAGGTCGTGGCGGCGCTGCGGCAGCGCCTGCCGCGTCTGCACGCGTTCCACGTCGGCGACGGTCCGGACGCGGCTTCCATGGATGCGCGGATCGCCGAGCTGGGGCTCGGCGACGTGGTGCATCGGCTCGGCCGTCAGGCGGATCCTGCCGTGGCGATCTGCGCCGCCGACCTGCTGCTGCTCGTGTCCGAGTTCGAGGGCGTGCCGAACGTCGCGCTCGAAGCGCAATGGCTGCAGCGGCCGGTCGTCACGACCGCCGCCGGCGGCGCGGCCGAGGCCGTGCACGACGGGGTCACAGGCCGCGTCGTCGAGCTGCCGACGGCGGTGGCGCTGGCGGCCGCCTGCGCCGACCTGCTCGCCAATCGGGAACGGGCGCGGCAGATGGGCCAGGCCGGGCGCGCGTTCGTCGCGCGGGCCTTCGCCGTCGACCGCATGGTCGACGAGAGCGTCGCGCTCTACCGGTGACTCGCTTCGGCCGCCGAGCAGTTCGTGATGAGCGGCGAGGTGTACGGCGACGGCGCAGCCGGCATGCTCGCCGGGGCCGGCCACCCGGCGCGGGGAGTCACGAAGGCGATCCGCGGTAGATGGCCAGCGTGTCGTCGACCATGCGCGGCAGCGAGAAGCGCTGCTGCACGGCGGCATGGCCGGCGTCGCCCATGCGCGCGCGCAGCGCCGGGTCCTGCAGCAGCCCCGCGACCGCCGCGCCGAGTCCGTCGGCGTCGCCGACGTCGCACAGCCTGCCGTGCACGCCGTCCTCGACGACCTCGACGCAGCCGCCGGCGCGCGTCGCGACGACCGGGCGGCGGAACCACATCGCCTCGAGCAAGGCGTTCGGCGTGCCTTCGATGCGCGAGGTCAGCAGCACGACGTCGGCGGTGCCGTGGATCGTCGCCACGTCGTGGCGACGGCCGACCAGGTGCAGGCGTGGTTCGATCGCGAGCTCACGCGCCAGCTGTTCGACGTCGCGCTGCATCGGGCCGATGCCGGCCAGCACGGCGTGCAAGTCCGGCACGCGACGCAGCGCCGCCGCGATCGCGCGCACGAACACCAGCGGCTGCTTCTCCTCGGCGAGCCGCAGCAGGCCGGCGCACAGCGGCGCCTGCAGCGGGATGCCGAACTCGGCGCGGAACGCCTGCCGTTCGGCGTCGCTCGAGCTGCCGAGGGCGGCGGTGTCGAGCCCGTTGCGCACCAGCCGGAAGCCCGGGTCGACGCCGAGCCAGGCGCGGTAGTCGTCGGCGCAGACGCGGCTGTTCGCGAACATGCGCACCCGCGGGCTCGTCGCCAACAGCCGGTAGTACGGTGCGAACCACGGCCGCAGCTGGTGCGGGTAGTGCGTCGGGTTGAAGCTGCGGATGCCGAGCGCCGCCAGCGGCACGCCGGCCAGCAGCGCGGCGATGCCGCCGCTGATGTTCGGCCCGTCGAGGCAGCAGTGCGCGACGTCGGGCTGCAGGGTCGCGAAGTGCGAGAACAGCCGCCAGACCTCGTCGCGCAGTCCCGCCGGCAGGCTCGCCAGCAGGCGCAGGCGCCGGTCGCAGCGCGCGGCCGCGCCGAGGGTGAACCGCGCCGCC
The DNA here is from genome assembly GCA_016794425.1 of Planctomycetota bacterium. Lineage (GTDB taxonomy): Bacteria > Planctomycetota > UBA1135 > UBA1135 > UBA2386 > JAEUHS01. Next base: position 49,737 of record JAEUHR010000036.1, read on the forward strand.
GGGTGGTTGGCGGCGACCAGTTCGACGCCGGTGCCGTGCAGCAGCGCGCGGTAGTGGCCGGCGCTGCCGTCGAGGCCGGACAACGCGAGCACGCTGACGCGGTGGCCGCGGCGGTCGAGTTCGACGGCGAGGTTGCACAGCTGGCGTTCGGTGCCGCCGGGATGCAGCGCGCCGATCACCATCGCGATGCGGCTGCCGGTGCCGAGTTCCGGCACGTGCGGTGCGGGCTCGGCCGCGAGCTGCGCCAGTTCACGGTCGAACTCGGCCGGCGACGCCAGCGCGGGCTGCAGCTCGACGCCCTGGCGCGCGTCGTCGTGGGCCAGCGTCGAACCGGGCGGGTACAGCACCAGCTGGTAGGTGCGGCCGTTGCGGTTCGGGTTGCCGTTGTCGCTGGCGGCGAACCAGATCATGTCGTCCCAGACCGAGTAGCGGCCGAGGCCGAGCCGGCGCACGTCCTCGTGCACCGCGTCGGCGGGGCCGAGCGCCGTGCCGTCCTCGAGCACGACCGGGCGCCAGCCCTGCTGCAGCAGCGCCAGCGGCACGCGCATGCGACGCAGTGACGCGAGCCAGCAGGCGCCGCCGTCGTGCGGGAACGGCCGGCGGAAGCGGAACCGCAGCGGCAGGGGCCCGGGCTGCCGACGCTGGCGCAGCCGTTCGAGGCCTTCGCGCGCATCGAGCGCCAGGTGCGCCAGCGGCGTGCGGCCGAGGAAGTGCAGCAGGCCGCCGCGCGTGCTCGACTGCAGCGCGACCAGGTAGCGGCGGCCGTTCGTGGTCGGATCGCTGTTGTCGCTGGCGGAGAACCACAGCCACTCGCCGTCGAGCGCGTGGCGGCCGCGGCCGAAGTGCACGATCGCCTGCGGGCTGCTGCCGTCGTGCGGCAGGCGGCGGTCGTTCTCGTAGACGACGAGCCGCGCGGTGCGGTCGAGGGCGCGCGCCCGCGCGAGCTTGGGCAGCGCGATGCGCCACGCGAAGCCGCCCGCCGGTTCGATCGCGCCGGGCCGCGCCGGCAGCCGTTCGCCGAACAGCCGGTCGGCGAGACGCGGCGGCGTGCCGCCGCCGACGGTTGCGCTGGCGGCCGTGTCGCGCGCGCGCCAGCGGTCGCCGATGCGGTGCAGGATCGTCTGGCCGCGTTCCGACAGCGCGCCGACCACGTCGGCGTGCGCCTCGCGCAGCGGCGTCGTGAACACCGCCGGGCCCAGCGGCAGTCCGGCCAGCAGTGCGTGGTCGGGCGGTGCGGTGCCGTTCCAGTCGAGCACGCGGTTGTGCATGGGGGCCGGCGTCTCGGTCGGCTGCGGCGTCACCAGCAGCGAGCCGGCCGGCAGTTCGTGCACCCAGCTCGGCAGCTCGTCGGCGCAGAACACGATCGGCGGCAGCGCCTGCGACCGCAGGTGCTGGCACAGCAGCAGGTCCTCCTGGCGGCAGCCGGTGCCGATCGCTTCGGCGAGCGGTCGCACCTCGATCGGCGCCGCGGTGGTCGCCGGTTCGCCGCGCCGCTGCGCGTGCTGGCGCAGCCAGATCTCGAGCACCAGCACCAGCCAGGCCTGGTAGAACGAGAAGTTGCCCGGGCTCGCGAGCCGCCGCGCGTACGCCGCGCGGCCCTTCGCGTCGATCCACTGCGCCAGCTTGCTGTCGCCGACCAGCACCAGCTCCTGCAGCCAGGCGAGCATCTTGTCGCGGCCCCAGCCGGTCTTGGTCGGCACGCCGAAGCCCATCTTGCGGCGGTCGAGCCACTGCCGCGGCAGGTAGCGCTGCGCGACCTCCTTCAGCACCAGCTTGCCCTGCGGGCCGAGCAGGCTGCCCGGTGCGTAGCAGTCGTCGACCGCGAGCTGCTCGGCGAACGCGGCCAGTTCGCGGCTCAGGAACGGCGTGCGCACCTCGAGCGAGTGCTGCATCGACATCCGGTCGACCTTGGGCAACACGGCGCCGGGCATGTAGTGCGCGGCGTCGTAGGCGCGCATGCGGTGCAGCAACGGCCCCGGGTCGCGGCCCATGCGGCGTCGCAGCGACGCCAGCAGCGCGGCCGTGCGGGGCGGCACCGCGCCGAACAGCTCGGCGAGGTGTTCGTCGCAGTGGATCAGCATGCGGCTGCCGAAGTACTGCCGCCCGGCGTCGAAGTCGGCGAGCCTGCTCTCGTCCTGCAGCGTCGCGAAGTAGCGGCCGTAGCCGCCGAACATCTCGTCGCCGCCGTCGCCGGACAGGCAGACCGTGACCTGCTCCTTGGCGATCTTCGACACCAGGAACGTCGGCAGGCACGAGCTGTCGCCGTTCGGTTCGTCGAGCACGGTGCCGATGTGGTGCATCAGCGGCAGCACGTCGAGTTCGAGCACGCGGTCGTGGTGGTCGGTGCCGAGGTGCTGCGCGACCTGGCGCGCGAACAGGTGTTCGGTCTCGTCGGGCGCGTTCTCGAAACCGATCGAGAATGTCTTCACGGTGCCGCCGAGCGCCTTCGTCATCAGCGCGACGACCGTCGAGCTGTCGACGCCGCCGGACAGGAACGCACCGAGCGGCACATCGGCGATCATGCGGCGCCGGATCAGCCGCAGCAGGATCGCCTCGAGTTCTTCGGCCAGTTCGCCCATCGGCCGCGACGGCCGCACGCCGCCGCGCGGTGCGAACGCGAAGTGGCGGCCGATCCGCGTCTCGCCGCCGGCGTGCAGGCGCAGCCAGTGGCCGGGCTTCAGCTTCTGCGCGTGGCGGTAGATCGAGCGCGGCGCGTCGACGTACTGCAGCGCCAGGTACTCGGCGATCGTGTCGGCGTCGATCGCCGGATCGAAGCCCGGCACGCGCGTCAGGGCGTGCAGCTCACTGGCGAACGCGAACCAGCCCGGCCCCTGGCTCCAGTAGAGCGGCTTCTCGCCGAACGGATCGCGCGCCAGCAGCAGCGTGCGCTCGGCGCTGTGCCAGTGCGCGAACGCGAACTGGCCGTCGAGCCGTTCGATCGCGCCTTCGCCGCGGCCGGCGAGCAGGTGCAGCAGCACCTCGGTGTCGCTGCGGGTCGCGAATGCGTGGCCCTGCGCCTCGAGTTCCTGCCGCAGCTCGAGGTAGTTGTAGATCTCGCCGTTGAACGACAGCGCGTGGCGGCCGTCGCCGAGCACGAATGGCTGGTGGCCGCCGGAGCTGGTGTCGATGATCGACAGGCGCCGGTGCGCCAGCGCGCAGGCCCCGTCCGGCGACAGCCAGACGCCGCGGTCGTCCGGGCCGCGGTACGGCATGCTGTCGGCCATCGCCGCGGCGATGCGCGTACGTTCCTCGGGGCTCCACTTCCCCTCGAGGTCGACGATGCCCGCAATGCCGCACATGTGTCGGCGACGATTCTGCGGCTCGGCCGCGCGGATGCAATCGAGCGCTGCGAACGTCCGGCGGTGGTGGCGCCGCGCCGTACGCGCGCCGGCGGCGGGCCGCGGCTGGACTGTGCCCGGTGCGAACGGCAGGATGGACGCCGCATGGCTCCGCGCGCGCTGCGCTTCCTGTTCGCCCGGCGCGGCGAGAGCCTCGGCACGCTGGTCGGCCTGTTCTGGCGGTCGTTGCGCGCCGAAGGCCTCGGGCCGACCTGGCGCCGGCTCCGCAGCTACGTCGGCACGGTCGCGGCCGCGGCCGAGACGCCGCTGCCGCCGCGGTCGACGCAGAAGGACGTGTTGTGGGTCGCGGGCTGCCCCGGCCACCCGCGGCGGTGGCGCTGCGAGCACGCGCTCGAGCGGCTGCAGCTGGCGGGCGGCAGCGGCGACGTCGTCGACTGGCCGGCGGTGCCGCTGGCCGACTACCTGGACTGCTACCGGACGTTCGTGCTGCAGCGCGTGCCGCACGAGCCGTCGGTCGCGGCGTTCGTGGCGGCCGCGCGCGCGGCCGGCAAGCGCGTCGTCGTCGACGTCGACGACCTGGTGATCCACGAACGCTACGGTCCCGAGCTGCCGATCCTGGCCGGCTACGGCGAACTCGGCCGCGAGCTGTACGTGCAGCAGCTGCGCCGCATCGGCCAGGTGCTGGCGCTGGTCGAGGCCGCGCAGGCGGCGACGGCGACGCTGGCGCGCGAGCTGCAGCGCTGCTTCCCGCACCTGCAGGTCGAGGTCGTGCGCAACGTCGCCAGCCGCGCGATGGTCGAGCGCAGCGCCGCCGCGCTCGGCGTCGCCGCCGACCGGGCCGAGGACGGCACCGTCACGCTGGGCTACTTCGCCGGCACGCGCACGCACGACGCCGACCTGGGGACGATCGCCGACGCGCTGGCCGCGGTGCTGGCGGCGCGGCCGGCCGCGCGCCTGCTGCTGGTGGGCGAGGTCGAACCGCCGGCGGCGCTGCGGCCGTTCGCGGCGCGCATCGAGCGGCGGCCGCCGGTGCCGTGGCCCGAGCTGCCGGCGCTGCTGCGCCGAGCCGACGTGCACCTGGTGCCGCTGACCGACACCCTGTTCACCGCCTGCAAGAGCGAGCTGAAGTGGGTCGAGGCGGCACTGGTGGGGCGACCCGTGGTCGCCGCGGCGGTGGGGCCGTACCGCGACTGCGTGCGCCCCGGCCAGAACGGCTGGCTCGCGGCCGACGCCGCGGCGTTCGCGGCGGCGCTGCTGGCGGCGATCGACGACCCGGCGGCGCGCGTGCGGCTCGGCGCTGCGGCGCGCGCCGAGGTGCTGGCTCAGTGGACCACGGCCGCCGGTGCGGCTCGGCCGCAGACCTCGGCGTAGATGCGCTGCAGCCGCGCCGCGGTGACCGCGAACGAGAACGTGGTCTCGATGCGCCGGCGGCCGGCTGTGCCGAGCCGCGCGCGGTGCGCCGGATCGCCGGCCAGCCGGTCGAGTTCGGCCGCGAGCGCCGGCGCGTCGTCGCTCGGCACCAGCACGCCGCTGCCGTCGGCGACCACGTCGGTGCAGCCGCCGATGCGCGTCGCGATCGACGGCAGGCCGCAGCTCATCGCCTCGAGCAGCGCGTTCGGCAGACCCTCGCGGCGGCTCGGGAACACGAACGCGTCGGCGGCGGCGTAGAAGCCGAGCGGGTCGGTGCGTTCGCCCGCGAAGTGCACGCGGTCGGCGATGCCGAGGTCCTGCGCGGTCGCCGCCAGCCGCTCGCGTTCGGGGCCGTCGCCGACCACCAGCAGCCGGCCGTGCCGCGCCACCGTGCTGGCGGCCCACGCGGCCAGCAGCACGTCCATGCCCTTGCGCTGCACGAGGCGGCCCACGAACAGCGCCGCGAACTCGCCGTCGGCCAGCTGCAGCGCCGTGCGCGCGGCTGCGCGCGCGGCCGCGGCCGGCGGCGCGAACCGTTCGGTGTCGACGCCGTTCGGCGCCAGCACCGCCTGGTCGGGACGGAAGCCGCAGGCGATCGCCTCCTGCCGGATCGACTCGGACAGGCACAGCAGGCGATCGGCGCGCAGCAGCCAGCGGAAGAACAGCCGGAAGTGCAGCGAGCGCTGGTCGCGGTATTCGCGCACGTCCTGCTCGGTCGCGACCTTGACCAGCACCGGCACGCCGAGCAGGCGGCCGATGCGCGCGCAGCAGGCGGCCAGGAACGTCAGTGCGTGGCAGTGCACGACGTCGTACTCGCGCCGGTGGTGCTGCAGGAACCGCAGGAACGCGACGAACAGCGCGGCCCAGTTGCGGCGGTGCGGCGGCGAGTGCGGCAACCGCAGGATCGCGACGCCGTCGCGTTCTTCGCGCGGCGCGTGGCCCCACGGGTTGTTCGACAACAGGAACGTCGGCACGCCGCGGCTGCGGAAGTGCCGCGCCAGCGACAGCGCCTGCAGTTCGTAGCCGCCGATGCGGTCGAAGTCGGGCACGACCATGACCGGGCGCAGGGCTGGCGGCGGCGATTCCATCGGCGTCAGCGGTGCCGGGCGTCACGCAGGATGCGCGCGATCGTCGGCGCGTGGTGGCGGCGATCGAAGCGCTGCACGGCGCGCGTGCGGCCGTTCGCGCCGAGCCGGCGGCGCCGCGCCGGGTCCTGCAGCAGCGCCGCCAACGCGTCGCACCACGCGCCGTCGCCGTCGGCGTAGAGGCCGCACTCGCCGTCGGCGCCGCCGGTCGCCGGATTGGCGCCGACCGGCGACGCGACGAACGGCACGCCGCAGGCCATGTACTGCACCATCTTGAACGCCGCCTTGCCGGCGGCCCAGGCGTCGTCGTCGAGCGGCATGATGCCGACGTCGAACTGCTGGATGCGCTCGACCTCGCCGTCTTGCCGCCATTCGACGAACTCGAGCGAGTCGGGCAGGCCGGCCAGCTGGTCCGGCGGGACGCGGTTGCAGACCACGCGCAGCACGAAGTCGCAGCGTTCGGCCAGCCGCCGCAGCGAAGGACCGATGCGGCGCAGGTAGTGCAGGTTGCCGGACGTGCCGACCCAGCCGACGACGGGCCGCGCTGCGGGCGGCCGTTCGGCCGCCGGTCGGAACTCGTCGGTGCACAGCGTCGTCGGCACCACGTGCACCGAGGCGGTGTGCCGGCGCGCGAACGCCGCCAGGTGGTCGTTGGCGGCGATCACCGACGTCGCCAGCGCGCAGATGCCGGCGATCTTGTCGTGCAGCGCCGCATCGATGCCGCCGCCGCCTTCGTTCCACGGCGGCTGCACGAAGATCGCGTCGTCGAAGTCGAACACGACGTGGCGGTTGTAGAGCAGCAGTTCGTGTTCGAGCCGCGACGCCGGCAGCGCCTGCAGGTCGCGCTGCAGCAACACGACGCCGCGGCCGGCCAACGCGCGGAAGTCGGCGCGCCGGTGGCGGCGCTGCTCCCAGAACCCGGCGTGCGCCTGCAGCATCGCCAGCCGCGGCCAGCGGCGGTAGCGGCGCTGCCACGCGTCGGTGGCCGTGAAGTACTTGCCCGGCCGTGACGGGTAGACCGTGCAGTGCAGGCCGAGCTCCTCGAGCAGCGGCACGTATTGCAGCGCGCGGTAGCGGGCCGCCGGCGACAGCCCGTGCACGGGGTCCGCTTCGACCAGCAGGTGCGCCTCGTCGACGGCGGGCGGCGGCGGCGCCGCGGCCCGGCGGCTGGCCGTGACGCCGAGTGCCGTGGCCCGCAGCACGTCGCAACCGAAGCGCGCAGCGGCGAGCGCACGGGCAAGGGGGCGCATGGCGCGCGCAGGCTACCGCGTGCGGCGACGGGCCACCAGTTCGGCGCCCTCGCCGAGGCGGGCTCAGTACGGGCTGTCGAGCATGTCCCAGATGATCTGCTCGACGTCCGGCTGGCACTTGCCGGTCAGCCGCTGCACCGGTGCCCCCTTGCCCTCGATGTGCGCGGCGATCTCGGGCAGGTCGGCGGCGGTGACCTTGCTGTAGAAGATCTTGTCGGGGTAGAGCGTGACGTTGATGCCCTGGTCGCAGGCGCCGAAGCACGGGTAGCGCCGGATCTTGATGCGCTCCTCCTGCGGATCGAACTGGCGGATCAGGTCGCGCAGGCGGTCGAAGATGTCGCCGCTGCCCTTCTCGGTGCAGTCGCCACCTTCGCAGACGTAGCAGAGTCGGTTGGTCATGAACGACGGGAGAACGGGGTCATTGCGGCTGCCGGCCCAGCCGCGCGGTCGGCCGACGGTGGGCGCCGATCAGTGGAACTTCACGTACTCGAACTCGATCGGCTTGTCGTTGACGCCCTGCGCCGGCGGTGCGATGTAGTTCGCGAACTTGCCGGGCTCGGTGACCTTCTTCATGCACGAATCGACGTAGCGGCGGTCCTCTTCGGTCGGCAGCCAGCCGGTGTGCTGGTGCGTCCAGGTCGCCTCGTCGATCAGCTTGCCGTCCGGCGCGAACCGGAAGCCGGCGTAGACGCCCTGGTGCCGGTTGAACTTGTGGTCGGGCAGGTAGATCCGCTCCTGCATGCCGAGCTTCTCGAGGTCGCGGTTCCAGCGTTCGACGATGCGCTTGCAGTCGGCGATGTAGGCGTCCAGCAGCACGGCGTTCATCGCGCGGCGCAGCGGGATCTCGCGCTTCTCGATCTTGCCTTCCTCGGTCGGCACTTCGAGCGAGTAGTTGGCCTGCAGCGCCTTCGGATCCTTGTAGATGCCGTCGCTCTCGCGGTAGCGGCCCTTCAGGCCCATCGCGAACGCTTCGGCCGCGTTGGTCGAGTCCTCGCCGCCGAACAGGTCCATCGAGCCGGTGAACCAGAAGTTCACGTAGCGCTGGATGATCGGCAGCGGGATCGCGCCGACCTTGGCCGGGTCGGTGCCGGCCTTCATCAGCTCGCCGGAGCGCTTGATGATGCGGCCGAGGCCGTTCTCGCCGGTCTGCAGGTGGTAGGCCTCTTCGGCCAGCATGAACTGCGTCGTGCGCGCCAGCGGGTCGAAGCTCGACTCGGCCAGCGAAGCGAGCTGGTACTTGCCGTCACGGTCCATGAAGGTCGTGAAGGCGAAGAAGTCCAGCCAGTTGGTCACCGGGTAGTTGAACGCCTGCAGGATGCGCGGGTTGTCCTGGTCGCCGCTGTGGCGCTCGAGCATCGCCTCGGCTTCGTCGCGGCCGTCGGCGCCGAAGTAGGTCTGCAGCAGGTAGACCATCGCCCACAGGTGGCGGCCTTCCTCGACGTTGACCTGGAACAGCGAACGCAGGTCGTACAGCGACGGGCAGCAGTGGCCGAGCATCCGCTGCTGTTCGACCGACGCCGGCTCGGTGTCGCCCTGCGTGACGATCAGCCGGCGCAGGCGGTTGCGGAACTCACCGGGCACTTCCTGCCAGGCCTTCTCGCCGAGCTGGTCGCCGAAGTGGATCTTGCGGTCGGCGGGGCCGTCGGCCAGGAAGATGCCCCAGCGGTAGTCGGGCATCTTCACGTAGTCGAAGTGGGCCCAGCCGCCCTGACCGACGCCGATCGCGGTGCGCAGGTAGACGTCGGCGGTGTTGAAGTCGGTCGGGCCGAGCTGCTGCCACCACTGCAGGAACTTCGGCTGCCACTTCTCGAGCGCCATCATCAGGCGCTTGTTGTCGCGCAGGCCGACGTTGTTGGGGATCTTGGCTTCGAGATCGACGGTGCTCATCGGGTCACGTCCTTCTCCAGTCGAACCTGGCGCTCTCGGGAGCGCCGTAGCGGGTCAGTGCGCCTTCGTCGCCGGTGGCGTTCGGGCGCGTGAAGATCCAGTTCTGCCAGGCACTGAGCCGGCCGAAGATCTTGGAGTCGCAGGTCTCGGCGCCGCCGAAGCGCAGCGAGGCCTCCATGCCGGTCAACGCGTCCGGCGACAGCGACACGCGCTCCTCGAGCGCGATGCGCACGTCGTCGTCCCAGTCGATCGGGTCCAGCAGGTAGGTCGCGAGGCCCTGTTCGTCGGCTTCGGGCGCCGACAGCACCGGCTGCTCGGCGGCGAGCTTCTGCGCCTGCGCCGGCTGCGCGAGGAAGCGGTTCTGCAGCCGCGTCAGGCCGTGGCTCATCGGCAGCGCGCCGCTGCTCAGCGGGCCGATCGCCATCTGCACCTGGTCGTGGTCGAGCACGTAGACGCGGTCGCAACCGATCGTCTGCTCGAAGAACGCGCCGGCGCAGCACGCGTCCTTGTCGACCAGCGCGTACATCGACCGCGCCATCAGGTCCCAGCGGCGCAGCGTGCGCGCCATCTGCAGCAGGATCTCGTTGCAGAGCCAGTGCGAGCGGTGCGCGAACAGGTCCTTCTCGACCTGCAGCAGCGCGTCGCGGTCGCCGCGCGTGCGCAGCACCAGCAGGCCGGTCTGCTCGTGGTCGAAGCGCAGCTGCAGCAACGCGTCGTCGAGCTCGCGCCAGCACTGCAGCGCCCAGGCCGAGCTGCCGGCCTGCTCGTACTCGGCGCCGGTGCGCGGCTGCTTGCCCTGCGGCCCGGTCACCGTGATCGTCGCGCGGCGGCCTTCGCCCTCGAGCTCGACCGACACGTGGCGGTAGCGGTAGCCGGTGTCGGTGCGCTCGAAGCGGATCGGCTCGAGCGTGATGCCCTTCGGTGCCTTGTTCGGCAGCGTCGCGGCGAGTTCCTTGGCGCGCGTCTGCACCTTCTCGGCGAACTGCGACTTCTGCCAGATCGCGTCGACGAGGCCCCAGGCCAGCGCCTTCTTGCCGCGCAGGCCCTCGGCCATCGTGCAGAACACGTCGGCGCGGTCGCGCCGCACCTTGCGCTTGTCGACCAGCCGCGTCAGGCCGCCGGTGCCCGGCAGCACGCCGAGCAGCGGCACCTCGGGCAGCGACACCGCCGAGTTGTTGTCGTTGACGAGGTGGATCTCGTCGCACGCCAGCGCCAGTTCGTAGCCACCGCCGGCGCACGCGGCGTTGACCGCGCAGATCGCCTTCAGGTTCGAGTGCTGGCTCGCGTCCTCGAGGCTGAGCCGCGTCTCGTTGGTGAACTTGCAGAAGTTGACTTTGAACGGGTGCGTGCTGCCCGCCAGCATCCGGATGTTGGCGCCGGCGCAGAACGCGCGCTCCTGCGCGCTGCCGACCACCACGACCTTGACGTTCGGGTGCTCGAAGCGCAGCCGCTGGATCGCGTCGGCGAGTTCGATGTCGACGCCGAGGTCGTAGCTGTTCAGCTTCAGCTCGTAGCCGGGCGCGAAGGGGTGCTCGGCGTCGACGTTCATGCGCAGGTGCGCGACGTCGCCGTCGGTCGTGAGCTGCCAGTGCCGGTAGCTCGAAGGGTGGCGTTGGAAGTCGGTCATGCGGGCGACGGGGGTCAGGTCCGCGGGAGCGGGAGGGCGCAGAAGATCGGGTCTCCTGGCCGGCTTGGCAAGCAGGATACAGCAGGAAATCGCACTCCAGAACATGCGATAAAATGCACATTCTGCGCCAGCACGGGCGCGCGCCGGCGCGGCTCGCTTACGGTCCGGCCCTTCCCTCCGACCCTCTCTCCGTCGCGCGAGGTCCGATGACGCCGTCGCTGTTGCCCTTCGTCGCCGCCCTGGCGACCACCATGCTGCTGCCCGCGCAGCGCCCCAAGATCCTGCTGACCGGCTACTGGCCGCCGAGCAACGAAGCGATCCGGCACTGGAGCACCAACCCGGCGCAGAACCCCGGTGGCTGGCTCGGGTCGGACTGGGAGAGCCGCGGCTACGACGTGCACGCGTACTTCCCCGAGTTCACGCCGCCGACCTGCACCAGCTGCGGCACCGGCAACGGCGACCTGACCGTCGACTACCAGGACACGTCGGCCGACTTCTGGGCCATCGCCGACGCGATCCAGCCGATCGCGATCATCACGTTCTCGCGCTCGTCGACGCAGGTCGTCTGGGAGCTCGAGATGAACCAGTACAACCGCACCGTCTGGGTCAACGACTACGTCGCGCCGGTGCAGCCGACGCGCAGCCCGCCCGACGCGTCGGTGCCGGCGGACTTCCTGCGGCCGAGCCTGCTGCCGGTGCAGAACATCGTCACCGCGATCACGGTCGCCGGCCTGCCGGTGAACCCGTACATCTGCTGGTCCGGCAACGGCGGCGGCTTCCTGTCCGAGTTCATCGCCTACCACGGCGTCTGGTACCAGGCCGTGCACGCGTCGCCGACCGATCCGGCGTGGTGCGTCACGGCCGGCCACGTGCACGTCGGCCGCAGCCTGAGCTGGGCCAATGCGCGCGCGGCGGCCGAGATCACGCTGCGCGAGGTGATCCTGCAGGTCGACGCGGTGCGCGCGGCGACGGTCTGCCAGCAGGACCTCGGCTTCGGCGGGCCCGGCAGTGCGACCTTGCGGGCGTGCGGCCAGCCGTTGAACCAGAACGGCAACGTCGCCGACCTGCGACTGCTCGGCGGCGCCCCGAACACGATCGGCGTGCTCGCATTCAGCGACCAGGTGAACCCGGTGCCGCTGTTCGGCGGCACGGTCGTGACGCTGCCGCTGCTGCACACGCAGCTGATCGTGCTCGACGCGGCCGGTGAGTGGTTCTGGGACGACGGCCTGGTGGGCTTCACCGGTGGCTTCCCGACGCTGAGCACGCAGGTCGGCTACCTCGACGCCGCGCAGCCGCAGGGCTGGGGCCTCACGAACGCGCTGCTGCTGCAGTTCTGATCGCGCGCCGACCGGGCGCGTCGCTTCCCAGCGCCGCGCGCCGCCGCTAGCTTCGTGCGCGGGTGGGGCCGTGCACCGGCGGCAGCGCCCGTTCCTCCGCCACCCAACGTGCACCAGAAAGGCCTGTCGATCGAGCTGCAGCACACCGGCCGGCTGTGCTTCGCGATGCAGCAGAACGCGGTGCCGTGGTTCACCGCGCTGCGGCTCAGGAACGACGGCGCCGAGCCGGTGGCGGACCTGCGCGTCGAGTTCGAGCTGCTGCCGTTCGCGCTGCCGGCCGAACTGCACGTCGCGCAGGTGCCGGCCCGCGCCGCGCTCGAGCTGGCCGCGCCGGACCTGACGCTGTCCGGCGGTGCGTTCGCGAACGCGGTCGAACGCACGCGCGCCGATCTGGTCGTGCGCGTGCGCCGCGGTGCCGACCTGCTGGCGACGCGCGGCGAACCGGTCGACGTGCTGGCCTACAACGAATGGCCGGGCCTCGGCGTCATGCCGGCGCTGCTGGCAGCGTTCGTGCAGCCGAACCACCCGGCGATCGCGCCGTCGGTGCGCGAGGTCGCCGCCGAGCTGCAGCGGCGCACCGGCGACGCCGCGCTCGACGGCCACGACCGCGCCGATCCGGCGCGCGTGCGCGCGACGATCGCGGCCGTGTTCTTCGTGCTGGCGCGCTGCGGCCTGGTCTACGTCGCGCCGCCGCCGAGTTTCGAGCGCGACGGGCAGAAGGTCCGCACGCCGGAACAGGTGCTCGGCGAACGGCTCGGCACCTGCCTCGACCTGGCGCTGCTCTGCGCCGGCGTGCTCGAAGCCTGCGGGCTGCAGCCGGTCGTGCTGGTGCAGGCCACGCACGCGTTCGTCGGCGCCTGGACGATCCCCGGCGCCGTCGCCGACGTCGAACTCGGCCCCGCGATCGAACTGCGCAAGCGCTGCGACCTCGGCGCGCTGGTCTGCTTCGAGGCGACGGCGCTGTGCAACGGATCCGGCTTCGACGCCGCGGTCGCGGCCGCGCGGCGCCGGCTCGACGACGACGCGGCGTTTGCGTGCGCGATCGACGTCGACGCCGCGCGGCGCATCGGCATCCGGCCGGTGCCGCCGCGCACCGCGATCTACGACGCGGTCGAGCCGCTGCCGCCAGCGGCCGCGAGCGACCTGCCGGCTGCGGGTGCGGCGACGCCGGTTGCACCGGTGGTCGACGACGTCGGGCCGACGCCGGCGCGGCCGCCGCACGATCGGCTCGAGCACTGGAAGAGCAAGCTGCTCGACCTGACGCTGTGGAACCGGCTGCTGAACTCGGTCGCGACGCGCAAGACGATCCCGCTGTGCGGGCACGGGCTCGCGGCGCTCGCGGCGCGGTTCACCGGCGGCGGCCGGCTGCGCGTGCACGCGCGGCCGCGGCTCGGCGCCGCCGACCACGATCCGCGCGATCTGGCGCTGATGGCGCAGCGCAGCGGCGTCGACGTGCAGGCGGTATGGCTCGCCGAGGAGCTGCGGGCCGGCCGCGTGCGCGCCGATCTCGACGCCGACGACCTCGACGCGCGGCTCGTCGAGGTGTTCCGCCACGCGCGCACGACGCTCGAGGAGAGCGGCGCCAACACGCTCTACCTGGCGCTCGGTTGCCTGCGTTGGTACGAGTCGCCGCAGTCGAGCACGCCGCGCCGGGCGCCGCTGCTGCTGCTGCCGCTGGTGGTCGAGCGGCTGTCGGTGCAGGACGGCTTCCGCTTCGTGCGCGACGACGACGAGCCGCGGCTCAACCAGTCGCTGATCGCGATGCTGCTGCAGGACCACGACCTGCGGCTCGGCCTCGGCGACGCGCCGCCGGAGGACTCGGACGGCGTCGTCGACGTCGCGGCGGTGTTGGCCGCGTTCCGCGCGGCGGTGGTCGGCATGCCGCGCTGGGAGGTCGAAGAGACCGCCAGCATCGGCTTCTACTCGTTCACGAAGTACCTGATGTGGCTCGACCTCGCGGCGCGCGACGAGCTGCTGCAGAGTCCCGTGCTGCGCCACCTGGTCGAGCGGCCCGGCGCGACGTTCGCGCAGGAGGCGCCGGAGGTCGCGCGCGACGAACTGGACGACCTCGATCCGGCGACCGTGTTCGCGCCGAAGGACGCCGACAGCTCGCAGCTGGCCGCGGTGCTGGCCGGCGCGGCCGGCCGCACGTTCGTGCTCGAGGGGCCGCCGGGCACCGGCAAGTCGCAGACGATCACGAACCTGATCGCGCAGGCGCTGGCGAACGGCAAGCGCGTGCTGTTCGTCGCCGAGAAGCGCGCCGCGCTCGAGGTCGTGCAGCGCCGTCTCGACGAGGTCGGCATCGGCGCGTTCTGCCTCGAACTGCACTCGAGCAAGAGCGGGCCGAAGGCCGTGCTGGCGCAGCTCGGCCGCGCGCTCGACCTCGGCGCGCGCCGCGAGCCGCAGCAGTGGGCGCGGCTCGCCGGCGAACTGCAGCAGCAGCGCGACCGGCTGAACGGATTCGTGCGCGCGCTGCACCGGCGGCGCGAGCACGGCGGGTCGGTGTTCGCGGCGATGGCGGAGCTGGTGACGCTGCGCGACGCGCCGCGGCTGCCGCTGCCGGCGCTGCAGGGAGCCACGCCCGAGGCAGCCGCGGCGGCGCAGGCGGCCGTCGGACCGCTGGCGGTGGCCGCCGGGGCGATCGGCGTGCCGGTGCTCGAGCCGTGGTGGGGCGTGCGCCGCGCCGACTGGACGCCGGCGCTGGCGCGCGAGGTCGGGCCACTGGCGGCCCGGCTCGAGGCCGCGGCGCGCGCTGCCGGCGCGGCGGTGGCGCCGGTCGCGCAGGCGTTCGGCCTGCCGCGCGTGTTCGGCGACGCCGGCCCGAGCGAAGCGCAGTTCGCCCTGCTGCTGCAGCTGTGCGCGCAGTGCACCGCACCGTCGCTGCCGCCGACGGCACTGCTGACCGGCGACTGGCGGGCGCTGGGCCCGCGGCTGGCCGCGGCGACCGAACACGGCCGGCGGCGCGAACAGGCCTGGGCGCGGCTCGACGGCCGCTGGCGCGAGGAACTGCTCGGTCTCGACCTCGACCGGCTCGCCGCGATCCACCGCGACGCGGTGCCGTCGTGGTTCCTGCGCCGCTGGTGGCGGCTGCGGGCGCCGCGGCGCGAACTGGCGTCGGTCGCTGTCGGGCGCCCGGGCGCCGCGGCCGACGTGCTGCGCGATCTCGAGAGTGCGCTGGCGGTGCGCGCCGAAGACCGCGCGCTGCAGGCGCTGCAGGACGTCGCGCAGGCACTCGGGCCGCACTGGCGCGGTGGCCGTGCCGACTGGGCCACGGTCGGCGCCTGGCTCGCCTGGGTCGACGAAGTGCGCACGCTGCTGGTGCGCATCGTGCCCGGCGCGCTGCAGCCGGACCAATCACTGCTGGCCGCCGTCGCCGCGCAACTCGACGGCATCGCGGCCGGTGCGACGACGCTGCCGACCGCGATCGCCGCGCTGCGCGCCGCGGCCGACGAGCTGGGCGCCGCGCGCCGCGCCGCCGCGGCCGCGCTCGCGCTCGACGAGACCGAAGCCTACGGCGGCGGCGACGCGCCCGGCTGGCTCGCCGCGATCGCCGCGCGCGCGCAGCGCTGGGCCGGGGCCGTGCCGCGCCTGCGCGACCACTGTGCCTGGTGGCGGGCGGCCGCCGCCGGCACGGCCGCGGGACTCGGACCGCTGGTCACCGCGCACGCGCACGGCGACCTGCCGACCGCGGCGCTCGAGCCGGCGTTCCGCCGCACGTTCCTCGAGTCGTGGCTCGACACCGTGCACGCCGCCGAACCGGAGCTGGCGCGGTTCCGCGGCGTCGACCACGAACGCGCGATCGCGCAGTTCGCCGAGCTCGACCGCGCGGCGTTGCGCCTCGCCGCCGAGGTCGTGCTGGCGCGGCTGTGCGCGCGGCTGCCGCGGCTGCGCGACACGCAGGTCGCCAGCAGCGAACTCGGTGTGCTCGAACGCGAGCGCAAGAAGCAGCGGCGCCACAAGCCGGTGCGACGGCTGCTGGCGGAGATCCCGGACCTGTTCGTCCGGCTCGCACCGTGCGTGCTGATGAGCCCGCTGTCGGTCGCGCAGTTCCTCGGCCGCGCGCGGGCGCGCTTCGACCTGGTCGTGTTCGACGAGGCGTCGCAGATCCCGATGTGGGACGCGGCCTCGGCGATCGGCCGCGGCAACGCGCTGGTCGTCGTCGGCGACAGCCGGCAGCTGCCACCGACGACGTTCTTCCAGCGCCAGGCGCAGGGCGACGAACCGGGGCCCGACGACGTGCCCGAGGACCTCGAGAGTGTGCTCGACGAGTGCGGCGCCGCCGGCCTGCCACGGCTGCACCTCGACTGGCACTACCGCAGCCGCCACGAATCGCTGATTGCGTTCAGCAACCTGCACTACTACCGCAACCGGTTGCTGACCTTCCCGTCGCCGCAGCGCGCGGTGACGGGGCTCGGCGTGCGCTGCGTCGTCGTCGAGGACGGCGTCTACGACCGTGCCGGCGCGCAGACCAACCGCCGCGAGGCCGAACGGCTGGTCGCCGAGGTCGCGGCGCGGCTGCGCGATCCGGCGCGCGCCGCCCGCAGCATCGGCATCGTCACGTTCAGCCGTGCGCAACAGGTGCTGATCGAGGACCTGCTCGACCGCGAGCGCGCGCTGCACCCCGAACTCGAGGCCGCGTTCGCGGGCGACGAGCCGCTGTTCGTGAAGAACCTCGAGAACGTGCAGGGCGACGAGCGCGACGCGATCCTGTTCTCGGTCTGCTACGCGGCCGATGCGGCCGGCAAGGTCTACGAGAACTACGGCCCGCTGAACGTGCAGGGCGGCGAACGGCGGCTCAACGTCGCGATCACGCGCGCCCGCCGCGAGCTGGTGGTGTTCACGTCGGTGCGTCCGGAGCAGGTGGCCAACCGCACGCCGGCGCTCGGTGCGCGGCACCTGCGCTGGTTCCTCGACTACGCGCTGCGCGGCGAACCGGCGCTGGTCGACGCGGTCGCCGGCGACGCCGCGGCCGCGGTCGAGTCGCCGTTCGAGGCGGCGGTGCGGGACGCGCTGCAGCAGCGTGGGCACGAGGTGCACGCGCAGGTCGGCTGCTCCGGCTACCGCATCGACCTCGCGGTCGTCGACCCGCGCGCGCCGGGGCGCTACCTGCTCGGCATCGAGTGCGACGGCGCGTCGTACCACTCCGCCGCGACCGCCCGCGACCGCGACCGGCTGCGCGCAGCGGTGCTGCAGGGGCTCGGCTGGCGCCTGCACCGCGTCTGGTCGACCGACTTCTGGCAGGATCCGGCCGGCGAACTGGAGCGGCTGGAGGCCGCGATCGCGGCGGCGGCCGCGGCGGCCGCGGCGCCGCCGGCGCCCGAGCCGGCAGCCGCACCACCGCCGCCACCGCCACCGCCAGCGCCCGCCGCCGAGGCGCCGCCGGCAGCCGCCGCGGTGCCGCCGCCGGCGTTCGACGATCCGGACGGGCCGCGGCCGTACGTGGCGGCCGAGCTGCCGGCTGGTGGCGACGCCGACGCGTTCGCGGCGGCCGATGCGCTGCCGGTGCTGACGGCGCAGTGCCGGAGCCTGCTGGCGGTCGAGGCGCCGGTCGCGTTCGCGCGGCTCGCGCACCGCATCGCCGAGGCGTGGCAGCTGTCGCGCGTCACCGAACGCGTGCGCGAACGGGTGCGCGAAGCGCTGCCGCCGGAGGCCCGGCTCGAGCAGGACGTCGTCTGGCTCGGCGCGCCGGGCCCGTGGCGCGGTTTCCGGGTGCCGGCCGACGGTGCCGGCGCGCTGCGCGACGCCGACGAGCTGCCGATCGTCGAAGTCGCCAACGCCATGCAGTGGCTGCTGCGCCAGCACGCCGCGTTGTCGGCCGACGACCTGGCGCGCGAGGCGGCGCGCTGCTTCGGCATCCAGCGGCTCGGCACGGTCGTGCGCGAGGTCATGCGGCGGGCGCTCGAGTACCTGTTGGCCGGCGATCGTGCCCGCCGCGACGGCGACGTCGTGCGTTCGCCCTGATCCGGGCTCAGCAGGCCGCGTCGTCGATCGGTTCGGCCGTGCCGCGGCGCGTGCGCACCTGCGCGAAGCCGCGTTTGCCGCTGGCGAAGAACTCGAGGAACGCGCGGCCCGGCGGTTCGGTGCCGAGTTCGCTGCTGGCCAGCGCCGCGGCGGCACGCGCGCGCAGGTTGCCGGTGTCGCAGAACACCGCGTGGTAGCAGCGCTTCAGGTCTGCGACGGCGGCCTTCGGCAGGCCCTGCCGCCGGATGCCGACCAGGTTGAGCCCGTGGATCGAGTTGCGTTCGGCGGCGATCGCGTACGGCGGCACGTCGTACGAGATCGACGCGTTGCCGCCGATCATCGCGCCCTGGCCGATGCGTACGAACTGGTGCACGCCGGCGCCGCCGCCGAGGAACACGCGGTCGCCGATCTGCACGTGGCCGGCCAGCAGCACGCAGTTGGCCAGCGTCACGGTGTCGCCGACCACGGAATCGTGGCCGACGTGGCTGTTGGCCATCAGCATGCAGTCGCGGCCGATCACGGTCGCGCCGTCCGCGAGCGTCGGCTGGTTGACCGTGACGCCTTCGCGCAGCACGGTGCCGTCGCCGATGCGCACCCAGCCGGTGCCGTGGCAGGTGCCGCGGCTCTGTGGCGCGCCGCCGATCACGGCGAAGCTGTCGACCACCACCGCACGGCCGAGCTGGCTGCGTTCCCGCACGATCGCGTGGGCGCCGATGCGGCAGCCGTCGCCGACGACCACGTCGCCGGCGACCAGTGCGTAGGGCCCGATCGAGACGTCGGCGCCAATCGAGGCGCCGGCGTCGACCAGGGCGGTGGGGTGGATCATCGGGAACGCCCGTGGGCGCGCGGTGCGATCACCAGCGTTCGCGGCCGCCGCCACCACCGCCGCGGCGGTCGCCACCGTAGCCGCCGCCGCCGCCGCCACCGCCGCCACCGGAGCGCGGCTTGCGCTCCTCGGCCTCGTTGACGCGGACGGCGCGGCCGTCGACCTGCTTGCCGTCGAGGGCCGCGATCGCGGCCTTGGCGTCGGCGTCGTTGCTCATCTCCACGAACGCGAAGCCGCGCGATCGGCCGGTGTCGCGGTCCTGCACGACGCTGACGCTCTCGACCTTGCGGCCGTCCTGAGCGAAGAGGGACTCGAGGGTGCCCTCGGTGGTGGAGAACGCGAGATTGCCGACGAACAGGCGCTTGCCCATGCTAACTAGTCCATTGGATCCGAGCGTCGTTCCCGTGCACGCGGCGCCACTCGGCGCCGCTTCGAGGCGGCTGCAGCATGGGCCGGGTGGGCGCTCAGCGCCGACACGTTCCTGCTGCAAGACTGCTGTGCGACTCCGGGGCGGCGGCGAGATCCGTCCAGTCGTAGAGAAAGAAGTCATCTCCGCAGCGACTGCCCACGGCGACGAACGCGAGAACGGTAGCGGTGTGAGGGCGGCAATCCAAGCGAAGTTCGGCTGATGCGAGAACGCCCCGCCGCCCGTAGACTCCGCCGCGTGTCCCTGACTGCACCTGCGCCGGCGGTGCCGCCGAGCCCCGTTCCTCCGCGCCCGGACCCCGCCGAACGACGGGCCGAAATTGCCCGCTGGAAGGCGATCGTCGAGCGCTACCAGGAACCGCATGCCGGCCGGGCCAGCTGGCAGCTGGTCAACACGCTGGGCTCCTACCTGGCCGTGTGGTGGTTGATCCACGAGAGCCTCAGCGTGTCGTGGTGGCTGACCGCACCGCTGCTGGTGCTGGCCGGCGGGCTGCTGGTGCGCGTGTTCATCATCTTCCACGACTGCGGCCACGGCTCGTTCTTCCGGTCGCGGGTCGCCAACGACGTCTGGGGCTGCATCACCGGGCTGCTGACGTTCACACCGTACTACCACTGGCGCGGTGAGCACGCGATCCACCACGGTGCCACCGGCGACCTCGATCGCCGCGGCATCGGCGACGTGTGGACGATGACCGTGCAGGAGTACCTCGACGCGTCGCGCTGGAAGCGGTTCTCGTACCGGCTGGCGCGCAACCCGTTGGTGCTGTTCGTCGTCGCGCCGCTGGTGCTGTTCGTCGTGTTGCAGCGGTTCCCGCGCGCCGACGCGAAGCCGCACGAGCGCCACAACGTCTGGTGGATGAACGGCGCGCTGGCCGGGCTGCTGTTCGCGATGAGCCTCTGGATGGGCTTCCCGACCTTCCTGGTGCTGCAGCTCGTCGTGCTGGCCGTGGCCGGCGCGGGCGGTGTCTGGCTGTTCTACCTGCAGCACCAGTTCGAGGATGCCTACTGGGAACGTGGGCCCGACTGGGACTACGCCGACGCGGCGCTGCGCGGCAGTTCGTTCTTCAAGCTGCCGCGCGTGCTGCAGTGGTTCTCGGGCAACATCGGGTTCCACCACGTGCACCACCTGAGTCCGCGCATCCCGAACTACAACCTCGAGCGCTGCCACGAGTCGGACCCGATGTTCCACGAGGTGAAGCCGATGACGCTGTGGAGCAGTCTGCGCTCGCTGCGGCTGCGGCTCTGGGACGAGGCGTCGAAGAAGCTGATCGGCTGGCGGCAGCTGCGCCGCATGCGGGCCGAACGGCGCCGCGCCGGCCAGACGCCGCCGTCAGGCTCGTGAGCGCCGGCCGCTGGCCCGCGCGGCCAGCAGCCACTCGAGCGCCAGCAGGTGGCCCAGCGACGCCGCACTCGCGGGGCCGCGCGCCAGCACGCCGGCGATCGCGTCGTGGCGCAGCCAGTCGAGCTGCGCCACGTGCGGGAACCGTTCCGCCGACGTCCAGCCGAGCGCCAGCAGCCGGCGCGCGAACTCCGGCGCCCCGATCGGCGCCCGGCGCGCGCCGACCAGCCGCTGCGTGACCTTGCGCACGACCTTGTGCACGAAGCGCGCGCGGCGGCGGGCGATCGCCCACGGTCCGTTCGAACCCTGCATCGCCGGCGACAGGCCGCCGGCCGTCGGCAGCCGGCCGAGCCAGCCGTCGAGTTCGGCGCACAGGCGCGCCATCGCGCGGCTGTCGCGTTTGTCGTGCGGCGCGAGCTGCCGCGCCCAGGCGACGAACCGCGGATCGAAGAACGGCGCGCGCACGGCGTGGTCCGTGGTCTCGGCCGAGTAGGCCGCGCCGACCCAGCGCTGCATTCGTTCGTGCAGGTAGAACTCGTCGGTGGCCACCGCCCAGCGCGTACCGCCGGCGCGCAGCAGCGCGGCCAGGCGCTGCAGCAGCTTCGCCTCGTGCGCCTGCCACGCGTCGGCGGCGACCAGCGTGCGGTCGATGCTGTCGTTGGTCGCCAGGCGCCAGTGCAGCAGGCGGCCGACCAGCGGCTCGCCGATCGCGGCGTGATCGGGGAAGCCCGGATAGAAGAAGCCGCGCGCCAGTTCGCCGTTCTGGCCGCTGAAACGCGGCCGCGACGGCACCTGCGCGTTGACCCATTCCAGCACCGCGCGCGCCAGCGGCTGCGTCGTGTGGTCGCAGCGCAGCGACGCGCGGCGCACCAGCGGCAGCACGGCGTCGTCGGCCAGCTGCGGGATGCCGGCGAGGTCGACGAACTGCCAGTCGAAGTCCAGTTCGCGCGCGATGCGTCCGGCGACCACGACGTCGTCGCCGTCGCGCGTGCCGAGCGTGACCGCCGGGCGGCCGCGGCAGGCGTCGCGGCCCAGCGCCGCGACGATCAGGCGCGAGTCGAGGCCGCCGCTGAGCTCGACCATCGTCGCCGGGTCGGCGGCGAGCAGCGTCTGCACGCACTCGCGCACGCAGGCGGCGCCGGCGAGCGGCCGGGCTTCGGCGGCCGGCACCGGCACGGTGGTGCGCACGGCGCCGGCGAGCGTCCAGGCGGTGCCGCCGCGCAGGCGTTCGATGCCGCGGAACGGCGTGTCGGCGCCGAGGTAGTGGCCGATGCGCAGGTAGGTCAGCACCGCGTCGCGGTCGAGTTCGGCGTCGGTCGCGGCTGCCAGCAGCAGCGCCGAGTCGGACACCAGCACGCCGGCGTGGTCGGCCGCGGCGCAGACCTGCTGCAGGCCGTTGGCGTCGGTCGCGACCAGTACCGGACCGTGCGGTTCCGCCTGCACCACGGCGGCGAACGGCGGCAGCAGGTCGGCCAGGGCCGCCGCACCGCGCTCGCGGACCGCCGTCAGCAGCGCCGCGGCCGGCACCGGCCCGCGTTGCCGCCACGACAGCGGCGGATGGGCGGGCAGGAAGCAGAAGCCGCCGTCGTCGGTGTGCAGATGGCCGGGGTCGGCGCCGCTGGCGAACAGCGCTACCGACGGCGTGCGCAGCAGTTCGCGCGGCGGGGGCGCGCCGTCCAGCGCGCGCCAGCACGCGGCCACTGCGGTCGACGGCAGCGCAGCCGGTGCGGTCGACAGCAGGAAGCGGCGCATGGTGAAGCGGCGGGAGCATAGGGACGCCGGTCGCCGAAGGCACTTGCCGAGGTCGAGCTCGCGTGCGAATGCCCGGTTCGTCGGCGCCGGAGCCGTCGCGCCGCTGCTAGACTCTTCGCCCGCACCACTCCACCTCTGCCGTGTCATGGACGGCTCGGGGAACGCGTCCCGGCGCGAGACCGGCGGCTCAGGCGCCCGCGTCTCGAGTCCGATCAGCGGTTCGGAAAAGGCAGACCCCATGAACAACAAGCATCTCGGACATTCTGGCCTGGTTGGGCTCCTGCTGCTGGCCGCGTGCGGCAGCGGCGGCGGCGAAGACGCGCTGTCCGGCGGCGGACCTACGCCGCCGCTGGCCGGGACCGTGTCCGACGGCACCGGTGGCGATCTCGACATGCAATCGTCGACGACCACGATCAGCGCCAACTGGTCGGGCTTCGTCGGCAACGACGGCCCGATCGTGCGCTACGAGTGGGCGATCGGTACGACGGCGTTCGGCACCCAGGTGCAGAACTGGACCTCGGTCGGCAACGTCGCCACGGCGACCAACACGTCGCTGACGCTGACGGTCGGCCAGACCTACTTCGTGTCGGTCCAGGCGATCGACAGCTTCGGCAACGTCAGCGCGCCGGCCTGCACCGACGGCGTCGAGATCACGTCCACCGGTGGTGGCGGCGGTGGTGGCGGCGGCGGCAGCGCCGGCACGGCCACCAACGTCGGCCAGTGGGGCATCACGTGGCAGTTCAGCCAGCCGCGCCAGGTCGGCCAGTTCTGCAACGGCGACTGGTGGGTCATCGGCCCGGTCACGATCACCAACATCTCGCCGGGTGCGCAGAACTCGGGTGGCCGCTGGATCAACGGTTCGACCGTCAATCCGAGCACGAACTGCGATCATGGCTACGACAGCGGGCTGTTCGGCACCTACAAGCCGGAGGCCTACAAGCCGAACCTGAACGTCGGCCTGCAGCTGCCGCTGACGCTGCAGCCGTCGAGCAGCCTGATCTCCACGATCGCCCAGATCGGCCCGGCCGACAGCGGCTCGGCGTCGCAGCTGCGCACCGCCGCGGTGCTGACCGTGCTGGCCAGCGTGCCGCCGGCCGACGCGTTCCGCCCGCCGTACAGCGGCACCGACAAGACGATCCGCCATCGTGAGAGCGAGCTCGACTACGGCGCACTGGCCGACCTGACGCCCGCCTCCGGCGCGCCGTCGCTGACCGCGACCGCCAACGGTCTGTCGCGCGTGTGGCTCGACCACTGCGCCGACTGGGTCAGCCGCTACATGCACCCGGTCGAGAACATGCCGGACTACTACCGCGAGTTCACCGCGCTGCTCGGCACGGCGGGCCTGCTGCTGAACTGCAACTTCACCAACGCGCAGAAGCGCGACCTGCTGGTGCGGTTCACGCAGATCGGCATCGACCACTACGGCAACATGGTGAACGGCGCCCGCTGGGGCGTGAACGGCCACTGCAACGGCCGCAAGTTCCCGATCCTGCTGGCCGGCCGCGTGCTCAACGACGCGGCGATGCTGGCCGTCGGCACGACCTACCGCACGATCTTCAATGGCCCGGGCGCGCCGGGGAACAACAAGGCGCCGTTCAGCGAGGACGGCCAGACGTTCTACGTGCAGGAGACGTCGCCCGGTGTCTACAACTGGGGCTACGGCGGCTACACGGCGTCGTTCGTCGGCGTGCCCGAATGGGGCAACTTCCACACCGACAACATCGCCTCGGACTCGGCGGTGTGGGACCTGCCGTACCGCGTCTGCTGCTCGGCGAACGGCTGGGTCGGCCAGGTCCTGACGATGCGGATCATGGGCCTGCAGCCGCAGTGGAACCAGGCGGCGTTCTTCGGCTACATGGACCGCTACATCCAGAACACGACGATCGGCGACTGGCAGCAGTCGTGGACGCCGTGGCACGGCACGATGTGGCATACGTACCGCAACCAGTTCTAGGCGCGGTCGCGATCTGCGGAAACGACGACGGCCCGGCGTCTCCTCGTGGAGGCGCCGGGCCGTCGTGTTTCGCAGTGGTCGCCTGCAGGACGATCGCCTGCAGCACGACCGCCGTTTGCGTCAGAACTGCGCGCGGTAGGTGTTCCACATCGTCGCGTGCCAGGGCGTCCACGACTGCGTCCAGCCCGGCGGCTCGGTCTGCATGTAGCGGTCGACGTAGTCGAAGTAGGCCGTCTGATTCCACTGCGGCTGCAGGCCCATGATGCGCATCGTCAGTGCCGAGCCGATCCAGCCGTTCGCCGAGCAGCAGATCCGGTAGCCGGTGGTGCCCGGCCAGCCGGCGTCGTCCGAGGCGATGTTGTCGGTGTGGAAGTTGCCCCACTCGGGCAGGCCCACGTGCTGCGCCGTGTAGCCGCCGTAGCCCCAGTTGTAGACACCCGGCGATGTCTGCTGCACGTAGAAGGTCTGGCCGTCTTCGCTGAACGGCGCCTTGTTGTTGCCGACCGCGCCCGGACCGCTGTAGATCGTCGGCCACGTGGTGCCGGCGCCGAGCATGGCCGCGTCGTTGAGCACCTTGCCGGCGAACAGGATCGGGAACTTGCGGCCGTTGCAGTGGCCGTTCACGCCCCAGCGGGCGCCGTTCTGCATGTTGCCGTAGTGGTCGATGCCGACTTGCACGAACCGCACCAGCAGGTCGCGCTTCTGCGCGTTGGTGAAGTTGCTGTTCAGCAGCAGGCCGGCCGTGCCGGTCAACGCCGTGAACGACCGGTAGTAGTCCGGCATGTTCTCGACCGGGTGCATGTAACGGCTGATCCAGTTGGCGCAGTGGTCGAGCCAGACGCGCGCGAAGCCGTCGGCCGTCGCGGTCAGCGATGGCGCACCCGAAGCCGGCGCCAGGCTGGCCAGCGTCGTGTAGTCGAGGTCGCTCTCGCGGTGGCGGATCGTCTTGTCGGTGCCGCTGTACGGCGGGCGGAACGCGTCGGCCGGCGGCACCGTGCCGAGCACGGTCAGCACCGCGGCGGTGCGCAGCTGCGAGACGCCGCCGTTCGGCGCCGGACCGATCTGGCTGATCGTCGAGATCAGGCTGCTCGACGGCTGGATCAGCAGCGGCATCGTCGCGGCGACGTTCAGCCACGGCTTGAACTTGGCGTTGTCGTAGCCGGCGTAGAGCGTGCTGTCGTAGCCGTGCTGGCCGTCGATGCCCGGGTTGACCATCGAGCCGTTGATCACGCGGCCGCTGACCGTCGCGGTGCCGGGCGTGATGCTGGTGACGGTCACGGGCCCGATCACCCACCAGTCGCCGTTGCAGAACTGGCCGCAGTGGTAGGGGCGGTCGAACTGCCAGGTGATGCCCCACTGCGTCAGCGACGACTGGTAGGAGCCGACGGCCGGATCGCCGAACGTGTGCGCCAGGCCGTTCGTGGCGCCGACGTTGGCCGCGTTCAGGCCGGGCTGCTGGAAGAACACCTGCGACCAGATGGTCGCGCCGGCGAGGGCCTGTGCCGGCGGGATCAGCACGTCCCAGTGCACGGTGCCGTTGCCGGTCGTGAACGGCAGGAACGCGTCGGACAGCGGGTAGGACTCGCAGCCGGGCATGCCGTACGGCGCTAGCGACATCGGCGTCGCGTGCTGGCCGAGCGACATCAGGAACAGGCCATTTTCCTGCGGCGGCAGGTGGGTGACGTCGAGGCCGAGCAGCGAGCCGAGGAACGGCACCGAGGAGCTCGCGTAGTTTGCGGTTCCGCCGACGCCGCCGCAGCCGCTGCCGATCGACTGCGTCACCGGCTGTTGTGCCGGGAGCGATTGCTGGATCAGGGTCGATGTCGCCAGCAACAGCGTCGAGAACGCGATGACATGGGGTTTCGCAATCATCGGGCGCCACTACGTGCAGCCGGTGGCGCGCCGGACACGCATTTTTTCATTCGTCCTTGCCGAGGCGTGCGCGCAGCCAGGGTGTTGAGAACTCCTGCGGTTGCGCTGCGGTCCAGCGAGTTCGTTGTCCACAGATTCGACGCGCGACTCCGTGTTGCGCACCGATCGAGGTCATCGCGGCGTCACGCGGCGGCGCCTCGTCGCCGCCGCCGTCGGCATCTCGACGCGGCGTTCGTCCTTGATCCCCGCACCGGGCGGCGCCGATACTGCTCGGCCGCGTTCTCCCAGCCAGAGGGGCCTGTACTCGCATGTGTGGCATCGCGGGCCTGTTGTGCCCGCCGAATTCGAATGCCGTGGACCGTTCGGTCCGGGCGATGTTGGACCAGATCGGCCACCGTGGTCCCGACGGCAGCGGCGTGCACGTCGACCGCGAAGTCGGCCTCGGCCACGTGCGTCTGTCGATCCTCGACCTGTCGGAGGCGGCGGCGCAGCCGATGGCGTCCCACGACGACCGGTTCGTGCTGACCTACAACGGCGAGGTCTTCAACTTCCGCGCGCTGCGCGAGCGGCTCGAGCAGCGCGGCATGGTGTTCCGCTCGACCGGCGACACCGAGGTGCTGCTCGAACTGCTGGCCGCGTTCGGGCCCGACGACGTGCTGCCGCAGATCGAGGGCTTCTTCGCGTTCGGCCTGTGGGACCGCAAGGAGCGCTCGCTGCTGCTGGCGCGCGACCGCTACGGCATCAAGCCGCTCTACTACCGGCAGTACCCGGACGGCACGATCCGGTTCGCGTCGGAGATGCGGCCGTTGTTGGACGCCGACACGCCGCCGGAGCCGGCGGGCGTCACCGGCGCGCTGCTGGGGCACGGCCTCGTCGCCGGCGCCGAGACGGTGTTCCGCGGCGTGCAGAGCCTGCTGCCCGGCCAGTGGATCCGGTTCGCGCCGGGCGGCGCGCGCACGAGCCGCCGCTTCTTCGACGTCGCCGACTACGTCGACCCGCAGCTGCACCGCGAACTGGCGCAGGCGTCGACCGCCGAGGTCACCGCGCGGCTCGACCGCGCGCTCGAAGAGAGCATCGACTACCGGCTGGTCAGCGACGCCCCGGTCGCCTGCCTGGTCAGCGGCGGCATCGATTCGAGCCTGATCACCACGCTCGCGGCCCGGCGCAGCAACCAGCTCGGGCTGTTCCACGCCGACGTCGAGCACAACAGCGAGCGGCCGTGGGCCGAAGCGCTGGCCAAGGCCGTGAAGCTGCCGCTCGACGTCGTGTCGATGACCAACCAGGACTTCCTGGACCACGTGCCGATCACGACCCGGCACGCCGAGATCCCGCTGATCTACCACGCGAACTCGGTGCCGTTCCTGCTGGTCAGCAAGCGCGTCGGCCAGCAGCGCTTCAAGGTCGTGCTGACCGGCGAGGGCAGCGACGAGTTCTTCCTCGGCTACCCGATGCTGGCGATCCGCCGCTACCTGCGCTGGGCTTCGGGCCTCGGCTCGGCGGTGCAGCGCGGCTTCCACGCGCTGTTCCCGCGCGGCGGCAAGCTGCTGTGGCCGCAGCAGGGCGCCGGCGCGCCGGCGCAACTGATGCAGCTGGTCGACCGGTTCGCGCAGCAGCGCGACCAGGCCGAGTTCCTGCAGCGCACCGAGCACATCCGGTCGGCGCGCGACCGCGAACTGACGGTCGAGTCGCTGCACCTGCTGCGCGGCCACCTGACCACGCTGTTGCACCGCAACGACCGCCTCGGCATGGCGGCCAGCATCGAGTCGCGGTTCCCGTTCCTGGGCCGCACGCTGGCGCGCCTCGCCGTCAACCTGCCGGCGCGCTACAAGATCCGCGTCGTGCCGCGCTTCTACAACGTGCGGCACCCGTTCCACATGGACAAGTGGGCGGTGCGCTGGCTCGCGGGCCAGCACCTGGACAAGGCGCTGGTCCATCGGCCGAAGAAGGGCTTCCCGATCGCGCTGTCGAACCGCGTCGCGATCGGCGCCGACCTGTTCGCTGGCGGCTGGGTCGCCGACTGGTTCGGTCTGCCGGACGCCGCCGTCACCGCACTGCCGCAACGCGTCGACAAGGGCTTCCTGTTCGCGCTGATGCTGCTCGAGGTCTGGGGGCGTGTGATGTGCCGCCACGAAGCGCCGGATGCGGTGCGCGAAACGCTGCGCCGCCACGTGCGGCTGGTCTGAGGCCACCGGGGCGACCATGCCGAGCGTGCTGATCCCGGCCCACGACGAGGCGAGCGTGATCGCGGCGACGCTGACGTCGGTGCTCGACGGCCTCGCGCCCGACGTGGTGGTCGTCGTTGCCTGCAACGGTTGCCGCGACGCGACCGCCGACGTGGCGCGCCGCTTCGCACCGCGCGTCACCGTGCTCGAGATCCCGACGCCGTCGAAGGTCGCGGCGCTGAATGCCGCCGAAGCCGGGGCGCCGCCGTTGCCGCGCGTCTATCTCGATGCCGACGTGCCGATCCGCGGCGCCGACCTGATGCACCTCTTCGCCGCGCTGGCAGCGCCGGGCGCGCTGGCCGCCGAGCCGGTGCCGCGCTTCGACCTGACCGGTGCCAGCTGGCCGGTGCGCGCGTGGTACGCGGTCTGGCGCGCGCTGCACGGGCGCGAGCCCGGCGACGTCGGCGGCGGCCTCTACGCACTCTCGGCCGCCGGCCGCGCGCGCTTCGGCGCGTTCCCCGACGTGATCGCCGACGATGGCTACGTGCGCGCGCACTTCGCGCCCGGCGAGATCCGCACGGTGGCCGCGGCCGAGACGCTGGTGCGCGTACCGCGGCGGCTGGCCGACCTCGTGCGCACGAAGACGCGGTCGCGGCTCGGCGGCATGGAGCTGGCGCGGCGGTTCCCCGAACTGTGGGCGAAGAAGCGCGGCAGCGGTCGCCGGCTGCGGCACAAGGTGCTGGCGTTGCCGCCGTGGCTGTGGCCGCTGCTGCCGGTCTACGTCGCGATCCAAGCCTGGGTGCACCGCCGCGCGCGGCGCTTCGACCAACAGCGGACCGCCTACCGCTGGGAACGCGACCAGTCGACGCGCTGAACACGCCGACTTGAGTGGAAAACTGCCGCGGGACGGTGCCGGTGCCAGCGGTGGTTCGGCGGCCGCGGCGGCCGCGACCGCGCCGCGGCGACCGATACCGCGCTCCCCAGGTGGTCGGTTCGGAAGGAACGGACGAGAGAGGTGTCCACGTGTCCAGACCCGTTGCAGGGTTCACCCTGATCGAATTGATGATCGTCGTCGCGATCGTCGGCATCCTCGCCGGCATCGCGATTCCCAATCTGCTGAGCAGCCGCGCGGTCGCCAACGAACGCGCGGTGATCGCGACGTTGCGCACGCTGACGACTGCGCAGACCCAGTGTCGCGCGCAGGCCGTGCTCGACATCGACGGCGACGGCCTCGGCGAGGCGCTCGGGCTCGGCGAACTGGCCGGCACCGAGTTCCTGCGGTCGGGCGCGGGCCGCCTGGTGCCGGCGTCGCTGTCGGCGTCACTCGGCACGCTCGACGCGCTCGGCTACGTGCACAGCAAGGGCTACCTGCTGGCGCTCTACCTGCCCGACGCGGCCGGGCTCGGCGTGCTGGCGACGCCGGCGAACGCAAGCGCCGTCGATCCGAACCAGGCTGAAGTCTCTTGGTCGTGCCTCGCCTGGCCGGTCACTCACGGCACGACCGGCACCGCGAGCTACTTCCTCAACCAGTCCGGTGAGATCCTGGTCGCGCCGGACGCGACCTACGACGGCTTCGTCAGCATCCCGCTGGCCGGTAGCGGGCTCCTCGGCGTGCCGTCGGCGCAGATCGCCGGTGGCATGCTGGCCAGCAACACCCTCGGCGCCGACGGCAACCGCTGGCGCTCACTGCAGTGAAACTGGTGCTTTCCGTGGAACGGGTGTAACCGCTGGGCGGCGGGGGCCACCAAGCACTCCACTGGCGCGTGGTGCGCCGGGAGGAGGAGCAGAGTGTCGAAGTTCGAGCCCCCGCGTTGTCCCAACCAGCGGTGCCCCATG
>JAEUHR010000037.1 GCA_016794425.1 Planctomycetota bacterium
ATCGCCTCGGATCCCCGAGTTGTGCGCCGGTGACCGACTCACCCGCGACGAGTTCGAGCGGCGCTACGACGCGATGCCGCACCTGAAGAAGGCCGAACTCATCGAGGGGGTGGTCTACGTGGGGTCTCCAGTGAGACTGGTGCAGCACGGGCTTCCGGAGCGCATCCTGTCCCGATGGCTCGGCTGGTACCAGGACCAGACGCCGGGGGTCGAGGTTTCCGGCAACACGACCGTGAGGCTGGATCAGGACAATGAGCCCCAGCCGGATTTGTTGGCGCGCGTTCCCGAGGGTGCGGGAGGACGATCGCGCGCAGCGGCGGACGGCCACCTCGAAGGTCCCCCCGAACTCGTCGTCGAAGTCGCTGCCAGTTCGGTCAGCTACGACCTGCATCAGAAGTTGCACGCCTACCGCCGCAGCGGCGTGCTCGAGTATCTGGTCCACCGCGTCGACGACGCCGAGGTCGACTGGTTCCTGCTCGAACGCGGCACCTACCGGCGGCAGGACCAGGGTGCCGACGGAACGCTCCGCAGCCGCCTCTTTCCCGGACTCTGGCTCGACGTCGCGGCGCTGCTGCGGCAGGACGAGAGTGCGCTGCACGCGACGGTGCGACGCGGCTGCGCCACCGCGGAACACGCCGCGTTCGCCGCGCGCCTCGCCGCCAGCGGCCGCGCCCAGGTGTTTGGCGTTCGTTCGGGCGCCGCGTAGCATCCGCGCCATGGGTGGCTACTGGCACGGGGTCCGGCGATGGACCTGAGCGAGTTCGTGCGCCGGTTGCGCGAACCGGCGGACGATGCGGTCGCGACCGTCGACGCGTGGCACCGCACCGAGCCGCGGCCGGCGCGCATGGCGGCGTTCCCCGACTGGCTGCATGCGGACCTCGGCAGCGCGCTGCACGCGCGCGGCATCGTCGAGCTCTACAGCCACCAGCGCGAGGCGGCCGACCACCTGCACGCGGGCCGCCACGCCGTCGTCGCGACGTCGACCGCGTCGGGCAAGTCGCTGTGCTACCACCTGCCGGTGCTCGACGCGCTGCTGCGCGAAGGCCTCGACGCGCGCGCTCTCTACCTGTACCCGACCAAGGCGCTGGCGCGCGACCAGATGGCTTCGGTCGAGACGCTGCTGCGCGACGCCGGCCGCGAGGACCTGACCGTCGCGGTCTACGACGGCGACACGCCGCCGTCGGTGCGCCAGGCACTGCGCGACCGCGGCACGCTGGTGCTGACCAACCCGCACATGCTGCACCAGGGCATCCTGCCGAACCACACCAAGTGGCAGGGCCTGTTCACCGGCCTGCGCTACGTCGTCGTCGACGAGCTGCACACGCTGTCGGGCATCTACGGTTCGCACGTCGCCAACGTGCTGCGGCGCCTGCGGCGCATCTGCAGGCACTACGGCAGCCAGCCGGTGTTCTGCGGTGCGTCGGCGACGATCGGCAACGCCGGCGAACACGCGCGGCGGCTGTTCGAGGTGCCGGTGCAGGTCGTCGACGAGGACGGCAGCCCGGCCGGGCGCAAGCACTACCTGTTCGTGAACCCGAAGGTCGTCTCGACCGTGTCGGGCATGCGCGTGCCGGCCAGCGAGGCCGCGCGCCAGCTCGGCGGGCAGCTGCTGCAGAGCGACCTGCAGACGATCTTCTTCGCGCGCTCGCGCAACCAGACCGAGGTGCTGCTGAAGTACCTGCGCGACGAGGCGAAGGCGCGCCACGTCGACCAGCAGCGCGTCGCCGGCTACCGCGGCGGCTACCTGCCGAACCTGCGGCGCTCGATCGAGAAGGGGCTGCGCGACGGCACGATCCGCACGGTCGTGTCGACCAACGCGCTCGAGCTCGGCGTCGACATCGGCAGCCTCGACGTCTGCGTGCTGGTCGGCTACCCGGGCACCGTGTCGAGCACGTTCCAGCGCGCCGGCCGCGTCGGCCGCCGCACGCAGGAGAGCGCCGTCGTGCTGGTCGCGCGCAGCGCGGCGATGGACCAGTTCCTGGTGCAGCAGCCGGGCTACTTGTTCGACGCGCGGCGCGACCAGGTCAGCATCGACCCGGACAACGCGATCATCTTCACCAACCACGTGCGCTGCGCCGCGTTCGAGCTGCCGTTCGACGAGGACGAAGCGTTCGGCCAGGCCGAGGGCACGCGCGAGGTGCTGGAGTTCCTGACGCACGACCTCGGCGTGCTCGTGCACCAGGGCGGCCGCTTCCACTACGCCGACCGCACGTATCCGGCCGAAGGCGTCAGCCTGACCGCGGCCGACATGGACAACGTGACGATCCAGGACGTCGAATCGAAGACGATCCTGGCCGAGATCGACCGGCCGTCGGCGATCACCGAGGTCTACCAGGGCGCGATCTACGGCCATCAGGGCGACACGTGGCTGGTCGAGCGCTTCGCCTACGACGACCGGCGCGCGTTCGTGCGCCGCATCGACGCCGACTACTACACCGAAGCCGACACCGAGACCGAGGTGAAGATCCTGCAGCTCGACGAGCGGCAGGACCACGGCAGCTACACCGCGCACCGCGGCGAGGTGCACGTCAGCACGCTCGCGAAGGCCTTCAAGAAGATCAAGTTCTACACGCGCGAGAACGTCGGCATCGGCGAGATCCACCTGCCGCCCGAGGAGTTCGACACCGAGGCGTGCGCGCTGGTGCTGGCGCCGGCGCTGGTGGCTTCGCTCGGGCTCAAGAAGGGCGGCGAGGCGAGCTGCCTCGCGGGGGTCGGCGAACTGCTGCAGGGCCTGGTGCCGCTGTTCGTGCGCGTCGACCCCGGCGACGTCAAGGTGCTGGCCGAAGCGCTGCAGCCGCACTTCGAGGCGCCGGCGCTGATCCTCTACGACCGCGTGCCGAACGGCGTCGGTCTCGCCGAGCGGATCTTCCGCGTGCACCGCGAGATCCTCGGCGCCGCGCTGCGGCTGGTGCAGAAGTGCGGCTGCCGCAGCGGCTGTCCGTCGTGCATCGGGCCCGCTGCCGGGCTCGGCGGCCGCAGCAAGGCCGTCGCGGCGGCAATCCTGCAGGGCATGCTGCACGGTCGCCAGCCGGCCGCGGCCGACGCGGCCGACGGCGCCACGGAGGCCGCGTGGTAGCGCCCGACCGCGACAAGCTGCGGCGCGCGTTCCGCACCGCGGTGCCGCGCACCGCGCCGGCCGCGGCCGAAGCCGCACCGGCACCGCCGCCGACCGCCGCAGCGCCCGACCTGCGCGCGTTCCTGCAGCAGCGCGCCGAACGCTTCCGCGCACCGGCCCGGCCCGTCGTCGAACTGCCGCCCGGCGCCGAACAGCACGGTGCGCACGGCGTGTTCTGGCGGCGCGAGCTGCGCTACCCGCGCGCACACGTGCACGGCCGCTGCGTGCTCGGCAGCGCGTGGCGGCTCGACGGCGCGCGGCTCGCGGCGCTGGCCAAGGACCCGATGTTCGCCGACCTCGATCCGCGGCAGTGCCTGTTCGTCGACACCGAGACGACCGGCCTGGCGGGCGGCGCCGGCACGGTCGTGTTCGCCTACGGGCTCGGCTTCGTCGACGGCGACGACTTCGTGCTCGAGCAGCTGTTCCTGCGCGACTTCGGCGAGGAGCCTGCGGTGCTGCAGCACGTCGCCGCGCGCCTGCGCGAACGGCCGGTGCAGGTCACGTTCGTCGGCAAGAGCTACGACCGCCACCGCATCGCCGCGCGCATGGCCGTGCACAAGGTGCGGGCGCCGGTGCTGACCGCGCCGCACCTGGACCTGTACCACCTGACGCGCCGCGCGCACGGCAAGGCGCTGCCGGACACGCGGCTCGGCACGGTCGAACGGCACCTGCTCGGGCTCTCGCGCGACTGCGACCTGCCGGGCAGCGAGGCGCCGGCGGCGTTCCTGGCCTGGATCCGCGATCGCACCGGTCCGATCGACCGCGTGCTCGAGCACAACCGGCTCGACGTGTTGAGCCTCGCGGCACTGCTCGGCTTCCTGGCCGGCGACGCCGCCCCGGCGGCGTCGTAGACTGCCGCCCGCTGGCGTGGGCCAGCTGCGTCCCGGCGCTCTCCGGGCTGCTGCAACCATGCGAACGACTCCGATCCTGTTGGCGTCGCTGCTGCTGTCCGCTGCGCTGTCGGCCCAAGCCGACGCCGCTCCGACCGAGCCGCGCGCCGTGTTCGACCGCCTGGCCACCGAGTGGCAGGCGGCCCAGACCGCCTACCGAACGGCGATGACGGCCGTGACCGAGTCGGCCGACTACAAGGCCGCGCAGGCCGCGAAGGACGCCGCGAAGACGCGGGACCTGCTCGCTTCGGTCAGGAAACCCGACCTCGTGGCGTACGCGACGCGCGGTCTCGAGGCGGCGCGCGCGTGCAGCGGCGAGGACCAGATGCGCTTCCTGGTCTGGCTCGCGGTCGAGAACGGCCACGGCGACTCGATCAAGCAGGCGATCGAACTGGTGCGCGAGCACCACGTGCAGAGCCCGCAGATGGAGCAGCTGCTCGAGAACGGCGGCACGCTGTCGCGCGCGGTCGGCGCCGACGTCGCCGCGGCGCTGCTCGAGCGGGTCGTCGCCGACTCGCCGCACCCGCGCGCGCGCGCCTGGGCGATGTACTGGCAGGCGCTGTCGATCCGCCGCGATCGCAACGCCGACGCCGCGGCGAAGGAACGCGCCGGCAAGCTGCTGGCCGAAGCCGAGCAGCTCGCCGAAGGCACGCTGCTCGCGGACCGCATCGCCGGGCCCCGCTTCGAGAAGGAGCGGCTGCAGATCGGCATGGCGGCCCCCGACATCGCCGGCGAGGACGTCGACGGGGTGCCGTTCCAGCTCAGCGACTACCACGGCAAGGTGGTCGTGCTCGACTTCTGGGGATTCTGGTGAGGCCCTTGCCGGGCCATGATCCCGCACGAGCGGTCGCTCGTGGAACGTCTGCAGAACCGTCCGTTCGCGCTGCTCGGCGTCAACAGTGACAAGGACAAGTCCTACTACCAGCAGCAGGCCAAGGAACTCGGCGTCACCTGGCGTTCGTTCTGGAACGGACCCAAGGGCACCGGCGGTCCGATCTCGAGCCGCTGGAACGTCAACTCGTGGCCGACCATCTACGTGCTCGACCACAAGGGTGTGATCCGGTTCAAGAACGTGCGCGGCGAGGCGATGGACCAGGCCGTCGACCAGCTGCTCGCCGAGATGGACGCCGAGGCGAAGTAGCACCGGCGCCGCGATTT
Source organism: Planctomycetota bacterium (assembly GCA_016794425.1). Lineage (GTDB taxonomy): Bacteria > Planctomycetota > UBA1135 > UBA1135 > UBA2386 > JAEUHS01. Next base: position 5,164 of record JAEUHR010000037.1, read on the forward strand.
TCGCGGTTCGCGGCGACGGTTTCGCGGGTCGGTGCCGTCTCCTCTGCATGCGAGACGCACCGACCCGGTTCCTTCCCCGCCGCCCTTTCGTTGCCGCCTGCCTGTCGTCGGCGCTGAGCCTTGCGGCCCAGGACGGTCGCGACGCGGTGGCGGCGCCGGCGCGCGAACGCCCCGCGCCGATGATCGTGTCGCTGGCCTTCCCGGGCGGCACGCTGGGGCAGTTCGTCGCCGCGGTCCGGCAGGCACAGCCGGACGCCAACATCGTCGTCGTGCCGCTCGCGGCCGAGGTGGTGGTGCCGCCGATGGAAGTGCGCCGCACCGGCCTCGAACAGGCGCTCGAGAGCGCCTGCCTCGTCGCCGACGGGCCACACGAGGTCCGCGTCAAGGAGTTCGCGGGACCCGGCCAGCCGGTCTACACGATCCTGGTCAACACGTCGCGTCGGGCCGAAGGCCAGGCCCGAAACGCAGCGACGGCCGCCGCAGCCGCGCAGCGCGTGTTCTCGCTGAACGAACTGACGCGGCCGCGCGGCGATGGCCTCGATCCGCTGCCGGTGGCGACGATCCTGTCGGCCGTCGAGCTGGCGGCGGGCGAGGACGGCAAGGCGCCGCTGTTGCGCTACCACGCGGACTCCGGCCTGCTGCTCGTGCGCGGCACCCCGGCGCAGGTCAGCCACGCGATCGAAGCACTCGACGTGCTGCACCGCGACTTCGAGGCCCGCGCGGCGCGGCAGCGCGCCGACCGCACCCCGACCGACCATGCCGGCGAAACCCCGCGGAGCCGCTGATCGCGTGCCGTGCGGCCGCCGCCGTCGGAGCCGGTCCCGGCGACCGAGGTGCCGCTCGCGCGCCGCGTGGCCCGCGGCGACGAGGCGGCGTTCGTGCAGTTCTACGAGGCGTGGTTCGGACCCGTGTGCAAGCTGGCGCGCGTGCTGAGCCGGCGCGACGAGGACTTCGCACTCGACGTGGTGCAGGACGTCATGATGACCGTGGCCAGGAAGCTGCCGATGCTGCGCGACGACGCCGCCGTGCGGGCCTGGATGGCGCGCACGGTCGCGAACGCCGTCACGGACCGGCTGCGCGCCGAGCAGCGGCGGCGGCGCCGCGAACAGTCTGCCGGCCAGGCCAGGGCGGCGCACGAGGTGCCGGAGCCCTGGCTCGGCATCGCTGCCGCCGAACGGCAGGCCTGGCTGGCCGGGGTGCTGGCGGCGCTGCCGGCCGTCGACCGCGAACTGCTGGCGGCGCGGTTCGGCGGTGCGGCCACGGTCGCCGCGACGGCGGCCGCATTCGGTCTCGGTGCGGACGCCGCGCACGGGCGGCTGCGACGGGCCCTGCGCCGCGTGCGGCATGCGGCCGCGGAGTGGTGGCATGGCTGACCCGACGATCGGGCTGGGGTCCGTGGCGCAGGCCCGTCGCACCGCGGCGCTGCCGGGCCTGTTGGCCGCGGTGCGCTGGCGCCGCCGCCGGCGCCGGCTGCTGCGTGCGGCCGCCGGCCTCCTGCTGGCCGCCGCCGCGGTCGGGGTCGCGTGGCCGCGGCCGCCCGTCGACCCTGGTCAGCCGGTGGCGCCATCGCCGGCGTGGCGCGTCGTGGCGACGGACCCCACGGTGCTGGCTCGCTGCTCGGCGGTGACCGTGGTGCGGCCCGAGTGGTGGATCGACGACGACGGCCTGCAGCGGCTGCTGCGCGAGGACGATCGCCCCGACGGCCTCGTGCGCACGGGCGGCCGCGTGCTGGTCAACCGTGCGGCGGTCGATCCGTTCCCGGTGCTGCAGCCGTGACGCGCGGTGGCACCGGGTCGAAGCCGGGCTCGGTGAACGGATGGCAGCGCAGCAGGCGCCGCACCGTCAGCCAGCTGCCGCGCAGCGCGCCGTGTGTGCGCAGTGCTTCCAGCGCGTAGGTCGAGCACGTCGGGTGGAAGCGGCAGGTCGGCGGCTTCCACGGACTGACGAGCCGGCGGTAGAGCCACACCGGCAGCATCAGCAGCCACTTCATGGCCGATGCCGGCGGCGCGCGCCGTCGCCGCGCTTGTCGAGTGCGCGCAGCACCAGCGGCAGCAGTTCGGCGCGCAGTTCGGCCAGCGGGAAGTTGTCCTCGCGCTGGCGCGGGATCAGCACGACGTCGACCGCGCACGGCAGCCGGTGGCGTTCGAGCCGCCACGCCTCGCGCAACAGGCGCTTCAGCTTGTTGCGCCGCACGGCGCCGCCGTGGTCCTTGCTGACCGAGACGCCGAGGCGCGCCGCGGCGGGCGGTCCGCCCTCGGGTCGCACCAGCACGACGACCGACAGCCACTGGCCCGAGGCCCGCAGGCCGCGCTGGTAGACGCGCTTGAAGTGCCGTTGCGTGCGCAGCCGTTGGGCCGCGCGCAGCGTCGCGCGCGGGGCGGCGCCGGCGGTCACGGCTGCAGCGCCTTCATCGCCAGCGTGACCTTGTCGCTGGTCGGCGGCAGGTTGCTGGTCGCGAGGAACTTGCGGAAGTCGGCCTTCGCTTCCTCGTGGCGCTGCAGCTCCATCAGCACGCGACCGCGGTTGTAGTAGTCGACGCTGCGCTGCGGCGCGAGTTCGAGCACGCGGTTCAGCTGCGCCAGGGCCGGTTCGAACTGCCGCCGCGTGAAGTGGTGGTCGGCCAGCAGCGCGCGGATCTCGAGCTCCTCGGCCTGCAGCGCGCGCAGCTGCTGGACCTGCTCGGCCTCGTAGGCCGGCACCAGCGTGCGCTCGATCTCGCGCCGCGCGACGGCCTGGTCCTTGGCCGCCTGGTCGAGATAGGCGTTGGCGGCGCCGACGAACGCGGTGTCGTCGCCGAGGTCGCGGGCGACCTGCAGCTTGTGGTTCCACGCCAGGCGCAGCAGTTCGCCGCGTTCCACCAGCACGTCGAGCACCGCGTCGGCCCGCTGCAGCTGCTCGCGCGCCGCCGAGCGCTGCTGCTCGGCCGCGGCCAGCAGGTCGGCGGCATCGCTGCGACGCGACGACTCGCCGCGCAGCCGCAGTTCCTCGCCGAGATGGCGCCGGCCCTGCTTCTGCAGCGCCAGCGCGTACGGCAGCAGCACGTACGGTTCGTGCCGGAACGGCGAGCGCATCTCGTAGACCGACGCGAGCGTGCGGGTCGCCTCGTCGAGCAGTTCGTGGTCGTTCGCCAGCGCGCTGCCGCTCTGCTTCAGCAGCACGGTGCCGCGCAGCGCCAGCAGCTGGTAGTCGTCGGGATCGATCGCGAGGCCTCGCTCGATCTGGTCCATCGCCTGATCGAGGCTGCCGCCTTCCCAGTAGTACTTCGCGTTGCGTTGGTGGCTCGCGAGCAGCTGCTGTTCTTCCTTCGGCAGGGAAGTACAGCCGCAGAGCAGCAGCAGGAGGGCGGCGTAGCGCATCGGCGGTGGTGGGTCGGGTCGGGCTGGCGGAGGGGACGCCGGCCGGAGCGGCGAGGATACGGCGGCGGGGGGCGCCGAGGAAGCCGCGCGCGGCGCCGCGCGATCGAAGTTCCCAGCACCGCCGCGGCGGTCTAAGCTGCGCCGCCCAGGAGCCGTCCATGCCGAACCTTCGCCCGACGCGTCGTTCCTTCCTCGGTGGTGCCGCCGCATCGGCGGCAGCGTTCGCGACCAGCGGGTCGCTCGGCGCCCTGCAGGCGGCGGGCCCCGTGCACCAGGGCGGCGGCCGGCTGAAGATCGGCGCCGTCGGCCTGGGCGGCCGCGGCTCCGGCGCGACGTTCAACGCGCTGTGCGCGCATCCGGAGAACGTGCTGCACGCGGTCGGCGACGCGTTTGCCGACCGGCTCGAGAAGAGCCTGGCCGACATCGTCGAGGGCATGCAGGCGCTGAAACGCGGCGAACAGGTCGACGTCGCCGCCGAACGCCGGTTCGTCGGCCTCGACGCGATCGACCGCGTGCTGGCGAGCGGCGTCGACGCGATCGTGCTGGCCACGCCGCCGGCGTTCCGCCCGGCGCAGATCGAACGCGCGGTGGCCAAGGGCGTGCACGTGTTCGCCGAGAAGCCGATCGCGGTCGACGCGCCCGGCGTCCGGCGCGTGCAGGAGGCGTGCAAGGTCGCGGCGCAGAAGGGCCTGTCGATCGTCAGCGGCCTCGTCTACCGCTACCACGAAGGCCGGCGGCGCCTGGTCGAGCGCCTGCACGAAGGCGGCGTCGGCGAGATCCTCGCGATCCAGGGCGACTACGTGACCAACGAGCTCTGGTACTGGGAACGCGAACCGCAGTGGACCGACCTGCAGTGGCAGCTGCGCAACTGGCTGTACTGGCCGTGGCTGTCCGGTGACCTGATCGCCGAGCAGCACATCCACACGCTCGACATGATGGCCTGGATCAAGCGCGACGTGTACCCGACCGCGGCGGTATCGCTCGGCGGCCGCCAGTCGCGCACCGATCCGAAGTACGGCACGGTGTTCGACCACTTCGCGACCGTCTACGAGTGGGACGACGGCACGCGCGGCCACAGCTACTGCCGGCAGCAGAACAACTGCTGGCGCAACGTCAACGAGTACGTGATCGGCACCGAAGGCCGCGCCAGCGTCTTCCAGCACGCGATCACGGGGCCGCACGAGTGGCGCTTCGACGGCAAGGTGTCGGAGCCGTACCAGCGCGAGCACGACGAGATGTTCGCGGCGATCCGCGGTGGCAAGCGGATCGACAACGGCGACTACATGTGCAAGAGCACGCTGATGGCGCTGATGGGCCGCATGGCCGCCTACACCGGTGAGCGCATCACCTGGGAGCAGGCTGCCAACAGCAAGGAAGTGCTGCTGCCGGAACCGCTGGACTGGAACGGCGCGCCGCCGCCGAGCGAAGTGGCGCGGCCCGGCATCACGAAGTTCGTCTGAGACGGGATGCGCGGCCGATCCGCCGAGGAACTGGTGCTTTCCGTGGAACGGGTGTAACCGCTGGGCGGCGGGGGCCACCAAGCACTCCACTGGCGCGTGGTGCGCCGGGAGGAGGAGCAGAGTGTCGAAGTTCGAGCCCCCGCGTTGTCCCAACCAGCGGTGCCCCATG
>JAEUHR010000043.1 GCA_016794425.1 Planctomycetota bacterium
AGTCCTGGTGCGGGCACCGGGGTGGGGTGAATGCCAACGGGACTCTCCTGCCGCACCACAGGCACGGCAGCAGGCTTGGTGTCCCGAACGCCCCGGCGGTCGCAGGAAATCGCCGGTGATCCACTCAGGTCATCAGTTCCGGCGCCGTTCACTCGGCTGCGTACCCCGGCTAGAGTCGCGCCCCGGCGATGGTGTCCCTCGACGATCCGGCAGTGCGCGCGGCCTACGACGAGGAACCGCTGCCGCGGATGTCGTTCGGCGACCACCTGGACGAGCTGCGGTCCCGGCTGATCAAGGCGCTGCTGGCGGTCGTCGTCGCGATCGTGGCCCTGCTGCCGTTCAAGGGGCCGGTGCAGGACATCATCGTCGAGCCGTACCGTTTGCAGTGGCGCAACGGCTTCACGAACTGGGTCGCGCAGCTCGAGCAGCGTGAGGTGGCGGGGTCGCTGGACGAGGAGGGGCGCGAGTTCCTCGCCTACTGCCGGAAACACCGCGATGCGATCTTCGCCGGCACCAAGGAGTACACCTACCTGCTGAAGGAGAAGACCGGCTACCCGGTGCCCTACAGCCTGTTCGCGACCGGCGGCATCGAGGACATGTTCGCCTTCATGTGGGCATCGCTGATCTTCGCGCTGGTGCTCGCGAGTCCGGTCGTGATCTGGCAGGTGTGGGCGTTCCTGGCCGCCGGCCTCTACGCGCGCGAACGCGCCGTCTTCTACCGCTACTTCCCGCTGATGCTGGTGTTGTTCACGGCCGGCGTGCTGTTCGGCTACTTCGTCGCGCTGCCGTACAGCCTCGGCTTCCTGATCGGCATGATGGACCCGGCGCAGGTCAACGCGATCCTCAGCGTCGGCCAGTTCCTGAACCTGCTGCTGGCCCTGACCGCGGCGATGGGGCTGGTGTTCCAGCTGCCGCTGGTGATGGTGGCGCTGCAGCGCGTCGGTCTCGTGACCCACCGCGCATTCGTCAAGAACTGGCGCCTCACCGTGCTGATCCTGTTCATCGCTGCCGCGGTCTTCACGCCGCCGGAGCCGGTTTCGATGCTGCTGATGTCGATGCCGATGTTGCTGCTCTACGGGCTCGGGCTCGGTCTCACCTGGATGGGACGCCGCCACGAAGCGCCCGCCGTCGAGGTGGCCACGTGACGCTGCGCGCCGAGATCCTGGCGTTCGGCGACGAACTGCTGCACGGGGCACTGCTCGACACCAACAGCAAGTGGCTCGCCGGGCAGCTCGAAGCGGTCGGGCTCACCGTCGAGCGCTTCACGGTCACCGGCGACGATCCGACGCTGGTGCGCGCGGTGATCGCCGAAGCCTGCGCGCGCGCCGACGTGGTCGTCGCGACCGGCGGCCTCGGGCCGACGCTCGACGACCGCACGCGCGACGTGGTCGCGGAGCTGCTCGGTGGCCCGCTCGAGTTCCACGCGCCGAGCTGGGAACGCACGCGGGCCTGGCTGAGCCAGCGCGGCCGGCCGGTGCCCGAGAGCAACCGGCGCCAGGCGATGCTGCCGCCGGGCGGCACCGCGCTGGACAACCCGGTCGGCACCGCGCCGGGCTTCCGGGTGCGGATCGGTCGCGCGACGCTGTTCGCGCTGCCGGGCGTGCCGCGCGAGATGCAGCAGATGCTGCGCGACCACGTGCTGCCGTTCGTCGCGGCGCTGCCGGGCCTGATGCCGACGGCGCAATCGTGGCTGCGCGTGCTGGGGCCCTCGGAGGCGGCGCTCGGCGAACGCATCGAGCCGTTCATGGTGCCGGGCCGCAACCCGGCGGTCGGCATCACGGCCAGCGGCGGCCTGCTGACGGTGCGCATCGTCGCGTCGGCGCCGTCGCGCGCCGACGCCGAATCGCTGTGCCACGCGACCGCGGCCGATCTGCGGCCGCTGCTCGGCGAATGGCTGTTCGCGGAAGGCACGACCGAACTGCCGGAAGCCGTGGCGGCGCGTTTCGCGCTGGCGCGCCGCACGCTGGCGTTCGCCGAGTCGTGCACCGGCGGCGCGCTCGCCGACCGGCTGGTGGCGGTGCCCGGCGTGTCGGCGGTGTTCCGCGGGGGCCTCGTCGCCTACCACGACGACGCGAAGCGGCAGCTGCTCGGGGTGCCCGCCCTGCTGCTCGCCGCGCACGGCGCGGTCAGCGAGCCGGTCGCGGCGGCGATGGCGGCCGGTGCGCGCGAGCGGTTCGGCGCCGACGTCGCGGTGGCGACGACCGGCATCGCCGGTCCGGACGGCGGTTCGCCGCAGAAGCCCGTCGGCACCGTGTGTTTCGCGCTGGCCCGACCGGGCGCCGTGCGCGCCTGGACCGTGCGCATCGCCGACCTCGGCCGCGCGTTCGTGCGCGACCGCGCCGTGTTCGAGGTCTGGCGCACGCTGCTGCAGGAGCCGCTCGATGGCTGAGCCGGCGGGCGGCTTCGGCGCCGACTATCATGCCGCCGGAACGGCCGCGTGAAGACCTGTCTGTCGTGTGAGGGTGTGACGAACACCGATGCCGAGCGCTGCGGCCACTGCGGCGCCTGGCTCCTGGCATGCGACACGGTGCACTATCCGGCGCGCCGCGGCGAGACCGACTCCGGCAACCCGCTGCTCGGCAGCGTCGTCGACGGCAAGTACAAGCTGCAGGCCGTGCTCGGCCGCGGCGGTCTCGGCACGGTGTTCCACGCCGTGCACACCGGCTCGCTGATGCACGTCGCGCTGAAGCTGCTGCACCCGCGGTTCGCCGAACGGCCCGAGTACCGGCGCGCGTTGCTGCCCGAGGCGCGGCGCGCGGCCACCGTCGCGCACCAGCACTGCGCGCGCCTGCTCGACGTCGGCGAGGCCGAGGCCGGCACCGCGTACCTGGCGATGGAGCTGGTCGACGGCGAGACGTTGGAGAGCATCGTGCGGCAGGGGCCGCTGCCGCCGTCGCAGGCGGTGCTGCTGCTCGAGCAGATCGCCGAGGCCCTGGTGGCGATCCACGCCGCCGGCCTCGTGCACTGCGACCTGGCGCCGCGCAACGTCATGGTCGGGTCGCGTGACGGCGAGCTGCGCGTCAAGGTGCTCGACTTCGGCATCGCGCGCAGCGTCACGATGGCCGGCGAACGCGCGCGCGGCGGCGAGTTCGCCGGGTTCGTGAATCCGGTGTTCGCCGCGCCCGAGCTGCTGCGGAACGGCGACGTCGATCCGCGCGCCGACCTCTATTCGTTCGGTTCGCTGGCGTGGCTGCTGCTGAGCGGCAGCACGCCGGTCGACGACACCGACCCGCGGCTGGCCGCGGCGGCGGTCGCCGACGGGCGGCTGCGGCCGTGGCCCGGCGTGCCCGGGGTGCCGCGCCGGCTGCAGCGCCTGGTGCAGCGCTGCCTGCAGCACGATCGCGAGCAGCGGCCGCCGTCGGCGCAGGCCGTGCGCGACGAACTGGCGATCGTGCGCGGCAGCCGGCGGCCGGCGGTGGCGCGCGGCGCGGTCGTCGCGCTGGCCGCGGCGCTGATGGTCACGGTGGCGGGCGCCGGCGACACTGCACCGCCGTTCCTGCGGCCCTGGGCCGGCAGCGCGCTGGTGCTCGCCGACGCCGGGACGCCGGCGGCGACCGGTGTGCAGCACCGCACCAGCGCGCAGCTGGCGCAGCTCGGGTTCGACTTCGGCGGCTTCGCGCCGCACCGGCTGCGCGTCGACGTGGCGCGGACCGGCGTGCGGCTGCTCGGCACGACGCTGCAGCCCGAAGTCGACCAGGCCACCGGCGTGCTGACGCTGGCGACCGCGCAACCCGAATGGCGCCGGGTCGTCGACGGGCTGCTCGAGAGCTGCCGCGAGGGACCGGTGGACCTGTCGTTCGGCGTGCCGGGCCGCGCCGCGCTCGGCACTGCGCGCGTCTGCGTCGACGACGAGCCGCCGCAGCTCGGTGCCCGGCTCGCGCTGCAGGACGGCGACCGGCTGGTCCGCGGCACGCGCCTCGCGTGGCAGTGCAGCGACCGCACCGCGGTGACGGGGCTGCGCGCCGTGGTCCGGTTCGCCGCCGGCGAACGGCTGGAGCTGCCGCTCGCCGAACCGACCGGCGAACTGGACCTCGGGGCCGCGATCGCCGCGGCGGCGCCCGGCGTGCAGGGACGCGGTGCCGGCGAGGTCGTGCTGGTCGCCGCCGACCCGGCCGGCAACCGCGGCGAATCGGCGGCGCTGCCGTTCGCCGACGCCGACGTGATGGCACCGACCGTCGTCGCGGTGACCGGGCCGAGCGGGGAGTCGTTCGTGCCGGTCGGCGCCGGCACCGCGCGGCTGCGCGTGCAGCTGTCGGCCCCGGAGCCCGGCTGCACGCTGGTGCTGGTCGGGGCCGACGACCGCGAACTGGCGCGGCTGCCGTTGCCCGCCGCCGCTGCCGCGACGCTCGAACTGGCGCAGCAGGCACCGGCGCCGCTGGCGTCGGGGGCGGTGCGGTTCGTCGTCGTCGACGCAGCCGGCAACCGCACGGAGGCCGCGTTCGTGCTGACCGTGCGCCACCGCGACCTGCAGCTCGCGGTCGACGGCCGGGCGCCCGCAGCGGTGTGGCTCGGCCGCGAACTGGTGCTGGCATCCGGCGCGGCGGAGGCCACGCTGACGACCGCGGCGCCGTTCCGCCTGGTCGACGCGGCCGTCGAGCTGGCCCGCACCGGCGACGGCGCCGCGCCGGCCGCCGGACCGCGCGTGCGGCTCGAACCGGTCGCGGCCGACTGCGTGCGCTGCCGGTTCGAGCCGCTGCCGCCCGGCAGCCACCGGCTGCGGCTCGAGCTCGAGGAAGGCACCGGCGCCGAGGCCCGGCGCACGCAGCACGCGCTGCCGCTCACGGTGCTGCCGCCGGCGATCGAACTGCGCGTGCCGCCGGCGCGGTCGCGCTTCCTGCCGGGCCACCTGCAGGCCGGCGTGCTGGCGCGCCGCGGCGCCTCACTCGGCGACGGACCGGGCTGGCGGCTCGATCCGGCGCTGCGGCCGTACGTGCGCGGCTCCGTCTGGATCGGCGCCAGCGATCCGGTGCCGCTGCCGTTGCCCGAAGCGAACGCGGCCGGCGAACCGCTGCTGCCCGACGTCGTGCCGGTCCCCGGCCACAACCGGCTCGCGCTCGAGCTGCGCGACGTGCTGGCGCGGCCGGTGCGCGTGCTGGTCGGCGACACGCCGGCGCGCCGGCTGACGGTCGGCAACCACGAACTGGCGGTCGTCGCGGACTTCTGGTGGCACGATGCGGCGCCGGAACCGATCGGTGAGGAACTGCTGGTCGAGTTCGGCCAGCCGGCGCGCCTGCGGCTGCGGCTGTCGCTGCCGTTCGCGGCCGAGGAACGCGCCGAGCTGCGGCTCGGCATCGCCCAGGGCGAGATCGAGGCGACGCAGGTCACCCCCGATGGCGACGGCGCGGTGGTCGCGTTCGAACTGCCGTTCGAGGTCTGGAGCGTCGCCGCGCAGCTGGCCGGCCGCACGCGCGCGGACTTTCCGGAGCAGGTCGAACGGCGCGTCGACGCCTATGTCGCCTCGCCGGCCGGCCGCCAGCCGCTGGTGCTGCGCCTGCGCACGACGCGCAGCACGCTGCAGCCGCTGCTGCTGGCCGAGGTCGCCGACCTGCCGCCCGAGCTGGCGGCGATCCGGCTGCTGCCGGTGCTGGCGCCGACCGGGCCGTTCGCCGAACCGGTGCCGCGCTCGGCGCCGCCGCGGGCGCTGTACCGGACCCAGCCGCCGGTCGCGGTGCGCAACCTGGTCGACCTGCTGCTGCAGGACCGCGAGTTCTCGTGCGGCGCCGCGCGTGCGCTGGTGGCCGGGCTGGCGCACCACGTCGATGGCATAGCGCCGGAGCGGCTGGTGCACGCCGACGACCCGCTCGGACGCGGCCGGCTGCAGGCCGCGGCGCTGCTGCCGCCGGCGGCCGCCGCGGCGCCGGCCGACCAGCCGCTGTGCGGCGTCGACTTCTTCCAGGCCTACACGCTGTGCCGCCTGCTGGGCCTCGCGGTCGCGCGCGACGCCGAGTTGTTCCGGCTGCCGCTCGGCTGCGAACTCGAACTGGCGGCGTTCGCGGCGCCCGAATGGCCGGCCTGCCACGGCGCCGGCGCTGCCGGCGGCAGCGTGGCGATGGCGGCGTTCCGGCAACGCGCGCCGCTGCTGGCCGACGGTGCGGTCGCGACCAGCGCCGACTCGATTGCGGCCGGCGACGTCGTGCCGACGCGCTACGGCGCGCCGTTCGTCGGCCTCGACTTCGGCGTGCGCGAGTGGGTCGGCGACCTGCCGCACGTGCCCGGCGCCGAACTGCTGCTGCGCGAGTGGATCGGCGACCACGGCGTGCATCTGGCGCGGTTGGCGGCGTTCGCGCGCGGCGAGCTGCCGCCGCCGGACCTCGCGGCACCGTTGCGCACGCTCGGCGTCGTGCGCGGGCTCGCGCTCGGCGAACTGAGCGGGCTGGTCGGCGGCAGCGGCATCGCGCTCGATGCCCGGATCCTGACCGTGGTGCCGGACACCGTGCCCGGCGTTCTGCGCACGGAGCTGTACGGCCGCGACGGCCGCGACCTGCTGACCTCGCAGCGCGATCCGCGGCTCGCGCTGGTCGGCTTCCGCGTCGCCGGTACGGCCGCCGGACTGGCGCGGTTGCGGGGGTGGCGATGAGGTGGTGCCGGTGGTGGCTCCTGGTCTGCGTCGTGCTGCCGGCCTGCCAGACCACGGGCGGCGAGACCGCGGGCCTCGCGGCGCTGCCGCCGCTCGACTGCGCGGTGCTGGTCACCGGCGGTGCGTTCCTGACGCCGGGTGCCGCGGCGGGTGGCACCTTCGCGCCGCGCGGCGGCGACGCGGCGGCGGACCTGGCGGCCGAGGCGATCCCGGTCGCGCACTTCGTCGACGAACTGCGCCAGCGGCGCGTGTTCCAGCGCATCGCCCTCGACGGCGACGCCGGCCACCGGCGCGCGGTGCGCGACCGCCTGCGCACAGGCTCCCCCGATCCGGTGCTGCAGCAGTTCCTGCAGCGCGCGCGCGACGACGGCTTCGACCTGCTGCTGGTGATCGAAGAACTGCAGGACGGCCCGATCGACGCGCAGGGCACCAACGGCCGCTGGCCGGTGACCTTCGTGACCTGGATCCTGCTGGGCTTCGGCGCGCTGATCCCGGACCACACGTTCGAGTCGCGGGCGACGCTGCGCGTGACGCTGCGCGAACTGCAGACCGGGCGCGTGCTGCACGACCCGCTGCTGGTCGCCGGGCCGGTCGAACTGGCGCTGTTCGAGCGGTCGGACTTCGTCGGCCTGCTGACGTCGATGCTGGTGCCGCCGTTCTGGGTCGCCGACGACACCGAGCAGGTCGCCGCCGCCGTGCGCAAGACGACCGAGGACCGGCTGCTGCAGTCGCTGGCGCGCGACCTGAAGAGCGAGTCGGTGCGCCAGCGGCTGCGCGAACGCAGCGCGGCGCGCCTCGAGCTGGTCGCCGCGGACGGGGCGCCGCGCGTCGTCGTCGAGTGCGCCGAGAGCCTGACCGCCGTGCGGCTGCGCGCCGGCGCCGCGCTGCCCACCGCGGCGGCCGCTGCGTTCGAACGCGAACTGCTGGCCTCGCGCAGCTGGGACGGCGAACGCTTCCGCTACGAGGCGCCGCTGCCGGCGGCGGCGCGCGGCGCGCCGGTGCAGGTGCTGGTCGGCACGATCCGCGGTACGGTCGCGTCGGCGACGTTTGCGCCGGAGGCCGAACGGTGAAGCTGCCGCGCGGCTACACGGTCGGCACCGCGACGCACACCGGCCGCGTGCGCAGCGGCAACGAGGACGACTTCCTGGTCGGATCGACGCTCGGCACCGGCGCCGCCGACGCGCCGCTGCTGTGCGCGGTCGCGGACGGCATGGGCGGCGCGGCCGGCGGCGCCGAGGCGAGCCGCATCGCGCTGCGTGCGCTCGGCTCGGTCGTGCTGGACGGGGCCAGCGCGACGCCGCTCGAGCAGCGGTTCGCGCTCGGCTTCACCCTGGCCAGCGAACGCGTCTACGCCGAGTCGGCGGCGGTGCCGGCGCTGCGCGACATGGGCACGACGCTGACCGCGCTGTGCTTCGACGCCGGCGCGGTCCGGATCGGCCACGTCGGCGACTCGCGCGCCTACCGCTGCCGCGACGGCCGCTGCGCGCAGCTGACCGTCGACCACGCGCTGCGCGAACCCGACAACCTGCTGCTGCGCTGCATCGGCGGCGGCAAGGACCACAGCGAGGTCGACCACGCCACGCTGCCGACCAGCCGCGGCGACCGGTTCGTGCTGCTGACCGACGGCGTCTGGTCGACCGTCGCGGCGGCGGAACTGGACCGACTGACCGCACGCGGCAGCCCGCAGCAGGCCGCCGAGGCGCTGGTCGCGGCGGCGCTGCAGGCCGGCGGGCCCGACAACGCGACCGCGGTGGTGGTCGACGTGCTGGCGCCGGGCAGCGGCGGCGCGCACGACGTCGACCTGCCGCGCGACGAACGCCCGTCGGGCCGCGAACTGTGGCCGAAGCCGTTCTCGCTGCGGCCGCCGCTGTGGCCGTGGCTCCTGTGGGCGCTGGCGCTGGTCCTGTTCGCGGCGGCGGCGGTGCGCTGGATCGCCGACGTCGACGTGTTCGCGGTCGTGCGCGGCTGGTTCGGCTAGGCGCGGCGGGGGGCAGCAGCCCGCCGGCCACCGCCGCGAGGCGCGCCGCCGGCAGCCCGTTGCCAGCGGGGGCGGCATGCGCTCCGATGCCGCGGCCCCTCGCGATTCCGATGCCGAAGAAGCTGCAGCGCAAACTCCCCGTCCCGAAGCAGGCCGCGGCGGCTCCCGTGCCGAAGGCCGGTGCGTCGTCCGGCGGCGGCCGCCTCAGCCTCGGCCGCAGCCGTGTCACACCGCGCGTGCTGGCCGAGTTCACGAGCCAGCTCGCGGTGCTGCTGAACGCCGGCATCCCGATCACGAAGAGCCTGCGCATCCTCGAAGGGCAGCTGAAGCCGGGGCCGATGAAGCGCGTCGCCGGCTCGCTGGTCGAGGACGTCGAGGGCGGCACCGCACTGTCCGAGGCGATGCAGAAGCACGAGCTGGTGTTCGACCCGCTCTACACGAACATGGTCCGCGCCGGCGAGGCCGGCGGCGTGCAGGAGGAGATCCTGAACCGCCTCAGCGGCTTCCTGGTGCAGGCCGAGGCGATCAAGGGCCGCGTCAAGGGCGCGCTGGCCTACCCGGCCGCGATCCTGGTGGTCGCGTCGGGTGTGCTGCTGCTGGTGTTCGCGTTCGTGATCCCGCGCTTCAAGCAGGTGTTCGAGACCATGGGGCGCGGCAACATGCACTGGACCACGCAGCTGGTCACCGACACCGGCGAGCACCTGAAGGTCTGGTGGTGGGTCTACCTGCTGTCGGTCGTGCTGCTGTTCCTGCTGCACCGCGTGCTGCTGCAGAAGGTCGCCGGCTACCGCAGCTTCATGCACCGGCTGGCGCTGCGCCTGCCGCTGTTCGGCCCGCTGGTGCACAAGAGCCTCGTCGCGCGCTTCGCGCGGACGTTCGGCACGCTGATCCAGAGCGGCGTGCCGCACCTCGACGCGCTCGAGATCCTGCAGGCGTCGACCGCCAACGTGCACATGAAGGGCGCCGTCGGCATGGTGCAGTCGTCGATCCGCGAGGGCGCCGGGTTCGCGGTGCCGATGGGCGAGAGCCACATGTTCGACGACATCGTCGTCAACATGGTCGACGTCGGCGAACAGACCGGCGAACTCGACCGCATGCTGACCAAGATCGCCGACCGCTACGAACTGGAGGTCGACCGGACCGTCGACACGACGTTCAAGGTGATCGAGCCGATCCTGCTGGTGGTCATGGCGGTGGCGGTCGGCTTCATCGTGTTCGCGCTGTTCATGCCGCTCCTGCAGATGATGCAGCAGATCAGCCGCAGGTAGGCCGGTGTCGCTGGTCTGGCGCATCCTGCTGGTCTCACTGCTGCTCAACGTGCTGACGATCGGCGGCGTGCAGATCGCCGTGCACCTGTCGCAGCAGCAGTGGTTCCAGCGCGAGCGCAGCTCGATGCTCGAGGCCGTGCTCGAGTCGCTGTCGGTGCTCGAGCGCGTCTACATGCCCGGCAAGTTCGGCTTCGACGCGAGTTCGGTGCGGCCGCTGATCGTCAACTCGGCGCTGCGCGAGGTCTACGACGACGTGATACTGACCTCGGGCCGGCCGCCGTACGAGGGCGTGATCCACCTGAACCCGCGCGGCGCCGTGCACCGCGATCCGGACTCGTTCCCGCGCAGCGAGATCCAGGCCGGCATGGAGCGCTCGCGCCTCGTCGACGGCCTGCTGCCGGTGGCGGGCGGCTACTGCTACTGCGTGCGCCAGGGCGACGTGGTCGCCGGCTACGTCTGGTTCGTGCCCAAGCACCCGGAGGCGCAGCCGACGCTGCCGCAGCTGTGGGCTGGCCTGATCGCGCTGTGCGCCGGCACGCTGCTGTTCGGCGCGCTGCTGGTCTGGCACGTGCGGCGCGCGGTCGGCCGGCCGCTGCAGGCGCTCGGCGACGCCGCGGCCGCGGTCGGCGCCGGGCGCTTCGACGTGCGGCTGCCGGAGCAGGCGATCGCCGAGCTGGCGCCGGTCGTGGCGACGTTCAACCGCATGGCGGCGCAGGTCGGCGACCACACGGCGACGCTCGAACAGGCGGTGCGGCGCGCCGTCGAACAGGCCAAGCAGCAGGAACGCGCGCTGGTGCTGAGTTCGCGGCTGGCCAGCATCGGCACGCTGGCGGCCGGCGTCGCGCACGAGATCAACAACCCGATCGGCGGCATGCAGAACGCGGTCGCGCGGCTGCTGCAGGCCGAAGGCCTCGGCGAACGCCAGCGCACCTACCTGCAGCTGGTGCAGGACGGCCTGCAGCGCATCGGCCGCACCGCGCGGCGGCTGCTCGACTTCGCGCCGCGCGCCGCGGTCGCCGGGTCGATCAGCGTCGCGGCCGCGATCGACAGCGCCCGGGCGCTGGTCGAGCATCGCGCGCAGGGCCGCCAGGTCCGGATCGACGTCGACGTGCCGGCGAGCCTGCCGCGCGTGCGCGGCGACCAGCACGAGATCCAGCAGGTGGTGCTGAACCTGCTGCTGAACTCGCTCGACGCGCTCGAGGAACGCGGCCGCGGCGGCACGATCACGGTGCGCGCCGGCACCGAGGGCGGCAAGGTCGTGTTCGAGGTCGCCGACGACGGCCCCGGCATGGCCGCCGAGGACCTGGGCCGCGTGTTCGACCCGTTCTTCACCAAGAAGGCGCGGCCCGACGCCAGCGGTCTCGGCATGTCCATCAGCTTCGCGATCGTGCAGAACCACGGCGGCGAGATCGCCGTCGACAGCCGGCCCGGCCAGGGCTTCCGCACGCGGGTCGTGCTGCCGGCGAACGGTTGAGCGCGCTACGCCTCGGCTTCGCCGCCGGCGTACAGCCAGACCTGGTTCTTGCCGCGGCGCTTGGCTTCGTGCAGCGCGCGGTTGGCGTTGCGGCGCAGGTGCTCGATCGTGCTGGCCGAGCGGCCGTCGTAGCAGTCGACGCCGATCGACACCGTGACCTGGCGCTGGTAGCTGCCGTTCTGCACGACCATGCCGGAGATGCGCTGGCGGATGCGCAGCGCGGTCTGCACGGCCTCGGCCGGGCTGGTCTGCGGCAGCAGCACGCAGAACTCGTCGCCGCCGAACCGCGCCGCGAAGTCGGTCTCGCGCGTGTTGGCCTTCAGCGCGTCGGCGACGCGGCGCAGCACCTCGTCGCCGAACGTGTACTCGGTCGTGTCGTTGACGGTCTTGAAGTTGTCGACGTCGATCAGCAGCAGCGACAGCGGGTTCTGGTGGCGCTGCGCGCGCTTCCACTCGGTGCCGAGCACGCGCTTCATGTAGAGCTCGGACAGGAGGCCGGTCTTGAAGTCCATGCTGACCTGGCTCTCGAGCCGCTGCGCGCGCGCCTGCAGGCCGCGCACGCGCGACCGGGTCTGCAGCGCGAACTCGACGCGGTGCAGCACCTCGGCGGTCGACGCCGGCTTCAGGACGAAATCGCGGAACGGGATCCGCATCTGGCGCGCCTCGCCGAGCGCCTGCAGGTCGTCGACCAGCAGCAGCACCGGCACCGGATCGTCGTCGCGCTGCAGGCTCTCGAGCAGCTCGAGTTCGACGCCGCCGGCGCACAGCACCAGCGGGTTCAGCACGACGAGGTCCGGCCGCCGCTCGTGCGCGAGCCGGTGGCTCTGTGCCAGCGAGTCGGCGACCTGGACGGCGTAGCCGCTGCGCGCCAACGCCGCGCACAACTCGCTGAGCGAGTCGCGGTTGTGGTTCATCACCAGCACGACGGGCGCGTTCGGTGCCGGGCTGTCGGCGCGATCGGCCTGGTTCATGGTCGGGGTGGCACCCGAGGTGGGTGCACCGGTCGAGGTCGGCGGCGAGGGCCGCAGCGAGCGCTCGACATGGGGCTCGGTCATCACGGGTGCGGGGCTGGAAGGAGGCGGCGGCACGGCGCACGGCCGGGTGCGGCACGTGCGGCCAGCCAACGCAGTCTACCGCGGGGGATTACAGGCGGAAGAGGTGGCAGCAGAACGGCCTTGACCCACGCCTGCCCGTCCCTAGACTCCTCCGCCCTTTCCGTCCGAGACCGATACCCGAGTCCGTTTTCGCAGGCCAAAGGAGCCGTCCGAACGTGCCGCTAGTCACCGCCCAGGAACTGATCGACGCGGGGGTCCACTATGGCCACCAGGCCAGCCGCTGGAACCCGAAGATGAAGCCGTACATCCACGGCAAGCGGCACAAGATCCACGTGATCAACCTGGAGGAGACGATCCGCGGGCTGTACCGCGCGACGCACTTCCTGCGCCACCTCGCCGCGACCGGCGCCCAGGTCCTGTTCCTGGGCACCAAGAAGCAGATCCGGCCGGTGGTCGAGGCCGAAGCGCGGCGCTGCCAGATGCCGCCGGTGACCGAACGTTGGATCGGCGGCACGCTGACCAACTTCGCCACCGTGCGCGAACGCCTCGCCCGCCTGGTCGAGCTCGAGCAGCTCGAGACCTCGGGCGGCATCGAGAAGTACAAGAAGAAGGACCAGTCGACGATGCGCCGCGAGATGAAGCGCATCCGCCGCAACCTCGAAGGCGTGCGCGATCTGCACGGTCTGCCGGGCGCGCTGGTGGTGGTCGACCCGCGCCGCGAGGACAACGCGATGCGCGAGGCCAAGCGCATGAACGTGCCGGTCGTCTGCGTGCTCGACACGGACTGCGACCCGTCGCTGGCCGACATCGTGATCCCGGCGAACGACGACGCGATGAGCTCGGTGCAGCTGGTGCTGACCAAGCTCGCCGATGCGATCCTCGAAGGGCGCCAGCAGTGCGACGAGTCGACGCTGCGCGACGCGCAGCGCTCGGCCAGCGAGGACGTGCGCAACCGCCAGGTGCCGGGTCGCCGCAGCGAAGGCCGCGACGGCGGTGGCGGCGGCGGTCGTGGCGGCGGCGGTGGTCGCCGTGGCCCCGGCGGGCCGCGCCGCGGTGGTCCGGGTGGTCCGAGTCCGGGCGGCCCGCGCTTCACCGCCGGTGGTGGCCACGCCGACTCGGTGTCGATCGGCAGCGATCGTCCCGAGGGCGAAGCTGCGGCGCCGGCCGAGAGCGCGCCGCAGTAGCCGCGCCGGCAGAGCGCCGCGCGCGATTCCGACTTTCCAGGGCACCTGGCGCCGGGCGCCGGTGCCCGACCCCGCGGGACGCGCCGCACGCGTCCCAACGAACAGGACCGACCATGACCGAGATCGATGCCAAGATGGTGATGCGCCTGCGCGAGATGACCGGCGCACCGATGATGGACTGCAAGGCCGCGCTGAAGGAGACCGGCGGCGACTTCGACAAGGCCAAGGACGTGCTGCGCAAGAAGGGCAAGCAGCTCGCCGACAAGGCCGCCGGCCGCGAGGTCAAGGAAGGCAAGCTGTTCAGCTACGTGCACCACAACGGCAAGCTGGCCGTGCTGGTCGAGATCGTCTGCGAGACCGACTTCGTCGCGAAGAACGAGGAGTTCAACGCGTTCGGCAAGGGCGTCTGCTTCACGGTCGCGGCGAGCAGCCCGCCGGTGATCTTCCTGAACCGCGACAACGTCGACCCGGCGGCGGTCGCGAAAGAGCGCGCGTTCGTCACCGAGCAGGCGGCCGAGACCATGAAGGGCAAGCCGCAGAGCGTGATCGACAAGGCGGTCGAGGGGCGCATGGAGAAGTACTTCGCCGAGCGCTGCCTGATGGAGGCCCAGTACATCGATCCGGCCGGCCAGGGTGAGCCGCGCTCGGTCGAACAGGTGCGCACCGTGCTGGTCGGCAAGATCGGCGAGAACATCCAGGTGCGCCGGTTCGTGCGCATGGAGCTCGGCGGCTGAGCCGCCACGATCCGATGAGCGCCGCCGCCGGAGCCCCGCAGAAGCAGATCCGCCGCATCCTGCTGAAGATCAGCGGCGAGAGCCTCGGCGAGGACGGCGCCGGCGTCGCGCCGCCGGTCGTCGCCAAGGTCGCCGGCCAGATCGCGCGCGTGCACGGCCTCGGCGTCGAGGTCGCGGTCGTCGTCGGCGGCGGCAATCTGCTGCGCGGCGCCGAGTTCGCGAAGCTCGGCACCAACCGCGCGACCGCCGACCACATGGGCATGCTGGCGACCGCGATCAACGCGCTGGCGCTGCAGGACGCGCTCGAGCGCGCCGGCGTCGAGACGCGTGCCGCGTGCGCCGTCGAGATGAAGACCATGATGGAGCCGTACATCCGGCGCCGCGTGATCCGCCATCTCGAGAAGGGTCGCGTCGTGATCCTCGCCGGCGGCACCGGCAACCCGTACTTCACGACCGACACCGCGGCCGCGCTGCGCGCCACCGAGCTGCAGGTCGACGCGATCTTCAAGGCGACCAAGGTCGACGGCGTCTACTCGGCCGATCCGCAGAAGGACAAGAGCGCGGTCCGCTACACGCACATCGGCTTCGCCGAGGCGCTGGCGCGTGACCTGCGCGTGATGGACCGCACCGCGTTCACGTTGTGCATGGAGAACCACATGCCGATCATGGTGTTCGACATGTTCGTCGAAGGGAACATGGAGCGAGCGGTGCGCGGCGAGCAGATCGGCACGTGGGTGCGGTGACCGCCGCGCGCGGGTCGCGCTCGCGGATCGGCGGCTAGCATCCGCACCGCCGGGCCGCCGCTGCGAATGCGCGACGGTCCACGCTGGGGTGCACGTGGTCGCGGCGCTACGATCGTGGCCCGAGACTCCGTTTTCGCCACGGTGAACGCATGGACCCACACGCCCAGCTCCTGAACGACCTGAAGCAGAAGACCGACAAGACGCTGAAGCACCTGAAGGATCAGCTCGGCAGCATCCGCACCGGCCGTGCGTCGCCGACGCTGGTCGACACGATCCGCGTCGACTACTACGGCACGTCGACGCCGCTGCAGCAGGTCGCCCACATCTCGGTGCCCGAACCGCGGCAGCTGCTGATCAAGCCGTTCGACGCGTCGCCGCCGGTGCTGAAGGAGATCGAGCGCGCGATCCAGAAGTCGGACCTGGGCCTGAACCCGCAGTCGGACGGCAAGGTGCTGCGGCTGATCCTGCCGCCGCTGTCGGGCGAACAGCGCCAGAAGCTCGTGCACAAGGTCAAGGACCTCGTCGAGCAGAACCGCGTCGCGCTGCGCAACGAGCGCCGCGACGCCAACAAGCACGCCGACCAGATGAAGAAGGACGGCAAGCTCAGCGAGGACCAGTGCAAGAAGGCGCACGAGGCCGTCGACAAGGAGCTGAAGGGGGTCGAGGCCCGCATGGACGAGATGCTGAAGGCGAAGTCCAAGGAGATCCTCGAGGAGTGACCGGCCGTGCCCGGGCCGGGGCTGCTCCGGTCCGGCGATGCCCTGGACCGGGTTCTGCCGCCGCGGCGACCGTGCCCGGCTGGCGCTGGCCCTTGCGCCGGCTGGGCGAAACCGGTTCTATCCCTGCCCCCGCAATTCCGGGGGCGTAGCTCAGCCGGTAGAGCAGCGGCCTTTTAAGCCGTAGGTCGCAGGTTCGATCCCTGCCGCCCTCACCAACCGTCGAGCCGCCTCCTGGCCGAGCCCGCGATGATCGAACCTGGTTTCCTGCGCCTGCTGGTCTGCCCCGCGTCCCGCGAGTCGCTGCGCGAGGCGACCGCCGCCGAGCTGGCCGCGCTGAACGCGGCGATCGCGCGCGGCGCGGTGCAGAACCGCAGCGGCACCAAGGTCGCCGGGCCGGTCGACGCGGGCCTCGTGCCGTCCAGTGGCTCGGTGCTGTATCCGATCCAGGACGGCATCCCGATCCTGCTGACTGGCGAGGCGATCCCGCTTCGGCCCGCCTCCTGACCGCGCCTTTTTCCGCGCCGGCGCGCCGAGCCGCTGCGACCGCCCGGACCCGCACAGTATCCTCCGCACTCTCCGCCCATGGCGACGAACCCCGCATCCGCCCCCGTCCCGAACCAGCCCGCTGACCAGCAGGAGGAGTTCACCGGTGTCTACGGCTTCTTCCGGCGCCACCAGAAGAAGCTGCTCTACACCGCCGGCCTGTTCACGCTGCTGACGTTCTCGGTCACCGGACCGATGATGCAGGCGGTCGGCGAGCTGTTCGGCACCAAGCGCGAGATGGCGTCGATCCTGGTGCGCGGCGAACGCGTCAAGCTGACCGCCGAGGACTACAACTACGGTCAGGTGATCCAGCGCGCGCTGCAGGGCTTCTCGCTGCCGCCGGTGCTGCCGCTGCTTTCGCCCGGCGAAGGCGGCACGTCGGAACTCGCGAACAACCTGGCGATCCTGCGCCGCGCCGCGATCGCCGAGGGCATCGACGTGTCGATGGTCGAGGTCGACGCCGCGATCGAGACCGTGCGCGAGCAGTCCAACGCCGAATCGGCCACGCGCTACGCGGTGCAGCTCGGCTACTCGTCGCTGGCGCAGTACCGCGAACTGGTGCGCGAGGCGATGCGGATCGGCACCTACGTGCGCCTGCAGACGCTGGCGCTCGACTGCTCCGACGCGCAGGTGCTGCAGCGCACGATCGAGAACAAGGAGAAGATCACGTTCCGCGTCGCGGTGTTCGACGAGAAGGCGCACGAGGACCAGCTGAAGGCGCAGACGACGCTGACCGACGACCAGTTGCGCGCCTGGCTCGACAGCAAGGACGACAACGCCAAGATGCGGTTGCAGGTCTACGACTCCAACCACTTCGAGCTGCGCTTCGGCGCGCTGCTGCTGGCGGACGGTCAGTTCGACCCGGCGCAGTGGCAGGACACGAGTCTGAAGGACTTCGCGCCGCCGGACGACCAGCTGCGCGGCTTCTACGAGCAGGACAAGGAGCTCCGCTTCAAGAAGGAGGACGGCACGTTCACGCCGTTCGAGGAGCTCAAGGACCAGCTGCTGCGGCTGGCGCAGGCGAACCAGGTCATGACCACGCTGTCGACCGACCTGCGCAAGCAGATGGACGAGGCGTTCAAGTCGCTGGCCGACGAGACCGGCCGCTGCCACCAGGAGCTGCGCGCGCAGAACGAGGTCGTGCGCGGCATCGAGGCGCGGCTGCAGGAGCCCGGCGTCGACAAGACGGCCGTCGAGGAAGAGTTGCGGCTGGCGAAGGAGGTCGAGGTCGCCAAGCAGGCGGCCAAGGACGCGGCCGAAGCGGCGTGGCGCGAGGCTCGCGCCGGCTGGGACTTCCCGGCGGCGTTCGCGGCAGCCACCAAGGACAAGTCCGGGTTCGTGCAGCGGGCGATGAGCGGCAAGCGCAACATCGAAGCGCTGAAGGACCTCGATGCGGCCGGTGTCGAGCTCGGCAAGTGGCCGATGTCGGCGCAGGCGCGCGGCCTGTCGCACAAGGGCGAACTCGGCTACGCGCCGGCCCGCACCGGCAAGTCGATCGCGATCTACCAGGTCACCGACGTGCTGGTGCGGCCGCTGAAGCCGTGGGAGGAGCTGCGGCCGTTGCTCGAGGGCGCCTGGTTCACCGAGCAGGCCAAGACCACCGCCGAGGCGAAGAAGAAGGCGTTCGAAGACGCGCTGCTGCGGCTCGCGAAGGGCAAGATCCCCGAGCGCGTGACAGAGCTCGAGGGCAAGCTCGCCGCCCGCGTCGACGAGCGGCTCGCGGCCTGGCGCACCGAGACCGAGGCCGGCATCAACGAGGCCAAGGGCTGGCTCGAACGGCTCGGCGCCGGCAGCGACGGCCAGCCGCCGACGCAGGCGCAGATCGCCTGGCAGGCCAAACTCGACCGGCTGCAGGGCGACCTCGCCAAGCAGGACGAGCGGCGCGCCGCGATCCAGACCGAGGTGCAGAAGCAGATCGAGGACGAGGTCGCGACCGAAGCGAAGAAGTCCTACGGCGACGTGCTGGACGCGGCCGCGGCCGAGGCCGGCTTCACGCTGTCGACGATCGGCCCGCTGTCGCGCGAACTGGCGGCGAAGCCGCGCTTCGACAAGGCCTACGACCCGACGACCGTGTTCCTGTTCCGCAGCCACGCGGAGCTGAAGCAGGGCGAGACCACCGGCGTCGTGCAGGACGCGACCAACCGGCGCTGGCTGTGTGCGGTCTGCACCGCGGTGGCACCGCTCGAGCCGGCCGACGTCACGCGCCGCGAGTTCGAGCGGCTGCGCAGCGGCGGCGGCCAGATCAGCTTCGCGATGCAGCAGGCGATCAACGCCTTCGGCCAGGCGTTCACGAAGGAAGCGCTGGTCAAGCGCTACGACCTGCAGGAACCGACCGGCGTGCAGCAGGAGAACTGAGGCGCGCGCCGGCGTCAGGCCGGCGCCGCGACGACGATCATCTCGTCGTGCGGGTTCACGTAGACGCTGCGGCTCTGCAGCAGCCCGAGCGGCCGCGCGAGCCAGCCGGCGACCGGGCCGAGGCGGCCGGCGCGTTCGGCCAGGAAGCCGAACGACACGTACTTGCCGGCGTACGCCGGCGTGACCTCGAGTGCGCGGAAGCCGCAGTCGCCGAGCAGGCGCCGGATCGTGTCCGGCGTGAAGTGGTACAGGTGCTCGGCGTGTTTGTAGTGGTGCCAGCGCCGGCCCAGCAGCCGCGCCCAGCGCGACGCGACGTTCTGCGTCTCGAGCAGCAGGTGGCCGGTCGGCCGCAGCAGCTCGCGGATCCGGCGCAGCACCGGCTGCGGCTCCGGGACGTGTTCGACGACGTCCCACATCGTGATCAGGTCGAACGAGGCCGGCTTGTGGTCCATCGCCGCGACCGCGTCGTCGAGCGTGCCGATGTGCACGCGGTCCGGGCCGAGTGCCTTGACGGCCTCGTGCGCGATCGCCGGCGACAGCTCGACGCCGTGCACGTCGTGGCCAAAGCGCTGCGCCACCCGCAGGAAGTAGCCGGCGGCGCAGCCGACGTCGAGGATGCGCGCCTGCGGCGGCAGCCAGCGCCGGACCAGCTTCATGCGCCGCTCGAACGTGCGCAGGTACAGCGCCGCTTCGCGCGCGTAGTCGGCATAACCGCGCTGCTTCGGATCGTCGCTCTTCCAGTAGCCCTCGCCGTAGACGTCGAGCAGCGCCTGGCCCTGCAGCCGCGGCGTCACGTAGACGAGGCCGCACGAGCGGCAGGCGACGATCTCGAACGGTCCGTCGCGGAAGCGCGTGTCGCGCTCGGTGCTGCCGCACAGCTGGCAGTGCGTGACCGGCGCGGCACCGGCGAGCGCGGCTGCGGCCGGCTGCACCGGCGTGGCGTGGTTCGGGGCCTGCATCGGCTCAGGCTCGCGGCGGCAGCGGCGCGCCGCGTTCGAGGAAGCGCTTGCGGCAGATCGTCCGGAACATCTTCAGCGCGGTGCGGGCCTGGCGCGTGAACGTGTCGGAGTGCTTCGACTCGCCGCCGAGCCGCTGGCTGTAGGTGACCGGGATCTCGATGATGCGGCAGCGCTCCTGCAGCGCCGCGCACATCATCTCCGGCGAGAACGCCGGCCCGGTCTCGCGCAGCCGCGGCCGGATCTTCCGCCAGGTCTCCTTCGACAGCGCGCGGTAGGTGCAGCCGACGTCGGTGAAGCGCGGTTCGGCGGGCCGCAGCCAGCACAGCTGCAGGAACTTCGCCATGAACACGTTGCCCCAGCGCAGCAGGAACCGCATGTTCGCGCCCTGCTCGACCATCTGCCGCGTGGTGCGCGTGCCCATCACCATGCCGGCGTCGTCGAGGTAGACCAGCAGCTTGACGACGTCGCGCGCCCGGAAGCTGCCGTCGGCCTCGACCAGCACCAGGATGTCGCCCTTGGCCGCGTCCAAGCCGGCCATCAGCGCGGCGCCGTAGCCCGGCCGGCCTTCGGCGACCACGCGCGCGCCGGCGGCAGCCGCGAACGCCGCCGTGCGGTCCTTGCAGTTGTTGTCGACGACGACGATCTCGTCGAGGTGCGGTTCCTGCCGGAACTCCTCGACCACCTGGCGGATCGTCTCCTCCTCGTTGTAGGCGGGGATCACGAGCGAGACGGAGCGGTCGCGGAACATTGGGCGGCAGAAGGATACCGTCGCCGAGCCGCCGGTCGCGCGCGATTCAGCGGCCGTGGAACACGAGCCGGTTGCCGGCCGCGTCCGTGGCGGTGAACGCGATGCCACCGCCGATGCGCGGCGCCGGACCGTCGCCGTCGCGCACCGCCCCGTGGCTGCGGCAGGTGGCGGCCAGCGCGGCCACGTCGGCGGTCTCGAGCGCGATGCCGTTGGCGCGGTGCCGGGGGCCGCGCGCGACGAGCCGCAGCCGGAACGCCGGCGCCACCAAGGTCGCCGTCACGCCGTCGTCGGCAACCAGTTCGGCGCCGCAGACGGTCTCGTACCAGCGCAGTGCCGCCTGCAGGTCGGGCACCGGCAGCCACGGCGGTTCGGTGCGGTCCGCGCGCTGCCGTTCGTGCCACAGCAGCTCGAGGTCGTCGGCCGTGCGCACGCGCCGCGCCCACGGCGCTGCCTGCGGCGCCGCACCGGCCGGCGCGTCGCGCGGCGGGCCACCGCACAGCCACGCGTCGCCGTACTGGTCGCAGCCCAGCACGCTGCCGGTCGCGGCGGCGGCGAGGCAGGCCAGCACGGTGGCGGCGGTGACGTCCGGCGTGTCGGCCGTACGGACCACGACCGGCGCGTGGCCGAGCGCGAACAGTTCCGCCGCGACCGCCTGCAGGTCGGCCCGGGTCGGCGGGGTCGGGCCGGCCGCAGCGAAGGGCAGCAGTTCGACGCCCGGCCCGGCGAAGTAGCGCAGCATCGGCAGCGCGTCGGCCGGACCGCCGAACAGGTAGACCGCGGCACCCGGCAGTTCCTGCGCCGCTTGCTTCAGCCACGCGGTCTGCAGGCCGGCGGCTTCGGCGGCGCGCAGCGGCGGGCAGGCCTCGACCAGCGCGAGCCCCGGCCGCGGGGCCACGGCGACCACCGCCACTGCCGGGCCGCGCCCGGCCGGCCCTGAACCCTGCGCGCTCGATTCCGTTTGGCCGGCCATCCGGCCGGTTCTACCCTGCACGCCCCGCACATGAAGAGGATCCTCTCTGGCGCTCTCGTTCTGTCCGCATGGCTCCCCGCGGCACTGCCGGCGCAGACCGGCGGGCCGGTCCGGTCGACCGGCGCGATCTTCCGCAGCGAGGTCGACGGCCTGGTGCGGCAGCTGCGCGACACGGCGCGCACCGCCGATCTGCCGGCGCTCGGCGGTGACTCGGTCGCAGCGACGGCGAAGATCCTGACCGCGATGGGGCACTGCCACCGCCGCTACCACATCAGCGACGGTCCGGTGGTGCGGCCGTCGCTGCAGTTCCTGATCCGCCATCGCGCCGCCGACGGCAGCTTCGGCGCCGTCGACGCGACCGCGTGGGTGGTCGAGGCGCTGCGGGTCATCGATCCGGACGGGTACCGCGACGAGGTGCGGGAGGCCGAGGCGTGGCTGGCCGCGAAGGGCCAGACCCGGCCGGTGTTCGCGCCGATGGTGACGGCGCTGCTCGAGCGCGTGCGCAGCGACCAGTTTCCCGAGCACTTCGGCAGGGACGCTGCCATCCAGGCCAAGGGCTGGATCCAGGGCGGTGCGGCGCCGCTGCCGCGCGAGCAGGCCGCCGACGTGCTGGTGCAGCTGGTCGCCTGCCAGGCCGCGAACCGCGCGCTCGACCAGGCGCAGGATCCGGCGCCGGGGGCGGCCGTCTGGTCGCCGGCGCAGCAGAAGGCGTTCGACTGGCTGCTGGCGCAGCAGAAGTCCGGCGTGTTCGCGGTGCGGGGCCAGGCCGACGCGGGCCTGACCGGCTTCGGCCTGCTGGCGCTGCAGACCAAGCCGAAGGCGGCGCGCAGCGCCGACGAGCAGAAGGTCGTCGAGACCGGCCTGCGGTGGCTGCTGGCGCAGCAGCGCGACGACGGCACGTTCAGCGAACACCTGCCCAACTACGTGACCAGCGTCGTCGTCGCGGCGCTGGCGCGCTGGGACGATCCGGCGGTCAAGCCGGCGCTGCTGAAGGCGCAGCGCGCGATCCTCGGCTTCCAGAATGCCGAAGCGGGCGGCTACCAGCGCAGCGACCGCGACTACGGCTCGATCGGCTACGGCGGCGCGCAGCGCGGCGACCTCAGCAACCTGCACTTCGCGCTCGAGGCGCTGCGGGCGACCGAGCTGCCGGCCGACCACGAGGCGTTCGCGAAGGCGCTGGTGTTCCTGCAGCGCACGCAGAACCTGAAGTCGGTCAACGACTTCACCGGCAAGGTGCCGGACCCCGAGCGGGAGGGTGTGATCCTCGATGCGACGTCCGGTGACGACGGTGGCGCCGCCTACTACCCCGGCAACAGCGCCGCCGGCTACCTGGTGCAGCCCGACGGCAAGTCGGTGCCGCGCAGCTACGGCACGATGACCTATGCGCTGCTGAAGGCCTACACGCTGTCCGGGCTGAAGGCCGACGACCCGCGCATCCAGGCGGCGGTGCGCTGGATCCAGCAGAACTGGACCCTCGACGCGAACCCGGGCAGTGACCCGGCGCTCGGCGAGAAGGCGCGCTTCCAGGGCCTCTACTACTACTACATGGTGCTGGCGCAGGCGCTCGACCTGGTCGGCGTCGAGCAGATCAAAGCACCCACTGCGGACGGCAAGGGCACCACGACGGTCGCCTGGCGCCAGGCGCTGCGCAGCAAGCTCGAAGCCGAACAGGACGCGGCCGGCAGCTGGGTCAACGACCAGAACGGCCGCTGGATGGAGAGCGTGCCGCTGCTGTGCACCTGCTACGCGATGGTGGCGCTGGAGCTCTGCCGGTGACCGCGGCGGCGCCGCTGGTGCTGCCGGCGGTGCCGGCCTGGTTCCGCTACCGGCACGAGGGCACGGCGCGGCTAGGTGCCGTCGATCCGCGCGGGCCGAAGTTCGTCGACCTCGGCCCGCTCGACGTTCACGCGCTGCTGGCCGCCGGCGCACTGCGGCAGCACGACCTCGCCGAACGGATCCGCGGCGGTGTCGCGATCGCCGCGCCGACGGCGTTCCTGCCGCCGGTGCCGCGGCCCGGCAAGATCCTGTGCCTGGCGAAGAACTACGTCGCGCACGCACGCGAGTTCGGCGCCGAGGCGCCGACCGAACCGATCTTCTTCGCCAAGCTGCCGGACACGCTGGTCGGCCACGGCGACGACGTCGTGATCCCGCGCTGGCTCGACTCGCGCGTCGACCACGAGGCGGAACTCGGGCTCGTGCTCGGGTTCGCCGATCCTGCCGGCCGCGGCGCGAAGTACGTCGAAGGGCCGGCCGCTTGCGCGCTGGTCGCCGGCTACACGCTGCTGAACGACGTCACCGCGCGCAAGCTGCAGGGCCAGGACCGCGAGCACAAGTACCCGTGGCTGCGCAGCAAGGCGCTCGACACGTTCTGCCCGGTCGGGCCGTTCGTGGTGCCGGCCGACGCGCTCGATGTGTCGGACCTGCAGATCACGATGCGCGTCGACGGCGCGGTGCGGCAGCAGGCCCGCACCAGCGCGATGGTGTTCGGCATCGCCGCGGCGCTGGCCGCGATGGCGCGCTGCACGACGCTGCGGCCCGGCGACCTGATCGCGATGGGCACGCCCGAGGGCGTCGGCCCGGTCGTGCCGGGCAACGTCATGGCAGTCGAGATCGAGCGGCTCGGCGTGCTGCAGAACCGCGTCGTCAAGGAAGCCTGACGCCACGGCGCGCGGCGCTCAGAAGCGCAGCGTGTCGATCGACGCGGTCGTGCCGACCGTGTCCTGACCGCCGAACAGCACCAGCGTGCCGTCGGGCGTCAGCGCCGCGACATGGCCGGCGCGCGGCGTCAGCAGCGCCGGGGCCGTGGACCACGTGAGGGAGCCGGGCAGGAACACGTCGACGTTCTGGATCGACGTCGGCACGGTCAGCGTGCCCTGGGCACCGCCGCAGAGCACCACGCGGCCGTCGGCGAGCCGCGTCGCCGTGTGCAGCGCGCGCGCGACCGGCATCGGCGTGCTGGTCCACGAGTTCAAGGTCGGGTTGTAGACCGCCGCGCCCTGGATCGGCGCCGCGTTCTGCACGCTCAGCAGGCTCACGACGTCGATGCCGCCGGTGACCAGCACGCGGCCGTCGGCCAGCGTGACCGTCGTGCCGTGGTGGAACGCGGTCTCGATCGGCATGTTGGGGCCAGCGGTCCAGCTGCCGGGGCCAGGCGTCGGCGGCGGCGTCCAGCGCTGCACGGCGTTGGTGCTGTTGGCCGCGATCGGAATCGAGCCGAAGTAGGACACCTGCACGCCGCCCGA
Source organism: Planctomycetota bacterium (assembly GCA_016794425.1). Classification (GTDB taxonomy): domain Bacteria; phylum Planctomycetota; class UBA1135; order UBA1135; family UBA2386; genus JAEUHS01. The sequence continues at coordinate 24,550 of JAEUHR010000043.1, forward strand.
CACCATGACCTGGTTGTTCGGCAGCAGCGTCAGCGCCGGCGCGATGCGCGCGCCGCCGATCGCGGCGCCGGCCGACCAGGTGCCGGTCGCCGGGTTCCAGATCTCGACGCTGCTCAGCGCCGTCACGGTCAGGTTCGCGAGGTCGAGCGCCGACGCGCCGCCGGCCACCATGACGCGGCCGTCGGCGAGGCGGCAGGCCGCGTGCATCATGCGCGCGGTCGCCATGCTGCCGGTCGGCGTGAACGTGTTGGTCGCCGGATTGTAGATCTCGCAGGTGTTCTGGATGATGCTGTTCGTGTTGACGCCGCCGATCACCAGCACGCGGCCGTCGGTCAGCGTCACGGCGGCGTGCAGCGTGCGCGAGGTCGACATCGTCGGGCCCGGCACGACCTGCATGTGCCGGTAGTCCCACACTTCGGTGGTGGCCGTGCCGGTCGCGCTGGTCAGCGTGCCGGCGCCGCCGCCGGCGATCACGACGTCACCGCCGCCGGCGTTGTTGTCGGTGTCGCGGAACGCGACGCCGAACGCGCGCGGCGCCAGCAGCGTCGACGGCGACGTCACCGCCGTGTCCGGCGCGCCGAACTGCATGACGATGTCGTTGCTGATCTCGCCGAAGAACGTCGGCCCGGCGAACGGCAGCATCGCCGCCTGGTAGTGCAGCGGCGCGAGGCCGTACCACGTCGGGTCGTCCGGCGTCGCGAGGTTGTAGCTCGCGGCGCCGGTCGGCGAGGTCAGCGCGAACGCCATCAGGTCCAGCAGGTCGACGCCGACCTGCATCGAGCGCGTGTCGACGCCGTCCAGCAGGAACAGCGGCGTCGGCCCGGCATTGAACGACAGGAAGAACAGGATGATCTGGTTGGCCGGCGCGCCGTTCACCTGCAGCGTGAAGGTCTGGCCGAGCCGACCCGACGTCGCCTTGTCGAGGTCGAAGTCGTTCTGGGCCGCGAGCGTGGTGGCCACAGCGAGGAGAGGGAGCGTCTGGCGTAGCAGCATGGTCGGGCGGGAAGAGGTGGCTTCGGGGGCCGCCGAGGCGGCCCGCAGAGCGTAGCGCGCCGGCCGGCGGCTCGCCCACGCGAGGCCGTGCCGGGAATGCCCTCAAGTGCGGCCGGGTCGGTCCGAGAATGAGAATCGCGAGGTGCACGCCGTGGCCGACGATCGCCTGCAGAGTCCTGGGCCGGTCCATTCGCTCGGCGGGTTCGCCGGGCGGGCGCCAGGGGACCATGCGCGCCGGCCGCCGGCGCGCCCGGCGCCGCCCCCCGGTGCGGTCGACCGAGTCACGATCCATGGCGCCGGTGCCGTCGCCGGCCGGCTGCTGCGCGAACGCGTGCTGGCGTGCACGCGCCAACAGCTCGAACTCGGCGACACCGGTGCGCTGCCCGAGTTCGCCGAGGTGCTCGAGGGCGAGCCGATCGCGGCGTTCCTCGGCCGTCTGCTGTCGGCGCAGAACCTGCTGGCGGCGCGGCGCGCCGGCGAGTGGCCCGAGGCCCGCGTGCGCGGCTGCCTCGACGCGGCGCTGCAGGCCGGTGCCGACGAGGCGCTCGACGTGCTCGCCGCCACCGGCGCCGACCCCGCGGGGCTGATGGTGGTCACCGAAGTGCTGGCCGAGTACGGCCGCCGGCTGGCCGCGCTGGCCGGCGAGACCCAGGGACCGGCCTAACCGCCGTCGACGTGTTCGGGGTCCTCGACGACGAGGTCCTCGTCGCGCGCGGTCAGGAACCCGTCGGGCAGCGACACGGTCTGCGTGCGGCCGTCCTTGCACCGGCGCGCCCGCAGCGCCACCTCCGGGTAGGCGACGTCGCGCGGCAGCGGCGCCAGCAGCGCGTCGAGTTCGGCCAGCGTGTGCACCAGGTGCAGCGCCGGCAGCAGCCGCTTGGTGCCCGGGAAGCCCTTCAGGTACCAGCCGGTGAACTTGCGGATCTGCAGCAGCCCTTCACGTTCGCCGAAGAAATCCGCCAGCAGCCGCGCGTGTTCGCGCAGCGTGTCCAGCACCGCGCCGAGGTCGGGCGGCGGTGGGGGCGGCTGGCCGGTCAGCACCGCGCACAGTTCGCCGAACAGCCACGGCCGGCCGAGGCAGCCGCGGCCGACGACGACGCCGTCGCAGCCGGTCTGCCGCAGCATGCGCAGGGCGTCCCAGCACTCGAACACGTCGCCGTTGCCGAGCACCGGGATCGTCGTCACGCGCTGCTTCAGTTCGGCGATCGCGTTCCAGTCGGCTTCGCCGCTGTAGAGCTGCGCCGCGGTGCGCGCGTGCAGCGCGACGGCCCGCACCCCCTCTTCCTGGCCGATGCGGCCGGCGTCGAGGAACGTCGACAGCGACTCGTCGATGCCCTTGCGGAACTTGATCGTCACCGGCACCGCGCCCGCGCTCTGCACGACGCTGCGCACGATCTTCTGCAGCAGCCGCGGCCGCACCGGAATCGCCGCGCCGCCACCGGCTGCAGTCACCTTGCGCACCGGGCAGCCGAAGTTCATGTCGATGTGGTGCACGCCCCAGTCCTCGACCAGGATCCGCGTCGCCCGCGCCAGCGTCGCCGGGTCGGTGCCGTAGAGCTGGATGCTGCGCCGCTCGGCTTCGTCCTTGCCGAACGACGCCAGCTTCATCGTGCGCGCGTGGCCCTCGACGAACGCGCGCGCCGTGATCATCTCGCTGACGTAGAGGCAGCGGTCGGCCGAGAACCGCCGGCACAGCGTCCGGAACGGCGCGTTCGTGATGCCCGCCATCGGTGCCAGCACCACCGGCGGGTCGACGACCAGTTCGCCGATCCGCAGCGCCGCGAACTCGCCGGGCCGCGCCAGCGCGACGCCCGCATTCAACGGGCTACGCAGGTCCATGCCGATCCAGGTGAGCGGAGGGGGACGGAACGCACGCAGACTCGCGGCGGGCGCGCCACGGCGGGACAAGGCGGTATCGCATCCACAGCGCCTCCCGACACGGGCGCAACCGGCGCATCGGCAGCCCGCCCATGGGCTCCGCGGCGGCATGCGTTCGCCGCTCGCCCCCGGCCTGTGGCCAGGTCGTCGTGCCGGCGCCTGCGCCGCGGTCGGCGTGCTCGCGCCGACGTGTTGCCAGCGCGTGCGCCGGCACCCAGAAAAACTGGTGCCCAGGAGAGGACTTGAACCTCCATGGGATGTTACTCCCGCTAGGACCTGAACCTAGTGCGTCTGCCAATTCCGCCACCTGGGCTCCAAGTGGGGGACGAGGAAGCTAGCGCGCGGGCGGGACGATGCAAGCGACAAGCTCGGTTTCCCGCCGCGGCCCCGCTTGCGTCGAGTGGACGCATCCCGTAGCGAAGGTCCGACGATGGCGAAGTCCGGCAGCACGAAGGCGCAAGCGACGCAGGACGTGCTGGTCGGCGAGAACCGCAAGGCGCGCTTCCAGTACGAGATCCTCGAGACGTTCGAGTGTGGGCTCGTGCTGCGCGGCACCGAGGTCAAGGTGTTGCGCCAGGGCCAGATCAGCCTCGACGAAGCCTATGCGCGCCTCGACGGCGGCGAACTGTGGCTGATCGGCGCCAACATCCCCGAATACAGCCACGGCAACCTGCAGAACCACGAGCCCAAGCGCAAGCGCAAGTGCCTCGTGCACCAGCGCGAACTGAAGCAGCTGCGCGAGCGGTCGCAGATCAAGGGCCTGACGCTGGTGCCGCTGCGCGTCTACTTCGGCAGCCGCGGTTTCGCGAAGGTCACGATCGGCGTCGCGCGTGGCCGCAAGCTGCACGACAAGCGCCAGCACCTGAAGGACAAGGAAGCGAAGAAGGAGATCCGGCAGGCATAGCCGGGCGGTCGGTTACGGTGCCGGCTCGAAGGTCCTACGAGTCCGCCATGCGCCTGTCCCACCTGCGCCGCTCTTCTCCGCTCCTCGTGTGTCTGTTCGGTTTCGCCGCCTGCGACGCGGGCGGCCGCGAGGCGCCGCCGGCGCCCGCCGCCACCGGCCGGCTCGTGCTGACCGCGGACACGACCGTGCTCGAAGCGACTGCCGAGGCGCCGTCGCCGGCGGCGCGCGACGCGTTCGCGGCGGCGTTCCCGGGCGAAGCGCCGTCGGCGCACTACCGGTTGACCACGCCGGCGGGGGAGGCGTTCGGTTTCGACGCGGTGACCTGGCGCGACGGGTCGGCCGGTGCCGCCAGCGTGCGCGTGCGGCACCTGCGCGACGGCGACGTCGATCCGGCGGGCCAGCCCGATTCGCTGCCGGTAGCGGGCGTCGCGCCCGAAGGCCGCTCGCTGACGACCGGCGACGGCTGGGTCACCACGTCGGGCGACGGTCTCGCGCGCATCGGCCTCGAAGGACGCATCGAACGCGACCAGCTGCTGGTCGTGGCCGACGACGGCGGCGCGCTGGCGCTGGTCGAACTGCGCCTCGGCGACCGCAGCCGCATCAACCGGCCGGTTCGCGACACCGAGCCGCCGACCGACACCGTCACGCGGCAGACGATCTACTCGAGCGACTCGCGCTGGTTCGGCATGCCGGCCGTCGCCCGGTCCGGCGATCGCACCAGCATCGTCTGCTACGAAGGCGATCGCGAGTCCGAGTTCGCGCTGTCGCGGTTCGAACTGCGCCTGCAGCACGACGCCGCGACCGACGTCGTGACCGGCGGCGGCAGCACCGCCACCGAGGCCGACGGCTACTGGCGCGACCACGAGATCGCGGCGCTCTACAACGTGCTCGCCGTCGTGCGCGCCGAGTCCACCACGGTGCGGCTGCGGCTCAGCTTCGATCGCGGCGCCACGTTCGCGCAGGAAGTCGAACTGCCGACTTCGGCGGCGCAGGCGCGGCTCGTGCAGATCGGCATCGCGGCCGACTACAGCCTGGCGGTCGCCTACTGGCGCGGCAACGCGACCGATGGCACGCTCGAGTTCGTGCTGGTCGAAGGCCGGCCGTCCGCGGTCGATGCCACCGGTTCGCCGACCTGGTTCGCCTTCGATCCGGCGCAGGTCGTGCACGCGGTGCCGGACGGCAGCACGCCGCTGACGACCGGCGTGGCCTGGTCGAACGGCGGCGACCTGGTCGTCGGCTACGGCGCGACCGAGTTCGTGCCCGGGCAGACCTGGCTCTTGCGCACCGAGTTCCGCTGCGCGGTGCGGCACTGGGGCGAAGCGCTGCAGGACCGCCTCGTCGACGCCGAGGAGATCTTCGGCATGGACCCGACCGTGGCCCTGCTCGGCAGCGGCGACACGATGCGCATCTACTACGCCTACGAAGCGCGCGACGGGCTGCGGCTCGCGCACAGCAGCGACGGCGGTGCGACGTTCGCGGTCGAAGGCGCGTTCGGCCAGCCGGGCGACCACCTGCCGTCGGTGTTCGCGCGCGAGGTCGGCGGGGCCGTGCGCCTCGACGTGTTGTGGCTCGCCAACCGCGAACAGGGCACCGAACTGCACCACGCGCGCTGGCTCGCCGGCCCGACGTCGCCGCGCGAGGAGTTCGCGCTGACCGAAGCGCACACCGAGATCACCGCGGCGACGGTTCCGGTCTGGTTTGGCGGTGGCGGCACCGTACGGACCAAGCAGGTGGCGTGGCTCGGCTTCGACGCGGTGCGCGACGGCGACGCGCTGGTCGTCGTCTACGACGAGGAGACGCGCGATGCCGCCTGGTGCTGCTACGGCGGCCTGGTCCCGACCTCGAGCACGACCGGCATTTCGGTGCCGATCTTCTCGAGCCCGTTCACGGCGGCCGAGCCGCCGCCGCTGGCGCCGGGCATGACCGAACCGGTGCCGGCGCCGAACACCGCGCACGCGCACCAGCTGGTGCTGCTGCGCATCGAATGACCGCGTGACCGCGGCGCTGCCGCAGCCGACAATGCGGGCATGACCCGCTCCGTGCTGTTGTTGGTCGGCGACGACTACGAAGACCTCGAGCTGCACTACCCGCGGCTGCGGCTGCTCGAGGCGGGTTACCACCCGGTCGTCGCCGGCGCGTCGGCCGGCACCTCGTACCGCGGCAAACACGGCTACCCGTGCGTCAGCGACCGCGCGTTCGCCGACGTCGCCGCCGAGGATCTCGACGGCATCGTGATCCCGGGCGGCTGGATGCCGGACAAACTGCGGCGCGACCTGCGCGTGCTCGAACTCGTGCGCGCGTTCGACCGCCGCGGCAAGCTCGTCGCCAGCATCTGCCACGGCGGCTGGATCTGCATCTCGGCCGGTGTGGTCCGGGGCCGCGACTACACCGGCTCGCTCGGCATCAAGGACGACCTGGTCAACGCCGGCGCGCGCTTCCACGACGAGACGGTCGTGATCGACGGCCACCACGTGTCGTCGCGCAAGCCCGACGACCTGCCGCAGTTCGTGCGCGCGTGCCTCGACGTGCTCGGCGGCGGTCGCTGACCGGCGTGCCGCCCTGCTTCAGGTGCCGGCCAGCTTCCGCGCGCCGCGCCGCTTGCGCCCCTGCGGGCGCAGCAGCGCCGCCGCCGCGTCGGCCGGCACCGGGCGGCTGACCAGGTAGCCCTGGATCTCGTCGCAGCCGAGGTGTTCGAGGAAGCGCCGCTGCCGCTTGGTCTCGACGCCCTCGACCACGACGCGCAGCGACAGCACGCGCGCCATCGCCAGGATCGCGCCGACCAGTGCCGCGTCCTCGGGGTCGGCGTCGGCTTCTTCGACGAACGAGCGGTCGACCTTCAGCGTGTCGATCGGCAACCGCCGCAGGTACGCGAACGACGAGTAGCCGGTGCCGAAGTCGTCGAGCGCCAGCGCCACGCCCAGCGCGCGCACACGTTCGAGCTGGGCCACGGTCGCCTCGGCGTCCTGCAGCATCGAACTCTCGGTGATCTCGAGTTCGAGCAGCGACGGCTCCAGGCCGGTCGCGTCGAGCACGGCCTGCACGGTGCCGACGAAGTCGTCGCGGTGTTCGAGCTGGCGCGCCGAGACGTTGACCGCCATGCGGATCGGCGGCAGTCCCTCGAGCTGCCACGCGACGCTCTGCGCGGCGGCCGTGCGCAGCACCCATTCGCCGAGCGGCACGATCACGCCGGTCGCCTCGGCCAGTGGCAGGAACTCGCCCGGCGGGATCATCGTGCCGTCCGGTTCCTGCCAGCGCACCAGCGCCTCCATGCCGGTGATGCGATCGGTCGCGAGTTCGAGTTTGGGCTGGTAGTGCACCTGGAACTCGCCGTTCGCCAGCGCGCGGCGCAGCCGCGTCTCGAGCTGCAGGCGGTGGCCGGCGACGCCGTGCATCGAGTCGGCGAAGAACGCGAAGCCGCGGCCGCCGGTCTGTTTCTGGTGCGACATCGCGAGGCTCGCGTCGCGCAGCAGCGTCTCGCCGTCGAGGCCGTCCTGCGGCGCGATCGCGATGCCGATGCTGACGCCGACCGACACTTCCTGCCCCGACACGTCGATCGGCCGGTCGAGGTTGGCCAAGAGCCGCGTTGCCAGCGTGGTCAGCGCGGCCGGCTCGGCACCGTCGAGCCACAGCAGCGCGAACTCGTCGGCGCCCAGCCGCGCCAGCAGCGCGTTGCCGTTCGCCAGCTGCGGCGCGATGCAGCCGTGCAGCCGGCAGGCGACTTCGAGCAGCAGGCTGTCGCCGGCGGCCTGACCGAGCGTGTCGTTGACGTCCTTGAAGCGATCGAGGTCCAGCGACAGCACCGCCAGCGGCGGCCCGCCCTTCTGCACGCGGTCGAGCGCGTTGGCGAGCCGGGTGCGGAACAGGCGGCGGTTCGGCAGGCCGGTCAGGCCGTCGTGGAACGCCAGGTGCCGCATCGTGTCGTTGGCGCGCGCCCGTTCGTCGATGTTGCGCTGCAGGTTGTCGAGCATGTGGTGGAACGCCCGCGCGACGTCGCCGACCTCGTCGCTGCGCCGGTCGTCGAGCCGCACGTCGAAGCGGCCGGCGGCGATGCGCTGCGCCGCGCGCTGGATCGCGCGGATCGGTCGCACGAGGCTGCGCGCCAGCACCAGGCTCGCCGCCAGGGCCAGCGCCAGCCCGAGCAGGCCGCCGGTCAGCACGTTGGCGCGCGAACGCAGCAGCGCCGCGTGTTCGGCCGCGAACGTGGTGGCGACGCGCAGTTCGAGGTCGTCGCCGATCGCGCGCACCGGCAGCACGAGGTCGTCGGCAGGTCCCGGCGGGCCCAGTTCGACGTGCGCCTGGCAGTGCGCCGACCAGCCGTCGAGGTCGTCGGCTGCGAGCGTCTCGATCGCCAGCAGGCTGCCGACCGAACCGTCGCCGATCGGCACGCGCGTCGACGTGCAGGCGGTGCCCTGCCACGCGAACACGCCGTTGCCGCGCGCGGTCTGCAGGGCCGCCGGGCCGGCGCCGGCCACGACGGTGCCGTCGGCCGCGAGGAACACGATCGCCTGCGCGCCGTGCAGCGGCTGCAGGTCGGCCGCGAACCGCTGCAGGGTCGGCGCGTGCCGCGTCTCGACGTTGGCGAGCAGTTGCGGGCTGGCCGCCGCGGCGCGGTAGCGGTCGGCCTGCGCGGCCAGCCGTTCGTCGAGCCACAGCGACACCGACTGCGCCGCGTGGCGCAGCCGCGCGCGCGAGGCCTGCTGCAGGTCCTGCGCCAGCGAGCCTTCGACCAGCGCAACCGTCAGCGCGGTCGTCACGGTCGCGAGGCCGATCAGCACGAACAGGATCCGCGTGCCGAGGGTCACGCGCAGCGTGCGTGTGCGGCAGCGGCCGACGAACGCCGCGAAGCGCCGGCGCAGCCGCGCGCGGCGCGCGCGCCCGTGCCGACCCCGCGGTGCGTCGGGTCCGGTCATGGGGCGGGCGTCACGTGCACGGTGATCCGTTCGCCCGGGTGCAGCGAGCAGTAGAGCTGCACGGTGCCGGGCTGGTCGAACACGACCGTGGTTCCTTCGCCGGGCCGCAGCGTGCCGAGGGCCGACGTGTGGGGCGCGCTAGCCGAGAACCAGGCGTGGCAGACCCCGTCGTGGTTGTGCAGCCGCAACGGCTGGCCGACGGTGATGGTCACGGTGGTGCCAGGGGCGGGTGCGAGGGCCGGCGCCAGGGCTGGCTCGTCGGCCAGCGAACGACGCTGCGACTCCAGCAGCGGCGCCGAGGCGTGCGGTGCGGCCGGTGCCGCCGGGGCGGTCGTCGGGGTGGTGCCGGCGCAGGCGGCCAGCAGGGCCAGCAGTGCAGCGGTGGTGGGGTTCCCGTGTCCCTTCGTGCCCATGGTGCAGCCTCCGGTATCGGGCCGATGGCACCGTGCGATTGAGGAGAGCGGTTGGTTCCGGGGGGCTTACCGGTGCCTGCCGCGGGACCGCGTTCGTCGCGTGTCGGTGGTCTGCGCCGGTGCGGTGGTGACGGGGGCGCTGCCAACGGGGCCTGACTCGGGGGCCGGGTCACATCCAGAGTCGCTGGACGAGGCGGTTGCCGGCTTCGGTCACGAGGGCGAATCAGGGGCGTGCGTGATCACCTGGAGTCGAGGGATGCCGACGAAGTGGCGGGAGTTGTGAGTTACGAGCGGCAAGTTGTGGCGCAAGGCACATGCTGCGATCCACCAGTCCCCTCGATCCTTCTGGTCGCGCCCAGTCTGGCGTTGATGAGCGGCCACTTCTGCCCATCGCGATGCAGTATCGCTGTCGAACCCCAGGACCGTGTAGCCGAGCATGGCCTGTTCCAGGGAGTCGCGACGCTTCTGGCCCCACGAATGCTCGATCGCCCACAGGCGAAGCTCGGCCACGCTGATGAAGGCGAGGCACAATCGCTTGCCAAGCAGGTCTTCCGCGTAGAGGTCGCGCCGCGAGTCCCGCTTGAACAGGAACGAGAAGATGTTGGTGTCGACGAGTAGCGCGGTCATCCGCCACGCACCTCGCGCACCATTTCCAGGAAGTCGTCGACGGACTCATCTTCCGGCCAGTCGCCGGCGAGGGAGTCGAGGTTCGTTACCGGTCCTACTCCCTGCCTGCGGGCCAGCTCGTCGACGCTCAGGTTCTCCCAGAAGCCACCGAATCGCGAATCGGGCTCCCCGACGCTGCCCTGTGCTGGTGCGACGTTGGTAACCGTGGCTCGAATTGCACGACCGCTCAGGCGCTCGATGCGGCCGGTCACGCGAACACGCTGCCGACGCAGTTCCGTGACGCGCTCGTCCAGTCCCTCCGGCAGGACAAGGGGTACACGGTTGCCGTCAGCCTCGTCCAGTTGCGCAGTTCGCTGCTTCCAGTCGCACTCCCAAAGCACGCCTTCGATCGCCCCTTCGGCAACCTGCGGTTGACCAACTGTGGTGCCGCGCAGGTTCTGGCGAAAGCTCTTCGTGAGGCGCGCAGATCGCTTCCTCGCGCCATCGAGCAGAGTGATGTTGATCGCATCGACCCCTTCGCCCAAGGGCTTGGCGAGAGTATCCCAGCCGTCGACAACGCCGGCCTGAAGGCCCGCATCCCAGCCGGCGGCTCCCGACTCCGCCCGCTGCATGGCGTCGAGCATCTCCTCGGCAACCCGAACGCCGGGATCGCCCTGCAGGGTGTCGCGATCGCGCTGGCCCGCATACTCGAACGTGAGCACAGCACTGCCCTTGGCGAAGGCAGTGAGGTCGAGCGCGCAGGTCTGCTCGACGCCCGTGGGGAACCGACCACCGCCTCGGCGGTGCGAAGCGAGCATCCGGCGTAGCGACGTCTGCAACTCCTTGGCGACGGCGGTCAATGTGTCCACGCTGATCCGGCCGGGAACAGCAGGCCCTTCCAGGCGCATCTCGATCTTGGGTGGTTCGGTTGTCGGCTTGGTCACGGATCACCTCCGGGCGGAAGGTCGGGTCGAAGCGGAACGGCGCATCGTAGCGGGAGGCTCCGCCGTCGGAGGCGGCGTGGCCCCCTGGTCCTGATCGACGAGCCGGCCATCGAATGCCAACTTGAGGATCGACTAGCGGAGTCGGGTTACACGGGCGAGTCCGAGCATCGCATCCTGCGGAATCTTGTCGATCAGCGACAACTGCCGGCGACCGTCGACTGTCTGGCGGGCTTGCTGCTCGGAGGTGGGGCCGGAGGGGGCATGCGCGAGTCGGAGCGACACGCTACGCCGGTCCAAGGCGCAGCGTGCCACTCCGGGGCGGTCGCTGACGAATGGTGGAGGCGGCGGGAATTGAACCCGCGTCCCGAGATGCTCCGTCCTGAGCCTCTACGCGCGTAGTCCGTCGTTTGGTGTCGCCGCGGGAGCTCCGACGAACAGGATCACCCGCGGCCAGCTCGACTGTGTCTCGTCCGCGGTGGGCCGAGCAGCCACCGGCGGACCAGCCTGCTGTGTGTCGCCTCGGCCCCCCGCAGGCGAAGGGACCTCGGCGTCGTTGCCTAGTTCTTAGGCAGCGAGGGAGTAGTGCGTGTTGGCACTTGAGTTTTTCCGGTCGGATTTACGAGGTGCCCGGCCCTCGGCGCGCCACCCAGGTCGTGTCGGCATCCGGTCGAAACCGATCGCCCCCGTCGTGGACGGCGCCGTTATCGGCGAACGCGAGCGGCGCCGCAAGTCCGGCCGGCGAAGTTGGCGCTACACTCGCCGCGCGATCCGCGCATGGCGTTCCTCCGTGCATTGCTGCTGGTGACCCTCGGCGCGATGGTGCCGGCGGTGCGCGCGCAGTCGGCGCCGTCGGCCGACGAGGTGTCGCGCCTCGCCGCGCAGGCGCTGCGTGCCTGGGTCGACGACTACGAACGCGGCCGCCTCGCGCCGCACGGCGTCCTGCGCAGTGGCGTGGGCCTGCAGCCGTCGTACGTCGCCTACGCGCGCCGCGGCGGCTTCGTCGAGGAGCGCGACCACGATCGGCTGAACCACCTGGACGTACTGCAGAAGGTGCTCGTGCACGCCGAGCACCATCCGTCCGCCGACGTCGCCGACGCGCTGCTGGCGCTGGCGGCGACCGGCCTCGAGGCGGCGTTCCTTGACCACGAAGCGCTGCAGCTGCGCGATCTCGGCTGGCACGCGCTGCTGCGCAGCGACCACCGCGGCGGCTGGTTCGTGATCCTGCGCGCGGCCGCCGGCGGCCGCGTGCCGCTGGTCGGCGACGACAGCGAGGATCCGGGCCGCGACGGCCTCGCGGTCGGACCGGCGCGGCGCGTCGCGGCGCTGCGGCTGCTCGGCCAGCGCGCGCTGCCGGTGTTCCGCAGCACGATCGAGGCCGCGCTGACCGACCCGGACCCGCGCGTGCGGCTCGGTGCGGTCGAAGCGCTGGACCTGCAGCGCCGCAAGGAGTCGCTGCCGCGCGTGGTCCAGGTGCTCGAGAGCGAACGCCACCCCGTGGTCGCGCAGGCGCTGGTGCGGCTGCTGCTGGCGCTGCTGCGCGCCGAACCCGGGCCGGACGCGGACGTGCGCGCCGCGGCGCTGCAGGTGGCGCTGCGTCGCATCGGCCAGGCGGGCTGGCGCACCGACATGGAACTGCTCGACCTGGTCGAGGCGTTCCCGAGCAAGGCGGTGCTGCCGGCCGTGCTCGACGCGCTCGAACTGGCCGATCGGCCGCCCGACAAACTGGTCGCCGCCGTCAACGAGCAGGCCTCGCCGTTGCTGCGGCAGCGCGCCGCGGGCCTGCTGCGCGCGATGACCGGCGCGCTGCTGCCCGACGACGATCCCGCGGCGTGGCGCAGCTTCTGGCAGGCCGAGCGGGACCGCATCGTCGTGCCGGAGCGGCTCGTGCAGGATCGGCCGGAGGCGACGCGTGCGCAGTTCTTCGGCGTGCCGGTGACCGGCCGCCACATCGTGTTCGTGATCGACACCAGCGGCAGCATGGACGAGCTGGCGGCCGGCACCGAAGGCGAACGCGAACGGCGGCGCGGCGGCGAACGCACGCGGCTGCGCGCGGCGAAGGAGCAGCTCGCGGCGGCGGTGCAGGCGATGCCGGACGAGTCGACGTTCGAAGTGGTCACGTTCGCCGGCGAAGCGAAGCGCTGGACCGGCGCGGCGGTGCGGTCGGGTTCGCGCAGCTTGCGCTCACTGACCGAACTGACCAGCCGCTGGCGGGCCCACGGTGGCACCAACCTGTACGCGGCGCTGGCCGAGGCGCTCGGCTTCGAACGGCAGCGCTGGGCCGATCCCGGCACCGGCAAGGTCGACGAGGTGTTCGTGCTCAGCGACGGCGAACCGACCGCCGGCCCGGTGCAGGACGGCGACGAACTGCTGCGGCTGTGCACCGAGGCGAACAAGTACGCGCGGATCCGCATCCACGCGGTGTTCACCGGCTCGGGCCCCGGCGGCGAACTGCTGCGGCGGCTCGCCGAGCAGAACGGCGGCGTGTTCGTGCAGCGATAGCTTCCGCGGTCGCGGCGCGGCACGATGCCGGCGATGCGCGGCGGTGCGTCGTCCGGTGGGCTGCGGCCCTGGCTCGGCCTCGCCGCGTTCTACACCGCGTCGTTCGCGGTGCTGGCGGTCTACATGCAGTTCTTCCCGGTCTGGCTGCGCCGCGAGCGCGGGCTGACCGAGGCGCAGATCGCGGTCGTGCTGTCGGCGCAGACGCTGGCGCGCACGTTCGCGGGGCCGCTGTGGTCGCACGGCGTCGACCGCAGCGGTCGCCCGCGCGCGTTCCTGCGCGGGCTCGCGCTGGCGAGCTGCGCCGCGTTCGCGGTGTTCGGCGCCGTCGACGAGCTGCTGCTGCTGTGGGCGGCCGCGTTCCTGTTCGGTGTCGTCTACTCGCCGATGCACCCGATCGTCGACGCGCTGGCGCTGCAGGAAGGTGCGCGCGGCGGCTTCGCGTTCGGCCGGGTGCGGCTGGTCGGGTCGCTGTCGTTCCTGGTCGTCGTGCTGGTGGTCGGCGCCTGGGTCGAACACCGGGGCGCCGGCATCGTGTTCGGCCTCCTGCTCGGCGGCCTCGCGGCGACCGTGGTCGCCGGCCTCGTGCTGCCGGCCGGCGGCCACGCGGCCGGGGCGCCGGCGGTGCCGACCCGGTGGTGGGACCTGCTGCGGTCGCCACCGTTCGTGTGGCTGCTGGTCGCGTCGTCGCTGATCCAGGGCAGCCACGCGCTGTACTACAACCTGTCGACCGTGCACTGGACGCAGCACGGCCTCGGCGAGGGCGAAGCAGCGTGGTTGTGGGCCGAAGGCGTGCTGGCCGAGATCGTCGTGTTCTTCGTCGCGCGGTCGAGTTTCGACCGGCTGCGGCCGACCACCGTGATGATGCTCGGCGGCGCCGCGGCGGTGGTGCGCTGGACGGTGCTGGCCGAAGTCACGTCGTTCACGGGCCTGCTGCTGGCGAACTGGCTGCACGGCTTCACGTTCGGCGCCACCTACCTCGGCACGCTGCGCGCGCTCGACCGCCGGGTGCCGGCGCACCAGCGCGCGACCGCGCAGGGCCTGCTCGGCGCCGCGTCGTCGGGCATCGGCATGGTGCTGGCCGCGCTGGTCGGCGGCTTCGTCTACGAGCGCTGGGCCGGCCGCGCCTTCTTGACGATGGCGGCCTTCGCCCTGGTCGGCATCGGGCTCTGCTGGCTCCTGCGCCAGAAGGCCGACAGGGCCCAGACGCCGCTGGCCAACAGCACGACCGCGAAGCCCGCGTAGGGCCAGTTCGGCGCGTCGAGTCGGGCCGCGGCGGCGGCGTGCGCCCAGCGCGCGACTTCGCCGAGCGGCGCGGCGAAGGTCGGCGGTCCCGCGACCGGCAGCACCTGCAGCGCCGGCACCGCGATCACCAGCACGACCGCGACTGCCAGCAGGTTCTTGAACTGCAGGATGCCCATGCGCCGCCACAGCGGCATCAGGAAACCGAGCAGCAGCAGCGTCGCGCCGAGCGGCCATTCGAGCGACGGCGCCGTCGACGCGAACGGGAGCAGCGGTGCCGTCAGCGCCGCGACCGCGAGCAGCCACGGCAGCGCCGTGCGGCGTCGCAGCGGCAGGTCGAGGAAGTCGTCGAGGCCGGCCGCGGCCAGCACCGCGATGCCGAGCAGCGTCAGCCACCACGCGGTCGCCGGCAGCTGCTGCACTTCGGGCCAGAACGAGAAGCCGAGCGCACCGGGCGGTGTCAGCACGACCACGGCGGTCGGCAGTGCGCCGGCCAGCGCGACCGCGAACCACTGCGGCGTCGACGCGTGGCGCTGCCGCCGCAGCACGCCGAGCAGCGCGAAAAACAGCAGGCCCGGTCCCGGCACGCGCAGCACCGACGTCAGGTCGAGGCCCTGGCTGCCGGCGTGGTGGCCGTGCAGCACGTCGAGTGGCCCGTAGACCGGCGGCGGCAGCCACGGCTGCAGCGGGTCCAGCACGGCCAGCGACGTCGCGCCGATCGCGGCCAGCAGCAGTGCCGCACCGACGCCGACGGCCGGCAGCGACGCGTCGCCGCGGTCGCCGGCGGCGACCAGCCGCGCCAGCTGGCCCAGGCACAACAGCGTCGCCAGCACGCCGATCGTCGTCAGGCCGGCCGCGAACGGCGCCGCCAGCAGCATGCCGGTCCACGGCAGCCACGTGCGCCGCTGCGCCGGCTGGCCGCAGCGCGACACCGCTTCGAGCGCCAGCGGCGCCAGCGCGGCCGCGAACTGTTCGCGCGGCGCCTGCGACAGCGCCAAGAGCCACGGCGACATCGCGTAGCCGGCCGCGGTCAGGAACGCGACGTAGCGGCTGCGGCGCTGCGCGCGCAGCAGCCGGTAGCAGGTCGCGGCCGCCAGCGCCGGCATCGCGGCGTCGCTCGCGGCGCCGAGCAGGTCGGTGGCCTTGCCGTAGACCTGCAGGCTGCCGAGCAGCAGCACCACCAGCACGATCGCGCCGAGCACGAACACCGAGCCGATGCCTTCGCGGCGGCCGCTGCCGTAGAGGCTCACCGCGGACAGTCCCCGGCACTTGGCGAAGGCGCGTGCACGGGGCTGTTTCGTCGCTGGCAGCGCGGCTGCTTGAGCGCCGTCAGGCGTGCGCGGCGGGCGTTCCGGTCGCCGGTGCGGCACGCGCGCGGCGCCGGTGCCACAACGCGAGCGCGAGCAGTGTGGCCACGGCCAGCACTGCCGCCGCGAACCCGGCCGCGAGGCCCGGCGCGGCGTACACGAATCGGACACGGCAGGCTTCGCCGTGCAGCGGCACGACACGGAACGCGTGGTTCGCGCGCCGGATCGGGACCGGCGCGCCGTCGACGGTCGCGGTCCAGCCCGGCAGGAACGTGTCGGTCAGCACCAGCCATGGCGCCGCGCCGGCCGCGACTTCGAGTTCGACTTCGGTCGGCGTGTCGGTCCGGAACCGCACCGTGCGCGGCGGTGCGTCCGGGGCGGCGGCCGCGTCGGCCGGCGCGTCGGCGGCGGTGACCAGCGCGGCGGTGCGCGGTGCCAGCGCCGGATCGGCCAGCGCCGCGACCACGGCCTGGTCGTCGGCCAGCACGCGCAGTGCCGGCACCGTGAACGCGCGCGGCAACGCGTGCGGCCGTTCGTACACGAAGAACGCGCCGCGCGGCCCGGCGAACTCGGGCCCGACCGCGGGGCCCGCGTGCTCGAGCCGTTCGGTCGCCAGCACGTAGCGCACGCCAAGCAGGTCGAGCAGCGGATGCTCGAGCAGCGCGTCGGGCAGCGACAGCACCAGGTAGCCCTTCGCCGCCGCGCGCGGACCGAGTTCGGGGCCGAGCATCGCCGCGAGCGGCTGCGCCGAACGCCCGTCGTAGTGCGTGTAGAAGTGCAGGTCGCGCAGGCCCGCTGCCATCAGTTCGCCGGGCGGCAGCTGGGCCGGCAGCGTCGGCACGACGCTGGCGCGCGCGATCGTGACGCCGCCGTCGGCGGCCGCGGCGGCCGCGCGTTCGCGCAGGAACGCGTGCACCGGCGTGTCGAGCGCGTGCGCGCGTGCGGCCCCGGCCGTCAGCGGGGCGCCGTGCAGCGCGAGCTGCAGCAGCGTCGCCGCGGCGCCGAGCCACAGCAGCCAGCGGCGCGTGCGCTCGCCGCGCGCGCGCGCGAGCGCCAGCAACAGCACGCCGGCGAGCAAGAGCCCGATCGCCGCGACCGTGCCGGTTGCCGCGGCGCGCGCGAACGACAGCGCGAAGCGGTCGAACGGCGGCGCCGGTACGCCCTGGACGTGCTCGACGACGCCCTGCACCGAGACGCCGAAGTGCTCGGCGATGCGCTGCGGCGCCCAGGTGTTGTCGGCGGTGTGCCACGCGGCCGGCAGGCGGCAGGCCCACGCGCCGAGACCGCCGAGCAGCAGCGCGGCGATGCCGAGCGCCGCCGGCAGCCGCATGCCGTCGCGCTGCAGCCGTTCGACGCCGAGCGCCGCCAGCCAGGCCAGCAGCAGCGACGCCGGCGCCAGCCAGCGCATCGGCCAGACGTTCTCGAGCAGCGGCAGCTGCGACAGCAGCCGCACGCCGGGCAGCTGCAGCGCGAGCCCGAACGCGAGGCCGTAGGCGAGCAGCGCGAAGCCGCGCCGTCGACCGCGGCCGCCGATCGCGCCGGCGATCGCCAGCAGCAGCCCCAGCGTGCCGAGGAACACCGCGTACTCGGTGTAGTTGTAGTTCGGCAGCTGCGCCTTGCCGGCGGCGTCGGTGCGGCCGTTCAGCAAGAGCGCCAGCGCCGACTGCGCGTAGCCGAACTCGTGCGTCGCGGTCGGGTGCGCGATCAGGTCCGGCGCCAGGTAGCCGGTGAGCCCGTAGACCTCGAACGCGCTGCCGGCGAGGTCTTGGGCGGTCGGGTTCGGCGTGCGCGCGCTCAGCGGGAAGAACTGCAGCGACGGCAGCACCTGCGGCAGCGCCAGCAGGCCGCCGAGCACCAGTGCCGCGCCGAGCCGCAGCAGCAGCCGCAGCGCCGCGCGCGCCGACTGCTCGCGCCAGCGCTCCGCGGCCAGCCACAGCGTCCATGACAAGGCGAACGCGCTGGTGGTCGCCGCGAACGGCGGGAAGCCGCCGAGCCACGTCGCCGCGAACGCCGCGGCCGCCGCGGCCAGCGCCGCCGGCCGCAGTGTGTCGCCGCGCGCGAGCCGCAGCAGCGTCCACAACACGCCGGGCAGCCAGACGAAGCTCGCCAGCCGCATCCAGAAGTACGCGTTGGTCGCCATCGGCGCCGACAGCTCGAACAGCGCGGCGCCGAACCAGGCCGCGAACCACGGCAGGCCGAGTTCGCGCAGCAGGCCGAGCGCCAACAGACCGCCGAGCGCGAGGCTCAGCCAGGCGAGCCAGCCGAGGCGCGCTTCCGGATCGGCCGCGAACAGCGCCAGCCAGTTGGGTGGGTAACACAGGCCGATCAGGCCGTGTGCGTGCAGCGGCGCGCCGCCGCGCGCGTGCGGGTTCCAGGTCGGCGCGCGGCCGGAGCGCAGCTCGTCGCGCGCCAGCACCAGTTCGGGCAGGAACCACACCGGCACCTCGGTGACGTCGTGGTTGGTGCCGCGCGCGGTGGCCTGCCAGGCGTCGTGCGACAGCTGCAGGCTGGCCGGCGGGAACTCGGCCAGGTCGTACGGCACGAACCGGCGCGGGCCCGCCACCGACGGCCACAGCCAGCACAGCGGCAGCAGGCACAACGTCGCGATCGCGAGCCAGCGCGCGGTGCGGTCGTTCACGGCTGCCGCCTTTGGCCGAGCAGCAGCAGTGCCACACACGCGCACAGCGCCAGCAGGCCGAGCCGCGCCGGCCAGACCACGCGCGCCGCGTCGTAGGTGAACACCACTTCATGGTCGCCCGGCGGCACGAACACCGCGCGCAGCCAGTGGTCGGCCGCGTAGACCGCACTCGGTTGGCCGTCGACGGTCGCGCGCCAGCCGGCGTCGTACGGATCGGCGAGCCGCAGGTAGCCGTCGGCCTCGCACCGCACGCGCACGACGACGCGCTCGTCGGCGTGCGCGACCACCTGCACGTCGGCCGGCGCTGCCGGGCCTGCGGTCGGCCGCGGCGCGGCCGGATCCTCGAGCACGACGCGCTGCGCGACGTCACGGTCCGCACGCGCCAGCGCCTGCAGCCGGTCGGTCCGATCGGGCAGCACGTCGACCGTGCGTACGAACGTCGCGCGTGGCAGCGTCGTCGTGCGTTCGAGCAGGCGGAAGCCGCCGGTGCCCGGCGGCGTGCGTTCGACGAGGCCCGAGCGCAGCGGCACCGCGTCGCGCGTCAGCACGAAGCGGATGCCGTAGAGGTCGCACAGCGGGTGGGCCAGCGACGCCGGATCGTGGAACGAGCCGACGCCGGCGCCGCCGTAGGCGACGCTGGTCTTGCCGGCGCGGTCCGGTTCGATCGTGCGGAAGAAGTCCTCGAAGCGCGCCGGCGGCAGCGGGTTGTAGGCACCGGCGTCCTCGATGCCCCAGACCGCCGGCAGATTGCCCGGCAGCGCCGCCTGCACCCGGGCCTGGTCCTGCACCACGAGGCGCTGCAGCCGCGGCCGCACGCCGCCGGGAGCGGGCGCCGCGAGCACCGGCGCCAGCACCGCCGGCGGCGTCGTCACCCGTGCCGCCGGCACGGTCTGTACCGGCCCGCGGCCGACGTGCAGCAGTTCGGCGATCGCCAGCGCGATCGCGACCGGCACCGCCGAGCGCCGGCGCCACGCGAACACGACCAGCAGCAGCACGCCGACCAGCAGCGTGCGCCACGCCGTCGCGGCGAGCCGCGCGTGGTTCTGCAGCGCTTCGCCGGGCGCCGCCGCGGCCATCACGCCGCGTACGACCGCGTCGAGGTCGTGGCCGGTGCGCACGACGTCGGGATGGTCGGCGTCGGCGAGCCACAGCCCGGCGTAGGCACGCACGAACTCGGGTTCGCCGGCGTTCTGGCCGAGCCAGCCGAGCGCCAGCAGAGACAGCAGCACCGCGGCACCGAGCAGCACCAGCGCCGGCCAGCGCCGCGCGCCGGCCAGCAGCGCCTCGGCGCCGAGGCCGGCCAGCACACACAGCGCGATCGCCACCGAGAACAGCGCGCGCCGCTGGTCGGCATCGGTGAGGCCCGGCACCAGCCGCGCCACCGACAAGAACGGCTGGTCGGCGGTCGCTGTGCCGAACGCCGCCAGCGCGACCGCGGCGAAGAACCACGCCAGCGCGCGGCGTTCGCGCGCCGCGAACGCGAGGCAGGCCAGCGCCAGCGGCGGCAGGCCGATCGCGAACGAGGTCTCGACCCAGCTCTGGAAGCCGCTGCCGTTGACCGGGCTCAGCGGGTTCGCCAGCAGCACCAGCTGGCTCCACGGCAGCCGCGCTTCGTAGGCCAGCGCGTCCGGCCCTGTCGGCGCCGCGTAGAAGTGGTCGCCGGCCCAGCTCAGCAGGTCGGGCCAGCACAGCGACAGCAGGTGGTCCCACTCGAGGCCGTGCGCGGCCAGCCGCGCCGCGTCGAACGTGCCGGCGCGCGCCGACACCGCGCTGGCGGCCAGCACCGGCAGCATGTTCGGCAGCGCCAGCACGGCGCCGAGGCCGAGCCCGGCCGCGACCGCCAAGAGCCCGTGCCGCCGTTCGCCGCGCGGCGCACGCAGCGCCAGGAACAGCGCGAACAGAACGGTCAGGTAGCTGGCCTGCAGACTGACGACGACGAAGCCCGAGTTCCACGACACGCCGGTCCACAGCGCGAGCCAGCCGACGTTGCCGAGCGCCGCGCGGCCGCGCCGGCCCCCGGCGACCAGATCGTGCGCCGCGGACAGCATCGGCCAGACCGCGACCGCCGCGGTCAGGATCACGTTGTGGTGCAGCTTGCCCTGCGTCCACAGGCCCAGCGCCGCGGCGACGAGGCCCACCAGCGCGCTCAGGTGCCGGCAGCCGAGCCGGCGCAGGAACGTGTACGCGAACCAACCGAACAGCACCTGGTGCAGCAGGAACCACCAGCCGTACCACTCGACGCTCGGCAGCAGCAGCAGCAGCAGGTTGACCGGCTCGTACGGCTGCGCCATCTGCGGCACGAACGGCGCGCCGCCGCCGATGTCGCGCGTCCAGCGCGGCAGTTCGCCGCGCGCGAGCCGGTCCTGCAGCACGCGGTCCCAGCACAGCGACTGCAGGTACTTGTCGCCCATGCCGGCGTTGCCGCGGCAGGCGTCGACGGGGTCGAACGTGCCGTTCGCGCGCGCCTCGGCCATCAGCACGTCGAACTGTTCGGGCGGGAACGGCACCAGCGCGCGGCCCGGCAGCAGCGCCTCGCGCAGGAACAACACCGCGCACAGCGCCGCGAGCAGCAGCGCCTGCACGTGCTCTCGCCGCGAAGGCGTGGCGCTGGCGGAACCCACGGCACCACGATGCAGGAGCCGCGCGGCGAACACAACCGTCGGTTGGTGGGGCGAATGCCGCTCACCGTCCTGGTGCGGGCGCCGGGGTGGGGTGAGTGCCAACGGGACTCTCCTGCCGCACCACGGGCGCGGCTGCAGGCTTGGTGTCCCGTACGCCCCGGCGGTCGCAGGAAATTGCCGGTGATCCACGCAGGTCATCCGTCTCGGCGCGAGCGGTGACGGCGGTTGCTGGTCACGAGCTCGAACTGCGAAGGAAACCGCCGCGCTCGTCGGCCGTGCCGGCGTAGGATCGCGCGCCGAACGCATGGCCGCCGCTGTTCCCGCCGAACGACCAACCGCCGCCGAGTCCTGGCGCCGCGGCGACGCGTGGGTGCTGCTCGCGATCACGGCGGTGGCGTTCGCGTTGCGGCTGCAGGGCGTGCGCGACTGGTCGCTGTCGCCGAGCGAGGTCGCGACCTGGCAGGCGGTGACGATGCCGCTCGACGGCGAGCACGGGTTCTTCGCCAGTCCGTTCGCCGCGCATCCGCTGGCCTTGCTGGCGCTGCGGGCGCTGCTCGACCACGGCGTGCTGCCGTTCGTCGGCGAAGGCTGGCTGCGGCTGCCGGCCGTGTTCGCCGGCACGCTGACCGTGCCGCTGTTCGCGCTGGCGGCGCGCCACGTGCTCGCGCGCGGTGCGGTGCTGCTGGCGGCGGCGCTGCTGGCGCTGCACCCGTGGCACATCGGTGCGAGCCAGGCGTTCGCGCCGCCGGTGTTCGCGGTCGGTGGCGTCGTGCTGGCGCTGCTGGCGGCGATGGCGGGTCGCGGTTGGCCGGCGCGCACCGCCGCGGTGCTGCTGGCGGCGGCCGCGTGCGCCACGGACCGCAGCGGCTGCCTGGTCGTGCCGATGCTGCTCGGTGCGGTCGCCGCGACGCGCTGGCAGGCCGCCGTCGGCCGCGCGCGCTGGCTCGCGCTTGCGCTGGGTGCCGCCGCGGTGCTGCTGCCGCTCGCGCTGCAGCTCGGGTTCGGCGTGCCGTTCGACGCGGGCGGCGATCCGGGTCTGGCGGGCGCGGCCGCGCGCCAGTTCGGCCCGTCGGTGTGGGGGCCGGCACTGCTGGCGGCCTGGCTCGTGCGGCCCGCGCCGGTGGCGCTGGTCGCCGCGGCGTGGGCGCCGCTCGCCGGGCTCGCGCTGGTCGCGGGCACCGGCCACTCGGTCGCGGCGGAAGACGGCCTCGCAGCGCTGCCGCTGCTGCTGGCGCTGGCGGCCGCGGCGGTGCACGCGGTTGCGGTGCGCGTGCGCGCAACCGGACCGGGCCTCGCGACGGCGCTCGGTGCCACAGCGGTGCCGGCCGCCCTGCTCGTCGCGCTCGCGGTCGGCGCCGCGCTGCGCGGCACCGTCTACGGCGGCGACCGTTCGCCGTGGCGTGCGGCCGCCGACGCCGTGCTGCGCGCGAAGCAGGCGGGCCGCGACCTGGTCGTGACCGCCGGTGAAGGCCGCGCGAGTCTGCAGTTCTACCTGCGCCCCAACGAATGGCGCGGCGCCGCGACCG
Organism: Planctomycetota bacterium; assembly: GCA_016794425.1. Lineage (GTDB taxonomy): Bacteria > Planctomycetota > UBA1135 > UBA1135 > UBA2386 > JAEUHS01. The sequence goes on from JAEUHR010000043.1 coordinate 47,028, forward strand.
ATCCGCACCCGGGCCTGCGCGTCGCGGCGCTCGGCGACGGCGCGCCGACCGCCGACGACGGCGCGGCGGTGCAGGTGCTGGTGCTGCGCAGTGCCGAGTGGGAACGGCTGGTGGCGCCGGCCGGCGCCGCCGACGCGTTGCGGCAGGCGTGGGAGCTGCAGCGCGTGCTGCCGTGCCCGCGCGAGTTCGGCGACGGCTCGGTCTACCTGCTGCGGCGTCGCGGCGGCTGACGCGTCACTTGGGAACTGATGACCTGAGTGGATCACCGGCGATTTCTTCGCCGGCACCAGGTGATCCACTCAGGTCATCAGTTGCCGTCACTTGCCGCGCGGGTGCAGCTGGTCGTGCACCGCGCGCAGCCGTTCGTGGTCGACGTGCGTGTAGACCTGCGTCGTCTGCAGCGACGCGTGGCCGAGCATCTCCTGCACCGACCGCAGGTCGGCGCCGCCGGCGACGAGGTGCGTCGCGAACGAGTGCCGCAGCGCGTGCGGCGAACACGCGACCGACAGGCCCGCGCGCGTGCAGGCCGCGCGCACGACCTGGAACACGCGCACGCGGTCCAGCGGCCGTCCGGTGCGCGACAGGAACAGCACGTCGCCGGGGTCCTGCGTCGCGCGCGCGCGCAGCAGCGGCCGCACCTCGGTCAAGTAGCGCTGCACGCAGCGCAGCGCGGTGTCGCTGATCGGCACCAGCCGTTCCTTGTTGCCCTTGCCGAACGCGCGCAGCAGGCGGTGTTCGGCGACCAGGCTGGTCGTGCGCAGCGTGATCAGCTCGCCGACGCGGCAGCCGGTCGCGTAGAGCACCTGCAGCAGCGCCTGGTCGCGCACCGCGAGCGGTTCGTCGGCGTCGTCGGCGAGCAGCCGCTCGACGGCGCGGCGGCTCAGTGCCTTCGGCAGCTTGCGTTCGAGCTTCGGGCCGAGCAGGCCTTCGGCGGTGTCTTCGTCGGCGAGGCCTTCGGCGTGCAGGAACCGGTAGAAGCCGCGGATCGCGGCGGCCGCGCGTGCCACCGAAGCGGGTGCGTGCGTCGCCAGCAGCGCCGTCAGGTGACGGTCGATCGCGCCGCGGTCGGGCAGCGTCGCGTGCGCCTGCAGCAGCCGGTGCAGGTCGCTGCGGTAGGCCGCCACCGTGTGCCGCGACACCTGCAGTTCGACGCCGAGGTAGACCAGGAAATCGGCCAGCGCCTGCTGGGGGGCGGTGCGGCGGACGGGGGGCACGGCACCACGCTAGCGGCTCGATGGGGTGGCACCAGCCGCGAGGATCCGGTGCGACCGGGGACAGAGCGCCTTGACGGGTGGGCGGGCCCTGGTATGGTCCCCGCCCCTTCCGGCGGCTGCGTCCTACGCACAGTGCCGGAGAACGGCCGGCGTACCGGCCGCGGCGGTGGGAGCGACGCTCCGACCGCCGACCCTCCGCGATCCGTAGCTCGAGTGGTTCGTCTGCCCATGTCGAAGCCGACCAAGGCCGAACTGGCCAAGTACAAGTCCGTTCTGGAGAAGCAGTTGGCGTCCCTCCGCGGCGACGTCGGCTCGATGCGCGACGAGGCGCTGCGCGCGTCCGACCAGGACGCGTCGGTCGACCACCTCGCCGACCAGGGCACCGACAACTACGACCAGGGCTTCATGCTCGGTCTGATCGAGAACGAGGAGGAGACGATCAAGCTGATCGAGGAGGCCCTCGAGCGGATCGCCGGCAACGGCGAGTGGGAGTACGGCGTCTGCCCGCTGTGCGCCGAGGAGATCGAGTCGGCGAAGAAGGCCAAGGACAGCAAGAAGGCCAAGGCCAAGGCGACCGACCCCTGGATCCCGAAGGCGCGCCTCGAGTACCTGCCGTGGGCGCGCTACTGCGTGCGCCACCAGGAAGTCGAGGAACGCAACCGCGAGAGCGCCTAGTCCGGTGACGGCGAGCGAGCCGGCTGTGGGCGGGGCCGGGCCGGCGGTGGCTGCGCCGGCGGCCGCCGAGGCGCCGCGTCTGGCGGGCAAGGCCTGGTTCTGGTGGCCCTGGCCGATCCTGGTCGCGCTCGACCTCTGGAGCAAGGCCGAGGTGTTCGGCTTCCTCGGCGACCGCTACCCGCGCCTGGCCGAGCACATGCGGTCGCACCTCGTGTTCGCGACCGAGGCGCTGCGCTTCGAACTGGTGGCCTGGGGCAACACCGGCACGATCTGGGGGCTGTTCCAGGACGGCACCGTCGTGCTGATGGTGGTGCGCTGCCTCGCGGTCGTCGGCCTGCTGTGGTTCGTGCGCACGACGTCGCCGCGGGCGCGGCTGCAGCTGTTCGTGCTGAGCCTCGTGTTCGCCGGCGCGCTCGGCAACCTCTACGACAACTTCGTGCGCGCCGACCGCTCGGTGCGCGACTTCCTGCGGTTCAGCGGCCAGTGGCCGGTCGCCTGGGACTTCCCCGCATTCAACGTCGCCGACTCGTGCATCACGGTCGGTGCGATCGGGCTGTTCCTGCTGCTGTGGCGCGACGATCGCACGAAGTCCCGCCAGCCGGTATCCTGAGGGGATCGCGGCGGGGTGCCGCGACCCATCGATCCACGTGCTCGCGACCACGCTCGGCAGCCTGCAGCTCCAGAACCCCGTGCTCAGCGCGTCGGGCACCTTCGGTTCCGGGTGGGAGGGGCGCCAGTTCTCGGACCTGTCGCGCGTCGGCGCGCTGGTCAGCAAGACCGTGACGGTGCGGCCGCGCCACGGCAACCCGCCGCCGCGCATCCACGAAACGCCGTCGGGCATGCTGAACTCGATCGGCCTCGAGAACAAAGGCGCCGACTGGTTCCTCGCCGACACGCTGCCGAAGATGCGGCAGATCGCCGCCGGGCGTGCGCCGGGCACGGCCGGGCCGCGCATCGTGATCAACATCGGCGGTGAGTCGATCGACGAGTTCGTGCAGCTCGCCGAGCGCTTCTCGGCCGCCGGCGTCGACGCGCTCGAGGTCAACCTGTCCTGCCCGAACGTGCAGGAAGGCAAGCTGCTGTTCTCGACCGACCCGCGGCTGACCGAACGGGCGGTCGCGGCGGTCAAGCGCGTCGCGACCGTGCCGGTGTTCGCGAAGCTGTCGCCGAACGTCACCGACGTGACCGCGATCGCGCGCGCCGCCGAGCAGGGTGGTGCCGACGGGCTGACCGCGATCAACACGCTGATCGGCATGGCGGTCGACTGGCGTCGCCGCCGCACGATCCTGGCGCGCGGCATCGGCGGCCTGTCGGGCCCGGCGATCAAGCCGGTCGCGCTGCGCATGGTGCACGACGTCGCGCGCAGCGTGCGGATCCCGGTGATCGCGGCCGGCGGCGCCCATTCGGCCGAGTGTGTGCTCGAGTTCGTCTGCGCCGGCGCCAGCGCCGTGCAGATCGGCACCGCGATGTTCACCGACCCGGCCCTGATGGTGCGCATCGTCGACGACCTGCGCGCGCTGCTCGCCGAGGCCGGCACCACGATCGCCGACCTGCGCGGCTGTCTGCACCGGCAGCCGGCCGCGGCGGCGCCGGCCGACGCCGCAGCGTGCCAGCCGGCGCGCGGCTGCGGAGGCCATGCATGAGGCTCGGCGCGCTGACGGCAGACATGGTGCAGCGCGCGGTCGCCGTCTACCAGGACCTCGCCTACGGCACCGGCAGCCGGCCGCGGCGCGCGCTCGAGCTGCCGACCGGCGGCGGCGCCGAGGCCCTGCTGGCGCTCTTCCAGAAGGAGCAGGTCGAGACGATCCCCGGCCACCCCTGCCACCGCTACAGCCTGCGGCTCGGCAACCGCAACTACCCGTTCATGAAGCTGCTGCTGCAGGAGCACCTGGTGCCGGGCGAGTTCTTCTTCGCGGTCGACACGCACGACCAGATGGAGATCCAGCCGAACTACCCGGACTACGAGGCCTGGATGGCGGTGCGCCGCTTCAACCGCGACCTGAAGCGCCGCATCGAAGACGGATTTCGGCAGGCCGGACTCGACACCTGCGCCACGCTGCGCCAGCTGCTGACGGAGGCCTGCGCCGGCGCCGACACCGTGCCGTGCCGCGGCGTCGTGCTGATCGTCGACGACGAGGAAGACCTGGCGGCGGCGGTCGAGAGCCTGTTGCGGCGCAAGGGTTTCCGTACCTACAAGGTGTTCGACGGCAAGGCCGGCGTCGAGGCCGCCGTCGACCTGCGGCCCGACCTGGTGCTGTGCGACTACGAGATGCCCGAACTGGACGGCCTGCAGGTGCTCGAGCGGCTGCGCGCCGACCCGGCCACGCGCGACATTCCGGTGCTGTTGAACAGCGCCGGCAGGGTGTCGATGGCCGATATCCAGCGCGCCGACGGGTTTCTCGCCAAACCGTTTCCCGAGAGCCTGCTGTTCGAGATGATCGACCGGGTTCTGCGCAGCAAGGAAGTTCCGCGCCAGTGAAGACCGCCGCCAAGTCCCGACCCAGCAGCGAACGCGTGGCCCGCGGGCCCGCGTCGCGCCCGGCATGGCGCTGCCTCGGCTGGGTCGGTGCGCTGGTGCTGTGCCTGGTGCTCGCTTCGACGGGCATGCCGGCGGCCGGGGCCGGCATCACCGACGGCACCTGCATCGCGGTCCACCACGATCACGCCAGCCGGGCGCGGTCGGGTGCCGCCGTCGCCGCGGCCACGCCGGCGATCCGACCCGACATCGCCGCCGCCAGCGCGGCGCCGCCGCGGTTGCCGCCGCGCGCACGCACGATCGAGGCCGGCGGCCTGCCGCCGCCGCGCGCGCCCACGGTCTGAGCGGCCGGCCGTTCGCGGTCGCGCCGTTCCCGTGCCCCTGCTCCGCGACGCGGCGCGTCCGCGCCTCGTCGCCGGCCCGGTCCGACCGCGGCCGCTGCCTCGACCCGCATTCCCTCCGCATTCCCTCCGCATTCCGTCATGAAGCTCGACATCGGTTCCATTCCGGCGCGCATCGGCAAGGCCCTGCAGGGCCTGTTCGGCAGCGCCAACCAGCGTTCGCTGGTGATCTACCAACCCATCGTGAAGGCCGCCGCGGCGCTCGCCGACTGGGCCAAGGGCCTGTCGGCCGACCAGACCAAGGCCGCGGTCGCCGACCTGCGCCAGCAGGTGCAGTCGGGCGCGAAGTCGCTCGACGACGTGATGCCGCAGATGTTCGCGCTGACGCGTGAAGCGGCGACACGCACGCTCGGCATCCGCCACTTCGACGTGCAGCTGATCGGCGGCGCGGTGCTGCACCACGGCAAGATCGCCGAGATGTCGACCGGCGAAGGCAAGACGCTGGTCGCGACGCTGCCGGCCGCGCTGAACGCGCTGTCCGGCAAGGGCGTCTATGTCGTCACCGTCAACGACTACCTGGCCAAGCGCGACCGCGACTGGATGGCGCCGGTCTACCAGTACCTCGGGCTCACGGTCGGCGCGATCCAGTCGTCGATGCCGCCGCAGCTGCGCAAGGCCGAGTACGACTGCGACATCACCTACGGCACCAACAACGAGTTCGGCTTCGACTACCTGCGCGACAACATGAAGTGGCGTGCCGAGGAGCAGGTGCAGGGCAACCTGAACTTCGCAATCGTCGACGAGGTCGACTCGATCCTGATCGACGAAGCGCGCACGCCGTTGATCATCTCCGGCGAAGGTGAGGGCACGACCGAGCGCTACCTGATGGCCGACCGTGTCGCGCGCCAGCTGAAGCCCGACGAGCACTTCGAGGTCAAGCTGAAGGAGCACCAGTGCCTGCTCAACGAAGCCGGCATCGAGCGCGCCGAGAAGCTGGTCGGCGTCGACAGCTTCTACAGCAACCCGGCCTACATGGAGTGGCCGCACCTGCTCGAGACCTCGCTGCGCGCGCACCACATCTACGAGAAGGACAAACACTACGTCATCCAGGCGAAGAAGAACCCGGACGGCTCGCAGGCCGAGCCCGAGGTCATCATCGTCGACGAGTTCACGGGCCGCCTGATGCCGGGCCGCCGGTGGAGCGACGGCCTGCACCAGGCCGTCGAGGCCAAGGAAGGCCTGCCGCCGCGCGAGGAGAACCGCACGCTGGCGACCATCACGCTGCAGAACTACTTCCGCATGTTCCAGAAGCTGGCCGGCATGACCGGCACGGCGATGACCGAGGCGGCGGAGTTCTCGCGCATCTACAACCTGGATGTGGTCTCGGTGCCGACCAACCGGCCGAACCAGCGCAGGGACGACAACGACCAGGTCTACCTCGACGGCAAGAGCAAGATCGACGCGATCGTCGAGGAGATCCGCGCCGAGCACCAGAAGGGCAGGCCGATCCTGCTCGGCACGACGTCGATCGCCAAGTCGGAGGCGATCAGCGAGGCGTTGAAGGCCGCCGGCATCCCGCACAACGTGCTGAACGCCAAGCACCACGAGCGCGAAGCCGAGATCGTGATGCAGGCCGGTCGCAAGGGCATGGTCACGGTCGCGACCAACATGGCCGGCCGCGGCACCGACATCGTGCTCGGCGGCAAGGCCGAGGCGCTGTGGCGCACCGAGATCGTGCAGAAGGGCCTCGCCGAGGACGGTGAGGAAGCGAAGGCGCTGCGCGCGAAGCTCGACGAGCAATGCCAGCGCGAGCACGACGAGATCCTGGCGCTCGGCGGCCTCTACGTGATCGGCACCGAACGCCACGAGGCGCGCCGCATCGACAACCAGCTGCGCGGCCGCTGCGCGCGCCAGGGCGACCCGGGCCGCACGAAGTTCTTCCTGAGCTTCGACGACGACCTGATGCGCATCTTCGCGCGCGACTGGGTCAAGGTGATGATGGAGAAGATGGGCCTGAAGGCCGGCGAGGTCATCGACAGCCCGATGGTGACGCGCGGCCTCGCGAAGGCGCAGAAGAAGGTCGAGGCGCGCAACTTCGACATCCGCAAACACCTCATCGAGTACGACGAGGTGATGGACAAGCAGCGCAAGTTCGTCTACGGCCAGCGGCAGGAGGCGCTGGAGTACCAGGGCCTGCGCGACAAGGTGCTCGGCATGTTCGAGCAGGTGCTCGAGCCGGTGGTCGAACGCTGCTCGGCCGACAAGGACCAGCCGGTCGACTACGCCGAGCTCGAGAAGTGGCTGCGGCACCGCTGCGGCGACGAGCTCGATCTGGCCGGGTTCCAGCAGGTGCCGCGCGAGGAGCTGTTCGACTGGATCCTGCAGCGCGTCGAGAAGCTGCACGAGGCGCGCGCGCAGCACTACGGCGAGCACTGGGACCAGGTGCAGCGCTTCCTGATCCTCGACACCATCGACACGAAGTGGAAGGACCACCTCTACGCGATGGAGGTGCTGAAGACCGGCATCGGCCTGCGCGGCTACGCGCAGATCGATCCGAAGAACGAGTACAAGAAGGAAGGCTTCGAGAAGTTCCAGCAGCTGAAGACCGAGATCGCCGAGCACGTCACCGGCTTCGTCTACAAGCAGGAAGCGACCGACACGATCCGCGACATGCTGACCGGTCGGCTGCGGCAGGAGCCGCGGCAGGCACCGCCGCCGATGCAGATGCCGCGCACGCCCGAGGAGCTGCAGGCGCTGTTCCAGCAACTGGTCGCCGCCGGCCGCATCCCGCAGGAGGTGCTGGACCGCATGGCGAAGGGCGAACGCTTCGTGCTGAAGGTCACGCCGCAGGGCCTGGTGCTCGGTCCGGCCGAGGGCACGCCGCCGGCGCCGGGCGCCGAACCGCCGGCGGCGGCGGCGGCCGCTGCGCCGCCGGCACCGCCGCCGCCACCGCCGCCGCCGATCGCGCCACCGGCGCCGCAGCGGCTGGGCCCGATGGCAGGCCCGGCGTTCGGCCAGAAGGCCCCGGCGGCGCCGGCGCGGCCGGCCAACGCGCCGAAGCCGGGCCGCAACGACGTCTGCCCGTGCGGCTCGGGCATCAAGTACAAGAAGTGCTGCGCGCCCGCGTTCGACTGATGCCGACGTCGCGCGCGAGCGGTGCGGCGGCGCCCTTGCCGCCGCCGCGCGGCCGCAGCTGGCTGTGGATGGCCGTCTACCAGCTGCTGTTCCTGCTGCTGCTGGTCGGCTACGCGCCGGTGCTGGCCTGGCGCTGCCTGGTCGACCGGCGCTACCGCGCCCGATTCGTGCAGCGCACCGGTCGCGTGCCGTGGCGCGGCGACGGCCGCTCGGTGGTGTGGATCCACGGCGTGTCGGTCGGCGAGGTCAAGGCGGCGAGCAACTTCATCGCCGAACTGCGCCGCCGTCGGCCCGACCTGCAGCTGGTCGTCTCGGCGACGACGCCGAACGGCCACCTGGTCGCGCAGAAGGAGTATCCGGACCTGCCGGTCGTGTTCTACCCGCTCGACTTCGGGCGCTGCCCGGCGCGCGCGCTCGATCGCATCCGGCCGCGCTGCGTGCTGCTGATGGAACTCGAGATCTGGCCGAACTTCCTGCAGGCGGCGCACCGCCGCGGCATCCCGGTCGGCGTCATCAATGGCCGCATCAGCGAGCGTACGCTGCGCGGCTACCGGCGCGCGCGCGGCCTGCTGCCGCAGCTCGACCTGCTGCACGTCTACTGCGTGCAGGACCGCGCCTACCAGACGCGGCTGCTCGAGCTCGGCGTCGCGCCCGAACGCGTGCACGTGACCGGCAACATGAAGTACGACAGCGTCGTGATGGGCCGCCACGACGCCGCCGCCGCGACGCTGCGGCCGTGGCTGTCGGCCGACGGCCGGCCGGTGCTGGTCGCCGGGTCGACGCACTTCGACGAAGAGGCCGCGGTGCTGGCCGCGCTGGCCACCGTGCGCGCCGGGCACGGCGGCGCCGTGCGCACCGTGCTGGTGCCGCGCCATCCCGAACGTGCTGCGTCGATCTGCGAGCAGGTCGCGGCCGCCGGCGCGAGTCCGGTGCGCTGGAGCGAGGTCGCCGAAGCCCGGCCGCCGCTCGCCGACGAAGCGGTCGTCGTCGTCGACACGATCGGCCAGCTGCAGGGGTTCTATGCCGCCTGCGACGTCGCGTTCGTCGGCGGCAGCCTGATCCCGCACGGCGGCCAGAACATGCTCGAACCGGCGGCGCAGGGGCGCGCGACGATCTTCGGCCCGCACACCGCCAACTTCCGCCGCGACGTCGAACTGCTGCTGGCCGCCGCCGCGGTGGTGCAGGTGCCGGACCGCGCCGCGTTCGCACGCGAACTCGGCCGCCTGCTGGCTTCGCCGGCCGCCCGCGCCGAGCTCGGCGAGCGGGGGCGGCGCGTGATCACCGACAACCAGGGCGCCACCGCGCGCACGCTGGACCTGGTGCACGACCTGCTGGGCCCGGCGTCGGCCGCTCTGCCGCAGCGTTGACCGCAGCGCCGCTGCTGCCTACGGTCCGCGCGATGAAGTGTCCTTGTTGCAGCGGCGCCGCCTTCGCCGAGTGCTGCGAACCGATCCTGACGCGGCAGCGGCAGGCGACGACGGCCGAGCAGCTGATGCGGTCGCGCTACACGGCCTATGCGCTGGGTAACGTCGACTGGATCGTCGACAGCCAGTCGCCGGACGGCCGCCGGTTCGTCGACCGCAACGCCACCGAGCAGTGGAGCAAGCGGTCGAAGTGGCACCGGCTCGAGATCGTCGGCACCGAAGCCGGCGGTGTCGACGACACCGAGGGCTTCGTCGACTTCAAGGCGTACTACACGATCGGCGGCGAGGACATCACGCACCACGAGGTCGCCAGCTTCCGCAAGGAGGACGGCGTCTGGTACTTCGTCGACGGCGTCGAAGTGAAGCCGCGGCCGTTCAAGCGCCTCGATCCCAAGGTCGGCCCGAACGATCCCTGCCCCTGCGGCAGCGGCAAGAAGCACAAGAAGTGCTGCGGCAAGATCGGCGGTCCGGCGCCGGTCGGCTGAGCGTCTCGGCTGCCGTCACGTGCGCGCGTGGCCGGGCTCGGCTGCCGTGCGCCAGACCAGCCACGCGCCGACGACCTCGCTGGCGCCGGCGACCGCGAACGCGAGCGCGTAGCCGGCGCGGCCCTCGCCGCCGACCGCGACCAGCGCACCGCAGCACAGCGGTCCCAGCAGGAAGCCCAGCGCGCCGGCGCCGTGGAACGCCGCCATCGCGGTCGTGCGGTCGATGCCGGGCGCCCGTTCGAGCAGCCACAGCAGCGTCGGCACGAACATCACGGCGCTGCTGACGCCGAGCCACGGCATCAGCACCCAGAGGCCCGCCGGCGGCACCGCGCCCACCAACACGACGCCGAGGCCGTAGAGCAGGCTGCCGACCGCGACCAGCTGGCGCCGCGACCAGCGTTCGGCGAGCCGGCCGGCCGGGTACGACAGCAGTGCGAACGGCAGCAGGAACGACGCCAGCAGCATGCCGATGCGCGCGGCGTCGACGCCGTGCACGCCGCGCAGGAACAGCGGGAACCCGGCCGTGAAGAAGCCGACCGTGAAGCGATCGCAGAACGCCAGCAGCAGCGGCGTACGCAGCGAGGGCTCGGCGCGCACCGCCGCCAGCACGTCGCGCACGCCGTGCTGCCGCGCCGGCGCGACGTTGGCCGGCAGCGCCACCGCCGCCAGCGCGGCGGCGCCGAGCAGCACGATGCTGGCCGTGTGCAGCGTCAGCAGCGGATCGTGGCGGCCGATGCGGCCGCCGAGCGCGGCGCCCAGCGCGACGCCGAGCGTCAGCCCCGCGCCGACGCAGCCGAGCGCGCGGCCGCGGTGCGCGCCGGCGTGGTCGGCCGTGAGGCTCATCAGCAGCGTCAGCGCCGTGATGTGGGCGGCCCCTTCGGCGGTGCGCAGCAGCAGGAACGTCGGGTAGTCGAGCGGGTGCGCCAGTGCCTGCATCAACGCCGCGTCGAGCAGCGTCGCCAGCAGCGCCAGTTCGCGGCGGCGGCCGCGGCGCGCGACCACGAGGCCGATCACCGGCGCCGCCAGCAGCGCGCCGAGCTGGTTGGCCGACAGGAACAGCGTCGTCAGCGCGTCGCCGACCTCGAATCGCTCGCGCACCAGCGCCCGCAGCACCGGCACCGGCAGCGTCTCCGGCAGCATCAGCAGCAGCGTGACCAGTCCCAGCAGCAGCGCGCGGTGACGGGTCAGGCCGGTCGTCGCCATCGTCAACGTCCGGTCGCCGACCAACGTCCGTCGCGTTCGACCGCGAAGCCCTCTTCCTGCAGCTTCTGCAGGCCCGCGAGCAGCGAGCGGGCCGCGAACGGGAACAGCTTCGGGTCCGCGTCCCAGTAGACCTTCGGCAGCAGCTCGTCGACGGTCAGCGTCTGCGTGCCGAGCGCGCCGCGCAGCGCGGTCTCGCGCTGCCGGCGGTGGCGCAGGTACTGCTTCACGAGCCGCTGGCCGTCGCGCATCGCCGGCCCGTGCGCCGGGTACAGCGTCGTCATCGGCGCCTCGGCGAGCCGTTCGAGGCTTTTCAGGTAGGTCGCGAGGTGGCCTTCGGGCGGGTCGACGATGATCGTGCTGACCGTCGACAGCATGTCGCCGACCAGCATCGTGCCGTAGCGCGACTCACGGAAGCACAGGTGGCCGCGGTCGTGGCCGGGCGTGTGCACGGCGAGCAGTTCCCAGCCCTGGCGGCCGTCGGGCGCACGACCGAGCGGGATCCGCATGCCGTCGTCGAGCGCGGCGCCGGCGCGGCAACCCTGCGGCAGCCGGCTCAGCGTCAGCGGGTGGCCGCGCACCGGCAGGTCGCGCGCGCGGCTCAGCGCGCGCACGCCGCCGATGTGGTCGGGGTGGTGGTGCGTGACCAGGATGCCGGCGACGGTCGCCCCGTCGCGCGTCAGTTCGGTCAGCAGGTCGTCCAGGCGCCGCTGCTCGTCCTCGTGCGGCGAGCCCGGATCGACGACCCACAGCTGCTCGTGGCCGACCACGTAGCAGTTCGTCGTCACGGCCGGCGGCAGTGTCGGCGTGCGCAGCGGTGCCAGCACGATGCCGGGCGAGAACCGCACCTGGTGCAGGCGGCCTCTGCGGTAGCCGTCGCAGGTGGCGGTCAGCTCGCGCGCGAAGTCGTCGAACGACGCCGCACGCGCCAGGTGTTCGAGCAGGATCACGACCGGCGGCACCAGCAGCAGGTCGCCGTTGCGCCACGACGCCAGCGCCTGGCTCGGCAGCCAGAAGCGCCCCTGGCGCAGTTCGCCGGGCCACACGTCGGGCCGCCGCGGCGCCGTGCCGCCGGTGCATTGCTCCAGCGGCACGTGGAAGAACACGGTGTCGTAGCGCACCGGCGCGAACGGCGGCGTCTCGATGCGGCACAGCTCGCGCAGCGGCGGCGCCGGCGGCAGGTCGCCGACCAGTTGGGCCCACGGCGACGGCGTCGTGGCGTCGGCGGGTGCGTCGGGCAAAGCAGCGGCGAGCAGCCGTTCGCGCACCTCGCGCAACGTCTCGGCGGCGCCGCGGCCGTTCGGCAGCGCGTGGCGTACGAGGCCGGTCTCCTCGAACAGTTCGCGGTGCGCGCAGGTGGCCAGCGCCTTCGCTTCGTCGCCGACGTCGAGGTCGGCGCGGTCCAGCGTGCCGCCGGGCAGCGCCCAGTAGCCGCCGAAGAAGCGCAGTTCCGGCGAGCGCTCGACCAGGAACACCTCGCGGTCCCGGCCGTCGCCGCGGGTGATCAACAGGGCGGCGGCGGTGCGGCGGCTCATCGAGGGCGCGCAGCCTACCGTTCCGGCACTGCCGGCGGCAAGGTCGGCGCAGCGTCGATCAGCCGTCGCTGCGCGCGTTCTTCAACACCAGCAGCGCCATGGCGGTGCCGTAGCTGCGGCCGAGTTCGTGGCTGTCGACGAAGCTGCCGTCGAACTCGGGGATGCGCTGCAGCACCTCGACGAACCGTTGCCAGTGGGGCTTGCGTTCGTCTTCGGGCAGGAGCCGCACGACTTCGCTGGCGTGGAACAGCGAGTGGAAGAAGAAGAAGCCGGCGAGCTCGCCGTCGCTGTGGAAGTCGTTGCGGCGCACGGTCTCGAGGTTCTGCATGTGGCCCCAGAACGCGTCGAGCGCCGCCCGCACGCGCACCGGGTCGCTGCGGCCGACCTGCAGCAGCGTGCCCTCGCAGACCGGCATGCGCCCGGCGCTGTCCTTGACGCCGGTCGGCCGGTTGCGCGCCGCCCCGCCGTAGGCGAAGGCGCCGTTGTCGAACCGTGCGGTCAGCAGCGCAGAGGCGGCGCGGTCGATGGCCTCGGCCGGCACGTCGGCACCGGCGGCCTTCGCGGCCAGCACCTGCTGCAGCACCGCACCGGTCGCGAACGCGTTCTCGTATTCGTGTGCCCAGAAGCCGCTCGGCCGCTGCCGCTCGACCGCGGCGGCGACGATCTCGTTCATGCGCGCGACCAGCTGCGGGCGCTGCGCCGGGTTCGCCGCGGCGCGGCGCGCGAAGAACATCAGCCGGTAGGCGTCGGCGTAGCAGTCCTCGTTCTTGCCGCGGTTCAGCCGGCTCGGGTCGAGCAGGAACGCCTCGCCGCGGCGCAGCGCGAGGTCGATGCGCCGCTGCAGCAGGTTCGACCGCGGCGGCCGGTACTCGAGCAGCGCCGTGCACGCGATCGCGGTGATCGCGACCCAGACGTTCGGCGTGATCTCGCTGTTCGGCCAGTACGCGTAGCGCGAGTCGGTGAAGCCGCCGTCCTTGCGCTGCTGCTGCAGCAGGAACTCGACGCCGGCCGCGGCGATCGCGTCGGGCGTCATGCGGTCGCCCTGCCACGTGGTGTCCTTCGGCAGGCCGACCCAGGCGGCCTCCGGCAGCGTCGCCGTCGACTCGAAGCCCGCGAACGCGGCGCCGAGCGGCCGATCGTCGAGGCCCGGTGTGACGTTGGCGCGCGCGCGGCGGCCCCAGATCGTGTCGGGGTAGGCCTCGGCGGTGGCGCGGAAGCGGCGCATCGCCAGCGCCTCGTCGCCGGTCTGCAGCGCCTCGAGCGCGCGCGCGTAGTCGCCTTCGGGCGTGCTGCGCGGGCCGCCGAGTGCGACCTCGTTCTTGACCTCCTTGGCCTCCTCGGCGGCGGCGCGCGCCTGTTCGGGCTGGCGCAGCAGTGTGTGCAGCTTGGCGATCCTGCCCCAGTCCTCGCGCGACCGTTCCTTCGCCTGCAGCGCCAGCGCCAGCGCGTCGCGCCAGCGGCCGACGCGCCGCAGTTCGTCGACGGTCGCGCCGGGCAGCTTCACGCCGGCGTGTTCGAGCACGCGCACGCACAGGTTCGCGAACCACGGCCCGTGGAAGGTGCGGAAGCGTTCGGTGTAGTGCACGACCTTGCCGTCACCGTCGAGCCAGACCACCGCGGGTTCGACGAACTGCAGCGGGCGCAGGTCGAAGCGGTCGCACAGCTTCTGGTCCATCGCGCAGCGCAGCGGCACGAACGCGTGGTTGCACAGCTCGGCGACGTCGGGATCGCCGAACACGACCTGGCGCATGTAGACGTCGAGCACCGGCGCGCGGTACATCTGCCGGCCGCGCAGCCCCTGTTCGTGGATGCGGTGCACGTACCACAGTACCAGCGTGCCGCGCTGCTTGGCTTCGGCGCAGGCCGCGTCGACCAGCGCCGCGCGGTCGACGTCGCTCGGCTTCGCTTCGCGGTGGTCGTGGAAGTCCTGGCCGTCGCTGCGCCAGGCGATGTGGTCGTCGAGGCCCAGCGTCGCGGCGGGCGGCTTCGGTGCCTCGGCGTCCTGGGCGGGCAACAGCACGGTCGCCGCAGCGACCACGAACGGCAGCAGAGCTCGCAGCATGGGCGAGAGCCTACTCGACGCGCGTCAGGATGCGCGGGTGCCGTCGTCGCCGCCGGCCTGCAGCCGTTGCACGGCCTCGTGCGTGCCCAGCACGACGACCTGCCAGCCTTCCTGCAGCACCAGGTCCGGCGTCGCCGCGACGTGTTCGCTGCGGCCGCCGGCGTCGCGGATCGCGGTGACGACGACGAGATCGCTGCGGTCCGCCTCCGGGATCGCGTCGACCGCGAGGCCGACCCAGGCGTCCGGCACCGGCAGCGTGTGCACGCCGTGGCCCGCCGGCAGGCGCAGGTCCTGGTCGGGCGCGCCGTCGAGCGAGACGCGGGCGCTGCGGCGCTGCTGGCCGAGCACCTCGCTGCCGAGCGTCGTGATCACGTCCTGGTGCCGCACGTGGCCGAGCAGCCGCGGCACCGGCCCGGCCGCCGTGACCGCGATCTCGCGCAGCTCGGGGTCGTCGAACCGCGGCATCACCTCGGCGATCGAATCGTCGGGCCGCGCCGTCACCGCCGGTCGCGTCAGGTCGGCCGCGATCACGGCCGCGGTCAGGCTCGGGTCGTTCAGGAACAGCTTGACGTCCTGCAGCTCGATGCGCCCGACCAGCGCGCCGTTCCGGTCCTGCACGTAGAGCGTGTCGCCGCGGTGTTCGCCGAGCTGGCGCATGACCTCCGCGAACGGCGCCGTGTCGGGCACGGTCACGCAGTCGCGGCGCAGCACGTCGCGCACGAACGTGGTGCGGATCGCCATGTCCTCCATGCCGACCGGGACCTGCTCGCCCTTGTGCCGCAGGGCCTCCGAGTAGTAGCTGTCCTCGTCGATCAGGCTGGCGGTGATGCTGGCGACGATGCTGCACAGCATGACCGGCAGCACCAGCTCGTAGTGGCCGGTCAGCTCGAACACCAGCACGACCGCGGTCACCGGCACGTGCATCGTCGCGGCGGTCAGACCGGCCATGCCGACGAACACGAACGTCGACGTCTGGCTCGCGTCGGCGACGCCGAGCGTGCGCAGCAGGTAGGCGAACATCGCGCCGAACGCGGCGCCGATCACGAGGTTCGGCGTGAAGATGCCGCCGAGGCCGCCCGAGCCGACCGTCGCCATCGTCGCGACCTGCTTCCACAGGAACAGCGTCAGCACGACGCCGATCGCCGGCTGGCCGTGCGCGACGATCTGGATCACCTCGAAGCCGTTGCCCCAGGTCTCCGGCATGAACGTGCCGAGCGCGCCGACCACGAGGCCGCCCAGTGCCAGCGTCAGCGGCAGCGGCAGCCGCAGCTTCTGGAACGCCGTGCGCCCGGCCTTGACCGCGACGCGGAACAGGATGCCGCCGATGCCGCACAGCACGCCGAGCACGACCGTCGCGAGGATCAGCGTCCACGGCAGGTCGGTCACGAACTGCGCCGCCTGGTCGTACAGCGCGTGCTCGCTGAGGTAGTGCTTGCGCACGATCGTCGCCAGCACCGACGCGACGACGATCGGCGCGAACACGTTCATCGCGAAGTTGCCGAGCACCGCCTCCATGACGAACATCGCCGCCGCGATCGGCGCGTTGTAGCTGGTCGCCATGCCGGCGGCGACGCCGCTGCCGAGCAGCACCGCGCGCGGCCGCGAGCCGAGCCGCGCCCAGCGCGCGATCAGCGTCGCCAGCGTCGCGGCGATCTGCGAGTTCGCGCCCTCGCGGCCGATGCTGCCGCCGCTGCCGATCGTGCACGCCGACGACAGGATCTGCAGCGTGCACTCGCGCAGCCGGATCGCGCCCTTGCGCAGCTGCACGAGGCCGATCAGGTCGGCGATGCCGAACGGCGCCTTGCGGCCGCGCAGCGGCAGCAGCAGCAGCCCGGCCGCGAGCCCGCCGACGGTCGGCACCAGCAGCGTCTGCCACCAGGTCAGGTTCTGCCGCACGGCGGCCGACAGCGAGTCGCCGGGTCCGCACAGCAGGTGCTGGATCCAGTCGAGCGCGCGCTGGAACCAGCTGCCGAGCAGGCCGCCGCCGACACCGATGAGCGCCGCGAGCAGGAAGATCGCGAACGCGCGGAGCGGAATGCCCTTCGGCTGCTGCATCGGGGCCAGCAAGGATGCGGCCGTGGCCCGGCGGGGGCAAGCATCGTGTCCTTATGCGGCCCTTGTGCAGCGCAAGCCGGTCCTGACGGTGCCCTGATCGACGGTCGCCGATCGTGGATCTAGGTTCGCCGCCATGAGCGAGGTGCACGATGAACGAATGGCTCGTCGGGCTGGTGCTCGCCGGCAGCTTCGGCTGGCTGCTGGTTTGCGAGCAGGCGGTCGAACGGCTGCTGCGGCGCGGGCGGCCGCGGCGACCGCGGTGATCCCCGCGGCGGCGCTGCTCGCGCTCGCCGCGTGCGTCGTCGACGGCGCCGGACCGGCCGGCGCGCTGCCGCCGATCGCCCCGAACCGGCCCACGTTCAGCGACGGCACGAGCCTCGTGCCGGCGGGACGCGTGCAGGTGGAGACCGGGGTCTCCTACGCGCGCCGCGAAGGCCAGGGCGTCGACGCCGAACGCGGCAACGGGCCCGAACTCGTGGTGCGCTACGCGGCGTCGCCGCGGCTCGAGCTGCGGGCGACGTGGGGTGGTCAGGTCTGGAGCGACGCCGGTGGCGGCGGCAGCGACGACGGCGGCAGCGATGCCGGTCT
Source organism: Planctomycetota bacterium (assembly GCA_016794425.1). Lineage (GTDB taxonomy): Bacteria > Planctomycetota > UBA1135 > UBA1135 > UBA2386 > JAEUHS01. The sequence continues at coordinate 64,218 of JAEUHR010000043.1, forward strand.
GGCGGTGCTGGTGCCGTTGGCCGACCAGGTCGGCTGGCAGCCGGCGCTGACGCTGGAGGCCGCGACCACGCTGGGCGTCGGCTCGGCGGCGTTCAGCTCGGGCCATGCCGACCCGACGTGGAAGCTGCTGTGGTCCTACGGCGCCGGCGAGCTGCCGCAGTGGCTCGGAGTCGGCGGCAATCTGGTCGCGTCGTATCCGACCGAGAACGGCGACCGCTTCACGCAGACGGCCGCGTCGTTGTACGCGACGTTCAGCCCGATCGGCACCGACACGAGCCTGTTCGCCGAGTGGTACGTCGTGTCGCGTCCGGCCAACTCCGTTGCGTCGTCCCAGGCCGTCGACTTCGGCGTCGTGCAGCGTCTCAGCGGCACGGTCGCGGTCGACGCGCGGGCCGGCTTCGGCCTCGACGACCGCGCCGACGACTTCGTCGCCGGGATCGGCATCAGTCTGTTGTTCTGACCCGCGCCATCGCCCCGAGGGCATCTCGCCATGACCACCATCGTGCTCGTGCTGATCGTCGCGACCTGTTTCGTCTACCTGCTCGCGGCCGTACTGCGGCCGGAGCGCTTCTGAGGCCCCCGTGACCACGAAGCCCGTTTCCCTGTTCGCCGCGGAGCTGGTGCGACCGGCCCTCGCGGACGCGTTCCGCAAGCTGCACCCGCGCGTGCTCGCGCGGAACCCGGTCATGGCCGTGACCGCGGTCGGCGCGCTGCTGACGACCGCCGCGTTGTTCACCGCCGGTGACGACCTCGGGTTCGTGCTGCAACTCGCCGTCTGGCTGTGGTTCACGGTGCTGTTCGCGAACTTCGCCGAGGCGATGGCCGAAGGCCGCGGCAAGGCGCAGGCGAACGCGCTGCGCGCCGCGCGCGCCGAGACGTTCGCGCGGCGGTTGCGCGACGACGGCACCGAGCAGCGCGTCGCCGCGACCGAGCTGAAGCAGGGCGACCGCGTCGCCGTCGCCGCCGGCGAGACGATCCCGGCCGACGGCGACGTGATCGAGGGCATCGCCAGCGTCGACGAATCGGCGGTGACCGGCGAGTCGGCGCCGGTGATCCGCGAGAGCGGCGGCGATCGCTGCGCGGTCAGCGGCGGCACGCGCGTGCTCAGCGACCGCATCGTGGTCCGCGTGACCGCCGAGCGCGGCCAGGGCTTCCTCGACCGCATGATCGCGATGGTCGAGGGGGCGCGGCGGCAGAAGACGCCGAACGAACTGGCGCTGACGGTGCTGCTCGCCGCGCTGACGCTGATCTTCCTGCTGGTGTGCGTGACGCTGCGGCCGTTCGGCGACTACGCCGGTGTGCAGCTCTCGACGCCGGTGCTGGTCGCGCTGTTCGTCTGCCTGATCCCGACCACGATCGGCGCCCTGCTGAGCGCGATCGGCATCAGCGGCATCGACCGCCTGATCCGCCGCAACGTGATGGCGACCAGCGGCCGCGCGGTCGAGGCCGCAGGCGACGTCGACGTGCTGTTGCTCGACAAGACCGGCACGATCACGCTCGGCAACCGCGTCGCGACGCGACTCGTTCCGGCGACCGGTGTCGAGCCGGAACGCCTGGCCGACGCGGCCCAGCTCGCGTCGCTGGCCGACGGCACGCCGGAGGGGCGCAGCATCGTCGTGCTGGCGAAGGAGCAGTACGGCCTGCGCGGCCGTGAGCTCACGGCGCCGCACGCGACGTTCGTGCCGTTCACCGCCGCGACCCGCATGAGTGGCGTCGATCTGGCCGATGGCGGCGGCCGACCCCGGCGCATCCGCAAGGGAACTGCCGACGCGATCGGGCGGTTCGTCACCGAACACGGTGGCCGTCCCGATCGCGAGGTGCTCGCTGCGGCCGAGCAGGTCGCGCGCGACGGCGGTACGCCGCTGCTGGTCGCCGACGGCGGCCGCATGCTCGGCGTGATCCAGCTCAAGGACGTGGTCAAGGGCGGCATCCGACAGCGTTTCGCGCAGCTGCGCGCGGTCGGCATCCGCACCGTGATGATCACCGGCGACAACCCGCTGACCGCCGCCGCGATCGCCGCCGAAGCCGGCGTCGACGCCTTCCTGGCCGAGGCGACGCCGGAGATGAAGCTGCAGCGGATCCGCGACGAACAGGCGCAAGGGCGGCTGGTCGCGATGACCGGCGACGGCACCAACGACGCGCCGGCGCTGGCGCAGGCCGACGTCGGTGTCGCGATGAACACCGGCACGCAGGCGGCGCGGGAGGCCGGCAACATGGTCGACCTCGACAGCAACCCGACGAAGTTGCTCGACATCGTCGAGATCGGCAAGCAGCTGATCATGACGCGCGGCGCGCTGACGACGTTCAGCATGGCCAACGACGTCGCGAAGTACTTCGCGATCCTGCCGGCGATGTTCGCGGCGATCTACGCGACCGCCGGTGCGCCCGGCCCGCTGGCGCGGCTCGACGTCATGGGGCTGCACTCGCCCGAGAGCGCGATCCTGGCGGCCGTCGTCTTCAACGCGCTGATCATCGTCGCACTGATCCCGCTGGCCCTGCGCGGCGTCGCCTACCGACCCGCGAGTGCGGCCGTCGTGCTGCGGCGCAACCTGTTGATCTACGGCCTCGGCGGGCTGGTTGCGCCGTTCGTCGGCATCAAGCTGCTCGATCTGCTGCTGGTCGCGCTGCACCTGGTCTGAGCCACGGAGACACGCACATGCTCCTCGATCTCCTGTTCCTGCTGCTGGGACTCGCCGTGTTCGCCCTGATGTTCCTGCTCGCGCTGCGGTGCGACCGCATCTGAGCCTCGAGGTCCTCCCATGGATGCAATCCTGCTGATCCTGCTGATCGTCGGTGGTGCCACCGCGCTGTCGTGGCCGCTCGGCCGTTACCTGCGCTGGGCGATGGACCCCGTGTCGCTCGACGGGCCGGCCGCCCGGTTCGACCGCCTGTTCCGCGCGATCGGCGGCCGGACGACCGGCGCCGACCAGGACTGGAAGCGCTACTGCATCGCCCTGCTCGCGTTCAACGTCGTGATGTTCGGCGTCTGCTTCGCGGTGCTCGCGCTGCAGCAATGGCTGCCGCTGAACCCCGACGGCAAGGAGGCGCTCGAGGGCAGCCTGATCTTCAACACCACGGCCTCGTTCACGTCGAACACGAACCTGCAGCACTACTCCGGCGAGGTGTCGTTGAGCTACTGCTCGCAGCTCGCCGCGCTGATGTGGCTGCAGTTCGTCTCGGCGGCGACCGGCATCGCCGCGCTGACGGCGATGGCGCGTGGGCTCGCGGGACGGCCGGTGCTCGGCAACTTCTTCGTCGACGTGCAGCGCGCGACGTTCCTCGTGCTGCTGCCGCTCGCGGTCGTCCTCGCGACGGCGATGGTCTGCGGCGGCATGCCGATGACGCTGCAGGGCGCGGTGAAGGCGACGACGCTGGAAGGGGTCGAGCAGGTCATCGCGCGCGGCCCGCTGGCCGCGTTCCTCGCGATCAAGCAGCTCGGCACCAACGGCGGCGGCTTCTTCGGCCCGAACAGCACGCACCCGTTCGAGAACCCGAGCTTCTTCACCAACGTGCTGTCCACGATCGCGATCGTGCTCCTGCCGATGGCCTCGGTGTGGATGTTCGGCCGCATCGTCGGCCGCATGCGCCACGCGACCGTCGTGTTCGCGGTGATGATGGCGCTGCTGCTCGCCAAGCTCGCCGGTGCGGTCGCGTGGGAGCAGGCGCCGACGCAGGCGTTCGCGGCGCTGCCGATCGCGCAGGACATCGGCAACCTCGAGGGCAAGGAGCTGCGGTTCGGCGCCGCCGCGGGCCCGCTGTGGGCGGTCGCCACGACGTGCACCAGCAACGGCTCGGTGAACTGCATGCACGACAGCCTGAATCCGCTGACCGGCCTCGTGCCGCTGGCGGGCATGTGGCTCAACGCGACGTTCGGTGGCGTCGGCGTCGGCATGATCAACATGTTCGTCTACATCGTGCTGGCGGTGTTCGTCGCGGGCATGATGGTCGGCCGCACGCCGGAGTACCTGCAGCGCCGCGTCGAGATGCGCGAGGTCAAGCTCGCGGTGCTGGCGATGTTCGCGCACGCGCTGTTCATCCTCGGCGGCACCGCGCTGTTCGCCTGCACGCCGTGGGGCACCGGCACGCTGAACAACGTCGGCGCGCACGGCTTCAGCGAGATCCTCTACGAGTTCTCGTCGGCCTCGGCGAACAACGGCTCCGGCTTCGAAGGGCTCGGCGACAACACCGTGCCGTGGAACGTCGCGACCGGCCTCGTGATGCTGCTGGCGCGCTACATCCCGATCGTGCTGCCGCTGGCGATCGCCGGTTCGCTGGCGAAGAGGCGCGCCACCGCGTCGTCGGCGGGCACGCTCGCGGTCGACACGCCGACGTTCGGCGTGATGCTGCTGGCGACGATCCTGTTCCTCGGCGCGCTGACGTTCTTCCCGGCGGCGGCGCTCGGCCCGATCGCCGAGCACCTGCAGTTCATCAAGTGAGTGACCTACCAGGAGCGACCATGACAGCGTTCGTCACCAGTCTGCGTCTCACGGCCGCGACGCTGCTCGTCTGCGTCGGCGGCTACACCACGTTGATCCTCGTGCTGGCGCAGCTCGTCACGCCGCACACGGCGAACGGCTCGTTGGTCACACGCGCCGACGGCACCGTGATCGGCAGCGAGCGGATCGCGCAGGCCTTCAGTGAGCCGCGGTGGTTCTGGCCGCGGCCGTCCGCGGTCGGCTACAACGGGGCCGGTGCCGGCGGCAGCAACAAGTCGCCGACCAGCGCCGACCTGACCGAGCGCGGCCGGCAAGTCGTCGCCGCGCACGGTGCCACCGCCGCGCGGCCGCTGCCCGCCGACCTGGCCGCTGCGTCGGGCAGCGGGCTCGATCCGCACATCACCGAGGCGGCGGCGCTGTACCAGATCGCGCGGGTCGCAGCGGCGCGCGGAGTGCCGCCCGACCGGCTCGAGCGGCTCGTGCGCGAGCGGGCGTTCGCGCCCGGCGGCTTCCTGACGCACGAACGCATCGTCTCGGTGCTCGAGCTGAACCTCGCGCTGGAGCGGTAGCATCGCCGCGAGCCATGGAGTCCGCCGAGCCCGATCGACCCGACCCGGACCGCCTGCTGGCGCAGGTCCAGCACGAGGAGGAGCGGAACCGCCGCGGCCGGCTGAAGATCTACCTCGGCGCCGCTCCCGGTGTCGGCAAGACGTTCGCGATGCTGTCGGCGGCGCGCCGCCGCGTCGCGCAAGGCCTCGAGACGGTCGTCGGCTGCGTCGAGACGCACGGGCGCAGCGAGACCGCGGCGCTGCTGCAGGGGCTCGAAGTGCTGCCGCGGCGCGCGATCGAGTACCGCGGCACGCAGCTGGCCGAGTTCGACCTCGACGCGGCGCTGCGCCGCCGACCGGCGCTGCTGCTGGTCGACGAACTCGCGCACACGAATGCGCCCGGCACGCGCTTCCCGAAGCGCTGGCAGGACATCGCCGCGCTGCTCGACGCCGGCATCGACGTCGAGACGACGCTGAACGTGCAGCACGTCGAGAGCCTCAACGACGTGTTCGCGCAGATCAGCGGCATCCGCGTGCGCGAGACGGTGCCCGACCACGTGCTCGACCGCGCCGCCGAGGTTGTGCTGGTCGACCTGCCGCCCGACGTGCTGCTCGAACGCCTGCGCGGCGGCAAGGTCTACCTGCCCGAGGTCGTGCCGAGCGCCGTCGAACGCTTCTTCAAGAAGGACAACCTGACCGCGCTGCGCGAGCTGGCGCTGCGCCGCACGGCGCAGTGGGTCGACGACCAGCTGCGCACGCTGCGGCGCGCGCAGGGCGTGCAGCGCATCTGGGGCACCGGCGACCGGATCCTGGTCGCGGTCGGCCCGAGCCCGCTGTCGGCGCGCCTCGTGCGCGCGGCGCACCGCACCGCGGTGGGACTGCGCGCCGAGTGGTTCGCCGTGTTCGTCGACGACCCCGCGGTCGCGCTGGGCGCCGCGCAACGCGAACGGGTCAGCGCGCACCTGCGGCTGGCGGAGTCGCTCGGCGCGCGCACGGCCACGATCGAGGGGCGCGACGCGGCCGGTGCGGTGATCGCGTTCGCGCGCGAGCACGACGTGGCGCGCATCGTCGTCGGCAAGAGCGGGCGGCCGCGCTGGCGCGAGCTGCTGTTCGGCTCGTTCCCGCTCGACGTGATCCGCCGCAGCGGCGACATCGACGTGCACGTCGTGCGCAGCGCCGAGACGGCGGGGGCGCCGGACGTGCCGGCGCCGGCGGGGCGGCGGGGCCAGTGGTCGACCTGGCGCGAGATCGCCGAGGCGGCGGTCGTCGTGCTCGGCTTCGTCGGTGCGGCGCTGCTCGCGTACGATCCCGGCGACCTGTCGACCGAGGCGATGCTGCTGGTGCTCGGCACCGTCGTCGTCGCGCTGCGCTGCGGCCGCGCCGCCGCCGTCGCGGCCGCGGTCGCCAACGCGCTGGCGTTCAACCTGCTGTTCACCGAGCCGCGGTTCACGTTCGCGATCGCCGACCCCGGCTACGTGGTCGCGTTCGTGACCATGCTCGTGATCGGCCTCGTCGTGACCTCGCTGGTCAGCCTGGTGCGCGAGCGCTCGGCCAGCGCACAGCGCCGCGAACGCGAGAGCGCGGTGCTGTACTCGCTGGTGCGCGAGCTGTCCGAGGCGGCGTCGGAGGACGAGGTCGGCCGCACTGCGGTGGCGCACCTGCGCGACCTCGTGCCGGGCGAGCTGGTGTGGCTCGTGCCGGCGGTCGGCAAGGACCTCGACGCCGGCAGCGTCCTGGCCAGCCACGGCGTGCCCGACTGGCTCGGCGACGCGGACTTCGCGGTCGCGCGCTGGAGCTTCGACCGCGGCCTCGTCGCCGGGGCCGGCACCGACCGGCTTGCCGACAGCGCCGGCCTGTTCGTGCCGGTGGCCGGACGGCACGGGCGCGTCGGCGTGCTGGCGGTCCGCGCGGCCGTGGCGCCGGTGGTGCTGGCGCCGAAGACCTACCAGCTGGTCGCGACCTGCGCCGAGCAGGCGGCGCTGGCGATCGAACGCCTGCGGCTGCGCGCGCGCCAGCTCGACGACCAGCGCGTTGCCGAGACCGAACGCCTGCGCAGCACGCTGCTGGCGTCGGTGTCGCACGACCTGCGCACGCCGCTGAGCACGATCACCGGTTGCGCCAGCAGCCTGCTCGATCCCGCGCTGGCGCTCGCACCGGCGGCGCGCACGGCGCTGCTCGAGGGCATCCTGCAGGAGGCGACGCGGCTCAACGACCTGATCGCGAACCTCGTGTTCGCGACGCGCCTCGAGGCCGGCGCGGTGGCGCTGCGCCGCGAGTGGACCAGCGTCGAGGAGGTCGTCGGCAGCGCGCTGCGGCGCGCCAAGCCGCAGCTGGCCGAGCGGCCGGTCGACGTCGCCGTCGCCGCCGGCCTGCCGCTGGTGCAGGCCGATCCGGTGCTGCTCGAACAGGCTCTGTTCCTGTTGCTCGACAACGCGGCCCAGCACACGCCTGCCGGCACGCGGGTCCAGGTGCGCGCCGGCACGCGCGACGGCACGCTGTGGGTCGAGGTCGCCGACGACGGGCCCGGCGTCGCGCCCGGGCAGCGCGACCGCGCGTTCGAGCGGTTCGCGCGCGGCCCGGCCAGTGCCGGCATGGGGCTCGGTCTGGCGATCTGCGCGGCGATCGCGAAGGCGCACGGCGGCAGCGTCGCGCTGCTGGCGGAACGGCCGCGCGGCGCGACGTTCCGGCTGCAGCTGCCGGTGCCCGAACACCAGCCGCAGCCACCGGCCAGCGAGGCGGCCTGGGAAGGCGCCGGCGCAGGAGACCCGACGTGAGCCAGGCGGAAGGCCATCGCTGTGGCGCGCGGATCCTGCTCGTCGAGGACGATCCGCCGATCCGGCGCTTCCTGTCGACGACGCTGACCGCGCGGGGCTACGTGGTCGAGGCCGTCGATTCGCTCGCGGCGGCGCGGCTCGCGTGCACCGGGCGCCCGCCGGAGGTCGTGCTGCTCGACCTCGGCCTGCCCGACGGCGACGGCGTCGACCTGGTGCGGGAGCTGCGCGGCTGGTCGCAGCTGCCGATCGTCGTGCTGTCGGCGCGGGGCCAGGAGGAGGACAAGGTGCGCGCGCTGGACGCCGGCGCCGACGACTACCTGGTGAAGCCGTTCGGCGTGCCGGAGCTGCTGGCGCGGTTGCGCGTCGCCGAGCGCCATGCGTCGCGCGGTGGTGCCGAGGAGGTGGCCTGGACCTGGACCGCCGACGGGCACGCGTTCGGGCTCGATGCGACGCGGCGGCGGTGCTGGCGCCGCGACGGCGACGCCGAGGCCGAAGTGCGCCTGACGCCGACCGAGTTCCGGCTGCTGCTGTGCCTCGCGCGCCACCACGGCAAGGTGCTGACCCACGTGCAGCTGCTGCGCGAGGTCTGGGGGCCGCAACACGACGGCGACGTCGCCTACCTGCGCGTCTACCTGGGCCAGCTGCGGGCCAAGCTCGAACCGGAGCCGGCGCAGCCGCGCTGGCTGCTGACCGAGCCCGGCGTCGGTTACCGGCTGGTGTCGGCCGACGGCGGCTGAGCGGCCGCCGGTGCGGCGGCCGCGACCTGCCACCGATCGCCGGCGGCGAGGACCGTGCGGGCGCCGTCGCCGTGCAGCCAGGCGCGCGCGGCCGCGTCGCCGCGCAGGTGGGTGTCCCAGAACGCGGTCGACAGCGCGAGGATCGCGCGGTGGTGGTCGGGATTGCGGCGGCCCTGGTCGCCGGGCAGAGCACGTTCGGTGAACGCCGAGTGTTCGGCGCCCTCCAGCACCAGTTCGTAGCGGTCGATCGTCAGCGGCAGGGCCGGGAACACCCCGCGGCGCGAGGCGGGCGTCTGGCCGCCGATGCGCGCGCCGTCGTGCGTGCCGGTCATCAGCAGCATCGGCACCGCGACCGCCGCGAACGCGCGCGTGGCGTCGCCGACCAGCGGCACGCTGGGGCTCATCGGCAGCGCCGCGTCGATGCGCGGCTCGTGCAGCCGCTGGGCGCCGAGCGTCGCTCGCTGGCCGGCGGCGACCTGCGTGGTCATCGCACCGAACGAGTGGCCGGCCATGCCGACGTGGTCGAGGTCGAGCCGGCCGTGGCAGCGGTGTGCGGCGTCGTCGTGCCAGCGCCGCAGCGCGTCGAGCACCGCGGTGACGTCCTCGGCGCGGAGCACCAGGTTCGCGGGCGACGCCGCGGCCTGCATCGCCGGCATGCGTTCGCGCAGCGGCAGGCCGCGCCAGACCGAGTCGTCGCTGCCCGGGTGCTGCAGGAACACCACTGCGTAGCCGCGCCGGGCCCAGTGCACACCGAGGTAGTTGCAGGTGTCGCGCGTGCCGCCGAGGCCGTGGCTGAACAGCAGCACCGGCGCGGCCGCGTCGCCGGCCGGCAGGAACACGCGCACCGGCACGGTGCGGTCGCGCGCGGCGTCGACCACGCGGTCGGTGAAGCTCGGCGGCGGTGCCGTGGCCGGCAGCGCCAGCGGGTCGTAGTCGGGCACGGTCTGGCCGCGCAGCAGCGGCAGCAGCAGGACGGACAGCAGCAGGCATCGCATGGGGCCGGATTGTCGGCGCCCGCCGGCGGGGGACTGGCGCGCGCCACGGCGGTCCCGGTGTAGGCTTCCGCCGCCGATGCCATCGCTGCCGCGCGCGCCGAACCCGATCGTCCCGTGGCTGCAGGCCGCGGTCGTCGGCGCCGCGGTGTTGTGGGCCTCCGACCTGCTGGTGCCACCGGCCGCCGTGCCGCTGCCGGGCCACGGCGAACGGTTCGCGGCGATGACGACGGCGCCGCTGGCCCTGGCCGGCGAGTTCCCGCAGCGCATCCTGTGGCCGCTGCTCGCGTGGGCGTGCGGTCTCGGTGGCGAACGTGCCCCGGTGTTCGCGCAGGTCGTCAACGGCGCGCTGCTGGCGGTCGTGTTCTGGTTCGCGCGGCAGCGGAGCGCCGCGTGGCAGGACGCCCTGCTGGTGACGGCCGCAGTCGCGGTGACCGGCACCGTGCTGGTCTACAAGCCGATGGCCTGCCTGTCCGACCCGCTGGTGTTCCTGCTGCTGCTGCTGGCGGTGCACCACGTGCGGCGGCCGGCGTGGTTCTGGGGGCTCGTGCTGGCGGCCGCGTTCGCGCACGAGATGACGTTCCTGCTGGCGCCATGGCTGGTGTGGCTGCGCCGGTGCGCCGGTTCGAGCTGGCGGCGCGAGGCCGCGTGGCTCGGCGGCACCGCGGCGCTGTTCGCCGGCTGGCTCGCGTTCGTGCGCGCCTGCGGCACCGGCGCGAGCTACGGCATCGCCTACTACCTGGCGAGCAACTTCTGGGTGCCGTGGGGGCTGCCCGCGGTCTGGCTGCTGCTGCTGCTCGAGGTGCTGGTCGAGTTCGGCCCGCTGCTCGCCGTCGTCGTCTGGGCGCTGCGCGCCGGTCGGCTGGAGGCGGGGCGGGTCGGCTTCGGCCTGCTCGCGGGCTGCATCGCGCTGCTGCCGCTGGTCGCGTACGACGTGATGCGCTTCGCGGTGTTCCTGTTCTTGCCGCTGGTCGGCGCCGCGCTGGCACTGCTGCAGGCGCCGCGCGGCCGCCTGGTGCTCGGCGCGCTGACCGTCGCCGCCGCGGTCTGCTACCGCTGGACGCATCCGTTCGCCGACGAGGCCGGCGGCCGCGCGTTCCGGCACCTCAGCGGCCAGGTGCTGGGCCGGTTCATCAGCGACCGCCAGGCCGACGTGCAGCCGCTCTCGACGCCGGCCAGCGGCGCCGGCTACCTGCGCGATCTCGTCGCCGACAACACCGGCATCTGGCTCGGCGCCGCGGGTGCGGCCGTCGTGGTGGTCGCGTTCGGACTCTGGCTGGCGCGCAGCGGAGCGCCGGGCCGCGGTCAGCCGCGCGGGGAACGCACGACGCAGAACGCCTCGCCGTAGCCGTTGCCGCGCAGGTGCACCAGCGACCGGTAGGCCGACAGGCCGAGCAGCGCGTGGTCGTACGACACGTAGGCGAGCTGGCTCGCGTGGGCGCGCATCGCGCGGCGCTTCTGCTCGACGACCGCGGTGACGTCGACGATCCGGTCCGGCACCATCGCGTTCCACACCTCGTAGCCGAGCGCGAGCCCGCGGTAGTCCGCGCGGTCCAGTGCCTGCACGACGATCGCGTGCAGCGCGTGGTGGTCGGGATGGCCTTCACGCTGCCACGGCAGGTAGACCACGTCGGGCCGGAAGTGCGCCAGTTCGGCCGCCGCGACCAACACGCCGCGCTCGACGTCGGCGGCGCTCAGCACGCAGCCGTCGGGGAAGCCCCAGAACACGACGTCGTCGACGCCGACCTCACGCAGGCCGGCGGCCGACTCGGCGCGCCGCGTCGCCGCGTACGAAGCCGGATCGAAGCGCCGGTCCGGATCGCCGGCGATGCCGTCGGTCGCGACCACGACGCGCACCGGATCGCCGGCCGCGCGGTGCAGGGCCAGCGTGCCGCCGGGGCCCGCGACCTCGTCGTCCGGATGCGGCGCGAACAGCAGCACGCGGCCGCGCGGCACCGGGCACAGCTGCGGTTCCGGCGGTGGAGCGGGGAAGTCGTTCAGCATGGCCACCGGCGATCGTAGGGCGCGCGCGGCGCCGCTGGCCAGTGTGCGTTCAACCGGCCGGCTTCGGCGCCAGGTCGCGCGCCATCTGCGTCGACAGGCAGGCGTCGTGCGCGGTCTGCGTCAGCACCTCGGGCTCGGCGGGATCGAACTCCGGCACCGAGATCGCGCGGTCGTGCGTGCTGACCTGTGCGATGCGCGGCACCCGGCCCGCCAGCGCATCGCCGATGCGCAGCCGTTCCGGGTGGCCGGCGGGCAGCGGTGCGCCGTCGGGCCCCGACAGGAGCCGCACCTCGGGCCGCGCCGGGCAGCCGGTCTGCGCGACGACGATCGCGTCCGTGTGGTCGTCGAGCTGCACGCGCGTGCCGGTCGGGAACAGGCCGAGCGTGCGCACGAAGCGCCGCAGCCACGCGGGGTCGAAGTCCTGCTCGTTGCGGAACATCACCGCGTAGGCCTCGACCGGCGTCAGCGCGCGCTTGTAGGGCCGCACCGACGTCAGCGCCTCGAACACGTCGCAGACGCGGATCAGCCGGCTGATGCCGCTCGGCACGACCGGCAGCGCCGGCTGCGGGTAGCCCTTGCCGGTCGGCCCCATGTGGTGGCAGAACGCGGCGCCGATCGCGTGCGGATCGACCGTGTGGTGCTGCTCGAGCAGGATCTGCGCGCCGAGCCGCGGGTGTTGCGCCATCCAGTGCCACTCGTCCTCGGTCAGGCGGCCCTGCTTGAACAGCACTTCCTGCGGCACCTTCGACTTGCCGATGTCGTGCATCAGCGCCGCGGCGCCGACGTGCACCAGCTGGTCGCGGCTCGCGCCGAGTTCGCGCGCGACCTGCAGCGCCAGCAGCGCGACGCGCACCGAGTGGCCGACCGTGAAGCGGTCGACGTCGTCCTGCGTCGCCAGCGAGAGCAGCAGGCTCGGTTCCTCGAACGAGGCGACCGTGCGCTCGACGATCGTCGCGGCCGCGTCGACGTCGAGTTCCTGGTCGCGGTGCGCGCGCACGTGGTTCTGCTGCAGGCACTCGGCGAGGTCCTGGTAGCCGTGCAGCGCGCGGCGCTGTGCGTCGAGCGTCGTGCGGCGGTCGGCCGGATCGGCCGCCGAGCGCAGCAGGAAGCGCACGTTGCGGATGCCGAACGCGCGCAGCACGACGTCGCGCTGGTCGCGCGCCAGCGCGTCGCGGTTGTGCGCCAAGAGCAGCAGGTCGAAGCAGCGGTTCAGTTCGTCGGCCGTCAGTTCGGGCGCGAACGACATCGCGGCGACGTCGCGTTCGGCGCAACTGCGCAGCAGCGAGCGCGCCTGCAGGCTCGGGCCGTCCAGCGCCGCGCCGTCGTGGTAGACCAGGTCGTCGCCGAACTGCAGCTGCAGCGGCATCTCGACGCCGAACGCTTCGGCCAGCTTCAGCGCCCGCACCGCGTCGTGCAGCGAGTCGGTCACGAAGCGGCTGTCGGCCGGGTGCAGCTGGCGGTTCAGCGCGACCGTCACGAGGTCGTGCGCGAACATCGCGACCGCGTGCGCCTGCAGGTCGCCGGTCGTCGCGCGGCTCATCGCGGGGCCCCCGGCGCGGTGGTCGGGCCCGGTGCGTGCAGCAGCAGCGCGGCGCCGAGCCGCTGGCACGCGACCGCGATCTGCTCGGCCGTGGCCTCGCAGGCGTCCGGGCAGTTGGCCAGCGAGTCCTGCACCTGCTGCGTCAGCAGCGTGCCGAGCTGCGACGGATCGCTGTCGGCGTCGACGCCGAAATCGCGCTGCAGCAGCTGCACGGCGCCGTGCTGCGCCGGTCCGTTCGCGACGCAGGCGGTGTCGGTCAGGATGCCGAGGTACTCGGCCAGCAGGCCGGTGCGCAGGTGCAGCGGCACGACCTCGATCGAAGCGATGCGCGCCGGCAGCCGGCGCAGCTCGTCGTCGGCGACGCGTTCGAGCCGCTTCTCGGTGCTGTCGCCGGGATCACGCAGGCGGTCCTCGGGCTCCTGCAGGCACGCCAGCATGGCCTCGGCCGACTCGGCGAGCCGCGTCTCGAGCATCGGATCGCAGGCGTCGAACATCGCGCTCGGCAGCGACGACGACTTCTTGACCTCGGTGCGCAGGTTCAGGCGCCACTGGGCGACGGCGGCCCGGAAGCCGTCGTTGCCGCCCTGCTGCGCTTTGTCGCCGGCAGACATACGGGCCGGGTATCGGCCGGCGCCGTCGCACGGATGAACGCGCCGGACCGCCGGCGCCCTTGCCCCCGGTCCCATCGGCGCGTTATGCCACCGGTGATGGAACGCATCGCTGTCGTCGCCGCCGCCCGCACGCCCATCGGCAAGTTCCAGGGCGGCCTGTCCGCCCTGACCGCCGTCGACCTCGGCGCCGCCGCGGTCACGGCCGCGCTGGCCCGTGCCCGCGTCGCGCCTGGCGAGGTCGACGAGGTGCTGATGGGGCAGGCGCGCCAGCTCGGTTCCGGTCCGAACCCGGCGCGGCAGGTGGCGATCAAGGCCGGCTGCGGCGACGGCTGCGTCGCGACGACGATCAACAAGGCCTGCGGCAGCAGCCTGAAGGCGATCGACCAGGCGCGCGCGGCGATCCTGCTCGACGGACGCAAGGTCGTGGTCGCCGGCGGCATGGAGAGCATGACGAACATCCCGTTCCTGCTGCCGAACCTGCGCCAGGGCTGGCGCCTGGGCCACCAAGAGGTCAAGGACGGCAACTACCAGGACGGGTTCACCTGCGGCATCCTCGGCGAACCGATGGGCATGACGGCCGAATACCTGGCCGACGACTACGGCATCGCGCGGCAGCTGCAGGACGAGTTCGCGCTGGAGTCGCACCAGCGCGGCGAGGCGGCGCAGAAGGCCGGCCGGTTCGCGGCCGAGATCGCGCCGGTGACGGTCGCCGGCCGCAAGGGCACGGTGGTCGTCGACACCGACGAGCACGTGCGGCACGGCGTCGCGCTGGCGGACCTGCAGAAGCTGCCGCCGGTGTTCCGGCCGAAGACCGGCACCGTGCACGCCGGCAACAGCTCCGGCATCACCGACGGCGGCGCCGCGGTCGTGCTGATGCCGCAGAGCGAGGTGGAGCGGCGCTCGCTGCAGCCGCTGGCCTGGCTCGGCGCGTCGGCGACCGCCGGCGTGCCGCCGCGCATCATGGGCATCGGCCCGGTGCCGGCGGTGCGCGCGCTGCTGGCCAAGACCGGCCGCGCGCTCGGCGACTACGACCTGGTCGAGCTCAACGAGGCGTTCGCGGCGCAGATGCTGGCCTGCCTGCGCGACCTGCCGTTCGACCGGCAACGGCTGAACGTCAACGGCGGCGCGATCGCGCTCGGCCACCCGATCGGCGCCACCGGCGCGCGCATCGTCGTGACGCTGCTGCACGAACTGCAGCGGCGCGGCGGCCGGCGCGGCCTCGCGACCCTGTGCATGAGCGGCGGCATGGGCATGGCGCTCGAGTTCGAGCGCTAGCGCCGCGCAACGGCGCGGCCGGGTCCGCGCTGCGCGCGCCCTTTTTCCTCCGGCCCGCTCCCCGAATCCCGATGCGACACGTCTTCGCCTGTTCCACCCTGCTGTTCGCCGCCGCCTGCGCGTTCGCGCGCCAGGACACCAACGACCCGCTCGACGCCGCCACGATCCGCAGCTTCGTGCCCGGCACGACGACCGCGCGCGAGGTCGTCGAACGCCTCGGCGCCCCGACCGAGGTCGTGCAGCTCGGCCGCCGTTCGGCCTACCGCTACGACGCGACGGCTGCCAAGAGCACGGTGCTGCTGCTGCTGGTGGTGAACTTCGGCAACCAGGACACGCGCAGCGACCGGCTGTGGGTGTTCTTCGACGAGCGCGACGTGCTGACGCACTACGGCGCCTCGTTCGGCACGCACCGACCGCAGTACGCACTGCCGTGGGAAGACATCCACGAGGCCGAGGACAACGCGGCGCGCGACGCCGACCGGCCCGGAGTCGGCTCGTGAACCGCCGCTGCCGCGTGGTCGCGATCGCGGCGCTGTCGCTGGCGGCCGGGTGCGTGCAGGGCTCGTACGACCGCGCCGCGTTCGACGAACCGATCGCGGTCGAGCGCCTGCAGGCGCTGCGTCCCGGCCAGGACGACCTGCGCCGGTGCCTCGCCGAACTGGGGGCGCCGCACCGCGTGTTCGAACACGCGGTCGCCGCCGACGGCAGCGCCGGCGTGGCGCTGCTGTGGTACTGGCGCGACCAGACCGGCTTCGGCGTCGAACTGTCGTCGGGCCGCGACGACGCGCCGGGCAGCCTCAGCTACGACCAGGGCGACGTCGACCTGCCCGGCTGCATGCTGTGGTTCGGCCGCGACCTCGTGCTCGAGCGCTGGCAGCAGGGCCTGGTCGGCGACCTGGTGCCGCGCCGCGCGCGGCCGACGGCCGCTGCCGGCGATTGAGGCAGGCGCCGTTCCGTGGTTGCCGCGACCCCGCCAGGGGGTATGACGTTGCGCCCCGTTCCTACCCCCCGACTCATGCGCCGACTCGTCCCCCTGTTCGTTGCCGCGTTCGCGGCGTTCGTAAGAGCCCAGGAGATCCCCGGCCTCGAAGCCCGGCTGACGACGCCGCAGTCGCTGGTCGTCGCCGGCAGCACGGTCGAGTTCGTGCTGCGGCTCGAGGTCAAGGCCGACACCGAAGTGCCGGCCGAACTGCTGACCGGCGTCAAGTTGACCGTGACCGTCGACGACAAGCCGGGGCCGCGCATCCAGGAGCCCGGCAAGGCCGGCATGGTGCCGCTGGTCGCCGGCACGCGGCTCGAGCGCCGGCTGTCGTTCCCCTGCGATCGGCTGGTGCCGAACGTGGACCCCAACGCGGTCACGCCGATCGCGGTCGCGTGGGACGGCCTCGCGGGCGCCAATTGCGTGCTGAAGGTCGCGCCGGACAGCAGGAAGCTCGACCTCGCCGCGCTCGACTTCGCGAAGACCAAGGTCGTGCTGGTGACCAACCTCGGCGAGCTGACGCTGGCGTTCCGGCCCGACAAGGCCCCGCGCCACGTCGAGAACTTCCTGAAGCTGTGCAAGGCCGGCTTCTACGACGGCACGAAGTTCCACCGCGTGGTCCGCAACTTCATGATCCAGGGCGGCGACCCGAACTCGAAGAACGACGACAAGCCCGAGACCTGGGGCCAGGGCGATCCGGGCTACAAGATCGACGCCGAGTTCAACGACCTGAAGCACCTGCGCGGCACGCTGTCGATGGCGCGCAGCAACGACCCGAACTCGGCCGGCTCGCAGTTCTTCCTGGTGCACAAGGACTCGGCGCACCTGGACGGCAAGTACTCGGCGTTCGGCAACCTCGAGAAGGGCGCCGACGTGCTCGACGCGATCGCCAACGTGCGCTGCGGCGGACCGCAGGACAGCACGCCGCTGCAGCCGGTCGTGCTGCTGTCGACCGTGATCCTGCCGGTCAAGAAGTAGCGGCAAGCGGCGACCGCGCGCAGGCCTTGCCTCCCCTTCGGGGCGGAGATACCGTCCGGCCTCGTGGCGGCGGGAGTGACGAAGAGGTCCCGGACTCCTCGGGTCCAGGCAAGGGAGGGCGAGATGCCAGTCGTGTTGCGTCGAGTTCTCGCAGCGGTCGCCTGCGCGTGCTTGGTTGCCGGGTCGCTGTCCGCGCAATGCGGTGCGCAATGGGTGGCGGCGGGCAGGGTCCAGGGGACCAACGACTTTGTCGACTGTCTTGCCGTGTTGCCGAACGGTGACATCGTCGCCGGCGGTGCGTTCACCGAGGCCGGCGGCCTGCCGTGCAATCGCCTTGCCCGCTGGGACGGTACGGCGTGGTCACCGCTGGGCGCAGGCATGAACCTCAATGTGAGGGACCTCGCCGTGCTGGCGAACGGGGATCTGGTTGCCGGAGGTCATTTCACGACCGCCGGTGGTGTGCCCTGCAACCGTGTCGCCCGCTGGAACGGTGTGGATTGGGCGCCGCTCGGTGCCGGTCTCGCCAACTCTGTTTCCAGACTGGCCGTGTTGCCGAACGGTGACCTGGTCGCTGGCGGATCTTCGCCGCTGCTCGGCTCCGGCCCAACCGAGTCCATTCTCGCTCGGTGGGATGGCACGACGTGGTCGCCCGTCAGTCCGGGCACCTGGGGTTCGGTGAATTGTCTGCTTGCGCTGCCGGGCGGCGACCTCTTGGTCGGCGGCGGCTTCACATGGGACGGAGGTCTGACATGGCACCGCATAGCCCGCTGGGACGGCACAGCGTGGTCGCCACTCCTTTCCACCATGACCAACGTGCTGAGCCTCGCGGTGCTGCCGAACGGCGATCTGGTCGCCGGTGGATTCACCAACTTGATCGGTGTTCCCTCCTCGAGCATCGGCCGGTGGGATGGAACTTCGTGGTCGGTCATGGGGTCGGGGTGGGACGGCATCGTGAGGGCACTGACTGTCTTGCCGAATGGCGACCTCGTGGCCGCCGGTGACTTCACCGTGGCAGCAGGAGTTGCTGCCGAGCGCGTTGCGAGGTGGGACGGCAGCACATGGTCTCCGTTGGACGCCGGAGTGGATGCCCGCGTGTACAGTCTGGCCGCAACTGCGAATGGCGAGTTCGTCGCCGCCGGGAGCTTCCAGCGCGCAGGGCCGACGTACTGTCGCTCCGTCGCGCGCTACAGTGCGGGCTGGTCCTCGATGCCTGCAACCGCGGGCGTGAACGCAACCGTCAACACGCTTGTCGCCGCCCCAGACGGTGGTGTGTTCGCTGGCGGCGCGGGGGGGCGGGTGCTGAAGGGCCAGGGTGGCGCATGGGGGATGCTGGGGCCTTGGGGAACCGCCTTGCTCCCCTCCTCCTACTTCAACCTGCCGGTGTTCGCCTTGCAGCGCCTCGCGAACGGCGATCTGGTCGCTGCCGGCGGCTTCACCCAGCCCGCATCGCGAGTTGCTCGCTTCGATGGCTCGACCTGGTCCGGCATCGGCAGCGGCATGAACGGGTCCGTGACCGCGCTGGCCCGACTCGGGAACGGCGACCTCGTCGCCGCCGGCTATTTCACGACCGCCGGCGGCGTGCCGTGCAACCGCATCGCGCGCTGGGACGGCAGCGCGTGGTGGCCACTCGGCAGCGGTCTCAGTGATGGGGCGCACGCCCTCGCCGTGCTGGCGAACGGTGACCTGGTCGTCGGCGGCGTGTTCGTCAGCGCGGGCGGGGTCACGGTCAACAAGATCGCGCGGTGGAACGGCGCGTCGTGGTTGGCCCTGGGCAGCGGCATGGGCGGCGGCGACGTCTACGCGCTGCACGTGCGGTCCAACGGCGAGCTGATCGCGGGCGGTGGGTTCAGTGTGGCGGGTGGGGTGACTGCCAACAACGTCGCCCGCTGGAACGGTTCCACCTGGTCGTCGATCGGCGCCGGCTTCGACAGCTACGTGCGTGCCCTCACGTCGCTGCCGAACGGCGGCCTGGTCGCAGGCGGCGACTTCACCAACGTGGGGCCATACCTCGCTCGTTGGGACGGCGCTTCGTGGTCCGGTGTCGGCACGGGGGGCGATGCGCGCGTGATCGCTCTGGCCACGCTGGCGAACGGCGAGGTCGCCGTCGGTGGCGAGTTCCTGCACGCCGACGGAGCCCCGTCCTCCTACTTCGCCCGGCTGGTGCCGACGTGCCCGGCCAGCGCGCTGACCTTCGGCAACGCGTGTCCGAGTTCCGGCGGCGCCAACACGCTTGTCGCAGTGGATCTGCCTTGGGTCGAACGCCCCTTCTACGCCGTCGGCGAGGGCCTGCCGGCGACCGCTCTCGTCGTAGCCCTGACCAGCGTGATCCCGGTGGCCCCGGGCACGGTGCCGCTGACGGTTGCGTTCGCCGAGGCCATGCCCGGCTGCGACCTGCTGGTCGTGCCCGACATCCTGCAGCTCCTGGTCACCGACGACGGGCGTGCGACGTCGAGTCTCTTCCTGCCGAACACACCACCGCTGGTCGGCGTCACCTTCTACCACCAGATGGTCTCGCTCGAGTTCGACGGTCAGTTCCAGCTGCTGGAGGTCACGTCGACCAACGCCTTGCAGCTCACGGCAGGCATGTTCTGACGCACGGCTGGTCAGCGCCGCGCGCCGCCGGTAGCCTCGGCGGCAGATGGACCTCGAGCAGACCGACCCGAACACGATCGAAGCCGCCCTCGTCACCGACAAGGGCACGCTGGTCGTGACGTTCTTCCCCGAGCAGGCGCCGCAGACCGTGCGCAGCTTCCTGCGGCTCGCGCAGCAGGGGTTCTACGACGGCATCGCGTTCCACCGGATCGTGCGCAACTTCATGGTCCAGACCGGCTGCCCGCACAGCCGCGCTGGCGCCACCGGCCAGCCCGGCACCGGCGGACCGGGCTTCACGCTGCCGGCCGAGTTCAGCGACCTGCCGCACGTGCGTGGCACGCTGTCGATGGCGCGCAGCCGCGACCCCAACTCCGCCGGCTCGCAGTTCTTCGTCGTGCACGGCGCGCACCCGTCGTTCCTCGACGGCCAATACACGGTGTTCGGCCGCGTCGAGGAGGGCCTCGACGTGCTCGACGAGATCGCCGCCGTCGACTGCGACTTCGGGCCGATGGGCGAGCGCTCGACGCCGCGCCAGCGCATCGAGATCCGGCACATCGAGCTGCGGCCGCGGCAGCAGCGCGAACTCGAGGGCAGCGACGCGGCGGCCGGCGACGGCGCCGCCGACCACGAGGCGGAGGCGTGACCATGGCCACGTTCGATCCGAAGGCGCTGCAGAACGTGCAGCTCGAGCGCGAGGGCTTCCTCGCGGTCGTGCGCGTCAACCGGCCGACGAAGCTGAATGCGCTCGACGACCAGACCATCGCCGAACTCGACTGCCTGTTCGCGGCGCTCGACGCCGACGACGCGGTCGGCGCGGTGATCCTGACCGGCGCCGGCGACAAGGCGTTCGTGGCCGGCGCCGACATCGGCGTGCTGGCGCGGCAGGGCGTGCTCGACGGCAAGGAGAACGCGCGCCGCGGCCAGGCGCTGACGCTGCGCATCGAACAGAGCCGCAAGCCGGTGCTGGCGGCGATCAACGGCTACGCGTTCGGCGGCGGCCTCGAACTGGCGCTGGCCTGCGACGTGCGCTTCGCCAGCAAGGCGGCCAGACTCGGCCTGCCCGAGGTGTCGCTCGGCATCATCCCGGGCTACGGCGGCACGCAGCGGCTGCCGCGGCTGGTCGGCCCGGGCCGCGCGCTGCAGATGATCCTGACCGGCGATCCGCTGACCGCCGACGAGGCCGAACGCATCGGCCTGGTCAACGCGGTGTTCGAGCCCGGCGAGCTGCTCGAGAAGTGCAAGGCGATCGCGCTGCGCATGGTGTCGCGCGGGCCGCAGGCGGTCGCGCTGGCCAAGCAGGCCGTGCGCCGCGGCGCCCACCTGTCGCTGGCCGACGGGCTCGCGCTCGAGGCCGACCTGTTCGGCATCGTCAGCAGCACGGCCGAGATGAAGGAAGGCATGGCGGCCTTCCTCGAGAAGCGCAAGCCGTCCTGGTTGCGCGGCTGACGCCGTGGCCGCCGGCGCCGAGCCGTTCGAGGCGTTGCTCGCCGCGCCGCGCGGCGGGCCGATCGCGCTGCTGCACTCGTGTGGCCGCGGGCCGACGTGGTTGTGCAGCGACCCGGTCGAGGTGCTGCAGCGGCCGGCCGGCGCGTGGGCCGATGCGTTCGCCGACCTCGACGCGTTCCTGGCGCGCCACCGCGACCGCCGCGCCGTCGGCTGGCTCGGCTACGACCTCGGCCTCGACGTCGAACCGTGGCCGCAGCTGCAGCCGGACGACTTCCCGGTGCCGGTGCTGCACGTGGCGGCCTATGCGACCGTGCGCGAGTTCGCGCCGGCAGCGCCGCCGCCGGCACCGGCCGTGCCGGCGGCGACCGCGCTGCGCGCGCACGTGACGCGCGGCGACTACGAACGCCGCGTCGCCGCGGTCGTCGAGCACATCCGCGCCGGCGACGTGTTCCAGGCCAACCTGACGCAGCCGTTCACGGCCGACTGGCGCGGCGACCCGCGCGCGCTGTTCTGGCGGCTTTGCGCAGCGAGCCCGGCGCCGTTCGCGGCCTACGTCGAGGACGGCGCCGGCACCGCGGTGCTCAGCAGTTCGCCGGAGGAGTTCCTGTGGCGCGATGGCGAGGCGGTGCGCACGCGCCCGATCAAGGGCACGCGGCCGCGCGGCGCCGATCCGCACGAGGACGCGCGGCTGCTCGCCGAACTGGTGGCCAGCGACAAGGACCAGGCCGAACTGGCGATGATCGTCGACCTGCTGCGCAACGACCTCGGCA
Organism: Planctomycetota bacterium; assembly: GCA_016794425.1. Classification (GTDB taxonomy): domain Bacteria; phylum Planctomycetota; class UBA1135; order UBA1135; family UBA2386; genus JAEUHS01. The sequence goes on from JAEUHR010000043.1 coordinate 85,900, forward strand.
AGGTCGCCGCGGTCGCGAGCGTGCAGGTCGGGCCGTTCCCCGAGCACGCGTCGTTCGCGCAGGTGCACCACCTGTTCGCGACCGTGGTTGCGCGGCTGCGGCCGGGCACCGGTCCGGTCGACCTGTTGCGCGCGACGTTCCCCGGCGGTTCGGTGACCGGCTGCCCGAAGCAGCGCTGCCTCGAACTGCTCGACGAACTCGAGTGGACGCGGCGCGGCGTCTACACCGGCGCGATCGGCTGGTTCGGCCCGGGTCCCGCGCTGCACCTGAACATCGCGATCCGCACGCTGGTGCACCGCGACGGCCGGCTGCGCGGCAACGCCGGCGGCGGCGTCACGGCACTCAGCGATCCGCACCTCGAGTGGCGCGAGTCGCTGGCGAAGATGGCCGGCCTCGAGCGTGCGCTCGGCTGCGCGGTCGCGGTGCCGCCGGAGGTGCGAGCGTGACCGCGTGGGTCGACGGCCGGTTCGTCGGCGACGGTGCCGTGCCGCGCGCGACGTCGGCGCGGCCGGGGCCGTTCGAGACCATGGGCGCCGAGTGCGGCGCAGTGCGGCTCTGGCCGCACCACTTGGCGCGGCTGGCGGCCGCGGCGCAGCGGTTCGGCCTGCCGTTCGCGGCCGGGCCGGAGCTGCGCGCCGCGGCGGCCGAACTGCTGCGCCAGGACGGCCACGACGACGGCATCCTGCGCCTGGCACTGGTGCCGGCGGGCACGGCGGTGCACGTCGTGCTGACGACGCGGCGCCGTTCGCCGGCGCGCTCGGTGCGGCTGTTGCCGACCGTCGTCGCGCCGGTGCCCGGCGAGCCGCCGCGCGACGCGAAGCTGTGGCCGCGGCCGTTCTACGACGCGGTGCTGCAGCAGGCGCAGGACGGCGGCGCCGACGACGGCGTCGTGGTCGACGCGGACGGCGCCGTGCTCGAGACCGCGACCGGCAACCTGTGGCTGCGGCTCGACGGCGTCTGGGTCACGCCGCCGCTCGACGGCCGCGTGCTGCCCGGCATCGCGCGCGCACACCTGCTCGCGGCCGCGCGCCGCGTCGGCCTGCCGGTCGCCGAACGCGCCTGCGACCTCGCCGACCTGCACCGCGCCGAGGCGCTGGCGCACGGCAACGCGGTCTACGGCCCACGCGCGGCGGCGCTGCTGCCCGACGGCGTGCCGGCTGTCGCGATCGTCGACAGCGAACTCGGGCCGCTGTGGCGGCAACCGCCGGTCGACTGAAGTCGGGACGGCCGTCCTGTCGATGGCACCGGCATGACGAAGTCCGCTGTCTCCCAGGCGAACGTGGTCACCGCGGCGCGCGAGCCGCGCCCGTTCCTGTTCCTCTCGCCGGCGCGGCTGCCGCTGCGCCACGACCCGATCGACGCCGCCGGCCGGGCCACGCTGCAGGCCGCGGCCGAGGACGCGGTGCCGATGCTGGTCCGCTCGCTGGTGAACTTCACCATCGAGCGGCAGAACCGCCGCGCGCTCGAGCGCGGCAACCCACAGCCGATCGCGCTGTCGGTGCTGAACCGCCGCCGCCGCGCCGCGCGCGCCTGGCTGTTGGCGGTGCTGGCCGGCAAGGTCGACGGCGCCGCCCGCCACGCGGTCGCGTCACAGTGGCTGCCGACCCTGTGCGGCACCGGCCCGGACCTGCGCCTCGCCGCGGCGCCGGCGCGCGCGCTGGTCGAGTTCGTGCGCGGTGCGATCACCGCCTGCATCTTCGACGAGGCGAACGAGAACCTGCTGCCGCACGCGAAGGCGCTGCACGTGCTCGAGACCGTGCTGTCGGTGCACCTGGCAGCCGTGCTGCAGGTCAGCCGCGCTTCGCGGGCGACGGCGCCGTAGCCGGGCCGAGCGCGGCGGCCGCCGCCGCGCGCAGGCGCGCTCCGACTTCGGGCGACAGCTCGAGCAGCACGCGTTCGCCGCCCTTTGCGTCTGCGAGCGTGAGCCGGTCGGGGAACTTCGTCACGTCGCTGCCGAAGATCGTCGCGTGCAGCACGCAGGCGGCCAGGTAGGTGCCGCGCGGATCGGGATGGCTGCCGTCCTCGACGTGCAGCGTCTGGTCCGGATGCGCGGCCAGCGCGTGCTGCCAGGCGCGGCCGACCGGTGCCACGCGCACACCGGCAGCCTTGCCGACCGCGACGTAGGCAGCGGCGATGCGGTCCTGCAGCTGCGGCTCGTCGGCGCGGGCCCAGGTCATGTACAGCACCGGTTCGGCCGCGTGCTTCTGCGCCAGCTGGCAGAACCGCAGCGCGAAGTCCCGCATGCGCTTCTCGTCGTCGATCGGCAGGCGGCTCTGTTCCTGCAGCACGACGAAGTCGGGCTTCATCGCCGGCAGGACCTTGCGCGGCGCGTCGTCGCCGGTCGCCTGCCAGTGCAGTTCGAGCGTGCAGCCGCCCGGTGCCAGCATGCGCACCGTGATCGGGCGCGGCGGCGTCTCGGCGCGGCCGAGTGCCTGCACGCAGCCCGGCAGGTCGTGGTAGTGCGTGTAGCTGTTGCCGACGAACAGGATCGACGTCGCGGCGCCCGGGGCCGGGACCTTCGGCCGCAGCGGTCGTTGGGCGGGCAGCAGGGCCGTCAGCAGCGCGGTGGCGAGGGCAGCGGCGGCGGTCGGACGGCGGCAGCGATGGCGCATCGCGGCACTCTACCGATTGCAGCCGCCGCCGCGCGCGCCGACGATGCGCGGCATGCGCAGCCTGCTGGCCGTCAGCCTGTTCGGCGCCGCCCTGGCGGCGCAGGAGCCGAAGCCCCTGCCGCCGACCGACGGCATGGTGTTCGTTGCCGGCGGCGAGGCCGTGCTGGGCAGCCAGTGCGGCGACCGCGACGCGCCGCTGCACCGCGTGCGGCTCGACGGGTTCTGGCTCGACGCGGCCGAAGTGACCAACGCACAGTTCGCGCGCTTCGTCGCCGCGACCGGCTACGTCACCGACGCCGAACGTGTGCCCGGCGAAGCCGACGTGCCCGGTCTGCCGGCGGACCAGCGGTTCGCCGGCTCGCTGGTGTTCACGCCGCCGCCCGACGCGGTCGACCTGCGGCACTTCTGGCGCTGGTGGACGTTCGTGCGCGGCGCCGACTGGCGCCACCCGACCGGCCCCGGCTCGTCGATCGACGACCGCAGTGACCATCCGGTCGTGCACGTCAGCTGGCGCGACGCGTCCGCCTACGCGGCCTGGGCCGGCAAGCGGCTGCCGACCGAGGCCGAGTGGGAGTTCGCGGCGCGCGGCGGCCTCGACCGGCAGCGGTACGTCTGGGGCGACGAGGCGCGGCCCGACGGTCGCTGGATGGCGAACATCTGGCAGGGCACGTTCCCGCGCGAGAACCGCACCGAGGACGGCTTCGCGACCACGAACCCGGTGCAGGCGTTCCCGCCGAACCGCTTCGGGTTGTTCGGCATGTCCGGCAACGTCTGGGAGTGGTGCAGCGACCGCTACCACCCGAACGGCTACGGCGACGGTGCGGCGGTGCTGGTGAACCCTCAGGGGCCGGCCGACAGCTTCGATCCGCAGGAGCCGGGCGTCGAGAAGCGCGTGCTGCGCGGCGGCTCGTACCTGTGCAGCGACGTCTACTGCCTCGGTTACCTGCCGGGCACGCGCATGAAGTCGACGCCGGACACGTCGCTGTGCCACACGGGCTTCCGCTGTGCCCTGAGCGCGCCGGCGCCATCGACGGCGCCGCAGGCGAGGTGAGCGGTGTCGCCGAACGAGAATCGCAACCGGGCTCTCGGTGCCGTGCTCGGCGCGGTCGTCGGCGTCGTCGGCCACTGGGCCATGCTGCGAGCCGGCTACCACATGGCCGGCGTGGCCGGCATCGGCCTTGCGCTCGGCGTGTCGCCGGCCGCGCGCACCCCGAGCCTGCCGTGGGGGCTGTCGACCGCACTGCTCGCGCTCGCGGCCTCGCTGCTGACCGACTGGTGGTTCCGGCCGTTCCTCGTCGACGGCTCGCTGCGCTACTACCTGGCGCACGTCGGCGAACTGGCGCCGCGGTCGCTGGCGTCGCTGGTCGTCGCGGCCGGCTTGGGTTTCTGGTTCGGTCGCGGCCGTCGGCGTGGGGCGACGACCGGGCCACCGGCGTGAAGGAATGACTTCGAAGGAGGACCGATGACTTCGCCGCACGTTCCGTCGCGCGCCGCCGCCGCTCTGCCGGTGGGCGCTGCGGCGCTGTTGTGCCATGGCACGCTGGCCGCCACCTGGTGCACGGTGCTGGCGCCGTGGGCGACGGCGCTGGCCTGGCCGGCACTGGGCTTGCTCGCGCGGCGGACGGCGGCGCTCGGCGGCCTGCGCGCGGCGGTCGCACTGGCGCAGGCCTACGGCGCCACGCTGCTGGCGGTGTTGCTGGTGCGGTTCGAGCCTGCGTCGGCCGGCTCCGAGCGGGCGCACGCGGCGTTCGGCGAGCACGAGGTGCTGCAGCGCGCGGGCTTGCCGTGGCCGGGCGTCGAGGGCCACGGCCGCGGCGGCGGCGTCGAACGGATCCCGTTCACGATGGGCGTCGACGCGCTGCTGGTCGACGCGACGCTGTTCGCGCTGCTGTTCGTGTGGCTGCAGCGGCGCACGCCGGCGGCGGCGCTGCGCGCACGGCTGCTGCCGGCGTGTGCGTTCGCGGCGCTGGCCGGGCTGCTCGGCGGCGGGCGGCTCGTCGTGCTGTTCGACTGACCGCCGTCAGCCGGGGTCCTTGACCAGGATCGCGCGCGCATACAGCAGCGCGAAGCCCTGACGCTGCGCGTTGTGCTGCGACAGCGAGCCTGGCTGCGCGGTCATCACGGCGACGTCGCAGCCGGCCGCGGCGGCGTCGCGCAGGCGCGCGGCCAGCAGCGCCGCCTGCACACCGCGGCGGCGGAACGGCGGCGCGGTGGCGGCGCCGCACAGCTGCGCGGTGCGGCCGTGCAGGTGCAGGCTGGCGCCGCCGAGCATCGTGCCGGCGTCGCGCACCGCGTAGCGGCGCAGCGTCGGCACGGCCGCGAGTTCGCCCATCGCCGCCACGACCTCGGTGCGCGCGAACGCGTCGGCGGTGCCGGCGCCGGTGCCGTCGGCGGCCAGGAAGCTGTCGGCCATCGTCTCGACCCAGTCGGCGGCCGGACCGGTCGCCGGTTCGACGCGGTGCGGCGTTGGCCGCGGCACGAACTGCCGCGGGTCGCAGCCGAGCACGTTCTCGAACGCGACCAGCCGGTAGCCGCGCGCCGCGAACTGCTGGGCCGCCTCGCAGCGCGCCAGCGTCGCCAGTTCGACCTGCAGCGGGGCGCTGCGCGCGGCGAACGCGGCCTCGATCGTGGCCAACCGCGCCGCGTCGAGTGGACCGTCGAAGCCGATGCCGACCAGCTTGTTCATCGGCGCGCCGGGCCGCACGAACACCGCGGCGCCGCCGTCGATCGCCTCCACCAGCGGCGCGCCGGTCACTGCGGCGGCGGTCGCATGCCGGGCCAGCGCGGTCAGCAGGCCGGCTTCGGCCGCTTCGATGCGGCGCGCGAGGTCGGGTGGGGCGAACATCGCGCCGATGCTACGCCAGCAGGCGGTCGGCGCCGCAGTAGACCTCGTGGCGGCCGTCGCGCACGAAGCCGACCAGCGTCGCGCCGGCCGCTTCGCACAGATCGAAGGCCAGCGCGCTCGGCGCCGAGACCGAGGCGACCACCGGGATCCGCACGCGCAGGCACTTCAGCACCAGGTCGAAGCCGGCGCGGCCCGACAGCACCGCGACCGCACGCGCCAGTTCGGCGCCGCGGCGGGCCGCCTGGCCGATCGCCTTGTCGAGCGCGTTGTGGCGGCCGACGTCCTCGCCGAAGCCGAGCTCGGTGCCGTCGGCGCCGGCGACCAGCGCACCGTGGCAGCCGCCGGTGGCCGCGAACAGCGCCTGCCGCGCCCGCAGCGCAGCGGCCAGTTCGTGCAGCCGCGCCGCCGCGAGGCGCGGCACGCCCGGCAGCAGCGGCGGCGTGCCGTCGAGGATCGCCGGCGCCGAGGTCAGGCCGCAGACGCCGCACGAACTGCGCACCTCGTGCGTGCGCGCGAGCCGCGACCGCACCAGCGCGTCGGGTTCGCGGTGCAGCGTGACGCGCAGTTCGTCGGCGCGCTGCGCCTCGGCGTCGCCGGCGACCGCCTGCATCGCCGCGATGTCGCCGGCGCCGGCCACGATGCCCTCACCGAGCAGGAAGCCGAGCGCCAGGTCCTCGTCGCGGCCCGGCGTCCGCATCGTCAGCAGCGGCTGGCCGTGCACGACCAGCAGCAGCGGTTCTTCGCGCACCAGCAGATCGTCGCGGCCGGACGCGAGCCGCCGCCGCGCGGCGCCGTCGGGCGGCTCGGCTCGGTCCACGCTCAGATCCCGATCTGCATCTGCGCCGCATCCGACAGCGCGCCGCCGAACGGGTTCAGCGGCGGGTCGATCACGAACGCCTGCTGGAACAGGACGATGCCGAGCAGCGAGTTGTCGAGCGGGAACGCCAGCGAGTGCACCGCGGTGCCGCCGCCGCCCAGACACGCGTAGTTGAACGTCAGCCCGGTCTGCAGCGTGCAGCCGGTCAGGCCGAACGCCGTCACGTCGATCGGCACGTTCGTGAAGTCCATCAGCATCAGCGCGACGCTGTAGGGCAGGTGGTCGATCACGACCAGCATCGTCGTGCCGATGCGCGGCAGCGTCGCCGGCACCAGGTGCGACACGCCGGCCGTGCTCGGGCAGCCGGCGGCGATCGTCGTGTAGTAGGCCGGATAGGCGTCCTCGGTGCAGCAGCGGATGCCCCAGTTGCCGTTGTAGTAGAGCGGGCACAGCGGCAGGCCGAGGCTGAAGGTGTTGGGATTGCGCCAGCCGACGCCCTGGATCTCCATGACGTTCGCCTGCGCGTTGCCGCTGCAGCCGAACAACTGCGTCTGCGTGTCGGTGAAGAAGTTCGCCAGATAGCCGGTCGCGCAGCTGCCGGTGGGGTGCAGGTTCAGGTCGACGCGGAAGCAGACCGCGAAACGGCGCACCGGCGGCGTGCCGGTCGCCGGCGCCAGTCCGACGACGATGTCGTGGCTGCTGACGTCCAGCACGTTGAAGCCGTGTGTCTGCACCGGCATGCCCTGGCCGGTCGACGACAGCTGGAACACCAGGTTGCCCATGTTCGGGATGCCGCCCGACCAGCTGACGCCGTCGTAGATCAGCACGTCGAGCTGGGCCTGGAAGCCGGGCGTGCCGGCGGTCGCTTCGCCCCACGGCGCCACGACCTCCTTGAGCCGCTGCGGCGGCATGTTGGCCGGCATCTCGAACACGACGCCGGCGCTCTCGCCTTCGCAGAGCCCGCGGATCACCGCGGCGGCCAGCGGTCCGCTCGGCACCGTCGGCAGGTTGTCGCGCTTCCAGAACGTGCCCGAGCCGCTGCAGCCCTGGGCCGGCGTGGCGACGGACAGAGAACCTGTGAGAACGGCCACGAGCGCGGCCGTACGAGCGAACTTCGGGTGCATGGGACCTCCGCAGGGGGGACAGCGGGAGCGACGGGAGTGGGCATGGTCGAACCTGCGGCCGCGACCGTCAAGGACTGCACGGTGGTCCGGCGCCGGCGCCGGGCTACCATCCCGCGCGCCATGCTGCGCCTGGTCTCGCTGGGCGGCATCTTCGTGATGCTGCTGCTCTGCTTCGCGTTCTCCCACGACCGGCGCGCGATCCGCTGGCGGCTCGTCGGCACGGGCCTGCTGCTGCAGGCCGTGCTCGGCTTCACGTTCCTGTACTGGGACGCCGGCAACGCGGCCCTGCAGGCCTTCGGCGACGGCGTCGCGAACTTCCTGCGGCTGGCGCAGGGCGGCAGCGAATTCGTGTTCGGTCCGCTGGCCAAGGGGCCGGCGCTCGGCACCGCGTTCGGACCCGGCAACGGGTTCGTGTTCGCGTGCATGGTGCTGCCGACGCTGATCTTCTTCAGCAGCTTCATGGCGGTGCTCTACCACCTCGGCGTCATGCAGCTGGTCGTGCGCGGTATGGCGTGGCTGATGGTGCGCGTGCTCGGCACCTCGGGCAGCGAGTCGTTGTCGGCCTGCGCCAACGTGTTCGTCGGCCAGACCGAGGCGCCGCTGCTGATCAAGCCGTTCCTGAAGGGCATGACGAAGAGCGAACTGCACGCGGTCATGGTCGGCGGCTTCGCGACGATCGCCGGCGGCGTGTTCGCGCTCTACGTCGGCTTCGGCATCGACGCCGGCCACCTGATGGTCGGCTCGGTGATGGCGGTGCCGGCGGGCCTGATCTGCACCAAGATGCTGTGGCCCGAGACCGAGGCCAGCCAGACCATGGGCACGGTCGCCACGGTCGAGACCGAGGCCTACGGCAACGTCGTCGAAGCGGCGGCGGCCGGCGCCGCCGACGGCCTGAAGCTGGCGCTGAACGTCGCCGCGATGCTGATCGCGTTCCTCGGCCTCGTCGCGGTGCTGGACTGGCTGCTCGCGTTCCTGCCCGGTGACCTGTCGGTGCGCTCGATCCTCGCCGTGGTGTTCTGGCCGATCGCGGCCGTGATGGGCGTGCCGGCCGGTGAGATCACGCTGCTGTCGCAGCTGCTCGGCACCAAGATCGCGCTGACCGAGCTGGTCGCCTACAGCGAACTCGGCCCGATGGTGCAGGCGCAAACGGTCTCGCCGCGCACGGCGATGATCGCCAGCTTCGCGCTGTGCGGGTTCGCCAACGTCGGCAGCGTCGCGATCCAGGTCGGCGGCCTCGGCGCGCTGGCGCCGGAGCGCCGCGGCGAGCTGGCGAAGCTCGGTCTGCGCGCGATGTGCGGCGGCGCGCTCGCGACCTGCATGACCGCCTGCGTGGCCGGCGTGCTGGCGGCGGAGGCCGGCTCGTGACCGCGGCCTCGGAACTGCAGCGGATCGACGCCGCGGCGGCGTTCCTGCGCGAACAGCTCGGCGCCGACCGCGCGGCGCGGCTGCGGCTCGGCCTGGTGCTCGGCAGCGGCCTCAAGGACTTCGCGCGCGCGGTCGCGCGGCCGCACGAGGTGCCGTTCGCCGCGGTGCCGGGCTGGCCGAAGCCGCGCGTCGAGGGCCACGGCGGTGCGCTGGTCGTCGGCGAGGTCGCCGGCCTGCCGGTCGCGTGCCTGACCGGCCGCGTGCACCTCTACGAGGGCTGGTCGCCGGCCGACGTCGTGCGCGCGGTGCGCACCCTGCGCCGGCTCGGCGTGCCGGACTTCCTGCTGACCAACGCCGCCGGCGGCATCGGCGACGAGCTGTCGGCCGGCGATCTGATGCTGATCACCGACCACCTGAACCTGACCGGCCAGTCGCCGCTGGTCGGCGCGCACGAGGCTGCGTTCGGGCCGCGCTTCCCGGACCAGTCGCACGTCTATGCGCCGCGGCTGCGCGCGCTGCTGCAGCAGTGCGGCGCGCGGCTGCGGCCCGGCGTCTACGCGGGCCTGCTCGGACCGTCCTACGAGACGCCGGCCGAGGTGCGCATGTTGCGCGCGCTCGGCGCCGATGCGGTCGGCATGAGCACCGTGCACGAAGCGATCGCGCTGAACGCGATGGGGGCCGGCGTCTGCGGTCTGTCGCTGATCTCGAACCTCGCCGCCGGCATCGCCGACCACGTGCTGTCGCACGACGAGGTCACCGCCGCCGGCGCCGCCGCCGCCGCGACGCTGACCGCGGTGGTCTCCGAGTTCTGCCGGCGCCTCGCGGCATGAGCCAGCCCGACCTGACGATCCGGCCGTACCGCCCCGGCGACGAGCACGGCATCCTGGCGACGTTCAACCTCGTGTTCCGCGAGGTCTGCGGCGGAGGTTACGTCGACCGCACGCTCGAGCAGTGGCGCTGGCAGTATCTGGACAACCCGATGGGGCACCGGATGTCGCTGGCGGTCGCGCCGGACGGCACGGTCGTGTCGCAGTACGCCGGCGTGCCGGTGCTGGCCGACACGCCGTTCGGCGAGCAGCGGTTCATCCACTGCGTCGACTCGATGTCGCACCCGGCGTGGCGCGCCGGCCTGAAGCGGCCCGGGGTGTTCGTGATCACGGGCCTGCCGTTCTCGGCGCACAGCCGCCGCATCGGCGACGCGGTGCTGTACGGCTTCCCGGTCGACGCCGCGTTCCGGATCGGTTCGCGCTACCTCGAGTACCACTTCCTGCGCGACATCGACTTCCTGATCCGCGATGCGAAGGCGCCACCGCCGCCCGCGGGCGAACTCACGTTGGCGAAGGTCGACACGGTGCCGCCCGACGTCGGCTCGCTGTACGAACGCGTGCGCCACGAGAAGCGCCTGCTGCTGCGGCGCGACTACCGCTATCTGACCTGGCGCTACGTGCAGAACCCGAACCGCGCCGACTACGAGCTGTGGACCGCGCGCGAACGGTCCGGCGCGCTGCGCGGGCTCTGCGTGTGGAAGCCCGGCGGCGGCCTCGTGCCCGACCACGCGACCGTCGCCGACTGGCTCGCGCGCGAGGACGACGTGGCGGCGCACGACGCGCTGCTGCACGCGGTCGCGCGCGGCACCGCCGCAGCCGGCAAGCAGGGCGCGGTCGCGGTGTTCCCCGAGTGGTCGGCCGAGTGGCGCGCGTTCGAGGCGCGCGGGTTCGTGAAGACGCCGTCGGCGAACTGGCTGCAGCGGCGGCTCGTCTACCTGCTGACCGGCTCGCCGCTGACCGCGGACGTGCTGCAGCGCGACTGGTGGTACGCGCTCGGCGACAGCGACCTGGCCTGACGCTCCGGCGGTCGCGACCTTCCTTCCCGCTCGCCGCTCGGGTATGGGAGCCGCTCCGCCATGCTGTCCTCCGCGATCCTGCTCGGCCCGCAGCGCAAGGTGCCGATCGTGCGCGACGCGATCGCGACGCTGGTGCCGCGCGACGACCGTCGGCCGCTGGTCGCGGTGACGGCCGGCTGGGAGGAGCGCGAGAGCGAGGACCAGGAACTGCGTGAGCACGTCGAGCGGCCGCTGGTCAACCTCGAGGTCTGGGCGCGCGTCGAGCGGATCTTCGAACGCGACCGCGAACTGCTGCTGGCGATGCGGCAGCGGCACGACACGCTGCGCGCCGTGCAGGAGCTCTACCGGCTGCGGCTGTCCGGCCTGATGGACCCGGCGCGCGAACTGCTGCGCCGCACCGGCGACGAGGCGCTGCTGGCGCCCGAGCGCCACGATGCGATGGCGATGGTGCGCGCGCTCGACCAGCAGCACATGCGGCGCGTGGCCGAGATCCACGCCGAGTTCGAGGCGCGCTGGCGGCCGCACGAACGCGCCGCCGTGCAGCGCGAGAAGCGCGAATTGCAGCGCTTCCTGCAGTCGGCGAGCTGCCTGCTGCTGGCCGGCGGCCACGTGTCGGTGCTGCTGCACCGGCTGCGGCTGTTCGACCTGTTCGGGCTCTACGGCGACCGGCCGGTGATCGCGTGGTCGGCCTCGGCGATGGTGCTGGCCGAACGCATCGTGCTGTTCCACGACGATCCGCCGCAGGGCAGTTCGCACGCCGAGGTCATGGAGGCCGGTTTCGGTCTGGTGCCCGACCTGGTCGCGCTGCCGCACGCGAAGAAGCGCCTGCTGGCCGACGACACGCTGCGCGTGCAGCTGTTCGCGCGCCGCTTCGCGCCGGCGCTGTGCGCGCTGCTCGACGACGGTTCCCGGCTCGACTGGCGCGGCGCGCGGTGGCGCGCTGCCGCCGGCACGCGGCGGCTCACCGAGTCCGGCGGCGTCGAGGAGATCGGCGCATGAGCAAGGTGCCGGCGAACCCGCTGCCGCCACCGCCCGATGGCGACGTCGTGCAGCAGCTCGAGGCCGCGGTGCGGCAGGGCAGCGGCGCGCTGCAGAAGTTCGTCGCCGACACCGAGTTCCCGCACGTGCGCGGCCGGTCGGTGACGTTCCTGTACTGCGGCGAGGCGCAGGAAGTCACGCTGCACCACTGGATCCACGGCCTGCCCGGCCAGCTGCCGTTCCGCCGCATCCAGCACACCGACTGCTGGGTGCTGCAGATCGACCTGCCGGCCAGGTCGCGCATGGAGTACAAACTCGGCGTCGCGATGTTCGGCCGCGGCACGCTGCTGCGCGACCCGCTGAACCGCCACACCGCGCGCGACCCGTTCGGCGCCAACTCGGTCGTCTACGGCGAGGGCTATGCGCCGCCCGACTGGTGCGTCGAGGACCCGGAGGCGCGCAAGGGCACGATCGAGGACCGCCACGTCGACAGCCCGGTGTTCGGCGACTGGCGGCCGATCCGCGTCTACCGGCCGGCGCGGTTCCGCGAGACGCGGCGCTACCCGCTGCTGGTCGTGCACGACGGCTTCGACTACCTGTCGTTCGCGAACCTGCAGACCGTGCTCGACAACCTGATCCACCGGCTCGAGATCCCGCCGCTGGTGGCGATCCTGACGCAGTCGCCGGATCGCATGCACGAGTACGCGGCCGACCCGCGCCACGCGGACTTCCTGGTCAAGGACCTGGTGCCGCAGATGGAGCGCATCCTGCCGCTGGTGCCGCAGCCGTCGGCGCGCGCGCTGCTCGGCGCGAGCTTCGGCGCCGTCGCGTCGTTGTCGACCGCGTGGCGGCACCCGGGCTACTTCGGCAAGCTGTTGCTGCAGTCGGGTTCGTTCGTGTTCACCGAGATCGGCGACCACGACCGCGGGCCGGTGTTCGATCCGGTCGTCAAGTTCGTCAACGAGTTCCGCAAGGCGCCGGGCCGGCCCAGCGAGTCGGTGTTCGTGTCGTGCGGCGTCTACGAGTCGCTGATCTACTACAACCGCTCGCTGGTGCCGCTGCTGCAGGAGACCGGCATGCAGGTGCGCTTCCGCGAGGCCAACGACGGCCACAACTGGGAGAACTGGCGCGATCGGCTGCGCGAGGGGCTCAGCTGGTTGTTCCCGGGGCCGCTCTGGCTCGTGTACGAGTAGCGGCGGCGGCGCCGGCTCAGCACGATTCGTACTTCCAGTGGCGCTTCTTGCCCGCCGCGAGCCACGCGACGGCCTGTTCGATGCGCCGCGCGCGCGTGTCGTCCTTCTTGGCCTCGGCGATCCACTCGAGGTACTCGCGCTGGCAGCTCCGTGCGAACGCGTCGAACGTCGCCTGCGCCTCGGTGCTGGCCGCGAGTGCGCGCCGGAACTCCGGGTGCATCGCGATCGCCGGGCGCCGGGCCGCCTGCTTGCGCGGCAGCGGCACGCCGTCCTGGTTCAGCACCATCGCGCGCTTCACGGCCTTGGCGAAGCGGGCCTTCGGCGGCAGGTCCGCGGTCGACTTCAGGCAGCCCGCGGCCTCCAGCATCGGCCCGAAGTCGCCCTCGTGCTTCAGCAGATCGTTCTTCCAGAAGCCGAACGTGCAGTGCGCCTTGAACGCCGCCATGCCGGCCAGCAGCCCCGCGAACTCGAACGACGGCATGCGCCACTTGATCGTCTCGACGACGGCCGGGCAGGCCGCGTGCACGCGGGCGCGCAGCTCGGTCAGGATCGGCCGCGCGAACGCGGGGGCCGCGTCGATGTAGGCGTCGACGCGCGGGTCGAGGGTGGGCATGGGGGCGCAGGATACCGCCCCCGGTCGCGGGTAGAGTTCCGGCGTGACGACCCCACGCGGACCATGGCGGCGACCGTTCCTGGCCGGCTGCGCGATGCTGAGCGGACTCGCCGTGCTGCCGGCGCAGACCGTGCACGTGGTCGGGCCCGGCGGGTTCGCGCAGATCCGCGATGCGCTGGCGGTCGCCAGCACGGGCGACGTCGTGACGGTGTTGCCCGGCACCTACGCGCACTTCACGGTGGGCGCCGGGGTCACGATCCGCGCGCAGGTGCCGGGCACCGTGTTCGTCGTCTACGACCCGGGCTACGCGCCGGCCGGGTGCGCGACGGACCTGCTGTGCCAGCTCGCCGAGGGGCCGACGCGGTTCGCGCCGCCGCCGGGGCAGGAGGTGCACTGCATCGGCCTCGAGTTCCGCGCGACCGTGGTGCTCGGCAGCTGGTGGCGGCGGCACCGCGTCGAGGTCAGCTCGGGCGCGGTGACGTTCGACCGCTGCGTGTTGCTGGCCGACGGCATCGACGCGTTGCGGGTCGATGGCGCGCGCGTGCACCTGCAGGCGTGCACACTGACCGGCCTCGGCACCGGTCCTGCCGCGAGTGCGCTGGTGGCGAACGGCGCCGCCGTGACCGCCGTGCGATGCACGTTCACCGGTTCGGCGTCGCTGTCGCTGCCGGGCACCGCGGTGCGCCTGCGGACCGCGGACCTGCAGGGCAGCCAGCTGCAGATCCACGGCGGCGTGTCGCCGTTCGGCGGGCTCGGTGCGGCCGCGCTCGATCTCGACGCGGCGTCGTCGGCGTGGCTCGGCGACTCGTCGCTGGTCGGTGGTGGCGGCGCCTGTCCGGTGCTGGTCGGCGGCGGCAGCGGCGGCTTCGCCCGCTGCGTGCTGACGCCGAGCGGCGGCTGCCCGAGCCTGCCGACGGCGCCCGTCGTCGGCGCCGACCCGGTGACGCCGCTGCAGAGCGGCGCGCTGTTCACCGTCGACTGGCGCGCGGCACCGAACCAGCCGATCGCCGTGTTCGCCAGCTACGGACTCGCCTGGGTGCCGCTGCCGGGATGGTTCGACCAGCCGCTGACGCTGGACCCGGGGAACGCGTGGCTCGCGGCGCTGCTGGTCGCCGACGGCACCGGCTTCGCGAGCGTCGGCTGGAACCTGCCGGCGGGGGTGTTCGTGGACACGCCGCTGTTCGTGCTCGGGGCAGGGCTGACGCCGGCCACGTGGGCGCTGAGCCCGCCGGTGGGCGGCGTGATCCGCTGACCAGCGCTCGCTGGCTCTGACGGCGGGGCAGCGGCATAGTGCGCGACCCTCTCCCTCCGCGCCCCATGCCCGCCGTAACCCGCCACATCGGTCTCTCCCTCGGTGCCGACATCTGCTGGCCGCTGGCCTTCGAGCAGATCCTCGCCGACGCCAAACTCGAGCTGAAACTCGGCAAGGACGTCGTGTCGTTCGCCTGCGAACGCGTCACGATCGAGCCGTTCCAGCTCGAACGCGGCTGCAAGTACGACCTGGTCGTCGACCGCCTGACGCACTGGTTCGCGCTGCAGCGCGAGTGGATCAAGAAGTCCGTCCTGATGGACGGCCTGTACGTCTACAACAACCCGTGGTCGGTGCAGAGCTACGAGAAGCACTCGAGCTACTGCGCGATGCTCGCGCTCGGCATGCCGATCCCGAAGACGGCGATGCTGCCGCAGAAGAACTACGAGCCGAAGCCGGACCTCGACTACACACTGAAGGCCTACGCGAAGCTGTTCGACCTCGGCCACTGGGGCAAGGCGATCGGCTATCCGCAGTTCATGAAGCCGTACGACGGCGGCGGCTGGCAGGGCGTCACGAAGGTCGACGACGAGGCGGCGCTGCGCGCGACCTACGACAAGAGCGACAAGTACCTGATGCACCTGCAGCAGGCGGTCGCCGGCTTCGACCTGTTCGTGCGCGCGGTCGGCATCGGGCCGCAGGTGCGCGTCATCAAGTACGACGCGAGCCAGCCGCTGCACGGCCGCTACCTGACCGAGCGCGGCTTCTGCAGCAAGGACGACGAGCAGGTGATGATCGACACCTGCCTCCTGATCAACACGTTCTTCGGCTGGGACTTCAACAGCGTCGAGGCGCTGCGCAAGGACGGCGTGTTCCACCCGATCGACTTCGCGAACCCGTGCCCGGACAACCAGGTCAGCTCGATCCACTACCACTGGCCGTGGTACGTGACGTCGAACCTGAAGTGGGCGCTGTTCTGCGCCGCGACGCAGCGGCCGATGCGCAAGACGCTCGACTTCGAGCCCTACTACGCGATCGCCAACAAGGATCTGCCGTACCGCAAGAAGCTCGAGGGCTACGCGAAGATTGCGCGCGAACGGCTGCAGGCCGACCAGTTCACCGAGTTCTGCCAGAAGCACCTGGCGCCGCTCGACGAGGTCGCGATGAAGTGGTTCCGCAGCGATCGGTGCCGCGACGCGATCCGCCGCAAGGTCGCCAACATGTATCCCGCGCACGAGGTCGACGAGTTCTCGACGCGGTTCTTCGCGCTGGTGCAACAGTACGTCAGCGACACCGAGAAGGAGCGCAGCAAGTGAGCAAGCACAAGATCACCTGGAAGTCGCCGTCGCTCGGCGGCCGCGAGATCACGTTCGTGCGCTACGGCTACGAGGGCACGCCGCTGCTCCTGTTCCCGACCGCCGGCGGCGACGCCGAGGAGCCCGAGCGCTTCCACCTGATCACCGCGATCGGCGACTACATCAAGGACCTGCGGCTGAAGGTCTACTGCGTCGACTCGATCGCCGGCCAGGCGTGGCTCAAGGAGTGCAAGACGCTCGACGAGGCCGCGGCCGTGCAGAACCGGTTCGACCAGTGCCTCTACCGCGAGGTCGTGCCGGCGATCCAGCGCGACTGCGGCGGCAACGCCGGGCTGATCTGGACTGCGGGCGCGTCGATCGGCGCGTTCAACGCGCTGGCGGTCGTCTGCCGGCACCCGGACGTGTTCGCGCGCGCGTTCTGCCTCAGCGGCACCTACAACATGAACCGCTTCCTCGAGGGGCGCATCAACCGCGACTACTACGACAGTTCGCCGCTGGACTTCGTGCCGAACCTGCAGGGCAAGCACCTCGAGCTGCTGCGGCAGCGCCACATCCTGCTGGCGCACGGCCAGGGCGCGTACGAGGACCCGGACCAGAGCTGGAAGGTCGAACGCGTGCTCGGCCCGAAGGGCATCCCGAACCGCGTCGACGCGTGGGACGACAGCTGGCGCCACGACTGGGTCACCTGGCGCAAGATGCTGCCGCAGTTCCTCGGCGAGTTCCTGCCGCCGCGCGCGGCCAAGGCCTGAGCGCGGCCATGCGCGCCTCGGTGACGCTGACGCTGCTGTTCGTCGCCTGCGCCGGCGTCGCCACCGGCGTGCCGGAACCGACCCCGGCGGCTGCTCCTGCTGTCGCACCCGCTGCCGCTGCGGTGCCGAAGCCGAGCGCGGTGGTGCAGGATCCCACCGGCCTCGGCCCCGGCCCACGCTGGCGCGGCCCGCGCCGCCCGACCGCACACAACGAGGTGTTCGCGACCGCCGACGGCTGCGCGATGTGCCACAGCGGGGCGCCGCGCTCGACCGCGATGCGCAGCGCGCTCGGCGAGGACGTGTCGCCGCACGCGTTGTGGCAGGCGTCGGTGATGGCCAACAGCTTCCGCGACCCGTACTGGCGCGCGCAGGTCGCCAAGGAGGTCGCCGTGGCCGGCAGCGACGTGCAGGCGCTGTGCCAGCGCTGCCACGCACCGATGGTGCACCACGGCCGCCGCCTCGCCGGTCAGGCGCCGACCACGGTCGCGGCCGCGGCCACCGACCCGCTGGCGCGCGACGGCGTGTCGTGCACGGTCTGCCACCAGATCCAGCCCGACGGCCTCGGCCAGCCGGCGACGTTCTCGGGCCAGCCGAGCATCGACAAGAGCCGCCGCCTCTACGGGCCGTACGCGGCACCGGTCGCCGAGCCGATGCAGATGTTCGCCGGCTACCAGGTGCAGCACGGGGCGCACGTGCAGTCGTCGGCGCTGTGCGGCAGCTGCCACACGCTGCAGACCGGCCACACCGGCACCGAGTTCCCCGAGCAGACGCCGTACCTCGAGTGGCGCAACAGCGTCTTCAGCGACGAGAACGGCGCCACCGCCGAGTCGCGCACCTGCCAGCAGTGCCACATGGCCGACCTCGGGCGCACGCGGATCGCCCGCAACCCGGGCGGCGGCGACTTCCTGATCCCGGTGCGCGAACCGTACCGTTCGCACGCGTTCGTCGGCGGCAACGCGTTCCTGCTCGACCTGCTGGCGGCCAATCGCGACGCGCTGGGGGTCGTCGCCAGCGAGGCGGCGCTGCGGCGCAACGCGCTGGCGACGCGGCGGCTCCTGGCCGAGGACACGGTCGCGATCACGATCGACGAGCCGGTGCGCGAGGGCGGCCAGCTGCGTTTCGCGGTGCGCGTCGACAACCTGACCGGCCACAAGTTCCCGAGCGGCTATCCGTCGCGGCGCGCGTGGCTGCACGTGCAGGTGCGGGCCGGCAACCAGGTGGTCTGGGACAGCGGCGGCTGGACCAAGGACGGTCGGCTCGCCGACGTCGCCGACGAACAGCGGCAGCCGCACCGGACCCGCGTCACGAGCCGCGATCAGGTCGTGGTCTGGGAGCTGGTCGCCGCCGATCCCGAGGGCGAACCGACGACCTACCTGAGCCGCATGCATCGGCGCGAGAAGGACACGCGGCTCTTGCCGAAGGGCTGGCGCCGTGACGGGCCGCACGCGGCCGACACCGCACCGGTCGGCATCGGCACCGACGTCGACTTCACGGCCGGCGGCGACGCGGTCGACTTCGAGGTGCCGCTGGCCGCCGACGCCCCGGCGGCGACCGTGGTCGCGTGGGTGCGCTACCAGACGATCCCGCCGCACTGGGTCGACCCGCTGCGCACCGTCGACGCCGACGAGTGCCGCACGTTCGTGGCGCTGTACGACGCCGCGGACAAGACGCCGGAGACGTGCGGGGTCGCGATGCGCGCGGAGGCGCGCCGGCAGTGACACCGGCGGCGGCCGCGCCGAAACCGCGGCGGCGGCGCCGGTGGTCGTTCGTGCTGGTCGCGCTGCTGCTCGGTTGCACGCTGGCGGCGGTGCTGATCGAGATCGCGTTCCGGCTGTTCTGGACGCTGCCGCCGGGCTTCGCCGACTTCCAGCAGGCCGGCATGTACGTCGCGACGCCGGACCGCGACACGGCGCTGCAGCCCGGTTACCGCGGCACGCTGCAGATCGGCGACACCGGCGTCGTGACGCAGGTCGCGATCAACGCGCTCGGCCTGCGCGGCGACGAGGTGGGGGACAAGCGCGCCGGCGAACGCCGCGTGCTGATGGTCGGCGACTCGCTGGTGTTCGGCTACGGCGTCGAGGCCGGGCAGGCGCTGCCGGCGCGCGTGCAGGACGAACTGCGCCGCCGCGGGCTCGACGCGACGGTCGGCAACGGCGGCGTGCCGAGCTACGGCAGCCGCCACGCGGTGGCGCACCTGGCGCGGCTCGACGCGCCGTTCGCGGCCGACGCGTTCGTGGTCTGCGGTTTCCTCGGCAACGACGCGAGCGACGACGCCAGCCCCGAACGCACGGTCTACGCCGGGCTCCTGCTGCAGGGGCCGATGGCGCGCCTCGTGCACACGTCGTGGCGCACGCGCCTCGCGCTGCGGTCCCGCGCCGCGCTGTGGCTCGAGACCTGGATCTTCACGAACCGCCGCGAGTGGTCGCCGCTGGCGCAACTGGTGCCCGATCCGGCCGAGGTCGAACGTCTGGCCGGCATGCCGCAGGGCGGGCAGGAGCACGCCGGGCTGTTCCTCGACGCGGTCGACGAGCGCCGCACGTTCGCGCCCGGCGCACCGCCGGTGCTGCCGCGCGTGCTCGCGGCGCTGCGCGAGTCGCTGCAGCGCGCCAAGGAGCTGGCCGGCGCGCGGCCGCTGTGGTTCGTGATCCTGCCGACCGTCTGGCAGGTCGACGCCGATCGCCGCGCCGAGCGGTTGCGCGAACTCGGCTTCGCGCCCGACGAGTTCCCGCCCGGGCTCGCGCAGCAGCGCTGGGCCGCGGTCGCGCGCGACCTCGGCCTCACGGTGCTCGATGCGACGCCGATCCTCGCCGCCGAACCCGACCACGCCGGGCTGTTCATCCAGGACGGCGGCCACTTCAGCATGCGCGGCAACGAGGTCGTCGGCCGCTGGCTCGCCGGCGAGCTGGCCGCACGGCTGCAGTAGCGGCCGTCAGCTCCAGCGGTGGCCGTGCGGCACGACCACGATGCCGGTCGGCGACACCGTGAAGCGCTTGCGGTCGGCCTCGAGGTCGTGGCCGATCACGGTGCCGTCCGGCACCTGGTTCCACTTGTCGACGATCGTGCGGCGCAGCTTGCAGTGTTTGCCGACCTGCGCGCCGCGCATCACGATGCACTCGTCGAGCACGCTGTGTTCGTCGACGCGCACGCGGTTGCTCAGCAGCGAGCGCCGGACCTTGGCGCCGGACACGACGACGCCGGGGCTCAGCAGCGAATCGAGCACCTCGGACCGGCGGCCGCCTTCCCCGATCTCCTCGAACACGGTCTTCGCCGGCGGGTCGTTGTGCCACAGCGTGTAGGTCGGCCAGTCCTCGCGGTAGAGGTTCAGCTGCGGCTTCACGCTGCAGAGGTCCATGTTGGCGTCGAAGTAGGCCTCGATCGTGCCGACGTCGCGCCAGTACGGGCTCTTCTCGCCTTCGATGCCGCGGAACATGTGCGCGAACACCGGCACCGCGCCGATCATGCGCGGGATCACGTGGTGGCCGAAGTCGCCGCCCTGGCCTTCGGGCAACCGGCTGTCGTCGACCAACCGGCGCACCATCTCCTTGGTCTCGAACACGTAGATGCCCATCGACGCGAGGCAGTGGCCCGGGTCGCCGGGGATCTGCGGCGGGTTCTGCTTCGGCTTCTCGACGAAGCCGGTCACGCGGCCGTCGGCGGCGATCTGCAGGATGCCGAACTGGTGCGCTTCCTCGGCGCGGATCCGCACCGCGCCGATCGTCAGCGCGGCGCGGTGTTCGAGGTGCTCCGCGAGCATGTCGCGGTAGTCCATCTGGTAGATGTGGTCGCCCGACAACACGACGACGGTCGGCGGCTGCCAGTCCTCGATCGTGTGCAGGTTCTGGAAGATCGCGTCGGCGGTGCCGCGATACCACTTGCCGACCGTGACGTGGTGCGGCGGCGTGCAGGTGATCCACTGCTCGAGGCGGCGCGGCAGGAAGTTCCAGCCGAAGCGGACGTGCTCCTCGAGCGAACGCGCCTGGTACTGCGTCAGCAGGTGGATGCGGCGCAGGCCCGAGTGGATGCAGTTGCTCAGCGTGAAGTCGATGATGCGGTAGCTGCCGCCGAACGGCACCGCCGGCTTCGCGCGATAGGCCGTCAGGGGCTTCAGCCGGCTGCCTTCACCGCCGGCCAGGATGAACGCGAGCGTGTTCTTCAGGTCGAGGTTGACCATGGCATGGATGCGGCGCGCTTCTGCGGCGAGCAGGGCGCAAGGATGCAGGCGCCGCACGGATGGTGACAGGGGCAAGCGCGGAATCCTGTGGCGGAGGAACGTTGCGCCGACCTCGGCCCGACGTAGGCTGGACCTTCCGGCGTCGCGCGCAAGTCTCGATGGCAAGAGCCAAGTCCTCCGTCCGTTCCGCTGCGACCTCGTCGCCGACCGCCGCAGTGCCGTGGCCGCGCGACGCCGAGTGGCTGCAGACCGACGGGCGCGGCGGCTACGCCTGCGGCACGACGGCCGACCTGCCGCAGCGGCGCTACCACGGTCTCTGGATCGTGCGGCCCGAGGACGCGGCCCGCCGGTGCATGGCGATCGCCGGGCTCGACGAACGGATCGTCGACGGCGCGCAGGAGACCTCGCTGCTGCACGCGCACTGGGCCTCGCAGCCGGCGCCGTTCGAACCGCGCGTCGGCGTCGCGTTCGCGCTGCGGCCGTGCCCGACCTGGACGTTCCGCGCCCCCGGCCACGAACTCGAACGCGCGGTGCTGCTGCGCGCGGCGCACGACGACGGCGGCGAGCCGATGCTGTTCGTGCGCTGGCGCAACCTCGGCGACCGGCCGCTGCGGCTCGCGGTGCGGCCGCTGCTCGGCTTCTGCGACGCCGACCAGCTGCCCGCCGCCGATCCGTCGTTCGACGGCACCGTGCACACGCGCGGCGCCAGCTGGGGGTTCCGGCCGAGCCGGCTGCTGCCGACGCTGTGGCTGTCGGTCGACAGCACGGCCGCGTTCCGCGCCGAACCGGACTGGTACCGCGGGTTCCTGTACTCGACCGACCGCGCGCGCGGCTACGACCACACCGGCGACCGCTTCACGCCCGGCGTGCTCGAGCTCGACGTGCCGCCGCACGGCGACGCGATCGCCGCGTTCTCGTTCGGGCTGCCGTGCGACGCGCCGGCCGGCGCGTTCGCCGCCGCGTTCGCCGCCGCCGAGCAGCAGGCGCAGGCCCTCGCGGCGGCCGCCGATCCGCTGCGGGCGCGGCTCGCGCACGGTGCCGATGCGTTCCTCTACCGCGCCACCGGCGGCCGGCTCGGCGTACTGGCCGGGTTCCCGTGGTTCGGCGAGTGGGGGCGCGACGTGTTCGTCGCGCTGCCGGGGCTGACGCTGGCGCGCGGCCGCGGCGACCTGTGCGAACGCGTGCTGGCCGGCGCGCTGCCGTTCCTGCGCCGCGGCCTGTTGCCGAACATCTACGGCCGCACGCCGGCCGACAGCCACTACGGCAGCTGTGATGCGGCGCTGTGGTTCGCGCTGGCCGTCCATCGCTGGGCCGCGGCCGGCGGCGACCCGCAGCGGCTGCGTGCCGACTTCGTGCCGGCGCTGCGCGACATCGCCGCCGCCTACACGGCCGGCACCGAGCTCGGCCTCGGCGTCGACGGCGACGGCCTGCTGGCCGCCGGCGGGCCCGACCTCAACGCGACCTGGATGGACGCGCGCACCGCCCGCGGGCCGGTGACGCCGCGCCAGGGGCTGCCGGTCGAGATCCAGGCGCTCTGGTACTCGCTGCTGGCGACGCTGGTCGAACACGGCGAGGCGTCGTTCGCGCCGCTGCGCGATCGCTGCGGCGCCGCGTTCGTGCGGCGGTTCTGGCTCGCCGACGGCGGCTACCTGGCCGACCGCGTCCTGGGCGGCACGGCCGACCGCGCCGTGCGGCCCAACATGGTGCTGGCCGCGGCGCTGCCGCACTCGCCGTTGTCGGCCGCGCAGCGGCGCGCTGTCGTCGCGATGGTCGAGGCCGAGCTGCGCACGCCGCGCGGCCTGCGCACGCTGTCGCCGCGCGACGCCGGCTACCGCGGCCGCTACGAGGGCGACCCCGAGCAGCGTGATCTCGCCTACCACCAGGGCACCGCCTGGCCGTGGCTCGGCGGCTGCTACGTCGAAGCCGCGCTGCTGGCCACGCCGCCGAAGCAGCAGCCCGCCGTGCGCGCGGCGCTGCGCGCCTGGCTCGACGACTTCCTGCCCGAGCTCGACCGCGCCGGCCTCGACCACGTCAGCGAGGTGTTCGACGGCGACCTGCCGCAGCGACCCGGCGGCACGTTCGCGCAGGCGTGGAACACCGGCGAACTGCTGCGCGCGCTGGCGCTGCTCGACGCCGAGCCGGGGCGCAGCCGCGGCCGCGCGGAGGCCACGGCGTGATCGACGTCGTGTTCTACTTCCAGGTCCACCAGCCCTACCGGCTGCGCAAGTGCAAGCCCGGCGATCGGATCAAGAAGGGCGACTACTTCGACACCGGCCTGAACCGCCTGGTCGCCGAGCGCGTCGCCGAGCGCTGCTACCTGCCGATGAACCGGCTGCTGCTCGACGCGATCGACCGCACCGACGGCCAGTTCCGCTGCGCGTTCTCGCTGTCGGGCACGGTGATCCGGCAGCTGCGCGACTGGGTGCCCGAGGCGCTCGACAGCTTCGTCGCGCTGGCCGACAGCGGCAACGTCGAGTTCCTGTGCGAGACCAGTCAGCACAGCCTCGCCGCGGTCAGCGACCTCGACGAGTTCGCGGCCCAGGTCGAGCTGCAGCGCACCACGGTCACTGACCTGTTCGGCGTGCCGACGACGTTCCGCGACACCGAGCTGATCCTCGACAACACGATCTGTCGCAAGGTCGAACAGCTCGGCTTCGAATGCATGCTCGGCGAGGGCGCCGACCGGCTGCTGAAGTGGCGCAGCCCGCAGGTGCCGTATCGCCCCAAGGGCTGCAGCCGGCTGAAGCTGCTGCTGCGCAGCTACTCGCTCTCGGACGACATCGCGTTCCGGTTCTCGAACCCGAAGTGGCCTTCGTACCCGCTGTTTGCCGATACCTACGCGTCCTGGCTGCACGACGTGCCGGTGCCAGCGCAGTTCATCGGCCTGTTCATGGACTACGAGACGTTCGGCGAGCACCAGGGCGAATCCACCGGCATCCTCGAGTTCATGCGCCATCTGCCCGAGCTGGTCCTGCAGGACCCGAGCTTCCGGTTCCGCACGCCGGCCCAGGTCGCCGCCGAACGCGAAGCGATCGGCGAGCTCGACATCCCGGACCCGGTGTCGTGGGCCGATGCCGAGCGCAACCTGACCGCCTGGCTCGGCAACCCGATGCAGACCGCCGCCAACCAGGCGATCTACGCGCTGCGCCGCGACGTGCTGGCCGCCGCCGAGACGCGGCCCGAGCTGCTCGGCGTCTGGCGCGATTTCACCACCAGCGACCACGTGTACTACGTCGCCACCAAGCACCACAGCGACGCCGAGGTGCACGAGTACTTCAGTCCCTACGATTCGCCGCACGCGGCGTTCGTCACCCTGATGACCGCCCTCGACGACCTGCGCGCGCAGGTCGGCAAGGTACTCCAGAAGCAGAAGCAACCGTGACCATGCCGGAACGTTCGTACCAGCTGTTCGAGATCAGTTGGGAGGTCTGCAACAAGGTCGGCGGCATCCACACGGTGCTGTCGAGCAAGGCCGTGACCGCCGTCGAGAAGTTCGGCGACGACTACATCACGGTCGGACCGCAGCTCCTGGCCGCCGGCCACCAGCCGCCGTTCGACGAAGAACCGGGCTGCGAGGAGTTCGCGCAGAGCTGCCGCCAGCTCGGCGTGCCGGTGCGCGTTGGGCGTTGGCGCATCCCCGGCCGGCCGCGCTGCATCCTGGTCGGCTTCTCGGGGCTGTTCGAGCAGAAGAACGGCATCCTGTCGGGCCTGTGGGAGCGCCACAAGGTCGACTCGATCGCCGGCGACTGGGACTACGTCGAGCCGGTGCTGTTCTCGATCGCGGCCGGCATGGTGATCGAGCGCTGGTGGGAGGAGTTCCTGGCGCCGTTCCATCGCCGCGCGGTCGTGCAGGCGCACGAGTGGATGACCGGCGCCGCCCTGCTCCACCTGCAGGAACGGATCCCGAGCATCGGCACGGTGTTCACGACCCACGCGACGATGCTGGGCCGCGCGCTGGCGTCGCTGGGCATCACGCCGGATCCGGCCGCGGCCGACAAGGGGCTCGGCGGCAAGACGTCGGAAGAGCTGGCGCGCGCGCACGGCGTGCAGGCCAAGCACTCGCTCGAGGGCGTCTGTGCGCGCAAGGCCGACGTGTTCACGACCGTCAGCGCGATCACCGCGGCCGAGGCCGAACTGCTGCACGCGCGCAAGGTCGAGCCGCTGCTGCCCAACGGCATCGACCTCGCCGTCGTCGACGAGCTGGCGGCCGGCGATCGCCGGCTGATGCGGCGCGACCTCGACCGCGTCGCGCGCGCGGTGCTCGGCGAGGACACCAGCGACGCGCTGTACGTGGCGCTGGCGGGCCGCTACGAGTTCCACAACAAGGGCATCGAACTGCTGCTCGACGCGATGGGGCGCATGCAGCACACGAAGGGCCGGCGCCTGGTCGCGTTCCTGCTGGTGCCGGCGGGCAACTCCGGCATGCGCGCCGAGCTGATCGACCGGCTCGCCGGCGCGCCGGCCGGCACGCCGATCGGCCTGTGCACGCACAACCTGTTCGACGAGCAGCACGACCCGGTGCACGCGCACTGCAAGCGGCTCGGCCTCGACAACCGGCTCGGCAGCCGCATGAAGGTCGTGCAGATCCCGATCTACCTGCGGCCCGACGACGGTCTGTTCGGGCGCGAGTACGAGGCGGTGCTGGCGGCGATGGACGTCGGCGTCTACCCGTCGTACTACGAACCCTGGGGCTACACGCCGCAGGAGGCGCTCGCGGTCGGCGTGCCGACGATCACGACCGACCTCGCCGGCTTCGGCCGCTGGGCCGCGGCCGCCGGGCTCGGCCCGGCCGACGGCATCACCGTGCTGAAGCGCGAACGCGTGCCGTATCCCGAGGTCACCGCGGCGCTGGTCGACGCGCTCGAAGGCCAGTGCGACCGCCGCACCGACGACGCCGCGCTGCGCGAACGCTGCCGCGCCGCCGCGGGCCGCACTGCCTGGCGCGACCTGTACGCGAACTACCAGCGCGCCTACGAACTGGCGCTCGGTGCGGTGCAGCAGCGCAGCACCAGCGGCGTGGTGCAGTTCCGGCTGCCGCGCCGCGCGCTGCCGTCGCCGGGTTCGGGCACGACGCCGCGGCTGTCGCCGTTCGAAGCGTCGGCGACGCTGCCGACCAGCCTGCGTGGGCTCGAGCGGCTGGCGCGCAACTTCTGGTGGGTGTGGAACGCCGGCGTGCGCGGCCTGTTCGAGGAGCTCGCACCGGGCTTCCGCCAGAGCCGCGAGAACCCGGTCGCGTTCCTGCAGAGCACCGGCCTCGAGGCGCTGCAGTCGAAGGCGCGCGACAAGGACTTCCTGCAGCGGCTGCAGGACGTGCAGAAGCGCTTCGACGACTACATGGCGACCGCCGGCGAACCGCTGCACCTGCACGGCCGCGGTGACGGCCCGGCGCTGTCGGCGGAGCACCCCGTCGCGTACTTCTCGGCCGAGTTCGGCGTGCACCACTCGCTGCCGATCTACAGCGGCGGTCTCGGCATCCTGGCCGGCGACCACCTGAAGTCGGCCAGCGACGTCGGCATCCCGCTGGTCGGCGTCGGCCTGTTCTACCGCTACGGCTACATGGGCCAGCAGATGTCCAGCGACGGTCAGCAGATCGCCGCGGACCGCGAGAACCGACCGCGCCAGCTCGCGCTCGACGTCGTGCGGGCGCCGGACGGCCGGCCGCTCGAGGTCTCGGTGCAGCTGCCGGGGCGCGAGGTGTTCCTGCGCGCGTGGAAGGCGATGGTCGGCCGCGTCGCGCTGTACCTGCTCGACGCCAACGTCGACAAGAACCGCGCCGAGGACCGCGACATCACACGCAACCTCTACGGCGGCGACGTCGAGACGCGCATCCAGCAGGAGATCGTGCTCGGCCGCGGCGGCGTGCGGCTGCTGCGCGCGCTCGGCATCCGGCCGGCGGTCTACCACATGAACGAAGGCCACGCGGCCTTCCTGGTGCTCGAACGCACGAGCCGGCTCGTGCGCGGCGAGGGCTTGCCGTTCGACGCGGCGCGGCAGTACGTCGCCGAGACGACGCTGTTCACGACGCACACGCCGGTGCCGGCCGGTCACGACCGCTTCGCCGAGGACCTGATGCGGCGCTACTTCGGCGACGCCGAGGAATGGGTCGGCCTGCCGTGGGACCGCTTCTTCGCGCTCGGCCAGGCCAGCGGCGGCACCTCGGAGTTCAACATGACGTACCTGGCGATGAACTTCGCCGGCTTCGTCAACGGCGTCAGCAAACTGCACGGGCGCGCGTCGCAGAAGCTGCTGCACGCGTTCTGGCCCGGCCTGCTCGAGAACGAGGTGCCGATCGCGTCGGTCACCAACGGCATCCACCTGGCGACCTGGACCCACGCCGGCATCGGCAAGCTGCTGGCGGCCGAGGGCCACACGGTGCGGCCGAAGGACTTCGCCAACGCCGGTCGCGTCGACCGCCGGGCGCTGTGGCGCGTGCGGCAGGCCAACAAGGCGCTGATGCTCGACGTCGTGCGCGAGACGCTGACGCGCGCCTTCCACGCGCGCGGCGACAGCCCGGTCGTGCTGAGCGCGATGCTGGCCGGCCTCGACGACAAGGCGCTCTACCTCGGCTTCGCGCGGCGGTTCGCCCCGTACAAGCGCGCGCACCTGTTGTTCACCGACCCCGAACGGCTGCGCAAGATCCTCGGCAGCACCGACCGGCCGGTGCGGCTGCTGGTGGCCGGCAAGGCGCACCCGAAGGACCGGCTCGGCCAGGACATCATGAAGTCGATCGTGCAGATCGCGCGGTCGCCGGAGTTCATCGGCCGGGTCGTGTTCGTCGAGGACTACGACATGCTGGTCGCCAAGGCGCTGGTGCAGGGTGTCGACGTCTGGGTCAACACCCCGACCCGCATGGAGGAGGCCAGCGGCACGTCCGGCATGAAGGCGGCGGCCAACGGCGTGCTGAACCTGTCGATCGCCGACGGCTGGTGGCCCGAGGCCGCCGACGGCGGCAACGGCTGGACGATCGGCGGCTCACAGGTCTACGGCAGCCACGAGCTGCAGAACCAGGCCGACGCCACCGCTCTCTACCGGCTGCTCGAGGAGGAGGTCGTGCCGAACTACTTCTCGCGCGACAAGGACGGCGTGCCGTCGTCGTGGATGGAGTTCGTCGTGCACGACCTCGAGAGCGTGCCGGGGCAGTTCAACACCGACCGCATGGTCACCGACTACCTCGAGCTCGCGTACCGGCCGCTGGCGCGCCAGTACTTCGCGCAGCAGTCGGCCAAGAAGGCGCCGGCGCGCGACACCGCGAAGGAGTTCCTGCGCGTGCGCACCGGCTTCGAGAAGGTCCGCATCACGGCTGCGACGACGGTCGAGCTGCAGGACTTCAAGGTCGGCCAGCACCTCGACGTGCACCTCGAGGTCGACCTCGGCCCGCTGCAGCCCGCCGACATCGTGGCCGAACTGGTCGTGACGCGCAGCGAGCCGACCGGCGCCGCGGAGACGTTCGTCGTGCCGCTGGTGCACCGCGGCGCCAAGAGCGGCACCGTGCACCTGTTCGACGGCGGCTACCGCGTCGAGCTGGCGGGCCAGTACCAGCACGGCATGCGCGTGCGGGTGCCGGGCCGCGGCACGCACGACGCGAAGGTGCGTGGGCTCGTGCTCTGGGCGTGACCGGCCTGCTACCGTTAGCGGCGTGAGCGCCCACGCCTCCGGCCCCCGCTTCCACACAGGCACCAGCGGCTTCAGCTACGACGAGTGGCGGCCGGCCTTCTATCCGGACGAACTGAAGAAGGCCGCGATGCTGTCGTTCTACGCCGAGCGGCTGCCCGCCGTCGAGCTGAACAACACGTTCTATCGCATGCCGTCGACCAAGATGGTCGCGACGTGGCAGGCGCAGGTGCCGGCGACGTTCCGGTTCGCGATCAAGGCGACGCAGCGGCTGACCTGGACGCAGAAGCTCGTCGACTGCGGCGAGCTGCTGGCGGTGCTGTGGAACGTGCTGGCGCCGCTCGGCGACCAGCTCGGTTGCGTGTTCTACCAGGTGCCGAAGTGGGTGCGGAAGGACACCGCGGTGCTGCGCGACTTCCTGGCGCTGCAGCGCGACGGCGTGCGCGTCGCGTTCGAGTTCGCGCACGCGAGCTGGTTCGACGACGACGCGCTGGCGGCGTTGCGCGAACGCGACGCGGCGCTGGTGCTCAGCGACAAGGACGACGCGCCGGAGCCCGTGTTCGCCGACACCGCGAGCTGGGCCTACCTGCGGCTGCGGCGCGCGGCGTACGCGGACGACGATCTGCGCCGCTGGCGCGACACGCTGCGCGCGCGCGGCTTCACGGACGTGTTCCTGTTCTTCAAGCACGAGGACTCGTGCGCGGGGCCGGCGCTGGCGCGGCGCTTCCTGGACCTCGTCGCGGGGGGCTGAGGCGGGGCGCGGCCACCTGGCGACGCTGGCATCGCCGCCGCGAACGCGGACGTCGACTGCGTGGCGGGGATCGCCGGTGCCGATGGTATCCTGACGCGCCGTCCGCGCTCTCGAACCCCAGGACCCCATGGCTGCTCCGTCGCGCACCTCCTGGCGAGGCTTCCTGAAGCTGAGCCTGATCTCCGTGCCGGTGAAGGCGTTCACCGCCAACGACTCCGCCGGTGAAGTGCACCTGAACCAGCTGCACAAGGGCTGCAACAGCCGCATCAAGTACCAGAAGGTCTGCCCGGCGCACGGCGAGCTGAAGAGCGAGGACATCGTCAGCGGCTTCGAGCACCAGAAGGACAGCTACGTCGTCGTCGATCCCGACGAACTCGACAAGCTGCGCACCAAGAGCGACCGCGCGGTCAGCATCGACGGCTTCGTGCCGCAGGACGCGATCGACGCGTCGTTCTTCGCCGGCAAGACGCACTACCTCTTGCCCGACGGCCCGGCCGGCGAGCGGCCGTACGCGCTGCTGCGCGAAGGCATGCGCAAGAACGGCGTCGCCGCGATCGCGCAGGTCGTGATGTCGGGCCGCGAGCAGCTGGTGCTGGTGCGGCCGCGCGGCCGGCTGCTGGTGCTGACCGGGCTGCACTACCCGCAGCGCGTGCGCGCCGCCGACGAGTTCGAGCAGGAGGTCGACGAGGTCGCGCTGAAGCCGCAGGAGGAGGCGCTGACCGACACGCTGATCGGCGCGTCGAAGATCGCCGACTTCGACCTCGGCAGCTACAGCGACCAGTACGTGACCAAGCTGAAGAAGCTGATCGACCTGAAGGTCGCCGGCCAGGAGGTCGTGCAGGTGCCCGACCACGAGGAACCGAAGATCCTGAACCTGATGGACGCGCTGAAGAAGAGCGTCGCCGAAGCGCAGGCGCGCGCGGCCGGGGTGCCGCCGCCCGCCGACGCGGACGGCGGCGCCGCCGCCGACGAGGCCGCGGCCGACAAGAAGCTGGCGCCGAGCGCGGGCCGCAAGAAGGGGCCGCGCAAGGTCGGCGGCGAGTAGCGCGCCGTGGCGGCGCCGCGCCGACTGCCTGCGCACATCGAGCCGATGCTGGCGCGCATCGGCGAGCCGTTCGACGACGACGGCTGGCTGTTCGAGATCAAGTGGGACGGCGTGCGCGCAGTGGCCTACGTCGAGGCGGGCACGCTGCGGCTGCACGGCCGGCGGCGCCGCGACCTCGCCGACCGCTACCCGGAGCTCGACGCGCTGCGCGCGTTGCCCGACGGCACGATCCTCGACGGCGAACTGGTCGTGCTGCGCGAGGACGGCCGGCCCGACTTCCGCGCGATGCTGGGCCGCGAGAACGCCAGCGCCGCGCGCGCCGCCGCCGCCGCGCGCGCGACGCCGGTGCACTACGTGGTGTTCGACCTGCTGTGGCTCGGCTTCGAACCGCTGCTGGACCGACCGCTGGCGGCGCGGCGGCAGGCGCTCGAAGCGTTGGTCGCGGCCGCGGCGCAGCCGCGGCTGCGGCTGTCGGAGGGCGTCGTCGGCCGCGGTCGCGATCTGTTCGCCGCCGCCGGCGAACGCGGCCTCGAGGGCATCGTCGGCAAGCGGCTCGCGGCGCCGTACCGGCCCGGCGAGCGCAGCGACGCGTGGCAGAAGATCAAGCCGCAGCAGGTCGTGCACTGCCTCGTGCTCGGTTACGAGCCGGACGGCGCGCGCGACTTCAAGTCGCTGATCGTCGCGACCGACTTCGACGGCGCGCTGCAGTGCGTCGGCAAGGTCGGCTCGGGCATCGACGCGGCGACGCGCACGACGCTGCGCGCGTGGCTGCTCGCGCATCCGGCCGAACGGCCGCTGGTGCCGGTGCCGCAGCGCGGCGTCTGGGTGCAGCCGGGCCTGTTCTGCCGCGTCGGTTTCCTCGAACGGACCGACAGCGGCGCATTGCGCGCGCCGGTGTTCCTCGGCATCGTTCCGGCGGGGGCCCCGTGACGACGACGCCGACCGGATCCGAACGCACGTTCACGCTCGCCGAGTTGGCCGAGCTGGCGGGGCTGCCGCGGAACGTCGTGCGGCGCTGGGTCGAGCAGGACCTGTTGCAGCCGCGGCGCGGTTCGACCGACGCGTTCGCGTTCCGCGCGCTCGGCGCGGCCCGCACGCTGGCGCAGCTGTGGCGCGCCGGCTGGACCGCACCGCGGATCCAGCGCGCCTGGCAGCTCGCGCGCACGGTCGTCGCCGACCCCGACGCGGCGCTGACCGGTCTCCTGGCCAGCATCGGCCAGCGCCGCGTGACCGTGCGCACGCCCGACGGCAGGCTCGTCGAGCCCGGCGGCCAGCTGCTGTTCGACTTCGGTGGCCGCGCCGAAGCGGCGGCGCTGCCGAGCCTGCGGTCGCCGCACGACTGGTTCCAGGCCGGCGTCGACGCCGAGGCCGCCGGCCGGCTCGAGGACGCGGTGCGCGCCTACGAACGCGCGCTCGGCACCCGCAATCCGGAAGCGCACTTCAACCTCGGCAACTGCCTCTACGCGCTGCGGCGCCGCGGCGACGCGGTGGCGCAGTTCGAGGCCGCGGTCGCGGCGGCGCCGGACTACGCCGAGGCGTGGAACAATCTCGGCATCGTGCGCGGCGAACTCGGCGACCGCGACGGCTCGATCGCGGCGCTGCGGCGCGCACTGGCGCTGGTGCCGCACTACGCCGACGCGCACTACAACCTCGCCGAATCGCTGGCGGTCTCGGGCGCGATCGACGAGGCGCGGCGCCATTGGCGCGCCTACCTGTCGTTCGATCCGAACAGCCGATGGGCCGAACAGGTGCGGCGGCGCCTGCAGGCGCACGGCGGCGATCGCTAACGGCGCCGCAGCACGGAGTCGAGCGCCGCGATCGCCGGCAGCAGGTCCTGCGGGTCCTCGAGCGCCGGGCGGAACAGGTCGCCGAGTTCGGCCAGCCGCGCCGGCATCGACTGGATCGTGAACCGCTGCGGCGTCAGGTCGTCGTGCTCGAGTTCGTCCCAGCGCAGCGGCGCCGACACCGACGCGCCGCGCACCGGCCGCGCCGCGTACGGCGGCACGACGGTCTGGCTGCGGCGGTTCTGCAGGAAGTCGAGGTAGACCTTGCCGTCGCGGCGGTCGGGCAGCCGTTCGACCGTCGCGATGTCGGGCAGCTCGCGCACCAGCACGCGCGCGACCGCCTCGGTGAACATGCGCGAGTGGTCGTACGTGTAGCCCGCGCGCAGCGGCACGAACACGTGCATGCCGAACTTGCCCGACGTCTTCAGCAGCGGTCGCAGACCGATGCCGCGCAGCAGTTTGCCGGCGGCGCGCGCGATGCGCACCACGTGCGCGAACGGCGCGGTCTTCGGGTCGAGGTCGAGCACCGCCCAGTCCGGCGCGTCGGGCGTGGCAGCCCGCGACAGCCACGGATGCAGGTCGATGCTGCCGAGGTTCACCGCGTAGAGCAGCGTCTCGACGTCGTCGATCACGTGGTGGGGGACGACTTCGCCGTCGCGCTCGATCGGCACCGTGCGCACCCAGTCCGGCGTGCCCGGCTTCGCTTCGCGCTGGTAGAACGACTTGCCGTCGATGCCGTCCGGGAAGCGGTTCAGGTGCACCGGCCGGCCGCGCAGGTGCGGCAGCAGCGCCTCGGCGACCGCGTGGTAGTAGGTCAGCAGGTCGCCCTTGGTGTGGCCTTCGGCGGGCCAGTAGACCTTGTCGAGGTTGCTCGGTCGGCTGCGCCGCGGCGCGCCGCGCCGGGCGGCCGGCGTCGCCGCCGGCGGCGCATTGCCGGCGGCGATGCGCACCCAGTCCGGGCTCGGCCCGGTGCAGTAGGAACTCGCCGCGCGCTTGCCGATCGCCGCCGGCAGCCCGGCCTCGGCGATCGCGGCCAGCAGGTCGGTGCCCGAGCCGAGCACGTGGTCGACGTAGAGCACGCCGGGGCCGTCGGCGACCAACGTGCGCAGCGCGGCCTTGCGATCGAGCAGCGGCAGCGGCCGCAGGTCGAACTCCTCCCAGTGCAGCAGGTCGAACGCGTAGTAGGCGATCGGCGCCGCGGCGGTGCCGGCCAGCGCCTGCGCGAGCGCCGTCCGGCAAGGGCGGCCGCCGGCATCGAGCGCGACCAGCACGCCGTCGAGCCGCGCGCGTTCGCAGCGCAGGGCGAGCAGCCCGTCGCGCACCGCGTCGGGCAAGCGTTCGACACCGTGCAGCGCCACCTCGGCGCCGTCGCGCGTCGCGCGGCAGCGACGACCCACGAACTCCATCTCGAACAGCCAGGTCGGGTCGCGGAACGGCGCGGCCGCGGCGCCGTGCTGCATCGCCGCGTCCGGATCCGGCAGCGGTGCCTCGACGGCGCGATCGAGGTCGATGCCGAGCGCGCTGTCGCGCGACGGGCCGGCGTAGACGTCGCGCGACTTGAACAGCAGCCACGTGTTCGGTCCCTGCTGCGTGCGCACCAGGTGCCATTCGCCGCGCAGCCGCCGGCCACGCAGCACGAACTTCAATTCGCCGCGCGCCAGCGCCTGATCCCAGTCGGTGAGCTTGACCAGCGCGTACGATCCGCGGTCCCAGATCGCCATCGTGCCGGCGCCGTACTGGCCCTTCGGAATGCGGCCGCTGAAGTGTTCGTACGCGAGCGGGTGGTCCTCGGTGCGCACCGCGAGCCGCTTGTCGGCCGGGTCGTACGAGAAGCCGCGCGGCACCGCCCACGAGCACAACACGCCGCCATGTTCGAGCCGCAGGTCGTAGTGCAGGTTGCGGGCTTCGTGCCGGTGCACGACGAACGTCGCCAGGCCGCGCGGCGCCGCCGGTGCGTCGGGTTCCGGCGTGCGCGCGAAGTCGCGTTTGCGCCGGTAGGCATCGAGCGGGTCGGTCACGCCGCGCAGGTTCGCATGCGAGGGGGGACCAGGCAAACCGGCTGCGCGCCGACGCCGCGTGCAGCGCGTTGTGCGGTCGCGCACCGCGAGCGGAACCGCACCGGCACCGGGGCCTTTCGGCTTCTGAGCCACAAGCCGAGCCATTTCAGTTGTTTAGGATGCTCCGGCGCGATGCGGCGGAACCCTGGACAGCGCCTGGTTGGGCAATCTGCCTGCGCCGTGCCGCGCGGCACCGTCCTTGCCTTCCGGTGCCCGTTCCGGCATCGCAGCCAGCGGTGGCGAGGCACGTTCGCCTTGCATGGAAGCCAAGGCGAAGTAAGGTGCTACGGCTTCTGGCTGGACTTGTCCGGAGTAGACCCTTCCCGACCGCATGCCCGCGGCCGGATCGAACATCCCATGAAAGCCACTTCCACGTCCCGGTCGTACCGAACTGCTCTCTTCGGCGCGACCCTCTTCACCCCGGCGCTCCTTGTCATGGGCTGTACCGGCGGCGTGAAGGGTGATCCGGACAACCGCGGCGACTTCAAGGTCGTCAGCATCAGCACGGGCACCGGCAACGTCTATCCGTACCGGATCCGCCAGGCGGACTCGTTCGGCAATCCGACGTCGACGGTACTGAACGTCGAGAGCATCGAGACCCTGAAGTCGAACGTCAGTGGCGCCAATGGCGTGCTGCCGGTCGCGACGTTCCCGACCAGCGGCATCCTGCCGGACGGCAACCCGGGCAATCACTTCCTGCACTTCTCGTTCAGCCACAAGCTCGACGTCGACTCGATCCTCAGCAACCTGCTGGCCGACCAGGCCAACTCGGGTCTGTCGGGCTCGATCCAGCTGACCGGCTACAACCCGGCCGACGAGCAGACGATCCCGCTGAAGGGCCGCGGCTTCGTCAACGGCTACACCTACTACAACAACGGCGGCGTACTGACGAAGACCAAGGCGGTCGAGGCCGACGGCAACAACGTCCGCATCCTCGATTCGCGCGCCAACGGCTTCCCGCAGTATGCCGGTGCCGCCGACCTGGTCAGCGCGAAGTCGTTCGTGTTCATCGCCGACGACGATCCCGTCGTCGATCTGACCGACAACGAGATGTTCCCGGCGGGCCTGCTGCTGCGCATCGTCGTCACCAATGCGGTGCGCGACTCCGAGAACGACATCCTCGAGCAGGAAGTCGGTACCGCGACGACGGTCGGCGCCGACCCGAACCCGCCGCAGGTGCTCGGCTACCAGGGCTCGACGCCGAAGATCGAGCCGGGCAACAACCAGCAGGGCATCGATCCGACGACGACCATCCTGGTCAGCTTCAACAAGCCGGTGCAGCCCGGCGAAGTCGGGTCGTTCTTCGATCCGGCGCAGCTGACGCCGCCGTCGGGCGGCGTGTCGCTGACGGTCACCGCCGCGGCGCAGACCTTCCCGGTCATCTACCACGCCGATCCGGTCAGCTACGGCGACCTGATGAACTACATCATCCGCCCGGCCTACAACCTGCCCGGTGACGCCAACGTCGACGTCGCGGTGCAGGCGACGACGATCAACAGCCTGAACGGCGACACGATCGGCCAGGCGGTGACGACGCGGTTCCGCACGGGCGAGGGCCCTGGCATCGTCAACGCGCCGGTGGCGCCCGAGGCGATCTACATCGGCATCGGCGGCGCCGAACCGGGCGTGTCGGTGATCGACCTCAACGGTTTCGGCCAGGGCACTGGTGACCCGACGGTCTCGCGCTTCGGCTTCAACCCGATCATCCGCGAACCGAGTGCGAACCCGCAGCTGGCGCCCAGCTCGCGGCCGATCGACACCGGTGGTGCGGGTGTGCTGAGCAAGACGCTCGACACGCGGCTGAATCCGCGCCTGGTCCGCGATCCGATCGTCGGCGACGTGACCGACATCCACATCGGCGCGCCGCTGGACCTCGTCTTCAACAACGAGAACTTCAACGCCAACGCGACCAGCGCCAACCAGGTCAACCAGCTGCTGGGCGCCGCGATGCCCGGCAACCCGATCACGCAGCCGCCGGTGCCGAACCCGCCGCGGCTGGTGTTCCCGCCGCCGAACCCGAGCCGCGCGATCTTCGGTGAGGAGCCGTGCGTGAAGTCGAGCTTCGGTCCGGCCGGCTCGCTGGTCACCGGTGGTCCGCCCGCCGGTTGCGCCGCGGTCGGTCTGAACCCGCTGCGCGTGGGCAATCCGTTCTCGTCGATCGAGGGCGTGCTCGGTCTCTACGGCACGACGTTCATGAACGTGTTCGTCGGTCCGCAGCGCCAGCCCGGCTCGCCGCCGCCGCCGACGCCGTACTGCCCGTTCACGTCGCGCCAGCAGATCGGCCACTTCCTCTACGTGCTCGATCGTGAGAACGGCCAGGTGCTGGTCCTGAACAGCAACCGCTTCACGGTGCTCGACTCGATCCAGCTGTCGGACCCGGTCAGCATGGCCGTCGCGCCGAACCTGACCCGCCTCGCGGTGACGAACTTCGCCAGCTCGACCGTCAGCTTCATCGACATCAACCCGCTGAGTTCGCAGTTCCACCAGGTGGTCGGCGAGACGCGCGTCGAGGAAGGCCCGACCGGCATCGCCTGGCAGCCCAACGGTGAGGACGTGCTGGTCGTCTCGACCGACGCCAACTTCCTGACCGTCATCAGCAGCCTGGACTTCCAGGTGCGCCGTTCGCTCGGCGGCTTCCTGAACGGCCCGATCGACATCGTCGTGACCGAGCGCTACCTCGGCACCGGCAATGCCTCGGCCCTCTACTACGCCTACATCCTGAACTCGAACGGCACGGTCACGATCTACGAGTCGGGTCCGGACGGCGTCAACGGCATCGGCTTCAACGACATCATCGGCTCGGTGACGAACGTCACGTTCCCGCGCGCCAAGGCGATCTCGTACGACATGGCCGCGGGCCAGGGTGGTGTGTTCATCGGCCACGTCGACGAGAGCGGCGCCGGCATGGTGTCGCGTCTGTCGCTGACCAGCTCGCCGGGTGGCGCGCTGCCGATCCAGCCGATCTCGGGTGGCTTCATCCTGCCGCCGACCTACCGCCAGAAGGAGTGGACGGTGACGCAGCGCTTCGGCGGCTTCACGCCGGGCACGCCGATCCGCGACCAGCTGTCGGGCAACTCGGTCATCGACCTGTGCTGCGACGACCTGCTGAACGTCGGCGGTTACACCGGCCAAGCGTCGCCGTTCGCGACCGGCTATGCCGCAACGCCGTTCACACACTCGGGCAAGCACACCACGAAGGTGGCGCCGAACGGCGCGATCACGAAGGCCTCGAACCCGCGCCTGCTGTTCGTCGCCCTGTCGGACACCGGCAAGGTCGACGTGTTCGAGTTGACGACCGGCACGCGCATCGCGACCCTGGATGTGCCGGGCGTGCGCTGCGTGACGAACTACTGGCGGCAGTAACGAACGAGTCGCGCTGCGACTCGTTCGTTCCTGCGATGCCCGATGCCGCCGCGACGCGGCGCGGCTACGCCGGCGAGCAGAGCAACTGGCGCCGCTGCGGCGGCGATCGGTGCGGCCGATCCCGCGCAACGCGATTGAGGTTCGGCGACGGGCGGTCCAGAATCGCCGCCAGATGCCCGACGGCGCGACGATCCAACGCATGTTCGCCGAGGTGGCGCCGGGCTACGACCGCGCCAACCGCGCGTTGTCGCTGGGCATCGACACCTGGTGGCGGCGCCAGGCCGTGCGGCTGGTCGGGCCGCGGCCCGGCGAACGGGGCCTGGACGTCTGCGCCGGCACCGGCGACCTGAGCTTCGCGCTGCAGCGGGCCGGTGCCGACATGGTCGGCGCCGACTTCTGCGCGCCGATGCTGGCGCGGGCCGCGGTGAAGCCGCCGCTGCGCGGCAGCAGCGGCCGGCCGTCGTTCGTCGCCGGCGATGCGCTGGCGCTGCCGTTCGCCGACGGTACGTTCGACTTCGCGACGGTCGCGTTCGGCATCCGCAACGTCAGCGATCCGGCGGCCGGCCTGCGCGAGATGGCGCGCGTCGTGCGCCCGGGTGGCCGACTCGTCGTGCTCGAGTTCACGAAGCCCCGCGTGCCGCTGCTCGGTCCGGCCTACCGGTTCTACTTCCGGCGCGTGCTGCCGCGGCTCGGCCAGTGGATCAACGGCGCCAGGAACGACGCCTATCGCTACCTGCACGATTCGGTGATGGCGTTCCCCGAGCGCGAGGACTTCCTGGCGCTGATGCGCACCGCGGGCCTGCAGACGCCTCGCATGCGACTCCTGACCGGCGGCATCGCCGCGCTCTATCGTGGCGAAGTCGGAACCCGCTGAGCCGGGCGCGCCGTCGGCACCGTCGGGCGGCGGATACCTCGAGTGGTCGCGGGATCCCGCGGTCGGACTGTTCGCGGTGCTGCCGCTGTGGCTGCTCTACGAACTGCTGCGCGCGATGCTGACGCCGGACGAACGCAACGGCGCCGAACTGCTGCTGCTGCGCGAACTCGACCGGCTCGGCGTGCAGGGCCTGCTGGTGCTGCGGCTCGTGTTCTTCCTGTTGGCGGTGTGGGCGGCGCGCTCGCTGGTGCGGCGGCGGGTGCCGTGGGCGCGCGTCGCCGGTGTGCTGGCGCTCGAGGGGGCGGTCTACGGCCTGATGCTCGGTCCGGTGTCGGCGGCGATGGCGTCGTCGTTCGTACGCGTGCTCAGCGCACCGGCCGGCAGCGGGCCGCTGCTGGCGGACCTGGTCGGGTCGCTCGGCGCCGGCATCTTCGAGGAACTCGTGTTCCGGCTCGGCCTGATGTCCTTGCTGGTCTGGATCGGCGTGCGGGCGATCCGCGCCTGGTCGCTGCCGGTCTGGATCGTCGGCGCCGGTGCCGTGCTGGTCAGCGCGCTGGTGTTCTCGTGGTTTCACCACCTCTGCGGCGAGCCGTACGACGCGCGGCGGTTCCTGTTCCGCACCATGGCCGGCCTGCTGCTCGGCGTGCTGATGTGGTTGCGCGGCTTCGGCGTCTGCGTCTACACGCACACCGTCTACAACGTCTACTTCTACCTCGTCAACGAATGACCGCTGCCGCGCCAGCCCCGGACCGCTTCGCCGTCTGCTTCTCGGGCGGCAGCGG
Organism: Planctomycetota bacterium; assembly: GCA_016794425.1. Taxonomy (GTDB): domain Bacteria; phylum Planctomycetota; class UBA1135; order UBA1135; family UBA2386; genus JAEUHS01. The sequence continues at coordinate 125,042 of JAEUHR010000043.1, forward strand.
CATCGCCTACGGGCTGCGCCTCGTCGAGGTGCTGCTGGCCGCGGGGCACGAGGTGCACCTGTGCGCGACCGAGGCGGCGGGCCGCGTGCTCGTGCACGAGGCCGGCGCCGCGATCGACCTCGCGCGGCCGGACCTCGCGTCGCTGTTCGCGGCGCCGCTGCGCACGCGGCTCCACGTACATGCCCGCGACGCGGTCGAGGCGGCGCCGGCGTCCGGCAGCGCCGGCATCCGCGCGACGATCGTCGCACCGTGCAGCATGGGCACGCTGGCGCGCATCGCGCACGGCTTCTCGAGCAACCTCGTCGAACGCGCCGCCGACGTGGCGCTGAAGGAAGGGCGGCCGCTGGTGGTGGTGCCGCGCGAGACGCCGCTTTCGATCGTGCACCTCGAGAACATGCTCGCGCTGGCGCGGCTCGGCGCGATCGTGCTGCCGGCGATGCCGGGCTTCTACCACCGGCCGCAGCAGGTGACGGACCTGGTCGACTTCGTGGTCGGCAAGATCCTCGACCGGCTGCGCGTGCCGCACGAACTGGTGCGCCGCTGGCGCACGCCCGATGCGGCGGCCGGCTCGCCGTGGGACGAGGGGGAACGGTGACGGCGCCGGCGCTGCTGGCCCGCGCTCGCACGTTCGCGTCGCTGGTCAGACTGTCGCACTCGGTGTTCGCGCTGCCGTTCGCGTTGGTGTCGCTGCTGGCGGCGACCGGCGGGCGGCCGTCGTTGCGCCTGCTCGGCCTCGTCGTGCTCGCCGTCGTCGCGGCGCGCACGGCGGCGATGGCCTACAACCGCTACGCCGACCGCGACCTCGACGGCCGCAATCCGCGCACGGCCGGGCGCGAGATCCCGCGCGGGGCCGTGTCGCCGCGCGCCGCGCTGGCGCTGGCGCTCGGCAGCGGCGCGGTGTTCCTGCTGGCCTGCTGGTGGCTCGCGCCGGTCTGCGGCTGGCTCGGTGGGCCGACGCTGCTGTGGCTGTTCGGCTACAGCCACGTGAAGCGCTTCTCGGCCCTGTGCCATCTGTGGCTCGGCATCGCGCTCGGGCTGTCGCCGGTGGCCGCGTGGCTGGCGGCGGACGGCGCGTTCGGCCCGCGGCTGTGGGCGCCGGCCGTGCTCGGCTGTGGCGTCGCGGCGTGGGTCGCGGGCTTCGACGTGTTGTACGCCTGCCAGGACGAGGCGTTCGACCGCACGGCCGGCCTGCACTCGCTGCCGGTGCGGCTCGGCGCCCGCGGCGCGATGTGGTGCAGCCGGGTGCTGCACGCGCTGGCGTTGGGCGGGTTCGCGGCGTTCGGCTGGCTGGCGCTCGGCGCGGCCTGGCAGGTGGGCGTCGGGCTCGCGCTGTCGCTGATGGTCTGGCAGCATGCGCTGCTGCGGCCGCACGACCTGTCGCGGATCCAGACGGCGTTCTTCACCGCCAACGGCGCGATCGCGGTCGTGATGTTCGTGGCCGGTTGCCTCGACCTCTACCTGCTGGCCTGACGACGATGGCCGTCCCCAACCCCGAAGACGAACTCGTGCGGCTGCAGAAGCTCTGCGCCAAGGGGTTGCCGCCGGTGCTGGCGATCAGCGGCGCGAACGACCACTTCCGCGCCGAGGCGATGGAACTGGTGCTGGCTGCGGTGCCGAAGGACGCCGAACTGCGCCTGATCGACGCGGTCGACCTGCGCGCCGGCGGCGGCGGGGGCGACGACGCGGACGCCGAGGCCGACGACGACGCCGACGATGCGGCCGATGCCGGCGACGCCGCCGGCGGCGAAGGGCTGGCCGCCTGTCCGGAACTGCAGGAACTGCGCGGCGGCGGCTTGTTCGCGCGCGCGGCGTTCGTGGTGGTGCGCCGCGGGGCCAACTGGTGGCGCCGCCACGCCGCGACCGTTGCGGCGCAGGCGCCGCGGTTCCAGCGCGGCAGCGGCCTCGTGATCGAGGCGACCAAGCTCGACAAGCGCAAGCGGGCGGTCGCGACGTTCGCCAAGGAGCTCGCCGCGGCCGGCGGGCTGTTCGAGTTCCGCGACCTCTACGACCAGCCGTTCGATCGCACGCGCAGTCCGCTGGAAGGCGAACTGTGCCGCTGGGTCGTGCGTCGCGCCGCGAAGCTCGGCGTGCCGCTGTTGCCGGAGGCCGCGTGGCTGCTGGTCGTGCAGGTCGGCAAGTTGCTGCCCGAACTGCTGGCCGAACTGGGGCGGCTGCGCGCGACGCTCGGCGCCGAGGCGAAGCGCAAGCCGCTCGGCCCCGCCGACCTGCGCGGTCGCGTCACGACCAGCTTCGAGGCGACCCCGTTCGATTTCGCCGATGCGGTGCTCGGCGACGATCCGGTCGGGGCGCGGCGCGCCGTGCGCGCGATGTTCGACCGCGGGGCGCGCGGTCGCGACGGCAAAGTCGTCGACGCCGGCGGCGTGCTGCCGTTCACGACCAGCTGGCTGCACCGTTCGCTGGCGATGGCCTACGAAGGCCGCGTGCTGCTCGACGGCGGCGTGCCGCTGCGCGACCTGCCGGCGCGCGCCGGCGTCAAGGGCTTCGCCGACCGCTTCGTCGACCAGGTGCGCCGCCACGACGAACCGCGGTTGCGCCGCGGACTGTTCGCGCTGCGCCACTGCCAGCGCATGTCGCGCCTCTCCGGCGAGGAGCCGGCGGTGCTGCTCGAGCAGTTCCTGGCGATGTGGTTCGATGGTGCGCCGATCCCGACCGCCGAGGACCTCGAAGCGTGATCCGCCGCCTGCCACCCGCCGTCGTCAACCAGATCGCCGCCGGCGAGGTCGTCGAGCGACCGGTCTCGGTCGTCAAGGAACTGCTCGAGAACGCGCTCGACGCCGGCGCCACGCGCGTGCGCATCGAGATCGACGGCGGCGGCCAGCAGCGCATCGCCGTGATCGACGACGGCGACGGGTTCCTGCCCGAGGATCTGCCGCTGGCGTTCGCGAGCCACGCGACCAGCAAGCTCGCGACGGTCGCCGACCTCGACCACATCGGCAGCCTCGGCTTCCGCGGCGAGGCGCTGGCGTCGATCGGCGCGGTCGCGCGCGCGGCGATCCGCAGCCGGCGCCGCGGTGAGCCGGCGGGCTGGGAGGTGCGCTGCGACGGTGGCGTCGAGTCGGCGCCGCAGCCTTGCGGCTGCCCCGAAGGCACCCGCGTCGAGGTGCGCGACCTGTTCTTCAACGTGCCGGCGCGGCGGCGCTTCCTGAAGTCGGCCGGCGCCGAGCGCGCGCGCATCGAGGAACTGGTCGCCGAGCTGTCCCTGGCGCGGCTCGAGGTCGACTTCACGCTGGTCGCCGACGGCCGCGAGCGGCTGCGCCTGCCGACCGGCGAGCCGCTGGCGGAGCGCTTCGCGCGCTGCTTCGGCGCCGAACTGCGCCCGGGCCTCCTGGTCGCGGAGCGCGCGTTCCCGGGCCTTGCCGTCGCCGGCGTCGTTGCCGAACCGGACCTCGCGCGCCGCGACGGCAAGCTCGAGCTGATGTTCGTCAACGGCCGGCTCGCGCGCGAGAGCAGCGCGCTGCACGCGATCCGGCAGGCGTTCCGCGAGTACCTGATGGGCGGGCGCTTCCCGGTCTACGCGCTGCAGGTGACGCTGCCGCCCGACCAGGTCGACGCGAACGTGCATCCGCGCAAGGCCGAGGTGCGGTTCGTCGAAGCGCGCCGCGTCGCCGGTTGCCTGCACGAGACCGTGCGCTCGCTGCTGCAGGCGCGCGGCATCGGCCGCGCCGCCGCGGCCGGTGCGGCGGGCGGCGTCGTGATCGCCGACGCGCTGCCGCGCGCGCGGTCCGGCTTCCCCGAGCTGCCGCGCGACCTGTTCGGCCCGGGCCCGGCGCCGTCGCTGCCGCGCGCCGCGTCGCCGCCCGGGTTCGGCGACGAGGTGCGCGAACCGCCGGCTGCTGCTGCGGCGGCGCCCGCCGCCGCGCTGCCGAACCCGTTCCAGCGCGTCTCCGGCCGCTTCCTGCAGGTGCTGGACCTCTACCTGCTGCTCGAAGGTCCGGACGGCCTCCTGGTGGTCGACCAGCACGCGCTGCACGAGCGCGTCGTCTACGAACGCCTGCGCCGCGAGCACGCGGCGCGCGCGGTGCAGATACAGCGGCTGCTGGTGCCGGCCGTCGTCGACGTGACGCCTAGCGAACTGGCCTGGCTCGACGACGCGCGCGACGGCCTCGCTGCCCAGGGCCTGCTGGTCGAGCCGTTCGGGCCCGGCGCGGTGGCCGTGCAGGGTCTGCCGGCGGTGCTCGCCAAGGTCGATCCCAGGCGCCTGGTGCGCGACCTGCTGGCCGCCGGCGCCGAGGACGGCCGCACCGCGGTGCACGAGCGGATCGCCGAGCGCTTCCATTCGATGGCGTGCCGCGCCGCCGTGATGAGCGGCGACCGGCTCAACGAAGCCGAGATCGCCGCGCTGCTCGCCGAGGCCGCGACGCTCGAACACCCGCACAACTGCCCGCACGGTCGACCCACCGTGCTGACGTTCGGCACCGCCGAGCTCGAGCGCTACTTCCGCCGCCGCTGCTGAGCGCGCCGCGGCCGGTGCGTCACTGCGGCCGGTCGAAGTCCTCGACGCGCAGCTCGGGGCGCAGCGACAGTGACGTCAGCACCGCGCGGCTCTGCGGCCGCAGCGTGCCGTCGGCGGTGCGGAACAGGTGCTCGATGCTGCGCGGCACCAGCAGGTCGTCCTGCTCGTGCAGGTCGACCAGGTGGATGCGTTCGAGCCGCGCCTCGTCGGGCTTGCCGTCGACGCGAGGGCACACGTCAGCGGTCAGCAGGCGGCCGGTCGCGGCATCGACCCAGACCTTCAGGTGCACCGGCGCGTCGTCGCCGCCCTGCTGCAGCAGCGGGAACGCGGGCAGGTCGCCGGCCACGGTGTGGCAGGCGACGACGACCTGGCGCGCCCGCGGCAGCGACTCGTCCTGCACGGGTCCAGGGTTCTCCAGCGCGCGCAGCACCGCGCCGGGATCGAGGAAGCGCAGCAGCTGCCGGGCGAGGTTCGTGTGGCGCTGGCAGGCGGCGAGGTCGTCGACGAACTCGGCCTTGCGCAGGTCGGTCGCCTTGCCCTGGAACAACTGCCACGGGCCGTTGCGATCGCGGCCGCGCACGGCTTCGGCGCCGGCTTCGAGCACGTCGTAGCGGATCAGCGGTGCGGGCGGCTGGCGGCCCGTGGTCGGCCGCTGCAGGAACATCACGTCCAGCGCGACCATGCCGCGCCGTTCCTGTTCGCGGTCGACGACGTGCAGTTCGAGGTTGGCGCGCAGCGCCGTCACCGGTGCCACCGGGCCGTGCGGCCGGTGGGCGGCGTCGACGCGGGCGGCCAGCGCGGCGAGGTCGGACGGCGGGGCGGGTGGCGCGGCCGGCGGCGGTTCCTGCGGCAGCGGCAGCCAGAGACCGAGGAGCAGGGGGAGCACGTTCATGGAGCGTCGGCGGCGGCGCACGTCGGGACCGCGCCCGCGGCACAGTAGTCGAGCGCGGGGTCGGGCGCCCGTGTTCGCCGGGGTCGGCGGCACCCGGACCGGCCCATACCGCCGCCGGCTCAAGCCCGGCACCCTCGCCGGCCGATCGCTGTCGCATGTTCCGCCTCGTCGCCACGCTGCTCGTGTTGCTCACCGGGGCGATGCTCCGGGCTCAGGAACGGCCTGCCACGATCGAGCTGGCCGATGGCCAGGTGCTGCAGGGCACGCTGACGGCACTCGGGCTCGACGCGCTGCAGGTGCGCATCGGCCAGGAAGTGCGCACGGTGCCGGCCGAACAGGTGCGGGCCGTGCGCTTCCTGCCCGCCGTCGTCCCGCCGGCGCCGCCGGCCGCGCCGGCCGGCGAAGCGGCGCCGGCCGTGCCCGCCAAGGGCGGCGAGAACGGCAAGAGCGCCCCGCCTCTGCCGGCGAAGGCGCCCACGCGCGTGCCACCGCAGGAACCCGCGGCCGCCGCCGCCGACGAACCGGCCCAGCAGGGGCCGCCGCGGTCGCGGCTGCGCCAGCGGCTCGACGCGATCGACGAGGCCTATCCGTGGCTCGTGCCCGACGCGCCGACGCAGTGGATCAGCTGCGGTCTGCTGCTGTTCGCGTTCCTGTCGTTCCTGGTGCACGCTTCGGTGCACGTCATCGGCACCGAGTCGCCGGGTTTCGGCCGCAGCATGGCGCTGGCGCTCTGGTACGAGCTGACCGGTTTCCTGCAGATGGCGCTGGTGCCGTCCGTGCACGTCGCGACGTTCGCGATGCTGATCGGCAACACGGCGCTGGCGCTGTTCTGGCTGCGCAGCCTGTTCGGTGTCACGCGCGGCAGTGCCGTGGTCGCGTTCGTCGTGCAGCTCGGCTTCGTCGTGCTCGGTTACGGCGTGCTGGAGCTGGTCACGTCGCTGCTGGCTTCGATCGAGCCCGTCCCGGCCTGAGGGCGGCGGCGCGGGGAGGAGATACCGGTCCGAGGCGCGGTCGCCTCTCTCACGCGTCCCGTCCCATACGGAACGCGTCGGCCTCGGACCGGTGCATCCCGCAGTCCAACATGCGTGCCACCGGGTTCGGGGCGACCCGCGGCGGGGCGGCGTGCCGGCGGCGTAGCGGGGGCGTAACGACAGGGCCGCGTCCGCATTGACGGCGCCGGCCCAGCCTCCTACGAACGCGGCATGCCATCGACCCACGTGCGCGAAGTGACCGCCGCCACCTTCCAGAAGGACGTCGTCGAGCAGTCGATGACGCGGCCGGTGCTGCTCGACTTCTGGGCAGCCTGGTGCGGCCCGTGCCGCACGCTCGGCCCCGTGCTCGAGAGTCTGGCCGAGGCATACGCCGGCGCGTTCGTGCTCGGCAAGGTCGACACGGAGCGGGAACAGGACCTCGCCTACGCGTTCGGTGTGCAGGGCATCCCGTTCTGCGTGCTGGTGGACGGCGGTCGGCCGGTGGACGCGTTCCAGGGCGCCTTGCCCGAAGCCGAGGTGCGCAAGTTCCTCGAGCGGAACGGCATCGAGCCGATGGTCGCCGCGCCGCCGCCACCGCCCGCGCCGGCCGCGGTCGACCCCGCGAGCCCGGCCGGCCGGTATGCGCGGGCCCTGGCCGCGGTTCGTGCCGGCGATGCGGCGACCGCTCGCACGCTGCTCGACGGCATCCCGGAGGAGGACGAACGGCATGCCGCGGCCGGCCGACTGCGCGGTGGGCTGGCCTGGTTCGAGGCGGCGCTGGCGCCGTCGGGGCCGCCGGCCGAAGCGGCGCTGGCGGCCGCACGCGCGCGCCTGCTCGCCGGCGACCTGCAGGGCGCGATGGACGGGGTGCTGACGTCGGTCGCCGCCGACCGCAACTTCCGCGGCGGGCTCGCGCGGCAGGCGATGCTGCTCTGCTTCGCGCTGGTCGGCGAGGACGACGAGCGGCTCGACGACTACCGCCGGCGGCTCGCGACGCTGCTCTACTGAAGCCGGGCCGGGAACGCCCGGCGCGGCGTCACGGCCCGTGCACGCCGGCCGGCTGGGCCGGCTCGGTCTCGCAGTAGACCACGTGCAGGCGCACCAGTTCGGCCAGCGTGCGCGCGCCGATCTTGCGCATCACGTTCGCGCGGTGGACTTCGACGGTCTTCGGGCTGAGGCCCAGCTTGGCGGCGACTTCCTTGTTGGCCGCGCCCTGCACGACCAGCTCCATGACCTCGTGTTCGCGCGGCGACAGCGTGCCGAACCGCTTCAGCACGCTGGCGCGCTCGTCAGCGCGGTCGCGGCGGTCGCGGTCGACCTGGATCGCGCGCTGCAGCAGTTCGCGCATCCGCGTGATCTCGAACGGCTTCTCGAGGAAGTCGATGCTGCCGAGCTTCAGCGCCTGCACGGCCTCGGCGACCTTGCCGATGCCGCTCATGAACACGACCGGCATGCCGTTGCCGGCCGACACGAGGTGTTGCAGCAGGTCGAGGCCGGTGCCGTCCGGCAACATCAGGTCGAACACGAAGCAGCCGGGCCGGTCCGGCCCGGGGCGCGACTCGAACTCGGTGATCGAACCGTAGGTCACGACGTCACAGCCGAGCTGCGCACCGAGCGTCCGCAACAATCCCTGGATGCCGACATCGTCGTCGACGACCTGGATGCACGGGCGACCGCGGTGTTCCGCGAGCGTGGGGCCGTGATGAACGGGGTTGTGCATGCGTCTCTCCTCCCGGGACGGGCGCCGGGCACCCATGCCATCGGCCGTGCGGCCCTGGCAGCTTGAGCGACTGTGCGAGAACTCGACGCCGCCAGCGTGCCGGTCCCGCCGCGAGCCAGGCGGTCACGCCGGTCGCCGGGCCGCGCGCCGCAGCCGCAGCGCGACGACGGCGCCGCTGACCAGCGAACCGGCGAACGCCAGCGCCATGTCCTTCTGTGCGTCGAACGGGTCGCCCTGCTGGCCGTTGTAGGCCTCGGCGGCCTCGGGGCTCAGCGCGACGGCGATGCCCCACTCGGCGAGTTCGTAGAGCTTGCTGATCACGCCGACGAACGCGACCGCGACCAGCACCGTCCACAGCGGCTTCGGGGCGACGTGGCGGTGCACGAGTTCGGCGAGCACCGGCAGCACCGAGAGACCGAAGCACAGGTGCACGAACCGGTCGTAGTGGTTGCGCGTGGCCGCGAACAGGTCCGACGGCCGCACGCCGCACAGCGCTTCGCCCCACGCGTCGTACGGCACGCGCGAGTAGAGGAAGTGCGCGCCGACCACGTGCAGCAGCGTGAACACGAACAGCAGCGTGCAGAGGCCGTTGCCGAGCGGCACGCCGCCGCGGCGCCGCTCGTACCAGACCAGGAAGCCGAGTGCTGCCGCGGTCGGCAGGTGTTCGAGGCACCAGTCGCGGCGGTCGTACGGAGCGATCCCGCTGCCGGCGATCGCCAGCAGGACCAGCAGCAGCAGCCACCCGCGGTACGGCATCGCCGGCCCGCGTCACTCGGCCGCGAGCCGCGTCGGCGACGTGCGCTGCAGGAACTCGCCGACCGCCGCCATCTCGCGCGCCAGCAGCGCCAGCACGTCCTCGAGGCTGACGATGCCGACCATGCGTCCATCCGCGTCGACGACCGGCAGCCGCCGCACCGCTTCCTGGCGCATGCGCGCGAGCGCGGTCTCGATCGAGGCGTCCTCGCGCACGACCTCGACGTGGCCGGTCATCACGTCGGCGACCGTGATGCCGCGCGGGTGGTCGCCGGCGCCGACGACGCGCAGCGCCAGGTCGCGATCGGTCAGCATGCCGATCGGGCGGTCGTGCACGTCGACCACGACCAGCGTGCCGACGCAGCGGGTCGCCATGCGCTGCGCGGCGGTCTGCACGATCTCGGTCGGCAACGCCGTGTCGACCCGGCGCTGGCAGATGGAAGCGATCGTCATCGGGCACCTCCGATCGGGGCGCGAAGGCGCCCCGATCGCGCCATCGTCGCACGGCCAGGGCCGGCTGGCGACGGGGCCCTTCGGCGCAGGTGCGCGCCGCCGTTCGTCCCCTCCGGCCCGGTCAGCGCACCGCCGCGATCGCCTTCGCGTAGTCGGGTTCCTGCGCGATCTCCGGCACCAGCTCGGTGTGCACGACCTTGCCCTTGGCGTCGAGCACGACCACCGCGCGCGCGAACAGGCCTGCCAGCGGTCCGTCGGCCATCGTGACGCCGTAGGCCTGGCCGAAGTCCGGGCCGCGGAACGCACTGGCGGTCACGACCTGGTCGATGCCCTCGGCGCCGCAGAAGCGCTTCATCGCGAACGGCAGGTCCTTCGACACGCACAGCACGACCGTGTTCGGCATCGACGCCGCCTGCTGGTGGAACTTGCGCACCGACGTCGCGCAGACGCCGGTGTCGATGCTCGGGAAGATGTTCAGCACGACGTTCTTGCCGGCGACGTCGCGGTTGCCGATCGCCGCGAGGTCGTTCTTCACCAGCGTGAACTCGGGCGCCGGGGTGCCGATGCGCGGAAGGTCGCCGACGGTGGCGACGGGATTGCCCTTGAACGTGATCTTGGCCATGCCCGCACGCTAGGCGAACCCGCGTCCGCGCACCAGCCGCGCGTCAGGTGCCGAGCAGGCGCAGCGCCAGCTGCGGCTGCAGGTTGGCCTGCGCCAGCACGGCGACGGCGGCCTGCTGCAGGATCTGGTCGCGCGCCAGCTGCGCCGTCTCGCGCGCGATGTCGACGTCGCGGATCCGCGATTCGGCGGCAGCGAGGTTCTCGCTCTGCACGGCGAGGTTGCGGATCGTGCTCTCGAGGCGGTTCTGCATCGCGCCGAACGTGCCGCGCGTGCGCGACACGCTGTCGATCGCCTGGTCGATCGCGGCCAGCGACGTCGTCGCCGCGCCGACGTTGGTGACGGCCAGCACGTCGAGACCGAGGCCCGTCGCCAGCACGGCGGTCAGGTTGGCGGCCATCGTGTCGACGCCGGTCTCGGTGCCGAAGCCGATCTGGAACACGACCGACGAGGCGGTGCCGTCGAGCAGCTTGATGCCGTTGAACTCGGTGCCGCGGCCGATGCGGTCGATCTCGTCGACCAGTTCCTGGAACTCCTCGTCGAGCGTCGAGCGGTCCTGCTGCGACACCGAGCCGTTCGCGGCCTGCACGGCGAGTTCGCGCAGGCGCAGCAGGATGTTGCCGACCTCGCTGAGCGCGCCTTCGCCGGTCTGCACCAGGGAGATGCCGTCGGCCGCGTTGCGCCGGGCCTGGTCGAGCGAGCGGACCTGCGCGCGCAGCCGTTCGGAGATCGCGAGCCCGGCCGCGTCGTCGGCGGCGGTCGCGATGCGCAGGCCGGTCGCGAGCCGCCGGTAGCTGCCGGCGAGCCGGTCCGTCACCGTGCTGAGCGCGCGCTGCGCGGTCAGCGAGGCGATGTTGGTGTTGATGCGCAGGCCCATGCGCGGTTCCCCACGCAGCCCATCGTCACTTCTCGGGGCACCACTCAAGTGACCACCGTGCTAGGTCGATAGCACGGTTCGTGAACGTCCGCGTCGACCCGCACAGCCTGGTGCCGCCGAGCCAGCAGCTCGTCGCTGCCGTGCTCGATGCGATCGCGCGCGGCGAGCTCGGGCCCGGCGACCGGCTGCCGTCGGTGCGCGGCCTCGCCGCGCAGGCGCTGGTCAATCCGAACACCGTGACGAAGGCGTGGCGCGACCTCGAGCACCTCGGTGCCACCGAGGGGCGCAACGGCTCGGGCGTCTACGTGACTGCGGCCGGCCCGGAGCTGGCGCGCGCGCTGCGGCTCGCGGAGACGCTGCGCGGCTTCGTCGACGCGGCGCGGCAGGCGTTGCGGGCAGGCCACGAGCCGGCTGCGCTCGCCACGGCGCTGCAGGCGGAACAAGACCATTGGCAGGGCGCCGCGGTGGCGGCGCGGGGGGAACCATGAACGGCGTGGTGCGCGTCGAAGGAGTCTCGTTCGGCTTCGGCCGGAAGCGCGAGGTCGTGGCGTTCGGCCCGGACGACACGCTGCTGCTGCGCGATGGCGCGCGCATCGACCGCGTCGACGTGGCGACCGGCGCGCGCACGACCTTGTTCCCGCGTTCGCGGTGACCACGCCCGCATCGGGCACCTTTTCCGCTCGGTGCCGGTGGCTTCCGCGCGCGCGGTCGCGACAATCCGGACGCCCAGACCATCTCCCCGGAGAGACGCCCCCGATGCGCACGCGACCGATTCCCGCCGTCCTGATCCTGCCCCTGCTGCTCTTCGCCGCCTGCAGCGACGACCATCCGTTGGCCGGCAACTGGGCGCAGAAGACGCCCGACGGCAAGCCCGGCATGAGCCTCGAGTTCGACACCAAGGGCACGCGCCTGATGGTGCACACGGCGCCGCGGCCGGACGGCGGCCACGATCACGTCGAGGGCACGTACACCTGGGACGCCACGGCCAAGACGCTGGCCGTCAAGGCGGCCCTGCTCGGCCCTGCCAAGGCCGATTCGTGGACGGGCTCGATGAACGACTCGACCGTCGAACTGACTTCGCCGGACGGGAAGCTGCTGTTCCAGCGCGGCGGCAAGCCGCACGGCCACTAGGGGCCCCTCGCAATCGCCGCCGGTCCGCCTATCTTGCGCGTCCGCGCCATGAGCACCTCGCCGCACTCGGACACGACGACCGCCGGCATCCGGATCCAGGCTGCCGCGGACTTCCAGCCCACGCAGTCGGAACCGGCGCGCCGCCGGTTCGTGTTCCGCTACCACATCACGATGACCAACGTCGGCGCGCCGCCGGCGAAGCTGTTGTCGCGGCACTGGCTGATCGTCGACGGCGACGGCAAGCGCGAGGACGTGCGCGGCCCCGGCGTGGTCGGCGACAACCCGCAGCTCGCGATCGGCGAGAGCTACAGCTACGTCAGCTACTGCTCGCTGGCGACGCCGTGGGGCACCATGGAAGGCACCTACACGTTCGAGCGCGGCGACGGCTCGCGCTTCGTCGTGCGCGTCGGCCGGTTCCTGCTGGTGCCGACGGCGCCGCCGCTGGCGCTCGAGTCGCCGCAGCACTGACCCGGGCGGACGCTGCGTTCTTGCCGGCCCACGGGGGCGCAGCTAGGTTCGGCGCGTGCCCACGATCCGCCTCGGCGACCCGTCGCTTCCCCTGACCACGCTCGTCCAGCTGAGCCGCCCGGGCCAGCGCATCGCGTTGTCGAAGCAGGCGCGGCAGAACGTGCAGCGGAGCCGCGCCGTGGTCGCGCGCGCCGTCGCGGCCGGCGGCACGATGTACGGCATCAACACCGGCTTCGGCAAACTCGCCGGCGTCCGGATCCCCGACGACCAGCTGGCGCAGCTGCAGCAGAACCTGCTGCTGTCGCACGCGACCGGCGTCGGCGAGCCGCTGGGCCAGGACGCGAGCCGGCTCGCGTTCGCGCTGCGCATCCACAACCTCGCGCTCGGCTTCTCGGGCGTGCGGCTCGAACTGCTCGAGCAGGCGATCGCGCTGTGGAACGGCGGCTTCGTGCCGGTGATCCCGAGCCAGGGTTCGGTCGGTGCGTCCGGCGACCTGGCGCCGCTGAGCCACATGGCGCTGCCGCTGATCGGCCAGGGCTTCGTGCACGACGGCGACCGCGTCGTCACGGGTGCCGCGGCGCTGAAGCGGCTCGGCCGCGCGCCGCTGGTGCTGCGCGAGAAGGAAGGGCTCGCGCTGATCAACGGCACCCAGATCATGACCGCGCTCGGCTGCCTCGCGGTGCACCGCGCGATGCTGCTGGCCAAGGCCGCCGACCTCGCCTGTGCGATGACCGTCGAGGCGCTGCGCGGCAGCGAGAAGCCGTTCCAGCAGCGGCTGCACGAGGTGCGTCCGCACGAGGGACAGCTCGCGACCGCGGCCAACCTGCGCGCGCTGCTGGCCGGCAGCGCCGTGATGCCGAGCCACGCCAACTGCGCCAAGGTGCAGGACGCGTACTCGCTGCGCTGCGCGCCGCAGGTGCACGGCGCCGCCAAGGACGGCATCCGCTACGCGCTCGACGTGCTGGTCACCGAGGCCAACTCGGTCACCGACAACCCGCTCGTGTTCCCCGGCGGCGACGTGGTCAGCGGCGGCAACTTCCACGGCCAGCCGGTCAGCCAGGCGCTCGACTTCCTGAAGATCGCGGTCAGCACGCTGGCGAACATCAGCGAGCGCCGCATCGAGCAGCTGGTCAACCCCGACATCTCGGGCCTGCCGCCGTTCCTGGCCAAGAACCCTGGCCTCGAGAGCGGCTTCATGATCCCGCAGGTCGTCGCGGCGGCGCTGGCCAGCGAGAACAAGACGCTGGCGCATCCGGCCAGCGTCGACACGATCCCGACCTCGGCGAACCGCGAGGACCACGTGTCGATGGGGGTCACCGCCGCGCGCCACGCCGAACGCGTGGTCGCCAACACCGCCAAGGTGCTCGGCATCGAAGTGCTGTGCGCGGCGCAGGGGCTCGACCTCGGCGCGAAGCTGCGGCCTGGCGCCGGCGTCGCGGCCGCGTTCCGCGCACTGCGCAAGCGCGTGCCGATGCTCGCCCGCGACCGTTTCCTCGCACCGGATCTGGCGGCGGCCGAAACGCTGGTCACCGACGGTGTCCTGGTGGCCGCAGCCGAGCAGGCGGTCGGCGCGCTCGCGGTGTGAACCGCGGCCCATGCTGCGCTTGCAGCGCTCGGCGCGCCCGGCGACGCTAGCGGGATGACTGCTCTCGGTTCGTCCCGCTATCGCGCTCCCCGCGGCAAGACGCTGACCTGCGCCAACTGGCAGATCGAAGCTGCCTACCGGATGCTGCAGAACAACCTCGACGCCGAGGTCGCCGAGGACCCCGAGCGGCTGATCGTCTACGGCGGGCTCGGCAAGGCGGCGCGCAACCCGGCGGCGCTGCAGGGCATTCTCGCCACGCTGCGTCGCCTGCAGCCCGACCAGACGATGCTGGTGCAGTCGGGCAAGTGTGTCGGCGTGTTCCGCACGCATGCCGACGCGCCGCGCGTGCTGCTGGCGAACAGCAACCTGGTCGGCGACTGGGCGACGTGGGACGAGTTCCGTCGGCTCGACGCGCTCGGCCTGATGATGTACGGCCAGATGACCGCCGGCTCGTGGATCTACATCGGCAGCCAGGGCATCGTGCAGGGCACCTACGAGACGTTCGTCGCGGCCGGCAAGCGGCACTTCGGCGGCGACCTGCGGGGCCGGCTGACGGTGACGGCGGGGCTCGGCGGCATGGGCGGCGCGCAGCCGTTGGCCGTGACGATGGCCGGCGGCGTCTGCCTCGCCGCCGACGTCGAAGGCTGGCGCATCGACAAGCGGCTCGAAACGAAGTACCTCGACCAGCGCATCGACGACCCGAAGCAGGCGTTGCAGGCGGCGCTGGCGAAGAAGGCCGCGCGCGAACCGTGGTCGATCGGCGTCTGCTGCAACGCGACCGAGCTGCTGGCCGTCGTGCGCGACAGCGGCGTCGTGCCGGACCTGCTGACCGACCAGACCTCGGCGCACGACATGCTGGTCGGCTACGTGCCGGACGGCATGACCGTCGAGCAGGCCAAGGTGCTGCGGGAATCGGATCCGAAGCGTTACCTGGTCGAGTCGCGGCGCACCTGCGCGCGGCACGTGGCACTGATGCTCGACCTGCAGGAGCGCGGCGCGATCACGTTCGACTACGGCAACAACATCCGCACCGAGGCGCGCGACGCCGGTGTCGCCGAGGCGTTCCGCATCAAGGGTTTCATCCCCGAGTACATCCGGCCGCTGTTCTGCGAAGGCCGCGGCCCGTTCCGGTGGGTGGCGCTGTCGGGCAACCCGAAGGACATCGCGCGCACCGACGCGCTGGCGCTGCAGATGTTCGGCGACAACCCGTCGCTGCGCACCTGGATCGAGAAGGCGCAGAGGCAGATCGCGTTCCAGGGCCTGCCGGCGCGCATCCTGTGGCTCGGCTACGGCGAGCGAGCCAGGTTCGGCCTCGCCGTCAACGAGCTGGTCCAGAAGGGCGAACTCGAGGCGCCGATCGTGTTCGGCCGCGACCACCTCGACTGCGGCTCGGTCGCGTCGCCGTACCGCGAGACCGAGGCGATGCTGGACGGCAGCGACGCGATCGCCGACTGGCCGCTCTTGAACGCGATGTTGAACGTCGCCTCCGGCGCGACCTGGGTCTCGATCCACCACGGCGGTGGTGTCGGCATGGGCAAGTCGATCCACGCCGGGCAGGTGACCGTGGCCGACGGCACGCCGGCCGCCGCGGCGCGGATCCAGCGCGTGTTCACCTGCGATCCGGGCATCGGCGTCGCGCGCCACGCCGACGCCGGCTACGACGCGGCGCGGGCGTTCGCGCAGCGCGCCGGCGTCGACCTCGGCGGCTGACCGGCGCCGGCGGCGGGGGTGCGGCCATTGGCGCGGCGCCGTCGCCCGGGTATGACTTTGGGCCACCAAGTCCGGCCCTGCCGGGCTCGGCGCGTCGCTGCGTGCGCCCATGGCACGGGGCCGGCGCCGCCGCGCCACCGTCGGTCCCTGCCGCGCGTCTCTCGTCCGCCGCCGAAGTTGACCTCCCGAAACAAGTAGCCGCCGCCGGCGATCCGAAAGATCCCGAGCCGCCGGTCCGAGACGCGATGTTCCGCCGCAATCCCAGAGCAGCCGACCCCGACCGGGACGCCGGTCTGCAAGAGGACATGGTCGTCATCGTCGACCAGTCCGTGAATCCGTACCTGGTGCTGTTCCACGAGCCGGCCGGCTACCGTGCCGAACAGGTGCGGGCGCTGCGCAACCGGCTGGTGGCGATGAACCCCGACGGCGAGCCGAAGACGCTGGTCGTGACGTCGGCGGTGCGTGACGAAGGCAAGACGATCGCTGCGCTGAACCTGGCGATGGCGATGGCCGAGCTCGAGCGGCAGCAGGTCGTGCTGATCGACGCCGACCTGCGGCGCCCGGGCTGCGAGCGCTACCTGAACCTGAACCCCGAGCCCGGCCTGACCGACGTGCTGCTCGGCCGCACGACCGTCGAGAAGGTGCTGCGCCCGGCGGGCTACCGGCAGCTGATGCTGATCGGACCCGGCACGCGCGTCGGCAATCCGGCCGAGGTGCTCAGCAGTTCGCGGCTCGACGAGCTGCTGCAGCGGCTCAAGGAGCGCTACCAGTACATCGTCGTCGACACGCCGCCGGTGCTGCCGTCGACCGACGCCGGCGTGCTGGCGTCGCGCACCGACGGCACGCTGGTCGTCGTGCGGCTCGAGAAGTCGATGAAGAAGCAGACGCGCGACGCGGTGCGGACGCTGCAGGACATGGGCGCCAACGTGCTCGGCTGCTTCGTCACCGAGCTGCGCGGCGCCGATCCCGAGAGCGATCGGCGGCTCGCCTACGAGCCGCAGGCCGGTGAGGAGGGCACCTGACCGTGTCGGGCTTCAAGGAGACGTTGAAGGACGCGGTGCGGCAGATGTCGTTCCGCACCTCGTTGGACAGCCTGAAGAAGAAGGGCGTGCAGCAGGTCAACGTGCTCGGCATCGATCGCATCATCGCGCTGATCGAGGCCGCCGTGCACCGCAGCCTGAAGTCGCGGCTGGTCGGCGTCGAACGCGAGGCCGTCGCCGACGCGACGAAGGCCGAGTTCCTGCGCATGCTGCGGACCAACGAGGACCTGCAGCGGCAGAAGAGCGAGATCGAGCGGCAGAAGGAGATGGTCGAGGACGAGGTCGACCAATTGCGCCGCGAGATCGCCAGCCAGCAGCAGGCCCTCGAGCTGCGGCTCGAGGAGGGGGCGCTGTCGATGGCGGCGCGCTACGAGGGCGAGAACGCGGCGATCGCCGCGAAGGTGCACGAGGTGCTGAAGGCGCTGGCCGCCGCCGGCAGCTCGTCGATCACCGACGCCGAGGAGCGCGTGATGGCGCTGGTCATGGACATCGTCTCGGTCGAGCGCCAGTCCGCCGACGAGGCACGCCGCGCGCTGCGCGACCGCGAGGTCGACACGCTGCAGCGCCGGATCAAGAAGCTGTCGGAATCGCTGGACCTGACCGAGCAGCGGCTGCAATCGGTCGCGGCGATGAAGAGCCTCGACGGCGGCATCTCGTCGATCTACCGCGAGGTGCAGGGCGTCGACTTCGGCGACGTCCAGGCCGGCAAGAAGAAGGAACTGATGGCCGAGATCTTCAAGGCGAACCTGAAACTGCAGAAGAAGCAGTGAGCCCTGGGTCGGCCGTACTCACGAGACCACGAACATGAGCGACACGAAGCAGACGGAAGACGCGCCGAAGAAGGACCACGGCGTGCTGTACATCGGCATGGACCTCGGCACGTCGCGGACCTCGGTGTCCGCCAGCAACGGCGTGCGGGAGACCGTCTACTCGATGGTCGGCTACCCGAAGGACGTCGTCAGCATGAAGCTGCTGAAGAAGGAGGTCCTGTTCGGCAAGGAGGCGCTCGAGAAGCGTCTGTCGCTGAAGCTCTACAAGCCGCTCGAGAAGGGCGTGCTGAAGTACACCGGCGACGCCGCCAAGGACGCCGAGGCGAAGGCCAACCTGAAGGCCGCCCAGGACCTGATCGGCGAGGCGATCCGGCTGGCGAAGCCGCGCAAGGACGAGCTGGTCTACTGCGTGATCGGCGCGCCGGCCGAGGCGTCGGTGAAGAACCGCGAGGCGATCATCGAGGCGGCGCGCGCGCACGTCGACTCGGTGATGCTGTGCAGCGAGCCGTTCTCGGTCGCCTACGGGCTCGACTGGCTCGAGGACGTGCTGGTCGTCGACATCGGCGCCGGCACGACCGACCTGTGCCGCATGCACGGCACGATGCCCGAGGAGACCGACCAGGTGATGTACGACATCGCCGGTGACGCGATCGACGAGGAGCTGTCGCGCCGGATCACCGAGACGTGCCCGGGCGCGCAGTTCACGATCCACATGGTCAAGGACATCAAGGAGCGCTACGGCTTCGTCGGCGACGCGCCGGAGCGCTGCATGGTCGACCTGCCGGTCGACGGCAAGCCGACCGCGTTCGACCTGACCGACCAGATCCGCGCGGCCTGCTCGATCCTGATCGACCCGATCGTCAAGGGCATCCACAAGCTGATCGCGTCGTTCGATCCGCAGTTCCAGACCAAGCTGAAGAACCGCGTGCTGCTCGCCGGCGGTGGCTCGATGGTCAAGGGCCTCGACAGCGCGGTCGAGAAGGCCATGAAGGAACGGCTCGGCGGCGGCAAGGTCATCCGCATCGAAGAACCGATCTACGGCGGCGCGAACGGTGCGCTGAAGATCGCGCACGACATGCCGGCGGACTTCTGGGAGCAGCTCAAGTAGGGCGCGGCGCTGCAGCGGGCGCGCTGCGCGCGCGGCTGAGCGCCGCGGGGCGGGTGGGAGGGGGTGGGGCGAGGGGGCGGCGGGCGGCGAGCGGGGCTCGCGCCCGGGGCTGACGCGGGGGTGGTTCCGGTGCTTTCGGCTGACCCAAACCGGGCCAAGCCAGTCAGGGCCTGGGCTTTGCGCCTGTGTTCTTGCCAGTGCCAGTGCCCGTGCCCGTGCCCGCGGCGCCTCGCTCAGCGGACTTCGTACTGGGCTTCGAGGATCTCTTGCAGCTGGTAGAAGTCTTGGATGTCGTGGCTCGGCTCGGTCGCGCCGACCTCGTCGGTGTGGCGGCCGCCGCGGCGGATGCGGGCGGTCCACCAGCCTTCGGCGTTGCAGGGATCGATGTCGTGCGTCGGGTTGTCGCCGACGTAGAGGCAGCGGTTGGGTGGCAGGGCCAGGCGCTGCAGCACGCGGCGGTAGAGCTTCGGGTTCGGCTTGCTGAAGCCGACCTGGTCGGTGAAGAAGATCGCCGACGGGGTCAGGAACTCGAGCACGTTGAGCCGGACGAGCTTCTCGGCCTGCTTGATCGTGATGCCGGCCGAGACGATGCCGCGCACGAGCTTGGTCGTCGCGAGCCACTTCAGGACCTCGTAGACGTCGTCGTGGACCTTGAACTCGCGCCACTTGGTCTCGTGGTAGGCGGCGACGCCGGCGGCGACGATCACGGCGCGGTTGTGGCCGGCGGTCGATTCGGGACCCAGACGGTCGAGCACTTTGTCGAAGTGGCCGCCGTAGTTGCTCGAGAACTCGGCGATCACTTCGTCGAGTTCGCGCGTCGCCTCGTCGCGTTCGGCGCGCAGCCCGGCGGCGATCATCGCTTCGATCGCAGCGCGGCGGGCCTTGCCGGCGAACGCGGACGTCGAGAACAGCGTGTCGTCGATGTCGAAGAAGATCGCGTCGAGGCCTCGGCTCACGGCGGCAGTTGTCCGCCATCGGCTCCGGCCTCGCAACCCCTCTCGGGGCGCTGGCGCCGCGGGGCCAGGTCGATGCCCGGTGCCGGGTGCCGGATCAGCCAGAAGGCGGCGGCGGTGCCGAGCACGTTCAGCCCGGCGTCACGCAGCGTGTCGAACGTGTCGCGTTCGGCGACCGGCCAGAGCCACTGGCCGGCCTCGTGCAGCAGCGTGATCACCAGCGGGCAGCTGCAGCCGATCCACAGGGCCGCCCGACGCTGGGCGGTGCTGGTGGCGCGGTGCACGCCGACGAGCCACGTCGTGCCCAGCGTGGCCGCCACCAGCGCGAAGAAGTGCAGGCCCCAGGAGCGCAGGAACACGTGCCAGCGCACGAACAGGACCAGGTCGATGCCGACGACCATCGCGGTCGAACCGAGCATCGCGGCGACCCAGCGGCGCGTGTAACGGCGCCGCGCTCGATCGAACTCCGGGCGGGCCATGCCTTGCGGATGCGGGAGGCGGTCGGCCGCCTGCGCCCGGGCGGCCGCCGATGCGGCGCCGCCGGGTGCCCTGTGGTCAGGGCCGGGTGGTCAGGGCCGGCGCAGCCCTCAGGGCTTGCGCACGTCGGTGATGTGCGCCTGCACCATCACCATCAGGCTGCGGTTCTCGTCGGCCGAGCCTTCCTGCTTGAACAGGAACGAGACCAGCGGCAGCCGGGCCAGGATCGGCACTTCGGCGCGGCGCTCCTTGGTCAGCACCTGGCGCAGGCCGCCGATCAGCACCGTGCCGCCGTCCGGCACCTTCGCGGTGGTCGAGAAGTCGGTCACCGTGAGGTTCGGCAGCTGCAGCGTCACCGGCAGCGTCGAGCCGGCCAGCGACGTCGTGAACGTCGGGATCGGGCGCTGCAGTTCGGCGACGGTCGGGTTCAGGTTCAGCGTGATGTACTTGCGGTCGTGGTGGATGACCGGCGTCACGTCCAGCACGATGCCGTCCTGGATCACGTCGATCTTCGGGTCGGCGATGAACGCCGCCTGCGCCACTTCGACGTCGAAGTCGCGCACGTAGGCGGTCTGGTTGATCACTGCGACGTGGCCGCGCTCGCGGTTCAGCACCGACAGGATCTGGCTGTTCATGATCTCCGCGTCCTGCCGCTTCTCGACGGCGCGCAGGATCATGTTCAGCTGGATGTCGTCGATCAGCGTCCAGCCGGCGGTCATGCCGCCGGTCGGGCTCAGCACGCGGCCGAGGTCGTTGGCGAAGAAGTTCTCGGTGCGGGCGCGCACGTCGCCATCGCCGCCGTCGTTGAAGAACATGCCGGCCAGCGGGTTGGCGGCCGGGTCACCGGTGCCGCCGTTGTCGAAGCCGCGCGAAGCGTTGTTCTGCAGGCCGCTGGTGAGGTCGTCGGTCGTGACCGTGTCGCCCTTGTTGCCGGAGCCGCCGAGGCCGCGGAAGTCGACGCCGATCTCGGTCAGGAAGTTGCGCGAGATGGTCAGGAACTTCGAGTCGATCGTGACGATCGGCGTCGCGAAGCGGCGCATGTCGTTCAGGACCTGGATCACCTTCGCGTGCATCTCCGGGCTCGCCTGCACGGACAGCAGGCCGGTCTCCTCGGGGTTGATCGCGACGCCTTCCGACTCCCAGTACTTCGGGTCGGTGGCTTCCTTCAGGTTGGTCACCAGGTCGGCGAGCTCGATGCCGGCGACCGGGTCGTCGCCTTCGCTGCCGGTGCGCGGCGTGTCGTCGCTGCTCTCACCGGGGATCGTGTCGATGCGCGGCGGCAGGAACTGCGTGCGCTTGAAGATCAGATCCTTCACCGGGTAGATGTCGCTGACGATCGTGCCGGCGGCTTCCGACTTGTTGCCGATCACGACGACGCCGTTCTTCACGGTCCAGGCGAGGTTCTGGCTGCGCCCGATCATGAAGTTCAGGAAGTTCTCGAGGGTCAGCGAGCCGGCGAGCTCGATCACGACCTTGAGGCTCTCGCTGCCGATGATCTCGCGCGCCTGCGGCGTGGTCAGGATCTGCACGCCGGTGATCAGGTTCAGGTTCTTGACGACTTCGAGGAAGTCGCCGGTCTCCTCGGTGTAGGTCAGCTTGCCGACCTGCTCGGTGCGGATCTTGTCCCACACGGCCTGGTCCTGCGGGTCGACGACCTTGATCTTGGCGTTGCGCGCCGCGCGGCCGTTGGCCTTCTCCCACGTCGCCTGGTCGAGGTTCAGGATCGCCGTCTGCGGGATCTTCAGCTCACCATCGGACTCGATCATCGCGCGGATCGCCTTCGCGCGCTCGTCGTACCAGCGGGTGGTGACGTCGTTGCGGCCGGCCTTGACCGCCGCGTTGTGCATCTCGAACGCGATGCTGTTGTGCGGCTCGATCTCGAGCGCGCGGGCGGCGAGCTCCTGCGACCGGCTGAACGCACGCTGCTCGAACGCGAGCTGTGACTCCTGGATGTAGCCGTCGACCTTGGCGCGGCGGCGCGCCTCCAGCTCGGCGTTCTCCTGGCGCAGGCGTTCGGCCAGTTCGGCGTTCTGCTTGGCGACGTTCTCGCGCTGCTGGTCGTCGTAGAGCCGCTGCGCTTCGTCCGTGGCCGCGCGCACGTCCTGCGGCAGCTGAGCCCAGTCGTAGTCGTCCTTCAGTTCGATCGTCAGCGCGGCGATGCGCAGTTCCTCGAGCGCGCCGGCGTAGTTCTTCGCCGCCATCGCCTCGCGGGCGGTCTGCAGCTTCGCCATCACTTCGGCGCGCGCGCGTTCCTCGCCGATCTGGCGCAGGCGCATCTGCTCTTCGCCGAACGTGTTGATGCGGCCGATCGGCTCACCGAGTTCGGCCTGCACCGACGCGAGCAGCGTGCGGACCTGTTCGTCGGCGGGCATCAGCTCCTTCGCGCGCAGCAGTTCGCTCTTGGCCGCTTCGAGCTGGCCGTTCGCGCGCAGGTTCTGCGCGTTCTCGAGGTACTTCGCGACCAGCGCGCGCTGGCGCTCGTTGCGCACGCGCTCCTCGAGCGTGCCGCCCTGCGGATCCTGGCTCTGCACGCCGCGGCCGCCGGTGCCCGAATCGGTGGTCGGCGTGCCGGCGGGACTGGAGTCCTGAGGCGTGTTCGACTCGGGCGGAGTCGAGCACGAGGAGCCGAGAACGGCCGCGGTCAGGGAAGCAGCGAGAAGGCGCGGGTGTTCGAGAGCCATCGGTTCACGCTCGATGCGTACGAGATTGCGGGGAGCACCGCGGGGACGGTGTTCTGTCACGTGGCGGCGACAAGCGACCGGTGAACGAAACGGCGGAGGGCACCGCCGCCGATCCGGAGGGGGACGTTCGGAACCGGGCCGGTCGAGAGGGACTTGCAGCCGACACGTGAGCGGACAGTCCTGTCGGGCCCGGAACGGGCGCGGCAGGGGAGGCGCAAAGTAGCCACGTCAGCACCCTTGTGCCAGTCCTTTTCGTGCCCTGCCATGGCCCGCTCGCGGGCCGTGCCCGGCCGCGGCAGCCCGCCAACCGTCGGGGTTCCAGCGGCCCCGGTCCGCTCGGCCGACCGGCGCAACCACCGACGCAAAACGACCGGACCAGCAACGACGCGGCCCACCGCGCCGCGTGGGCGGGGTGGGCCGGGTCGGGGCTGCCGGGGGCTGCCGGGTGGGCTCGCTGGGGTGGCGCTGGTTACTTGGCGCCGAGGCCGCCGCCGTAGTTGACCTCCGTGAAGCCGGCTTCCGCGCACGCGTCGGTCGTCTTGGCGACGTCCTCGTAGTAGGTGCCCGGGTAGGCCTCGATGACACAGGCCATCAGCTTCTTGCCGCCGGTTGCCTTGTCCGGCACCTGGCTCGACGGATCGGCCGCGATGCGCTTCAGCTCCTTCAGCACGTCGTCGAGGTTGTAGAGCGGCTTCGGTCCCACTTCCCACTTCACGCGGTGGTCGCGCAGCTTGAAGCGGAACGGACGCCCGGTGTTCGGGTTGACCGCACCAGCCGAGCCGCCCGCGGCATACTCGGGCGTGCCGGCGCTCTCGACGTAGATCTTCACCGAGAGCTGCTCCTGCGGCTCGACGACCGAGCTCTGGCTGCCCTTGTCCTTGGGCAGGTAGGCCGACAACTTCGACTCGAGCACTTTGAAGTCGATGCAGATGAAGAAGATGATCATCAAGAACACGACGTCGATCATCGGCGTCATGTCCGGCTTGACCTCTTCCTGGGCGTCGTCGAGCGCGCTCATTTCGTCAACCTCGGGTTCTTCTCACCGGTTTCCTTGTCCTGCTCCGACATCGCGAGCTCGACCTTCCAGAAGGCGATCTCCGGCTGGCTGCACTGCTTCATGATCTCGCCGATGTAGTGCCACTCGGTCCACTTGTCGGCGCGGATCAGGATCGGGTCGTCGATCAGTGGCACCATCCTGCCGCCGATGTCCTCTTCCTTCAGCTTGAGGCGTCCGGTGTTGAGGCCCTGCTGCCGGATGTCCAGCAGCAGCTGCTTGATCGGGGCGAAGTTCTTGCCGTGCACCGCCGGGTCGTAGGCAACCTGCTTCTCGAACACCACCGAGCCGTTCTGCAGCACGTTGATGATCGGCCGGTTCTCCGGCGGCGTGTCGTCGGGCTCCTGGTAGACCGCCCGCGGCAGGATCAGGTCTTCGAGGTTCTTCTGGCTCAGGTCGATGACCAGAACGAAGAAGATCATCAGCAGGAACACGCAGTCGATCATGGGCGTCATGTCCATCTCGACGTTCTGCTGCACCAGTTTTCGGACGTCCATTCGAGGTCTCCTTGGAGTGGGGCCGCCGCGGAGGCGGCCCGTCATCACATCCGCGGCACGTTCCCAACGGCCGGGAGGATGCTCAGTTCAGTGGCTCCGTTTGCCGAGGGGGATGCGCCGGGGGCTCACTTGCCGCGGAAGCGCTCGAACAGGTCTTCGCTGATCGCGTTGATCTCGGTGGACGTCTTGATGACGCGATTGCGCAGGTAGAAGAAGGAGACACCGACCGGGATCGCGACCGAGAGGCCGAAGATCGTCGTGATGAGGGCCATCTTGATACCGCCTGCCAGGGTTGCCGGGCTGACCGAGCCGCCGGCGTCGGCGATCGTGCCGAACGTGACGAACATGCCGGACACCGTGCCGAACAGGCCCATCATTGGTGCGATGGCGGACAACAGCGACAGCCAGCCGATCTTCTGGAACAACTTGACCGACTCCTCGGTCTGCATTTCGCGCAGCGACACCTGCATCGTCTCGAACGAGTGGCCGAGCTTCGACAGGCCGGCGCCGACGCAGTTCGTCAGGTAGTTCTTCTCCTGCTCGCACAGCTCGACCGCTTCCTGGAAGTTCTCGGCGTCGAACAGCGCCTCGAGTTCGCCGATCAGGTCCGGCGGCGCGAGCTTCTCGCGCTTGATCGTCATGAAGTTCTCGATGATCAGCGCGACGGCGACGATCGACATCACGATGATCAGGTAGCCGATGAGGCCGGCGTTCTCGTAGGCAAACACGTCCGCGATGGTGCTGCGCTTCCTGGGCGCGGCGGCGTCGCCCTGGGCGAGCAGGCCGGTGGCCAGGAGCAGCGGAGCGCTGACGGCAAGGAAGCGGACGAACGGCACTTGGACGCGGATCATGGGGAGCTGGGACTCCTGCGCTTGGCTATGCAGGTGGTGGGGAGAGGGGCGGATTCGAAAAGGGGGTGCGGAAGTCTGCTGGACACCGTGCACCCTGTGAAGGGGGCACCGGCGAAAGTTCTATTTGGCTTGCTCGGCCTTTGCGGCGGCGGCCCACGGCGACGCCGGGTAGCCGTCGATCACGTTCTGGAAGTAGCCGTTCGCGCGTGCCTTGAAGCTGTCGCCTTCGCGCTCGGGCCCGAGTGCCAGGAGGCACCGGCCGAGGTAGTAGTTGGCCTTGGCGCTGGCCTCGCCGCTGGTGACGTCGAACGCGCAGGCCTTGGCCAGCGCCAGTTGCGCGCGGCGGAAGTCGTCGGGCCGGTTGTTGGCGACCGCGGCCAGCAGGATCGCTTCGCCCTCGCCGGCGTGGCCGGCCGCCACGAGTTCCTGCTGGTCGCTGCTGGTCAGCGCGCGGAAGAACTGCTCGGCGCGGTCGAAGTCGCGTTCGCCGAGGTAGGTCTCGCCTTCGCCGACGCGGGCCTGGATCTTCAGCGCGCGCAGTTCGGCGTCGTCGGGCGACGGCGTGCCGAGCGCGGCGTCGATCGCCGACGCGGCGGCCTGGAACGCCGAGCGCGCCTCCGGCGCTTTGCCGTCGGCCAGCAGCGTCAGCGCCAGCTCCGACTTCGCGCGGGCGCTCCAGATCGCGCCGAAGCCCTCGCGGGTGGCGCGATCGTCGAGCTCGCGCAGCGTCGTCGCGGCCTGGCCGCCGACACCGGCGAGGCGCTCGGCGCGGCCCGCGAGCAGCAGCGCTTCGGGCGTGCGCCAGTGGTTGGCATTGGCGGTCAACCAGGCCTTCGCGCGCTCGCCGGCGGTCGCGGCAGCGCCCTTGTCGGCACCGATCGCGGCGACGGCGCACTTGACCAGGAAGAACTCGGCGTCGACCTTGACCAGCGCGCGGTCGGTCTGGTTCTGGGCCTCGCCGAACATCTGCGCCGCGTGGCGGAAGTCGCCCTTCTCCATCGCGGCGCGGCCGACCAGGTAGGCATCGGGCAGGTTGCTCCACTCGATCGCGAGCACCTGGTGCGCCGGCACTTCGACGCTGTCGTTGCCGCGCTTGGCGCGCACGCCCGACAGCAGGAACTCGGTGATCTCGAGGCCACGCACGCGCGCACCGTCCTTCTTGACGATGGTGTCGTTGACCTTCTGCGCGGTGGCGAACGGCGCCAGCAGCGCGCCGGCGACCAGGATGGGGAGGTAGCGCATCGGAGGGATCGGTGGGTCAGCGGTTGAAGTTGAAGTAGCTCAGCAGCTTCAGGCCGTCGGCGCCGTGCCCGCGCAGGGTCTCGAAGTTGTCGGTGGCCCTGGCGATGCGGTAGAGCTTGTCGGCGTACTCCTTGTACTCGCCGTTCTTCGCACCGGCCTGCTTGGCGAACCAGTACGCCTCCCAGTGGAAGCGGTACCAGTCGAGACTGTACTTCTTGACGTCGGGGCGCAGGCCCCAGGTGCGGTACTCGCCGAAGTACTTGTTGTAGGCTTCCGCCGGCTTGTCGAGGCCGACGATGCGCACCGGCGCGCCGGTGCCCGAGATCTCGAACCAGCCGCCCAGCGCGCGGCAGATCTGGCGCTTGATCTCCCACTGCTGCGGGTTCGCCTTCTCGGCGGCGACCAGCATGTCGTAGGCCTCCTGGAACTTCTGCTGGCGCAGCAGCGCCTCGCCGATCATCGGCCGCACCAGTTGGTCGACGACGCGCACGACGCTCTCGGTCTTGTCGGCGCCGTAGAGGTCGAGCGTCTTGCGCGCGACCTCGTCGACGCGCTGCCACTGGCCGAGCTGCTCGGCGGCCTGCATCGTGCCGACCAGCACGGCGAGCTGCGGCTTCGGCGAGTTCGCGATGTAGGAGATACCGAGCGACAGCAGCTTGCCGCGCACCGCGTCGACCGCGGCCTGCGCGGCCGCGATCTTGCCGTCTTCGGCCTTCTTCGCGATCGCCTGGTCCAGTTCCTTGGTCAGCGCGGTGATCTGGTCCTGGTAGGCCTTGAACAGTTCGGTCGCGAGGCGCGAGCCGCGCACCTCGTCGAGCGCACGCAGCTGGGCGTAGACCTCTTCGGCCTTGTCGAACTCGCCGAGGTCGGCGTGCAGGCGGCCCAGGTAGGCGAGCACCGCCGGCAGATTGGCCTCACCGCCCTTGGCGAAGTTCGTGACGTAGGTGCGCGCCGCTTCGACTGCGGCCGGGTACTTGGTCAGGTCCTTGGCCAGCTTCAGTTCGTCGTCGCCGCGGGCCTCGGCGTAGGTCATCTGCACCTCGGTGTAGGCGGCCTCGGCCTGCGCGTTGGCGCGCGCCTGCTGCTTGCCGTTGTCCTTCGCATCGATCGCGTTCTGCCCGCTCCACTCGCGGTAGGCCTGCAGCGCCTGCCGCGCCGACGCGAAGTCGCCCTGCTGCGCGTGCGCCTTGGCGATGCGCACGCGGGCCTGTTCGTAGAACACGAAGGCCGGCCCGACGTTGCCGTACTGCGTGATCGCGTCGGCGAACTTCTTGTCGTTGAACGCGTCGTTGCCGGCCTTCCAGAACAGCTTGTCGCCAACCGTGCTGGAGTACTGCGTGATCCCGACCGTGGCCTCGGCGTAGAGCGGGTCGAAGAACGGGTCGTTCTTGGTTGCGCGCTTGAGCTGCGTCATGGCGCGGTCGAGCGTGTCGGCGGCGTCGGCGGCGCGCTTGGTGTCGGTAGGGCCGTAG
Source organism: Planctomycetota bacterium (assembly GCA_016794425.1). Taxonomy (GTDB): domain Bacteria; phylum Planctomycetota; class UBA1135; order UBA1135; family UBA2386; genus JAEUHS01. Next base: position 152,840 of record JAEUHR010000043.1, read on the forward strand.
CGCCTCAGGCCCTCGTTGAGCGCCAGCACCGATTCGAGGTAGCGGTCGGTGACGCCGAACGCGGTGCCCAGCAGCTGCCAGGCCTCGAGGCCGAGCTTCTGCTGCTCGTCCTGGTTCATCGCGCCGATCGCGCGGCGCAGGCGCTTGATCGCCTCCTCGTAGTTCTTGTTCTGGAACTCGCCCTTGCCGATCTCGAACAGCAGCGTGCCGGACACCAGCCCGCTCTGCACCGCGAGGATGTCGCGCAGCACGGCCTTGGCCTTGACGCCGACGTAGTCGCTCGGGTGCTTGTCGTTGATGCGCTGGGTCATCGCGAGCGCCTGCGCGACCTTCTGCGCGTCGCCGGACTCGGCGAGGAAGCGCGACTCGGCCAGCAGCATCTGGTGGCCCCACTGCTCGCCGACGACGTCGAACAGGTCGGCGCCCTTCTCGCCGAACTTCGTCATGTGCTCACGGAACTTCGTGAACAGCGCGGCCGTGTCGGCCGAGCCTTCGCGGATCATGACCTCCGCGGTGCGCACGTAGACCTCCTGCAGCATCTCGAACAGGAAGCCCTGCATCTCGCCGGTCAGACCGAGTTCGTCGCTGCTCTCGAGCGACTTGGCGATCTGGTCGACGGTGCCCTTGTAGAGGTCGATCGCGTCGCCGACCTTGCCGTCGACTTCGTGGCACTGCGCGATCTCGAACAGGCCACGCAGGCCGATCGCGGTTTCTTCGCCGGCCTCGAGCACCATCTCGGTCAGGTCCTCGATCGCGCGCGCGACGTAGACGCTGCGGTCCGTCTTGACCGCGCGCGCCTGCTCGCGGCTCAGCACGCCGCGGCGCATCCACATCAGGTAGTACTCGATGTCCTTCTCGGGGTCCTTCCGCAGCGGCCGCAGGTGGTCCATCACCTTCGTGCACGCGTCGATGCCGGCGCGGAACACCGTCGCCGCCTCCTCCTCGAGTTCCTTGACGCGCTCGGGGTCCGACTCGCGCGCGATGTCGAGCTCCTCGACCAGGAACTGGCCGAACTCCTGCGACGCGTTGGCGAGCGTCGAGCGGGCCTCGATCTGCACGCCGGTGTCCGACGAGCGTTCGACCAGCTCCTTCGACTTGTCGATCGCCTCCTTGAACAGCTGGCGCTGCTGGGTGCGGTCGCTGCGCGAACGCGCGCCGTAGTAGGCGACTTCGACCGCGAGCTGCGCGATCTTGTCCTGGTCCGAGGCGCCGCGGAACTCGCCGGCGAGGCGCTCGGCCTCCTCCTTGGCGAGCTCGATGAAGCGCATCTCGCGCGCCAGGGAGCGCACGAACGAGATCTCGCGGTCGAGCTTCTGCTGTTGCGCGAACAGCGCCGGCGACAGCGAACCGAGGGCGAGGAGCAGGAGCCCACTTTGGCCGCAGGTGCGGCGCGGGCAGAAGCGTGCAGTCACGGGCAGACTCCGGGATTGGCTAGGCTGCGTTCGTACGGGCGATGCCGCGGCCGTCGCGCGACGGCCTGGGCGCGGATTCGGCGCGCGGGGAGGGGGCTGCCACAGCGCGCCACAGAGGGGAACGGCCGACTATAGCGACGCGTTCACTCGTTCCAACCGCGTGCTGTCCGTTGCGCGGTGCGCGGTCGGCCGGGCCGGAAACGACCGCGGCCGCCGTCGCCCGGGGGCGCCGGCGGCCGCGGGCCGCGTTGGGTGCGAGCGAGCGCCGCTCAGCGGGTCGCCGTCGCCATCGGCTGCGGCAGCGTCGCCGCGTTCGGCTCGAACTCCTCCATCAGGATGATCTTGGCGCGGATCAGGATCAGGATCTTGCGGTTCTGCTCCGACGTGCCGTTGCGGCTGAACAGCCAGCTGAGGCCCGGCAGGCTGCCCAGCAACGGCACCGAGCTGCGCAGGTTCTGCCGCTCCACCAGGCGCATGCCGCCGAGCATCATCGTGCCGCCGTCCGGGATCGTGACGGTCGTACGGACGACCTGCAGCGTGACTTCCGGCAGTTGGATCGAGATCGGCTGGCCGACGCCCAGCGTCGTCGTGAAGGTCGGGATCGGCAGCTGCAGCGTCATCACGGTGGGGCGCAGCTCCATCGTGACGAAGCGCAGGTCGCTGTCGACCACCGGCCGCACGTCGAGCGCGACGCCGTCGTGCACGGTGCCGATCACCGGGTTCGCGACTGCGGCCGCCTGCGCGATTTCGACTTCGAAGTCGCGGATGTAGGCGAGGTTGCGCAGGAAGTACATCGACGCCCGCGTGTTGTTGTAGATCAACAGCCGCGGCGCCTCGATCTGCTCGCTGCGCTCCTGCTTCGACACCGCGCGCAGCACGATCTCGACTTCGGTGTCGTCGAGGAAGGCGTACTGCAGCGACAGGCCGCCGGCGTTGGTCAACCGGCCGGTGCGCCCCGCGAACGTCTGGTCGGCCTGCACGTCGCCGTTGGTCAGGCCGCTGTTGTTGGCGCCGAACGTGTTGTTGCCGCCGAGCGTCTGGTCGTAGAGGTTCTCGATGCGGGCCATGACGTCGCCGTCACCGCCGTCGTCGAAGAACAGGCCCGGCTCGGTGCCGGTGCCGACTTCGCCGGGCGCCGCCGGGTTCTGCTGCTGGCGCGGGCCGAAGTCGTCGAAGCCGGCGTTGGGCCGGTTGCTGTTCTTCTCGAGGCCGCGGCCGGCGAGGCCCTGCGACGCCTGGTTGCCGAGGCCGCGCATGTCGATGCCGACGTCCTCGAGGAAGTTGTCCTCGACCTTCAGGAAGCGCGATTCGACGTCGACCTGGATGCCGACGTGCCGGCGCAGGTTCTGGACCAGCTCGTCGACCTGCTGGTGCGTTTCGCGGTCGGCGCGCACGAACAGGATGCCGGCCTGCGGCGTGATCGTGAACGGGCTGCCGTCCCACTTGTCGGTCGCGACGGTCGTCTTGATCAGGTCGATCAGGCGGCCTTCGTCGACCACGGACGGCTGCGGATCCTCTTCCTCGGCTTCGATCAGCGGGCGGTCGTCGCCCGGCGTCGGCAGCCGCAGGATCGGGCCGGGCTTGCCGACGACGCCCTGCACGAGGTCCTGGACCTTGTAGGTCTCGAGGTAGAGCTGGCCGATCGCGTTGGCCGGGCTCACGAGGTGCACCATGCCGTCGCGCACGCGGTAGGCGACGCCGGTGGCGACCTGGATCGCGCGCAGCGCTTCGGCCACCGACCGCCGCGTCAGGCGGAAGTCGGTCAGCGTCGTCGTCTCGGCAGGCATCTCGCGCACTTCGGCGGTGGGGAAGAACGTCACGCCGGTGACCTGGCTGTAGTAAGCAGCCCAGTCCTGCACGGTCGCGCTCGAGAAGTTGTGCTCGAGCTGCGTCTCTTCGAGCAGCTTGGTCACGGCCTGGTTCTCGGGCGAGTCCAGGTCCTGCGGCTGCGAGTACTGCGTCGGCTCCCGCTGCGACACCACGGCCCAGCGCGCCGGGTCGAACACGACGGTGTCGCTCTGCGGCTTCAGGCTGTGCTGCAGCTCGAGGAACGTCTTGTTCCACTCGGTGCGGAAGCGCTGGCTGTTGGTGTCGACCGCGAGGTTGTGCCGCGCCATGTCGGCGACGTTGCGCAGCTCGAGCGCCATCGGGTTGGTCGGATCCTGCAGCAGCGCCTGGTCGACCAGCGCCAGCGAGCGCTGGTAGTCACTGGCCTGGAAGCTCAGGTTCGCCTGCTCCAGCAGGCGCGCGACGCGGCCTTCGCGCTGCACTTCGTTCTCGCGCTGCATGCGCTGCAGTTCGGCCTCGCTGGCCTGCTTGGCGCGGTCGATCGCTTCGCGCTCGGCGTTGCGCTTGGCATCGCGCGCCTTGGCCAGCATCTCCTCGGCCTGGCGGCGCAGCGGCTCGTTCTCCTGCGCGTAGGCCGAGAACCGCATCGCGGTCGCGGCGCGCTCGAAGTTGTCGATCGCGCGGCCGAAGTTGCCGAGCTCCATCTCGGCTGAGCCGAGCTGCAAGTCCTTCTCGACCAGCGAACGCTCGCGCTCGAGCCGGATGCGGTCCTGGATGATCGCGTCGCCGACCACGTCGCGCAGCGGCACGCCCGAGCCGTCGCCGAGGATCTGGTTGCAGCGCAGCAGGATCTCGCGCGCCTCCGCCTGGTTGTTGTCGAGTTCCAGCGCGTAGGCGGCCTCGTTGCGCGCGTCTTCGAACAGGCGCAAGTCGAACGACTTCCGCGCGTTCTCGACCACCTTGCGCACCAGCGCGGCGCGGTCCTGCGGGTCCTGGCCCTGCGGCTCCTGCGTGCGGCGGCCGCGCGACGCCGAAGCGTCCGCCGCCATGCCGCGCGAGCCGGCGCTCGCATCGGCAGCGCCGGTCATCGGCGCGCCGTCGGGGGACTGCGAAACTTCTTGGACGCCAGCGGTGGTGCCCGAACAGGCGGCGAGGGCGAGCAGGGACGACGCGCAGAGGCCGCGCAAGCGCAGGGTCTGGACCTTGATCATGCTGGGAAAGCCTGCCAGATAGCGATCGGGGAGAGGGGCGATGCCACCGCGCTCGACGTCACCGGCCTGCATGCCACAGGAACCCGGAAGAGGGCGGCGAGAATGGCGGTTCCGGACGATTCCTCGCGCGTTCGTGGGAGCTTCGCACGGGCGAGGGACGCCGGACGGTAGCGAGCCCTTCCCGCAGGGTCAAGGCTGGTTCAGGCGCTTCAACCGTTGGTCTTGCCGGGCACTTCGGGCCGTCCGAGCAGGCGGTTCACGCGCTTGATGTCGTCCCAGGTCTCGCGCTTGTGCGACGGGTCGCGCAGCAGGTACGCGGGGTGCCAGGTGACCACGACCGGCGTGCCCTCGTAGGCCAGGTCGCGGCCGCGCAGCGCGCGCATCGGTTCGGCGGTCCCGAGCAGGTTGTGGGCGGCGACGCGGCCGAGGCAGACGATCACACGCGGCTGCAGGATCGCGATCTGCCGGCGCAGGAACGGCAGGCAGGCGGCGACCTCGTCGGGCTCCGGGTTGCGGTTGCCGGGCGGGCGGCACTTGTTGAGGTTGGCGATGTAGACGTCGCTGCGCTGCAACCCCATCGCTCCAGCGAGGATGCGTTCGAGCAGCTGGCCGGCGGGGCCGACGAACGGCCGGCCGGTCTGGTCCTCGACGGCGCCGGGTGCCTCACCGACGAACAGCACCTCGGGGCGGGCATTGCCCTCGCCGAACACGGCGTGCGTGCGGCCCTGGTGCAGCTTGCAGCGCGTGCACGGCATCACCTCGGCGCGCAGCGCCAGCAGTGCCGCGGCGGCGTCGGCGTCGGCGGCCGCCGGTCCGGCGGTCGAGGGCGTTCGCGGTGCAGGCGGCGTCGGGCTCCCCGCGGGCGGCGCCGGTGCGGCCCCCGGCGCGCGCGCCGCGGCGACGGGGGGCGGCGCCGGGGCCGAGGCGGCGGCCCGCGGCGGCGCCACCGCGGTGCCGCGCGGCAGCACCAGGTCGGTGCCATAGGCCTCGGCGACCCGTTCGAGGTGCTGCCGCAGCGCTGTCGGGTCGACCGCCACGGCGGCCGTTCTACCGCGGTTCCGGGTCGGCGGCCATCGGGTAGTCGGCCTCGCGCGGGAACAGCCCGTAGCTGTGGGCGAGGCTCGGCCGCGGTCCGAGCGCGATCACCGAGTGCCAGGCAACGTCGTCGATGCCTTGCGAAGGCAAGAGGATCACGTCGCCGGCGCGCAGCACGAACAGCGCGCCGTGGGCGGCCAACCGGGCCGTGAACGCCGCGTCGCGGTTCAGGCGCCGGTAGAGCTGTCGATCGTCGCCGCGGTCGAGTGCGTCCATCGCGCGCTGCACCGCGCGCGGCGAGCGGTCGTTGGCCAGCAGCGCGGCGAGCCGGCGCTTGCCGAGCGCGAGCCATGCCGTGTGGCCTTCGAGCTGGCTGAACACGACGCCGAGCTGGCCCGGCTCGGCATCGTGGTGGAACACCGCGCCGCCGTTCGGCGCGTTGTTGTAGACGATGCGCTCGCTGAGCCGGTGCGGCCGCTGCAGCAGCTGCGCCAGCAGCCGCCGCAGCGGCGCGCAGCGCAGCACCGCGTCGCATTCGGGGAACGCGCGCGCTGCGAACTGGTCGACCCAGCCGGCGGTCAGATCGGACGCCTGCATCCACTCCTCGAGCTGCTCGAGGCCGGCCGAGAAGCGGATCCGCAGCGATCGATCGCAGGCATCGTCGGCGATCCACGTCAGCTTGGCCCACAGATCCTTCGCCACCACGCGGCCGTCGACCTCGGCGTCGACGAACACGCGTTCGATCTCGCGCGGGTCGTTGCGGTCCTTGGTGCTGCCGGCGTAGCGCAGCTCGTGGTCGGCGCGCAGGCGCCGGTCCAGTTCGGCGAGGAACGCGCCGCCGCGCCGCAGCCGGTCGAACATGCGCAGCGTCGCCGCGATCGCGGCGGCGTGGCGCGCCGGGCCCTGGCCGAGCATGCCGGGCAGGAACACCGCCTCGCTGCGCTGCCAGCGCGCCAGCGCCCGGGCGGCGTCCGGCGGCGTGCGGTCGACGGCGACCGCGAAGCCGAGGTCGGCGTCGCGGCGGCGCAGCGGCCAGACCGCGCGGCCGCGGCGGCGCAGCGCGCGGGCCGTACCGTCGGCACCGGCGGCGAGGTGGCGGGCGGTGTACACGCGCGCACAGCGTGCCGGCCGCGCCGCGCCGTGCAAGTGCGCACCTTGACCCGGTGGCGTCCGCTCGCATCCTTGTCCGGCCCGATGCACGACCCCTCGATCGAACCGGACGACGCCCGCGCACTGCCGTGGTGGGCTGCCGCCGCGGCGATGGTCGGGCTCGTGCTGGTCGCGTACCTGCCGGCGGCGCTGCGCGCGCAGTTCCTGAACTTCGACGATCCGTTCTTCTTCGGCCCGCAGAACCCCGAGTTCACGGCCGGGCTCGGCGCGGTGCTCGACCCGTCGCGGCCGATCGCCAACGCCTGGCTGCCGGTCGCGCACGCGTCGCTGTGGTTCGACTGGTGGCTCGGCGGCGGCCGGCCGCTGCTGCCGCACCTGTCGTCGCTGCTGCTGCACGCGCTGGCCGCGACCGTGCTGGTCCGGTTGTGCTTCGCGCTGACCGCGCGGCGCGGGTTGTCGCTCGCGGTCGGCGCCGTGTTCGCCGTGCATCCGGCGCTCGCCGAATCGGTGGCCTGGGTCAGCGGCCGCAAGGACGTGCTCAGCGGCCTGTTCGTGTTCGCGGCGCTGCTGCTGACGGTGCGCCAGGGCGAACGGCCGCGCGCGTGGCGGCTCGCGGCGATCGCGCTGTGCGGCGCACTGGCGATGTACGCGAAGGCCACGGCGGTGGTCGCGCCGCTGCTGGCACTGCTGTGCTGCGTCGCCGCCGGGCGCGCGCGGCAGCGCTGGCTCGCGCCGGCCGTGCTGCTGCTGGTCACGGTGCCGATCGCGTGGCACCACCAGACCGTCGCCGCCGCCGAAGGCACGCTGGCCGGCGGTGCGCCGAGCGAGCGCCTGCTGCAGGTGCCGGGCGCGTTCTGGCACTACACAGCGACGACGCTGTGGCCTGTGCGGCTGAACGTGCTGTATCCCGAGGTCGACACGCTGGCGCGGTTCCGCGCGCTGCTGGTGCCGGGCGGCCTCGCGCTGGCGGCGGTGGCGGCGCTGCTGCTGCTCGCGTGGTGGCGGCCGCGCTGGCGCGCCGCGGCGGCCGGCGCGGTGGCGTTCGTGCTCGCACTGCTGCCGTTCAACACCGCGTTCCCGGCGTCGTCGATCGCCGCGGCCGATCGGTATCTCTACCTGGCGGTGCCCGGCGCGGCGCTGGCGCTGTTCGCGGCGCTGCAACAGGTCGCACCGCGCGGGTTGCCGTGGGGCGCGGCGGCTCTGCTGCTGCCGCTGCTGTGGTGGTGCGGCGGCCGTGCGCACGACTTCGGCGACAGCGAGACGCTGTGGCGGCAGAGCCTCGCGGTCGAGCCGGTGAACGCGGTCGCGCAGCTGAACCTCGTCAGCGACCTGCTGCAGCGCGGACCGACCGCCGCCGACGAGCTGCAGCGCCCGCTGCTGGCGGCCGTCGCGGCGGCGCGCTATCCGATCCACGAACTGCGCGCGCGGCTCCTCCTGGTGCGCATCGGCCTCGCCGGCGCCGACTACGCAGCCGCGGCCGAGCATGCGCGCGCCGCGATCGCCGCCGCCGAACGCCAGCTCGCGGCGGAAGTGGCGCCACGGCGGCGCGCCGAGGCGCAGGTCTGGCTGCTGCAGGCGTGCCTGGCGGCGTTCGAGCCGCTGCAGAAGGCCGGTGACACGGCCGGCGGCGAAGCGGCCTGGGAGCGCGCGCGCACGCTGGTGCCGGCACATCCCGACGTGGTCGCGTTCGCGCAGCTGCGCGAACTGTCGCTGGCGCTCGGCGTGCCGCCGCGGCCGTTGGCCGACGACGACCCGCGCGGCGCCGCTGCCGATGCCGCGCTGGCCGCGGCGCGGGACGCGGCGCCCGAGCACGCGGGGCTGTGGTGCACGCAGGCCGCCTGGCACGCCGCGCGCGGCCGCGTGCTGCCGGCGCTGCACGCCTACCGCCGCGCGTTCGCGGCCGATCCCGACTGCATCGATGCGTGGCTCGGCGCGGCGCGCCTGCTGCGCGAGCGCGACAACTGCGCCGACGCCGAGACCTACGCGCGCCGCGGGCTCGAGCGGCGGCCCGATCCCGCCCTGCGGCAGGAGCTCGCGCTGGCGCTGGTGGGGCAGGGGCGGCTCGACGACGCGATCCTGCACCTCGAAGCGTGCTTGCGGCTGCGCCCCGATGCGGACACCGCGAAGGTGCTCGCGAACGTGCTGATCGGCCGCGCCTACGAGCGGCTGTCGACGCGCGACGGCGACCGCACCGAAGTGCTGCGGCTGGTCGAACGCGCGCTGCAGTGCAATCCGAACGAAGCCAAGGCGCACCTCGTGCTCGGTCGGCTCGCGCGCGAGCAACGCCAGTTCGCGACGGCGGTGCAGCACCTCGAGATCGCACACCGTCTGCTGCCCGACTTCGCCGACGCGCGGCACCTGCTGGCGCAGAGTCTCGCCGACCTCGGCCTCGAGCGTGTGCTGGCCCACGACGACGAAGCGGCCGGCACCGCGTTCCGCCGCTGCCTCGACATCGCGCCGCCGGACTTCGTCACCGACGGTGCCCGGCTGCAACTGACCGCGATCTGGCGGCGCAGCGAGGCGCGCGGCGTCGAGTGCCTGCGCACCGGCGACCGCGCCGGCGCCGAGGCGGCCTTCCGGCGCTGCCTGCAGCTCGAACCGGACCAGCACTGGGCGGCGTGGCTCCTGGCGACGACGCTGCACGAACGCGCCGACGCCGACCTCGCCGAGCTCGAGCGGCTGTGCCGGCAGGCGGTCGCGTGGCAGCGGCAGAACGGCCTCGACCGCAGCCAGCAGGTCTACCTGCTGGCGGCGACGCTGGCGCGCGCCGGCAACGCCGATGCGGCGCGCGCCGCCGCGCGCGAGCTGCTCGCCGACGCCGATGCCGCGGCGGCCGCGCCGCCGGCCGTGCGCGCCGCGCTGCAGCGCTTCGCCGCCGACTGAGGTCGCCGCATTCGCCGGCGGCAGTCCATTGCACCGCTGCCTCGGGCTCGCTAGCCTGCGGCGCTGCGGCTCGGTCAGCCGCAACTCGGTCAGCCCGTCGCGGTACCGCCGCGCGGGTGCTTCTGCTGGTCCATCTTCGTTTCGCTAGCCGGCGCCCGCACAGACGGGGCGCGGGGGTTTCCACGTGGCGCGCAAATCCGCCGACATGATCCTGCTGCTCGGTTCGCGCGGGCAGTATCGCGGTCGCAAGTCCAGTTTCCTGAGCTCGTTGGGGGCTTCGCTCAGCGGTCTCTTCGGCCGCGCCACCGCCGGTCGGTCGAGCCTGCGCGGCAGCCGCGCCAGCAGTTCGACGCCGAGCCGGGCCGGCAACCTGGTGCTGCTGGCCGTGCTGCTGGTCGGTTTCGCCGGTGGCTTCTTCGTGCGCGGGCACTTCGCCGCGGCCGCACCGGCCGATGGCTCCGCCGGTCTGCAGGCGACACCGCGGTCGCCGAGCATCGTCGGCGAGATCGACGCGGCCCCGCTGGCGAACGAGGCGTTCATCGTCTCGGCCTACCCGGGCCTGCCGGCGCCGGAAGCGCAGCAGCGCGCCAAGGAGCTGGCCGAATGGCTGCGCGGGCAGGAACTGCGCCGCGCCCGGCCGTTCGAGTACCAGGCCCAGAGCGGACCCCTGTGGGTGGTGGCGGTCTACTTCGACGGCGAGGCCGAGAAGGCCGCGACCGCCGAGCGCCTGCGCGGTCTGCCGCAGGAGGTGCCGGACGCCATGTTCGCCCACTTCAGAAAGTCGGACTCGGACTGGCCGAAACCGCTGACCATCCGGTAGGATCCTCCGCCCTTTTCCGCCCGTAGACCGAGTTCGACATGACGATCCACAGCAGCCTCCGGCTCGCCGGTACGACCGGTGGCCAACGCAACGTCTGGACCCGCATGGAGCGCCTGCTCGCGCTGAAGAAGACGGGTTCCTGGAAGGAAGGTGACCGGGTCGAGGGCCTGCGCAAGGTGCGCACCTCGTTCAAGGCCAAGGCCAAGAAGAAGGCCGCCGAGCCCGCCGCCGATGCCGCCAAGCCCGCCGCAGCGGCGTCGGCCGCGCCGGCCAAGAAGTAGCGCCGGCGCACGTCAGGACCGCCGGTGAGCGAGCCCAGGAAGTCGAGCGGCCAGGGTGCCGACGCAGCACGGCTCGCCGACCGCGTGCGCGGCATCGAGCCGAGCGGGATCCGTCGCATCTTCGAACTGATGGCGACGATGGAGGACCCGATCAACCTGTCGATCGGGCAGCCGCACTACGACCCGCCGGTGGAACTCGTCGAGGCGGCGTGCCGCGCGATCCGCGCCGGCAAGAACCGCTACACGGTCACGCAGGGTCTGCCGGAGCTGAACGCGCGCGTGCTCGACGACGTCGCCAGGCGCTACGGCCATCGGCCGGAGACGTGCCTGTTGACCGCCGGCGTCTCAGGCGGGCTCGTGCTGACGTTCCAGTGCCTGTTGAACCCGGGCGACGAGATCCTGCTGCCCGATCCGGGCTTCGTGATGTACCGGCACCTCGCGACGCTGTGCGGCGCGACGGTCCGCTACTACGACCTCTATCCGAAGCAGCCCGGCCAGCGTTTCGGCGTCGACCTCGCCGAGATCGAGGCGCTGTGCGGCCCGCGCACGAAGATCGTGTTCGTGAACTCGCCGAGCAACCCGACCGGCGCCGTGCTGACGCGGGCCGAGATCGAGGGCGTCTGCGCGATCGCCAACCGCTGCGGCGCCTACGTCGTCAGCGACGAGATCTACGACTTCTTCTGCTTCACCGACGACTACGCGTCGCCGGTCAGCTACGCGGAACGCTGCATCCAGCTCGGCGGCTACAGCAAGACCTACGGCATCCCCGGCTGGCGCATGGGCTACGCGACCGGCCCGGCGAACGTGCTGGACGCGATGAAGACGCTGCAGCAGTTCTCGTTCGTCTGCGCGCCGGCGCCGTTCCAGTACGCGCTGCTCGAGGCCGAGCCGAGCATCGACCTGTCGCCGTACTTCGCCGAGTACCGGCAGAAGCGCGACTTCGTCGCCCGCGAGCTGCACCCGGTCTATGCGCTGAGCCCGCCGGAGGGTTCGTTCTACGCGTTCCCGCAGCTGCCCACGCCGGCGGACGGCCGCGCCGGTGACGCCGGCGCGTTCCTGCAGGCGGCGCTGGACCACAAGCTGCTGATCGTGCCGGGCAAGTCGTTCTCGCGGCGCGACACGCACTTCCGGATCTCGTTCGCGGCCGACGACGAACTGCTGGCGCGCGGCATCGCGGTCCTCAACGAGCTGGCGCCGCGGTTCGCCTGACCGTGGATCTGGTCTGACCGTGGATCTGGCCTGACGTGGACCTGAAGCGCGCGCTCCAGGGACTGCAGCCGCAGTCACGCCGCGGCGACGACGCGGCGCGCCGCGCGGTGCCGCGCGCACCGCTGATCGAGGTGTTCCACTCGGTGCAGGGCGAAGGCCGCTTCGTCGGCGTGCCGATGACCTTCCTGCGCACCGCGACGTGCCCGCTGCGCTGCCTCTACTGCGACACGCCGCACAGCTACACCGCGGCCGCGACGTTCCCGGTGCGCTTCGGCCACCGCACCGCCGCCGAGCCGAACCCGGTCGCCGCCGACCGTGCGGCCGAACTGGTGCGTCAGGTCGCCGCGGCCGACACCGGCTGCCGCACGCCGCGGCTCAGCATCACCGGTGGTGAGCCGCTGGTGTTCCCCGAGTTCGTGCGCGACCTCGGCCAGGCGGTGCGGCAGCGCGGCATGCGCGTGCACCTCGAGACCGCCGCGATCCACCCGGCCGCGCTGGCGGTCTGCGTCGAGCAGGTCGACCACCTCAGCGCCGACTACAAGCTGCCGGAGACGCTCGGCGCGCCGGCCGACGGCCTGGCCGCGACGCCGCCCGCCGGTTTCGGCGCGCGCCATCGCGAGTGCTGCGAACTGGCGCTGCGGCGCGGCGCCACGGTCGACGTCAAGGTCGTGCTGACCGACCGCGTGCTCGACCCGTCGTTCGAACGCGTGCTCGAGGACCTGGCGCCGGTCCGCGACCGGATCCTGCTGGTGCTGCAGCCGGTGACGCCGTTCGGTGCCGCCAAGGCGCCCGTGGCGCGGACCGAACTCGAACGCTTCGCCGCCGCGGCGGTGCGCGCGTCGTTCGACGTCCGCGTGCTGCCGCAGGTGCACAAGGTGCTGCAGCTGCCGTGACCACCGCGGCCGCGCTACGCTTCTGCGCGATGTCGAAGGTCGGCATGCTGGTGGCTCTGTTGGCGGTGGCTTCGGCGTCGGCGCAGGAGCCGCCACCGGCGCCGACGCCGAGCTGCCGCTCGTGCGCCGACCGCGGCACGCTCCCCTGCGGCAAACACGGCAAGGACCTCGGCCCCGAGGCCGACGCGGCGGTGCGGCTGTGCAGCGTGGCTGCGGAGTGCAAGGCCTGTGGCGGTGCGCTGGCCGTCGATTGCCGATCGTGCCGCAACGGACCCGCCGAGCAGGCTCTGGCGGCGCGGCAGCAGCTGGTGCACGACTGGCTCGAGCAGCGGCGCAAGGCCGTCGACGACACCCTCGGCGAACGCTCGCTGCTGCACCTGGAGACGACGCACTGCGACCTGGTGTTCGGCCTGCGCGCGCTGACGGTCGGCAAGCAGAAGCTCGACCCGCACGCGCTGATGCACCTGTACGGCCAGCGCATCGAGTCGCTGCGCGAGGACTTCCGCACGCTGTTCGAGCTGACCGACGCGGACCTGCCCGGCCGGCTGCGCGTCTACATGTTCCGCGACCAGAAGCACCACGGCGTGATCGGCCCGCGCGAGACCGGCCTCGGCAGCGCGTCGTCGATCGGCCTGAAGCAGATGGGGCCGGAGTTCGTCTACAGCATGTGGCACGACCAGCGCAGCCTCGCGGCCGACGACGCCCTGCACCGCAACATCGTGCACAACGTCGCGCACCTGCTGCTGAGCCAGATGCTGCCGGTGCAGTGGATCGGCAACCGTTCGCACGGCTGGATCGACGAAGGCCTGGCGCACTGGTTCGAGGATCGCACCAACGGCAAGTGCACGAACTACTGCTACGAGGAGATCCTGACCATGCCGGGCGCCGGCTGGAAGAACGGCGTCTGGCGGCCGCACGTGCGCAAGCTGCTCGAGGACGGCGGCCTGCCGACGTTCGCGCAGCTGTCGACGCGCAACACCGACCAGCTGACGTTCCCCGAACACGCCGCCGCGTTCGCCTGGGTCGACCACCTGCTGACCGCGCACGGCGGCGCGCGCTTTCGTGACCTCGTGCGGGCGCTGAAGGCCGGGCAGGCGACGCGCGACGCGCTGCAGGCCGTCTACCAGTTGAACCCGTTGACCATCGAGGCGCCGTTCCAGGCATGGTTGCGCGAGCACTATCCGTTGCCCCACTGATCGCCGTGTTGGCGGCCGCTGCGGCGGCGCAGGGACCGGTCTACCGCGAACGCTGGGGCTACCTGCACCTCGAACAGCGCCGCGCCGAGCTGCTGCACGCGCTGCGCGGGGCCGACGAAGACACCCTGCGCCGCGCGGCCGACGTGCTGGCCGGTCCCGACGACGGCGTGCCGTTCGTGCCGGTCGCGCGCGCGCTGGCCGCGCAGCGTGGCGTGACCGCCGACGCGACGTTCCAGCTGCGTTCGCTGCTGTCGGCGTACGTGTTGCCCGAGATCGCCGACCCGGACGGCAGCAACGAGGCCTGCCGGCGGATCAACGTGACGCTGTTCGCGCCGTTCGCGATGCCGCTGCCCGGGGCGCTGGTGTTCGACTTCGAGCTGATCGCCGCCGACGGTTCGCGCGTCTGGTCGGCGCAGCTCGACCTCGCGCCGACGCTCGAGGACCTGCGCATGGCGCGGCTGGTCGCCCCGATCCCGACCGCCGAACTGCCGGACGGCACCTACTTCGTGCGCGTCGTCACGCGCGTCGACGGCGCCGCCCCCGGCCCACACGACCCGACGCTGCAGTGGCGCTGCCACGTGCTGCGCGGTTACCAGTCCCGCAGCGAAGCGGCGTTCGCGGCGCTGCCGGGCGCGCTGGAGCGCTGCTCGGTGGCGGACCGCCCGCTGCTGGCCGGCATCGCGCACGAGGTGCGACGCGCCTACTCCGGCGACGCGTTCGACGGCGACAGCGACGCGGTCGGCGACCTGCAGCGGCTCGAACGCGCGCTGCAGAACGTGGCCGACGAACGTCCGGTGCTGGCCGGCATCACCGGGTTCGTGCCGGTCTGGCTCGATGCCGGTGAGCCGCGCGGCTTCGCGGCCGTCGTGCGGCTGCCGGCGGACTTCGCGCCGGGCCAGCGCCGCGGGCGTCCGCTGGTGGTGTTCGCCGCGGCCACGCCGGCCTACGACACGTCGCCGCGCCGACCGACCGCGCCGGGCTCGCGCGGGCCGCGCTGGGGGGCACGGGAGCTGGGCGACTTCGGTGCGGCGTTGGGCTGCGACGCGGCGTGGCTCGAGTCGCCCGGCGAGCTGCGGGACTATCCGGCGCGGTTGCGCGCCGCGCTGGCCGCGCTGCGCGACCTGTTCGGCAGCGGCGACGCAGAGGTGTTGCTGGTGTGCGACGGCGAAGCGGCGGCGGTCGCGGCGCTGCACATCGGATCGCTGCAGGCGCAGCTGCAGGGGCTCGTGCTGGTCGGCTCGGGCGCCCTCAGCGGCAAGGCGATCGACGGCCTCGGTGCGCTGCCGGTGCGCCTGCAGCCGGTGCCCGGCCGGCCCGGCAGCGAAGGCCTCGAACGGTCGCTGGCCTACGCGGCCGGTCGCGACGTCGACGTGGCTCGACTGGGCACGCGGCCGGTGCCGTGGCCGCTGGCGCTGCCGCTGCTGCAGTCGGACCTCGAGGCGTTCGCCGCGCGCGTCCTGGCGCGCTGATCACTCGGCGTCGCCGAGGAACTCGCGCACGACCGAAACCAGGTGGCGCGGCTTCACCGGCTTGGTCAGCCAGATGCCGGGCCACAACTCGGCCGCGCCGAGGTCGGTCTCGGCGCGCGAACTGCCGCTGACGACGACGATCGGCAGCCGCGCGTGGCCGTCGGCACGCAGGCGACGCACGAGTTCGGCGCCGGAAACCGCCGGCAGGCTCATGTCGAGCACCACCAGCGACGGTGCGTTGTCCTGCATGCGGCGCAGCGCCTGCAGGCCGTCGCGCGCGACGTCGACGCGGTGGCCGTCGCGCGCGAGGGCGCGCGCGAACACCTCGGCGGTCAGCGGTTCGTCCTCGACCAACAGCACTCTGGAACCGCGGTGCAGCTGCGCCGGAGCATCGCTGCGTTGCGTCGCGCGTGCCGGGTCTTGCAGCGGTTGCAGGATCGTAGGGGGCATCCTGGGTCTCTCCTCGGGACGGCCATCGGCCGCCCGGCGTGCACGAATGAAGCGGTGGCGCCGGATTCAGCGCGCGGCCCGGCGGCACAGCACCAGCGTCTGCTCGGCCAGGAAGCGCCGCAGGGCGCGGACTGCCACGACTTCGAGCCCCGCGGCGCGCAGTTCGGCCAGGAACACGTGCCGCGCGACTGCCGAACGGCCCGACACCCGCTTGCCGAACCGTCGCCGCAGTCGACGCCGCAGGTGTTGCAGGCTGCACGCGTCGAAGAACGACACGACGATCGGGCCGCGCGCGACGCGGCCGAGTTCGCGCAGGATGTCGCGGCGTTCGACGGCTGTCGGAATGTGCTGCAGCAGCCGGTGGCACAGCACGCCGGCGAACGCGTCGTCGCGGAACGGCAGCGCGTGCACGCTGGCGCAGACCCGCGCGTGGCCGGGATCGCAGGCGGCGACCATCGTCGGGTCGCGGTCGACCTGGACCACCGCGCCCGGCAGTGCTGCCGACATGCGACCGGCACCACTCGGCGCATCGAGCCACGGTCCGTCCGGCCACGTCGCCTGTGCCAGCAGCGCCGCGAGCGCGCGGCGCTCGCGCGCATCGGTGCCGGCGCCGCTGCCGGTCCGGAAGCGCCGGTCGCGGTAACGGGCCGCGTAGCCTGGCTCGCGTTCGTACGGGGTCTCGCGCACGGCGCGCACGATAGCGCCGGCGCTTCGGGGTTCAGTCGGTTGCGCCGAACGGCCGATGGCACCGCCGGAGACCGACCATGGTGGATGCACACACGACCGCCAACCAGCGCCGCGAACCGCGGGTGCCGCTCGACGCCACCGTGACGGTCGAAGTGCCGGCCACGGAGATCCAGGGTTCGGGCGAGAACATCTCGAGCCAGGGCGTGTTCTTCACCGCGGCGGGTCGGCTGCAGGTCGTCGTGCACATCGGCGGCCACGGCCGGACCGTTGCCGGCGAACTGGTGCGCTGCGAGACGATGGGGGACGGGCGCGTCGGCATCGCGATCCGCTTCCTCGAGCCGCTGGCCGACGCCTGAAGGGTGCAGGCGCGCCGGCTGCGCGCTAGCATGCGCGGCGTGAGCCTGCGCGACCAGTTCAAGAAGGCGAACCTGCTGTCGGACAAGGACCAGAAGCGCCTCGCGCACGAGGCGCGCGTCGAGCGCGCCACCAAGGGCCAGCAGGCGCTCGACGCGGAAGGTGCGGCGCGCCAGCGCGAACTCGAGGCACTGCAGGCACAGGCGCGCGAGCGCGACCGCCGCGAGCAGGAACGGCTCGAAGCCGAGCGCAAACAGCAGGAGGAGCGCCTGGCCGTGCAGACGCTGCTGGCCGAGGCGAAGAAGCCCGGACCGGGCGCGGTGAAGTTCTACTTCGAGGCGGGAGACGGCTCGCTGCCGTGGCTGGAGTTGTCGCCGCGCGAAGCGCAGGAAGTCCGGGCGGGCGCATTGTGCGTCGTTCGCGGCGGTGCCGTCGGCACGCACGACTACCGGCTGCTCGGCCTCGAAGCCACCAAACGCGTCGCGCGCGTGGTGCCCGAGGTGGTCGTGCTGGCGCCGCGCGGCGTCGTGCCACGCGAGGCCTGAGCAAGGACCGTTCGCCGGGCGCCGGGCAAGATCGGACCTTTCGCCGGCTTGTCGAAACCAGCGCCTGCGTATCGTCTCGACCCGCGGCACCGGCGCGTCCGCGCCGGGCCAGGAGAAATTGCCATGAAGACCCGACTCACCCTTTCCCTGCTCGCACTGTTCACCTTCGTTCCCGCCGCGCTGGCGCAGGAAGGGCCGCCGCAGCCCGGCCCGCAGCACAAGGCGCTGGCGATGGCCGAAGGCGTCTGGGACGCCAAGGTCGAAGGCATGGGGCCGGAGCCGGCCACCGGCACGTCGACGATGAAGATGGTGCTCGGCGGCTTCTGGCTCGAGGACACCTTCTCGTGCGACTTCGGCGGCATGAAGTTCGAGGGCCGCGGCATGACCGGCTACGACCCGATCAAGGGCAAGTATGTCGGCACGTGGACCGACAACATGTCGCCGGCGCTGATGGTGACCGAGGGCACCTATGACGAGAAGACGCGCACGCTGACGATGGTCGGCGACGGCTACGACCAGACCGGCGCGAAGGTGAAGATGCGCCTGCTGACGATCCACAAGGACGCCAACACGGTCGTGTTCGAGATGCACCAGACCGGCGCCGACGGCAAGGAAGCGAAGATGATGACGATCACCTACACGCGCCACGTCGAGAAGCCCGCCGGCAAGCCGGCGCAGCCGATGAAGTGACCGTCCGCGTCGGCCGGCGGCGGGTCGGTGTGCCCGACCCCGCCGGCCCGACCCAGTCGGCGCGCTAAGTCGGCCCGGCCCAGTCGATCAGTACTCGATCTGCGCGTCGTCGACGCCCAGCGCCTGGCGTCGCGACAAACGCAGGCGGCCGCGGTCGTCCGCACCGAGCACCGCGACGACCATCTCTTCGCCCTCGCGAGCGACGTCGCCGGCACGGCGTACCGGCTGGCGGTCGAGTTCTTCCAGCGGCACGAGCCCTTCGTTGACCGCGTTGATGCGCACGAACGCGCCGAACTCCTTCACGCCGGTCACGGTGCCGCGGTAACAGCGGCCCACCTTCAGCACGCCGGCCGATCGCTGCACCAGGATCGACGCGCGCTGCGCGGCGGTCCCCTCGGTGGCGTAGATCAGCACTTCGCCCGAATCGTCGACGCTGACGCGCGCGCCGGTGCTCTCGGTGATGCCCTTGATGTTGGCGCCGCGGGCGCCGATCAGCGCGCCGACCGCGTCGGGCAGGATCGCGAGCCGCAGCGCGCGCGGCACGAATCGCGAGGGTTCGGCCGCCGCGGCGATGGTCTTGGCCATCTCGCCGAGGATGTGCAGGCGGCCGTCGCGCGCCTGTGCCAGCGCCTGCGCCAGCACGGCCTCCTGCAGGCCGCCCAGCTTGTTGTCGAGCTGGATCGCGGTGATGCCGCGTTCGGTGCCGACCACCTTGAAGTCCATGTCGCCGAGGTGGTCCTCGTCGCCGAGGATGTCGCTGAGCACGACGTGCCGCGTGCCGTCGCCGACGAGCCCCATCGCGATGCCGGCCACCGGCCGCCGCAGCGGTACGCCGGCGTGCAGCATCGCCATCGTGCCGCCGCAGACCGTCGCCATCGACGAGCTGCCGTTGCTCTCGGTGATCTCCGACTCGATGCGGATCGTGAACGGGAAGTCCTCAGCCGACGGCAGCGCGCAGCGCAGGCCGCGTCGCGCGAGCGAGCCGTGGCCGATCTCGCGCCGGCCGGGGCCACGCAAGGCGCGGATCTCGCCGACCGAGTACGGCGGGAAGTTGTAGTGCAGCAGGAACCGCTCGGTCGCGCCGTCGGCGGCGATGCCGTCGATGCGCTGCGCGTCGTCGGGGCTGCCGAGCGTGCAGGTCACGATCGCCTGCGTCTCGCCGCGCGTGAACAGCGCCGAACCGTGCGCCCGGGGCAGCAGCCCGACCTCGCTCCAGATCGGCCGGATCTGCACCGGCGTGCGGCCGTCGAGCCGGTGCCCGGCCAGCGCCAGTTCGCGCGTCGTGCGCCAGGTCGCGTCGGCGAATGCGGCGCGCGCCGCCGCCGTCGCCTCGGGCGCCAGCGCTGCGAGCCAGTCGGCTTCCGCGGCAGCGACGGCAGCGCGTCGGTCGGCCTTCGTGCCGAGCCGCAGGGCCTGTTCGAGTGCGGCCTGCGTCGCCGGTGGCAGCGCCGGCAGGGCCGGTGCCTCGGGCAGCGCCTGCTTCGGCTTGCCGGCTGCTTGCCGCAGCTCTTCGAACGCCTTCTGGCAGCGCGCGATCCACTGCCCGGCTTGTGCGATCGCCGCCAGCGCGTCGGCTTCCGCGACCTCGGCGGCCTCGCCTTCGAGCATCACGAGGCCGTCCGGCCCGAAACCGACCGAGAACTCGAGGTCGGCATGCTGGCGCTGCAGCGCGCCGGCAAACGCGACCCACTGACCGTGCACGCGCTGGATGCGCAGGCCGCCGGCGGGGCCCTTGGCCGGCACCGGGCTCACGTGCAGCGCCGCACACGCGGCGAGCAGCGCCAGGCTCTCGAGATCGCTGGTCGGTTCCGCGCTGAACACCTGCACCTGCACCTGCACTTCGTTGTGGTAGCCGTCGGGGAACAGCGAACGCAGCGTGCGGTCGATCAGCCGGCTGACCAGCACTTCGTGGTCGGTGATGCGGCCCTCGCGCCGACCGAAACCGCCCGGGATGCGGCCGGCGGCGGCGAACTTCTCGCGGTACTCGACGGTCAGCGGCAGGAAGTCGGTGCCGGGTTTCGCGGCTGCCGCTGCCGTGACGGTCGCCAGCACGACGTTGTCGCCGCAGCGTGCCCACACCGATCCGTGCGCCTGCCGCGCGATACGGCCGGTTTCGAACTCGACGTCGGTGCCGGCGATCCTGACGGTCGTGCGATGGGCCGTGGGCTGCATGGGGTGCGATCTTGCCCGCCGGCGGCGGCACTCGCCACGGCGCACGCGCTGCGAACAACGGCACACTTGCATCGCGGCGCCAGGACCGGCATCATCCGGAATTGAGACCTGATCTCAATACTAGCGCTGCGCCGATGCCGTCGAGTCAGTCCGAGATCCCCGTTCCGACGGCCGCGCCGACGCCCGTCACGCTCATCGAAGCCTTGGCCGGTGGCGCGACCGTGCACGAAGTGGTGGCCGTGCAGGGCGACGATCCGCTGGCCCGACGGCTGCAGACGGCCGGCGTCTGGCCGGGCGCGCGGCTCGAACTGCTGGCGCGGGCGCCGTTCGGCGACCCGCTGTTGTTCCGCGTGCACGGCTTCCGGCTGGCGCTGCGGCGCAGCGAGGCCCAGCGCGTGCTGGTGGTTGCCGGCGGAGCCGGGTCGTGAACGCGGTCGCACCCGTCAGCGGTGGCGCCGTGGGCACGCGGCGCCGCGTCGCCCTGGTCGGTCGTGCCAACGCCGGCAAGACGTCGCTGCTGATGCACCTGACCGGTCGACTGCAGCGACCGGTGAACTTCCCGGGCACCTCGGTCGAGTGCGTCGAGGGTGACGTCGCGGCGGGCGGCTGCACGCTATGCCTGGTCGATCTGCCGGGCATCGGTTCGCTGGAAGCGCACAGCCGCGACGAACAGGAGGCGCTGCGCTACCTGCGCGATCCGGATCGCGGCGTGGCCCTGCTGTGTGCCGTCGTCGACGCCAGCAAGCTCGTCGTCGAGCTGCGGTTGCTGGCCGAATTGCGGCGGCTCGGGTTGCCGATCGTGGTGGCGCTCAGCAAGGTCGACGTGGCGGCAGCCGAGGGCTTCCCGGTCGACGTCGACCGGTTGCGGTCGGCGCTCGGTCTGCCGCTGCTGGTCGTCAACGGTGCGACCGGCGAGGGTGTCGAAGCACTGCGTCAGCGCCTCGCCGGCGACCTGCCGCCGGTCGAGCCGCTCGCAGTGGCCGGTGGCGGGCCCGCCGCACCGGCGGTCGCGGCGCGGTCGGTGCGCCGGTCGCGCACGGATCGGCTCGACGCGCTGCTGCTGCATCCGCTCGCGGGCCCGGTCTGCCTGGCGCTGGTGCTGCTGGCGATGTTCCAGCTCGTGTTCGTGGTGGCGGACCCGTTCATGGGCTGGATCGAGGCCGCGCAGGAATGGGCGAGCGGCGCGATCGCAGCGGCGGTGCCCGACGGCACGCTGCGGAGCTTCCTCGTCGACGGCATCGTGAACGGCGTCGGTTCGGCGCTGGTCTTCGTGCCGCAGATCGCGCTGCTGTTCGCCTTCGTCACGGTCGTCGAGGCGTCGGGCTACATGGCGCGCGCGGTGTTCCTGCTGGACCGGTTGCTGCGCAAGGTGGGCCTGTCGGGCAAGAGCTTCGTGCCGCTTGCCAGCAGCTTCGCGTGCGCGATCCCGGCGATCGTCGCGAGCCGCATCCTCGACGACGAACGCGACCGGCTGGCGACGATCGCCGTCGCGCCGTTGATGTCGTGTTCGGCCAGACTGCCGGTCTACGTCGTGCTGCTGGCGGCGTTCTTCCCGCCGCACCAGGCCGGGCTGCTGTTGTTCCTGCTCTACCTGCTCGGTGTGCTCGCGGCCGCGGTGACCGCGCTGGTGCTGCGGCGTACCGTGCTGCGCGGCGGCGTCTCGATGCTGGCGATGGAGCTGCCGGTCTACGAGCGGCCGCGGCTGCGCGTCGTCGGCGCGCACACCTGGCACGCGGTGCGGTCGTTCCTGCGCACGGCGGGCAGTGTGATCCTGGTCGCGGCAGTCGTCGTCTGGGCGCTCGGGTACTTCCCGCGGCCGGTGGCGATCCACGAGCAGTACGAGGCGTTGCGGGCCGGGGTGCCGGCGACGGTGGCAGGCGACGAAGAGCGGCAGCGGCTCGACGCGCGGGAAGCAGCAGCCTACCTCGAACAGAGCTGGCTCGCTTCGCTGGGCCACGCCGTGCAGCCGGTGTTCGCGCCCGCCGGCTTCGACTGGCGCACGACGGTCGGCGTGCTGGCGGCGTTCCCGGCGCGCGAACTGATCGTGCCGACGCTCGGCACGCTGCACAGCCTGGGCGAGGTCGAAGCGTCGACCGACGCCCCCGACGCACGGTTGACCGAGGCGCTGCGCAGCGCCAAGGGGCCGGATGGACGACCGGTCATGAACGGCCTCGTGGCGCTGGCACTGATGGCGTTCTTCGCGCTGTGCAGCCAGTGCGCCGGCACGCTGGCGGCGATCCGGCGCGAGACGCACTCGTGGCGCTGGCCGGTGTTCACGTTCGTCTACATGACGGCATTGGCCTGGGCCGTCGCCGTGGCGATCTACCAGATCGGCAGCTGGCTCGGCTACGCGCCGCAGTGAGGCCGGTCACTCGAGGTCGAACGGGTTGCGCGGCCGTTCGTCGGGGTCCTTCTGGGCCTCCTCCTTGGCGCGGCGCAGCTTCTGCTCGAGCTGTTCGTTGCGGCGCGCTTCGAGGTCCTTGGCCTGCGAGAACAGGTCGCCGAGCCGATCGGCATCGCGACGCTGGGCGGACAGCAGATCGTCGAGATTGCGGCCGCCTTTGGCTTCCTCGGGCCGCGCCGCGCGCGCCTTGCCGGAGCGCGTGTCGACCTCGATCAGCTTGTTGCAGCACGGGCACGGGAAGGTGAACACGGTTTCGGCCATGGCACGCAGTGTAGACCCCGCGTCCTGGTCCGCGCTCGCTCGCGGTGACGTCGGCGTCGCTGCGCCGCGCTCGCCGCGGTATCCTGCGCGCCGCGGCAACCGTGCGGCGCGCCGCGCCGCGCGTTCGTGATCCCGCGCCGTTCGAACCCGTGAGCGCCGAGAAAAAGCCTGCCGCCGATGGAACCCCGCAGGGGGTGAAGCGTCTGTCGACCGGTGCCCAGCCGGGGTCGCGCTGGGCGCCTGCACGCGACGACATGGGACCGACGGCAAACGACACCGCCGCGGTCGACCCGGCGCGCGAGCCGATGCTCGCGGCCCAGCGGGGTGACATGGACGCGTTCCGGACCCTGCTCGTGATGTTCCAGGATCGGGTGATGCGGGTGATGACCTCCGTGCTGCACTGTGACCGCGCGATGGCCGAAGACCTCTGCCAGGAGGTGTTCCTGCGCGTGCACAAGGGGCTGCCGACCTTCGACGGGCAAGTGCGGTTCGTGACGTGGCTGCACACGATCGCGATGAACGTCGCGATCAGCGAATACCGTCGCCGCCGCGCCCAGAAGCGCGACCGCCGCACGCTGTCGATCGATGCGCCGGTGCCCGGCACGGACGACTTGCACGTCACGCCGGTCGGGCGCGAGATCGACCCGGGCGAGCAGGCCCACCAACGGGAGTTCCTCGCGCGCGTGCGGGAGTGCGTGCACCGGCTGCCGGACGAATACCGCGTGGTCGTCGTGCTGCGCGACATGGAATCGCTGTCGTACGAGGAGATCGCGCAGGTGCTGGACCTGCCGATCGGCACCGTGCGATCGCGCATCCACCGTGGGCGCCTGTTGCTGCAGGACATGTTGAAGGAGTTCGTGCGATGAGGCCCGAACGCGAAGTGGACGACCGCATCGCCGACTGGGTCGACGGCAGGCTCGTCGGCAAGGACCTGGAGCGTTTCGAGGCGGAGCTCCGCGTCAATCCGCAGCTGCGGCGGGACCTCGAGGCGTACGAGCGAACGGTTGCCACCGTGCGCCAGGCCCTGCAGCAGCCGGGCGAACCGGTGCAGCTGGCCGATCGCGTGCTCGCCGCCATTGCGGCCGGGGCACAGCCGAAGCCGAGGCAACCGGTGGTGCTGCGGTGGCGTCCCTGGCTCTGGAGCCTGGCGACCGCCGCCGCGCTGCTCGTGGTGGCGCTGCTGGTCGACGCGTGGTGTGGCAAGCCGGAGGCGGATCTTCGGGTGCAGGCCGATTTCGACGGGGTGCCGGCCAACGCGCCGGCCGGGACCGCTGGCTTGGAAGGGAAGGACCAGATCCCACCCCGGACGGGGCCAGGCGACACGATGCCGCAGAAGGACCTCGATGCCCAGAAGGCGCGAGCCGGCAACGTCGTCGAGGTCCAGCGGGACGCCGCTGCCGGTGGCCCGGCGTCGGCGCCGACTGCGCCGGCGGCGCCGGCCGGCAGGTCCGACGAACCAGCCGGTGCGCCAGTGCCCGGTGCGGCAGCCGGACCCGGATCGCCACCGCTCGGGGGCGCACGCGCGCAGGATCGCGAAACGGGCAGTCGAGGGGCGGACGACCACCGTGGCGTCCAGCCGACGGCGCCGGCAACCGTGCCGCAGGGACTCGGCGAAGAGCTGCCGCCGGCAGCCGAGGGTGAGGCCGCGAAGGTCGAGCAGCAGCAGGCGAAGGACGCAGTGCCGCCGCAAGTACCGCTCGAGCTGCTGCCGTTGGTCGTCCTGCAGGGGCCGGTGCCCGCTTCGGCCGACCAGTTTTCGCGCCGGTTGCGCGAACGCGCCGGCCGGGCCGCGGGTGGTGCCGAACGCGACAAGGACGCGAGCAAGGGGCTGAACCAGCGCACCAAGGGCGACCTCGGGCAACGCATCGACGAGTTCCTGACCGCGCAGGTCGCCCAGCTCGGAGCGCCGCCGTCGCGCGACAGCGCCAAGGACAAGAAGGCCGCGGCGGATCGCGGCGTGGTGGTGCCCGCGGCGCCGGGCTGGGTTGCCGTTGCCGACCTGCGCCTGCACGCGATCGACCGGTCCGGCGCTGCCGATCCGGCTGCGGCGGTGTCGGCCACCGGCGCAGCGCCCGAGCCGCGGTGGATCGAGCGGGACTGGCTCGTCGAGGGGGCGCGCGAAGATGTCGCCGCGCTGCTGCAGCGCTTGGCCACCTTCGCTCGCGCTTCCGAGATGCAGGTGCTGACCGGTGAGACGACGGCGGCGCCGCCCGCGACCGAAGCGGTGCGCGATGCGGTAGTGGCGCCGGCCGAACGCTTGGTGCTGCGCTTCCGCCTGCAGGCTCGCTGACGCCACGCAGAGGCTCACGGGCAAGGCAGCGAGCGAGTGATCCGGTCGCCGGGCTGCATCGGCACGACGTAGGTCGCGGTCGGTCCCTGCAACAGGATGGTGCGCGGGCGCTGGTCGACGGTTGCACGCAGGTGCACCGTGGCCCGCAGTCGCCGACTGCCGACCGTGCTGGCGAGCGCCGCCTCGCCGAGTTCGTCGGGCTCCAGGGCGCCGCTGCGCACCGTCAGCTCGAGGTCGAGGCTGGCGCCCTCGCCTCGCAGGTCGTCGCAGCGGAGCCATCGCACGTCCGGCGGCAGCCAGGGACGCAGGCGCACGCCGTGTTCGTCGACGCCGGCGCCGGTGGCCAGCCGCAGCCCGGTCAGGGCGAACAGGGCCGCGTCGAGGACCGCGCCGTGCGCTGCACCGCGCACGTCGAACGGCAGCCGTTGCCATGCCGCGTCGAGGTGGGCGCGCTCGCCGAGCTGGGCCGCGGCGGCGAGTTGCCAGGCGGCCGCACGCGCGTCGGCAACCGGCGCCGCCAGCAACGCGGGCAGCGCGGAGCGCAGGTGGCCCTCGAAGCGGTCGCCGGTCGCTACGAGCCAGCCTGCCGCCGCCGGGGCCAACACGGAGTCGTCGGGCCGTTCCGGCAGGCGCAGAGCCCCGTTCGTCGGCAGCGGCCGGTAGTGGCCGCGACCGGGCTGCCAGGTCTGCCGTTCGAGTTCCAGCCAGACCTGCAGGGCGCGTTCGCGCCACGACTGCGTCGCGCCGGTTGGTTCGCCGAGGCGTTCGCCGAGCGCTGCGAACGCGAACCGGGCGTGCGCCTGCAGCGCGCCGGCGGCGAACGACGGCGGTGGATCCGCGTCGGCTACGGTCTGCTCGAGCCCGCGCCGCAGGCGCGGCCAGCGCGCGCGCACGGTCGCCGCATCCCCGGTGGCCCGCAGGTACCAGAAGTGCGCGATCGCATCCCATTGGGCCGCGTCCGGCCCGTCGATCGGTGCGGCCCACAGCGCCGCCGCGCCCGCCGGATCGCCGAGCCGCAGGCGCGCCAGCGTCGCCTCGGCGGTCGCGCGTGGCTCGCGGCTGCAAGGTGAGGCCGCGCGGGCGCGCGCCAGCAGCGTCGCCAGCGCGGCTGGTGCGCCGTCGACGCGGAGCCCTTGGCCGGGCGCAGGCGCCGCGGCAACGAGCAGGCAGAACGCCAGCGACGACACGCGGAACGAGGCGGTGCGCATGCCTCTGGGCACGTCACCCGTCGACTTCTGCACGGATTTTTCCTCGCTGCCGGCGATCGGGTAGAAGCGGCGTCTTGGATTCCGGCGGGCGCAACTTCCACGCGGTGTGGCCGAGCCTGTTCGCCACCTCGATGGGCCTGATGGCCTTCCTGCCGGTGCTCGTGCTCTACGTGCAGGAGCGCTTCGGCATCGACGACCCGGTCGAGCTGGCGTTCTGGGGCAGCACGATCTACGGCGTGGCGCCGTTCTGCGCCGCCGTGGTCGGGCCGCTGTGGGGCGGCCTCGGTGACCGCGTCGGCAAGAAGCCGATGGCGATCCGCGCCAACCTCGCGATCGCGCTGTCGACCGCGTTGATGCCGCTGGCGCCGACCCCGCTGGTGCTGCTGCTGATGCGCTCGCTGCAGGGTGCGCTGGCCGGCTACGTTGCGCCGGCGATGGCGCTCGCCACGGCGGAGGCGCCGCGCGCCGAGCACGGCGTGCTGATCGCGCGCCTGCAGGTGGCGATGGCGGTCGGCTCGTTCTGCGGGCCGCCGCTCGGGGCGCTGGCGACCCACTTCGGCGGTCGCGAGTCGATCTTCTGGGTCACCAGCGCGCTGTCGGGCCTCGCCGCCCTGTGGCTGCACCTGCGCGCCGTCGAGACCGTGGGGCCGCGCGCAGCGACGTCGTTCCTGCGCGACTTCGTGCGCAGCAGCCGCGAGCTGCTCGGCAACCACGTGTTCGCCTGGTTGCTGCTGCTGGTCTGGCTGCTGCGCCTGGGCCAGAACATGCTGGAGCCGTTCGTCGCGCTGTTCGTGCGCGAACTCGGCACCTGGCCGTGGCTCGCTGCGGCCTGCTCGACGCCGGAACTGGCGCTCGACCTGACCGTCGCCGCGGCGTTCGGCGTGCTGGCGCTGGCGCAGGTCGGCTTCACGACGCGGTGGGGGCGGTTGGCCGATCGGTTCGGGCCGCTGCGGTGCCTCGCGGCACTGGGCATCGCGCTGGCGGTGGTGCTGTTCGCGTCCGCCGTCGTGGCGACGATCGGGCAGTTCCTGCTGCTGCGTACGCTGGCGGCGATCGTGATGGCCGGATCGATGGCGCTCGCCTACGCGGCCGCCAGCAAGCGCGTCGACGACCGGCAGCGCACGCTGGCGTTCTCGATGGTGCAGAGCTGCATGCAGCTGGGCTTCGCGTTCGGGCCGGTGCTGGGCGGACAGGTCGCGGTGGCCGCCGCGGCCGGCGCCGTGAACTACCGCCGCACGTTCGTGGCCGCCGCGCTGTTGTGCCTGGTGGCCGGGGTCGGCATGTTGCTGCTGCGGCGCCTGTCGACGCGGCGCGGCGCCGCGTTGTGAGCGACTGCCGCGCCCGCCCGCCATGTGCATCCTGATCGTGCTGCGCGGTTTCCACGCCAGCCATCCACTCGTGCTCGCCGGCAACCGCGACGAGCGAACCGACCGGCCGTCGTCGCCGCCGGGCCTGTGGGTCGGCGCGCAGAGCCGCATGCTGTCGCCGCGCGACCGCCGCGCCGGCGGCACCTGGCTCGCCGTCGATGCCTCGGGACGGTTCGCCGGCATCACCAATCTGGCCGCGGTGGCACCGGTTCCCGACGCGCCGTCGCGCGGCCACCTGCCGCACCTGGCACTCGACCAGCCGACGCTCGAGGCGGCGGTCGCCGCGGTCCGGGCGCGGCTGGCCACGGACCGCCACGGCGGCTTCCAGCTCGTGCTCGGCGATCGCGAACGCACGCTCGTGCTGCGCCACGGCCAACACGGGCTCGAGCTCGTCGAGTGGCGCGATCCGGTGCTCGTGGTCACCAACGAACACGGGCCCGGCGAACTCGTGCCGGGTGGCCTCGCACCGGCGCTGGCACCCGCGCACGACGTGCCGCGGCGGCTCGACCTGCTGACCGCGCTGCTGCGCGACCGCGGCGGCCCGGGGCAACACGCGATCTGCAAGCACGGCAAGGACTACGGCACCGTCTCGAGCTCGCTGATCGCGGTGCCGGCGCACGACCCGCAGCAGCTGGTCTGGCGCTACGCGCCGGGACCGCCCGACGTGACCGCCTACCGCGACTACGGCAACCTCGGGCGACGGCTGCTGCCCGAGGCGCCGTAGCGGTCACTGCGGCAGCGCCGCGAGGTTCTTGCGCGCGTCGGTCCGCGCCTGTTCGGCGCGCTGCCGCAGCGCCGGGCCGAGCCGGTCGCCGGCGAGCTGTTCGTCGGCGAGGCGGATCGCGCGTTCGTACAGCCGGCGTGCTTCCTGCAGGTTGTTCGGGTCGGTCGCCAGGTGGTACTGCAGCACGACCGCGGTGTCGTTCAGCAGCTGCGGCGAGTCGGGCTCCTTCTCGAGGGCGCTGCGGTAGGACGCCAGCGCCGCCTCGAACTGGCCGGTCTCGCGGCACAGGAACGCGTGGTTGTTCCACGCGTCGGCCGAGTCCGACAGGCAGGCGATCACGTGGTTCAGATCGCGGCTCGCGACGACGTTGCCGGCGCGGAACGCGCGATCGGCCAGGAACTGCACGATCGCGCCGACCTCGGCGCGCCGTTCGGACGGCAGCGCGCGCACGACGTCCGCGAACGCGGCGGCGCCGACGGCCGTGTAGGCGGCGGCGGACTGCGTCGCCGCGTCGTGGTCGCCGAGCTGCCAGTGGCACAGCAAGAGGTAGTAGTGGCAGTTCGTCGCGCCGGGGTTGTCGGCCAGCGCCGCGGCGAACGCATCGCGCGCCGCGGCCCACTCGCCGCCGTCGTAGAGCGCGCGTGCCACGTACCAGCGCAGCGTCGCGCGCTTGGCGCCGGTCGCGTCGGGGCGGGCGGCATAGCGCTGCAACGCGGTCGTGTAGGCGTCCCGGCGCTGGCGCCAATCCAGCTCGCGCTCGAACACCGAGTGGTCCAGCGCGGTGTCGGGGTCGATCGCCAGGGCATCGACGAAGTGCCGGCGCACCTGGTCGGTCTTGTGGTCGACCGCGGCGAGCTGGCCCAGCGCGACGTGCGGGTGGGCGCGCTGCGGGTCGAGTTCGGCCGCGCGTTCGAACGAGCGCCGCGCCAGCTGGCGCTGCACGTCGATCGCCGCGACCAGATCCGCCTCGGCCTGCGGGTCGCGGCCACCGGCGGCGTGTTCGCGCAGCAGCCTGGCGAACCGGTCGCTGGCGATGCGGCCGAGCAGCACGTGCGCACCGGCGCGCTGCGGATGGCGCCGTACGGCCTCTTCGGCCTCGCGCACCGCGCGCTGCCAGTCGCCGAGCAGGTAGGTCGCCTGTGCCAGGATCAGCCGGCAATCCTCGTCGTCGGGCTGCACGCGCAGCACACCCTCGGCGAGCTCGGCCGCGTCGGCCCAGCGCACCTCGGGCGCGATCGTGTCCGGCGACTCGGCCTGCAGCAGGAACGCCTTCGCCAGCACCGTGTCGATCTCGATCGAACCGGGGAAGCGCGAGCGCGCCGCCTGCAGCAGGTCGACGGCTTCGGCGAAGCGGCCGGCGCGCGCGAGGCACCGGCCGGCGGCGACGACCCAGTCGTGGTGCTGCGGTTCGGCTTGCGCGAGCCGCAACCAGGCCGCCGCGGCCGAGGCCATGTCGCCGCGCGACTCGAGCGCCTGCGCGGCCGCGGCGGCGGCATGGTCCGTCGGCGCCGGCGCGGGTGGCGCCGGCGGCGGTGGTGCCTGGCAGCCGGCGGCCGCGCTGCAGGCCAGCAGTGCCGAGGTCAGCAGCAGGGCGCGCACGGTCACTTGCCCCGCAGCAACCGGTCGGCGGCCTGCAGGTGGCGCTGCGCGCCGGGGCGGCGTTCGCCGGGGAAGTACTTCAGGCTGGCGGTCGCGGCGTCCTTGGCGGCCTTGCCGTCCTTGCCGTGCTTCAAGTGCCACAGCGCCAGGTTCTCGTAGCAGTCGCCGACCGCCTCCTCGAGCTGCTGGCGTTCGTTCGGGTCGTCGGGCGGTGCGTCGCGCAGCTGCTTCTCGCCGTCGGCGATCGCCGAGTCGAGCAGCTGGCGGCTCTGCTCCCAGTCGCGGTCGAGGTGCCAGATCGCGATCAGCGCGCAGTCGTTGCGCAGCCGCACGTTGGCCGGATCGAGCTGCTGCGCCTTGCGGTAGGCCTTGTAGCTCTGCTCGTACATCTCGTCGGCCTGCTTCCGCTTGCCGTCGCGTTCGAGCTGGTTGCCGTAGTCGCGCGCGAACAGGCCGGCGTTGTTCTGCAGGTCGACGTCACCGGCGGCGGCTTCGGCGGCGGCGCGGCTGATGGCCTCGACCTTCGCCAGGTCGTTGCGCTTCAGGAAGCGGTCGACCAGGAACAACAGCGAGCGCTTGGTCGACTCGCCGTCGCCGAGATCCTCGGCGATGCGGTCGGGCCGCAGCCGCGCCGACTCGAGCAGCCAGGTCTCGGCCTTGGCATCGTCGTCGGCGTGGTAGGCGATCGCGCCCTTCTTGCCGAGGCACATCGCCAGCCACTGTTCGCAGCTGTCGCGGTAGGCGGGGTTCTGCTGCATCGACTGCGCGAACGCGCTGCGCGCCTCGTCGAGCAGCTGCTGCGCGCGTTCGGCCTGACCGGCCGTGCGTTCGGCGCCGGCGAGCAGGTAGCGCGCCTTGCCGAGGTACCAGCCTGCGGTCGCGTCGGTGCGCTGGGCCAGCGCGTCGACGACCAGCGGCAGCTGCTTCTGCGCGGCGGCGGTGTCGACCGCCTGGCCCAGCATCGCCTGGTCGTCCGGTGTGCGCTGCAGCGCACGCAGCCAGACGTTGACGGCTTCGGCCGGCGCACCGGCCCACTGTTCGGTGTTCGACCACGTCGACAGCAGGTCCGGCGTCAGCATCTGTTCCTGCTCGAGCTGGCGCAGCGACGCGCGGGCCTGCGTCAGCAGGTCGGTCGCGTCGTCGCCGGCGGCCTTCGCGGTCATGTAGGCGCGTGCGGCGGCGTTGGCGCGCACCGTGTGCGCGGCGAGCAGCTGCTCGCGCGTGCCGCCGCCCTGCGACTGCAGGTGCAGCAGCAGCGCCGATGCGACGGCGGCCGCGCCGGCGGTGTCGCCGGACTCGTAGGTCGCCTCGGCCAGCAGCTGCCGCGGTGCGGCGGGTTCGCTGTCGAGTTCGACCGCGCGCTTCAGTGCGCCGAGCGCATCCTGGTAGAAGAAGTCGACGCCGCGGCGGCCCTGGTCGCGCGTCTGGCGCGCGAGCGCCAGGTTCAGTTCGCCGCGCCGCAGCTGGAACGGGGCGTGGTCCTTGCACTCCTTGGCGATCGTGTCGAGCAGCGCCAGCGCGCCGTCGAAGTCGCCGGCGGTGGCCTTCGCGTCGACGCCGGCTCTGACCTTCGCCATCGCCTCGGCGGCGCCGCCCTGGGCGGCGGCGTCGGCGGCGCCGGCCGGCTGGCCGGCCGTGCGCAGCAGCGCCGCAGCTTCCCGGCGTTCGTACGGGTAGTAGCGCACGGCGCGTTCGAGGAACGGCCGCGCGGCGTCGAATCCGGCGCCCTGGTCGCGCAGCAGCACGGCGATGTTCTGCAACGCGTCGCCGAGCGCCTCCTCGACCTGTTCGCGCTGCTGCGGTTCGGCGTCGGCGGGCAGCGCCGCCAGCTGCGCTTCGCCGAGCGCGGTGGCGCGGTCGAACAGCTCGCGCGCGCGCGCCGGGTCCCGGTGCAGGTGGTAGACCAGCATCAGGCCGCAGTCGTTGACGATGCGCGGGTCGTTCGGCTCGAGCGCGACGGCGCGCTCGTACCAGGCGTAGCTGCGTTCCCACAGGTCGCGCGCCGCCGCGTCGTCGCCGGCGTTGGCTCGCTGCACGCCGAGGTCGCGCGCCACCAGCGCGGCGTTGTTGTAGGCGAAGCCCCAGCGGTCGGGGTGCCGCGCCAGCAGCCGCTCGGCGAACGCCAGCGTGCGCGGCAGCGCGTCCGGGCCGCTCTCGGCGAATCGCTGGTGCAGTGCGAACGCCAGTCCCGCGTAGGTCCGCACCCGGGCTTCGTCGCCGTCGGCGGCGCCGAAGTCGGCGGCCGCGAACAACTGGTCGCGCGCCGCGTCGAGCAGGCCCAGCTCGAGCGCCATCGCGGCCTCCGACAGCGCGCAGCCGGCGCGCCACTGGTTTGCCGCATCGGCGTGCGCGGGCACCATCGCCAGGTACTGGCCGAACGCGTCGCGCGCGCGGGCGTAGCCGTCCGCGGCGGCCGCGAAGTTGCCGACGCCGCGCTGGCGGTCGGCGCGCGCCGCCAGCGCGCGGCCCTGGTGCCAGCGCAGGATCGGCACGCCGGGCTGTTCGCGCACGAAGCGGGCGTAGGCGCCGACCAGCGCGTCGAACTGGTCGTTGTCGCGGTACCAGGTCAGGTAGGCATCGTGCACTTCGGTCGCATCGGGGGCGGCGCGCAGGCCGCGCTCGAGTTCGCGCAGCGCCTCGGCGCTCTGGCCGAGCCACAGGCGGATCTGCGCCAGCCGCGTCGCGGCTTCGGCCGGGAAGGTGCCGTGCACGGCTTCGAACCGCAGGGCTGCGGTCTCGGCGAGCCGCGCCGTGTCGCCGCCGACCGGGGGCCGCTCACGCAGGTCGGGCGGTGCGGCGTCGAGTTCGGCCTGACGCGCGGCCGCGAACAGCCGGTAGTCGGCCTGCGCGGCCAGCAGCAGCGCGGCCTCGGCATCGCGGTTGGCGGCGCCGGTGCCGATCGCGCGGAAGCCCTCGGTCGCGCGCACCGCGAACGCGCTGCACCGTTCCCACTCGCCGAGTTCGAACAGGCAGTCGGCCAGCTGGCGGCAGGCGGCCGGCGCGTCGCCGCGCGGCCGGTCCTCGAGCCCGAGCTCGAAGTGGCGCACCGCGTCCTGCAGCAGCAGTTCGGCGTTGCCGCCGGAGCCGCGGCGGAACAGCGCCAGCGACCCCTCGCCGGCCAGCAGCCGGGCTTCGCGCAGGTCCGGGTGGTCGCGCAGGACCTGGTCGACGATCTGCAGCGCTCCTTCGGGGTCGGTCGCGAGTCGCGCGCGCGCGGCGTCGAGCCGGACGGCCTCGGCGGCGGTAGGGGCGGGAACGCTGGCGCAGGCCGCCGCGATCGCGGCGACATAGAGGAGGGTCTTGGGCTTCATCGGGGTCGGGTGGGAACCTGGGCCGCGACGGACCGCAGGCCCGGCGCGTGGACGCGACGCGCGAGAGAGGGAGCGACCGCCGGCGATTGTGACCCGGCGCGGCGGCGAACGGAAGCCTGGAACCTCCGTCGACCCGGTCAAGGTGCTGGCCCGACCGGCCGATAGGACCGGGCGCAGGCAGGCGAGGCAGCGAGTGAGCCATCCCACGATCACGGCGACGAGCCAGCTCGACCGGTCGACGGTCACCCAGCTGGTCGCGGACCTCGAGCGCGAGCTGCGTTCGCGGCCGGCGCGCGTCACGCTGGACCTCGGCGCGGTCGAAGCGTTCGACTCGGCCGGGCTCGGCGGCGTCGTGCAGGGCATGCGCGCCGCCAGCGCCGCCGGCGTCGAGCTGAAGCTGCGCGGCCTCAGCCAGTCGATGCTGGACTTCTTCTCGCTGGTGTCCGTGCAGCGGCTTTGCGCCAGCGAGCCGCCGGCGGTGCGGCCCGATCCGGTGACGCGGATCGGCATGTTCGTCGAGCCGATGCTGGAGAGCGCCGGCGCGGTGCTGCGGCTGGCCGGCGAGACGCTGCGCGAACTGGTCACCGGTCCGTTCCGCCGCCGCTGGCTGCGGCTCGACCGCACCGCGATCGAGGTCGACCACTGCGCCGCCGGCGCGCTGCCGATCGTCGCGCTGATCGCGTTCCTGCTCGGTCTGATCCTGGCGATGCAGGCCTACGTGCAGCTGCGCGTCTGGGGCGCCGAGATCTACATCGCCGACATGGTCGGCGTGTCGGTGTTGTCCGAGATCGGGCCGCTGATGACCGCGATCGTGCTGGCCGCTCGCAGCGGCAGCAGCAACGCGGCGCAGCTCGGCGCGATGGTGGCCAGCGAGGAGATCGCCGCGCTCGAGCAGATGGGCATCCGCCCGCTCGGCTTCCTGGTCGCGCCGAAGGTGGTCGCGTGCGCGTTCGCGGCGATCACGCTCGGCATCGTGTTCGACGTCACCGCGATCTGCGGCGGGGCGCTGTTCGCGTGGGCGATCGCCGACATCCAGCTCGACGCGTTCGGCGAGCAGCTGCGCACCGCCCTGTCGCTGTCGGACTTCGTCGTCGCCCTGGCGAAGTGCGCCACGTTCGGCGGCGCCGTCGGCGTCGTCGGCTGCGCGCTGGGCCTGCGCGTGCGCGACGGCAGCGAGGGCGTCGGCCGCGCGACCACGAACGCGGTCGTGCTCGGCATCTTCCTGATCATCGTCGTCGACGCCGTGTTCGTGACCTGGCAACGCATGCTGGCCTGACCATGGACCTCGCCTCGATCCTGTCGCCGCAGCCGCGCCGCACCGACGACCTGGTGCGCGCCGTCGCGCTGTCGACGGTGTTCGGCGAACGCACGGTGCTCGAGGGCGTCGATCTGGCGATCCGGCGCGGCGAGGTGTTCGTGATCATGGGGCCGTCCGGCTGCGGCAAGACGACGCTGCTGCGCAACCTCTGCGGTCTGTTGCCGCCGACGCTCGGTTCGGTCTCGGTCGCCGGCCACGACGTCTACTCGGCCTCGCCGGAGCTGCTGCAGCACCTGCGGCTGCGCACCGGGCTGTCGTTCCAGGGCGGCGCGCTGCTGGGCAGCCTGACGGTGCTCGACAACGTCGCGCTGCCGCTGCGCGAGAACACGACCTTGCCCGACGACGTGATCGTCGCCACCGCGCGCATGAAGCTCGACATGGTCGGCCTGCTGCACGCGGCGGACCTGCTGCCGAGCTCGCTGTCGGGCGGCATGAAGAAGCGCGCCGCGATCGCGCGCGCGATCGCGCTCGACCCCGACATCGTCTACTTCGACGAGCCGTCGGCCGGTCTCGACCCGATCACCGCCGCCGAGGTCGACAACCTGATCATGAAGCTGAACAAGGTGTTCGGCATCACGATGGTCGTCGTGACCCACGATCTGCCGTCGGCCTACACGATCGCCGACCGCATCGTCGTGCTGCTCGGCGGCCACGTCGCGGCGCTCGGCGACCGCGACGAGGTCTGGCACCACCGCGATCCGCGCATCCGCGACTTCATCGAACGGCGCCTGTCTGCCGAAGACAGCCGTGGCATGGACGTGATCGCGCACATGGAGGTCTGACCTTGGACCGTCGCTCGAGGCGCTTCCGGCTCGGTCTCTACGTGCTCGGCACCGGCGGGCTGTTCGTCGGTCTGCTCGGCTTCATCCTGCAGAAGAGCCTGCGCCGCGAGTCGGCCGCCTACTTCATCCTGTTCCAGGAGAACGTGAAGGGCATGGTGGTCGGCAGCCGCGTGAACTTCCAGGGCGTGCCGATCGGCGTCGTCAAGGACATGCGGTTCCAGGACGGCAAGACGATGGTCGAACTCAGCGTCGATCCGTCGCGCGCCAGCATCCAGGACATCACGTGCGCGCGCATGGACCGGCTGCTGGTGACCGGCCAGGTCACGGTCGAACTCGAGGGCTACGGGCCCGAGGGCAAGCCGCTGCAGCCGGGCGCGTTCATCCAGCCGAAGGAGGACCCGCTGCACGCGCTGACCGGCAGCCTGCCCGAGGTGGTCGACCGCGCCGCCAAGGTGCTCGATCGCATCGACCGCGTGTTGCAGGGCGCCGAACAGGTGCTCGGTGCCGACAACCAGGCCCACGTCACCGCGCTGCTGGCGAACTGCGAACGGCTGACCGCGCAGCTCGCCGACGAGGTCGCGCCGGCGGCCGTCGCGACGCTGCGGCAGGCGCAGGCGTCGGCGCGCGACCTGGGCGCCCTGTCGCCCGAAGTCGCGGCGTTGCTGCGCGAGACCACGGCGCTGGCCGCGGGTCTGCGCGGGCCAGCCCAGGCGGCCCTGGCCAACTTCCGCACCGCGCTCGAGGACGTGCGCGGCCTGGCGCGGCAGCTGAAGCTCGCGCCCGACAGTCTGCTGTTCGGCGTGCGCCAGCCGGCGGCGCCGATCGGAGGCGAACGATGAGCCGGTTCCCGTTCCTGTTCGCGCTCACGGCGGTGGGCGCGCTGGCCGCGTGCGGCAGCGTCGAGCTGCCGCGCGAGCACTTCTACCGCCTCGACCTGCCGGTCGCGCGGCGGCCCGATCCGGGGCGCGCCGGCGTGCTGCGCGTGCAGGACCTGCAGCTCGGCACCGCGCTCGACGGCGATTGCCTGTCGGTGCAGCGCGGCGTCGAGGTGGAGCCGCGCCCGTTCGACCGCTGGATCGCTCCGCTCGACCGCCTGGTCACCGATGCGCTGGTGCTAAGCCTGTCGCGCGCGCGTGTGTGCGACCTGGTGAAGGGCGCCGCCGACGCCGGCGCCGAGCACTGGACCCTGCACGGCCGCATCGTCGAGTTCGGCGAGGCGCGCGGCGCCGACGGCGCGGCCGAGGCGCGCATCGCGCTCGAACTGTGGCTCGAGCAGCACGGCGAACTGGTGTTCCACGACGAGTTCCGGATCGCCGAGCCGCTGGCGAACGGCGGGCCCGAGGCCACCGTCGCCGGCCTGTCGCAAGGCCTCGTGCGGGTCGTCGACGACGTCGTCGCGCGCATGCAGGCGCGCGGCTTGTTCGCGGCCGCCCGGCCGCCGGCAGCGGCGCCGCGCTGAGGCCGTGATGCCGGCTTCGCCGGTCGCTACCATGCCTGTGCCGACGGGAGGTCTCCGCATGCCGTTCGTTCGTCCGTTCGTCCGCCTGCTCGCCCTGATCTGTGGTGCCCCGCTGCTGTCGCAGTGCCTGCCCGGCACCGAGGTCGCGGCGCCGTCCTGGCGGCACTGGGTGCTCGGTGAGCCGGTCGCGGTCGGCGGGGACGCGGCGCCGGCGGCGACCGCCTACGTGTTCTGCACGCGCCGGCCGGCGATGCTGGTCGAGGACGCCGGCTATCTGCGTGGGCTGCAGCAGCGCTTCGGCGCGCGCGGCTTCGTGGTCGTCGCGGTGGTCGGCGATCTGCCCGCCGACCGCGACGCCGTGGCGAAGGCGTGGGACGGCTGCCGCATCGTGCTGGACCAGGACGGCAGCGTCTCGTCGGCGTGGCTCGGCCGCGACACGGCGCCGTGGAACGTCGTGCTGCTGGACCGCCAGGGCATGGTGGCGTTCGTCGGCACCAGCGACGCCGGGCTCGTCGATGTGATCGAGCCGGTGCTGGACGGCAAGCCGCGCCTCGACGGCGAGCGCGTCGCGTTCTCGCTGCGCGCGGAGATCCAGGCCGGCTACGACGACCTCGACGGCGACGACCTCGTGCGCCAGCTCGACCGCCTGTTGCAACACGCCCCGCACGACGGCATCGCGCACGGCCTGCGCTACGTCACCGAGATCCAGAAGCGGCTCGCACCCGACGCGGCGCAGCAGGCGCGCACGGCGGCGCTCCTGCAACTGGCGGCCGAACCGCGGCCGCTGGCGGCGTTCGCCGACCTCGCGCTGCGCTGCGACCCGCACGGTGACGGGCTCGCCGCGGCGCTGCTGGAGCCGCTGGCCGCGGCCGTGAAGGCGGTGCCCGACGACACGGTGGTGCGGCTCGCGCACCTGCGCGCCAGCGTGCTGGTCGGCGACAGCCGCGAAGTCGGCCGCGCCGCGATGCGGATGCAGAAGGCGGTGCTGCGTTCGGCCGATGCGTGCCTCGACTTCGTCGCCGTGCTGGCGACCGACAAGGACGCCGTCGTGCACCGCGACCTGGCGCAGCGCACGCTGGCGCGTGCCGAACAGCTCGGCGCCAACCCGCGCCTCCTCGCTGCAGCCCGCTACGCGGCGGCCGTGCGCTGCCAGGAGGACGCGGCGGCGGCCAAGCGCCTGATGGACGAGTACCTCGGCGACGATGGCGCGGCCAACCTGAACAACGACTGCTGGTACCTGATGACCGACCTTGCGACGATGGGGCGGTTCGACTGGTTCGCGCACGGCCTCGCCGAACGCATGCTGGCGCAGCGCGACGCGATGCAGAGCCACGAGTTCGACACCGCGGCACTGGCGATGTTCCAGGTCGGCCGCGTTGCCGACGCGATCGAACTGCAGCAGACCGCGATCGCCAAGGGCGGCAACGGACCGGACTACCGCATGCGCCTGCAGCGCTACCAGAAGGCCGCGGCCGCGATGCCGCCGAAGTGACGCCGGGCGCGCCGGCGGGGCTCAGCGGCCGATCACGCAACGTAGGCCGCGGCTGGCGACCATCTGCGCCGGGTTGGCGCCCGTTTCGATGGCGATGCCCTGCACGAAGAACTCGAGGCCGTAGAGCGCCGGCAGCCACGGCAGCGGGAACGGCGGGCTGAAGCCGTCGACGTTGTGCCACAGCAGCCAATCGCCCGAGGACAGCAGCTGGCACCCGGGCATGCCGAGGAAGTCGAGCGGCAAGGGCAGCGGCGTGCTGCCGAGCATCGTGCGCGAGGCGCCGACCAGCGTCAGTCTGGCCACCGTCGTCGGCGCGGTGGTCGCCAGGTAGCTGACGAACGCCTGGCCGATGCGCGGCTTCGTCTCGGTGCGCAGGAACGGCACGCCGGCGCTGCCCGGGCAGCCGGTGCCGTACTGCTCGGCCCAGCCGTCGTCGCGGATCTGCTCGAGCCGCGTCATCAGGTCGTAGTAGTAGAACTGCGAGATCCAGTTCATTCCCGCGGCCAGCAGGTCGGTGGTCGCGTTCGGGTCGGCGACGAGGTTGTAGAACTCCTGGTGTTCGGGCAGGTTCGCCGTGTAGCGCACGAGCCGGTGCAACGCCGAGCGCAGCGTGTAGCCGCCGCCGAGCGGTGTGCCGGTGATCTCGCAGTAGACGAACGGCCGGCCGTAGCCCGGCTGGCCGGCGAGGGCCGGCAGCACCGATTGGCCGTCGAGCGGCAGCGCGGTCGCCGCCAGCGACGGCGGCGGATAGCTGCCGGCGCCGCACATCGCCAGCAGGGTCGGGAACAGGTCGACCGCGGCCACCAGTTCGGTCGCGACGGTGCCGGGTGCGGTGACCGCGGGGCCGCGGACCAAGAGCGGCACGTTGCCGCCGCCGTCGAACAGCGAACCCTTGGCGCGC
>JAEUHR010000062.1 GCA_016794425.1 Planctomycetota bacterium
GCCCCATCGCGCGCAGCACCTTCTCGATCGCGTCGGGCGCCGTGATCGCGGCCAGCAGCCGGCGAGCGCCGTCGCAGTGGGGACAGACGAACACGTCGATCTCGAACACCCGCCGCAACAGCTCCGCCCACCGATAGCGGCGCCGTTCTGGTTCTCGCGCGGCGCGAACAGCCGGTTGGTGGCGCAGGCGGTGGACTACAACGACAACAGGCGCAGCAGCAGGAATCGCATTGCAGGACCTCGCGCGGTCAGCATAGACCGGCCCGGCGCGCCGGAAAGAGCGCCGAGTGCCGCAGGCGCGGATCGCGCGGACGCATACGACGCGTCGTCTATGATCGCGCGCGGCCTATGGACCCTGCCGATCTCCGAGGCGAGCGCCTCGTGCGCCACGAACGCAGGCTGCGCCTGCTGTTGTTGCACCTGATGGGCACTGTTCTGCGCAGCCGCGTCGAGCCCGAGGACGTCGTGCAGGAAGTGTGGCTGCGCGCACTGGCCATCCCCGAGCCGCTCCCCGACGACGACGACGCCCTCTGGCGGCTCCTGGCCCGCATCGCCCGCAACACCGTCGTCGACATCGCGCGCGCGGTTCGCGCCAGCAAACGCACCGCGGTCGTGGAGCCGCTCCTGCGCACGAGCTGGACGCGCGCCTCTGCGCGCGAACCGGCGGCCGACACCGCGGGACCCGCGACCCGCCTGCTGCTCGCCGAACGGCAGGGCGATCTCCAGGCCGCATTCGATCGCCTCACCGCCGAACACCGCCGCGTGATCGGCCTGCGCCAGTTCGAAGGCCTGTCCGCGGCCGAGGCCGCACGGCGCATGGGGCGGACCGAGACTGCGGTGCATTCGCTGTTCCGCCGCGCGCTCGCCGCGTGGGGCGCGATCCTCGGCGAGCCCGAGTAGATTCTCGAACTCTCGCGACGAATCCGCCGGCGGATTCCGCCGGACTCGCCATGGACTCCGATTCCTCGCTCGACGACCGACTGGACGCCCTGGTGGCCGAATACGCCGACGCGCTGCACGCCGGCAAGCGTCCGTCGCGAACCAACTTCCTCGAC
Source organism: Planctomycetota bacterium (assembly GCA_016794425.1). Lineage (GTDB taxonomy): Bacteria > Planctomycetota > UBA1135 > UBA1135 > UBA2386 > JAEUHS01. The sequence continues at coordinate 1,056 of JAEUHR010000062.1, forward strand.
CGCGTGCCGCCGGCGGCGCGCCCCGGACTCGAACGCGTGCTGAAGATGCTCGACGCCGGCCTCGCGCGCGCCCCCTCGGCGACCACGCCGCTGATGCCCGGCCTCCAGCTCGATCACTATCGTCTCGAGCACGAGATCGGTCGCGGCGGCATGGCGTTGGTCTGGCTCGCGCACGACACCAAGCTGCGCCGGCCAGTGGCGCTCAAGATCATGCGGCCCGGACTCGCCCTCGAGCAGCGGCACGTCGATCGCTTTCGCCGCGAGGCCCTCGCGGTCGCGAGCCTCAAGCATCCGCACATCGTGCAGATCCACGGCGTCGGCGAGACCGCGAACTACCACTGGCTCGCGATGGAGTATGTCGAGGGCCCGTCGCTCGCGACCGTTCTCGATGCACTGCCGACCGATCGGCCACGCACGGCCGAAGACCTCGCGCGCGCGACCGGCATCACCGCGCTCGCCGCCAACGGCCGCAGCTTCGAGGCCGCGCTCGCGCGGCTGCTCGCACCGATCGCCGATGCGCTCGCCACCGCGCACGGCAAGGGAATGATCCACCGCGACATCAAGCCGTCGAACATCCTCATCCATCGCGACGGTCGCGCCGTCGTCGCCGACTTCGGGCTCGCCAAGGGCGGCGACGACCCGGCGCTGTCGCTGACCGGCGAAGGTCTCGGCACGCCGTACTACATGTCGCCGGAGCAGGCGTATCTGACCGGCAAGACCGTCGACCATCGCACCGACGTCTACAGCCTCGGCATCACGCTCTACGAGGCCCTGACCGGCAAGCGGCCGTTCGCGGGCCACAACTTCCTCGAGGTCGTCGAAGCGATCCGCACCACGCTGCCGCCGTCGATCCGCGCCATCGCGCGCGAACGCAGCCCCGATGCCGCCGCGGTCGTCCGCCGCGCGATGGCCCGCGATCCCGAACAACGCTACGCGAGCGCGCTTGAGCTGCGCGAAGACCTCGAGGCGCTCGCCGACCTGCGCACCACTGCCGCGCGACGCGTCGAAGGCGGCGCACTGCGGCGCGCTCTGACCCACCTGCGCGCCATCTCCAGCGGCGAGTCGTTCGAGTACCGCTCCGCGGCGACGCTGCTCGGGCTGCCGCTGCTCCACGTGATCAGCGGTGCGCGCGCGCCCGGCCAGCAGAAGCGCGTCGCCAAGGGCTGGATCGCGGTCGGCGACCATGCCTACGGCGTGCTCATGGCGACCGGTTCGTTCGCGTGCGGCGGCCTCGCCTTCGGCGGCATGTCGATCGGCGTCATCAGCGGCGGCGGCATCACCGCGGGCATCGCCGCGATCGGCGGCGTCGCCGCCGGGTTGTTCACCTTCGCCGGCATCGGCCTCGGCTGGCTGTCGACGAGCGGCATCGCCATCGGCCATGCCGCCTCGGGTGGCATCGCACTCGGCAAGTACGCGGCCGGGGGCCTCGCCTACGGCTCCTACGTGATGTCGCAACAGCACGTCGATCCCGAGGCGCGAGAGTTCTTCGACCTCGCGTTCTCGTCGATCGGCGGGTTCTTGCACGCCGCCTTCGGGATCTGATCGGCGATCAGCAGCTGCCGCCGCACCACGCGGCCTGCCCTTCCTTCATCAGAGTGGGCTGGTCGAGGGCTCACGGAAAGCGAGGAACCAGTCCGCAGCATGCTTCGGGGTCCGAACTGGGTCAACTGCGCCCGTGCTGCGGCACGCGAGCCTGATGGCGACCTGGGCCAGCGTGCGTGCCGTGGCGTCGGCGGCGCGTCGCTGGACCACCGACGACGTCGTCGCCGAGAGTGGTGCAACGGCCCCGGCGATCGTGCGCCGGCTCGTGGTGAACGGCGGCGGCAACGACCCGCTGCCGGGAGACGGTGGCCAGAGTCGCGTGGCGTGAGACGCGTCGCGCCGTGCCGGAGCCGCGGAGCGGGACGAAGAGCCCCGAAACGCGGCTCCGCTCGTTCGGGCTCGCCGTGGAGCGGACCGACCTCGAGCAGTCGCCGCCGGCGTCGATGCGCAACGCAGCGAACGCCATGGCCGAGGCCGACGGTGTCTACAGAGCCTGGACGAAGAGGGCGTTCGTGGTGAGGAGGGTGGAGCCCGACAACACGACGACTTGCGCGTGGAACTGGAGCGGCCTCACCGACGAGGGGAGCGGCAGGAAGAAGCTCGCGCCATAGGGAACCGGTACCCGCAACAGCACAGCGCATAGGAAGAAGAAGCTGCGGTTCGCAGCCCCCCAACCCCACCGCCGGCCGTCCACCGCCTGCTCTGGACGACCGTGCGCTCAGGCATTGCCGCCGCCGGCTTCCACCACCACCTCGCCCTGCTCGATCCGGTCACCGGCGCCGAAACCCTGCCATTCGGCACCACGGACGTCGGCCAACTGGTCGCCCTGAGCTCGTTCTCCAGTGTTCCCGACTTGTTCGCAATCCGCGACAACAACGGTCCGGACGAACTCGTGCGCCTCAGCACGACGACCGGCGCCGTGACGGTGCTGGGCCAGACCGGGCGATCCGACATCGTCGCGTTCGAGATCACGTCCGCCGGCGCGCGCGCGTGGAGCGACGGTCTCGGCCTCGTCAACATCGCGTTGTCGAACGGCACCCTGACCGATCTCTTCCCGACCGCCGGTGGCGCGCCCGGCATGCGCTACATGGCAGCGGATCCAGCGACTGGCACGGTCTGGCTCGGTGCCACGACGCTACAGATCGTCAGCCTGCCCTCGGGGGCCATCAGCGGCACCCTGGCGACGTTCGCCGGCTTCGACGTCCGCGGCGCCGTGTTCACGACCTCGCGCACGCAGCCGATCGGGCAAGGCTGCCAGACGATCACCAGCACCTCCGCGGTCGGCGCCGTGCAGCCGTTCGCCGCCGGTTTGCCGTTCACCGCGTTCAGCCAGCAACACCAGCCGTCCGCACTCGGTCTGCAGATCGTGGGCTTCAGCGAAACGACGTTCCTCGGGTCGCCGCTGCCGTTGTCGATGGATCCGATCTTCGGCACGACGGGCTGCTTCCTGCGCGTGAGCGGCGAGATCACGCTCGGCGGCGTGTGCGACGCGAGTGGCACGATGAACGTGACCATCAACCTGCCGCCGACGATCGGGTTCCAGCAGTTCTATCTGCAGCACGCGGTGCTCGAGGCGGTGCCCGGTGGCATCTCGTTCTCGAACGGCTTGCGCGTGCGCCCGGGCTTCTGAACCCGGTCGCGTGCGCTTGCGCCACCGCTGGCGAACTCGGGACGGTGAGAGAACCCGCTCTTCTCGGCCCGCTCAGAGGCTGCCGGCTGTCAGCAGCAGCGCATTCGTGATGGAGATCGGCCCGAGCACGTCGAACACCATGAGTTGCTGGCGGAAGATCAGGCCGACGAAGGCTGGCACATTCGGCAGTGGCAGGTCCAATCGCACCGTGCCGTTGTTCGTCACCAAGAGGCCGACGAGGTCGAGCGCGACGTGCAGGTCGCAGCCGGAGCCAGCCTGCGACCACAGGGTGCTCAACGGGAACCCGGGCACCACCGGCACGGTGCTCGTTGCCGAGATGATCACGGCATTCGTCGGCAAGCCCTGCGCCGTCGTGACGAAGGTGCCGCCCAACCAGGGCAAGGACGTCGCGGTGAGCACGTTGGCGCCGCCCGAGCTCGGGCAGCCTGGAGCGAACGTCGCCGCCAGCGCCGGGCAGTTCGTCGTCAGCCGCGCGAGATGCGTCGACGCCACCTGCGGCGCCGGGCTGACGAAGGCGCCACCGGCGACCGGCACACCGCTGGCGTCGCAGGCGAGCGCGAGCACTTCGCCGTCCATCGCGCCCGCCGCCGACCAGCTCGCGCCGTTCCAGCGGGCGATGCGCCGCGCCAGCACGCCGCCGGCGCTGTTGAAAGCACCGCCCGCCAGCAGGTCGCCGTTCGGCAACGTCGTCACGGCGCGCACCGCGCCTCCGACCAGGCCACTGCCGTAGGCGCTCCAAGCCGTGCCGTTCCATCGCGCCACGCCGATCGCTGCCGCCGGGCTGGTGAGCCCGAGCGCACCGCCGACCACCAGGTCGCCGTTGGCCGCCACGTGCAGGCAGTAGATGGTGGCGAAGCCGTCGAACACGTTGCTGATGGGCGCCCACGCGATGCCGTTCCAGCGCGCGATCTTGGTCGCGGTCGAGCCGCCGGCCGCCATGAAGGCGCCACCGGCGGCGAGGTCGCCGTTCGGCATCGCCGCGAGGCAATAGACCGGGAGCGTGGTGCCGCTGCCGAGTGGCGACCAGGCGGTGCCGTCCCAACGCGCGACGTGGCTGCCGGGGCTCGTGAAGTCCCCGCCGGCGAAGACGTCGCCGTTCGGCATCGTCACCAGCGCGTGCACGGTGCCGTCGAGACCAGGCGCCATTGCTTGCCACGCACTGCCGTCCCAGCGTGCGACGTAGTCGGCGACCGCACCGCTGGCCACGGTGAACGAGCCACCCGCGACGACGTCGCCGTTCGCCAGGGCGGTGACGGCGCGCACCGGCTGCATCGCACCGTTCGGCTGCGGCCCCGAGCCGAGTGCGGCCCACGCGACGCCGTTCCAGCGCGCGACGCCGCGTGCCGGCACCCAGCCGGCGGCCGTGGTGAATTCACCGCCCACCAGCAAGTCGCCGTTCGGTGCGCGCGCCACCGCCATCACGGACGCATCGAAACCCGGCAACCCGACGGGCTGCCACGAACTGCCGTCCCAGCGGGCGAGGTTGGGGGTCGCGAGGCCACCGGCCGCGCCGAATGCACCGCCCACCAGCAACTCGCCGCTCGCGGTGGCGCCGAGCGCATGGACCGCGATGCCGAACAGCGGCGCTCCCGCGAGGCCGGTGCCGAGGCCGGACCAAGCCACGCCGTTCCACCGCGCCAGGTGCGGGCTGCCGGTCGGACCGGAGAGTTCGCGCGTGAAGCGACCGCCGACCACCAGATCGCCATTGGGCAAGAGCCCGAGGGCCGTGATTGCACTGTCGAAGCTGCCGGCCGACGACCACACGGTGCCGTTCCAGCGGTTCAAGAGGTACTGGGACGGCACGCTGCCGGTGCCCTCGCCGCCGGCGAGCAAGTCGCCGTTCGGCAGCACCAGCAGCGAATTCACCGTGGGCAGCGGGCCGCTGAGACTCGCCCACGCGGTGCCGTTCCAACGCGCGATGTGGTTCGCGGTGACCGGCCCCGACGTCAGGAACGAGCCGCCAGCGACGACGTCCCCGTTCGGCAGGGTGGCGAGTGCATGAACGGTCTCGTTGAGATTCGTGCCGAAGCCGAGCCCCATCGGCGCCCATGCCACGCCGTCCCAGCGGGCGACCTTCGTTGCGGCGACTCCGCCCGCAATCACGAAGTCGCCGCCCGCGACCAGGTCGCCGTTCGGCAATACGCACAGGGCCCGCACCTCGCTGGTCGTGCCGGCGATGCCGATGAGTCCGCTGCCGAGTGGTGCCCACGCCATGCCGTCCCAACGGGCGATGCGCGCTGCCGGCACGCCGCCTGCCAGCATGAAGTTGCCGGCGACGACGAGGTCGCCGTTGGCCATCGTCGCGAACGCGCGCACCGACGTGGCGCCTTGCGTCGGGTTGCTCATGCCGCCGCCCAGCGACGACCACTGGCCAGTGCTCGGATCCTGCATCGCAACCGCCGCGGCTGCGGTGCCTCCGACATGCACGAAGCGGCCGCCGACCACGAGGACCGGCGGCAGCGGCCCGGCACCATCGCGATCCCACAGGTGCGATGCGTAGACGTCGTGCGACGCTCCGGCGCCCGGACTGAACTGCGGTTGCCAACCCGTGGCGCACTGGGCTGACAACGACGGCGTCAGCAGGCCGGCGGCGCCCAAGATGGTGAACGACGCGGACAAGATGGGTATCCGGTGTGGCATGCCGTCTCCTCGGGCGGGAACACGACCACGCTACGGCGTCCGCGAACGGGCCGCCAGCCCTGGCCTCGCTCGCTTCACTGCACGATGCCGGCCGTCGGATTGGTGGCTCCGGCACGAGCGCCGCCGGCACCGCCGCGAACACGTCGACGCGCCTCGGAGTCGGATTCGGGAGCTGAATCGGGCGAGGCGGGCGCGGAGTACATACCGCAGCTTCGTGGATGGCCGCGCACGCGGCAACCATGGGGCCGAAAGGCGGCGTGCGGCGGCAACCGACTGCACCCGCGGGGATGCGATCGAACCCGCCACGACGCCGTTCGCAGCGCGCCGTTGGTGTCGCCCGATCCGCGCCGGCAATGCGAACGCCGGTGCGATGTCGAAGCGTCGCGCGCGAGGGACCGCGCCGACTCCCGATCAGCGGACGACGATGTGCACGTGCGGGTCGACGCGTTCCTTCGGGCGAAGCGCGAACACTCCCCCGATCCCCTTCTCGACGTGGCGCGCGCGAACGACGCACACGTGCGGACACGCGGCGACGCGGAAGCGCCCCTGCCGATCGGTGAACGCCAGCGAAGGAAACGGCGGCACGGCGCTGTCAGGCATCGCGGTCACGATGGCGCCGGGCACCGCGCGTCCCCAGCGGTCGACGACGCAGCCGGTCACCACCGTCGACGGCTCGAGCTGCAATGGGTCGCGCGACTCCCATGTGCACGGGCTGACCAGCGAGCGCATCGCGAAGTCGAGTGCACATCCCGCGGCCGGCGCCTCGATGTCGAGCCCGCCGTCGACCGCGGCAGCGACGACGCGATACTCCGCCAACGCGCCCGACGAGTACCGCACGACGAGCGGCCCCTCGGCTTCCGGAACGTCGCCCGCGAAGGCGATGCGCAGCCGCTTCTCCGGTTGCGTGAGCGCCCGCGGCCCGACGGGCAGACCCGCGATCGCCGGTTGTTCGAACGGCGTACCGATCGCGAGGACGAGCGGTTCGACGACGAAGAACTCGCGCAGATGCAGCATCACGGCGCCGCCGCCTTCGACCTCGATGCGCACGCGGCCCGACGGGCGACGCGCGATGCGGTACGAACCGTCTTCGGCGGTGCGCGCTTCCTGATCTCCGACTGCATCGCTCACGACGACGCGGGCGTCCGCGACCGCCGCACCGTGCGTGTCGATCACTTCGCCGGTCAACGACGCGGCGACGGTCGGTTGCAGCACGTCACGCGCCGGGCACGACGCACCCCCGGGCATCCACCACGGCACCCCGGGAAGCACCACCGCACCGGCGATCGCGGCAACGATGCCCATCGACACCAACCAACGGCGCTTCGGATTGCCCGCCATGCCGCGTCTCTTCGGCGCCGCGACCGCGAGGGCTTGACCACCCGGTGCCCGCCGCTGCCGGCGGAGCCGTTCGCCGCGCGTGGTGCGAACATGGTGAGCCATCGCTTCGCGGCGCAGCCTCGCGCGCGCGGCGCCGCGACCGCCTCACTGCGGCGTTGCGAGCGGGTGCGATGCAGCGACGGTCTTCTTCGCGGCGTCGAACCGGTTCAGCCGACCTTGCCAGTCGCCGGCGAAGCGTCGGTGCCCTTCTCGCCGAACGCGACCGAGTAGAGCCACTCGCCCACCGGTGCGCAGCCGCGGCCCTTGCACGAGAACGCCACCACGTCGTCCTTGCCGCAGTCCTGGGACCACACCCGCGCAAAGCCGTGCGCGAGGATGCCGCAGCGCAGGAACGCCGCCACCTCGCGCACGCAGAACCGCGGCAGCGGCCGCTCCCGGCGCTCGAGCCCGGCCCGCACCGTCGCCCACGCGCCCTGCACGACCCGGTAGAGCACCGACTCCTCCGGCCGGCGGCGCCGCAACCTTCCGCCACACGCATCCACGTCGGGTCTGGTGCACCAGAAAGGCGAACGGTGGCACCTGCGGGCCACTTTCGCGCGAGGCCGCGGCGACCGGGACCCGCATCCGACCCGCACCGCAGGGGTCGCAGCCCGGGCCGGAGCCGCTATCCTGCTCGCCCCCGATGATCACGCTCACCGGCATCAACAAGCGGCACGGCCACCAGATCCTGTTCGTCGACGCCTCGCTGCAGCTGAATCCCGGCGAGAAGGTCGGCCTGACCGGACCGAACGGCGCCGGCAAGTCGACCGTGTTCCGGCTGATCGTCGGTGAGGAGAAGCCGGACGAAGGCGACGTGTCGATGCCCAAGCGGCTCACGCTCGGCTACTTCCGCCAGGACATGGGCGAGATGTCGGGCCGCACGGTGCTCGACGAAGCGATCGCCGGCAGCGGCAAGGTCGGTGCGCTGCACCACGAACTCGAGCAGCTGCAGCGCGACATGTCGGACCCCGACAAGGCGGACGACATGGACCGCATCCTGGCGCGGTACGGCGAGGTGCAGGCCGAGTTCCAGGACCTCGGCGGCTACGAACTCGAGGCGCGCGCCAAGGAAGTGCTGCACGGGCTCGGCTTCGCCGATGCGCAGATCGACGGCGACGTCGGCGCACTGTCCGGCGGCTGGAAGATGCGCGTCGGCATGGCGACCGTGCTGCTCGGCAACTTCGACGTGCTGCTGCTCGACGAGCCGACCAACCACCTCGACATCGAGTCGATCCTGTGGCTCGAAGGCTATCTGCAGCAGACGAAGTCGGCCGTGCTGATGACCTGCCACGACCGCGACTTCATGAACCGCGTCGTCGACCGCATCATCGACGTCGACGACGGCGAGTTCGTCAGCTACACCGGCGACTACGACTTCATGGAGCGCGAGCAGAAGAACCGGCTCGCGCAGAAGGAGGCCGCGTTCGCGCGCCAGGAGGCGATGATCGCCAAGATGCAGCGGTTCATCGACCGCTTCGGCACGCACGTGGCCAAGGCGGCGCAGGCGCAGAGCCGGCAGAAGAAGATCGACAAGATCGAACGCGTCGACCCGCCGAAGAAGCGCGAGATCGTGCCGTTCGCGTTCAAGCGGCCGCCGCGCTCCGGCGACGACGTCGTCAAGCTGCAGGGCGTCGCGAAGGCCTACGGCAGCCGCGTCGTCTACGACGGTTTCGACTTCGAAGTCAAACGCGGCGAACGCTGGTGCGTGATGGGCCAGAACGGCTCCGGCAAGACGACGCTGCTGAAGATGGTCGCCGGCCAGCTCGACCCCGACCGCGGCAACGTGCGGCTCGGCAGCGTCAAGATGGGCTACTTCGCGCAGCAGGCGCTCGACCTGCTCGATCCGGAGCTGACGCTGTTCGAACAGCTCGACAAGCAGTTCCCGCTCGAAGCGACCGGCACCAAGCGCAACCTGCTCGGTGCGTTCGGCTTCAGCGGCGACGACCACGAGAAGCGCATCGCGATCCTCAGCGGCGGCGAGAAGTCGCGGCTCGTGCTGGCGCTGATGCTGTTCGACCCGCCGAACTTCCTGGTGCTCGACGAGCCGACGAACCACCTCGACATGACGACCAAGGAGATGCTCGTGCAGACGCTGCGCGACTTCGACGGCACGATGCTGTTCGTCAGCCACGACCGCTCGTTCCTGCGCGGCCTGGCGACGCGCGTGCTCGACGTCAGCCCGTGCGTGTCGGGCAAGGCGCCGTTCGTCTACCCGGGCAGCTACGTCGAGTGGGTCGAGCGCACCGGCACCGAGGCGCCGGGCGTGCACCGGTGAGGCGATGAGCTGGGCGCTGCTTCTGCTGGCGGCGCTCTGGGCCTGGATCCTCGGCCGCGAACTGCACGCGGCGCTGCGCCTGCCGGAGCTGCCGCCACGGCGCGACCGCGCGCCGATTCCCAGCGCGACGATCGTCATGGCGGTGCGCGACGACGCGGCGCACGTCGAAGCGACCGTGTGTGGCCTGCTCGCGCAGCGCCACGTCGACCTGCAGGTGGTCGTCGTCGACGACCGCAGCAGCGACGGCACCGGCGCGGTGCTGGCGCGGATCGCGGCCGACGATCCGCGGCTGCGGATCACCACCGTGCGCGAACTGCCGCCCGAATGGCTCGGCAAGACGCACGCGCTGCACACCGGCACCGCCTGTGTCACGACGCGCTGGATCCTGTTCACCGACGCCGACGCGCACCTGGCCGCGGACACGTTGGCGCGCGCGATCGACGCCGCCGAACGCGCCGACGCGCACCACGTCTCGCTGCTGCCCGGCCACCGCGGCACCACGTTCGCGGGCCGCGTCTGCCTGCTCGCGTTCCACCTGACGGTGCTGCGCCGCGTCGCGGCGGTCAACGGCCGCCGCCAGCGCGGCTTCGTCGGCACCGGCGCGTTCAACCTCGTCCGCACCGACGCCTACCGCACCGTCGGCGGCCACCTGCCGCTGCGCCTCGAAGTCGTCGACGACGTCTGGCTCGGCTGCCTGCTGTGGCGCGCCGGCTACCGCTCGCGCGTCTGGCTCGCGCCGCGCGACTTCGCGGTCGACTGGGGCGCGACGCCATCCGCGCTGCTGCGCGTCGTCGAGAAGAACATGTTCGCGGTGCTGCGCTACCGCACCGTCGTCGCGGTTGCGGCCGCGCTGTTCGGCTGCCTGTTGGTGTTGGGGCCGGCGCTCGCGCCGCTGGCCGCGCCGCTCGGCTGGTTGCCGTTCGGCTGCTGGCTCGCCAGCGGCATCGGCGGCGCGGTGTTCGCGCACCGCATGGGCTGGAACGCCGCCGCCGGTCTGCTGACGCCGCTGTCGCGGCTCTGGCTCGTCGTCGCGCTGGCCAACTCGGCCGCCGTGACGCTGCGGCAGCGCGGCGTGCGCTGGCGCGGCACGTTCTATCCGCTGCCGCTGCTGCGCCGCGGCCAGGTGCCGTAGCGGTCGCGCGCCGCTCTCAGGTCGAGCACAGCACGATGCCCGACACGACCGCGTGCGCGGCGAACCCGAGCGCGGCCGCGCCGAGCAGGGTCCGCCCCGGCAGCGCGCGCCGCGCGTGCACCAGCGTCGACAGGCCGAGCGGCAGCCACAGCAGCGTGCCGGTGACCACGCCGGGCGACCAGGTCCACGTCGCGAGCGACCCGACGAGGTGCGCGGTGCCGTTGATCGCCACCACGGTCGCCAGCGTCACCGCGAGCCAACGGACGCCGCGCGCAGCACCGGCGGCGGCGAGCAGCATCACCGCCATCGCGATCCCGTTCAGCCACAGGAAGGCCGTCGCCGTGAAGTGCACGCCCGCGAACCGCGAGATCCACACCGGGAACGTCTCGCCGGTCCAGAACTCCTCGGCTGCGTGCAGCGCGTAGGTCGCGGGGAACCACCACGGCGCCGGTCCCGACGGTCGGGGCTCGTGCGGCTGTGTCATCGCGGCGTGTCGCCCGCCACGTCGACGCGCACGGTGATCGGTTCGTCGCCGGCCGTGATCTCCACCGCGTAGTTGCCGACGAAGTCCGCCGGTTCGACGCGCAGCGTCCAGGTGCCGGTGATCGCCGGCCAGCGCTGCGACACCTCGCAACTGCCGCCGTGGACCGTCTGGTGGTGCCGTTCGACGCCGTTCGGATCGACGATGCGCAGCACCAGGCTGCCGGACGAGCCGTGCACACGCAGGTGGCCGTCGACCCGGGTCGCGGCGGCGGCGCAGTCCGCGGTCAGCGTCTTGGCCTCGTTGCACGGTTCGGTGCCGAGCCAGGCCCACGAGGACCAGGACTGATCCAGGTGGATCGTGGCCGAGCACGCCGCCAGCGGCAGCACGAGGGAGAGCAGAAGGCCCGGGCAGTTCGGGAGTTTCATGTGCACAGCAGAACGAAGCCGCATCGTGGCCGACGGCACCACCGTCCCCGTCGCCGCGCTGCCGCACATTCGTGCTGGCGGCGGCCGGCGGCGAAGCGCGGCAGGTCAGTGCTCGCGCGGCTGCGTGCGCCGATCGGTTGCAGTCGCGAGGTCGGCGGGCAGATCGGGGTTCCAGGCCGGCTCGGCGTATTCGAACCGCGTGATCCGGCGCCGCTCCTGCAGGTTGCCCGCGATCGGCACCAGGATCGGCCCGCACGGCTGCGTCGCGTCGATGGTCCAGCTCGCCACCTGGTTGCGGTCGTCGGTCCACCGCGCGACCCTGGCAATCGAACCGTCGGCAGGTTCGACCAGCAGGCGCAGCGACTCCTTCGGGTCGGCGCCGCGCAGCGCGAGCCGGGCGACGAGGCACTGCCGGCCGCCGTCGTCGTGCTGCCGCTCGCGGCGCAGCGACGTGCCGGGTTCGAGCAGCAGTGCCGGCAGGAACAGCCGCGTCAGCAGGTCGCGGTAATCGGCACGCGCCGAGACGCGCGGCTGCGGCGGCGGACCGCCGCCCCAGATCAGTTCGCGGTCGCCCGCGGTGTCGAGCACGGACACGTCCCACTGCGTCGCGAACCGGCCCGGCGGCACGGTGGCGTGGTTCTCGAGCCGGAAGATCGCCGCGCGCCGATCCCACAGGCAGCAGACGTCTCCGCGCCAGCACGTGAACGTCGCCAGGTCGTCGAGTGCGCGGCCGCCGTAGCGCTGCACGACCTTCACTGCCAGGGCCACGGCTTCGGGCTCGCGTTCGCCGCCGTCGGCTCGATCGTCCCCACTCAGAGTCGCGCTGGCCACGCCGCGCCAGTAGGCGAGCTGGTCCAGGCGCCAGACGTACGACAGCGGATCCCACACCATCGCCGCTCGCCGCGCCGACCACCAGCTGCGCCAGTTGTTGCGCGTGCGCTGGGCGATCGGTCCGTCGACGAACAGGTCGTCGAGCAACGCCGCGGCCAGCGCGTGGTCGCGCTCCTGCAAGCGTTCGATCAGCGTCGGCACGGTCTCGGCGCGGTCCACGTCGACGGCCAGCTGCTTCGCCGCCGCCTCGATGCGCTCGCGCCGCGCGACTTCGGCGGCGGGCAGCGGGGCCTGGTTCGCGGTCGGGTGGCGCACGATCGGGCGATCGAGCACGAAGCGCGCCGCCAGCCGCACGGTCGCCGCGAACCAGGCGCGTTCGGCCGGCGTCGCCAGCACGGCCGGCACGGCCGCCGGGAAGTAGAACAGGTGCCCCTGGCGCAGCACTTCGGTCTTCGCTTCGCCCGGCGGCGCATACGTCCAGGCTTCGGGCCCGCGCGCGCCGCTGTCGAACTCCGTCAGCTCTGCGGGCGTCGGCAGACCCCATTGCCGCGCGCACCGTTCGCCGCTGTCGCCGACGAACACGGTCGGCCGGTCCCAGCGGTCCACATCACCGAGCGGATGCGCGTCCACCGGCACCGACTCGGGCCACGCGACGACGACGACGACGTCAGCGAGGCGCAGGGCCGCCGCCGTGCAGGCAGCCGGAGCCACGCGGCGCGTGCGCAGGGCGGCGTCGCGCAGCAGCGGCTCGAGTTCCGTCACCACGGCGGGCTCGGCCACGAGCGCCACCAGCGGCGCCGTCAGGTCGTTGCCCTGTGCCGTCAACGGCACGGCCAGCACCAACCAGAGGCAGGGACCAGGCAGGGAGAGGGAGGACATCGCAGCGAGAACGGCACGCACCAACGGCCGTTCCCGCGAGTGGTTCGGGCCGTTCTCCACGCCGCGCTACTCCAGACCGAAGCCGAGCCGCCGCAGTTCGTCGCGCAGCGTGCGGCGCGCCTTCGCGTAGGCGCTGTCCGCCCCCCACGCGCGCGCCATGCGCTCGGTCCAGCCCTTGTGCTCGTCGACCGGCCGGCCGCCGTAACCACCCTGCTCTGCGTTGGCGCGGCGGGCCCACGCGCGCATGACCTCGTCGGCGCCGTCGAGCACCGGCTCGACGCGCGCGTCGTAGCGGTCCCAGTGCAGCACGCCGGCGAGCGGCAACCGGCCGCGCGGCACCGGGTCGTCGGCCGGCACGCCGAGCGTCATGCCGAACACGACGTAGGCGTGCGGCGGCAGCCCGAGCCGCGCCGCCAGTTCGATCGGCTGGTTGCGCGCCGCGCCGATCATGCACGCGCCGAGGCCTTCGGCTTCGACGGCGAGCTGCAGGTTCTGGCCGAGCAGCGCCGCGTCGACCGTGGCCTGCAGGAACAGCTCGAGGCTCTGTGCCTGCACCTCGGTGCCGTGGCGGCCGCACGCCGCCGCGAGCTTGTGCAGGTCGGCGCAGACCGCGGCGAACACCGGCGCCTCGACGATGTGCTGCTGGCCGCCGCACAGGCGCGCGCAGTCGTGTTTGATCGCGGCGTCGGTGACGACGACGACCGCGTAGGCCTGGATGTAGCTCGACGTCGACGCATGGCGCGCGGCGTCGACCAGCCGTTCGAGCTGCGCGTGCGGCACCGGGTCGGGGCGGTACGAACGGTGGCTGCGGTGGCGGAACATCTGCGCCACGGTGCTCCACGGTTCGCCGTGCAGCGCACAGACCGCGGCGCGCAGGTCCTCGGGCCGGTCGAGGTCGGCGTGCACCCACGGATTCGCGGTCGCGACGGCCTGCACGCGCGTCCGGTCGGCGCGCACGACGTCGCGCAGCACGGCGCCCGGCCGTTCGATCTCGGCGAACGCCTGCCGCGTCAGCAGCACCGGGTGCCCGGGACGCCCGCGGAACAGCGGCAGCGCGATGCCGACGCCTGCGCGGTGCAGCAGCGCACCGAGCGCCAGCACGGTGTCGGCCTCGACCAGCGCGTGGTCGACCGGGAACACCAGCACCCGAGCCGCATCCGACGGCAGCGCCAGGTAGCCCGCGCGCAGGCTGTCGGCCATCTCGCCGTCGCCCGCAACCGTGACGACCGTCACGCCGAGCGCAGCCGGCAGCGCCGCCGCATCGCCGCGCCGCACGACGATCACGTCGTCGATGCCGGCGCCACGGCAGGTGGCGACGACGCGTTCGATCGCGGTGGTGCCGCCGAGGTCGAGCAGCGCCTTGTCGGCGCCCATGCGCTGGCCGCGCCCCGCCGCCGGCACGATCGCGACCGTGCGCATGTCAGCCGCCGCGGATCTCGCGCAGCGTCAGCAGGCACTCGACGCGGTGCTGCTGGCGGAACGCATCGGCGTCCGGATCCTCGCGGTCGGCGATCGCCATCACGACGACCGGTTCGGCACCGACTTCGCGCACGGCATCGATCGCCTTCTTCGCCGAGCCGCCGGTCGTCACGGTGTCCTCGAGGATCGCGACCTTCTCGCCGCGGTCGAGGTCGCCTTCGATCTTCGAACCGGTGCCGTGCCCCTTGGCCTCCTTGCGCACCAGGAACGCCTTCAGGTTCTGGCCGGACTCGAACGACAGCGCCGCCACGGCGCTGGCCAGCGGATCGGCGCCGATCGTCAGACCGCCGACCGCAGTCACTTCGGGGTGGCGCTTCAGCTTCTCGAGCAGCAGCTTCGCGATCAGCCACAGCCCCTCCGGATGCAGCGAGACCTTCTTGCCGTTGATGTAGAACGTCGAGCGCTTGCCGGACGCGAGCACGATGTCGAGGCCGTCCTTGTAGGCACGTTCGCGCACCAGCTGCAGCAGACGCGCTTTGGCGCGCACGGGATCGAACTGGGTCGTCACCGCCGCATGGATAGCGCTACCCTCGGGCCATGTCCAAGGCGAGCACCCCGGTCGACGCGGCCCTGTTCGCGTTCGTCGCGGCCCATACGATCCACGAAGATGGCCTGTTGCGCTCGCTGCGCCGCGCGGCGGCGGCGGCCGGGCTGCCGGCGATCCACATCGCCCCCGAGCAGGCGGCGTTCCTGCGCATCGCGCTGCAGGCCGCCCGCTGCCGGCGCGTGGTGGAGGTCGGCACGCTCGGCGGCTACTCCGCGATCGCGATGGCACGGGCGCTGCCTCTGCGCGGCCGCGTCGTGACCCTGGAGATCGATCCACACCGCGCCGCGTTCGCGCGCCGCTGGATCGCGCGCTCCGACCAGGCCGGCAAGATCGAAGTGCGCCTCGGTGACGCAATGGCTACGCTGCGCACCCTGGCAGACGGGTCGGCCGACGCCGTGTTCCTCGACGCCGACAAAGAGCGATACGTGCACTATCTGCGGCAGTCGATGCGGATCCTGCGGCCCGGCGGCCTGCTGTTCGCCGACAACGTGCTCGCCGGTGGCCGGGTCGCGCGCGGCCGCAGCCGCCACGCCAGTGCGCTGCGCGCGTTCGTGCGGGCGGCCGCCGCGCAGCGCGGCCTGCACAGCGTGATCGTGCCGCTCGGCGACGGCTGCCTGTTCGGAGTCAAGGCGTGAGCGGACCGGCGCCCAGGAAGCCGCAGCCGGCGGCGCCGATCGGCGATGCGCCGCGCCCGCAGCGCGAACCGCTGGTGGTCGCGACCGACTTCGCGGCCGCCGAAGCGCGGGTGCGAGACGGCACGGACAGCGCGCGGCTCGTCGTGCTGCAAGGCCAGGACGAAGTCGCCGCGCTGGCCGCCGCCGAACGCGGCATCGCCGCCGGCCGCGGCCCCCTGCCGGTGCGCCCGCATCGCGCGCCGTGGCGCACGCTGGTCGTGATCCCGACCTACAACGAGAAGGACAACCTCGAGGCGATCGTCGCCGCGATCCACGCCTACCTCGACTGCGACGTGCTGGTCGTCGACGACGGCTCGCCGGACGGCACCGGCGCGATCGCCGACCGGCTCGCGGCCGCCGACCCGCGCGTGCAGGTGCTGCACCGCCAGGGCAAACAAGGGCTCGGCACCGCCTACATCCAAGGCTTCCGCTTCGCGATGGAACGCGGCTACGAACGCGTCTGCGAGATGGACGCCGACTTCAGCCACGCGCCGTGGGACCTGCCGCGGCTCGTGCACGCGAGCCGCGACGCCGACCTCGTGATCGGCAGCCGCTACGTGCGCGGTGGCAACACGGTCGGCTGGGACTTCCGGCGGCGGCTGTTGTCGCGCGGCGCCAACCTCTACGCGCGCTGCGTGCTGTGGTCGGGCATCCGCGACAACACGGCGGGTTTCCGCTGCTTCCACACCGAGACACTGCGCGGACTCGATCTCGCGGCCGTGTCGGCGCAGGGCTACGCGTTCCAGATCGAGATGGCGTTCCGCGTCGTGCGCGCCGGTCGCAGGGTGCGCGAGATCCCGATCCACTTCGTCGACCGCCGCGTCGGCAAGTCGAAAATGGACGGCCGCATCGCGCGCGAGGCGTTGCTGCTGGTGCCGCGGCTGCGCGGGCGGGTGCCGAAGCGCCGCGGCTGAACCGCCTCAGGCCGTCAGCACTTCGTCGCCGCCATGCGGTCCTGCTCGATGTCGGTGATCATCTGCTCGGTGATGTCGCCGGTCGGATACTCGCCCTCGAAGCAGGCCTTGCAGAACTCGAGCTGGCCGTTGCCGGCCGTGCGCACCGCGTCGACCATCTCCTCGATCGTCTGGTAGATCACGTGGTCGGCGCCGAGTTCGCGCGCGATCTCGGCGTGGTTGCGGCCGCGCGCGACGAACTCGCGCTTGGTCGACATGTCGATGCCGTAGAGGCACGGGAACAGCAGCGGCGGCGAGTACGAGGCGAGGTAGACCTTGTCGGCCCCCATCTGGCGCGCGATCTTGACCATCTGGCGGCTGGTGTTGCCGCGCACGATCGAGTCGTCGAGCACGATCACGCGCTTGCCGGCGAACTCGGCGCGGATCGGGTTCAGCTTGGCGCGGATCGAATCCTGCCGCGCCTTGTCGTTCGGCATGATGAAGGTGCGGCCGACGTAGCGGTTCTTCACGAACCCCTCGCGGCACGGCAGGCCGAGTTCTTCGGCCATCGTCTGCGCCGCCGTGCGCGCCGATTCCGGCACCGGGATCACGACGTCGGCCTGCAGTCCGGTCGCCTTGAACGCGCGGCCGAGCCGCCGGCCGAGCTCCATGCGCGCCTCGTAGACCGAGGTCTTGTCGAGGAAGGTGTCGGGCCGCGCGAAGTAGATGTACTCGAAGATGCACGGCCGGTGCGGCTTGTCGCCGACCTGCGCGAACTGCGGCTTGTGGTCGGCGCCGATCCACAGCAGTTCGCCGGCCTTCAGGTCGCGCACGACCTCGTAACCGGCGACGTCGAGCACCACCGACTCGCTGGCGACCGCGTACCAGGTGCCCTCCGGCGTCGTCTTCTTGCCGAAGATGATCGGCTTGATGCCGAACGGGTCGCGGAACGCATACATGCCCTCGCTGGTGATGCCGACCACCGAGTAGGCGCCCTTGACGCGGTCGAACACCTCCTTGACCGCGACGCGCACGTCGTCGAGCGTCACGTGGCTGCCGCCGCGGCGCATCAGCGCGTCGGCGAACACGTAGAGCACGACCTCGAGGTCGCAGTTGCTGCCGAGGTGGATCTTGCGCTGGCCGAAGTAGGTGCGCTTCAGCTCGTGGAAGTTCGTGACGTTGCCGTTGTGCGCCATCGCCACGCCGACCGGATAGTCGAGCCAGAACGGCTGCACGTCGGTGTCCTCACCGAGGCCGACCGTCGGATAGCGCACGTGGCCGACCGCGAGGTGGCCGCGCAGGCGCTGCAGGTGCTTGTCCTGGAACACCTCGCGCACGAGCCCGAGGCCCTTCTTGGCCTGGAAGCGTTCGCCGAACGTGACCACACCGGCGGCGTCCTGGCCGCGATGCTGGATCGCCACCAGACCGGTGAGCACGTCGTGGATGGCGTTGGAGTCGGACGGGCCGAAGATCGAGATGAAACCGCACATGGGGAAGGCGCGAGCTTACCATCCGCGCCCCGATGGCGAATCTGTGCAACGTCGATGGCGTCGTCACGCCGGAAGCGGACGCGCGCATCCCCGTGCTCGACCGTGGGTTCCTGTTCGGCGACTCGATCTACGAGGTGGTCCGGACCCACGGCCAGGTGCCGTTCGGCTGGCCCGAGCACTGGCAGCGGCTGCAGGCCTCGGCAGCGGCGCTGCGGCTGCGGCTCGACCTCGGCGAACGCGAGGTCGCGCGGCGCGTCGCCGCGACGCTGGCGGCGGCCGACCACGGCGACAGCTACGTGCGCATCATCGTGACGCGCGGTACCGGCCAGTCGCCGAGCATCGACCTGGCGCAGGCCGGCAGCACGCCGCGCTGGGTCGTGTTCGTGCGCCGGCTCGCGACGCCGCCGACCGACGTGCGGCTCTGCATCGTCGACCGGCTGCGCGTCGACCGCCGCGCGCTCGACCCGGCGACCAAGAGCGGCAACTACCTGAACAACGTGCTCGCGCTGGCCGAGGCCAAGGACCGCGGCGGCACCGACTGCCTGATGTGCAACGGCGAAGGCAACATCACCGAGGCATCGACGGCGAACGTGTTCGCGCGCCTCGACGGCGTCTGGTGCACGCCGCCGCTGACGGCCGGCATCCTGGCCGGCGTCACGCGCGCGCTGCTGCTCGAGTTCCTGCCGACGGTCGGCGAACGTACGGCCGAGCGCGACTTGCGGCCGCAGGACCTGCGGCGGGCCGACGAGATCTTCTTGTCGAGCACGCTGCGCGACATCGGGCCGGTGACGCACCTCGACGGGCAGCCGGTGGCCGGCGGCAAGGGCGCGCCGCGGGCGCTGCAGCTGCTGCAGCGCTTCCGCGAACGCATCGCGCAGCGCCTGCGCGAACACGACGAGCCGCGCTGGCGCGGACTGGTCAGCGGCTGACGGCCGGCGGCGGCGGGCGATGCCGCCGCACTGCGGCTCACGCCATGACGTCGGCGAGGATCGCCTGGATCTTCTCGAGCGCCGAGCGGTAGCGGGCCTTCGCCTGCTCACTGGACTTCACGGCGGCGACGATGCCTTCGATCGTGCCGTCGAGCGCCGGTGCGGCGACCTTGCGCGGGCGACCGGGACCGCGCGTCGCGGGAGCCTTGGCGCGAGCGGCCTTGCCCTGACCGCGCGGGGCCGACTTGACGATGCCCAGCAGCGCCTGCGCGCGACCGAACATGATGGGATAGATCTTGAGCTTCTTCTTCGCTGCTGCCGCGGCAATGTCGGCGTACTTGGCGGAACGATTGCTCTTCAGGGAGTCGACGATGAAGTCCATCGCCGGATTCTGCTTCTTGGCTGCCATTGGGCTGTTCGTGGTGTTGGATCGACCTCGGGGTGTCGCGGTCGATCCGACAGTCTGGAGCGCAATGGGCAGATTCGCAAGCAAACGGCGCGGAATCTCACTTCGCCTCGGCGACGTCCCACGATTCGCCGGGTGCCAGTATCAGTGACGGCGTCGGCAAGAGACGCCGCTGCAACTCGTGCAGACTGCGCAACGGCAATCGCGGCAGATCCGGGCGCGATTGGCAGACGAAGGTGTCGTCAATGACGATCAGGCCGGGCTTCGCGCGCGCCGCGATCGCCAATGCCTCCGGATTCCGCGGCGACAGGATCAGCAGTTCGACGCCGGTCTCGTCGACCTGTTCGGCGCTCAGTTCCGGCGCCACGACCAGGATCCGCGGCCCCAGCGGCACCTGGATCGACCAGCTGCAGCTGCGCATCACCCTGCCGCCGGCCAGCGGCGCGCCGAGCGCCCGCACGCGCACCTCGCCGGGCCGGCCGATGGCCTGACCCGGGGTCACGAGCGGCAGCTTGTCCATCGCGACGATCGGCAGGTGGAACGCGACGTGCGTGAGCACCGGGCGCGGCGGGTCGGCATGCAGCATCCGCACCAGCAGCTGGTCGTTGCGCCGCGTCGGTTCGGTCGGTTGCGTCAGCACCGCGAAGCGCGCACCGCCCCACAACCACTCGGCGAGGTCCGCGCCGGCGGGGTCGATCAGGAACCCGCTCTCGGGCATGCGCACGAGCCAGCCGCCCATCGGCAGCCGGAACAGGCGCACGGCGTTGTCCGGCACCGCGTCCTCGGCGGCCTTCGACAGCGACTGCAGCCGCTGGGACCACCACCACGGCAGACCGCGCGCCTGGATGCCGGCCACCTCGCGCGGCATGCGGCGGCTGATGCGTTGGCAGAACTCGACGAAGTCGACGCGCGGGAACCGTTCGGTGTGGTCCTCGATCACCTCGAGCACCGAGAAGCGCGCCAGGCCGCCGGCCTGCTCCGGCGCTCCTTCGCCGGTGAACACCACCGGCGGCGTGCGCAGCAGCTTCGCGGTCAGCTCGCGCCACTCGTCCGCCGACGGCAGCCCCGGCCGCTGCTGCGCCGGCTTCGGCGGGAACTCGGGCATGCGGCCTTCGAGCGGCGCCGCGTCGCCGACCAGCATCGCACTGCCCAGCAGCCCCGGATCGACGATCGGACTGCAGCCGAACGTCCAGCCTACGCGCGTCTGCGGCATCGGGTCGGTGGTCTCGTCGTAGTCGTTGACGACGATCTGCAGGTCGAACGCCATGCCGGCCGACGCCCGGCGCCCGGTCGGCAGGATCTCGGTCCACGGGATCCGCGCCTCGTACTGCGTGATGCTGTTCTCGGTGTCGTGCAGCACGACGATGCGCGCGGCGTCGCCGTCGACCACGCGCGCGGTGCCGCGCAACCGGTCCCATTGCACGACCTGTCGGCCCGGTTCGTCGGCGAACCAGAATTCGCGATCCTCGTCGCGGCCCGGGTCCGGGCCCGAGGCCCGCGTGTCGCGATTCGGATCGAACGTCAGCACGACGGAATCGGCGGTCGGGATCTCCGACAGCCGCAGATTGTCGGCGTCGAGCGCACGGTGCCATTCGTCGCGCACCACGCACGACACGTACAGCGCGTCGGCGTCCCAGACCAGGAACGTGACCGCACTGAGGTCCTCGGGACCGCGCCATGCCTTGCCGGCGGTGCCGGACAGCTGTCGCTGGTCGTCGAGCCGCAGCGCCGGCAGCTCGGGCCAGTCCGTCAGCGTGCCGTCGATGGTCAGTTCGCGCTCGCCGCGCGGCAGCACGGCGGCCTGCGGCAGCAGCATCGGCGGCGGCGGCGACGGGAGCGATTGGGCGGGCGGCTGCTGCGCAACCAGCGATGGCAGCAGCAGCAACGGGACGCACAGCGGGAGTCGGTGGCGCATCGGGCGGCGGTCGGAACGAACAGGAGCTGTAGACATCGGCCAGGGCACGGCAACCGGCTGCGGCGAACTGGTCATCGCGGCAGCCAGTGCGCCCGTTCCCACGGCCCGATCACGAACTGCGGCACACCGACGAACGCCGTCGCCGGCACCGCGTCGAACTGACGGCTGTCGCGGCTGTCGTAGGTGTTGTCGCCGAGCAGGAACCAGGCGCCGGGCGGCACGCTGCGAGGCCACGCACCGCGGTCACCGGCGAACCCGGCGATGCGTTCGCGGTCGTGGAAGACGTCGCGCCACACGGTCAGCCGGGTCAGGCGCAGCGGCGCACCACCCTGCGTGCCGAGGTGCACGTAGGTGCGCGGCTGCGGCGCGGCGTCGGTCGGGCGCGCCTGCGGCCAGTCGGGACTGCGCGCCATCACGAACAGCGCGTCGAGCCGGTCGTCGACGGCGAAGAACACGCGGTCGTCGAGCAGCCCGAACTCGATCCGGTGCGCACCTTGCGGTCGGCACGGCAGCGTCGCGCCGCCGACCCGCTCGCCTTCGCACCACAGTTCGACGCCGCCGGCGGCCGCGCGCCAGACCAGCGTCAGCGACTGGTCGAGCAGCTCGACGGTGCCGAACAGGATCTCGACCGGCAGCGCGAGCTCGAGGTCCATGCCGCAGTCGACGACACCGATGTCGTCGCCGGCACGGCCGCGAACGCCGCTCGCGTCGACGAACGACGCGTCGACCGGGCGCGCGGTGCCGACGAACCCGGCCGGCAGTGCGCTGCGGGCGCGCGCCGAGCGGCGCCGCTGCCGCGCCTCGGCCGTGAACAGGGCCGTGGCCTCGGCCGCGTCGGTCGACGACGCCGGCACGCGCAGTTCGCCGTCGACCTCGGTGCCGGCGGACAGGTCCAGCGCGGTCGCGAGCGCTTCGGACCGGGCCGGCCACGCGGCCCATTCGACGCGCATCGCGCGCGCCGCGAACGGTTCCTTGGTGTCGCGCCGGAACCGCTTCGGATCCCGGTCGGGGCCGAGCCAGATGTCGCCGCCGCGCAGGTCGATCCAGCACGCGTCGTGGTCGTCGCCGCGCGCCGCGATGCGCTTCACGAGCTGCTGGTCGCCGTGTTCGGGGTGTACCACGACGACCAGGTCGTGCCGCCGCCGCGCCGCTGCCGAGCCGAGCTTGTCGACGAACACCACGTCGCCGTGCAGCGGATCCCCGTGCAGTACCGGCTGCATGCTGTCGGACGGCACCATGTAGCGGTCGCCGACCAGACGCCGCAGTGCCTGCACCGTGACGACCGCGACCGCTGCGACCAGCAACGCATCGCGAAGCACCGGTACGAACGCGTGGTCGCGGCGCATCACCGGATCAGCGCCTCGCCTGCGGTCGTCGGCTGCGTCGGTTCCGTCGCACGGTGCGATCATGCAGCAGCCCCGATCGCGCGAGAAGGGCACGTTCGAGGTCTTCGCGGTGCGGCCCGGCGGGCATAATGCTCCGCCCATGACGCGCATCGCGGACCTGATCCACGACTGGAACCGTGCCGACGGCAGGTTCCGCCCCGCCCGCCCGCTGCAGTTCGACGACGAGACGCTGCGCGACGGCCTGCAGTCGCCGGCGGTCAGCGACCCGCCGCTGGCGGCGAAGATCGAACTGCTCGAGCACATGGACCGGCTCGGCATCCACACCGCGAACCTCGGCCTGCCGGGCGCCGGCGGCCGGCCGCGCGAGGACATCCTGAAGCTGGCGCAGCACATCGCCGGCCGCCGGCTGCGCATCGGCGCCAACGTCGCCTGCCGCACGGTCGTCAGCGACATCGAGCCGGTCGTCGAGATGACGCAGAGGGCAGGCATCCCGATCGAAGTGTGCGCGTTCATCGGCAGCAGCTACATCCGGCAGTACGCCGAGGACTGGACGCTCGATCGGATGCTGCAGAACACGCGCGAGGCGCTGACGTTCGCACGCAAGCACGGCCTGCCGGTGATGTACGTCACCGAAGACACGACGCGCGCGATGCCCGACACGGTGCGCGCGCTCTACAGCGAGGCGATCGAACTCGGGGCGCGGCGCCTGTGCGTCTGCGACACCGTCGGCCATGCGACGCCGCAAGGCGCGCGCGCGGTCGTGCGGTTCGTGCGCGAACTCGCCGACCAGCACGACAAGACGCTCGGCGTCGACTGGCACGGCCACCGCGACCGCGACCTCGGCATCGCCAACTGCCTCGCCGCGATCGAGGCCGGCGCCGACCGCATCCACGGCACCGCGCTCGGCGTCGGCGAACGCGCCGGCAACGCGCCGATGGACCTGCTGCTGGTCAACTGCAAGCTGCAGGGCTGGATCGACAACGACCTGACGACCCTGCCGGCGTACGTCGCCGCCGCCGCGAAGGCGCTCGAGGTCGAGATCCCGCACAACTACCCGGTGGTCGGCACCGACGCCTTCGAGACGGGCACCGGCGTGCACGCGGCGGCCGTCATCAAGGCGTTCCGCAAGGGCGACGTCGAACTGGCGGATTCGGTCTACTCGGGCGTGCCGGCGCACATGGTCGGCCTCGAACAGCGCATCGCGGTCGGCCCGATGGCCGGCAAGTCCAACGCCGCCTTCGTGCTGGAGCGGCTCGGCATCGAACCGACCGAGGAGCGCGTGCAACGCGTCCTTGCCGTCGGCAAGTCCAGCAAGCGCCTGCTGACCGACGCCGAAGTCCGGGCCGCGGCCGGCGCCTGAGCCCGACGGTCGGCATCAAGTCGGCGCCCGGGGAATCCCGATGGCCGGCACCGGAGCATGGACCCGGTTCTGGACATGAGCGTCGTCGAGGAGCTGCTGTCGTTCTCGGACGACGGTGACCCCGAACTCCTGCTGGACCTGATCCAGATGTTCCTCGAAGACGGCCCGGAGAAGGTCCGCTCCGTGCACGAGGGCCTGCAGGCCGGCGACTTCGAGAAGATGGAGCGCGCCGCCCACTCGCTGAAGGGCTCGTCGGGCAACCTCGGCGCCCGCCTGCTGCAGGACACCTGCGAGCAGATCCAGATCGCCACCCGGCACCGGCAGCTCGAGGAATCGCGGCAGCTGGTCACCGACCTCGATGCGAAGTTCGCCGAGGCCGAAGCCGCGCTGCGCCGGCTGCACCAGTCCTACCAGGGCTGACCCTGCGTCCCGGCAGGGCCCCGACTGGTGCTTTCCGTGGCACGGCCAGCGGGAGACCGCGGCGTCAGGCGGTGGCGCCCTTGACCGCGTCGGCCTTGGCCGCCTTGGCAACCGAACCGTTTGCCGACGGCGCCGACCGCTTGGCGGCGACCGGCTTCTTCGCCTTCGGCTTCGCGGCCGCGGCGGCCACCGCCGGCTCGGCCTTCGGCGGCCGCGGCACCGCGACCTTCTTCACCTCGGCAGGGCCGGGCTCTTCGGCGGTGTGCACGTTGAGCATCGCGAGCGGCGCTTCCGCCGGCTCCCAGTCGGCCGCCTGGCCACGGTAGATGCACCGGTGGCACTTGTGGAAGAACGTGCGCTGCCGCGCCAGGCAGACGTCGGTGCCGATCCGGTGGGTGATCAGCGGGGAGGCAGAACCTTCGACGGACGGGCAGAGTCTCATTGGCTGGGTCTCGACGGAGGTCTGGCGGGGTGGTGCAGCGGCAAAGAGTAGGAGCCGCACCGGTCCGGTCAACGCCGAGGGGCACCGAGACAGCGATCCCAGACCGCCCTACAGGTGGCCACGGCGGTCGGCGCCGCGTGGCTCGAGCGCGCCAGTTCGAAGCACACCGGGCCCTGGTATCCGGCGGTTCGCAAAGCAGTTAGGACGGATGGGAAATCCACGTCGCCGGTGCCGGGCAGCAGGTGCTCGTGCTGGCCTCGGCGCATGTCCTCGAGGTGGACCTGGCGCACGTGGGGCGCCGCCGCCGCGATCACGGTGGCCGGCTCGTCTTCCCACACGGCGTAAAGGTGGCCGATGTCGAGGGTCAGCGCCGGCGCCTCGCTGCCCAGGGCTGCGCGCACGCGGTGCCAGTCGGCGACGGTCTCGACGGCCATGCCGGGTTCGGGTTCGAGCGCGGGTTCGAGCCCCTCGGCGCGGATCCGCGCCGCCGCCTCGCGCACGCCTTCGATCAGCCAGGCCGCGCTGCCGGCGTCGGGCGTCCGGTCGATGCCGGCCCAGAACGACACCACGCGCGCGCCGAGCCGCTGCCCCATGCGCGCCACGCGCCGGTAGAAGTCGAGCCGCCGCCGCCGCGCCGCCGGGTCGCGCGTCATCAGCGTCGGCTCGTGCTTGTGGCGCGGGTCGAGCAGGAAGCGCGCGCCGGTCTCCATCACCGGCACGAGGCCGAGGTCGCGCAGCCGATCGGCCAGTTCGTCGAGCTGCCGGTCCGTCGTCGTCGCAGGATCGAGGTGGCAGGTGTCCGGCGTGATCGCCACGGCCTGGTAGCCGTGCTCGGCCAGGAGCTGCAGGCCATCGGCGAGACGGTGGTTCTGCAGGCTGTTGGTCGAGTAGCCGAGCAGCATGGTGCGATCAGGTGCCGCCGCCCTTGCGCACCCGGTTCTCGACCGTGCTGAGCTGCCCGTAGAGCTTCGCCAGCGCGTCGTACTCGGCCGGCATCGCCCAGCCGCCGAGGTCGGCTTCTTCCTGCCAGCGCAGGGGTGCGTCGATCATCTGCTTGATCACGTCGATCTTGTCCTTGGCCGACGTCTGCTTGGTCCGGGCGCCCTGGTTGTCGCCGTTGCTGCGCAACTGGATGCCCTCGT
The DNA here is from genome assembly GCA_016794425.1 of Planctomycetota bacterium. GTDB lineage: Bacteria > Planctomycetota > UBA1135 > UBA1135 > UBA2386 > JAEUHS01. The sequence goes on from JAEUHR010000062.1 coordinate 27,335, forward strand.
TGCACAGCGCCTTGGCCTCCTCCAGCAGCTGGCTCGCGCGGGCCAGCGTGTCGGCCGTCAGCGCCGGCGCCGGCCGCTCGGGCGTCTTGCCGGCCTTGGCGGTGCCGGTCGGAGCCGCAGCCGGCTTCGGCGCCACCGCCGGCGCGGCGGGCGCGGTGTTGGCCGGCTTGGCCGGCGAACCCGAGTCGGCCGCGTTCGACGCGCCGCCGCCGGAGTTCATCATCACCACCACGACCACGACGACCAGCAGGGCGAGGCCGCCGACGACCATCGGCATCGGGTTGCTGCCGCTCGACCGGGCCGGCGCCCGGCGGCTCGCAGCGGAAGAACGGGTGCCCTGGCTGGGCGAACGGGTGGAGGGACGGCTCGTCATCGGGGAGAGGTAGAGGGGTCGCCGCGCGGGCTACGGAGCGCGGCGGTTCTACCAGAACGGGCGCAGGCGTGGACCACCGGCCTGCCTGCCGGCCTGCCCGACCGGGCGCCGACGACGCGGCCTGCCGGCGCAGTCCGTGCCCCATTCTCGCCGTCACTCCCGTGTGAGACAGGCGAAGTAGCCGCCGTCGTGGCTGCCGGCGAGCGGCAGCGTGCGGTGGCTCACACCCGGGCGGCAGCGTGGCCCCGGATCCGCGAGCACCGCATCGACCACACCCTCGGCCTCGGCGCGTTCGATCGAACACGTCGAATAGACGACCGTGCCACCGGGGCGCGTGAGTGCGATCGCCTGCCGCAGCAGGTCGCGCTGCAACGCCGCGAGACTGGCCGCCGTATCCGGCTGCAGGCGGCGGCGCACCTCGACGCGGCGGCCGAGCACGCCGGTGTTCGAACACGGCACGTCGGCCAGCACCGCGTCCGCGACCGGCAGCCTGGCCGGATCGTCGACCACCTCGACCACGTCGCCGAGGCCCAGGCGCGCGACGTTCTCGACGATGCGCAGCCGGCGCTCCGGATCCGGGTCGAACGCGAACACCCGGCCGCCCGGTCGCACGCGTTCGGCCAGCAGCGTCGTCTTGGTGCCCGGCGCCGCACACAGGTCGACCACGGTCTGGCCCGGGCCACACGGCACGGCCTCGGCGGCAGCCAGCGCGGTCGGGTCCTGCACGAGGCACGCACCGCGGCGGAACGGCGCGCTGCCGAACGGTGGCTCGCCGCCGGTCCAGCGCAGCAGGCGCGGATGGGCCGCCGGCTCGCACTCGACGCCGGCCGCCGCCAGTTCGCGCTGCAGCGCGTCGCGGTCGAGCGGCGCGACCGGCCGCAGGAACACGCCCGGCACCGCGCTGGCTGCGGCGGCGATCTGCCGCAGCGCGTCGAGACCGAAGTCCGCGGCCCAGCGCACCGCGGCCCAGTCGGGCAGCGAGTGCACGATCGCGAGCCGCCGCACTTCGTCGTCGGGCAGCGCCAGCGGGAGGAGCAGCGTGCGTTCGCTGCCGAGCGACAGTTCGGTCGTCGGCGCCCCGGCCGCCGCCGCCCGCGGCTCGATCCGGCGCGCGACGCCACGCAGCAGCGCGTTGGCGAAGCCGCGGTTCTGGCGCACCAGGGCCACGGTCTCGTGCACCGCCGCATGCGCCGGCATGCCGGCCAGGAACAGCAGCTGGTAGACGCCGAGCCGCAGCGCGGCCACGAGGTTCGGGTCGCGCGGCAGTCCGCGGTGCGCGAGGCCGGTCAAGACGTGGTCGAGCAGCCGTTCGCGGCGCAGCACGCCGTGCGCGAGTTCCCACGCGAACGCGAGCTCGCGGCCGTGCAGCCGCGCCGGCTCCAGCGCGTCGCGGATCCGTTCGCAGCGCCCGCGCTCGAGCGCCACCAGCGCGTGCAGCGCGGCCGCTCTCGCGGACACCACGGGATCAGCCGAACCGGGCGTCCGGCGCGATGTGGTGGCCGCGCACGAACTCGCCGGCGGTCATGTTGCGCCCGTTGTCCGGCTTGATGCGCGTGATGCGGAACAGGTCCTTGCCGGTGCACACGCGGATGCCCTCTTCGCCGGACGACTGCAGCGCGCCGGGGATGCCGAGGCCGTAGATGTCCTGCTCGACGACGCCCTCCATGACGATGAAGCGCTTGGCGCCGAGCCGCGTCTGCGCGCCCGGCTTCGGCGTCATCGCGCGCACCAGCCGGTCGACCTCGATCGCCGGCAGCTTCCAGTCGATGACGCCGTGCTCCTTCTCGACCTTGGGCGCGTAGGTCGCCTTGCCGTGGTCCTGCGGCGTGAACTTCGCCTTGCCGGCCTGGATCTGCTGCAGCGCCTCGAGCAGCGCCGTCCCGGACAGCTCGGCCAGCCGTTCGCGCAGGTCGCCCGCGTTCTCGTGCGCGCCGATCGGGGTGGACTTCTTCAGCTGGATGTCGCCGGCGTCGAGCTGCTCGACGATGCGCATGATCGTGACGCCGGTCTCGGGGTGGCCCTCGCGGATCGCGCGCTGGACCGGCGCCGCGCCGCGGAACAGCGGCAGCAGCGACGCGTGGGCGTTGACCATGCCGTGTTTGGGCAGGCTCAGCAGTTCGGGCTTCAGGATCACGCCGTAGCTGACGACCACGCCGAGGTCGGGTGCGAGGTCGGCCAGCTCCTGCAGGAACTTCGGGTCGTGCGGGTCGGCCGGCTGCGCGAAGTGCAGGCCGAGGCTCTGCGCCGCCAGCTTGACCTCGCTGTCGTAGATCTTGCGGCCACGGCCCCGGGGCGCGTCCGGCTTCGTCACCACGAGTGCGGGCCGGAACCCACCTTCCGTCAAGGCCTTCAGCGACGGGATCGCGAAGTCACTGCTGCCGAAGAAGACGATGCGCAATGGGGTCCTAGGGGCGTTCCTGCTGAGGCGCGGTGGGGCACACCGCGGGCCGGGAACGCTATCCACCGGGCGCGGCAGGGGCAAAGGTCCGCTCTCCCCCTCACCGGAACTGATGACTTGCGTGGATCACCGGCCCTGTCGCCTCGGGCGGTCGAGGTTGCGCGGCGCCGACCGACCGGTCCGAGAGTTCCCCAGCCCCCACCGAACCGGGACCGGCTGGGCGTGATCCACGCAGGTCATCAGTTCCCTCGGGCAGTCGGTCGGCGGTTGTGCAAGCCGTGCCGAGCCCGCAACATCGGCCAGGCCATGAACCTCCCGCCCACGGCTCCGGATGCGCGGCTACAGCCGTTCGCGGTGGCGGCGCAGCGCACGTTGGTGGTGTTCGGCGCGCCGGTGGAGCTCGTGTTCGTACCGGAGCGCCAGCGGCGGCAGGGCCGCGCCACCAGCGACCGGCCCGCGCTGGCCCGCAGCCGTGCCGCGACCATCGTCGCCGAGGAGGGCCTCTGGCGCGACGAACGGCACGCGGTCACGCCCAACCGCTACCCGTTCGCGGCGCAGCAGCGGATCCTGTGGCCGCTGGCGGTGCAGCGTGAGCCGGACCGGCCGATGTGGCAGGTGGCCGGTGCCTGGGCCGACGCCGCTGGCGGCACCGCGCTGCTGAACTCGGTCGGCGCCGCCGCGACGATCGCGCGGGCCCACGCGCACCTGCTGCCCGAACGGCTGGGGTTCCTGCCGGCATTGCGCACCCGGCCGCTGCGCGAGCCGCCGATCGACCTGCCACCGGCCACCGAACTGGTCGCCGCCGACGTGCCGTTCTGCCTGCTCGGGGTGCGGGGCCCGGCCGAGGGGCGGGCCGAAGCGCTGCTGCGGCTCGGCGAAGCGCGGCTCACGGCGGCCGGCAACGTCGTCGTGCAGGACGGCACCGCCTGGCTCTACCCGCGGCGGCTGGAGACGCCGGCGCCGCACTTCCCGTTCGCGCTCGGTGCCGCCGAGGTCTGGGGCCGCTGGTGCTACGGCGAACGCGCTCCGTTCGACGCCGCGACCGCTGTCGACCTCGAACGCGCGCTGGTCGCCGCCGGGGCGGAGCCGTTGCCGTGACCGCCGTGGAGCCGACCGCCCAGCCGGCACGGCCGAGCTACCCGGTGCAGCGGGCGCTGCGCACGGCCGCGATCGTGTTCAGCGTCGCCTGCTACACGATCAACGCGCCGTTCGGCTACTTCGGCTTCGCGTTCCTGTGCTGGTGGTGGCGCAAGGACCCGGTCCGCGGCGCGCTGCGGCTGCAGCGCTGCATGGGGCTCGGCTACCGGATCCTGCACGACTGGTTGCGCTGGTTCCGCATCGCCGACTTCGACCACCGCACGGCGCTGCCCGGACTGCCGGACGGGCCGTTCGTGCTGGTCGCCAACCACCCGACGCAGATCGACGTCACCGCGATCGGCGCCTGCCTCGGCGGCGGCTGCACGATCGTCAAGCCGCGCGTCTGGCGCCGGCGCATGGTGCAGCCGCTGCTGCGCGGCGCCGGCCTGCTCGAGGGCCCCGGCAGCGATCCGATCTCGATCGGCCGCGTCGTCGACGACGGCGTCGAACGGCTGCGCCAGGGCATGCGCATCTTCGTGTTCCCCGAAGGCTCGCGCTCCCCGGCCGGCCAGCTGCGACCGTTCGGTCGCGTCGCGTTCGAGATCGCCTGCCGCGCCTCGGTGCCGCTGGTGTCGGTCGGCATCCGCTGCACGCCGCCGTGGCTGTCGCCGGAGGTGCCGATCTACCGCCCGCCACACCCGATCCCGCAGCTGCGGCTTGTGCTGCTCGCCGTCGACGACCCGGCCGCGGACGGCGGCGACAGCAGGCGGCTGCGCGAACGCGTCGAGCAGCGCTTCCGCGGCTGGCTCGGCAACGGCTTCGGCTAGGCCTGCTGCTGCTGCTCTGCCGGCGGCGGGAACAGGCCCGCGAGCCACTGCTTCCAGCCGTCCTGTTCGGCCGCCGCGGTCCTGGCGCGCGGGCCGTAGTAGAACACCTGCATCGATGCCATCTGCATGCCCATGCAGTCCATCGCGTAGAGCAGCACGATGCCGGGCGCCGGCGCGTCGACGTGCAGCATGAGACCGATGCCCTGCGGCACGTGGTCGATCGCGCGCACGACGCCACCGATCGCCGCCAGGCCCGGCGCGGCGAGGCGCAGGCGCTGGCCGACCTTCGGTTCGCCGCTGCCGAACGCACGCACGATGCGCTGCCACGTCGCTTCGGACGGCTGCTGCGACGGCACCATGCCGACGAACGACGACGACACTTCGCCGGCGTGGTGTTCGAGGTAGAACTTCAGCACGCGGAAGTAGCCCGGCCAGCCGTGTTCGGTGCTCTCGAGCTGGTTGTCCCAGTCGTCGGTGCTGGCAAACAGGCTGTGCACGACGCGCACGGTGCACGTGCCGCCGCTCTTGGCCTCGACGGTCCATTCGGTGGCCACCGATGGGCCGCCCTGCAGCCACGACGAGTCGGTCGCCACGAAGCGGTGCGGCGGCTGCCACTCGGCGATCTCCGCCGACGACACCATGCCGCCGCCGAAGTCGAGCGACAGCTTGCCGCCGACCTTGCCGTCGAGCTGCGTCGGCACGAACCAGGCCGAGATGCCGGGACCACTGGCGATCGCCTGCCAGACCTGCTCGGGGGTACCGGGGACTTCGACTTCGACCTGGACGCTGCGGCGCCCGTTCGGATCCTGCTTGACGCTCATGACTGCGACTCCGTCGCGGGGGTTGGGCCCGGTGCGCCGGGCGGACTGGGAAGAGGGTGCGCGAGCACGACGAGCCGGTGCGAACGGCCGCCGGGTGCCTGCGCGTCGTGGTAGCGGGCGGCGAGGTCGGCGACCGCATGCGCGAGCTCGGCACTGAAGGCGGCGCGCTCGGCCGCGCTGCGGAAGCGGATCTCGGTGTCGATCGACAGCGTCGCCAGGCGCTGCTCGGTCGCGAACGCGCGCCGCACGAGGTCGCCGACTTCGCGCACGGCGCGCGCGGCGAGTGCGATCAGGTAGCTCGCCGACAGCCGATCGGCGGTGCGTTCGGGAGCGGCTTCGACCGGGCCGAGCGCGCGCGGTGAGACGACGTAGGCCTGTGCGGTCGCCACCACCCGGCGCTCCGTCAGGCCGCCCCACTTGCGGGTGCTGGCCTCGCGCACGAGGCCGTGGGCCTGCAGCGTGCGCAGGTGGTAGTTCACCTTCTGACGCGGCAGCCCGACCCGGCTGGCGAGCGCCGCGGCGCTGGCCGGCTCGGCCAGCTCGGCCAACAGCCGGCTCCGGATCGGGTCGAGCGCAACTGCTGCGGCGGCCGGATCTTCGATGACTTCGACGGCGGACATCGGGGGGCATTGGACCATTGACAATATTGTTTGTCAATAGGGCCGGACGACGCCCCGACGGACTGGTGCTTTCCGTGGAACGGGCCCGACGCTGCCGGCGGCGCTACGCCTCGCCGGCGTCGAAGCTGCAGTCGCGCACTTCGGCGGCGCGGCCGGCGGCGGCAAAGCGCACCGCGCCGAAGCCGAGGCGCAGCACCATGCGATCGCCCTCGACCGCGTAGTGCATCGGGCCCTGCGGCACGCCGTGGCTGACTTCGACGCGGCCGCTGTCCATCGCCGCCAGCAGCTCGTCGAACGGTTCGGTGCCGGGCACCCACTTCTCGGCCATCAGCAGGCCGTGGCCCGGCAGGATCGAGAACACGACCGTACGCGGATCGTTCGGGTCGCGCAGCGCCTGCGACCGCGCGAACGCGGCCGTGACCGCGTGTGCCTGCGCCTCCGTGGAGCACGACACGAGCCAGCGGAAGAACGGAGCGTCGAGCGGCACGTATTCGACGGTGCGCGGATCGTAGGCAACCACGCCGCGGTGGCCGTGCAGCTTGCTGCGCACCACCGGCACCGCCCCGCCGACGCCGAAGCTCGCGGGCAATTCGATGCGCGGCAGCAGACGATCGATCGACTCGAACTCGACGGCCTCCGACGACGGCGGGTCGTTGCGCAGTCCCTCGACCGCGCGTACGCGCACGCCGCTGCCGTCGTCGATCACGCCGGTGATCACGGCCAGATCGTCTTCCTGCAGGCTCGCCTTGACGACCGGATGCTGGCTGCCGGTCACGGTGACGACCTGCGCGCGCAGCGTCGGGTCCCAGGTGCCGAAGCAGCCTTCGCTGTACTGCTGCGCGACCGCACCGGTGAGCGCCGGCACGTCGACGAGGTCGGCGATGCGCACCATGCGCGTGAAGAACGCGCGGTCGCCCAGTTCGCGCGAGGCGCGCAGCATCGCGCGCCGCGCCGGCGCCGCCGACCAGACCGCACGCGGCACGGGTTCGCCGTCGACGCGGTGGCCGGTGACCTCGCGGGTGCTCAGGTGCGTCGCGATGCGCAGCGCGAGGTCGCCGCAGAGCCCGTGTTCGCAGTTCGCGTCGATGCGCGGGTAGGCGCCGGCGAGGTCGAACAGGTACGCCGCCTCGGCCGTGTCGTCGCCGACGACCATGACCACGCGCAGGCTCTTGCTCTGCGCCTGCAAGAGCCGCGCGACGCACATCATCGCGCCGCCGCGCCGGCCCTGGTCGAGCAGCACCTGCCAGGCATTGGTCGACAGTCCGGGCAGCGCGAAGTCGGCGGGCACCGGCGTCGCCTTGGCCAGCGCCGCGTCGAACCGCTGCAGCAGTTCGCGGAGCTGCGCCGGGGTCGCCTGCACGAACGTGTAGGTCGCCGGCTTGGCCTGCAGGCCGAAGCGCTTGCGGCCGGTGAACAACGGCGAGTCACGCCACGCCACCGGTTCGTGCAGGCGCGCCGACGTGACGAACGCGTCGGTGCGGTCGTCCGGCGTCGTGGTCCAGTCGTGGCCGCGCGCGCGCAGTTCGCGCTCGACGCCGGTCAGGATCCGGTCGACCAACGGCGTCGATGCGCCGGGCACCGCGGCGAGGCACACGCGCCGCAGGAACGCGTGCGCCGGGGCCTCGCCGGACCCTCCGCCGTGGCAGGAACCGTTCGCGGGTTGCACGTGCGGAGGGTAAGGCCCGCAGGGCGGCGCAGGGAAGGGCGAACCCGCCTGCGCCGCGCGCGGACGCTCAGTTCGCGGCCCCCGGCGTGAAGGTCTGCACGAGCGCCCAGTCCGTGACGGCGTTGTTGGTGTCGCCACCGTTCGGGATGCGCGCCAGCGCGTTCACGTTGTCGTTGGTGTCGGCACCGGGGAACGCCGTGCCCTCGACCAGGTTGAACGTGCCCGGGATGCCGGTCAGCACGGCGGCCGTGATCGAGCCCTCGTACGACAGCGCGTCGATCAGCGTGTTGGTGCTGGTGTCGATGATCGCGATGCCGTCCGGCCCGCCGTTCTGGATGAAGTCGCCGGAGACCGTGATCGCCAGCACCGAGCCCGGCAGCACGCTCGTGACCGTGCTGTTGCCGATCACCAGGTACTGGCCGACCCCCAGCGTCGCGCCGGCCGACGACAGCGAGTACGACGCGTACTGCTGCGAGTTCGCGCCGTTGACGAGCCGCACGTCGATGCCGGCCAGCGACACCGGGCTCGCGCCGTTGTTGAAGATCTCGATGTAGCTGTTCGCGTCGGTCGAGGCCTGGTCGTAGTCGACTTCGTTGATCACCAGCGTCGGCGGCGTCGGTGCCGGCGAGACGGTCAGCAGCGCACCGTTCGACAGGAACAGCCGGTAGCCGTCACCGGCCATCGCCGTGCAGCCGTAGGAGCCGACCAGCGTCGGGTCGTTGGGGAAGAACAGCGGCGACGAGAACACGCCCTGCGCGTCCGACAGGCCGGAACCGAACAGGATCAGCGTGAACGGGTCGATCTCGAGGTTGCCGTACGGCGGCAGCGGGAACGGCGGGATCAGCGACAGCGACGCTGCGGTCAGCGCGAGGTCGAACGGCTTGACGGTGCGCACGACGAAGTTCGTCGCGCTGCCGAGCTGGATCGCCGACGGCGACATGTCGAGCAGCGGCGCGCGCAGCACGGCCATCGCGCGGAAGTCGAGCGACAGGCCGACGGACGTGTCGTCGAACGCCATCATGAACTCACCGCCGTCGTCGAAGTCCCCGTCGGCGTTGCCGTCGGTCAGGCGGTAGATCGCGTCCGCGGTGCCGTCGAGCATCAGGAACGTGCCGTTGTCGAGCCGCAGCAGGTCCCAGAACGTCGCCGCGCCGTTGGTCCACGTGTAGACCTGGGTCTCCTCGCCGAGGGCGATGTCGATCGCACCGGTGAGGTTGGCGTCGAACGCGCGGTGGATCGTCTTGGTCGACGTCGAGCCACCGCCGTGGTTGGCAAGGTAGACCTGGCCGGCGAAGTCCAGCGCGATGCCGTACCAGGCCGGCGACGTCGCGAGCGACGTCGGCGCCCACCAGAGGCTGAACTCGGTGCTGTCGGCGATGCCGCTGTTGTCGGCATCGAACACGCGGTAGACGCCCTTGGTCTGCGTCGCCGTGATGTCGGTGTAGTAGAAGGCGCCGTCCGGCGCCAACGCGAAGCGCGTCGGCAGCGACACGTTCAGCGTCGGCATCGAGCCCGGCATCTCGAAGAACCAGCTGGCCTCGCCGAGGTCGTTGGCGTCGCCGTCCGCGTTGAGGTCCTCGAGCCGGATGATGCCGTCGCCGGTCACCGGCGTACCGCTGTTGGCCGCCTGCACCCAGACGCGGCCCAACGTGTCGACCAGGATGCTGGTGGCCGACATCATCGTGACGCCGCTGGCGTTGTTCGCCGAGTCGAAGAACACGGTCTGCTCGCCGGGCGCGTTCGCGTCGCCGTCGTAATCGAGGTCGCGCAGCGCCAGCACGATGTCGGTGCTGGAGTCGCAGAGGTAGGCGACGCCGGTGCTCGAGCAGGCGAGTCCGGTCACCGTGTTGAGCACGTCGCCGTTGGCGAGGTCGTCGTAGTAGAGCAGCACCTCACCGGCGTCGTAGTAGTCGCCGTCCTGGTTGAAGTCCGACAGGCGGTAGACGTTGTCGGACGTCGCCGGCGGCGTCGTGGTCGACGTGGAGTCGAAGACCAGCAGGTCGAACGTGCGCTGGAACGGCAACGTCGGCGTCGGTTGCTGGGCGACCGCGGTGGCGGCAGTCGCCAGCAGCGCCGCGAGAGACAGGGAGTGCTTGGAGATCATCGTCTTGGTTCGGGCTCGGGGCTCGGAGGTCGATGGAAGACCGCCATTGTTCCGTCGGACCGCGGCGACACCAGTGGCTGGTCGGCGCAGCCTGTTCGCATGCGGCGCGCCGTCAACGAGCGCGGCTGCGGCCGTCGATGCCGAGCACGCGCACGAACCAGTCACCCAGGCGCGGCGACAGCGTGTCGGCCCATGCCAGCAGGCGACAATGCCATGGCACGATCACCTCGGCCTGCCGGCGCCGCAGCGCGCGCAGCACCGCGCGGGCGACGCGTTCGGGCGGGATCTTCGCCGAGATCGCCGGCACCTCGATCGGGTCGCACATCGGTGTGTCGACGCGCCCGGGAAACACCGTACAGACGTGCACGCCGCGGCCGCGCAGGCTCTGCCGCAGCGCGGCCGCCCACGCCGCCACCGCGGCCTTCGCCGCCGCATAGGCCCCGTCGTGCGGCAGCGTCTTCTTGGCGTCGAACGACGTCATCAGCACCAGGTGCCCGCTCGCGGCGGCCAGCAGGTGCGGCAGCGCCGCCTGCGCCACGTGCACGGTGCCCCAGAAGTTGGTGGCCAGCATCGCCGCGAAGTCCTCGCGCTGCAGTTCGTGCGCGGGCCGCCGCAGGTAGACGCCGGCATTGGCGACCACGACGTCGAGCCGGCCGAACTGCGCCACGGTCGATGCCACCAACCGTTCCACCGCCGCCGGATCGGCGACGTCGCAGGTCTCGGCCAGCACGCTGGCGCCGCGCGCCCGCAGTTCGGCGGCCACGGCGTCGAGCCGGTCGCGGCCGCGCGCGGCGAGCACCACCGCGTGGCCGGCGTCCGCCAGCGCGACGGCGATCGCGCGGCCGATGCCGCTCGAAGCGCCGGTCACGAGGGCAACGGGTTGGCGGCGATCGTGGTGCACGGCGCGGCGGCAGTATGCTCGCGCCGCCGATGGCGCGCGACCTCGTGCAGTCGAATGTCCCTCCGCTGCTCGTGGTCGCCAATCCGCGCGCCGGCCGCGGCCGCGCGGCAGCGCGCGCCGCGGCGCTGAGTACCGCGCTGCGGGCCGCCGGCATCCCGTTCGGGTGCGAGACGACGCGCGGCCCCGGCCATGCGCGCGACCTCGCGGCCGGCGCTGCGGGCACCGTGGTCGCGGTCGGCGGCGACGGCACCGTGCACGAGATCGTCGACGGTCTGCGCGCGCGCGAAGGCATGCTCGGACCGCTGGCCGTGCTGCCGGCCGGCAGCGGCGACGACTTCGCTGCCAACGCGGGCTTCGCCGCGGCGCCGGCCACGCTGGCCGAACGGCTGCGCGCCGGCACCGCGCGTACGATCGACGTCGGCACCGTCGAATTCGACGGCGAACACGGCCGCGTCGTGCGCCGGTTCGCCAACGTCGCCGGCCTCGGCTTCGACGCCGAAGTCGTGCGCCAGGCCGCGCGCAGCCGGTGGTTGCGGGGCCGCGCGCTGTACCTGACGGCAACGCTGCGGGCGCTGCAGCGGCAGCGCCCGGTCGGCTGCCGCGCGACGTTCGCGGGTCCGGCCGGCAGCCTCGCCTGGACCGGGCCGGTGCTGTTCGTCGCGACCTGCAACGGCGCGCGCGTCGGCGGCGGCCTGCGCTTCGCACCGGACGCGGTGCTCGACGACCGTCAGTTCGACGTGCTGCAGGTCACGTCCGCATCCCGTCGGGCGACGCTCGGCCACCTGCTGCGGCTGCTGCGCGGCCGCCACGCGGACGACCCGCGCGTGCGGCTGACGCGCGCCGCGACGATCGAACTGTGGCCCGAGCAGCCGATGCCACTGGCGCTCGACGGCGAACTGGTGGCAGGCGCGGTCACCTGGCTGCGGCTGCAGGTCGCCGCCGAACGTCTGCGCCTGGTCGGTACGGCACCCTAGAGGATCGCCCGCGCACCGTCCGGGTTTTCCCGTTCGGCCTCTTGGCACCGGGGTTTGCCTCATCAAGTCCCACCTCGCGGCGTGCGAAGAACGGGCCGAGGCAACCGTGTCCGCACAACGCATCCTGCTGGTCGACGACGATGCCCGCGCCCTCGAAGCGCTGGCCACCAGTCTCGCGGTCCCCGACACCGGCTGGGAGCTGCAGCTCGCGCACGGCGCCGAGGCAGCGCTCGACGCGATCGCGCGCCAGCGGTTCGCGGCCGTCGTCTGCGACCTGCAGATGCCGCGCAAGAACGGCGCCGCGGTGCTCGACGCGGTCCGGCACACGCAGCCGGACGCGATCCGCGTGATCCTGGCCGGTCCGACCGAAATCACGGCCTCGGTGCTGGCGATGCACGTCGCGCACCAGTTCGTCGGCAAGCCTTGCCCGCCGGCGCTGCTGCGCGAGCAGCTGGCGCGCGCGCTGCGCTTCCACGCCGAGCTCGGCGCCGGGCAGCTGCGCGAGGTCGTCTGCGGCGTCACGACGCTGCCGTCGCCGCCGCGCGTGTTCCAGGTGTTGACGTCGGCGCTGGCCGACCCGGACACCGACATCGCGGACGTCGTGCAGATCCTGCGGGCCGAGATCGGTCTCTGCACGAAGGTGCTGCAGCTGGCCAACTCCAGCGTGTTCGGCCTCCCGCGGCCGCTGGCCGACATCAAGCAGGCGGTCACCTACCTCGGCCTGCGCACGCTGAAGCACCTGGTGCTCGGCGCCGAGGTCTACGGCGGCATCGAGTCGCTGCGGCTGGCGCGCGAGTTCGACCTCGGCGAAGAACAGGCGCACGCGATGGCGATCGCACGGCTCGCGGCCGAGGTCGTCGCGCCGGATCCGCAACAGGCCGATCTCGCGTTCACGGCCGCGATGCTGCACGACATCGGCGAGCTGGTGCTGGCCGGCCACATGCCCGACGTCTACCGGCGCACCAAGGCGGTCGTCGCCGCCTGCCGCCGCGGCGAGCCCCTGTCGCCGCCGGACCGCGAACTGCTGGACCTGCACGCGCGCGCCGGCGGCTACCTGGCCGGCGTGTGGGGCCTGCCCGAACCGGTGGTCGAAGCGGTGCTGCACCACCACCGGCCGAGCCAGGCGGCTCCGCACCTGCAGTTCCTGGCCGGCATCGTGCACGCGGCCGACTGCCTGTGCCACGCGCTCGCCGAGGACGGCGACGAACGCCGCGCCGCCGCCTTCGCACGCCTGGTCGACCGCGACTGGCTGTCGGCGGCCGGTCTGACCGATCGCATTGTCGATTGGATCGAGCGGGCCGGCTCACTGGGCCTCGAGCGCAGCGCGGTCGCCGCGCTGGCCTGAGCGCGCGCCGACGAACGCCGGCCGACGAATCGCCGCGGCGAACGGCTGTGCTACTCTGTTCGCCCTGATGGACCAGAGGATCGAACGCGCCCGCGACATCGTCGAACGCGAAGCCGCGGCCGTGCGCCAGGTGGCAGGCCGCATCGGGCCCGCCTTCGTGCAGGCACTCGACCTGATCCTGGGCCTGCGCGGCCGCGTCGTGACCGCCGGCATGGGCAAGGCCGGGTTCATCGCGCAGAAGGTCTCGGCGACCCTGGCGTCGACCGGCACACCGTCGATCTTCCTGCACCCCGCCGAGGCGATCCACGGCGACCTCGGCCGCGTCGACGCCGGCGACCTGCTGCTCGCGTTCTCGAAGTCCGGCGAGACACAGGAGCTGCTGGTGATGCTGCCGCACGTGAAGTCGGTCGGCGTGCCGCTGGTCGCGATCACGCAGTCGGTCGACTCGACGCTCGGCCGCCACAGCGACCTCGTGCTCGAACTGGGCCGCATCGACGAGGTCGGGCCACACGGCCTCGCGCCCAGCGCGTCGACGACCGCGATGCTGGCGCTCGGCGACGCGCTGGCGCTGGTCGTGCAGGAAGGCCGGCGGTTCGGCCCCGACGAGTTCGCGCGCTTCCATCCGGGCGGCGACCTCGGCCGCCGGCTGATGAAGGTCGGCGAACTGATGCGCACCGGCGAGCGCTGCCCGCAGGTACAGAGCGGCGCCACGGTGCTGCAGGCGATCGAAGTGATGACGCGCACGCCGGGCCGGCCCGGCGCGACGGCGATCGTCGACGCCGGCGGCCGGCTGCTCGGCTTCTTCACCGACGGCGACCTGCGGCGGCTGATCGAACGTGGCCTCGCCAACCCGCGCGAGCGCCGCATCGACGACGCGATGACGCAGAACCCGCGCTCGATCCGGCCCGACACGTTCGCGCTCGAAGCGCTGGCGCTGCTGCACCAGTTCGCGGTCGACCAGCTGCCGGTCGTCGACGACGCGGGTCGGCTGCTGGGCCTGCTCGACGTGCAGGACCTGCTGAACCTGAAGATCGCATGACCGTGCCCACGCCAGTCCCCGGCCGCGCCTGCCCGGACCGCAGCGCGCTGGCAGCGATCGAGTTCCTGTTGCTCGACGTCGACGGCGTGCTGACCGACGGCCGCGTGCACTTCCACGCCGACGGCACCGAGTACAAGGCGTTCCACGTGCACGACGCGGCCGGGCTCGTCTACTGGCACCGGCAGGGCGGCCGCTCCGGCCTGCTGTCGGGCCGCGGCGGCGAGGTCGTCGAGCGCCGCGCGCGCGAACTCGGCATGCACGAAGTGCTGCTGCGCCGCATCGACAAGGGTACCGCGTTCCGCGAACTGCTGGCGCGCCAGCAGCTGCAGCCGCACCAGGTCGCCTACATGGGTGACGACCTGCTGGACCTGCCGGTGCTGCGCGCCGCCGGCTTCGCCGCGACCGTGCCCGAGGCGCGGCCGGAAGTGCTGGCGGTGGCCCAGTTCGTCGCGCGGCGGCCGGCCGGCTTCGGCGCCGCGCGCGACGTCGTCGAGGAGCTGCTGCGCGCCCGCGGCGTCTGGGACGACGTCGTGCGCGCCGAGGGCAGGGCATGAAGCGCGTGCTGCTGTTCCTGCTGCTGCTCGGGCTCGGTGTGGCCGGGTTGTGGTTCGCGATCGGCGACGAGGCCCCGGTGGCCGCGAAGACCGAGGCGAGCGAACCCGTCGAGCGCGGCCCCGGCGGCGTGCCGATCGCGCAGGGCAAGATCGGCGTCTCGGTCTCGCAGCAGGGCGCGCTGTCGTTCCCGCAGTACCGCGTCCGGCCGTTGCCGAACGGATCGGCGCGCCGCGAACGCGTGTTCGTGCTCGACTCGAAGAAGAGCGAGCCGCTGAACGAGTCGCTGCAGCAGCTCGACGACGTCACGGTCACGTTCTTCGACGACGACCAGCCGGCGGCGCGGCTGACCGCCGTGCGCGCGTTCGTCGAACTGAGCCGCGATGCGGCGGGCCGGCCGTCGCTGCGCGAGGACAAGGAGATCGACCTGCGCGAGGCGGTGTTCGTGTCGCTGCCCGGCGCGCGGCTCGAGGGGCTGCGGCTCGAACTCGGCAACGCACGCGTGCGCATCGCCGAACAGGACCTGCTGCTGCGCACCGCGACCGAGGACGATCCGGTGCTGCTGGTCGTCGACGGCGAACGGTCGGCGACGCTGCGCGGCAAGGGCCTGCTGGCGCGGCTGCCGCGCGACCGCGACAGCACGCTGCGGCGCGGCGACATCACGATCCTGCACGAGCCCGAGCTCGAGACCCGAGGCCTCGTCGCGCGCGCGCGCGGCCGGCTCGACTACCGCGAAGACCTCGACCGCGGCGAAGCGATCGTGACGCTCGACGACACGGTGCAGATCGACCTCGACCGCGGCAGCCTCGGCGGCGCAGGCGGGGCGCCGGCGACGCAGATCCGCGGCGACCGCCTGACGGGCTGGCTGGTGCGCAGCGGGCAACGGACCGACGCCGACACCGACCCCGCCGCGCGCGACCAGGTCGCGTGGCAGAAGCTGCTGCTGACCGGCGCGCCGGCGACGGTCGAACTCGCCGACGGGCGGCTGTCGACGCCGCGCATCTCGGTGCTGCGCGGCCTGCTCGGCGATCCGTGGCTGGTGACCGCACACGGCGGGGAGTCGCGGATCGAACAGACGCGGCTGCGCCCCGGCAGCCGCCAGACCGAACTGGTGACCGGCACCGCCCCGCGCCGCATCCACCTGGTGCGGCCCGGGGCCAGCACCGGCGCGCTGCTGCGCGCGCACGGCTTCCCGCAGTGGACGCTGCCGGCGCTCGAACGGCAGCAGGTCGTCGTGTTCGAAGGTGAAGCGCGGCTCGACGACGGCGTGCGCACGATGACGGCCAGCCGCGGCCTGCACCTGTTCCACCGCGACGACGCCGAAGGGGTCGCGGCGCGCGGCTTCGGCGCCGTGCACGTGCAGCAGCGCGCGACCGCCGCGGGCGAGCACGACATGGTCGCCGACGGCAACGACGGCTTCGTGCTGCTGGCGACCGAGACCGCGCAGGACCTGCGGCTCGGCCCGCTGCCGCCGGACGACTTCACCGCCGTGGACGCGCCGTGGCACGCGCACCACTACACGATCCGCTACGGCACAGCCGAGGCGACCGGCACCGGCGCCTGCCGGATCCGGCGCACCGGTGACCAGGCGCAGCTGTGGTTGCGGTCGCCGGGCTCCGACATCGAAGGGCGCCTGCCGGACCAGCGCGTCGAACTCGGCAACCTGCGGCGGCTCGAGGTGGAACTGCGCGGCGACGACGTCACGGCGCTGGCGGCAGCCGGCCTGCCGGTGCGCGCCCGCCGGCTCGGCCGCGAGGACGCGATCGACGCGACGGCGCCGCGGCTGGTGCAGATCGGGCCCCGTTCGCTGCGCCTGACCGCCGCCGAAGCCGACGACGCGACGACGTGGCTCGGCCTGCCGGCCGAACACGTGCTGCCGGTGCTGCGCCGCACGGCGACGCCGGCGCGCGGCCGCGCGACCACCGCCGAGGTGCGCGGCGCCTGGATCGACCTGCACCACGTCGGCGGCGACGACGTGGTCGTCGACGCGCTGACGGTCGCCGACGTGCTGCCGGTGGTCGACGTCGAGCTGCAGGCCGAAGCCGGCGGCGAACCCACCCGCGCGCGCTGCGTCGCCGACCGCGTGCGGGCGCTGCCGTTCGCGATCTCGGCCGAGGCGCGCACGGCGCACCTCGGCGGCGCGCACTCGGCACTGGCGCTGGCGACGTTCGCGGTCACGGCAGCGCCGTGGCTGGTCGTCGACGGCGTGCGGGACTTCCGCCTGGTCGATCCGGTGCACGGCGTCGTCGAGGGCCGCGGCACGCGCCTCCTGCTGTCGCAGGGCGCGCAGGCCGGGCTGTTCGTCGGCGACCCGGACCGCGGCGAACCGGCCGAAGTGCGGCGGCGGCACGCGGGCCGCGAAGTGATCGCGCGCGGCGCGCGCGTGCGCGTGTTCCGCGAACAGGACGTGCGACTGACCGCGCTGCGCACGTTCGAGGACCGGCCGACGTTCCTGCTGCCGTCGGTGACGTTGCACCAGACCGGCTCGACCGGTCTGCTGTCGCACATGCAGGCGACGTGCCAGGGCAACATCGACGTGCTGCCGGACCGCGTGGTGTTCGGCGGCCCGGTGACCGCGATCGGCCTGCGCGCCGACGGCAGCGAAGACCCCGACGGCATCGCGCTCGACGCGCGCGAGCTGCTGCTGCGGCGCGACCCGCGCAGCGGTGACGTCGTGCGCGCGATCGGCCGCGGCGTCGACGTCGACTGGCCGCAGCTGCGCGCCAAGGCCGCCGAGGTCGACCTCGACGTCGTGACCACGCGCTGCGTCGCGCGCGACCCGGCCCGCGCCACCGTCGTGCTGCCCGGCGGGCGCACGATCACCGCGCCGTACGTCGAAGTGAACTGGGAAACGCTGGCCTACCGGGCCCGCAACGTGCGCATCGAGCAGGCGGCCGACGCCGGGATCCTGCCGCGGTGAGGTCCGACCGCGCGATGCTGGTCGCCGCCGCGGCCGTGGTCGTGGTCGCCGCCGCGAGCCTGCGCGCCCAGCAGCAGCCGGCCGACCTGCTGCAACCGCCGGACGGCAGCTACGTGATCGAGGCGTTCGAGTCGGCCTCGCGCGAGGTCGCAGACCACCGCGAACTGACGATCGCCGGCGGGTTCCGGTTCCGTGCGCCGGGCCTGCAGCTCGAACTGCACGGCCAGGACGCGGTGCTGCTGTTCGATCGCGAAGAGGCGCGCGCGCTGCTGCAGCGCGACCCGGCGTCCGACCTGCCGCGCCGCGGCATCGAGCCACCGGCGCCGCGCCGGCGCCTGTCGCCGGACGAGCTGCGGCACCGCGTCGACCGCACGCTGCGCGCAGTCGGCCAGTTCGACGGCCTGCCGGGCGACCGCACGACCGTTCAGCGGCTGGACCTGTTGCGCTTCCTGTACTGCGAAGGCTCGGTCTCGGTCGTGCGCGACGGGCTCGAAGTGCTGCGCTGCGACCGCCTGTGGCTGTCGCCGCTCGACGACCGCGTCGTGGTCGAGAACGCCGAACTGCGCTACCGCACCCAAGACAAGGGCGACCGCAGCGTGCTGGTCGTGCGCGGGCCGCGGCTGGTCAAGCAGGGCGGCCGCTGGACCGGCCGCGACGTGACGGTCACGACCTGCACCGCCGGCCACGCGCACGCGGCGCTGGCCGTGGGCGAAGTCGAGATCCTCGAGCGCGACGGCGAGTTCGAGGTCGTCGCGCGCGACCAGCGGCTGCAGATCGGCGGCGTCACGGTGATGCCGCTGCCCGACGCGCGGTTCTTCACGCGCAGCCAGAGCGAGTTCCCGATCCGCCGCGCCAGCGCCGGCTACTCCGAACGCGAAGGCGCCGAAGCCGAAGTCGTGCTGGGGCTGCCGTGGAACCGCACCGGTGGCGCGCTGCACGAGTGGCTCACGGGCCGGCCCGCGCACGAGTTCCGCGGCGACTGGGAGCTGGGCATCGGCTGGATCGAGCAGCGCGGCGTGCCGCTCGAAGCCGGCCTCGGCTACGGTGCGCACCAACGCTACGAAGGCCGCACGCGCGGCTTCTGGCTCGACGACCGCGGCACCGACCTGCGCGAGATCCAGAGCAACTTCGACGGCAGTCCGATCGACGCCGAGAGCCGTGGGCTCGTGGCGAGCGAGAACCGCCTGCACCTCGGCCCGTCGTCGCATCTGGACCTGGTCGCGTTCCACGCCACCGATCCGGGCGTCTACAGCGAGTTCTTCCGCGGCCAGTACCGCACCGACGAGGTGCCCGAGACCAGCGCCTACCTGCACCACGCCGACGGCAACCGGCTGCTGACGCTCGGCGGCCGCTGGAACCTCGATTCGTTCAGCTACCGCGACGACCGCGCGCTCGCCGAGTCGTTCACCGAGGAACTGCCGGTCGCGACCTGGCAGTGGCTGGCACAACCGATCGGCACGACGCCGTGGCACACGCCGATCGTGCTCGACCTCGAGACCGATCTCGGCCAGCGCCGCAGCGACTTCGACGACCTGGCGCCGGTGCGCACCGCCGACCGCACGTTCCGCGCCGACCAGACGATCGAACTGTCGGCGCCGTTCCACCTGGCGGAACTGAACGTGCGCCCGTTCTTCGCCGGCCGCGGCACCTGGTACGACGCGACCGTCGACGGCGACAGCGAAGGCCGCATCGCGGTCGAAGGCGGCGTGCAGATCGGCACACGGCTGTCGCGCACGTGGAGCTGGCTCGACGACGACGGCAGCCAGGCCGTGCGCCACGTGATCGCGCCGAAGGTGACCTGGCGCAACCGCTTCCACGTCGACGACGACGCGTCGCAGTTCTTCCAGTTCGACGCCACCGACCGGCTCGGCGAGGCCGAGCTGGTGCGGGTCGAGCTGCGCAACCTGCTGCAGCGGTCGTCGCAGGACGGCGACAAGGCGCCGGTGACGCACGACTTCGTGATGCTGGACCTGGCGCAGGACTTCTGGCCCGACGCTGCGCGCGACAACGGCGGCGACACGCTGGGCCTGCTCTACTACGACCTGCTGGTGCGGCCGATGGTGCGCTGGCTGCCGTTCGAGACGTTCGCGTTCGCGGTCTACGGCGACTACGACTGGCGCCTTGGCATGCGCACGTTCGACACCGAACTGCAGGTCGGGCGTCTCGCCGGCATCGTCTGGACCGCCGACTACCGCGAGGACCGCACCGTCGAAGGCGCCGTCGGGATCAGCGGCAGCGCCGTGCTGCTGGACCGCTGGAACGTGTTCGCGGGCAGCCAGCGCGACCTGCAGCGCGACGAGTGGCTCAGCTACACGTTCGGCCTCGTGCGCGACGACCACGACTGGTCGATCTCGGCGTCGGCGGTCTACAACCCGTTCACGGACCAGACGACGTTCCGGCTCGAGTTCCTGCCGCGCTTCGGCGGCATGAACCGCGGCCGTGCCGACCGCTTCGGCGGCGACGTGCTGCAGGCCAGCAGCAACTTCGCCACCGCCTACTAGCGGCCGGCGAACGGTGGCCGGCAGCCGTTGCCGGCCGGGCGCGCGCCGCAGCGCGCGCCACTCGGCGTCAGAAGCTCCAGCCGATCGTCAGCAGGACGCGGTTGTCGACGCGGTCGCGGCCCGGGGCCGGCGTGTTGTCGTAGTCGAGCACGTGCGCGACACCGGCGATCATGCTGTCGGTCAGCGACGTCACGATCTCGGTCTTCGCCTGCAGGTAGAAGTCGCTGCCGTCCTCGAGCGACGGGAACGCTTCGCAACCGTGCACGAGGCGGGTCGCTTCGCTCAGCTGGCGCACGTACTTGTAGGCCGCGCGCGCCGCCAGGTAGTCCACGCTCTCGACGCCGACCGTGCGGTAGTTCTCGTTGAAGTACGAGAGGCCGAGTTCGGTCGTGAACGTCGCGTCCTTCTCCTCGATCCAGGTGTAACCGATACCGACACCGCCGGTGAACCGCAGCTGGATGTCGGCGAGCGTGTCACCGAGCACGCGGGCCGTGGCCAGCGCGTACCACTTCTTGCTCAGGAAGTAGTCGTACTTGATGCCACCGCCGGCGCGGCGCTGGTTCAGCGACCAAACGGCCGTGGCCTGGTCCTTGTCCTCGCTGTAGTCCCACGCGGCGTCGACCGTGATGCGGTCGATCTCGGCGCGGCGCGAAGCTTCCATCGCCAGGCCGACCGCGCGGCGGTCGGTGTTGCCCTCGACCCACAGGCCGCTGAGGTTGAGCGACCCGGTCCAGGTCGGCTCCGGCTTCTCGGGCGGGTTGATCTTGCCGAGGTTGGCCAGCGCCAGCGACGTCGTGTCGCCTTCGAGGCGCAGGTTGCCGCCTTCCAGGCCGACGATGCGGCGGTTGACCAGGCGGTCGCCGTTCGCGGTCTCGAGGGTCACCATCTCCTTGGTGACCATGTCCTGGATGTTGCTCATCGGCACGACGACGTCGCCGAGCAGGGCCGAGTTGATGGTGACCTTGCCGTCGGCCATCGACTTGATCGAGCCGGTGAGGACGTCGCCGTTGCTCAGGGTGATGCGGTCCTGGGCGAGGGCAACCGAACTGAGCGCCGCGAGCGAGGCGGCTAGGGTGAGGTATCGCATAGGTTGGGTGAGTAAGGGGCCGCGCAGTATCCGGGGCGCCACGGGCGGCTCAAGCGAAAAGGCTCTTGCGCGGCCACCGGCGGGCCCGGTTAGGCTCGCGCGCATGGACGCTGCCGCACCGCGCGCCGAGAAGCCGCCGGAACGTTCGTTCGTGCAGTGGCTCGGCGACATGCCGCGCTGGAAGAAGGTCGCGCTCGGGGTCGGCCTCGCGACGCTCGCGATCGGCGCGGTCTGGAGCCTCGCGCACGGCGATTCCGGTGCAACCGGACCGGCGAGCGGTCAGTCCGGTCTGACCGCGCAGCTGAGCCCGAGCGGGACCGGCGGCACCACGACCGCCGCCGGGGAGCCGGCGGCGAAGGGCGTGTTCCGGCTCGGCTTCTCGTTCGTCGCCGGCTTCTGCATCGGCAGCTTCGTACGCGCGGCGCTGCGCGTGGTCGCGATCGCGGTCGGCTTCTGGCTCGTGATGACGATCGTGCTCGCCTACTACGACCTCGTCGTCGTCGACTGGCACGCGATCGAAAGCGTGTGGGATCGTTTCGCCGCGAACGTCGAGCGCGAGTGGGGCACGTTCCAGACGTTCCTGACCGGCTCGCTGCCGGCGGCCGGCCTCGCGCTGACCGGCCTCGCGGTCGGACTGAAGCGGCACTGAGCCGGGCGGCGCACCGCCCACGGCGCAGAGCTACAGACTGTCGAGGTACTTGCCCGGCTCGTAGTTGCCGAGGTCGAGGATCTTCGTGCAGATGCGGTCGAGGAAGTAGCGGTCGTGGCTCACCACCACGACGCAGCCCGGGAACTCGGCGATCGCCTCCTCGAGCACGCGCAGCGTGTCGAGGTCGAGGTCGTTGGTCGGCTCGTCGAGCAGGATCACGTTGCCGCCGCGGCGCAGCATCTTCGCCAGCTGCACGCGATTGCGCTGACCACCCGACAGCGAGCCGACGAGCTGCTGCTGGTCGGGGCCGGTGAAGTTGAACTTGGCGACGTAGCTGCGGCTGTTGACCTCGTGCTTGCCGAGCTTGATCAGGTCCTGGCCCTCGCTGATCTCCTGCCAGACGGTCTTCCCCGGATCGAGCGTCTCGCGCTCCTGGTCGACGTGGCACAGCTCGACGGTCTGGCCGACCGTGACCTTGCCGCGCTGCGGCTGCAGCTTGCCGGTGATCAGCTTCAGGCACGTGGTCTTGCCGGTGCCGTTCGGACCGACGATGCCGAGGATGTCGCCGGGTGCGAGCTCGAACGACACGTTCTCGAGCACGTTGTGTTCGCCGTCGTACGAGTAGGTGACCTTCTCGAACCGGATCACGGTGTCGCCGAGGCGCTTGCCGGGCGGGATGTGCAGCTCGACCGTGTCGTCGCGCTCCTCGACCTCGGTCTCGAGCATCTTGTCGTAGTTCTTCAGGCGCGCCTTGTTCTTGGTCGTGCGCGCCTTCGGGTTCATGCGGATCCACTCGAGCTCGCGGTCCAGGAACTTCGACCGCCGCTGCTCCTGCACTTCCTGCACCTGCATGCGCTTGCTGCGCTGGATCAGGTACTCGGAGTAGTTGCCCTGGTACGGGATCGCCTTGCCGTGCCAGATCTCGAGCATCCAGCCGACGACGTTGTCGAGGAAGAAGCGGTCGTGCGTGATCACGACGACCGTGCCCTTGTAGTCGCGCAGCGTTTCCTCGAGCCAGCGCACGGTCTCGACGTCGAGGTGGTTGGTCGGCTCGTCGAGCAGCAGCAGGTCCGGGTGCTCGAGCAGCGTGCGGCACAACGCGACGCGGCGCCGTTCGCCACCGGAACAGGCGCTGACCATCTTCTCGCCGGGCGGCAGGTGCAGCTTGGTCATCGCGGTCTCGACGTGGCGGTCGATCTCCCACGCGTCCTTGGCCTCGATCTCGTGCTGCAACCGCTCGAGGTCGGCCATGACCTTGTCCATCTCCTTCGGCGGCAGGTCCTCGCCGAGCTTCATGCTGAGGTCTTCGTGCTGCTTCAGCAGCATGCGGATCGGCGCGACCGCCTGCTCGACGTTGCCGCGCACGGTCAGCTCCTCCATCAGCTTCGGCTCCTGCGGCACGTAGCCGACCGTGCGCCCTTCGGCGAGCCGCGCGGTGCCGTCGTACTCCTTGTCCTGCCCGGCCATGATGCGCAGCATCGTCGACTTGCCGGCGCCGTTCTGGCCGATGACGCCGATCTTCGCGTTCTCGAGGAACACGAGGCTGATGTCCTTCAGGACCGGCTTCTTGCCTTGGTAGCTCTTGGTGAGCCGTTCGAGGGCGAAGATGGGCTTGTCGCTCATGCGGGGCGAAGAGGGTACGCGGTCGGTTCAGCCGGGTCCAGCGCCCGACGGCTCTCAGCCTTCGCGCGACGGTCCCGGCGCGTATGCTGGCACGTCCGTGTTCGCGTTCCTTCCGTCCCTCGGCTGGCAGGAGATGTTCCTGCTGATCGTCATCGGGCTGCTGCTCTACGGCCGCAACCTGCCCGACGCCGGCCGCAAGCTCGGGCGCGTCGTGGCGCAGCTGAAGCGCGGCTTCGACGAGTTCAAGCGGCAGATCGACCAGGACGCCGACCTGCGCGACATGAAGCAGACGCTGAAGGAGACCACGACCGACCTGAAGCGCGCCGCCGACGTGCCGCGCGCGATCGCCAATCCGGTGCAGGCCGCGAAGACCATGGCGCGCGACGCCATGCTGGCGCCGCCGCCCGATACCGCCCCGACCAAGACCGCCGAACCCGCGCCACAGGAGGAGCCCCGTGCCTGAACGATCGACCACCGTCGTGCGCGTCGCCAACTCGCCGACGCAGGCGAAACTGTTCGTGGCGCTGCTCGAAGGCGCCGGCATCCCGGCCTACGTCGAAGGCGACGGCCTGGTCGACGAGTTCGTCACCAGCCGGCGCATGCTGAACCTCAGCGGCGTGCGCGTGTTCGTGCCGACCGCGAGCCTCGAGCTGGCGCGCGACGTGCTGGCCGACGTCACGGTCGACCAGGACGAACTCGAACGCCAGGCGCTCGAGGCCGAGGATCCGGAGACACCGCCGAGCTGACGGCCGCGCCGGCCGTCACTTCTTCGGCGGCGCCGGCGGAGGCGACGCAGGCGACGCCTTCTTCTTCGGCGCCTCCTTCGTGGCCTGGTCGCCGGCGTCGAAGATGCTCATCCAGTCGCCGGCGCCGGCCGCGCCCTTCTTGCCGCCGGCCGCGCGCTTCTTCGCGTCCTCTTCGCGGCGCTTCTGCTCCTGCTCGACCCACTGCGGATAGTCCTTGTGCAGGTCGGTCAGCACCTTCTTGTTCTCGCTGATCAGACCCACGTACGGGAACACATCGCAGTTGTGGTCCTTCTGGATCTTCATGATCTGCTCGAACGTCAGCATCACCGGCATCGCGACACAGACGATGTCGTCGAACACGTCGAGCGGGATCAGCGTGTGCTGGAACAGCACTTCCTTCGGCAGGCGCGCCTTCGCCGCGTCGCTGATCTGGTAGTTGCCCGCCATCAGGAACGGCAGGTTGAAGTTCTCCGTGACGATCTTGGCGAGGTCCCACTCGGTGATGTGGCCGCCGCTCACCAGGATCTGCACGAACGGTTCGCCGTGGCGATCCTGCGCATAGAGCGCATCGGTGATGACCTCGGACGCGACGGCGGCGCGTTCGCTGAGGATCTCGGCGAGCCGGACCGAGGTGATCTTCTCGATGCCCTTCACGGTCGTCCTTCATCGGCCCGCCGGCGGCCGCGGCTTGAGGCCCGATCCTGCCCTTGCCACCGGCGCTTCAGGCGTAGACCACGAACGTCACCAGCGCGTGCACCAGCAGCACCAGCGCCATGCCGACGACGATCGCCTGGTTGACCGCCTCGCCGACCTCGGCGCCCGACCGCTTCGGGCCGGTGCCGAGGTGGTAGCAGCACAGCGCGACCAGGTAGCCGGACAGCGTCGCCTTGCCGAGCACGATCAGCACGTCGCGCGCGTCGACCGTGGCGAACCAGGCCGTCGCCCAGCCGACCAGCGTCGTGCTGGCGACCGTGGTCGCGGCGAACGCGGCGGCCAGCGCGGCCGCGACGACGCCGGCGAGCGTCACCAGCGGCATCGCCAGCACCATGCCCCAGACCATCGGCGTCAGCAGGTAGTCGGCGGGCCGGACGCCCATCATCTGCAGCGCCGCGATCTGGTTGGTGCGCTGCATCGTGCCGAGCCGCGCCGCGGCGCCGGCGGCGATGCGCGCGGTGAAGAAGAAGCCGCTGAACAGCGGCACCAGCACCGCGGTCGCGACCTTGCCGGTGCCGGTCAGCAGCGCGGACTCGAAGCCGCCGTGCACCGGGTTGTTGCGCAGCGCGAAGAACGTCGCCAGGCCGCCGATCACGGCGCCGGCGAGCGCGACGAACAGCGCCGGCTCGGTCGCGTAGCGCAGCGTCGTGCGCGCGACCTGGCCCAGCTCGACCGGCGGCAGCCGGCGCAGCGACTCGACGACCGTCTCGAGCACGGCGGCGGCCTGCAGCGCCAGCCGACGCAGCCCGTGCAGCGCCGCCGGTTCGGCAGTCGGCGTCGGTGCGCGCGACGGCGCGACCAGCTCGGCCGACGGCCGGAAGCCCGGCGGCTCGAGCCGCAGCGTGCGCTGCACAGCGTCGATCACCAGCACGCCGTCGACGATGCCGTCGAACGCCGCCAGGTCGTGCGTGATCACCAGCGTCGTGCGGCCGGCGTCCTGGTCGTGCGCGGTGCGCAGCAGCTGCGCGATCGTGCGCGCCGCGTCGGCGTCGAGGCCGGCGGTCGGTTCGTCGCACAGCAGCAGGCGCGGCGCCGACGCCAGGGCCCGCGCGACCGCGAGCCGCTTGCGCATGCCGCCGGACAGCTGCGCCGTGCGTTCGGGCGCCAGCTCGAGGCCGGCCTGGGCCAGCAGCGCCGGCGCCAGCCGCCGCGAACGGCCGGCGGCACGCAGCGCGAGTTCGACGTTGGCGCGCGGCGGCAGCTCGTCGAGCAGACCTTCGTCCTGCAGGATCGCCGCGACCTCGGGCAGTTCGCCGGCGGGCCGCAGCAGCGACACGCCACCGACCAACAGGTCGCCGTCGAGGCGCGGCGCGACCTCGCGCGCTTCCACGAGGCCGGCGAGCACGCGCAGCAGCGACGACTTGCCGCCGCCGCTGCGGCCGACCAGCAGGTAGAAGCCGGCCGCCAGCTGCAGGTCGACGCCGGCCAGCAGCACCTGTTCGCCGTCGGGGCGCCGGTGTGCCAGACCGAAGCCGCGGAACTCGAGGGCCGCTGCCATCGGTGGTGTCACAGCGGCCGCAGATCGTCGGGCAACAGCGCGAGCGGCACGACCGCAGGGTCGCCGCGCAGGGGCTCCCGCCGGCCGACGATGCCGAACACGGCGTCGCCGAACAGCGCCGCGCCGCCGGCCTGCTCGCTGCCGGCGATCGCCGTGGCTGCCAGCGCCGCACCGTCGGCACCGACGCAGCGCACCGCGGCCGGTTCGGCCGGCGGCGCCTCGAACCGCAGCCGCGCGAGCGGCGTGCCGCGCAGGTCCGGTGGCGGCTGTTCGAGCATCAGCGCCGCGAGGTCGCGGCCCTCGCCGTCGACCCAGACGCGGCCGGCGCGCAGCACGGTGCCCGACGCCAGCAGCACGTGGATCTGTTCGTCGCCGAGGTCGGCGTCGCCGCCGAACGCGTCGCGCTCGGTGTAGCCGCCGTCGACCAGGCTGCGCGCGGTCACGACCACCGCGCGGCCGGCGCGGTCGAGCCACAACACGCCCGTGCCTTCGTGGTGGATCGGATCGTCGGCGCTGAACGTGTCGCGTTCGACCGCCGCGTAGGTGATGCGCACCAGCGCCAGGTCGTCGCCGTCGGGCGCGGCCGACGGTTCGGGCTGGCGCAGCGCCGCCGCCGGCACGTCGGCGACCTCGAGCGACGGCCGCACCGCCTGCGCCGCCGTGCGGAAGCCGTCCTGCACCATGACGCCCTGGCCGGGCTCGGTGTAGTAGCTGACGTACGGCGACAGCAGCGCGTTGACGTCGGTGACCGTGAAGCCGGAGAACAGCGCGCCGCTGACGTAGGGCCGCGCGACCCAGAACTGCGTGCGGTCGGTCACCGTCTGGCGGAACCGGCGCGCGATGCGCAGCTGCACTTCGACATGCGTGCCGTCGGCGGCCAGCGTGACGCTGCGCACGTCGCCGGTCGGCACGCCGCGGAACACGACCGTCGCACCGGGCCGCAGCCCGTGGTTCTCGGGCACCAGCAGCGTCATCAGCAGGTCGCCGTGCGCGACGTCGTCGAGCGCGTCGGGCTCGGCGATCGCCGGCGGCCGTTCGCTGCCGGCCAGCAGGCTGTCCGCGGGCAGCAACGAACCGCCGCCCGGCGTGTGGAACGCGATGTAGGCGTCGCGCACCAGTGTGTCGAGGCCGGACACGCCGGCGAGACCGTGCACACGCGGCGTGACGATCCAGAACACACTGTCGACGCAGGCGTGGCCGGCGCCGGTCGCTTCGAGCGTCAGGTGCGCAACCGCCTTGTCGCCGTCGGCCGAGACGACGACGCGGCGCACGGTGCCGACCGTGACGCCGCGGAACCGCACGTCGGCGCCGGCGCGCAGGCCGCGCGCGTCACGGAACTCGACCTGCAGCGGCAGCCCGGTCTGGTCGTCGGCGGCGTCGAGCACGCGCACGATCCAGATCGCGCCGAGCACGGCCGCGACCAGCGTCAGCGAACCGATCAGGTAGCGCAGGCTGTGCATGGGGTCGTCCGTGGCCGATCCGGTGCCGGATCCGTCGCGAAGGCCGCCGCCGGCTCACACGTCGATGTTGGTCGCCTCGAGCGCGTGCTTCTCGATGAACTCGCGCCGGGGCTCGACTTCGGTGCCCATCAGCACCGTGAAGATGTGGTCGGCCTCGACCATGTCGCTGACGGTGACGCGGCGCA
The DNA here is from genome assembly GCA_016794425.1 of Planctomycetota bacterium. Classification (GTDB taxonomy): domain Bacteria; phylum Planctomycetota; class UBA1135; order UBA1135; family UBA2386; genus JAEUHS01. The sequence continues at coordinate 55,415 of JAEUHR010000062.1, forward strand.
GCGTGCGCCGCGCCGGATCCATCGTCGACTCGAACAGCTGCGAGGCCTTCATCTCGCCGAGGCCCTTGTAGCGCTGCACGACGAGCTCCTTCTCGCACGACTTCTCGATCGTCGCGATCGCGGCGAACAGCGTGTCGGCGGCGAGACCCTCGGTCGAACCGTCCATCTCGATGCGCCAGTTGCCGGCGGCGCCGCCTTGCGGCCAGTCGACCGGCAGGCCGATCGCGTCGATCTGCCGCATCAGCGACTGCACCTCGTGCGCGAGGTGCAGCGCGTAGACCTCGATGTCGGCCTCCTCGCGACGGCACGGCGAGTCCGGGCCCTCGTAGACGACCAGCGCGCGGCCCTTCTGCTGCGTCAGCTGCTCGAGTTCGACGGTGAGCTGCGCCTCGGTGTCGACGAAGTGGCCCTTGCCGCCGAGCACGACGTGGTAGGCCGGCGGTTCGCGATCCGGCACCGTGGCGCCGGCGAGGTAACGATCGAACGGCACCGCGCCGTCGGCGGGCATGCGCCGCTCGAGGTCGCGCAGCCGCGACACCGTGTCCATCAGCCGCCGCAGTTCGCGCCCGTGCCAGCGCTTGCCGCCCGTGTGCACGAGCCGCGTGGCGCCGAGGCCCAGCTCGGCGAGGATCGCGAGCTTGTCCTCTTCGGTGACCGCGAAGCGCTCGGTCTTGCCCTTCTTGATGCCGTAGAGCGGCGGCTGCGCGACGTAGACGTGGCCGCGCGCGACCAGCTCCGGCATCTTGCGATAGAACAGCGTCAGCAGCAGCGTGCGGATGTGCGAGCCGTCGACGTCGGCGTCGGTCATCACGATGACCTTGCCGTAGCGCAGCCGATCGGGCTCGAACTCCTCGGTGACGAAGCCGGTGCCGATCGCGCTGACGATCGTCTGGATCTCCTCGTGGTCGAGGATCGAGTCGGCGGAGGCCTTCTCGACGTTCAGGATCTTGCCGCGCAGCGGCAGGATCGCCTGGTGCGACATGCGGCCCTGCTTGGCCGTGCCACCGGCGGAGTCACCTTCGACCAGGAACAGCTCGGCTTCGTCGCGCGGCGTCCCCTTCTGGCAGTCGGCCAGCTTCGCCGGCAGGCCGCCGCCTTCGAGCGCCGACTTGCGCCGCACGAGGTCGCGCGCCTTGCGCGCCGCCTCGCGGGCCCGCAGCGCGTCCAGCGCCTTGCCGTAGATGGCCTTCGCGGTGCCCGGGTTCTCCTCGAAGTAGGTGCGGATGCCGTCACCGACGACGGTCTCGACGACCGACTGCACCTCGCGGTTGCCGAGCTTGATCTTGGTCTGGCTCTCGAACTGCGGGTCCGGCACCTTGACCGAGATCACCGCCGCGAGACCTTCCTTGAAGTCCTCGCCGGTCGGCACCGGGTCCTTCTCCTTCAGCACCTTCTCCTGCCGCGCCCAGTTGTTCAGCGCGCGCGTCAGCGCGGTGCGGAAGCCGACCAGGTGCGTGCCGCCCTCGAGCGTGTTGATGTTGTTGACGAACGAGAACACGTTCTCGTGGTAGGCGTCGCTGTACTGCAGCGCGATCTCGACGCCGTAGACCTTGTCGGCATCCTCGGCCGACGGGATCTCGCGGCGGAAGTAGACGACTTCCTTGTGCAGCGCGTTCTTGCCGCGGTTCAGGTCGTGCACGAACTCGACCAGGCCGTCCGGGAACAGGAACTCCTCGCCCTTGTCGATGCGCTCGTCGAACAGCGTGATGTGCAGGCGCGCCGAACCCATCAGGTAGGCCAGTTCGCGCAGGCGCTTCTTCAGCACCTCGTACGAGAACTCGGTGACCTCCATGATCGACGGGTCGGCCTTGAAGCGGATCATCGTGCCGGTGCCGTCGGCCTTGCCGATGACCTTCAGCTCGCTGGCCTTCTGGCCGCGCATGTAGGTCTGCCGGTGGACCTTGCCGTCGCGGTAGACCTCGACGTCGAGCACGTCGGCCAGCGCGCAGACGCAGCTGATGCCGACGCCGTGCAGACCGCCCGAGACCTTGTAGCTGCCCTTGTCGAACTTCCCGCCCGAGTGCAGCTTGGTCATGATCACTTCGAGCGCCGGCACGCCGCTCTCGTGCATGTCCACCGGGATGCCGCGCCCGTCGTCCTTGACCGAGATCGACCCGTCCTTGTGCACGCGGACGTCGATGCGGCTCGCGCGGCCGGCCAGCGCCTCGTCGACCGAGTTGTCGGTGATCTCCCAGACCAGATGGTGCAGGCCCTTGGCGCCGGTGTCGCCGATGTACATCGCCGGCCGCTTGCGCACGGCGTCGAGGCCCTCGAGCACCTTGATCGAGCTGGCGTCGTAGCGGGGTTCGGTTGGCTTCTGTTCCGACATGTCAGACGTGTCCGGTGCCGCCCAGCCGGAAGGTCAGCTGGGCGAGGGGTTGTTCGGGGACCAGCTGGTTGATGCGCTGGCGGATCTCTTCGCGGCGGAAGCCGGACAGCTCGGCGAACAGCGGCGCGGCGGAGACTTCGACGACGAGGCGGCCACCGCGGCAGCCGACGACCTGGCAGTGCGGCCGCTGCTCGGCCGTCAGGATGTCGTCGAGCGCGCGGTTGTAGGCGCTGCGGCTCTTGCTGCGACCAGCCTGCTGCAGGATGTCGCGCAGGAAGTCGGCGGCGGGTCGCGGTTCGGGGACCAAGCGTGTCAGGCGCCGCTGATCGGCATCACGACGTAGGTGAACGACTCGCCGAGCGTGAACTTCGCCGGCATCGAGTCGTCGGACATGTCGAGCCGCACGTGGTCCAGCTTGCAGACCCGCAGCGCCTCGAGGATGTAGTCGGGGTTGAAGTTGATGCTGCCGCCGGCGCCCTTGACGACCGCCTCGACCGCGACGTCGGCGCGGCCGCGCGCCGAACTCTCGGCGGTCAGCCGCAGCTGGTCCTCGGCCACTTCGAACCGGACCATGCGCATGTCGGTCGGCGCCAGGATCGCGGCGCGCCGCAGCGCGCTCTCGAGCACCGCCTTCGGCAGTTCCATCGTCGTGTCCGCCGCCTTCGGCAGCACGCCTTCGTAGTCGGGGAAGCGGGTCTCGAGCAGCTGGCTCTGCAGCTGTGTGTTGCCGATCGTGAACACGATCTGCTTGTCGCTGACGTCGATGCGCAGCGGTTCCTTGCTGTCCTCGGGCAGCGCGCGGGCCATCGTGTTCAGCGCGCGCAGCGGCACGACGACCTTGAACTCGGTCTTGCTGTCGATGTTCTGGTAGCTGATCGAAAGGCGGCGGCCGTCGGTCGAGACCAGCCGCAGGCAGCCGCCGGCGCAGTCGAGCAGCACACCGTTGATCGCGTAGCGCGTCTCCTCGCGGGCTGCCGAGAAGATCGTCTCCTGGATCATGCGCAGCATCTGCCCGGCCGGGATCGTGATGTGCTTGCCGGCCTTGTTCTGCGATTCCTCGGGGTACTCCTCCGGGTTCTCGCCGAGCAGCACGAACGAACCGCCGCCGCTCTCGATCTTGCAGCGCTGGTCGGTGCTCTCGAGCGTCACGGTCGGGTCGCCCAGCTCGCGCAGCAGCGCCGCGGTCTCGCGGGCCGGCAGCAGCACGGAGCCCTTCTTGGCGACCTTGACCGCTTCCAGACGCACGCGCGCCGCCATCTCGAGGTCGGTCGCGAACAACGTGATGCCGTCGCTGTCGGCTCGGACCAGCAGGTTCTGCAGGATCGGCTTCGTGGTCTTCACGGGCACGACCGAGGAGACCACCGTCACGGCCTCCTGCAGCGCGTTCCGGTCACAGAGGATCTTCATGGTGCGTGGACTGGTGGCTTCGAACTGGGACGAGCGGAACGGGCCGGCGGGCGCACCACGGACGAGTCTGTACTGGAGGGAATTCTCTCTCTCGTCGACCTCGTCCGTGCCGTCACGAGTGTGAGCAGAATAGCGATCGACGCGCTGCGATCGAAGCAAGAAGCGGCCTGCAGCCCGACCGCCGGATCTGGAGAACCAACCCGTCGCACGCGCAAACTTCTCGACCTTTCCGCACCGTCGCGCCGCCGCGGCGAACGAGCCTCGAACCCGCGCCGAGAACTTCCCGCAGACCTCCGCGCACCCTCAAGATCCGCTCCCACGCGACTGCACAGATCTCCTGACACCACCCCCCTCAGCCGCTGCCACCGACCCACCGCCGACCGACCCCACGCGTCAAGAGATCGCGCCGCCGCACCACTGGTGCTTGCCGTGGAGCGGTAGCCGCCGAGACGCAGCCCCCTTCCGCCAGCTGGAGCCGAGGCCCGGACAGGGCCGTGCGTGCCGCTCCACGCAAAGCACCAGTCAGCCCGAAGTGCCAGCCCGCCCCCGCCTGCCGCGCCACGCCCAAGCCCGGCCGTCACCCGTGCCCCAGCCCACCTGGGGTCGCCAGCCGCCGCCACAGCCGCCCCACAGCAACCGAAGCAGGGCAGCGACAGCAGAGCACAGAGGGCACAGCAGAGCAGAGCAGAGCAGGCACAGCAGATGCAGCGGCAAGTGGGACCGCCGAAGCACGTCCCCTCCGCCCCGGCCCGTGGCCAGGTCCCGGCTGCCGCCGCGGGGCCAGCTGCCTGCACTCGCCCGCGTATTCCCCCCGCGCCGCGGCAGCCTCAGCAAGCCATCAGCAATCGGCGCTGCCGCGGAGCTCCGCAGCGTCAGCTGCGGAAGCTCCCGCCCCGGCCCGTGGCCAGGTCCCATGGCTGCCGCCGCGGGGCCAGCTGCCTGCACTCGCCCGCGTATTCCCCCCGCGCCGCGGCAGCCCCAGCAAGCCATCAGCAATCGGCGCTGCCGCGGAGCTCCGCAGCGTCAGCTGCGGAAGCTCCGCGTCAGCAACCGATTGCTGAGCGTGTCGACCAGCTCCTTGAACAGCCGGTCCTTCTGCGTGCGTTCGCGGATCTTCGTGACCGCGTAGAGCACCGTCGTGTGGTCGCGGTTGCCGAAGATGCGACCGACGTCTTCGAGCGAGTTCTCGGTGTGCTCGCGCAGCAGGAACATCGCCACCTGGCGCGGCAGGCTGACGGTCTGGGTGCGGCTCTTGCCGACCAGTTCGCGTGCGCTGATCGCGAACTCGGTCGTCACCAGCGTCATCACGTCGTCGACCGACACCTGCGCGTGGTGCATCGGCATGCCGCGCACGCACTGCTCGGCCAGCGACAGCGTGATCGGCTGGCCGGTGATGCCGGCGAAGCCGACGACCTTGATCACCGCGCCCTCGAGCTCGCGGATGTTCGACGTCACGCGCTCGGCCAGCAGTTTCGCGACTTCGTCCGGCAGCTCGATGCCGCGGCCCATCGCCTTGCGGCGCACGATCGCCGCGCGCGTGTCGAAGCACGGCGCCTCGACCTCGGCCACGAGCCCCCACTTGAAGCGCGACACCAGCCGCTCCTCGATCGTCGGGATCTCGATCGGCGGGCGGTCCGACGACAGCACGATCTGCTTCTGCGCGTCGTAGAGCGCGTTGAAGGTGTGGAAGAACTCGTCCTGCGTCTTCTCCTTGTTGGCCAGGAACTGCACGTCGTCGATCACGAGCACGTCGGCGTGGCGGTAGAAGTCGCGGAACGTGTCGAGCTGGCCGTTCTGGATCGCCGAGATGAAGGCGTTGGTGAAGTCCTCGCAGCTCATGTAGAGCACGCGGGCGTTCTGGTCGCGGCGCGTCACCGTGTGGCAGATCGCCTGCAGCAGGTGCGACTTGCCGAGGCCGACGTTGCCGTGCACGAACAGCGGGTTGTAGGCACAGCCCGGGTTCTCGCCGATCGCCAGCGCCGACGCGTGCGCCAGGCGGTTGCAGGTGCCGACGACGAACTTGTCGAACGTGTAGTTCGGGTTCAGCGCGTTGCCGCCGCGCCTGGTCGGCGTCGGTGCGGCCATGCCGGCTGCGGCAGCCGACGCGGCCGCGGCCGACGTCGGCAGGGTCTCGCGCGGCGCGGCCGGCAGGTCGCGGGCGGGCAGCAGCGCTGCCAGCGCGTGCGTGGGCTCGACCAGCCGCAGGTTGTCCCAGCCATCCTCGTCGCGCAGCGTCAGCGCGACGCGGCGCGGGCCGGCGGCGGCGGTCGTGACGGCGTCCTGCAGCACGGTCAGGAAGTTCCGCTGCAGCCAGTCGCGCACGAACTGGCTGGTCACCGTGAACTCGACCTCGCGGTCGTCGGCACGGCGCACGTCGAGCGTGCGAAACCACGTCTCGAGGTGCTCACGCCGGACCCGACCCGCGACCGTCCGAAGCACCTTGCCCAGCAGCTGCCGTTCGGCAGGTGCGTTCTCGTCGTGCAGCCGCAGCCGCGGCGCCGAGTGGGGTTGCAGGCCTTCCAGGGACGGGTCGGGGAGGGGGGCTTCCGTCATGGTGGAAAGGGTGGGCAAGGTGTCGCGCAGGGTGGTGTGGTGGGTACGGACCGGTGGCCGAGACTGTCCCGGGTAGAACCCCTAGGACCCCTTCGGGCCAGGTCGTCGGATGGGGCCGACGACAACGAGCAAGGCTGACTGCGAGAGCAGCCGTCGTCGGTGCTGACGACACCTCGGACGGCTCGGGCCGGCGATCGACAGGCATGCGATCGACGGCTCCTCGACGGACGTTCGGGTTCTTACCGATCGCCGATGGTCTTGGGAAGAGCACACGAGCAACTTTGCTCCACGAAGATTCGACGGCGACTCACAGCGACTTCACAACGTCGCTCGCTCGCCCACGAACGGCAACGACTTGGAGCATGCGACCCGACTCGCGGCGCGTCGGTGCGCAGCGCTCACTTTTTTTTCTGCAGCCGCGCGACGACCTCGGCGGTGCGCTGCGCGCCGCGCTGCACGTGCGCGAGTGGTTCGTCACCGGCGAAACTGAATCGCACACAGGTGCGCGCGGCAGCTTCGTCGAGGCCGAGCGCCAGCAGGATGCGCGGCGGCACGGCCGCGCCGCTCGAGCAGGCCGAGCCGTGCGACGCGTGCACGCCGGCAAGATCGAGTGCCGGCAGCAAGTTGCGTCCGTCGATGCCAGGGAAGCGCAGCATCACCGTGTTGGGCACGCTGTTCGCTAGCGGTGTGACCAGCACGCATGCGGCGGCGCTGGCGAGCAGCGTGTCGACGAACGCAGTGCGCACGGCCAGCATCGCCGCGCCGCGCGCGCGGCAGTGCGCGACGGCGCGTTCGACCGCCAGCGCATTCGCGGCGGCGAGCGCCGGGCTCTGCGTGCCGGCGCGACGGCCGTGCTCCTGCGCGCCACCGAGCTGCTGTGCGCGCAGGTGGTCGACGAGCCCGGCCCCGGCCACGACACCGTGCCCACGCAACCCACCACACTTGTGCGGGGCGACGAGCGCGACCGTGCCGGGCACCAGCAGCCCGTCGATCGGCACGCGGCCGAGGCTCTGCGCGAGGTCGATCACGAGCGGCACACGCAGTTGGTGGGCCAGCGCGGTCGCCGCCGCGACCGGTTGTAGTGTTCCGACTTCACCCTGCGCGTGCACCAGTGCCAGCAGGCCGACCGGCTCGCGCGGCGGCTCGACGCAGGCGGCACCGTCGGCGGTGACCCCCCACCAGCGGCAGCCGCGGCGCTGCGCCGGTTCGAGCACGGCCGGATGTTCGGCCGCCGACAACAGGACCGGCAACTCTGGCACCCCGAGTCCGGCGACGGCCAGGTTGGCAGCCTCGGTCCCGCCGCTCGTGAACACCACGTCGTCGGCTCCGAGCCCCAGCGCGGCGGCGATGCGGGCGCGTGCGTCCTCGAGCACGGCCCGCGCGCGGCGTCCCGGCGCATGCTGGCTCGCCGGATTCGCCGGCACCGAACGCTGCACCTCGACGAAGCACGCCAGCACCTCGGCGTCGGGCGGCCCGCCGGCGTTGTGGTCGAAGGTCCAGCTGTCCGCGGTGCCGCCGGGCTTCACTGCAGCACGCGTTCGTACAGTTCGAGGTAGCGTGCCAGCACCGGCTCGGTCGCGAACAGCGCCACCGCGCGCTGCCGTGCCGCCGCGGCCCGCTGCGCGTGCAGGTCGCCGTCGGTCAGGAGCCGCAGCGCCGCCCGGGCCAGCGCGGCCGGGTCGCCGAACGGCGTCAGCTCGCCGGTGTCGCCGAGCACCTCGGCGACGCCGCCGACCGCGGTGCTGACGCACGGCACGCCGCAGCTCATCGCTTCGAGCATCGACAGGCCGAAGCTCTCGGTCTCCGACGCCGACAGGAACACGTCGGCCTTCGGCAGCACGGCCTCGAGGTGGTCGTGCATGCCGAGGTGCTCGACCTTGTGCTGGCAACCCAGATCGGCGGCGACCGCGAGCGCGTGTTCGCGGTCGGGACCGTCGCCGACCAGCAGCAGCCGCGCCGGCACCTGCTGCTGGATCGCGGCGAACGCGCGCACCACGTCGGCGACGCGCTTGACCGGCCGGAAGTTCGACGCGTGCACGAGGATCCGTTCGCTGTCGGCGCGCTGGTGCCAGCGCGGCGAGCCGTCGGGCCGGAAGCGGTCGGTGTCGACGAAGTTCGGGATCACCTCGACTTCCTTGCGCACGCCGAACACGAGCCGCGTCTCGTCGGCCAGGTACTGGCTGACCGCGGTGACCGCGTCGGACTGCTCGAGCGCGAAGCGCGTCGGCCGCATGTAGGCGCGGTCGCTGCCGACCACCGTGATGTCGGTGCCGTGCAGCGTGGTCGCGAACTTCAGGCAGTCGCCGCACATGCTGCGCGCCAGGAACGCACTGACCGCGTGCGGGATCGCGTAGTGGACGTGGAACAGGTCGACGCGCGCTTCCTCGCGCACCTCGAGCATGCGGGTCGCCAGCGCCAGGTCGTACGGCGGGTAGCGGAACAGCGGGTAGGCCGACACCGCGACCTGGTGGAAGCGCAGCCCCGGCACACCGCGGCGCAGGCGGCTCGGCCGGTCGTAGCTGAGCAGGTGCACGTCGTGGCCCTTGGCCGCCAGGGCCAGCGCCATCTCGGTGGCGACGACGCCACTGCCGCCGACGGTCGGGTAGCAGACGATGCCGATGCGCATCGCGGCATCCTAGCGGCGGCGGCGGCCGCGGTTCAGCGTTCGTCGATCGCCAGCGCCGCCGGCAGTTCGAGCGCCAGCAGCAGCGTGTCGCCGTCGTGGTGCGCGCGGCACCGGCCCTGCAGGCCGGCGGTGAACTCGGCCAGCGTCTCGCTGCGTTCGGCCAGGTGGCGGTCGAACTCGACGCCGCGGCGTTCGGCCTCGAACACCACGTGGCCGTCGTCGCGCCGCGTCGTCAGGGAGATCTCGCAGCCCGGTTCGAGCCGGCCGAGGATCAGCGCCAGCGCGCGCTGCACCGCGAACGTCGCGTCGGCGGGCGTGCAGGCCACCTTCGGCAGGTCGCGCGCGAAGCGCTGGCGCACGACGATCGGCACCGCGATCTCGCCGAGCTGCTGCTGCACGGCGCGCTGCACCGTCGCGTTCAGGTCGGCGTGTTCGTCGACCGCGCAGACCAGCAGCGAACCGATCAGCTCCTGCAGCAGATCGGTTTCGCCGTCGAGTGCGTCGCCGGTGGCGGGTTCGTCGCCGGTCCACGTTTCGTCCTGCAGCCGGAACGCGTGCTCTTCGATGCGGCCGAGGCACTGGCCGAGCAGGGTGGTCAACTGATCGAGTTCGGGTTCCCGCGCGGACATGACGGCGCGCTATCGGTCGGCGCCGGGCCGCTGGTGAAGATCGCGGCGCTGTCTGCGTCGCAACCCGGGACCGCCGCGCGTCAGAACCGACCGGCCGTCAGCACGAGCGCGTTGGTGGCGGTGACACCGACGATCGCGAACTGCGCGTCGACCGCCAGCGGCAGCATCTGCTGGTGGAAGGTCACGCCGACCAGCGGCGGCGTGTTCGGCAGGAACAGCTCGGCTCGGGCGGTGCCGCCGACCGCCACCAGCACCTGCTGGATGTCGGGCACCACCTGCAGGTCGCAGCCGACCGGCGCCTGCGGCAGCACCAGGTGCAGCGGGAACGCCGGCACGACCGGCGTCACGCTGTAGAGCGCCAGCACCAGCGCGACCGGCGGCATGCCGGTGCCGACCGTGTGCAGCGTCGCATCGACCCACGGCAGCGACGCGGCCTGCAGCGTCTGGCCCTGGCAGCCGACGCCGCTCGGCACCGCGCTGGCCGGGCAGGTCGCGACCAGCCGCGCGAACCACGCCGAGACGAAGCCGCCGGCGGTCGGGAACGAGCCGCCGACCGCCAGTTCGCCGATCGGCAGCATGGCCAGCGTGCGCACACCGAACCCATCACCGAGGCCCTGGCCGAACGCGGACCACCCGGCGCCGTCCCAGCGCGCGACGTAGTTTGCCGGCGCGCCGCCGGCGGTGCGGAAGTTGCCGCCGACCGCGAGGTCGCCGTCGGGCAGCGCGGCCAGCGCCTGCACCGAAGTGGTCAACAGGCCGTTGCCGACGCCCGCGCCGAGACCGGTCCATGCGGTGCCGTCCCAGCGCGCGACGAAGTTCGCCGCGGCGCCGCCCGCCACCGTGAACGCGCCGGCGGCGACCACGCTGCCGTCGGGGCGCGCGAGCAGCGCCGCGACCGTGCCGTTGGTGCCGCTGCCGAGCGGGGACCAAGCGCTGCCGTCCCAGCGCGCGACGCGGCTCGCGGGCACACCACCGGCCGTCACGAAGTTGCCGCCCGCGACCAGGTCGCCGTTCGGCAGCACGCACAGCGCGTTGGCCGCGGTGCCGAACGTGCCGCCCGCGAGTCCCTGGCCGAGCGGCAGCCACGCGGTGCCGTTCCAGCGGGCGATCGCGTTGCCGGCGCCGGTCGCGGCCGTGAACGCGCCGCTGGCGACGACGTCGCCGTTCGGCAGCGCGGCCAGCGTCTGCACGTAGCCGCCGGGGCCGGCGCCGAGTGCGTTCCAGGTGGTGCCGTCCCAGCGCGCGACGGCCGGTGCCGGGTTGCCGTCGGCCGACGCGAACTGGCCACCCGCGACGACGTCGCCGTTCGGCAGCGCGGCCAACGCCAGCACCGGGCCATCGGTGCCGAGCCCGAGCGGCTGCCACGACGCGCCGTCCCAGCGGGCGACGAACGCGGCGTCGACCCCGCCGATCTGCGAGAACGAGCCGCCGACCACCAGCGACCCGTCGGGCAGCGTGCACGACGCCGCGACCGCGCCGCCGGTGCCGCGGCCGAGCGCGGCCCAGCCGCTGCCGTTCCAGCGCGCGACCGAACTGGCCGGCGCGCCATCGGCGGTCGTGAACGAGCCGCCGGCGACGACGTCGCCGTTGGCGAGCCGGGCCAGCGCGCGCACCTCGAGGTCGGTGCCCTGGCCGAGCGCGGCCCAGCCGCTGCCGTTCCACTGCGCCACGTGCAGCGCCGACGTGCTGTCCGCCGCCGTGAACGCGCCGCCGACCACGAGCTCGCCGTTGGGCAGTGGCAGGATCGCATACACCGGTGCAGTGGTGCCGATGCCGATCGGCGCCCACGCGGCGCCGTTCCACCGCGCGACGTAGCGCGCCGGCTGCAGGTTGACCGTGAAGAAACTGCCGCCTGCGACCAGGTCGCCGCCGGGCAGCACGGCCAGCGCGGCGACCGCGGCGTTGGGGCCGAGCGCGAACGGCAGCCAGGTGGCGCCGTTCCAGCGCGCGAGGAAGTCGATGCCGGTGCCGCCGACGTCGGTGAACGCACCGCCGGCGACGACGTCGCCGTTCGGCAGCAGTGCCAGCGCATCGACGCGGCCGTTGGCGCCGCCGCCGAACGGCGACCAGGTGCTGCCGTCCCAGCGCGCCAGACGGTTGGCCGGCGCGCCGCCCGCGGTCGTGAACGATCCGCCGGCCAGCAGGTCGCCGTTCGGCAGCTGCAGCAGCGTGCCGACGCCGGCGTTGGTGCCGGCACCGAGCGGCTGCCACGCGCTGCCGTTCCAGCGCGCGATCGAGCTGGCCGCCACGCCGCCGGCGGTCGTGAACCAGCCGCCGGCGATCAGTTCGCCGTTCGCCAGCGGCAGCAGTGCTTCGACCGCGCCGTCCATGCCGCTGCCGAGCGCGCTCCAGGTGTCGGTCGCCGGGTCGTAGGCGGCGATGCGGCTCGCCAGCGCGTCGCCGGCGAGCGCGAACGTGCCGCCGACCACCAGCCGTTCGCCGAGCGGACCTCCGCCGTCGGGGTCCCAGGCGGCCGCTGCGTCGATGGTGCCGAAGGTGCCCGGCACGCCGGCACCCGGCAGCCAGGCCGGGGTGCATTGCGCCGCCGCGGCCGCGATCGGGATGGCTATGGCGAACAGGAACGGCAGCGGCGACATCGGCGCGGACAGTCTACCGTCCGCTCCACGTCAGCCCTCGGCCGACGCCTCGCCCGGCGGCGAGGGTTCGGTGGCAGCGGCCGGCGGTGCCGGTGCCGCCTCCGCGACCGGCGCGACCTCGGTGTCGGGTGCCGGCGCGGCGGTGGCCGGCATCGGTGCGAGGCCGATCTTCGCCAGGAACTCGCTGGCGAACGCCTCGTAGTCGCGCGCGCCGTTGCTGTCCGGTGCGTGCTCGAAGATCGTGCGGCCGAAGCTCGGCGCCTCGGCGAGCTTGACGTTGTTGCGGATGCGCGCCTTGGTCAGCAGCGGACCGAAGTGCGTGTCGATCTCGCGCAGCACCTCGGTGCTGAGGTTGGTGCGCGCGTCGACCATGCACGGCAGCACGCAGGCGATCTGCAGCTTCGGGTTCAGCCGCTTCTGCACCAGCTGGATCACCTCGAGCAGCTTCGCCATGCCCTGCAGCGACAGGTACTCGGCCTGCATCGGGATCACGACCCAGTCGGCGGCGACCAGCGCGTTGGCGCTCAGCACGCCGAGCGACGGCGGGCAG
>JAEUHR010000063.1 GCA_016794425.1 Planctomycetota bacterium
GTTCCAGTTCGTGACGCTGGCCGGCTTCCACGCGCTGAACCACGCGATGTTCGAGCTGGCGCACGACTACAAGGACCACGGCATGGCGGCCTACGTGAAGCTGCAGCAGGCCGAGTTCGACGCCGAGAAGCGCGGCTACACCGCGACCAAGCACCAGCGCGAGGTCGGCACCGGCTACTTCGACGCGGTCACGCAGGCGGTCAGCCAGGGCAAGTCGTCCACGACGGCGCTGGCCGGCTCGACCGAAGCCGAGCAGTTCTACGGCGACAAGCACAAGCGCACGTCGGCGTGAGCCGGCGTGGCGAGACGGCCGCCTGCCTGCGGACGAGCTGGCAGGCGGCCGCGCCGCGAACCGAGCCCTAGCCCTTCATCGCCTTCTTGGCGGCCTTCTCGGCCCGCTTCTCCTTGAGGGTCTTCTCGGGCTTCTTCTTCACGTCCTTCTTGCTGTTCTGACCCTTGGCCATGTCTGACTCCGCGGAAAGCGTCCGCCCGACGAGCCGCGTCCGACACCGTGCCGAACGAACGCCCGCCTGGCATCGGTCAGATAACGCTACCCGTGCCGTCTCGTCCAGAGCGAGACTCTGGCAACCCGCGTGGACCAGCAACCGAACAACCCACTGCACGGCGTCACGCTCGCCGCGATGCTCGACTACCTGGTCGCACGCCTCGGCTGGGAGCGCATGGGCCGCGAGGTCGACATCCTCTGCTTCACGAACCAGCCGAGCGTGACGTCGTCGCTGAAGTTCCTGCGCAAGGTGCCGTGGGCGCGCGCGAAGGTCGAGCAGCTCTACCTGCGGACCAAGGCGCGTGAGCGGTAGGAGTCCGCGCACGAGCGCGAGGCGACCAGACCGCCGGCGCGCGGCGCCGCTACGATCGGGCGCATGGGAAGCCCCCGCGCTGCCATCCCGCCGGTCCTGCCAACCGCCGCCGCCCTGCTGGTGGCCGCGGCCCTCAGCGGCCAGTCCCTCCAGAACGGTGACTTCGAACGCGCCGATGGCAAGGTACCCGCCAGCTGGTTCCTGCCGGCGCCCTGCCGCGCCAACGGCTTCGAGCTGACGGCCGTGAAGGACGGCGCGCACGGCGGCAGGCGCTGCGGGTTGTTGTTCCGCGACGCCGGCAAGGCCGGCGACGACGGTTTCGGCAACTGCCTGCAGGAACTCGACCCGACGCCGCTGCGCGGCAAGCGCGTGCGGTTCCGCGCCTGGGTGCGCACCGATCTGACCACCGAGGCCAGCGCCGCGCAGCTGTGGCTGCGCGTTGATCGCACAGCGGGCCAGACGGGCTTCTTCGACAACATGGCACAGCGGCCGATCCGCGGTCGCGACTGGCAGGCGTACGAGATCGTCGGTGACGTCGCCGACGACGCGACGCGCGTCGTGCTCGGCGTGCTGTTGAACGGCGGCGGGTCGGCGTGGATCGACGACGCCGTGCTCGAGGTCGTCGGCGACGACGTCGCGCCGACGGTCGACGCCGAGGCCGGCAGTGCGCCCGGTCTGATCGAGGTGCGTATGGCCGCGACCGCTCACGCGCTCGCCGCGTTCGAGTCGGCCACCGTGCGCCTGCCGCTGCCGCTCGCCTACCGCGACCAGACGCCGCTGTCGCTGCAGGTGCAGATCGAACCGCCGGTCGCCGCGACGCTGGCAATCGCCGACGGCCCCGGCCCCAACCGCGTGCTCGAGCTGACGCTGCCGGCGCAGCCCGCCGGTGCCGAACTGAAGGTCGCCTGGCAGTCGGTCGTGCTGGTGACACCGACCGACTTCGCCGCCGTGCCGAAGAGCACGCCATTCCCGCCGGCCTGGCCCGAGGCGGCGCAGCCTTGGCTTGCGTCGACCTGGTGCTGCGAACACGACCACGAGCGCGTGCGCGCACTGGCGACCGAGATCCGAGGCGACGGCGCCGACGTGCTGGGTGTGGTCACGGCGACGCTGGCGCGCGCGCAGCGCGTGTTCGCCGACGCCGAGGGCCGCGTCACCGAGCTGACCGCGGTGCAGGCGCTCGACCACGAAGGCTCGTGCACCAGCTGCGCCAACCTGGTCGCGGCACTGCTGCGCGGCGCCGGCATACCTGCGCGCGTGCTGGCCGGCTACCCGCTGTGGAGCGGACCGCTGCAGACGCACTACATCGTCGAGGCCTGGCTGCCGCAGTTCGGCTGGTACCCGGTCGAATCGACGCTCGGCCGCGCGCCGTGGCCCAACCACCAGCAGGTGAACGTCAGCATCGTGCCGATCGAACACGAGAGCCGGGCGCTCGCCGGCGCGCGGCCGTGCGCCGGCGGCGCCGTCCCGTTCCTGTCGCTGACCGAGGTCGACGCCGCGACGCCGCTGCGGCTCGAAGGCACGCTGGCCGAGTACTGCGACCACGAAGCGAGGCTGCTGCGGCCGCTGACCGGCAAGCCCGCGGAATGGCAGAAGGTGCAGCAGGCGCTGCGCGCACGCTGGGCACGCTGGCCGGCGACGGCGCCGCGGCTCGTCGACGGCCGCTACGCATTCGGGCCGCACACCGCGGCGCTCGCGGACGCCGACCTCACCGCGCTGCGGCGGTTGCCGGACTGACCGCGACGGCGTACGCAGCGTGCCGCGGCGCGCGTGGCATCATGCCGCCCCGCCCGCGCGTGCGGCCACGACGAGCCAGCTGCCGGCCGCCAGCGGCGCGAAGCGTTCGATCTGCAGCTCCGCCTCGGCGAACAGCCGCCGCAGCTCGGGCTTGCGGCGCACGCGGCCGGCCAGCAGCACCTGCATCTCGAGGTCCAGCTGCGCCGCCATGTCGGGCCGCGGGTCCGGCGACAGGATCGACTCGATCGCCAGGATGCGGCCGGCCGGCGCCATCGCGGCCGCGACCGTGCGCAGGATCGCGACCGCGCGCGCGTCGTTCCAGTTGTGCAGCACGTGCTTGACCAGGTAGGCGTCGGCGCCGCCGGTGACCTCGGCGAAGAAGTCGCCGCCGCGCGCGTCGACGCGGTCGCCGAAGCGCTCGACCAGCGCCGCGCGCGCTCGCTCGGCGACGTGCGGCAGGTCGAACAGGACGCCGCGCAGGTGCGCGTTGGCCGCCAGCACCGCGGCGAGCAGCGTGCCGCGCCCGCCGCCGACGTCGACGACGGTCGCTATGCCGCCGAAGTCGAACGCCTGCGCCAGCGCCGCGGCCTCGTGCCGCGTGAACGCGTCGATCGCCGCGTCGTAGCGCGCCGCCGCCGCCGGATGCTCGGCCATCCACTCGTAGAGGCCCTTGCCGTGCGCCAGCGCGAATGCGGTTGCGTCGCCGCGCACACAGCGCAACCGCGCCCACGGATCCCACTGCTCGCTGCTGCCGACGAACTCGGCCATCGGCCCGAGCGCATCGGCGCGCAGCATGCGGCCGCGTTCGGTGACCGCATACTCGCCGGGCCGCGGGCAGTCGAAGAAACCGAGCCCCGTGCAGATGCGCAGCACGGCCTCGAGCGCGCCGAGCGGACAGCCGATCTGCTCCGCGAGTTCGGCCAGCGTGCGCGGGCCGCCGGTGAGCCGGTCGGCCAGCCGCCACGCCGCGGCCGTCGACACCGCCTGCGCGCGCCCCTTGCCGCCGAGCACGTACATCACGTACTCGGCCGGCGTCAGCGACTCGGGTGTCATGGCATCGCGGCCGGCTGCAGCAGCTCGCGCGCCTCGGCCGCGCGTTCGTGGCGCCGCACCGGGCCGAGCCCACGTTCGACGTCGCGCGCGATGTCGGGCAGCGCGTGGCGCCGGTCGAGCCCCTTGCGGGCCTCGATCTCGAGCCGCTGCGGCGACACGTGGATGCCCCACTGCGTGAACTGCACCTCGTCGAGCAGCTGCCGGCCGCGCTCGGGGCCGAGCTCCTGCACGATGCGCAGCACCAGCTCGCCGATGATCTCGTGGCCCTGCTCGAGCCGCATCGCCAGGTAGGCCAGCGTCTCGTCGACGGTCATCTTCTGCGACGTCGCGACGTGCGCGTCGATCAGGATCGACGGGAACGCCGGCGCCTGCTTGAACACCGGCTGCGGCCGCTCCGGCGCCATCTTCGCCCACAGGGCCAGAAGGCGCTCCATGTGGTCCATCAGCTCGAGGAAGCGGCGGCCGTACATCGCCACCTTCTCCTGCCCGTCGGCGTCGAGCCGGCACAGCTCCTGCTGGTAGTACTGGCAGGTGAAGGACCAGTAGGCGAAGTTGTTCCAGAACACCTTGTACGACATCGCCGACGGATGGCCGTAGATCGGCGACGCGGTGCGGAACAGCCGCATCGACGCGTTCTGGATCGACCGGTACTGCACGTTCAGCAGCATCGCCTTGCCCTTCAGGTCGCCGCCGGCCAGGTCGGTGCGCAGCAGCTCGAGCGTGAAGCAGTTCGCGAACGCGATGAAGTCGGTGCCCGGGCTGAACAGCGGGTCGGGGAACGCGCCGGCTTCGCCGATCAGCGCCCAGCGGTCCTCGGACCACGCGCGCGCGACCGCGTAGCTGTAGTTGCCCAGGCACAGGAAGTCGTCGATCGGGTACGCCTCGAGCGCCCGCGCGAGGTGCGGCTCGTGCTCCCTGATGAAGGCCAGCGTCGCGTCGAGGCCGGCGATGTGCTTGCGGTCGTGCACGTCCTCGTGGATCACGAGGCCGATGCTGGTGAAGCCGGTCGACAGCGGGATCACCCAGACCCAGTAGCCGTCGCCCATGAAGTGGTTCGTCGACAACCGCCGCTGCTCGGTGCACGGCCGCTGGTGCCACTCGACCTCGGTCTTCGGCACCATGCTGTTGATGTCGAAGTCGCCGCGGATCCGGAACCAGCCCGAACTCGCGGTGTGCATCGAACCACGCGTCAGCTTCTGCTGGCGGCGCAGCAGTGCCTGCCGGCCGGTCGCGTCGACCACCCAGCGCGCCGTCAGCGCGTGCTCGCCGCCGTCCTGTTCGTAGCGCACCGTGTGGCGCGCCCCGTTGGTGCCGAGCTCGATCGCGGTGACCTTGGCGCCCTCGATCAGCCGCACGCCGTCGCGTTCGTTCATCGCGCGCAGGTCGGTCTCGATGCGACCGCGGTCCATCTGGTAGCTCTTCAGCGGCGGTTCGGCGCACGGCCCGATCTCGGTGCGCAGGTGCAGCGGCAGATCGCCGCCGCCCGGGAAGAAGCGGATGCCCCACTTCAGCAGCTGGCGCTCGCGCATGTAGTCGGCGAGGCCGAGCCGGTTGAAGTAGTGCGCGCCGAGTTCGACCGACGACTCGCCGACCTTGAAGCAGGCGTCGGGCAACGGTCGCCGCAGCTTCTCGACGATCGCCACCGACACCTCGGGCAGCTCGCGGCGCAGCTGCCGCGCCAGCAGCAGGCCGGCCAGGCCGCCGCCGCAGATCAGGACGTCGCAGTCAACACCGGTTCCGTTGGCAGCTTCTCGCATCGGCTGGCACCTTCGCGCCGTGCGGCGCGGTGCACCAGTCTGGCGGCGGGCGGCACGCGAGTCCATCCCACGGTGTGCTCGGCGCCGGATCGGCAGTTAGAACGTGCCGAGCAGCAACCGCAGCGCGTTGGTGCTGGTGACCGAGGCGAACGTCCCGGCCGGCGTCAGAACGAACCCGAACACCTGCTGGTGCAGCTGCACGCCGGCCAGCAGCGATGTGTCGGGGATCGCCAGCGCGATGTCGATCGCGTTGGTCGTCGGCAGGTGCAGGTCGAAGATCAGGTCCGGCCACAGCAGGATCTCGCAGCCCGGCAGCGCCTCGGCGAACGGCCCGTGCAGCGGGTAGAGCCACGCGCTGGTGCTGGTGATCGCCAGCGCGAGCCCGCCCGCCGGCATGCCGGCAGCGCGCGAACGGAACGTGCCGCCGGTCCACGGCAGCGACGTGGCCTCGAGCTGGTTCCAGCCGCCGGGGCCCTGGCAGCCGACGCCGGCCGTGACCACCGCGGCCGGGCACGTGGTCGTCAGCCGCGCGAAGCCGCGCGACGGGCGGCCGGTCACGACCGTGAAATCGCCGCCGGCCAGCAGATCGCCGTCCGCGGCGACCGCGAGCGCGCGCACGCTGGCGTCGGCGCCGGGCAGCGCGCCGATCGCGGCGCCGGGCACCGACCAGGCCGTGCCGTCCCAGCGGGCGAGGTGGTTGGGCAGCCAGGTCGTGCCGCCGAACACCAGCGTCTCGAACGTGCCGCCGACTGCGAGGTCGCCGCCCGGCAGCCACTGCAGCGCGCGCACGATGCCCTGCGGCCCCGGCAGCGGCTCGAACTGCGTCGTCGGCTGCCACCGCGCGAGATACGGCGTCGCCACGCCGCTCGCATTCTGGAAGTCGCCGCCGACCACCATGCCGCCGGCCGGATCGGCGAGCAGCGCGAACACCTCACCGTCGGTGCCGAGTTGCGGGCCGGCGCCGCACGGCGCCCAGCCTTGCCCGGTCCACAGCGCAACGCGGTTGGCCTGCCACGGGCCCGCCTGCACGAACCGGCCGCCGACCGCCAACGTGCCGTCCGCCAGCACCGCCAGGGCGTTGACGCGGTCGTCGACGCCGCTGCCGAGCGGCAGCCAGGCGCTGCCGTTCCAGCGGGCGACGCCACGCGCGGTCTGGCCACCCGCGATGTCGAAGTCGCCGCCGGCGACGAGGCTGCCGTCCGGCAGCAGCGCCAGCGCCCGCACGCCGTAGCCGTTCATGCCGCTGCCGAAGGCCGACCACGCGCTGCCGTTCCACCGCGCGATGCCGTTCGCGGTCACGCCGCCGGCCTGCGTGAAGTTGCCGCCGACGACGAGGTCACCGTCAGGCAGCACCAACAGGGCCGCCGGCGGGAAGTTCGTGCCGGTGCCGAGCGGCGACCACCCGCTGCCGTTCCAGCGCGCGACGTGGCGCGCGGCGACGCCGTCGATCGACGTGAACGAGCCCGCCGCGTAGCAGCCGCCGCCGGGCACCGCCGCGATCGCGGTGACGTCGCCGTCGGTGCCGGGATTGGTCACCGACCAGGCACTGCCATCGAAGCGCGCCAGCGTCAGCTGCTCGCTGCTGCCGGCCAGCGTGAACGTGCCGCCCACCGCGAGGTCGCCGCCGGGCAGCACCGCGACCGTCTCGACCAGGCCCGTGTCGGGGCCACCGGCGAACGGCGACCAGGCGACGCCGTTCCAGCGCGCGACCAGAGGCTCCGGCGCACCGACCAACGGCACGTAGCCGACCGCCAGCACGGTGCCGCCCGGCTCGACCAGCAACTCCTGCACGGCGAACGGCACGCCGGCGGCCATCGGCGACCACGCGCTGCCGTTCCACCGCGCGACGCCGGGCGCCGGCACCCCGCCGACCGCACCGAACAGTCCGCCCGCCAGAAGATCGCCGTTGGGTGCCACCGCAAACGCGAACACGTAGCTGTTCGGGCCACCCGGCATCGGCAACCACGTGCTGCCGTTCCACAGCGCGCAGTGTTCGACCGGCAGGCCGCCGGCGATGTCGAAGAGGCCGCCCACGGCGAGCTGGCCGTTCGGCAGCACGGCCAGCGCCGTGACGCTGGCATCGGTGCCGGCACCGAGTGGCGCCCAGGAGCTGCCGTTCCAGCGCGCCACGTGGTTGCAGGCGACGCCACCGGCCTGCGTGAAGTTGCCGCCGGCTATGAGGTCGCCGTTCTGCAACACGGCCAGGTCGAACACCGCGCCGTCGGTGCCGGAGCCGAGCGGCGTCCAGACGCTGCCGTTCCAGCGTGCGACGTTCTGCGTACCGACGACACCGAGCAGCAGGAAGGAACCGGCCGCGACAAGGTCGCCGCCGGGCACGACGGCGAAGTCGTAGACGAGCCCGAGCAGGCCGGTGCCGAGCGCCCCCCATTGCCGGGTCACCGGGTTGTAGGTGGCGACGTTGGCTGCCGACGCGGTGCCGGCGATCCGGAAACCGCCGCCGACCACGAGCAACGGTGCGCGTGGGCCGGGACCGTCCGGGTCCCACAGCGTACTCGCCAGCACATCCCCATCGGTGCCGTGGATACCGCTGCCCGGCCGCCATTGGGTGGCGCACTGCGCCGCCGCCGCACCGACCAGCATCCCCACCACGAACACGATCCGCCGCAGCCGCGCGAGGTCGAGCATCCTCGTTCGACGCAGCCCGCGGCGCGAGGGTTCCGTCGGGCCGTGGTGCCGGCGCGGGCTCGGCTGTGGCACTGGTCCTCGCGGCGGGCTAGAGTCGCCGCCTTCCACCATGGCCGACACCCTCGAAGACCAGCTGAAGCGGCTCATCGTCGACACCCTCGCACTCGAGGACGTGGCGCCGGAGAGCATCGAAACCGATGCGCCGCTGTTCGGCGAAGGCCTCGGCCTCGACTCGATCGACGCGCTCGAGATCGCGCTGGCCGTGCACGCGAAGTTTGGCGTCAAGACGGTCGCCAACGACGAGAAGAACCGCGAGTACTACCACTCGATCAAGTCGCTGGCCGAGTTCATCCGCACGCGGCAGGCCGAGAACGGCGCCGCGCAGGCCGCCGGCGCCTGAGGCGGTCCGCATGGCGCGCGGCGCGCTCGGCTCGCTCGGCGCCGCCGCGGCGCAGGTGCTGCTCGGCGCGCTGCTGGTCGCCTATCCGATCGTGGTCTGGTTCGGACTGAACGCCCAGAGCCCGCGGCTGGTGGCGGCGGCGCTGCTGTGCGTGATGGCGCCGATCGCCGCGCTGCGGCTGCGCCGCAGCGACCGCGCGGCGCTGCGCGGGGTCGCGTTCGTGCCGCTGGCGACGGTCGCGGTGCTGTCGCTGTCGGCGCTGCTCGACGCGGCCGGACTGCTGCTGGCGGTGCCGGTGGTGATCAACGCGATCTTCCTGGTGCTGTTCGGCGCGTCGCTGCGGCGCGGCGCGGTGCCGATGGTCGAACGCTTCGCGCGGCTGCAGGAAGCCCACCTGTCGCCCGAACAGCAGGCGTGGTGCCGGCTGTGGACCGGCATCTGGTGCGCGTTCTTCGTCGCCAACGGCGGCACCGCGCTGGTGCTCGCGGTCGCGGCGCCGCTGTCGTGGTGGACCACCTACAACGGCCTGGTCGCCTACGTGCTGATGGGCGTGCTGTTCGCGATCGAATGGACCGTGCGGCGGCGGCGGTTCTCCCGTGGCTGACCGGCGCCACGTGCTGCACGGCCGGGCGCGCATCGGTGCGGTCGACGCCGACGCGCTGCGCGGCGCGGTGCTGCGGCTGGCGGCGCGGCTGCCGGCGCCGACAGAGGGCTCGCACATCGCGTTCGCGTTCGACCGCGACCTCGCCGCGGCTGCGGTCGCGCTGCTGGCGTGCTGGCAGCGCGGCCACGCGGCGGCGCTGCCGGCGAGCGCACGCCGGCGCCACCTCGGGCCGGTGCTGGCGCGGCCCGAGGTCGTGGCACTGCTGCACGACACCGGCGCCGGCACCGGCATCGACGTCGCGCGGCTGCTCGCCGAACCGGCAGTCGGCGCCGTGGACCACAGCGCGCTGGCGCTGGTCGGACCGGTGACCGCGTTCGCGCCCGACGGCAGCGTCGTGACGCTGGCGGCGGCGACCGTCGCGGCGCGGCTCGACCAGGCGTTGGCCGAACTGGCGCTGCGGCCCGGCCGCAACGTCGCGCACCTGTGCCCGCCGGCGCTGCCCGACGCGCTGGTGCCGGGCCTCTTGGCGCCGCTCGCCGCCGGCGCTGCAGTCCGCGCCGAAGCCGTCGGCGCTGACGTCGTCGTCGCACCGCGTGCGGCCGCCGCTGCGCTGCCGGGCCGCGCCGCCCGCGTGGTCGCGATCGACCTGCCGGTCGACCCGCCGGTCGAGGTGCCCAGGCGCCGAGCGTTGCCGTTCGCGGCCGTCGCCGCGGCGGCCGGCGAACACGCCCGCTTCCGCACCACGGTGCCGCCCGACCACTTCGGGTTCGCCGGCCACTTCCGCGGCTACCCGGTGCTCAGCGGCGCCGTGCAGCTGCACGAACTGGTGCTGCCGTGCCTGCACGCGGCGTTCGGGCCGGTCGCGGTCGGCGCGTTCCAGGACCTGAAGTTCCTGGCGCGCATCGGCCCCGGCGACACGGTCGACGTCGCGTTGCGAACGGTCGCCGCCGATCGCTGCGAGTTCACGATCGCGCGCGGAGACACGAAGTGCTCGACAGGCCGCGCCGTGTTCGGCACAACCGGGACGGCATCGCCGTGAACGCGCCGTTCCGACTGTGCGCCGTCGTGCCGACCTACGACAACCCGCGCACGGTGCGCGGCGTGGTCGAACGGCTGCGCGCACACCTCGACGACGTGATCGTCGTCGACGACGGCAGCGGGCCCGACGGCCGCGCGGCCTGCGCGGCGCTGGCCGCCGACGGCCTCGCGATCGTGCACCACCGCGCGCAGAACGGCGGCAAGGGCCGAGCGGTCAAGACCGGCTTCGCCGAGGCCGCGGCGCGCGGCTTCACGCACGCGTTCCAGGTCGACGCCGACGGCCAGCACGACCTCGCCTGCCTGCCGGACTTCCTGGCCGCGGCGCGCGCGCAGCCGACCGCGCTGGTGCTCGGCTATCCGGTCTACGACGCCACGGCGCCGCGCACGCGCACGACGGCGCGCAAGGTGACGAAGTTCTGGGTCGACGTCGAGACCGGCAAGGGCACGATCACCGACGCGCTGATCGGCTGCCGCGTCTATCCGGTGGCCGCCGCGCTGGCGAGCGGCACGCGCGGCGACCGCATGGACTTCGACGTCGAGATCGCAGTGCGGCTGGCGCGCTCCGGTGTGCCGGTCGTCAACCTGCCGGTGCGCGTGCGCTACCTGTCCGCCGACGAAGGCGGCATCTCGCACTTCCGGCCGGTGCGCGACATCGTCGCGCTGTCCTGGATGCACAGCCGCATCTGCACCGGCATCTCGGTGCGCTGGGTGCTGCGCCGCCTCGGAGTCGCGCGATGACCGGCCGCCCGGCCAACTGGCTGAGCCGCCGCGAACGCGGCACGGTGCTCGGCATCCGCGCCGCGTTCCGCTTCGCGACGCTGGTCGGCCGCACGCCGACCAAGCTGCTGGTGGCCGGCATCGCGCTGTGGTACCGGCTGTTCGACCGCCGCTCGGTGCGCGCGTCGCAGGACTGGCTGCGGCGCGCGACCGGTCGCAAGCCCGGCTTCTGGGCCGTCTGGCGCCACCTGCGCACGTTCGCGCAGGTCACGCTCGACCGTGCGTTCCTGCTGACCGGCAAGACGAACAGCCTCGTGTTCACGCGCACCGGGCTCGAACTGCTCGAGCAGCAGCAGGCGAGCGGCAAGGGCGCGGTGCTGATCGGCGCGCACCTCGGCAGCTACGAGGCGATGCGTGCCGGCGGCCGCCACGACGATCTGCGGATCCGCATCGTCGGTTACTTCGCCAACGCGCGGATGATCAACGAGCTGATGTACGAGCTGAACCCGAGCTGGCAGACGCAGGTGATCCACCTCGGCGACGATCCGGTGCAGGTGATGGCGAACGTGCAGGACGCGGTCGAGCGCGGCGAGTTCGTCGCGATGATGGCCGACCGCACCGGCCTCAACGACCGCCTCGTCGACGCGCAGTTCTTCGGCGAGCGCGCGTCGTTCAACAGCGGGCCGTTCCTGCTGGCCTCGATCCTCGGCTGCCCGGTCTACCTGGTGTTCGGCGTCTACCGCGCGCCGAACCGCTACGAGCTGCACTGCGAACGTTTCGCCGACCGCGTCGTCGTGCCGCGCAAGGACCGCGACGGCGCGCTGCGCCGCTGGGCCCAGGCCTACGCCGACCGCATCGAACACCACGCTCGCCAGGCGCCGGACAACTGGTTCAACTTCTTCGACTTCTGGGCGCCGCGTGCGGCGGCGCCCGCGTCCCCGCCGAGGTCGCCCGATCGTGAGCAAGAAGCAGCGCCCTGACCACGCCGTCACGCTCGATCAGCGCATCGGCCTGCACCACTGCGACCCGCTCGGCGTCGCCTGGCACGGCCGTTACTTCGAGTGGTTCGAGATGGCCCGCACGGCGCTGTTCGCCAGCCGCGACCTCGACGTGCCGCAGATCCGCGCGTTCGGCTACCGGATGTACATCGTCGACGCCCAGTGCCGCTACATGGCGCCGCTGGCCTACGGCGACGTCGCCCGCGTCACCGCGTGGTTCGTCGCGACGACGCCGCTGATCCGCGTCGCCTACGACGTGCACCACGGCGACAGCGGTCGCTGGTGCGCACGCGCGACGACGGTGCTGGCGACCACGACCGGCGACGGCGCGCTGCTGCCGGAGACGCCGGCCGAACTGCTGGCGCGGCTGCCGGCGCGCTGAGCGTCACGGTCGGCCGAACTCACCGCACAACCGTTCGGGGTCGAGCCGCTGCCGCAGCAGCGCTTCGTCGAGGCCGGTCGCGCGCGCCGCGTCGAGCACCGGCACGCCGCGCTGCACGGCGTCGCGCGCGACCGCGACCGCCCGCGCGTGGCCGATGTCGGCCATCAGCGCGGTCGCGAGGATCGGGTTGGCGGCGACCGCCGCCGCGGCTTCGGACCGCACGCGCAGCCCGTCCAGCACGTGCGTGCGGAACGCGACGGCCGCACCGGCCAGCAGTTCGATCGCCTCGAGCACGTTGCGCGCGACCACCGGCAGCATCGTGTTGAGTTCGAAGCGCCCCTGCGACTCGGCGAACGCGACCACCGCGTCGTTGCCGAACACCTGCGCGCAGGCCATCAGCACGGCTTCGCAGACGACCGGGTTCTGCTTGCCGACCATGATCGAGCTGCCGGGCTGCAGGTCCGGGATCGCCAGTTCGCGCAGTGCGTCGCTGGCCTGCCAGCGCACGTCGTCGACCAGCTTGTACAGCGCCGCGGCCGCGGTGCGCAGATCGGCACCGAGGTCGGCCAGCGCGCCGAGGTGGCCCTGCGCCGACAGGTGCTGCGCCGTCTCGTGCACGCGCTGGCCGAACGCGCGGCCCAGCTCGGCGCAGACCGCCGCCGGCAGACCCGGCGGGCAGGTGACACCGGTGCCGACCGCGGTGCCGCCGAACGGCAGCGCGCGGCAGGCATCGAGCGCGGCGCCGAGCCGCGCCGCCGCGTGGTCGACGCGCTCGGCCATGCCGCGGAACTGCTGGCCGAACCGGATCGGCATCGCCGCCATCAGGTGCGTGCGGCCGTTGCGCAGGTCGTGCCAGTAGCGGGAGGCGAGCTCGTGCAGCGTGCCGGCCAGCGCCAGCAGCGCCGGCAGCAGCCGCCGTTCGCCGAGGTCCAGCGCCGCGAGCCGGATCGCCGACGGGATCACGTCGTTGCTCGACTGGCCGAGGTTGACGTCGTCGTGCGCGCGCACGCGACCGCTGCCGCGCGGCGCCCCGAGCAGCTCGGCGGCGCGATTGGCGATCACCTCGTTCGCGTTCATGTGCGACGACGTGCCCGAGCCGGTCTGGAACAGGTCGACGACGAACTCGGCGTCGTGCCGCCCCGCGGCGACCTCGCGCGCAGCCTGTTCGATCGCGCGCGCGACGTCGGTCGGCAGCCGGCCGGCGCTGCCGTTCGCGTGTGCCGCTGCGGCCTTCAGGCGGCCCAGCGCGTGCACGACCGGCAACGGCAGCCGATGGCCCGTGAACGCCCAGCTCGCCGCGCGCGCGGTCTCGGCGCCGTAGAGGGCCGCCGCCGGCACCTCGACGCTGCCGAGCGCGTCGTGTTCGGTGCGGGTCGCGGCGGCGGAGCGGGACGGGTCGTGCGGCTGGGCCATCGACGCATCATCGCACCCGCTCGGGCCGGGGCCACCGACGCACCGCAGTCGTTCAGCGCCCGCCGGTGCCGAGATCGACCATCGTCGTCTCCTGCAGCCGCGCGCGCAGGTCGGCGACGTGCCGCGGCACCTCGAAGATCGCGGTCAGCGACCAGCGGTGCCGTTCGCGCACCGCGTTCCACAGCACGATCGCTTCCTCGTACTGGCCCTGCTCGATCATGCGCTCACGGCTGATCAGCGAGTGCGTCTCGAGGCAGGCGCGGCGCGCGACCAGCTCGACGCCGAACGCGATGCCGAGCGCGGCGACGATGCAGCCGGTGACGAACAGGCGCACCAGCCGGCGGTGCCGTTCGCGGCGCCGCAGGAAGATCTCCTTGTCGATCATCTCGACCGACAGGCTCGCTTCGCGGTTGCCGGGCTCGATCGTCAGGATCTCCTCGTACAGCAGCCGCGCGGTGACGTAGTCCTGGCGGCCGATCAGGTGTTTGCCGCGGCGCAGCAGGTGCTTGACCGCCTCGGCCGCCTGACCGCAGTCGACGCGGCAGCGCGCCAGTTCGACGTGCAGCGTCGCGTCGTCGGGGTCGATGCGCAGCAGCCGCTCGAGCACCTCACGCGCGCGCACGTGCAACCCCGGCGCCCGGTAGAGCCCGACCAGGTGCATGCCGTCGCGCAGCGCGTCCTCGCGCCGACCCTGCGCGACCGCGACCGCGAACGACCGCTCCCACAGCGCCGGGTCCGACGGCGTCAGCGCCTTCGCGTGTTCGAGTTCCTGCAGCGCCTCGTCGGTGCGACCGGACTCGAGATGCAGGTGCGCGGCGAGCTTGCGCGCCTCGGCCGCACCGGCCTTGTCCTCGAGTTCTTCGCACAGGGCCGCCTCGGCGGCCAGCAGGTCGCCATGGTGCGGCTCCATCTCCAGGCCGCGGCGCACCAGTTCGCGCGCACGCTTCGGATCCGTCGCCTCGAGCGACGCCGCGATCTCGTGCAGGTCGTCGGCGGTCGCCGGTCGCGCGACGCGGTCGCGCACCAGGTCGGCCAGCAGCTTGTAGCAGAGGAAGCGGCGGTTCGGGAACTGCTCGGCGACCTCGCGCACGCTGCGGCCGCCGTCGAGCTGCGCCATCAGCTGCTCGGCGAACTCGACGTCCTCGACTTCCTCGCGGCACCGCGCGCCCTCGCGGACGACGAAGTGCATCGTGTCGGTCGGCACGTACTTGCGGATCTCGACCCAATGGTCGACGCGGCGCGTCGCCTCGAGGATCAGCGGCGCGACCGGCAGCGCCAGCGGCAGACTGGCCTCGTCGGCGTCGAAGCCCTGCTGCGGCGCGTCGCCCTCGGCGAACTCGAACTCGCCGCGCGCGGCGGCGATCAGGTTGGCGACGTCCTCGCTGAGGAAGTCCTCGGCCGCGGCCTGCAGCGCCTCGGCGGTCAAGACGCGCGCGCCGACCAGGATCTCGGCAGTGCAGCGGCGGCCACCGCGTTGCTTCTTCTGCGCGGCCTCGAGCTTGCGGCGCGACACGAGCCCCGACGCGACCAGGCGCTCGACCAGTGGCGCGCGGCCGTCGGCGGTCAGCATCGCGACGTTGCCATCGCGGAAGAACACGCGCGCTTCCCCTTCCTCCGACACCAGCGTCAGCGTGCCGGTGCGCGAATGGACCTGGATGTTCTGCAACAGGTCCGCCAGGTCGATCGTGGCGAGGTCTCCCGAAACCGTCATGTGGTCCTCCACGGCCTGCATCGGCACGCTGCGCGCCATGCCGCCGGCGCTGCGCACTGCCACCGACGGCGACGCGCGCCGCACGCCGCGATGCCAAGGCGCCGAGCCCGCTTCGAGACACCGGCACGGATCGCGCGCGGATCGGCACACTGCTGCATTGCCGAAGATCCGCGCGCACAGCATTCTTCCGCTGCCTTGCGGGTCCTGCTGATCGCCTACTACTTCCCGCCCGACGGCGGCCCCGGTGCCCAGCGCCCGATCTCGTTCGCGCGGCACCTGCCGTCGTTCGACGTGCAGTGCACCGTGCTGACCCGGACGCCGCCGCAGCGGCGCACCGAGTTCGACCCGGCCGACACGTCGGCGCTGGCCAGCGTCGAACAGCGGTCGCGGATCGTGCGCGGCGCGCCCGGCGCGACGATGGCAGAGACGCTGGCGAACCTGACCGCGGCCGGCCACGCCGAGATCGCGCGCGAACGCCCGGACGTCGTGCTGGTCACGATGTCGCCGTTCGAGCTGTGGCGCACGGCGGCCGAACTCGGCCACCGACACCGTGTCCCGGTCGTGTTCGACCTGCGCGACCCGTGGGCGCTCGACGGCGTCGTCGACTACCGGACCTGGTGGCACTGGCGGCGCGCGCTGCGCGAGATGCGCGCGATGCTGCGCGCGGCCGACGGCGTGGTCGCCAACACGCCCGAGTGCCGCGGCCTGTTCCTGCGCGCCGAGCCGAGCCTGCGCCCCGAACGCGTGGCGGTCGTCACGAACGGCTGGGACCACGAGGAGTTCGCGCCGCCGCTGCCGCGCGTCGAACCGGGCGAACTGCTGCGCTTGTTCTACGGCGGCTCGTTCATCTGCACGCAGCTCTACGACACCGACCGGCTACTGCGCCGCCTGCTCGGCTGGGTGCGTTGGTCGCCGGAGCCGCTGCAGCGCAGTGGCCGCACGCCGCTGCACCTGCTGCGCGCGATCCGGCTGCTGCGGCAGCGCGGCGAACCGGCCGGACGCGAGGTGCGGCTGTGCGCGATGGGCCAGGCCGACCCGCCGCTGCAGCGCTGCGTGACCGAGAGCGGCGTCGCCGACGCGGTCGAACTGCTGGGCTACCAGCCGCACGCGGCGGTCGTCGACGGCCTGCGGCGCGCCGACGCGCTGTTCCTGACCCTGCACGGCCTGCCGCCCGGGCATCGCTCGCGCATCGTGCCCGGCAAGACCTACGAGTACCTGGCCAGCGGGCGCCCGATCCTGGCCGGCCTGCCGGCCGGCGACGCACGCGAGTTCGTGGCCGCGTCGCCGCGCGCGTTCGTCGCCGACCCGTGCGACGACGAAGGGCTGGCGCGGCAGTTGCGCGAACTGCACGCCCGCTGGCGCGCCGGTGCGTTCGTGGCGCCCGAGCACCCGCCGGGCGTGGAACGGTTCGAGCGCCGGGCGCTGGCGGGCGAACTGGTGGCCTTCCTGCGCCGCCTCGCGCCGTGACCGCCCGGGCGGGCGCGGACGGGCGTGCCCACTCAACCCATCAGCTCCGCACAGCGCCGTAGCCGGGTGGGGCCAAGGGCCGCCTGGGCGCGAGGCGGCCGGCGGTCCATCATCGTGCTGCCGCCCATGTCCCGGTCGCACCTGTGAAACCGTCCTGCGCACCATGTGCGGGATAGCGGGGATCTTCGTCGCCGCAGACTCGGCTCCGCCCGAGCCCGAGGCGCTGCGCCGCATGGCCGCGCTGCTGCTGCACCGCGGGCCGGACGGCCACGGCCTGTACCGCGACGTTCGCTGCGGCCTGGCCCACACGCGGCTGTCGCTGGTCGACCTCGCCGGCGGCGCGCAGCCGATCGGCAACGAGGACGGTTCCATGTGGCTGGTCGCGAACGGCGAAGTGTTCGACCATCGCGAACGCCGCCGCGAACTCGAGGCGCTCGGCCACCGGTTCCGCACCCACAGCGACGTCGAGGTGCTGCTGCACGGCTACGAGCAGTGGGGCACCGACTGCTTCGCGCGGCTGAACGGCCAGTTCGCGGCGGCGATCTGGGACGCACGCGCGGCGCGGCTGCTGCTGGTGCGGGACCGCTACGGCATCCTGCCGCTGTTCTGGACGGCCGCCGGCCAGACGATCGGGTTCGCGTCCGAACCGAAGGCGCTGTTCGGCTCGGGCCTGGTCGCGCCGCACGTCGATCCGGTCGCGCTGCACCAGGCCTTCACGCTGTGGTCGACGCCGACGCCGCGCTGCATCTGGCAGGGCGTGCACGCCGTCGCGCCCGGCGAGCTGCTGCTGTTCGACGGCACGGCCGTGCCGCGCGCGACGACCTGGTGGCGGCCGGACCTGCGCGTGCGCACCGACGGGCCGCACACGGTCGCCGAAGCCGCCGACGCGCTCGAGCAGCGGCTGCGGCAGGCCGTGCGCACGCGCCTCGTGGCCGACGTGCCGGTCGGTGCCTACCTCAGCGGCGGGCTCGACTCGTCGCTGACGACCGCGTTGGCGGCCGAGGCCGGTGCCCGGCTGCAGACGTTCGCGCTGCGCTTCGAGGACCCGGCGTTCGACGAAACCGCGCCGCAGCGCCGCGTGCAGCAGTGGCTCGGCACCGAGCACCACGAAGTGCTGTGCACCGCCGCGGACATCCGCGCCCAC
Source organism: Planctomycetota bacterium (assembly GCA_016794425.1). Taxonomy (GTDB): domain Bacteria; phylum Planctomycetota; class UBA1135; order UBA1135; family UBA2386; genus JAEUHS01. The sequence continues at coordinate 17,883 of JAEUHR010000063.1, forward strand.
CTGGCCGACGTCGTGTGGCACTGCGAGGCGCCGCTGCTGCGCACGGCGCCGGTGCCGATGTTCGTGCTGTCCGCGCTGGTGCAGCGGCACGGCATCAAGGCCGTGCTGACCGGCGAGGGCGCCGACGAACTGCTCGGCGGCTACAGCATCTTCCTCGAGGACAAGGTGCGGCGGTTCTGGGCGCGGCAGCCGTCGTCCGACGTGCGGCCGCAGCTGCTCGGCCGCGTGCACGACTTCGTCGCCGACGCGGCGCAGCGCGGCGGCGCGATGTGGCGCGCGTTCTACGGCACCGACCTCGGCCGCACCGACGATCCGTTCCACAGCCACCGCCGCCGCTGGCAGAACGGCACCTGGGCCACACGCGTACTGCGGCCGCTGGCGGCCGGCGAACGCGACGCCGCGCGCCCCGACACCGCTCTGGCGCCGCTGCTGCCGCGCGACTTCGCCGACCTGCGCCCGCTCGCGCGCGCGCAGGCGATCGAACTGGCGTCGTTCCTGTCGCCGTACCTGCTCGCGAGCCAGGGCGACCGCGTCGCGCTGGCGCACGGCATAGAGGCGCGCTACCCGTTCCTCGACCCCGACGTCGCGGCGCTCTGCGACGGCCTGCCGGACGGCTGCAAGGTGCGCGGGCTGCGCACCAAGGTCGCGCTGCGCGCGGTCGCGCGGCGGCACCTGCCGCCCGACGTCTGCGAACGCAAGAAGCAGCCGTACCGCGCACCGGTGGCGGCGGCGCTGTTCGCGCCCGGCGGCAGCGAGCAGTTCGACGCGCTGCTGGCACCGGCACGGCTCGCCGACGACGCGGCGGTCGACGGCCGCGCCGCGGCACAGCTGGTCGCGAAGGTGCGCGGCAGCGGCGGCCGCGCGTCCGAACGCGAAGCGATGGCGCTGTGCGGCCTGCTGACGCTGCAGCTGCTGCGCGACCACTTCGAGCGCGCGCTGCCGGACCGCATCGCGACGCTGCGGCGGCAGCTCGATCGGCACCGACCCGCGGTCGACGCGGACCACACCAGGGCCCACCTGCAACGACGATGACCACGACTCCTCCTTCGACCGACGCGTTCGGCCCGGGCGTGCTCGCCCTCGACCACGCCGTCGAAGCCGCGCGCATCACCGACTGGCTGCGGCAGACGGTCGCCCGCACGCTGCACCGCCGCGGCGCGATCGTCGCAGTCAGCGGCGGCATCGACTCGGCGCTGTGCGCGACGCTGGCCGCGCGCGCGCTCGGCGCCGACCGCGTCGAAGCGCTGTTCCTGCCCGAAGCCGCGAACTCGCCCGCCGCCGCCGACCGCGCCCGCGAACTGTGCCGCTGGCTCGGCGTGGAACTGGGCGAACAGGAGATCGCGTCGCCGCTGCGCGAGCTCGGCTGCTACCGGCTGCAGGACGAGGCGATCGCGCGCGTGTTCCCGGACCTGCCGCCCGGTTCGCCGCACAAGATCACGATCGCCGGCGACCTGCTCGAACGCGACCGCAGCAACCTGTTCGACCTCGTCGCACAGGCGCCCGACGGCACACTGCGCCGCGCGCGGCTGCCGCTGGACGCCTACCTGCAGCTCGTCGCCGCCACCAACATGAAGCAGCGCGTGCGCAAGCTGCTCGAGTACTCGCGCGCCGAAGCGCGCAACTACGCGGTGGTCGGCACGCCGAACCGGCTCGAGTACGAGCTCGGCTTCTTCGTGCGCGGCGGCGACGGACTCGCCGACCTGAAGCCGATCGCACACCTCTACAAGACGCAGGTCTACGCGCTGGCCGCCCACCTCGGCGTGCCGCAGTCGATCCGCGACCAACCGCCCAGCACCGAGACCTACACGCTGCCGCAGACGCAGCAGGAGTTCTTCTTCGCGCTGCCGTTCGACCAGCTCGACCTGCTGCTGTGGGCGCGCGACCACGCGGTGCCGCCGGCGCGCATCGCCGAGGGCATGGGCCTGTCGCCGGAACAGGTCGACCGTGCACTGCGCGACATCGAGGCGAAGCACAAGGTCGCCGAACGGCTCGACCAGCGCGCGCTGGTGCCGGAGCTGCGCCGATGACGCGGCTGCCGCGCCATCTGCGACCGCGCACGGCACCGCTGGTCGGGCCGCTGATCCTGCTGCTGTACCGGCTGCCGTCGTGGCGCCTGAAGCAGCTGCTGCGCTGGCTCGCGTACCGCTGCGAAGGCGGCTCGATCTTCTCGGCGACACTGCGCGAGATCTTCCGCCGCCACCACGGCATCGAGGTCGGCGAGTACACGCACGGCGGCTGGATCCTGCCGTTCCATCTCGACGAAGGCACCGTCGTCGGCCGCTACGGCTCGATCGCGGACTCGGCGCGCACGATCACGCACAACCACCCGCTGCGCACGAAGTCGACCAGTGGCCTGTTCTTCAACCCGCTGCTGCACTTCGTCGCGCACAACCCGGTGCAGGCGACGCGGCTCGTGATCGGCAACGACGTCTGGCTCGGCCACAACAGCGTCGTGCTGCCGTCGGTGCAGTCGATCGGCGACGGCGCGGTGATCGGCGCCGGCGCCGTCGTCGCGCGCGACGTGCCGCCGTTCGCGATCGTGCAGGGCAATCCGGGCCGCGTGGTCGGCTACCGCTTCTCGGCCGCGCGCATCCAGCAGCTGCTGGCCGAACGCTGGTGGGACAAGCCGCTCGACGAACTGCGCGGCGACGAGGGCTTCCTGCGCCCGCTCGAGGATCCTGCCGCATCGCCCGAAGGCCCGACGGCACCGGGCACCGGCAACTGAACACCGCAGGCAGCGGTCGCCGGGCGGACCGCGTAGCATGCGCGCGTGACCACCCCGTCGTCGTCGCCGCGCGAATGCGGCCCCTGCACGGCCTGCTGCACGGCCGAGGGCGTGCACGAACTGCACAAGCCGCCCGGCGAGACCTGCCAGTTCGTGTGCGCGCAAGGCTGCGCCAACTACGAACGCCGTCCCCCCAGCTGCCGCGAGTTCGCGTGCCTGTGGCTGCAGGGCGCGTTCGACGCGGACCTGCGCCCGGACGGGCTCGGCGTCGTGTTCAGCCTGACGCCGGCCCCGGCCAGCATGCATCCGTGGCGCCGCTACGTGCGCGCGATGGAGGCCGAACTCGGCGCCTCGACGCGGCCGAAGTGCGCCGAACTGATCCGCTGGCTCGCGAGCAAGGGAGAGGTCGTCTGGGTCTACCCGGCCGACGGCAACCGCCCCGACGCCAAGGTCGTGATCCACTACCCCGATGGCCAGAGCCTGACGATCGATCCCGGCTTCACGTTCGAGCGGCAGCTGGCGCAGATCGAACTGATCCAACAGGGCGCAACGCCGCAGGAGGCGATGAGTCGGTTTCCGCCGGTACCGTTCCCGCCACCGCGCCCGGCGCAGGAATGGCTGCGCGACCGCGACGCGCGGCGCGTGATCGAACGCAACAAGCCGATCCCCGCGCTGCAGCGCGCGTTCCTGGCGCTGCGCGAGGCCGGCGCGCGGCCGCCGAGCTGACGCGATCGCAGGTCAGCGGCCGGCCGCGGTCAGCCCGCGCTGCCCTTGCGCTGCGCGACCCAGATCGTGCGCCGCGGCCCCTTGGTGCGGCGCGCCCGCACGTGGTGCTGCTCGACCTCGAAGCCGCTGCGGCGCACGCGCCGATCGAACGCGTAGTGGTCGGCCGACGACCAGACCGCCAGCACGCCGTTCTCGCGCAGCGCGCGGCGCAGGTGCGCGAGGCCACTGTCGCCGTAGAGCCGTTCGTTGCGCGGCCGCGACAGGCCTTCGGGCCCGTTGTCGACGTCCATCAGGATCACGTCGTAGGCCGCCTGCGCCGCGCGAACCACCGCGCCGACGTCGTCGACGACCAACCGCGTGCGCGGATCGCGCAGCGGGTGCCCGGCGCAATGGCCGAACAGGTCGCGATTCCAGTCGACGATCGCCGGCACGAGTTCGACCACAGTGGCCGTCGCCTGCGCGTCGGCGAGCGCCAGCGCACGCGCCAGCGTGAAGCCCATGCCGAGCCCGCCGACCAGCACGCGCGGCGCCGGCCGCGCACCGAGCCGCGCGAACGCCAGTTCGGCCAGCAACTCCTCGCTGCCGTGCACGCGCGTGCTCATCAGTTCGACCCGACCGATCCGGATCGTGTAGTCGCGGTCGTGGCGGTAGCAGTGCAGTTCGGCGTCGTGGCCGGGCACACGCGCGCTGGCGACCAGTTCGTGGGGCAGCATGCGCGCACACTACCCGCACGACGGCCACGGCAGCACTGCGCGCTACGGTGCCCCGATGCCCTTGCGGTGCACCTTGCCGGTCGTGGTCTTCGGCAGCGCCTCGACGAAGCGCACGACCTTCGGCACCTTGAAGTCCTCGAGCCGCGCGCGGCAGTGGCGCAGCACCGCGGCCTCGGTCAGCGCCGGATCGCGCCGCACGACGTGCGCGCAGATGGCCTGGCCGAGCACCGGATCGGGCTCGCCGGTGACCGCGGCCTCGAGCACGCCGTCGAGTTCGTGCAGCACGTTCTCGACTTCCTTCGGCGCCACCTTCTCGCCGCGGCTCTTCAGCATGTCGTCGCGGCGGCCGACGAAGAAGTGGAAGCCCTGTTCGTCGCGCGAGAACAGGTCGCCGCTGCGGCAGACGCGCTCGCCCGGCAGCGGCCCCGGCGGGAACCGCCGCGCGCTGGCCTCCGGCGCCTGCCAGTAGCCCAGCATCACGTGGCCGCCGCGCACGACCAGTTCGCCGACCTCGCCGGGGCCGCAGCGGCGGCCGTGCTCGTCCTCGAGCCAGACCTCGGTGCCGGGGATCGCGATGCCGACCGAGCCGGGCCGTGCGTCGATCTGCTCGGGCGGCAGGTACAGCGTGCGCTTGGTCTCGGTCAGGCCGTACATCGAGAACACCTGCACGTGCGGCAGCGCCGCGCGCAGCCGCTGCACGTGGCTCGGTGGCAGGGCGGCCGCGGTGTTCGTCACGTAGCGCAGCGACGACAGGTCGAACTGCGTGAGGTCCAGGCCCAGAAGCAGCGCGAACATCGTCGGCACGCCCGGCAGGCCGGTCGCCCGTTCCTGCGCCAGCTTCTGCAGGAACGCGGCCGGATACGTGAACGAGCGCTCGAGCACCAGCGTGCCGCCGAACAGCACGACCATCAGCAGCTGGTAGAGCCCGTAGTCGAACGACAGCGGCAGCGCCGACAGCACGACGTCGCGTTCGTCGTTGCGCAGGTAGGTCGTGATCGACGTCGCCGCGAACACGACGTTGTGGTGCGCCGACATCACGCCCTTGGGTTCGCCGGTGCTGCCCGACGTGTAGATCAGGCACGCGAGGTCGCGGTCGACGCCGGTCCGCGGCGGCGGCACGGCGGTGGCTTCCGCCAGCATCGCCGGCCACGCGACGAGTCCAGGCACCTCGCTGGCGGCGGTCACGATCGCCGTGTCGACGAGCCGTTCGGCACACAGTCCGTGCAGCACCGCCGCGTGCCGCGCCTCGGCGACGATCGCGCGGGCGCCGCTGTCCTGCACCACGTAGCGCAGCCGATCGGGCTTGGTGGTCTCGTTGACCAGCACGAACACCGCGTCGGCCTTCAGCACGCCGAAGATCGCGACCGCGGCCTCGACCGAGTTCGGCAGCCACAGCACGACGCGATCGCCGCGCCGCACGCCGCGCGCGCGCAGCGCCTGCGCGCAGCGGTTCGCCAGCGCGTCGAGTTCGGCATAGGTGAGCCGCTGGTCGCCGCAGACCAGCGCGGTCTTGGCCGGCGAACGCGCCGCGGCGCGTTCGAGCAGATCGTGCACCAGCAGCATCGGCGCTCAGCGGGCGACCGCGAGCTTGCGGTCGAGGTAGTCGAGGATCCGCGCCACCGTGTCGAGGTTCTGCGGCACCGCCTCGGCATCGTCGACGTGCACGCCGAACCGTTCGTCGAGGAACAGGATCAGCTCGAGCACGCCGGTCGAATCGACGACGCCTTCGGCCATCAGCGAGACGTCGTCGGCGTACGGGAACTCGGCGTCGCTCAACAGGTAGGTGTGAGCGAGGAACATGCGCAGGGCAGCGCGGCGGTCGGCACGGGAGGTCATGGCGGCGGGAGGGCGCCGGGTGGCACCCGGCAGCAACCAGGGCCAGTGTGGGAGCCAGATGGCTCGATCGACACCCCGTCAGAGTGCGCAGGACAGCCGGAAGTCAGGCGAACTGGCGACCTCGCTCAGCGTGCAGGCGGCCCGACCTTCCTGAGCAACTTTCCGTACCTCTGCCGGACCCGATCTGCGGTGAACACCTCCCCGAATCGAGCCGTGTAGATCTGGGCGATCTCAACGAAGGTACGGTTCTCGACTTCCCTCAATCGAATCAGCTCTTGATCCAACTGCGCGAGGGTCGCGATACGCGCATCACGTTCGCGCTTCTTGGCCCCGTCTCGAACCTCGAGTTCACCGATCACGGCCTTGGTCAAAGGACTCCGATCGCGGGCCCGTGGCTCCAGCGAGACGCCAGTGGCAGCACCGAGGCTCTCGCGGTTCCGGACGATCGGCGAGCGCTGCCGTTTGCGATGCTTGTCGATGGCGAGGTTCTTGCAGATTGTCTGTACGAACCCGCGAAAGTCGGCGACAGTCGAGAACCGCTTGCCACGCAGACCCTGCAACAGCCTCAAGCACACGTCCTGTCCGAGCTCATCGAGGTCGGCTGCGTTCTTCACTCCGGCATCACGCAACCAGGCACGCACTCGACAACCGTAGCGCTCCAGCACCTCGCCTAGTGCGCTTGGATTGCCGTCGGCGGCGCGCACCTGCGCCAGGGTCTCGCTGATGTCCCCTTCGGGTCCTTCTTCGTTCGATCGGATCATGGATTGGCACGAAGCACGACGATGGTTGCACTGACCGGCTCATTCGTCGATCGAAGGATCGCATATCGGACCTTGTCGCCGGCACGAGCGGAGTAGACGACCGCAGGATACCAATCTGCCTCGGTGTCCTTGTGTCGCTCTCCGCTCGACAAGAGCGCGACGAGGTCTATGTCCCTACTGTCGTCGGACACTGCGTAGGCCATGTAGTTGCCGGGCTGATCCACATCGTGGTCGCGCACGGCAATGCACACCTTGCCGTCCCATTCCAGGGACACACTGGCTCGCGTCGAAGTCTCGATATCGCCGACTGCTACTCCCTGTTCGAGGAGCAGCCGCCGGAAGTCGTCACTCAGCACCTGTTCTATGGTCTTGCGCGCGTTGGCCACCAGGCCCGCCACACATGCCTGCCACTTCGCCTTGCGGTCCGCCTTGGTCGTGTTGCTACTGCGCAACTCCTCGAGCAAGTCGATCCTCTGAGCGTAGGTGACTCCACCAACCGGCACTCGGCGTCCTTCCTGGCTCAACGCGAAGCTGCCGGCACTCATGATGCCGATGACCTGTCCAGCCTCATTGATCATCGGACTTCCACTCGCGCCACCGGCGACAGGTAGGTCGGTGTGTAGCAGTTGCGCTTCGGCTGCTGGCACCGCGCCAAGGAAGAAGTCGCTCAGCGCGATGACGTGCCCGAGATGGGCGTGGCTAGTGGGACGCTGCGCGTTGAACGAAAGCCCCTCAGACGGGTAGCCGACGAACGCACACGAACTCCCGACCCCTATCTGGTGAGCCTCTCCGGCGTCTACCAGGGGCAGGGCCGGGCCAAGGCGTGGACGATCCGCAGCGGAGATGGTCATCAGAGCCACGTCACACGCGACGATCGGCCTACCGCCGTCGACAAGGCCGATGCTGGCTTCGGCCTGCTCACAGAGCTCGAGGAACTCGCGATAGCCTGGATGGAGGCTCACGGCAGCAACTGCGATGTCCTCGACCGTGGTGTCGGAGGCCCGACGCAAGAACATCTCACCCTGCACGAACGCCTCTGCAACATGCGCATTGGTCGCGAGCACCCCACCGTCCTTGTCGAGGACCCACGCCGTACCGACCTGCCGCTCCAGGCTGCCGTGCTTCGCCATGACGCAGTAGACAGAAGCGCCGGCGGCCTTGACCGCGTCGGCGACATCTGCAACCGGTGATGCCCGAACCCTGAGCAGGTCATCGAGCGCTTGCTTCTGCTCGGGCTCGAGCGCCGCGGCGCTCAATCTGCCAGTGGCTGCCCGTGCCTGCACCGCAATGACGACCCCGACCAACGCCATGCCCGCGACGACCGACACGCCAACTCGCAGCCACTGCCGCTGTTGCCGAATCTCGATCGCCGCTCGGGCCGTCTGCTGCTCGAGCATCTGGTCGGGATCCCCGACGCTCTCGACTCGCCCGACCGTCTTGGCCACATCGGCTGGTTCGTCGTGGACACGGAGCTTCAGACGCGGACCGTCCACGCCCAATCGGAACTCCGCCCCGTCGCGCACCAGGGCTTCGTCGCGCATCGGTCGACCTTCGAGCAGGACCGGGTTCTCCTTGTTGATGACGACTCGAACTCGCCCGAGAACCGAGCGCAACGCACAATGCTGCCGGCTCACGCTCGGGTACTCCTCGGGAAGCCTGAGGCCGCAGTGCGGATGCCTTCCGATGCGAACTTCCTCACCCTCGGGAAGATCGAAAGCGAACACCTTCCCCGCGAGGGGACCATCGAGCACACTCAGTTCGAATCGCATGGAACACCCCTGGGGCACTTCGACGCCCGGCGAGCCGCGCGGAAGTCTACCTGCCTGCCCGAGTACCAGGACACCCCGTCGGAAAGGTCTTCGGTTCTCCCTGCTGGAGCGTTCCCTCTGGGCATAGGCCGCCATCCCGGTAGCCCCTGACCCAAGGAACCCCCCATGCTGCTCGCCACGCTGTTGTTCTCGCTGCTGTCCTTCGACCTCCCCACCTCGGCCGCTGGCGGCGAAGACGTCGACGTCGTTCGCGGTGGCGAAGCCATCGTCTACTCCACGACCTTCCGCGCCGGTCAGGAGGTTCGGGTCACGGTGGTCGGCGACGGCTCGTCCGACCTCGACCTGGTGATCTTCGGCCCGGCGGAT